>DHDP01000013.1:109328-256420 GCA_002399405.1 Treponema sp. UBA4873 | reverse complement strand
GACAGTGATTACATAGCGGTATATGACAAGAAACTGCTGTGGCGGGCGAACCTGTACATAAACAAGGAAGAGACGGTACTGGGGAATATAGACTGGAACAATGCGCACCCGTGGACGGGAGAAGAAGGATATGGAGCTAACGATTGGCTTGGAGCCGATAACTCGACAGGAAATAACACAGGTGGGCAGGGGAATATCCTGAGCTGGACAAGATGGAATGACAACGTCCATGTGGATAAATCGGTAGCGTACGGATGGGGATGCTGGGACAGTGTATCAGACTTTAACAGCAAACTAACAGCACAGAGCAGCGCAATAGCAGGAAAGAGAAGTACAGACACAACATACTCCCAGCTGAACTGGGCGGAGGGACAGACGACAGCACCGGGCACGAGCTGGCATAACTATTTATTCGGGCAGAGAAAGATAGAGGTTGGACAGACAACAAAAGACGGTGTCTCTGTAAATTATAATTACTACAAGTATGGAATTGCAGCTGCAGGAGTTGTACAGCATCCGTATGTATCCACATCATTGATAACGGTGCCCGGCTTTTCAACGTTTATGGCCTTTAACGGTACCGATGATTACAATATAAATAACATTAATAATATAAATTATGCAAGTATTACAGGTAATGCAAATACACCGTTCAGCGGCAGTTATCATCCTAACCAGGCAAATTATACAAGTGGTATTGACTGTTCGGGATTGGCACATATTTGTGCCTGTTATAATGGTAGTAATATCATGGTTGCGAAAAGCAAAAGTAGTAAATATGGGACATCTATATTTGCAGATAGTGATTATACTATGGAGATAAATACAGAAACATGGATGCTGGATGTAAAAGACACAGATCCTGATAATACAAAGATAAAAGAGAGGAATATCCAAAGAGTTTTGTT
The DNA here is from genome assembly GCA_002399405.1 of Treponema sp. UBA4873. Classification (GTDB taxonomy): domain Bacteria; phylum Spirochaetota; class Spirochaetia; order Treponematales; family Treponemataceae; genus Treponema_D. The sequence continues at coordinate 255,512 of DHDP01000013.1, read as the reverse complement.
AACTCACGTGGTTCCTGGTGACATTCTTGTTATAAGTGGCAGTCATGTAGTAATCATACAAAATTTGAATTATGAAGAGAGCGAAATAGTGATGAAATCCTATGATGATGTAGATATTATACATGCGACACAGGGAGGACTAGGACAGAAAAATCTTTGGAATGTCCAGAGGGGTGTGTGGAATGATTTGGGAAATAAAAAAAGTGATTATCAATTACGGAGATATAAATGATGAGAAAAACACTAATAACAGGATTATCGATTTTTTGTATATTCCTCAGCAGAATATTTTCTTTTGATATAGAAAGAATAGGAACTATAGAAGATATAAAGTATAGAGGTGGAGTCGCAGGCGGGCCCGGGAAGCCTGTTGTATTCGTGGTTGACGAAAAAATACCGGAATTAATCATACAGAATAACCGTGGAAACGGGAATGTGTATACAATAACAAAAGGAAAGCTTGAGCAGCAGGGCGGATGCGGGCTTGGAATGAATTATGAAGGAACCTATTCTAAATTAGGTGAGTATATGATAGGTGGCAGTTCTATCGACTTATTAATATACAAAAATGCTAAAAAAATAATTGATTATGCGGAGCAAGCTGCTGTCAGTAATGGGATAAGTTTTATACTGAAAAAGGGAGATGGTTATATAGTGTATTTTGTCAACAGCGACGGAGTTCCCGGCGCTGTTGACACCGACGGAAAGGTATATAGCAGTAAAGAAGCCATGGACTATCTGAAGAAATATGACCCTGTGAAATATGAAGAAAGCAGCAAACGCGCTGCGAAACTTCATCTGGCGGTGGACTTTGAGGAGAATGATGCACTTGTATGGGGGCAAACTTATTATTCAACTGTAGATATTCTTGAGAAGTTCTATGGAGAAAGCCCCTATATAGTTGATAATCAGATACAATATGATGTGCAGGGATATGGATATCAGGGTGGTTTTTATAACAAAAAATATAAATCGTATTTATGTATAGTTTCTCCAGAGGGTAATAGAATAAATATTACACCGTTAAGGGAAAGTTCGTCTATTTTATCCACATATGATGAAGGTCATTATTTTTCATTTTCAGTGTATGCAGGCTTTGGCGGAAACATCTATTATTACATAGCAGGAGATGAATATACGGAGGTATTCCGCATCAGACGTACATGGGGGGAGCCCGATCTGTATGCAATGGCAGTGAACGGGTATACGGACGACAGCTACGGAAAGTATGTGAAGGAAACCCTTGCAAAAATGAGCAGGGCAGATATGAGAATACTGAGAAATACGGTGTATGTCCTGTACGGATGCAGTTTTAAGAGTGAAGATTTGAAGACATATTTTGACAGACAGGTATGGTACAGTGATGAAGGGAAAAATGCGGGAGAAATAAAGCTGCCGGAAGAGAGGAAACAGCTTGTAGAAATGATACAGACAGCAGAAAAGAAGTAGAACAGAATATAGAACCACAATTATTGAGCTGTATTAAAAAATAGAAATGCGTGAATTACAGGCGGCGAGCCGGCTGTAATTCACGGGAAGCAAGACTGCGGAGCAGGATTGCGGCGAGGACAGGTAGTGACATTTCCGGAGTTTACACCGCTGCGGACAATACCGGCAGGAACTGAGACAAATCCGACAGCAGGAAATGTAATCGGAAAAACGGTAGCATACAGTTATCCTGATCATCCGGAAGAAGGGCCTTCCTCTAATAAAGGATGGGCAGGAAGCATGGACAGTCCTTTTGATTTTGTGTGGAAAATGAAGCAGCAGCAGACGGCTCTGGAAGAAAGTACAGCGGGGGCATCAACAATAAGTTCCGTGCTGGCGACAGATAATCAGTGGAAAAACTATAAAAAGGGAACATCAACAAAAAAGCTGTTCATACCAAGCCTGGGACTTCTGCATGGATTCCCGACAAACGGAAATAATGAATCTCCATGGATTTCAACTGATAATACGACGAATACGATGGATGATGATAATTACTGGAACTGGAAGTATACGTTTGAAGCAGGAACAGACTGTGTAGGATTTGCACAGAGGTCTGCATCATATAAAAATTGTAGACATTATAAATGGGTAACATTACCGGATGGAATTATGGATGCAGAAAATGATGATTACAATGCTGTACAAAATTTATATAATGGGACTCACTACCGGGCACAGGTGCGTTCAGCACAAACAGGAATAAATTCGTGGGATATAATTAATAAGAATAAAGAAGTTACAACGACATCAACAGAAATACATCGGAAACAGCTGCTTCACATTGTTCCCGGTGATATTTGGGTAAAATACAAGTATCCTGTTGCAGAACAGGATACTCTGGTTTCGGCTCCGACCCCATGGAGAAAAAGTGCGGCACATATAGCAGTTGTTGCGTATGTACCGCCGAACGCTTCAGAACTATCTGTTGCTGAATTGATGAATCAGATAATTCTTATAGAAGCAGAGTATAATAATAAGATACAAAGTGTGATAAAGGTTATGAGTATAGGAGACTATAATCAAAGTGAAGTAGTTGGTCCATTAACTTTTTATCCAAGTTTTTCCCTGGGTAAGGATGTTGAACTTGATTTAAATTGTACATCATGGGCAATAAGGAGGTTGAAGTGAGAAAAAATATTCTTGTAGTTTGTCTTTTCTTTTCATCAATATGTTTGTTTGCACAGGAAATTATACAGGCACAAAAAGAAATACTGGGAAGAACAACAATTGGCAAAAGTAACAATCAAGTTGAATACTTCACAAATGATGAAGGATTCTTTTCGCCGAATGGCCCTTTTATAGACGGGAATGGAATTCTTTATTTTTTCCCGACTTATGATAGAAGCTATCTGATAACTTTTGATGGGAAAGAGTTTCAAAGTCAGTCTTTGACAGAGAATATTCCTGATTTTGATAAATTAATTTCCACAGGATACACTTTCACTTCTCAAGAAGGTACCATTGAAAGTCCCGGGAATGGATTAACGTTTAATTTTTATAATAATAAATTTCGTGCAGAACCATTTGATTGGGGTGAAGAAAAAGTTAGGGCTCATGATTATAGATTGACTCCTGTACCACATGGTATGTTTTTGGAATCAAAGGAAAAAGGAGTTCGTTTAATTGCAGAGTTTCTTGAGACCGGAAATATAAGCATTTATAATACAGAGAATGCAAAATCGTGGCTTCCGACGCAGCCTGGAGGATTCAGCATAGGAGAAGACGGATTATTATACAAGAACGGAATACTATGGTCAGCTGTAAAACCAGCAGATGTCAGTCATGGCTGGGAATATTGCGGCAAACTTGCATCAGGACATTCTGTTTGGCGAGGAGGAGGATGGTCCTATGCTCCTGGAGAATTTCTTATTACAGATTCACAGGGAAGAACCGAGCTGGAGATAACCATTCCCTGGATGGTTCAACCGGGAGAAAGTGCAAGTGAAGAGAAGAAAGAATATCAGTATAATTATGGGCTTGGTCCGTGGGGAGAATTATACTGCCTGCTACCTCCTGATTTTGAGATTACAGGAAGGGGAAGGGATGGAGAAGGCAGTTATATGCCTGTATTTGGCCCAGATCCCACTGGAACAGCCGAACTTGTGGTAGTGCGTAACCATCTGAAATATTTCGGACGTCTGAACGACGATAAAGTACGCCTTCGTAAAGGACCGTCAACATCAACCGAGAGCCTTGGCACATATCCTGTAAAGACGGGCTTCCGGATCCTTGAAAAGGGAACGGCGGAAGAGACAATCGGAGGGCAGAAGAACGTGTGGTATAAAGTACGGCTTCTTGACGGAACGGAAGGCTGGTTCTTCGGAGCATTTGTGCACAACCTGTACGACGGCCCGAACGGGAATCCTCCTCCGTGGCCGAATGTGGCAGATTGGTAACGGGGGAAGAAGAAGGCTGAACTGTATATTCTTTCTCCTCGTGAATGAAATTTGACCGGTTGATTCGCAAATACGAATCGGCACCATTCTGCAGTCAGTTACGGCGGCGCAGAGTGGATTACTATATTTTCTCTGGCTGGCATGCGGGTTTTGCATAGCAAAACCCGGGAAGGGGCTGTCCAAAAAGAATGGGCAGCCCCGTCAATTTAAATGTACAAACGGAGCTGAATCTGCTAAAATTCAATTATGAGCAGAGGAGTAAGTACCAAAATAACATTCAAACCATACAGCCAGAGCGAACAGTGGCTTCTGCCATCGAGTCTGGAGGAACTGGTTCCGAAAAAACACCTTGTAAGAGTCGTCAGCCAAACAGTGGACGAGCTTAACATCGAAAAAATATTTACGAAATACACGAAAGGCGGCGGAGCAAGCCGTTATAATCCGTTCATGCTCCTGAAAGTCATGATTTACTGTTACATGACGGGCATTTATTCTTCGCGGCAGATAGCAAAGCAGTGCCGCGAGAACATCGATGTGATGTGGCTGGCGGGAAACCAGAAGCCGGATTTCAGGACAATCAATCATTTCCGCGGGGGAAAACTCAGGGAATCAATCGAAGAGATTTTTATCGCGACAGTCAGACTTCTGAACCGGGAAGGCTATGTAAGCCTTGAAAAGTATTTTGTGGACGGAACAAAAATCGAGAGCGTGGCGAACAAATACACATTCGTGTGGAAAAAGGCCGTCGAGAAGAATGAAAGGAAGCTGGATGAAAAACTCCGCTTATTATTAAGAGAAGTAGATGAAATCACGGAAAACGAAAATCAGGAATACGGAGACAAGGACCTTGCTGAACTTGGAGAGGACATCACGGTGACAAGCGAAGAAATAAAGGCCGTGGCTGCGGGGATTAATAAGAAACTCGATGAAATCAGCGGGCGTGATGACGAAGACTCAAAGGATGTAAAAAAAAACTGACGAAAGCAAAGCGGCAGACTGAGAAGGACTTTCTTCCGGGAAAAGAAAAGTACGAGAAGGCAGACGCGACGTTCAACGACCGGAACAGCTACTCAAAGACGGATGATGAGGCGACGTTCATGCGCATGAAGGAAGACCACATGCTCAACGGTCAGCTCAAACCCGGCTATAACATTCAGGTCGGAACTGAAAACAATTTTGTAATCGGCTACGATGTTTTCCAGAACCCAACGGACACACGGACATTAAAACCTCATCTTGAGAACGTCATGAAGCGGCTGGGTTGTACATTCAAAACCGTGATTGCCGATGCAGGCTACGGGAGTGAGGAGAACTATGATTATCTGGAAGAAAAGAAAATCACGGGAGCAGTAAAATACACGTCCTACGAAAAAGAAATAAAACGCAGTTTCAGAAAAAAGACGTACAACGCAGAGAACTGGAAGTATGATGAGAAGACCAAAGAGTACACATGCCCGTGCGGAAATCCTGTTCCCTATAAAAAGACGGAGCAGAAGAAAAACAAATCCGGATACATTCAGACCTGTGAAGTCTATCAGTGCGACAACTGTGAGGGCTGCCCGTTCAGAGCTCTTTGTACAAAATCAGAATACGGTCGGATGATCCAGAGAAACGGGCACTGGCTTGAACAGAAATTGAAGGTCAGGGAACTTCTCGCATCTGATGAATATAAAAGTCTTATGAAAAGATGCTCAACGGAATGTGAGACCGTCTTCGGCCAGATAAAAGCCAACCAGAGTTTCAGGAGATTTCGACTTTGCGGAATAAAAAAAGTCGGGACAGAATGGGGTCTGTTGATGATAGGGTATGACTTTAAGCAAATTGCAAGACTTATGAATGCCTGAAAAAAGAGCAACACTTCAAGAAAAGAAAATACGACAAAAAAGGCTGTCCTTTTTGAAGTGTTCTTGAAACTTCCAGGACAGCCCCGGCGGGGACAGGTTGTAGCATATTCAAGATTCAGCGGATATACCTCATTCCGGTCAACAAAGGGAGATCCGGCAGTGACAGGCTATTTTGACGGAAACACGTGTATCCCCCTTGATCCGAAGGCTTTCCGGCCTAATCAGAAGGTCATAATTACGGGCCTTGATGAATATATACAGCCTCCCCGTAAACATGAGCAGACTGTATCTTCTATACTTAAAGAAATTACGGGAATTCTTCAGTCGGATAAAATTGTTACGGCAGAAGATATAAGAAACGAACGCCTTGAAGAAAAATATGGTCATTCTTCTCGATACTAATATTATACTTGATGTCCTTCTGCCAAATCCTGAATTCTATCCGTTGCCGGCATTGACGAATCTTGTATTCTCGCAGCACTGGATTCTGATTGGATTGATTTTGAGGATTCTGTTCAATATGAAGCGGGCAGACAGATAGGCGCCGGTAATATTATTACACGTAATATAAAGGATTATAGGCATTCATCCATTCCTGTATTAACTCCCGGAGAATTTCTTTCCTTAAAATAATTACGGCCGATAACGTGCATGTCTCCGGTTCTCCCTGATTTTGATTTATTGAATGAATCTTCAAAGACGAAGCAGTTCTCCGGCGGTATGGCAAAACAGCAGTTCCGGGCAGATATGGAAACTTAGACGGTTTTTACAATCTCCTCCGTCAGCCTTTCATACGTCATTCCCGTAAAATCGGGAATAACCATATCCGCGTACCCCCAGAGAGATTCGGGTGCATTCGTCGTCGACAGGCCGATAACGTGCATGCCTGCTGCCCGTCCTGATTTTAATCCGTTGAATGAGTCCTCGAAGACGAAGCAGTTCTCCGGCGGTATATTAAAAACGGTTGCGCCGAGCAGATAGGGATCTGGGGCCGGTTTGCTTCGTTCGAACATTTCCGCTGTCAGTATCCGGTCGAATAAGGTTTTCAGTTCGGGATGCTGCGGATAAACGATTTCCATTTTTGCTGTATTCGAGCTTGTGACGATTGCACACTGTACGTCGTGCGATTTGAGGTCATGTACAAAATCAGTCAGCCCCGGAATATAATCGAGCTTCATATTCCGTTCGAAGACTCCGAGAGCCGACGTTATTTCCCGCTGCTCTTTTTCCATACCGGAAAACCAGTCGGCGTATATTCTTTCGAGCGTGGAACCTTTTATTTTTTGAGCGGGAGAATCATCTCCTTTATATTTCCGCATTATATCTGCCCAGAAAACAGTGTATTGTTTTTCCGTGTCGAAAATGACTCCGTCAAGATCAAAGAGCGCTGCGATTTTTTTATGTGAATAAGACATGATGGTGGGAGTATAGCAAAAAACGGATTTTTATGCAGCAGTGCAGGAATTTTGTGAGCGGTACTTAAAACACACGGGCGGCCGGCAAAAAGGAGTAAAGGCGAAAACTTAAAACCGTCCGCCCGTGAATAGTTATTTGTATTTTATCCTATGCACCTCCTTCCTGCGTCTGGTCGTGCAGAATGAACAGTTTTATTCCTTCCTCAGGAAATTTCACTTTTATGTACCGCATGATGTGTCTTACGGTGTTTTCCAAACTATCGTCCGCATACGCAATCATGACGAAATTTGTTTCCGGCCACGTTACCGTTCCGAGTTTGTATGATTTTTTCCCGCGTCCGTTTGCGAGCGGGAGTATCGTGTAGAGAAAACCGGGAATTACTTCCTCAAGATTTTCTATTATTTCATCCTGCGTCGACTGGTTTGCTATTATTTCAATTCTGATCATTTGTTTTTCTCCTCTGTACCCTCTGCTGGAAAAAGTTCTTTCGCCAATTCCGGCGGAATAACGAAATCTTTTTTATCGTCTGCGTGCCTGTTGAACAAAGAATACAGCACCGGAATAATAAATAAAGTGACAAGCGTACTTGATGTTAATCCTCCTACAACACACAGGCCGATCGGCTGCGTGAGACTTGAGTTCGCGTCGCCGAAGAATGCCATCGGAATCATGCCGAGTATGGTTGTGAGAGTCGTCATCTGCACGGGACGGAACCGCGCGGCGCCTGCTTCTTCGCACGCGTCGAGTACTTTCCAGCCGCGTCCGACAAGCAGGTTCGTCCAGTCGACAAGGATGATTCCGTTATTGACGACGATACCTATAAGCATGACAACGCCGATCATGGATACCATGCTGAATGACTGTCCGGTAATAAGATAGATGAGTACGACGCCGACAAGCATGAACGGCAGCGTGAACATGTTGATGAACGGATTCTTGAACGACTCGTACGTACCCGCCATGACGCCGAACACGAGAATAACGGCCAGTATGATGATGACTATGAATACTTTTATCATGTCCATTGTGTCGCTCCATGAACCTTCGAAACTGACGCTTTCCGAGTCCGGAATGATCATATTTTTATCCATGAGCTGTTTGATTTCCGATTCAATCGCGCCGGCGCTGGAAGCACCCTTGAGGCTCGCCGTAAGGTGGACGGTGCGTATCTGGTTTTCACGTGTGACGGAAACAGGTCCGACGCCGCGTACGACCTCTGCAAAGTTCGCGACGGCATAGCGGCCGCTTGTTCCGCTTACGAAAATCTTTTCAAGGTCGGGAATATCGCTGCGGTCTTCATCGCGGAGGAGCACGATAACGTCGTAATCGTCGCCGCTTTCGCGGTATGTCGTCGCGGTGTTGCCGTTGACGCTGTAGTTGATTTCGTTCGCAATATCGGAAATTGAGATTCCGAACGAGGAAGCGCGTGCGCGGTTGATTTTTATTTCGACCTCGGGCAGACCGTTCTCGAGGTCTATGTCAGGTTCGACTATTTCAGGAATGTTGTCCTTCATCAGTTTCTTTACCTGTTCTGCAAGCGCGAGACTCTGATCCAGATCGTCTCCGCGGAATGCGATATCGATATCGCTTCCCGTCATCTGCTGCATTTTTCCTTCGTCGAACGTGAATGTTGCGGTAGGAAATTCCGCGAAATGTTTACGGAGCTTCTGCTTGATTGTCTCCGCGCTGTCTACCTGCCTCGAAGCGTCGGGCAGCGTTATTGATATTGAACCCTTGTACGACGTATCCGCGCTGAGAGACATGCTGCTTGTCGTTCCGACGCTCACGACGATGTTTTCATATCCTTTTATTTCCTTCTTGATGATATCGTAATACTGATTAAGAACGTTCTGCGTTTCGCTGAGTTTTGTTCCGAGCGGCAGTTCGACATTAAGACCGACGGACGTGTCGCTGAAATTCGACATGAACGTTATTTTCAGACGGCTGAACAGCAGTAGTGATGCCGCCAGAATACCGAACGAGACGACGACGGTCACAAAGCGGTGACGCAGTGCATAATGAAGTCCCTTGCGGTATTTTCCCGTAATCCAGTCTATTGCATCCCCGACTGCTTTGTCCGCTTTTGCAAGATATTTGTTCCGTATCGGTTTTTCCTTGTGGTTCTCCACGATAAGGAATTTTCCGGCGAGTACCGGGACTAGGAACATGGCGACGACCAGAGATGCAAGCAGTGCAAGAATAATAACAATCATAAGTTCGGTGAACAACTGTCCGAGCATATCGAGTTTGTTCTTGAAGACAAAAAACGGTATGAAGACGCAGATTGTCGTAAGGTTGCCCGAAACGACGGAGGCCATAACTTCCTGTGTTCCGATTGTCGCCGCAACTTTCGGTTTTGTGCCGCGCTCGCGGTAGGAATAAATATTTTCGAGTACGACGATCGATGCGTCTACGACCATTCCTATTCCCAATATAAGGCCGGTCATTGTAATAATGTTAAGCGTTATCCCGAACAATGACATGGCAAGCAGTGTTATCAGTACGCTGAAAGGAATTGAAATAGCCATGATGAGCGTACTCTTTACACTGCGCAGGAAAACGAAGAGAACGAGCACTGTAAGAACGAATCCTTCAAGAATCGACTCGATGAGCGAATAGAGCGTATCCTTCACCTGTGTAGAATCGTCGGAAATAATATCGAGACTTATGCCGGACGGAAGCGTCTTCTGTATCTCCGCGATTTTTTTGTGGACTGCATTTGCAACGTTTACCGTATTGCTTCCGCTCTGTTTCTGAAGCTTAATATAGACGCCTGGTTTACCGTTTATGTATATCATGCTCGTCTGATCTTTGTACCCCATGAACGCCGTTCCGATGTCGGACAGTTTCACGTCGTATCCGTTCAGAGTCCCTACGACTGTATTGTTGATTTCGTCGATGGAACTGAATTCGCCCGTTGTACGGACGAGATACTGGCGCATACCTTCCGAAACGTTGCCGCCGCCGATTTCTATATTCTGGCTCGCAAGCGTGGCTGCAATGGAAGAAAGCGTCAGGTCGTACGCGTCGAGTCTGTTCTGGTCGAGTTCTACGCGCACGATACTCTCGCGTCCGCCGCTTACGCTGGCCTGCGCAATACCTTCTGTCTGTTCAAGCTGGTCGGAAATAGTGTCGTCAGCGAGTTTCCGCAGTTCGTCCGCGGAACGGTTGCCGTTTACCGCCAGCGTAATTACCGGCAGAGAAGAGGAGTCGAATTTGAAAATCTGCGGTGCGTCCGCATCATCGGGCAGGTTGCCTTTGACCGTGTCAAGTTTGTCCCGTATATCGTTTACGGCGACGTCCATGTCAGTACCGTAATTGAATTCGAGTTCAATCAGCGACATACCTTCCGATGAAGTGGATGTCATTTTCTTGAGACTGCTTACGCTTACCAGACCGCTTTCAAGTGTTTTTGTTACGCTTTTTTCAATAGATTCCGGTCCTGCGTTATCGTAGGTCGTATAGACCATGGCGACAGGCATATCCATGTCCGGCATAAGGTCAATCTGTATACTGTTCAGCGTAAAGAAAGCGACAATCATGATGAGTGCGAATACGCAGATGGTAAGTACCGGATGGTCAAGTACTTTCTTTGAAAGGCTCATTTTATTTTCCTCCGATGTCGTTAACGGTTACACCGTCAGTAAGTACCTGCAGACCGGTAACGACTATCCTGTCGCCTTCCGCAAGACCGCTTTGCACCTCTGTTTTTGCATCGACGGTGATACCTGTTTGAATTTCTTTTTTTGTCACCGTTTGATCGCTGTTTACGATGTAAACATATTGTTTCCCGCTGTCCGTTACATATGAGTCGACGGGAATGACGATGATATTTTCATGCAGCACGGTATAGAGTTTGATCCGCACGTACATTCCTGCATTTATCCGCGGATCGGTCGTGTCGAAAATATAATAAATCTCTTTTGTCCTGGACGTTTCGTCGACAATCGGTGAGACCCGGAATATGTGCGCGGGAAATGTTTCGTCGGGATAGGCTACGAGCGTCACTGCTGCAGTGAGTCCGTTCTTCAGAACGCCGACGTCGCGTTCCGGTACTTTGGCGGAGATCTGCAGTTTTGTAATGTTTCCTATTTGAGCTATAGCGGAGGATGTTGAGACAGTCGTTCCCTGTGTCAGCGGGAGCGAGGTAATATACCCTTCGATCGGAGCGTATACAGGACTGCGTGCGTAGACCGAACCCGGGGTCGAAGGATCGACTTCGGCAATAATCTGTCCGCGCTTTACTAAGCTGCCGAGCGTTACCGGAACGTTTACCAGTTTTCCGCCGATATCAGGATATACGGAAATCGAGTTGTCCGCTTTTACATTTCCGTTCATGAGAAGATATTCCTGCATATTCTGTTTTGTTAATTCTTCCGTCGTGACCGAATATGTTGTCTGCTCTTCTTCCTGCAAAGCCGTACGGTGTTTCGGAATGATTGTTATGATAACGAGTGCTGCAACAACTGCTGCAACCACTCCGATGCGTTTCTTTGTTATTTTCATTTTGATACCTCTTCTGTCGTTGTATTTGTAAAGAATGCATCCGAAGGAAGGCTGAGTGCCTTCTCCAGATCAAGGACGTTGCATATAAGCGTGTACTGTTCGGAACTCAGCTGAAGCTGTGCGGAATGGTACGTATCGAGCGCGGACTGAAGTGTAATAAGATCTTTTGTTCCGCGCTGATATGCTTCCTGAGTCATTTCGTATGATTTTTTCGCAAGCCCTGCATTAAGATGACGCGCTTTCAGCGTCGCCTGCGACTGTTCGATTTGATCGAGTTTTTCGACTATGTCGGTGCGGACGTCTTTCTTTTTATCTGTCAGCTGCAGTTCGTAGTCCTTTATTGTGTCGTCCAGCTCCGCAACGGTGTCATGTGCGGAAGAGCCGGGAACCCAGCAGTCGACCGGAAGACTTATGCCGACCGAGACACTCCAGTACGGGGTACGTGTTTCCGTGTCCGATTTTTTTTCGAACGACTGATATTCCGGATAGACGGAAGCATCCAGATTCATAGACGGCAGAAAAGACGAATAAAACGTCTGGTTGCGCGAATATTTTGCCGTTTTTATTTTATTTTCGAGCGCTTTGACATCCGACGATTTTTCCTCGCAGTTGTCGAGAACCGATGCCTTATCGATTACTGCCGCCGATTCTGCATAATCGAGCGCACCGCTGAGCTCAATTGTGGTGTCGTATTCCATTCCGATCGTGTTGAGAAACTCAAGCATTTTGTTCATATAGGAGGAATAAGCGCTCTGTAAATCAGTTTTCGCAGTCTCAAGATCAACCTGTGCCGTAAGCAGATCAAGTTCGGTCGCTAATCCGCTGTTTCTCTTTTTCAGTGTCAGATCGTACTGCTGCTGATACGAGTCGACGCTTTTCTGACTTACCAGAAAATTTTCTTTGTAATAAAGCAGTTCATAATATGCCTCCCTGACAGTGTATTCGACACTTCTCAGCGTATCATCGTAATCCAGTATTCCGGCTTCATACTCTGATTTAAGTTTTGCAATTTTACTTCCCAATCCGGCATCAAGAGAAAGACTTGCACCGACGCCTGCCGTTACTGTAACGGTGTCGGATACGGGATCCGAATAGTAGTTGAGCTTCTTACCGTTTCCGTCCGCCGTAATTGCCGGTAGAAACGAATTCCATGAATGACGGTATTCGCGCTCGGTCTGTTTTAAAGAGAGCGAACTGCGTTGTATATCGACATGAGTCTTTAATGCCGTCCGGACAGCTTCGTCTACGGAAAGTTTTTTTACAGTCGTGCTGTTGGTAATTTCCTCCGAGCCCACTGGCCACAGCAGTAAAATTGCAGCAATCAGCGTTGTAACTGCTTTCCTTCCACAATACATACTTTACCTCCTCAAACGTAATCATCGCTGTCTGTGTCATATAGTGTAGCTAACTACATTTGATAAGCAGAATATACTGTAAAAATACGCTCAAACGCAAGTTTATACTGTAGCGTGCTTCACTAATATTGTGTTATATCCGGCATGCGGATGCTGTCGATTGACTTATTCCCGTATGACGGATATTCTGGAAAGGGGTGGAAATAATGAAAGAAGAAACGGAAGATATAGGCATGCTGTTCAAGAAAATTACTGAACGGCTCGAAAAAAGCGGAAATGAATATTTTTCGACACTCGGTGTGACTTTATCCCAGGTACGGGTACTGCATTTTATTCACGGGCAGCCGCAGGGTAAAACAACACAGAAAGAGCTGGAGGACGCCTACGATGTTTCCCACCCGACAATAAACGGAATTCTTAAGCGTCTTGAAAAGAAAAATCTTATAAGGACGAATATCACGACGAACAGGCGGCTATCCAAGGAAGTCTGCCTGACGGAAGAAGGATTCGCACTGTTAAAAGAAACAAACAAGTCGAAAATCAGCATGAAGAGAATTATGGCTAAAAATTTTACGAAACAGGAAATTGCCGCACTGAAGGATATGCTGAAGAGAATCGCCGACAATCTTTCCGAATAACAGCTTATTATTAAAATTTGATACGGCTCCGATATGGACATTTATACTGTAGCAGGCTACAATATATTTGCAAAGGAGCACTACCGTATGAATTCATCCAACAAAGCGGAACTGTATGCACAAATGCCTGTCGCTCAGGCTGTTGTAAAAAACGCAGTTCCTGCCGTCATCAGTTCGCTGATGGTGCTTGTTTATAATCTTGCGGATACTTTTTTCATCGGACAGACGCACAACGCGCTGCTTGTCGCGGCTGTTTCCGTCGCAACACCGGTATTTCTGTTTCTTATGGCAATAGGCACGCTTTTCGGCATCGGCGGCACGTCGGTCATAAGCCGTGCGCTCGGTAAGGGTGACAAAGCGTATGCACGTTCTGTATGCTCGTTTTGTTTTTGGGGCAGCGTTGTTTCCGGCGTTGTCTGCATGGTCATTTTTCTGGCAGGAATGACACCTATTCTTAAACTCATCGGTGCGAGCAGCGGGACTGCACCGTATGTCAGGACCTATCTGACTATCGTCTCGTTCGGTTCCGTTGCCGTTGTTATTTCAAACGCCTTCTCGAACATACTCCGTGCAGAAGGCCGGCCCAGAGAAGCAATGGCGGGCATGCTCATCGGTAATCTTGTAAACATCGTTCTCGACCCTGTCGCCATTCTGTGGATGAACATGGGAGTAGCCGGTGCCGCGGTTACAACCGTTATAGGCAACATATGCGGTGCATTGTATTACATCGTCTTTTTTCTCCGCGGGAAATCGATGCTTTCCATCTCGCCGAAAGAATGCAGAGCGGGAAACGGAATCTTTTCCGGCATAATTTTTATAGGGGTCCCGGCCTCGCTCAATACGCTGCTTATGAACATATCCTGCATTATCCTCAACAAGCTTATGTCCGTATACGGCGACATGGCAATCGCCGGAATCGGCGTGGCGATGAAAGTAAACATGATTCTTGTCATGTTCATCATCGGATTTGCGCAGGGAGTACAGCCTCTGTTAGGATACGCTGCGGGCGAAAAGAACTGGAAACGGTTCAGAAGTATGTTCGGTTTTTCTCTCATCACATCGACCGTGCTTTCCATTTTACTGACGGCAGTATGTTTTTTCTGCTGCAATCAGATAGTCCGTGCTTTTCTTACTGATCAGACTGCTTTTTCCTACGGCGTGCATTTTGCAAAAGTACTGCTTGTTTCGGGTCCGATATTCGGCCTGCTGTTCATGCTCACGAATACGCTTCAGGCTCTTGGTGCGGCGGTACCGTCTCTTATTCTTTCCATAAGCCGGCAGGGAATTATTTTTATTCCGCTTGTGTTCGTCCTGAATAAAATCGCCGGACTGAACGGACTCGTCTGGACACAGCCGGTTTCCGATATCGTTTCATCGTTCCTTGCGGTTATCCTTTATGCTTTTTATTTCAGAAAGATAAAAACATATGCGGAGATGTAGAACCCGCAAGAAGAATTGACGTATCAGATATCTTTGCTTAACTCTTGTTAAGTTCTCCGCACAGCCGCTCCAGGCCTTCTTCGAGATACGACCACGGACACGCGGCGTTGATGCGCTGGAATCCGTTTCCTTCTGCGCCGAAAACGCGGCCGCTGTCGAGCCACAGTTTTGCTTTGTTCGTGATTATATCGTCGAGTTTTTCCGTCGGAAAACCGAGCGGGCGGCAGTCGAGCCACACGAGATACGTTCCTTCGGGTTTGCTGACCTTGATCCGCGGTTCGTGTGCGGCGAGGTAGGAAATGGTGCGTTCTATGTTTTTTTCGATATATACTTTGAGCTGATCGAACCATTCTCCGCCTGAACTATATGCGGCTTCGGAGGCGGTGAGTCCGAGCGTGTTTTTCTGGCTGTAGCCGAACGCGTCGAGCGCGTTTCTGAACGCTCTGTTCATCGTACGGTCCGCTATGAAAATGTCCGACACCTGCAGTCCCGCGAGATTGAATGTTTTTGTCGGCGCTGTCGCCCATATTGTATTGTTTTCTATCTCTTTTGAAAGCAGGGGCAGTGCAGTGTGTTTGTTCGGCTCGAACACGAAGTCGCTGTGGATTTCGTCGGAAAATATTTTTACGTTGTGATGCAGACATATGTCCGCCATGCGCTCAAGTTCGCTCCGCTTCCAGACTCGTCCGACGGGATTGTGCGGGCTGCAGAGAAGAAAGAGTTTTACGTTGCCTGAAATTATTTTCTGCTCGAAGTCGTCGAAATCTATTTCGTAATGACCGCTGTTGTTGACGAGCGGATTGTCGACGAGCGTGCGTCCCTGCGCGATAATCGATTCGCTGAAAGGGTAGTACACGGGATTCTGGAGAAGCACGCCGTCGCCGGGCTGTGTATATGCGTATATCGCCGCGCAGAGAGCGAACACGACGCCCGGCGTAACGACGAGACTGCTGCGTGCGGGCGTGTATCCGAACCGCGTCGTGTACCAGGACGCGACTGCTTCGTAATAATGATTTTTTACGTCGGTGTAGCCGAATATGCCGTGCTGTGCGCGCTTAATAATCGCTTCGGTTATTGCCGGCGCCGTCGGGAAATCCATGTCGGCAATCCAGTATGAATGCACGTCTTCGGGAACGTGACGTTCCGACGTGAAGTCGTATTTGAGACAGTCCGTATCTTTTCTGTCGGTGATAGTGTCGAAATCGTATGTCATAGAGTATCCTGTGTTGTTTGGATGATGTGGCTTCATCCCGGAGTTTGTTCCGGGGTGCTTCTTCAGTTCAGTGCCTGAGCAAGATCCGCGATAAGATCGCGGCTGTCTTCTATGCCGACGGAAAGGCGCAGGAGCCTGCCGTCTATACCTTTGCGAAGCCGGTCTTCTTCGGGAACGTCGGCGTGAGTCTGAGTCATCGGATAGGTGATAAGGCTGTCGACGCCTCCGAGGCTTTCCGCAAAGCGGATCAGTTTTACGCGGCCGAGTACACGTTCCGCGCGTTCGACTGTATCGACATAAAACGACATCATGCTGCCGCTTCCCGTCGTCTGTGATTTGTTTACTTCGTAACCGGGATGATTCGTGAGCCCGGGGTAGAGTACTTTTTTTATATCGGGATGAATCGAAAGCCACGCTACTATTTCCTGCGCGTTTTTCTGCTGGGCTTCCATGCGGACAGCCAGCGTTTTGATGCCGCGCACGGTGAGGAAACTGTCGAACGGTGAAAGTCCCGCTCCCGTCGTTTTGCTCACAAAGGAAATTTTTTCCGCGAGTGTATCGTCGTCGGTCGTAATAAAACCGGCGAGCGTATCGTTGTGGCCGCAGAGGAATTTTGTTCCGCTCTGAATCACGATGTCGGCGCCGAGTTCGAACGGCTGCTGGAAATACGGAGTGAGGAACGTGTTGTCGACAATGAGGAGTGCGTTGTGCTTATGCGCAAGCTCCGCTGTCTTACGGATGTCGGTGATGAGCATAGTGGGGTTGCTGGGAGTTTCTATATATACGGCTGCCGCATGATGTCCGCTGCGGCCCGCGTCGTCGAGCGCCTTCTCTACGTTGCCGATGTCAGACGTATCCGTGTATTTTAACGTGATGCCGTTGCGCTTTTCGATTGAATCGAACAGGCGGATGGAACCGCCGTAAAGATCGTCCGAGGAAACAATACTGCTGCCGGTTTCGAACGTGTCGAATACGGCGGTAACCGCCGCCATTCCGCTGGAAAAGGCGAATCCGTATTTTACGTGGTCGAGAGCCGCCACAACCTGTTCCGCATATTCACGCGTCGGATTTTCAAGACGCGAATAATCATATCCCGTGCTCTCTCCGAGAGACGGATGTGCGAATGTCGCCGACTGGTAAACGGGAATGCTTATACACCCTGTGTTGTCGCGCGGCTTATATTCAGGGTTGCCCGCGACGCATGTAGTTCTAATGGAATAATTCATAATCACCTCTAAAAATAATCGTTACTCTCCGAATTGTTATCCTATTACTAGAGAGAGAGTCTGCCAAGTGCCGCAGTGTAAATATCCTCCAGCAGTTTCAATCCGCCGGAATATCCCGCGACGCTGCTGTTGATGACGAGCCGGTCAATCATCGGATATGAAATATTGATGAAATGCGCGCCGAGCTGTCTGGCTATCTTTTCTTCCCAGTTGCTTCCGACAATGAGCGGAGTTCCCGCGAAATCCATCCCGCGGATTTTGGTGTCGATGTCGTGGCCGTCAGTGTTCCATTCGACGTCGGCCTGAATTCCGTAGTTTAAGTCGCGGAATTGTGCCCTGATTGCATCCCGGTATTCTTCGGGCGTGTCGTCGGTGATGAACTGCGTTTCGGGGAATTGCCCCAGATCGTTTACGAGAAATTTCGTTACTGCAAGCGCGTACTGCGCGTCGGAGACGACGGTGAATCTTTTTCCCATAATGCGCGTTTCGAGAAACGTGTCGGCAAACCGTTCAATGTAGTAATAATATTCTTCCTCTTTTTTCTTTATGACTTCCTCGATGTTGTTTTTATCGATTTTGCAGAAATCCCCGACAGCGCGAAGGAATTTGCTCGTTTCAAACGCTCCGATGGGAAGAACAGGATATTTCAAAAGCGGTATGCCGAATTTCTTTTCAAGAAATTCGGCGCTTCCTGTTCCCGTCCACGGAGAGACAAGAATGGAATACTCGGCTTCCGGCAGTTTTCTGATATTTTCCGGCCCGCGTCCGAATCCGAAAATCGTATTCGGAGTAAGACCTACGGCGCGTAAAAGATTTTCAAGCTCCCGCAGATTTCCGAGCCAGAACGGATCCTGCTGCGGAACACCTGCGAATAAATTAACAAGCCCTTTCGTTTTTTGTACCGGCGCAGGCGTTTTCAAATACTGGTTGAATATGGCGGACAGAACCCAGTCGTGCCCGACGTAATTGTTGCCTTTGAAACCGGGGGCCTTTACCCAGATAACCGGTTTTTCTTCGTCGCTGAATTCCTGAGTGACTTCCTGAATGTCGTCGCCGATTATTTCACCGGTGCATCCGGAAAGCACGACGAACATATCGGCGTCGATTACTCTGAGTGCATTGCGTATTGTATTCCGGAGCTTATCAGCTCCTCCGAATACGACTTCCTTTTCACTGATCGATGTACACGGAAAAATATTCGCGGAATATTGTCCGCTCGTCCCGTTGTTGTCGTTCAGTTTCGCCGCACAGCCGGGGCCGGCGTGGAGAATCGGAATAGCGCCGGGTATGGACTGAACTGTCTGCATCGCTGCAAGTGCGCATTTATACCGCGGCTGATCAAGTATTTTTGCCATAAGTAAGCTCTCCTGTTAGTTGTTTGTTCCGTTCGTTGTCTGGCTGATGGTCATAAACTTATCGATGTTTTGCTCGTACCACCATTTCGTGTACGGCAGTTTTATGCGGGACGCGAGGTTTTTTTCGAAACTGCGGTTCTTTATCGTGTCGAGAATCGTCTTTGCAAAGCTGAGCGTTCCTTCGTAGCCGAAAATCATATACTCGTCGGCGACGAACAGCGCGGCGTATCCCTGCTTGATTGCCCAGACGGTGGAACCGGGATGACGGCTGAAGTACAAGTCGGGCTTATACCGGTTCAGAATGTTCATAACCTCGTAATTCTGCTGGTCGGAAATCGAAAGTTTCATGTCTTTCGGCGCCGTTTTCTGCAGATAGTCCAGGGCCGGCGGTACCTGACCGTTGTCGTATTTGTAGTCGTAATGCCAGGCGAGCGCCCAGACGACTTCCATTCCGAGTTCCTGCAGAACGCGCGTGACTTCATACGTGTATCCGGGGCCCATGCCGATGACACAGCGCAGACCGCGTAATTCCTTTTTGACTTCTTCAATCTGCGGAATATAGACGGCACGCTGTTTTTCAATATAGGCTTCGACTTCTTTCTGTTTACCGATAGTTTCGCCTATTTTCCGCAGCCATGTTTCAAAACCTGCAATGCCGTTCGGATTGATTGTGCGGACGTACGGGACGCCGTATTTTTCTTCAAGAGCGTTTCCGAGATACGTACCGAGCGTACCGCAGATACATACGGTGGCAAGCGATTCTGAAATATGAGATAATTCTTCAACCGTCGAATTCAAATACAAGAACTGCGGAGCAACGCCGAATTCGGCAAATAATTTTGTAATCTGCGGACGGGCGCTCTCAAAGAAGTTCTTGAAATTGATTACAGGACGTTTTCCCTTCGGCGGTTTAACAATCCCCTGCATAACGGCGTGGTCGCTGATATCGAATCCCGAAGCCCATATGCGCGATTTGAACCCTTCGCAATGAACCGGAATGACGGGAACAGGGTATTCGTCTTTAAGTTCCTCCGAAAGGTCGTCTATATTTTCCCCGATGACTCCGCTCACGCACGATGAAGATACGAACATCGCGTCAGGATGATACGTGTCGTACGTGTGCTTAATAATTTTTCTTAAAGATTCTATCGCTCCGAAAACGGTATCGTTCTCATCAAGGTCCGTGCTGACAACAACCGAATTGGTTGTCTTGTTGATTCGTGCAGCCAGTTGACCAAGCGTAATGTTCGCTCCTTCCGCGATAGTGGCACAACCCGACGGTGCATGATAAATAATCGCGATGTTGCGGATACCGAGAAGCTGGCTGAGCGCGCAGCCAGACAGACAGGAGCTTGACTGGCTGAAACAGCGTTCCTTGTTTTTAAGCGAACCGTTGTGCGAGCAGTACACGAGATTTTCCAGATCTCCCGCATATCCGGTGATTGAGCCGAGGCGCGTCTCGCGCGGGCCCACGTTTGAATTGTTAAAGTTGAATGGCATATCTCCTCCTATTTGCATGTATGCTGCACAATCTTCGGCGCAGTTTTCGTGCGGTATATATGAATCCTGTTAATCGCCTCTCCCACGCTCATGACGACGTCGAACGCGGTGATGCCGCGTCGGGCGAGTGTCTTTACTGCGTTCGGTCCGATGCGCGCGACGAGTACATACTCCACGTCCTTCAGATTTTCCGCAGCCTGTTCCATCGAATCCGCTTCGCATTCCCCTCCGCACGCTGGAACGGCTTTCCGTCGTTCCGTTTCCCTGAAGGACCCGTCGTCTTCAACGGTGAAGATCGTAAAGTCCTCCGCGTGTCCGAAATGCGTGTCGACGTTTTTACCGTCGCTCGTCGCAACCGCAACCTTATACATATACTCCTCCATACCGCGAAGTGAAGCGCGGTTCGCCCCCTGCCGCGCACGGATGCGCGGTCTGGTGAAGCGGGAAAATCATAGCAGCGGTAATCCACCCCGGGATTTTCCTGCAGAGGACGGATGACATGGATGTCATCCGTCCGACTCATGCCGCGCACGGATGCGCGGTACAGTGAAGCGGGAAAATCATAGCAGCGGTAATTCGCCCCGGGATTTTCCCGCAGAGGACGGATGACACGGATGTCATCCGTCCGTCTCAGCCGTGTGAAAATGTTTCTGTCTGCGCCGCATATATCTTTGCCGCTTCGTCGAACGCTGTGTCGGTCCCTGCAAGATGCAGACCGCTTGCTTCCGCTATCCGTTTCAGATATATCTGGCTGCCGATATCGTACACGCCCGGAACTCCGATCGCGTCGGCGCGGCAGTGGGCGCAGTGGCGGAAAACGTCGATGTATCTGCCCGCCGCGGTGCGTGCGTCGTCAAGCTGCCGGCACGTCGGGGCGGGATATCCCGCAAGCTCGTTCTGCGGAATGAGCGGAATGATGTTGTAAATCATTGCACCTGCTTCCGCGACTGCGGCGGCCGTTTCTTCTATATGCGTATCGTTTATTCCGGGAACAAGCACCGTATTTACTTTGACGAGCATACCTGCCCGGCATATCCGGCGGATTCCTTCAAGCTGATTGGAAATCAGTATTTCCGCACCTTCCGTACCTTCGTAGATTTTTCCGTGCCAGCTTATGCGCCTGTTGAGCTTCGATTCCGTTTCCGGGTCGACTGAGTTTACAGTGACCGTGAGCGTGTCGATTCCCACGTCGATTATTTCGCCGGCTTTTTCAGCAAGAAGCAGACCGTTCGTGCTCATGCATGTAAGGAGCTGCGGAAATTCCTTCTTTACTATGCGGAATGTTTCGAGTGCGTAGTCTGTCGCAAGCGTGTCCCCGGGACCCGCGATACCGACGACCGTAATTTCCGGACAGCGTGCAAGCGCCTCTCTGATAATGACGGGCGTGTCTTCCGGTTTTATAACGGCAGACGTTACACCCGGACGCTGTTCGGTTTCATTGATTTTCCGCGAGCAGAAGCGGCATTCTATATTGCATCCCGGACTTACCGGCAGATGTATGCGTCCTTTGTTCGGTTTGCAGTCTCCGAAACAGGGATGTTCTTTCCTGATAAAATCCTGCGTCTGCATGCTTGCTCCTCCCTGCTGATACTGAATCAGTAAACCTACTAAAATAATAGGAAAATAGTAAATTATGTTTCAGACTATACTGAAGGCAGTTTGTATTGTCAAGTGATTTAGTAAAAAATAGCCATAAATAACTACTGAAATACTTGACAAATCAATGATGCAACAGTATTATACCGAAAAACCTATAGAAATGGTAGGTAAATTAAAGTCCAACTGCTTCCGGCTGTATGTTCTCCTGTCGTACCGCCGGAAGCAGAGTTCTTATGGGAGGAGATATGGCAAAAAAGTTACGGCAGATAGCGATTTACGGGAAAGGCGGAATAGGGAAGTCTACGACGACCCAGAACCTTACCGCCGGACTTGCTGAGATAAAAAAAAATATTCTTGTAGTCGGTTGCGATCCGAAGGCGGATTCGACGCGTCTGCTGCTCGGCGGACTTCATCAGAAAACTGTTCTCGATACAATCCGCGACAACAAACAGGATATAAAACTTTCTGATTTGGAAAAGACGGGATTCGGCGGAATCCGTTGCGTGGAATCAGGCGGGCCTGAACCGGGTGTCGGATGCGCAGGCCGCGGAATCATTACGTCTATCAGCATGCTTGAAAACCTTGGAGCGTATACGGAAGATCTCGACTATGTGTTCTACGACGTTCTCGGCGACGTTGTCTGCGGCGGTTTCGCAATGCCCATCAGGGAGGGAAAGGCGCAGGAGATTTATATCGTCGCTTCCGGCGAGATGATGGCGCTGTATGCTGCGAACAATATTTCAAAGGGAATCGCGCGGTATGCTGCGAACGGGAAAGTCCGTCTCGGAGGTGTTATCTGCAACAGCCGTATGGTCGACCGCGAGATAGAACTGCTGAAAGCGTTTGCGAAGGAACTCAACACGCAGCTTATTTATTTTATCCCGCGTGATAATGTCGTTCAGCAGGCTGAAATCAGGAAGAAGACGGTTATTGAGTATAAACCGGAGAGCAATCAGGCGAACGAATATCGTACACTTGCGCAGAAGATTGATGAAAACGATATGTTCACCATTCCTACACCGATGACGCAGGAACGGCTTGAACAGATTCTTATGGAGCACGGCCTCATGGACAACGCCGATGACTACAAAATCTGACGACGCGACTGCCGCCGCAAGTCCTCCCAAAGGGACGTGCTGGCAGATGATCGAAGAATACGTACAGAATATTAAATATGGCTCCGTAACCATATACATTCAGGACGGAAAAATCATTCAGGTTGATAAGAACGAAAAAGTCCGTTTTGATAAATAATAATATTCGTTTTTAAGAACAAAACGTGTCGGAAAAAACAGACAGTTTCCGACGGACTGACCGGAAAACCGGAGGTCCCGATACCGCATATCTGACAGAGCGGTGTCGGGACCTTTTTTATTTACGGGAACCAGAGAGGCGGTATGGCAGAACCTGTTATTGAAATAAAAGATCTCGGCCTGACGTATGGTACTGAAGAAAACACGCCGTATGAGGCGTTGAAAGGAATCAACCTTACGATTGATAAGGGAGAATTTATCTGCATCGTCGGTTCAAGCGGCTGCGGAAAAAGCACGCTGCTGAGCGTGATAGAAGGATTGCAGAGCGCGACAAGAGGAACGGTGTCTATTAACGGCAAAAAAGTTACCGGTCCGGGAGTTGATCGTGCCGTTGTTTTTCAGAATTACTCGCTTTTTCCCTGGATGAGCGCGCTGCAGAACGTAGCGTTTGCAGTCTATGAGACGAATAAACAGCGGGAGAAAATCACTAAGAAAGATTCCGTCGTGATTGCGAAGGATTTTCTGAAGAAAGTGGAGCTGTGCGGATTCGAGGACTCGCTGCCGGGGGCTTTGTCGGGAGGCATGCAGCAGCGCGTCGCGATCGCGCGTGCTATGGCGTGCAATCCTGAAATCCTTCTGCTCGACGAACCGTTCGGAGCGCTCGACGCGAAAATCAGGGGGAATCTGCAGGATTTGCTTCTGAAATTGTGGCTCGGAGACGAATCGAAGAAAACAGTTGTTTTTGTCACGCATGATTTGAATGAAGCCGAACTGCTGGCTGACAGAATCGTTCTCATGATGCCGAAGCACATTCACAGCATTCTGGATGTTAATATTCCCCGTCCGCGTGTGCGCGACGACGTAATGGAGAGTAAAGAATATAAAGCGCTGAATCAGAAGCTGAAAAAATTATTCTATGACGATATTCCGGCGTTCATCAACGAAGACGAGGTGAATATATGAAGGAACGAATTATTAACATACCTAACGTTTTGTTCGTACTTATCTTCGCGTGCTTTTTGTTTCCGAGCAGATACGCAGTTCAGATGAGGCTTGGGTTGAGCAGTCCGCTCGTATTTATAATTGTTCTTTTCGTAATCGAAATAATTTTTATTGTTCAAACGGGCAATCCCGGGAAAAAACAGGCGGTAAAAGATATAGTCGGTTTTATTTATCTTTTTTTGTTTGTCTGGGAGCTGGTCGTTTCCCGGCTGAATCTGTTTCCGTATGTGTTTGTGCCCGCGCCGGAGAACGTTTTTAATGTTTTTGCAGAGGATTATAGGACAATCATTCTCGGTTTTTTCAGTTCGATGTATCTGCTTGTTGTCGGCATGACGACGGCTATGTTTTCGGCGGTCATCCTGGGAACGCTCGTCGGATGGAATAAAAGACTGACAAACGCGATCTACCCGGTTGCCAAGGCTATTTCCACCGTACCGCCGCTCATTTACACA
This sequence comes from Treponema sp. UBA4873, assembly GCA_002399405.1. GTDB lineage: Bacteria > Spirochaetota > Spirochaetia > Treponematales > Treponemataceae > Treponema_D. The sequence continues at coordinate 230,826 of DHDP01000013.1, read as the reverse complement.
CCCTATGTCGTCTTAATAATGCCTACGTTCAGAACCGCGTCGCTGTTCGTGATTTTTCTGAGTATTTTCTGGGGAACGTTTATGGGAGCCATAAACAACACAGCTTTTGTCGAAGTGAAAATTATTAATTCGGCGCGTGCGCTCAATCTGTCGACGCCCGTGATATTGTTTAAAATTATTATTCCTTTTAATCTCCCCCGCATCATAAACGGGCTTCCCATACATCTGGCGACTGCGCTGATGACGCTGACGGCGGCTGAAATGCTCGGCGCCGATGCGGGAATGGGATATTACGTCCGCGTGTCGCTGAGCTTCGCGAACTACACGAAGGCCATAGCCGGTATTTTTTTCATTGCGCTTGTCGTGACGGGGTTGAACGCTATTGTCGATGTTATTCGGCATAAATTAATAAAGTGGAGCTATTAGGAAAAAGGAGGATTGCATGTCAGCAGCAAGAAGAAAGATTGGCATTATAGGAGCCGGACACGTCGGCTCGCACGCCGCCTCGGAACTGATCGCGCAGAATCTTGTCGAAGAAATCGTCTTTGTGGACACAAACAGACAGAAAGCCGTGTCGCAGGCGCTCGATCTTGAGGACGCGGTCGTTTATCACGGGAAACGGACAATCGTACGGTCGGGCGATTATTCTGATTTTAAAGATGCGGACTTCCTTGTGACGGCTTTTAAATCCGACGGACATCCTGTGTCGGAATCACAGCGGATGGACAGTCTTCAGGTTCAGATAGAAGCGGTGAAGCCTATAATCGGAAGCATAAAAAAATCGGGTTTCTCCGGCATCATCATAAGCATTTCGAACCCTGCCGACGTTATTGCGCACTACATCCAGCACGAACTTTCCCTGCCGAGGGAAAAAATATTTTCGACGGGAACGACGCTTGATTCCGCAAGGCTTCGGACAGAGCTTTCCGCGGTATTCGGATACGACGCAAAATCGATAAACGCGTACGTAATCGGAGAACACGGGGAGACGCAGTCAATACCGTGGTCGTGGGCACAGATCGGAGGAAAACCGCTGCTGTCTCTCATTCGCGATAATCCCCGGAAATATCATTCCGTCGATTTGGGTGCGATAGAAAAAAATGTACGGGAAAGGGCCTTTACGATTGCAGGCGGGAAAAAATGCACTGAATTCGGCATCGGTGCGGCGCTCGCGGAAACAGTAAAGGCCGTTTACGGCGACGAAGACCGCATTCTGCCGGTTTCGAGTTTGCTGGAAGGAGAATACGGCGTAACGGGCGTGTTCGCCAGTGTTCCGACAAAAATAAACAGAAGCGGCGCCGCGGAGATTTTATCGTTCGACTTAACGGAAAAAGAAAGAAGCGATTTTATGCATTCAACGGATTTTCTGAACGAACATTTTCAGAAAGCGCTGCTTTTGTGAAAACGAATTTGAGGGGAGTGATTGCTGTAAATATTTTGTGTGAAACACACGAGGAGGAACTATGAAGAAAATTTCAGGGAAAATTTTCACCGTTCTGGCTGCAGGAATTACGGTGACAATGATATGTACCGGCTGCGCGAAGAAAACGGCGGAGAAAAAACTCAGTTTGAATGTCGGTAAATTCACGAGTAATCCGATGCTGAATCCGCTTATCGAGATTGCCGTGAGCAAAGGCTACTACGACGAGTACGGGCTGAATGTCAACGTTAATAACGTCGACCGTTCGGGAGCATTCGAGTCGCTCAGTATAGGTAAAATTGATCTTACTTATTCTGAAATTATTCCCGAATTGAGTTACGGCGCACAGGGATCCGACGTAACAATCTTCGCCGGCACGTTGTCGGGAGGAATGGCCGTCATGGCGAATAAAACTGTTGCGGAGGAAGTGCGCGATATTCACAACTGGAAGAATAAAACGATCGGTGTAAAGCTGCTTTCGACTTCCGAAATGATTTCCAAAAACGTGCTCCAGACGCAGTACGGATTTAAAATCGACGAGGACGTGAAGTATAAATTTTTTGACGGAGACGAATCGCTGCTCGCCGCGACTACAAAAGGAGCTGTCGATGTGGCGTTCGTAAGTTCCAGCTACGTCGACAGCGCTACCGCACAGGGAGCCGTATATTTGTTTCCCGAGACGACGCTCAAAAAGGATTATGTCTGCTGCCGTCATACGGCGAACGGTACGAACCTGGTGGAAAACAGGGACGCATACGTCGCGCTGCTCAAGGGTGAAATCCGCGCGTATAAGGATTATCTAACCGATGAAAAAGGCGCCGTGGCGGCCGTTGTTAAGTCTTCCGGACAGGATGAGGATTATGTAAAGCGGTATATCTACGACAAAGAGACGAGCCAGAATACTTCGTATAACCCGGATCCGAACTACAACGGCGTGCTCGGCGTTTATTCGGTGCTGCTCGGCTGGAATTACGTGAAATCGCAACGTCCGCTTAACGAGTTTTTCGACATTTCGGTTTACGCCGATGCGCTCAGGGCAGTTATCAAACAATTTCCCGGCGATACGTTTTACAGGAATATGTGGAACTATTTTATCATAAATAATAATTCGTATCCTGATTTTTCTGAAAAATATCAGACGGCGCTGTGAAAAATAGTAATTAATAATATTCATATTTAAGGAGGTGTAAATATGAAAAAGAGTATGATTACCGCAGGGGCGGTGCTTGTTGTTTCGGCATTCGCATTTGCGGACGGATTTACTGTGAGCGGCTATGTCCGTGCAGGACTTGCTTCATCGTTTGAAAAAAATCCCGCGCTGAGTACGCAGAAGTGGCTCGGGGGTATTTATTTCAACGGGGATAGTCCGAATACGAGGGGAAGGGTAAACCTGAACTTCGACGGGACAAACGACAACGGCACGTACGGAGCGTTTCTCAGACTGCAGTACACCGGAGCGGACGATTCGGCATCTGCTTCGTGGGGATACGGCGGAGTAAGCTATGCGAACGCGTATGCGGGATTCCTCGGTAATAAAATCACAATTGCGGCAGGAAAACTCAACGACAAATGGATCGGCTCTTCCGGTTTCGAAGGTTTTTCGGTACTCGACGGAAAGTCGGGGGCTGCTGTGACGGTGTCGCCTGTTACCGGACTTAACATCACCGGTGCGGGAATTATCGACTACAGCAAAAATTCGGACGGCTCGTATGAGACGAAGGGTAATACGTTTCTCGGCGGAGTCAAATACACCGCAGATGCCTTTACGGCAAGTGTTTCCGGCGCGGGGTACGGACGGTTCACCGCCGATTTCGAATACACGGCGGTAGAAAATCTGCTTGTATCTGTTGAAGGGCAGTACGACACCGCGGACGGCAGAAGCAATACCGGCGACGAACAGGAACTTCTTTCCGATGTCTGGATTCAGTATAAGGGAATAGACAAGTGGACGTTCGGCGTGCTTTCTTTCCAGTATTTCAACCGGACAGATGTGTCTGCGGACGACGATTTCACTCTGAAGGTAATTCCTGCAGTTGCATATCAGGTAAACGATGTTGTCGGGCTTTCCGTGGAAGGCACCTATACCCAGCCGGTATACGACGACGCACCTGACGGATATGCGACGATTGTACCTGCGTTAAAACTGAGTGCTGATAAAACAGCTTCCGCTTCAATTTGGGCTTCAATTTCAACTGACAACGATCAGGAGAAAAGCAGTATAGGACTCGGAGTAATAAAATCGTTCTGATACAGTCGGGAGAGATTAAAATATATTTTCATATCAGGAGGAATAGTTATGAAAAAGAAATGCAATCGGACAGTGCGCGCTCTTGCGGCGGTACTCGTCATTGCCTGCTCGTTGTCAGGGCTGTATGCGAAAGACAAAAAGAAGGGCGATTCGGGAAAAGTGAAGACAATCATTGTCGGGACGGGAAACGCCTTTAAACCGTACTGCTATCTGGACGACAACGGAAATCTGAAGGGATACGAGAAGGACGTTCTCGACAGAATCGACGGGCTTCTTCCGCAGTATAAGTTCGAATACGAAACGTTCACTTTCAAGGACATTCTCATTGCTCTGTCCGCGGGAAAAATCGACATCGGTGCCCATCAGTACGAGACAAATCCCGAACGCCGTAAGAACTACCTTTTCAGCGATGAAACGTATACGTCTTTCATTCTCTACGTTACTGTTCTTAACAAGAACACCACGATAAACGGCATCGACGATCTCAGAGGAAAAACGGTGCTTGCGACAATCGGCTCTAATGAATCGTACGTACTCGAGCAGTACAACAAGAGTCACGCGGACAATCCGATAAAACTTAATTATCTTTCAAGTCCGTCAAACGAACAGGTTGTTGCGGGAATGCAGAACGGAACGTGGGACGCGTTCGTCACGATCAAACGCGAGGTTGAACGGTACAACAAACAGTACAACGTCGGCTTTAAATCAGTCGGAGAACCTATCGCGACGTCCTACACATACTACATATTTGCAAAGGGAAACACGGAGCTGAAAGACGCTGTGGACGGTGCGCTGAGACAGCTGAAGCAGTCGGGAGAGTTGTCCAAGATTTCAATTCAGGATCTCGGTGCTGATTACACGCAGAATGAATAAAGGGAACCTCTAAAAACTGAAGTTTTTAGAGATACCGTAAACAGGTATTTAAAAAAGAACGCCGTGACGGACCGGACACTGACGGTCCGTCACGGACGTTTCGTTTGAGCTTTTTACAGGAGGCAGCTGTGATTGATTTTTTTTCATGGCAGCGGTTGGCTGATAATTTTCCGAAATTACTCATATATCTTCCGGTTACTTTCGGCATCGTCGGAATAGCGGCCGCTGCCGGTATACTGCTCGGAATGCTGATCGCAGTTGTATGCATACGCAGAGTGCCCGTATTGAATCAGATATGTACGGTGTTTATTTCCTTCATGCGCGGAACGCCCATGCTCGTGCAGATGCTCGTCGCGTATTACGGAATACCGCTTTTGCTGGAATTATTATTCGGCGTTGATTCGCGCCGCTGGCCCAAGATTGTTTTCGTCTACATTACGTTTGCGCTGAATCAGGGAGCGTTCCTTTCAGAGCTGCTGCGCAGCTCGATTCTCGCTATTCCGCAGGGACAGACGGAAGCGGGTCTTTCTGTCGGACTTACTCCGTTCCGGACGTTCCGCAGAATTGTCATGCCGCAGGCCGCACGCATCGCGCTGCCGGGGTTAAGCCTCGACGTGGTCGGGTTGTTTCAGGAAACGTCGCTTGTCTATATGGTGGGCGTCATAGACGTTCTCGGGCGCGCACAGACAATCGCCGCGCAGACAGGCCACGTGCTTGAATGCTACATACTGATTGCGGTGTTTTTCGTTGTCATCAGTCTGCTGCTCCGTTCGGCATTTTCAGGATTTGAAGAAAAACTTACATACGGTTCACGGGAACCGGCAGCGGAGGATGCAGATGAACATTCAGCTGCCTGATCTGATTGCTTCGTTAAACTCAGGATTCCGGTATCTGCCCACGACTTTCATCCTTTCTTTCGTACCGCTCTCCGCGGGTCTCGTTTTCGGAACGCTTATAGCGCTCGTACAGGTTTTCAAAGTACCGGTGCTCAGGAAAATATTTGCGGTATTCGTGAGCATATACAGCGGAATTCCGTCAGTGGTTGCGCTGCTTATCTACAATCTGCTGTACATAACACAGTTTAATAAAATTGCGGCGTTTTTCGGAAGCTCCCTTACAGTGCGCGAGGTGAGCCCCATTTATGTTGCGCTGTTTACGTTTTCGCTTTCGAGCATCGTGCTCATGTCGGAGACAATCAGGGGTGCGCTGCTTTCGATCGACAAGGGACAGTTCGAAGCGGGGTATTCGGTCGGACTGACGACGCGGCAGATTCTTCGCCGCATTGTGCTTCCGCAGGTTGTCCCCGTAATTCTGCCGCCGCTTACGAATCACGTTGTCGGCTCAATCAAGAACACGTCGATTGTCATGACGATAGGAGTGATGGACGTTCTGAACGGTGCAATCGTTCCCGCGGAGACGACGTACCGGTTCCTTGAAGGATATATTGCGTCGGCACTGATTTACTGGGCGGTGAACGCACTGCTGGAATTCCTGCTCAGGCGTCTTGAAACACATACCGGAAAATTCAGGAATACGGAATGCACTGATTCCGCAACGGAGTATAAAAATGATTGAAGTGAAAAATATTAAGAAATCGTTCGGCAAACTGCGCGTTCTGCACGACGTGTCCATAAAAGTCGGTACGGGAGACGTCGTCGTCATTCTCGGACCGAGCGGATCCGGAAAAACAACGCTGCTGCGCTGCATCAATTTTCTTGAGAAGGCCGACGCAGGAAGTCTGACTATCGGCGAAAAAACAGTCGATTTTGCAAAATGCTCGAAGAAAGATATCCTTGAAATACGGCGCCGGACGGCATTCGTGTTCCAGAATTACAATCTGTTCAACAATAAAACTGCGCTGGAGAACGTCATGGAGGGGCTTGTCGCCGCGCGCGGCATGCCTAGGAATATTGCGCGGGAACGGGCGGAGCACGAACTTGAAAAAGTCGGACTGACCGACCGCCTCGATTATTATCCGTGCAGACTCTCCGGCGGACAGCAGCAGCGCGTCGGCATTGCGCGGGCGGTCGCGCTCGATCCCGACGTTATTCTGTTCGACGAGCCTACGTCGGCGCTCGATCCTGAACTTGTCGGAGAAACGCTCGAGGTGATAAAAAAAGTCGCGAAGGAAGGGCGCACGATGATTGTCGTGACGCACGAGATGTCGTTCGCGGAAGACGTTGCGGACAACGTCGTTTTTATGGACGGCGGATACATCGTGGAGGAAGGAACACCGCAGAAAATATTCACTCATCCGGAACAGGAACGCACGAAACAGTTTCTCCGACGCATATTGCCGCAGTCGGAATATACGATATAATGAGTTATGCAGACACTGATAAAGTTGCTCGGTCTTGATCTGGACGGAACGCTGCTCGACAGCAATAAGCAGATATCCGCCGTTACGCTGCAGCGTCTGCGGGCCGCCTGCGACGCGGGTGTGGTTATTGTGCCGGTAACGGGACGCCCCGAACGGGGAATTCCCGCCGTTGTCCGCGGCGTTCCGGGAATTCACTACATGATTACCACAAACGGCGCGGTGACGCGCAATACGGATACAAATGAAATACTGAACGCATCGTACATTTCGGAATCGTCAGTGCACAGGATTGTGGACATACTCGGAGACAGAGGAAATCTCATGGAAGTGTTTACGGACGGCGCGGGGTATGTCTCGCAGAAAAATTACGAGGCGCTGCTGAATGCGTATGCAGGTACGCCGCTGGAATCATACATGAAGCAGAGCAGGCGGCCTGTGGACGATATTTTTTCTTTCACGGCCGGTGCCGGTAAAATAGAAGACATAGCGGTCGATTTTAAATCGGCCGTTCCCGAAGACGTGATTGCCCGGCTTTCTCTGCTGCCGGACGTACAGATTATTTATTCGCGTTCTTCATATATCGAGATAACCGACGGGAATGCGACAAAAGGAAAAGCGCTTCTGCGTCTTGCGGAAGCGCTTGGCATAGATGCGCGGAACAGTATGGCGTGCGGAGACGACACAGGCGACATCAGCATGATTCAGGCTGCCGGTGTAGGGGTCGCGATGGCGAACGCGCGCGAAGATGTAAAACGGGCGGCCGCCTTTGTGACGCGCAGCAACGACGAAGACGGCGTGGCGCATGCCGTCGATAAATTTATTTTAGGCGGCACCCGCCGTATTTCTCAGACAGTCAGCTGACTGCCTGTACTGTACAGCGCGTAATTCGCGTAAAGCCGCGCGGCTACAGTAAGACACCTTTCGTCTATTTCAAAATGATCCGAATGATGTTCCTCACATGTTCCCGGCACGGTTTCGTTTCTGCTTCCGACATACGCGTACGCTCCCGGAATGTGCTGTATATATTCGGCGAAATTATCTCCGCCGAGCGACGGTTCGCGGGGAATAATATTTTCGGCGCCGAACAGACGCGCACCGACGGCTTTCACTTCCTCCGCGACCTGTGTGTCGTTCGTAAGCACGGGCGTAAAATCCTTAAACTCGGCGGCGACTTCCGCTCCGTACAGCGAGCCTGTAGCCCCGGCGATTTCGCGTATTTTACTTACCGTTCTTTTTCGCACGCCGCTGTCGAGACACCGGAGCGTTCCTTCCATGACGGCTTTTCCCGCGACAATGTTGTACGCGTCTCCCGCATTGAGCACTCCGATGCCTATGAGAACCGCTTTGAGCGGATCCGAAAGGCGGCTTACGATTCCCTGAAGCTGCGTGACGATAAGCGCTGCTATATACAGCGCGTCGACTCCCGACTGCGGCACCGACACGTGCACCGGTTTGCCGGTAACGGTGATTTTAAAATAATCGACAGAGGCGTTCACGCTTCCTGCGCTCACCGCCACTTTTCCGACGGGAACGTTCGATGCCAGGTGAATACCGAATACGCGGTCCGCTCCGTCGAGCAGTCCCGCTTCGACGAACGGTTTTGCGCCTTCTCCGAATTCCTCTCCCGGCTGGAACAGGAACAGTATCCTCCCGCCGATTTCATCGCGGTGAGCGGCGAGCAGTTTCGCTGCCCCGAGCAGGGCGGCCGTATGCGCGTCATGTCCGCATGCATGCATCACTCCGTTTGTTTTCGACGCGAACGGCAGCTCCGTCTTTTCCTGAATGGGAAGCGCGTCCATGTCTGCGCGCAGTACGACAGTTCCGGCGCCCGGTGAATTTTTCTTTCCGCCGTCGAGAGTTCCCGTGACACCAGTCTTTCCGATCCGTCCGACGGATATTCCGAATGATTTCAGTTCCTTTTCAACGCGGTCCGCCGTGTTGTATTCCTTCATGCTCAGTTCCGGGTGTTCGTGGAATTCCCTGCGGAGTGAAACGACATACTCTTCCAGTGACATGATGATTTTCCCCTTATTATTTCCAGGTCGGAATATACGCGCCCTTGTACTCGGCCGCGATTACGGCTGCGACTTCCGGCGTGCGGAACAGTTCGACGACGCGCTTATACAGCGGATTGTCTTTATCGGCGGTGCGTGCCGCTATGATGTTTATGTACGGATTGTCGCTTCCGCTGCTTACCGTTTCCAGATAGACGGAATCCTTCCCGGGGAACAGTTTGTTGTCAACCGCGTGGCCGCCGTTGATCACTGCCGCCGCCACATCGGGAAGAAGGCTCGGCGTGTTCGCCGCTTCGACTTCGACGAATTTTATATGGAGCGGATTGTCCGTTATGTCCGAGACGACCGGAGTATACCCGGCTGCCGGATTAACTTTTATGACTCCTGCGCTTTCAAGCAGCTTGATTGCGCGTCCGCCGTTCGTCGCGTCGTTCGGAATGGCGATTGTGTCTCCGTTTTTCAGCTCGGAAACTTTTTTGATTTTTTTCGAGTACAGCCCGAGCGGAGCTATAATCGTTTCTCCGACAGCCGAAAGAGCCAGATTTTTCTGCTGTATGTCGTGGCGGAAAAACGCATAATGCTGGAACGCGTTCAGGTCGATGTCGCCGTCGGCGAGAGCCTGATTCGGCAGCGTGTAATCCGCGAAAGTGACGAGCCGGAGCGTCACTCCTTCCTTTGCAAGGCTGTCGATTACCGGCTGCCACATCGCGTTGTTGTCGCCGACGACGCCGAGTTTAATAATTTTCTGAGCATTTTTCTGCCCGGATTTTTTTGAAACTCCTGCTGAAAAAGCTGTCCCTGCGATAATACTCATTACGAGTATTCCTGCTGCGATTTTCTTGTTCTTCATAGTTTTCTCCCTGCGGCCTTAATGAGTCGCTTTTTTTATGATTACATTGCCGAGTTCCTGTATGAGCATGACAATAACAAGCAGTACAACTATTGTGACATACGTCACGTCAACCTGATTCCGCTGGTGACCGTACCGTATGGCAAAGTCGCCGAGCCCGCCGCCGCCGACTGCTCCGGCCATCGCGGAAAGGCCGATTAAACTTACAGCCGTGATGACTGTTACGCGCGTTATTCCCGCGATGCTTTCCCTGAGATACACCCGGAAAATAATCCCGGCAGGAGAACAACCCATCGACTGGGCCGTCTCAATCAGTTTCGGATCAACGTCGGACAGCGCCGATTCGATCTGGCGGGAAAAGAAAGGCACCGTTCCGAATACGAGCGGTACTATCGCGCCGTTCGTACCGATTGCAGTTCCGACTATGAGCCGGGTGAGCGGAATAAGGCCTGCGAGCAGTATGATGAACGGAATGGACCGGAACAGATGAATCAGTTTATCGAGCACCGTAAAGACAAAACTGTTTTCCAGTATGCCGCCTTTTTTCATCGTCACGAGCATGATGCCGAAAACAAGGCCGATAAAAAAAGAAATTATTCCCGACACGCCGACCATATAGAGCGTTTCGCCTGTGCTGCGCAGCAGTTCCGGAATTTTCGTAACGACGTTCGGCATGAGTCTGCCGAGTAGTTCAGTTATTTTTTCCATCTTTTAATACCTCCACCTGTATATTCTTTTCTCTCAACCACGCGATCGCATCCTGAATGTCCTGCTCCGTACCGCTGATGATGACGACTGTTCCACCGAGCGGCGCGTTTCCGATTATTTCGATGCTTCCGAAAATGATGTTGCAGTCGACGCTGAATTTTCTTGAAACGGCGGAGATGAGCGCCTCCGACGCGTTTCTTTCGAGGTACTGCAGTTTCAGAATTTTTTCGTTGTCATTCAGTTTCGTCACTTCGCTGTTTTCCGCAATCAGCTCGTGTATTTTATACAGCACCGACGTCGAGTCGATGAATTTCCGGGTGATAGGCTGCTGCGGGGAAGCGAAAATGCTGAACACGTCGTTTTGTTCGACTATTCTTCCGTTTTCCATTACGGCGACACGGTCGCAGATTTCCTTTATCACGTTCATTTCGTGCGTGATTATCACGACTGTCAGGCCGAGTTTCTCATTCAGATTTCTGAGCAGCGAGAGAATGGAGTGAGTTGTCTGCGGATCGAGGGCGCTCGTCGCTTCGTCGCATAATAAAACTTTCGGATCTGTAGCGAGCGCGCGTGCAATCGCGGCCCGCTGCTGCTGACCGCCTGAAAGCTGCGACGGGTATGCGTCGGCCTTATCGGAAAGTTCGACGAGAGAAAGCAGCGAAGTCACTTTCCTGCCGATGTCCTCTTTGCTGATTTTCCGGTACTTCAGCGGGAACGCGACGTTTTCTGCGACCGTTCTGGAAGGGAACAGGTTGAAGTGCTGGAAAATCATGCCGATGTTCCGGCGCTCTTTCCTCAGCTCCTTTTCCGACAGCGCTGTCATTTCTTTTCCGCCGACAACGACGGAGCCGCTGTCGGGCCGTTCAAGCAGGTTGATGCAGCGCACCAGCGTCGATTTTCCCGCGCCGCTGTATCCGATAATGCCGAAAATTTCGCCGTCGTGTATGTCGAGCGACACGCCGTTTACGGCGCGAACTGTCTGTTTTTTAAGTTTGAATGTTTTGCTGATGTTCTGTATTTCTATCATAATTTTATTTTTTACCGTTCCGTAATTTTTTTGCTATGCTGTTTCCCGCTGTCTGAAGCGCCTGGACGAAAATAATAAGCACGACGACGGTGGAAGTCATGAGCGGGCGGTTGAACTGCTGGTATCCGTACGTGAGCGCGAGGTCTCCGACTCCGCCGCCTCCGACTGCTCCCGCCATTGCGGTGGCACCGAGCAGCGAGACTGCTCCCGTCGTAAGCGCAAGCACCAGAGAACTGCGCGCTTCGGGCAGCATGAAATGGATAATCGTCTGTCCGACAGTAGCTCCCATCGATTGTGCGGCTTCGATTATTCCCCCGTCGATGTCGAGCAGCGAGCTTTCGAACAGCCGTGAAAGAAACGGGGTTATGAAAAAGACGAGCGGCACTATGGCCGCAGTCGAGCCGACGCGCGTGCCGACAATCACTTTTGTCACAGGCATGACGTATACGAGCAGAATAATAAACGGCACGCTGCGCACTATATTAATAATTATTGAGAGTACGGCATGAATCAGTCTGTTTTCCATTATTCCGTTTTTCCGGGTGATGACGAGCAGTATACCGAGCGGCAGCCCCGCAGCCGCGCCGATGATGAGCCCGATTCCGAGCATGTACAGCGTCTGCCAGACGCAGAGTACGATGCGTGCGTACGATACTCCGAAAATCATACGGACACCTCCTGAATGCCTACGTTCCTCTCCGAAAGATACGATTCCGCTTTTGCCATTTCGTCCGCGGGGCCGGTGAGCTGCACCGTCTGGTATCCCAGTATGGTGTTCTGCAGCTCTGTTACCGTAGAAAACAGAATTGAAATGTTCACGTTGAATTTCTTCACCGTATCCGAAATCACCGGATCGTCCGCATTGCCGCCTTCAAAGCGGAGCCGGAGGATTTTCTGCGGGAACTGATATTTTGAAAGTCTGTCCAGCAGAGAACGGGGCAGTGAGTCGTTGATTATTGTCCTGACGAAATCCTTCGTTATCTGCATCTGCGGATTTCCGAACACTTCGCGGACAGTGCCGTCCTCGACGATGCGTCCCTGCTCGATGACCGCGACGTTCGTGCATATTTTTCTGACGACTTCCATCTGGTGCGTAATCATCACGATCGTCACGCCGAGTTCGCTGTTTACTTTCTGTAAAAGTTCAAGAATCGATTCCGTCGTTTTCGGGTCAAGGGCGCTCGTCGCTTCGTCGCAGAGCAGTATCGACGGATTCGTCGAAAGCGCCCGCGCAATTCCTGCCCGCTGTTTCTGTCCGCCTGAGAGTTCCGCAGGTCTTGCGTGACGTTTATCCGAGAGCCCTACGAAGTCGAGCAGCTCGGCAACGCGCGTCTCCGTCTGCCTGCTGCCCGTTTTATTAAGCAGAAGAGGCAGGGCGACGTTTTTGAACACGTCCTTCGATTCGAGCAGATTGAACTGCTGGAAAATCATCCCGATCGATTTTCTGTAGGAACGCAGCGCGCTGCCGCTGTATGTGCCGACGTCGACGCCGTCGACAAGCACTCCGCCTGACGTCGGTTTTTCGAGGGCGTTTATCATGCGCAGCAGCGTCGATTTTCCCGCGCCGCTGAATCCCACGATGCCGTATATTGTCCTGTCAGGTATGCGGAGTGAAATGCCGTTGAGCGCACGCACAGGTTCTTTGCCGTTATAAACTTTCACCACATTTCTGAATTCGATCACGGAAAATTCCTCGCTGAATCAGTTGCTGAAGTAGTTGTCCGGAACGTACCACAGCCCGTTGTTGTTCGCGTTGAAGTACTCGCTGAATTCCTTCGAATGATACGCCGCGGCTATATCCTTAACCCATTGTGCGTCTTTGTTTTCCTCTTTTACGACAAGCTGCAGCAGCAGGTGCTCGAGCACCGTCTCCTGAAGAAGCGCCGTAGACGGATCGATTTTTGCGTTGTAGACAATGCTTCCTGTGATGACCGCATAATCGAAGTCGCCGACGACTGCCGGAATGTTAAGGGAATTCATTTCGGTAAAGACAAGATGATGCGGATTTTCCGTGATGTCGCTTTGCTTCGCCTGAGCGGGATTTACACTGCCGTCGAGCTTTATCCAGCCGGCTTTCTGAAGAAGCACGTACGCGCGCGCCGTATTTGAAGCGTCGTTCGGAACGGCAATCGTATCGCCGTCGGCAAGCTGATCGGGACTTTTTTTCTTTCCGGGGAACAGTCCTGCGGGAACGGTCGGAATCGGCGTTATAGTGACGAGGTTTCCGTTCTGAGACTTGTTGAAATTATCCTTGTACGCCGTATGCTGTTCGACGTTGAAGTCTATTTCGCCTTCCTGCAGCGCCGTATCGTTCTGGACGAGGTCTGAAAATTCGACCGCCTTGAACGTATATCCTTCTTTTTCCAGAATAGGCTTTACGCCCGTCTCGAAGAGCACCGTATACGGCCCCTGGGATTTACCGTAGGTGAGCACCTTTTTATCGCCGGAATCAGGCTGAGTGCCGCTTTTTTTTGAACATCCTGTGCTGAATGCCGCTGCGAGCAGCATGCCTGCAAACACCGTCACAAACTGAATTGTTTTTTTCATAGTCTCCTCCCAAATAAATAAAATAGTAAGAGGGGCGGACGACTGCGCACGGAGGTGCAATCGTCCGCCCCTCTTGTGGTACAAAGCTCTCTTCCGTTTTTACATCTGTCCGCCTTCGACGACAAGGCTGTCTGCATCCGCGGCTTCACCGTATACCGGTCTCAGTGTTGCTTCGTAGTCTTTATGGAAGAACTGTTCGTCTGCGAGCGTCTTTATTTCGGCGTTTATCCAGTCGAGCAGCTCCGTGTTGCCTTTCTGCACTGCCGGCGCTATGGCGTCGAGGCTGCCGAGCGATTCTATGCCGACTTTAAATCCGGGATTTTCAAGAGCCCACGCAAGCACTTCCGTGTTGTCCGTGGAAAGCCCCGCGCCCCGTCCGTCGAGCAGCGCGTTATACGCTTCGCTGTACTGGTCGAATTTCAGGAGCTGTACGCCGGGATATTTCTCGGTAAAGTACGTTTCCGCGGTCGTACCCTTGCTCACGATGAGTATTTTTCCGTTCAGCTGCTCGGGAGCCGTTATGAGATCCTTCTCAGGTGAAACGACACCGAGCGCGACTTTCATATACGGAAGCGCGAAATCGACTTTTTCCGCCCGTTCCGGCGTCCGTGTAAAGTTCGCGAGAACGATGTCGACTTTTCCGGTTACCAGATATTCCACGCGGTTCGCCGCTTCGACTGAGACATATTCGGGTTTTACGCCGAGGTCCTGTGCAATGCGGTTGCCGAAATAGACGTCGTATCCCTGGTAGGCGCCGTTTTCATCGACGTAGCCGAACGGTTTTTTGTCGCTGAAGACTGCAATAATGACCTTTCCGCTCTTTTTGATTTCTTCCACGGAGCGGGCTGTCGTTTTTGCAGCCCCTGTTTCCGCCTGTTTCTTCGAGCATGCAGTCAGCAGTCCTGCTGCAAGTGCGAGTATTGCTGCTGTACCGGCAATTTTGTGTAATCTCATTCTGACCCCCTAAACATTCAGTTTTATCTGTATGCTTTAATACCTACCAAAATAGTAGCTATTTAGGGTTATGTCAATACCTACTAATCCTATAGTTAAATCATTATTTGATTTTGTCGAACTGGAAGACGTTCAGGAACTGCCGGGCGCGGGCAGTCTGCGGATTCGTAAAGAAATCGTCGGGCTTTCCCTGTTCAACGATGTTTCCGCTGTCGATGAATATAATCCGGTCGGCGACGGCGCGCGCAAACTGCATTTCGTGCGTAACGATGATCATCGTTTTTCCCTGTTTTGCGAGGTCTATCATGACGTCGAGCACCTCTCGGACCATTTCAGGGTCGAGTGCGGCCGTAACTTCGTCGAACAGCATGATTTCAGGGTTCATGCAGAGCGCGCGCACGATTGCGACGCGCTGTTTCTGGCCGCCGGAAAGCTGCCGCGGATATGAACGGATTTTATCGTACAGTCCGACGCGCTGCAGAAGCTCTTCCGCTTCCTTTACTGCTTCTTTTTTATCGCGTTTCTGCGCTTTACGCGGGCCGAGCAGTATGTTGTCGAGAACGTTCATGTGCGGAAAAAGGTCGTAACTCTGGAAGACCATGCCTATCCGCTGGCGGACGAGGTACATATCCTTCGTACGGTTGCTGATGCGCTCCCCTCCGAGCAGTATTTCGCCGCCCTGGATCTGCTCAAGCCCGTTCATGCATCTGAGCAGCGTACTTTTACCGCAGCCCGACGGGCCGACTATAACGATTACTTCGCCTTTTTCGACGGAAAATGAAATATCGTTGAGAATGGGAGAAGCATCGTACTGCTTTACCAGATGATTGATTTCAAGCAATGCCATGTCAGGCCTCCTGTGCCTTCTGACGTTTCTCGATATAACCGGCAGCCATTGAAAGCGGCCAGCAGACAAGAAAATACATAAAGAAAATGACTGCGTATATTGCAATCGAAGCGGTCGGTACGGTCAGGCGCGACGCCTCGATAATCTGCTGTCCGACCTTGACGACTTCGACGACGCCGACGAACACGGCGAGCGACGTCGTCTTTATCATGCGGGTAATAAGATTCATCGACAGCGGCACAAGTCTGCGGACAGTCTGCGGAATGACGATGAAAAAGAATATCTGCCGTTCGGTGAGGCCGAGCGCGCGTCCGCTCTCGTACTGATGCTGCGGAATCGACTCGAGCGCGCCGCGGACAAGGTCTCCCATCTCCGCCGTTCCCCAGAGCGTAAACACGAGCAGTACGGACGTCTCTCCCGAAATGTGAAAACCGAACGTCCTCGTAAGTCCGAAATACGCGAGAAACAGCAGGACGAGCTGCGGCATAATCCGCATAAATTCGAGATAAATTTTGCACATCACATGCAGCGGTTTGTTTTTTACCGTCATAAGCATGCCGAAAAAAACGCCGGATACGAGCGAAAGCGCGACGGAAACTGCGGCAATGCGGATTGTTACAAGCAGACCTTCGAGAAGGCGGACGAAATTCCGGCCGAGGAAGAGGACTCTGAACGCTCCGGCAACCGCATCAGACAGTGCCGAACTGACCATAGCGGAATCTCCTTTCTGCCCACGCGCTCAAAAGCGTTACGGGAAGCAGCAGAATAAAATACGAAACGACGAGAAGCAGCAGCGCTTCGTCTGTTTTGTAATACAGACCGATAAGGTCTTTTGCAACGTACATAAGGTCCGCGAGGGCGACTGCGCTGAAAACGGACGTTTCCTTTATCATGAACATGATGTTTGCACAGAGTCCCGGAACGGCAACGGTGCACGCCTGAGGCAGGACGACGTATCTGATGATCTGATTGCGTCTAAGACCGATGCATTCGCCGGATTCAATCTGTACGGGAGAAACTGTTTCGAGCGAACTGCGGAGCGTTTCAGCCATATAACTGCCGCCCAGAAACGTAAGACCGATGATTCCGCACTGTTCCGAGCTCATCCTGATGCCGATTTTCGGCAGCGCGAAATACAGGAAAAAGAGCTGAATGAGCAGCGGTGTGTTGCGCGACAATTCAATATAGAAAGAAACAATTTGATTCAGCACCGGGATTTTTTTATAGCGGACCAGCGCGCAGATGATTCCTACCGCGAAAGCCAGCAGTATGCCGGTGACGCCGATGGAAATTGTAAGTCCTGCGGCGTGTACATACAGCGGAATAACCTTACGGATAAAAGCTAAATCAAGCATATCTTTCAGGCTTCCAGCGCTCTGTCAAGATCTGCAATAATGTCGGCAGGGTCTTCTAGTCCGACAGACAGCCGGAATATTCCGTCTCCCGCAAAGCTGCGGTACACGGCTTCCTGTTTTGCCGTCATCTGAAAAGAGGTCCGCAGCATGTCGTTTGTCGCAAGATAAAAGATAAGGCTGCGCTGATGGCCGAGCGAAACCGCATAGTGGATTATTTCGAGTCTGTCCGAAAAACGCCTGGCGGCGGCGCCGCCGTCGCCTTTTACCTGAAAACTTATCATGCCGGAAAAATTTTTCATCTGACGGTGCGCAAGTTCCGCCTGCGGATGCGAATCGAGTCCGGGGTAAATGACACGCTTTACGTTCGGATTCGATTCGAGCGCACGGGCCACGGCAAAAGCGCCTTCCTCATGCGCGCGCATTCTGACGGGCAGCGTTGAAATTCCGCGCAGGATGAGCCATGCGTTGAACGGACTGATAATACCGCCCAGATGAATGCTCGCGCCTTTTTTCAGTTCCGCAAGGTCTGCCGCTTTTCCGAGCACCGCGCCGCCGATCGCGTCTCCGTGCCCGCTCATGTATTTTGTAAGCGAATGAACGACAAAATCGGCACCGAGTTCGAGCGGACGGGTGGCGACCGGCGTTGCAAACGTGGAGTCGACTATCAGTTTAGCGCCGGCTTCGTGCGTTATCGCGGCCGCTGCGGAAATATCAGTGAGTTTGAGTATGGGATTCGCCGGCGTTTCCGCATAGACGAAACGCGTGTTCGGCCGTATTGCAGCTTTCAGGTTCGCGGGGGCTGACAAATCGACTTTCGTCACTTCTATTCCGTGCGACGGCAGATAATCCTTTGTGAATTCCGCCACGCCTGCGTAACTCACGTCCGAGACGACGAGATGATCACCCGGTTTCAAAAACTGGAGCAGCAGGCCGGTGCTTGCGGCCATTCCGCTTGCAAACGCAACGGCGGCCTCCGCGTTTTCCAGTGAAGCAAGTTTCCGCTCAAGCTGCGCTATTGTCGGATTGCCCCACCGTGTGTAAATAAAGGGAGTGTTTTCTCCGAAATCCTCGGCAGAGAACGACGCGTCGGCCGTAGTGACGTATGTCGTCGACATAACGAGATTCGGGGCGGAAGCTCCTGTCGCCGGATCCGGCGCTTCTCCTGCATGGACTGCACGCGTTGCAAATCCGTTTTTTGAAAAATCGTGTATCATAACAGCTCCTGAAGCTGATAATAATATAAATTACCTATCGAGTAAATAGGAAATGTATCATTTTTTAGAAGATATGTCAGTGTCATAACTAAAATTTATGGCTTATACATAAAAAAAAGTATTTGCTGTTGATTTGTGCGGCCGGTATAATTTTACCAATACACATCGTAAAGGCAGGTAATTATGAGCACATTGCATACTCCGTTCAGATTCGACTTTGTCGGCAGTTTTCTCCGTCCGGCTTCATTGAAAAAAGCTCGTTCCGATTTTGAAGCGGGCAGAATCACGAAAGAAGAACTGACAGGAGCGGAGGACGAAGCCATCAGCAGTCTCGTCTCGGCGCAGAAAAAGGCGGGATTTCATGTCATCACCGACGGAGAATTCCGCCGCGCAACGTGGCACCTCGATTTTATGTGGGCGTTCGACGGTGTCGGGCATTCGAAAACTCAAACAGGCCTTCCGTTCCACGGCGAAGCCGCGATGATCGACGATACGTATCTTACCGGAAAAGTTTCGGTAGACCATCATCCGTTCGTGGACCATTACAAATTCGTACAAGCGTTTGAAGACGCGGAAACTGCCGCAAAGCAGACTATTCCGGCTCCGGCACAGTTTCTTGAACAGATGATTATGCCGTTCGCGCTGGAGAACACCCGGAAGTATTACGGGACTACGGAGGAACTTGTGCATGATATCGCCGCCGGGTATAAAAAGGTAATCCGCGCCTTATACGACGCCGGCTGCCGCAATATCCAGTTCGACGACTGTTCGTGGGGTATGCTTGTGGATCCGCGTGCGACGTCGCTTTTCGGCACCACGACGGCCGGTCTTAAGGAAATACAGGAGCAGCTTCTGGCAATCAACAACCTTGCCGTCGACGGAAAGCCCGGAGACCTCGTCATCAACACGCACGTGTGCAGGGGTAACTTTCATTCCACATATGCAAGTTCCGGTTCGTACGATGCTGTCGCGGCTGTGCTGTTTGCACGCGAAAACGTCGATGCGTACTACCTTGAATACGACGACGCCCGCTCGGGCGGCTTTGCGCCGCTATCAAAAGTGAGCGGAGACAAAAAAGTGGTGCTCGGACTCGTTACAACAAAGTCTCCGCATCTCGAAGATAAACAGGCTGTCATTGCACGGATACACGAGGCCGCCCGGTATATTCCGCTCGAACGGCTGTGTCTAAGTCCTCAGTGCGGTTTTGCCTCGTGCGAGATCGGCAATAAACTTACGGAAGCCGAACAGTGGGCGAAACTTGCGCTCGTAAAGGAAATAGCGGAGGAAGTGTGGGGCTGAACATGCCGCCGCATACTTGACAAATACCGGCACCCGCATTATTATCAAAAACATATTGGAATAGTAGGTAATAGTTTATAATTTTTAGAAAGGAACTGACTGGACAACCGGAGGTTCCGGCACTGAGATAGAAATATACCAGTGCCGGAACCTTTTTTATTTGTGCGGCATATGCGGCGGTGAGATCGATCAGGAGGCGGATGAAAATATATGTTTGAGATTAAGACTCCGGAAAAATACATAAGTGAACCAGGCGCTTTGAACAATGCGGGTAAATACGTCAGGGAGTACGGAACGACAGGATTAGTAGTGGCGGGAACGACAGCGTTCAGCGCCGTACAGGATGTACTCAAAAAAAGTTTTTTGGAAAATTACGTCTCTTTCACTTTTTTCCCGTTTGCAGGATATCCGACACTCGAAAAAGCGAAGCAGATTGCGGAAGAAGCAAAAGAGAACAGAGCGGCGTTCATCGCTGCTGTCGGCGGAGGCAGAGTCCATGATGCCGCAAAGGCTGCCGGCACGCTGGCGGGACTGCCTGTAATTTCCGTACCGACTATTGCGGCAACGTGTGCTCCGTGGGCTGCCGTTTCAATCATCTATACGAAAGATGGCGACTTCGAGCAGTTCTACGCAAATCCGCACACGCCCCGGGTTATAGTGGCGGATACAAAGATACTGATGGATGCTCCCGAGCGGTATATAAAAGCGGGAATTGTCGATACGTTTGCGAAATGGTACGAAAATTCTCTCGGGATGACAGGAAACGATGATCCGCTGCCTCTTCAAATTTCCGTTTACAGCGCAAAACTGGCTTTTGACCAGCTTGAAAAGAAAGCGTCCGCCGCTCTTGAAGAAAAAAGAGCCGGGAAAATAACAGACAACGCAGTCTGTACGATCGATTCCGTATTTTATCTCGCGGGTCTTGTCGGAAGTTTCGTCGGAGCCCGTGCGTATTCCGGTTTCGCCCATCCGTTTTACCACGCGTCGCGGAGAATACCTGCGTCGCGGGTGATGCTTCACGGCGAACTTGTGGCGTTCGGCATCATAACGCAGCTGGTGCTCCAGAAAAAATCGGACAAAGAAATCAGGGAGACTATACAGCGGCTTGCAGGGTTTGACGAAGCTTTCACACTTTCGGATTTGCAGCTTGAAGACAGGGACTTGCCGGTTATTGCAGACAGAATACTTGCGGAATTTCCCGAGTATACGCATTTCGGATTCGGCCGGACGACGGAAGAAATAGTTGCAGGTTTTAAAACGGCAGACAGTCTTGTCGGGGAGTATAGGGAAAATGTTCAGAAAAAATAATACGGCGGTGAGGGCGCGGACGGCTCTGGAAAAAATAAGCGATTACCGTCCGGCGCGGACGCTTGAATCGGTGAAAAGAGAATACGGTTTTTCCGACGTCATCAAACTTGCAGGGAACGAAAACAGATTAGGCTGTTCTCCCCGTGCAGCTGAAGCGGTGAAGAATGTCAGCCTGTTGCCGTATTATCCCGATACGAACTGCACGAAGCTCCGGGAAAAACTGTCGTCCGTGTATAAAACAGACGAAGCTGATTTTATTTTCGGGAACGGTTCGTTCGAACTGATTTCGCTCGTTGCAGAGACTTTTCTCGAACCGGGCGGTGAGTCAGTCATTCCCGTCCCGTCGTTCGGCTGGTATACGAACGTCACGCTGCAGATGGACGCCGTACCGGTATACGTGCCCCTGACGAATTTTAGAATCGATCTCGACAGTATACAAAAGAAAATAACCGGAAAAACGAAAGTTATATGGATATGCAATCCGAACAATCCGACGGGAACGCTGCTCGGTCAGAACGAGCTGCTTAATTTTCTTGAGGCAGTCAGAAGTGATATTATTGTTGTTCTTGATGAAGCGTATATAGACTTCATATCCGAAGAATATCCCGACACTGTGTACCTGTTGAAGAAATTTACGAATGTAATTCTTCTCAGAACTTTTTCGAAAGTCTACGGCCTTGCGTCTTTCAGAATAGGATTCGGAATAACGAATCCTGAAATCATACGGAATATGAACAAAGTCCGCATACCCATAAACGTGAACACGCTCGCACAGGAAGCGGCACTGGTGAGCCTCGACGATGCGGAGTTCAGAAAAAAAGTTCTGGAGAACAACAGGGAAGGGCTGGAACTCTACTATACTGAACTTGAGAAACTCGGCCTGAACTATATCAGATCGAACGGGAATTTTATTCTGTTCGATACGGGAAAGGACAGCACGTGGATCGAGGCCGAATTCCTGAAACGGAGAATACTGATACGTCCGGCTGCTGAGTTCGGTCTTCCCACGTGGGTGCGGATATCGATAGGCACACGGGAAGACAATGCCGAAGTGATCAGAGTACTCGAAGAAATCATAAAATAATAATTATTAATGGAGCAGGGGATGCCGGAAACATATTCGGGAATACGGGAGCGACGGCCGGAAACGTACAACGATCTCGGCGGAAGCAGCGAAGAACTGGCGTACAGTTTCGAAAAGAAATGTCTCAAAGCCGCCGACAGGACGTTTGCGCAGGGGCTGCAGTGTCAGGAGATAAACAGCATGGCGGCGCTCATGTCGCTCGACGACGCTGTCTTCATAGCCCATTCGCCTCAGGGATGCGTCGGGTGCACCGTTATGGCAGTGGATATGTACCGCGTCGGTCAGGCGCACCGCGGTGTAAAATACATACGCAATCCGCACATCATTGTCACCAATCTTGATTCGGACGATATTGTTTTCGGCGGCGGCAAAAAACTTGTGCGGGCGATTCACCAGGCGGAGGAACGGTATGCGCCGAAACTGATATTCATCTACGCGTCGTGCGCGTCCGGCATGATAGGCGACGACCTCGACGGCATAGTGGAAAACGAACAGGCGAACAGTAAGGCGATTCTTGTTCCCGTTCACTGCGAAGGATTCAAATCGAAAATCTGCGCGTCGGGCTTCGACAGCGCGTTCATTTCCATTTCGAAGTACATTCTGAAAGACAGGCACGTACCGAAGATTCCGGGGCTCGTCAATCTGTTCGCGCCGACGACTGTCAGCTACAAGGATCAGCTTGAAATGGAGCGGATGCTCGGGCAGCTCGGACTTACGGTGAACTACATTCCGTTCTACGGCAGCCTCGAGTCGATCCTTAAAATACCGGCCGCATCAGCATCGACGTCCATCTGCAAGGTGTTCGCGGACGAATTCATGATTGAACTGAAGCGGAAATACGGTATTCCGTATTCGCACACGGTCATGCCGATCGGAGTACGCAACACGGACGCGTGGTTCCGCGGCATCGCTAAAGTCGCGGGAAAGGAAAAGGAAGCGGAGGAAATAATTGCGCGCGAGCATGAACGGATTCTTCCGCTTGTCGCCCGCATACGGAAACGGCTCGAAGGAAAGCGCGTGTTCATCTGCGGAGGAACGGGCCGCTCGTTTGCGGCAGCCGCGCTTATAGACGACTTCGGCATGAAACTTGTCGGGCTCGAAACGCCGACGTACAATCAGGACGCGCAGACCGACATTGAATACCTCAACGGCATACACAAGGATTTTGTCGTCGACGTGGCGAACATGGAACCGTTCGAACAGGTGAACATCGTGAACAGGCTGAAGCCCGACGTGTTCATCGGCGTTCCCGAATGGTCCGCGCGTTTCGGCATACCGACGACGCACGTTCTCGACGGAAAGCGTCCGACGATGGGATACGACGGTCTTTTGTATCTCGGCAACAAAATGGCTGACCAGATAGAGAATCCCGGATTCAACGTAAAGCTCGCCGCTCACGCGCGCCTTCCGTACAGGGAGTCGTGGTACAGCGAAGATCCGTTTAAATATATTAAAGCAGCAGGAGAAAATACATGTCGGAAGTAACTGAGAATCCCCGCGGAGGGTGCGCGCTTGCCGGAATCAACGCCGTGCTCAGTGCAGTCGACCGGTTCTGTCCGGTGTACCATTCAGGTCCCGGATGCTGCATGCAGACGTGCGCGTCGGAGCAGGGACAGTCGTGCGGCAGGACTGCGTCGTTTCTTTCGGGAGTTTCACTGCCTTCGACGAACATGCTTGAGAAAGAGGTCGTGTTCGGCGGGACGGACAAGCTCCGCACGACTATTCAGGGAGCGATGGAGATAATCGACGCGGACGCGTATTTTGTGCTTACCGGATGCACTGCGGGCATAAACGGGGACGACATCCAGAGCGTCGTTTCGGAATTCAAAAATGCGCCGAAGCCTGTGTACGCTATCGACACGCCGGGATTTGCCGGAAACGACATGCTCGGATACGAGTCCGTCATAGATACGTTTATAGACAAAATCATGGTTAAAGGGCCGAGGCAGCAGAATCTCGTTAATCTGTTCGGCATCGTTCCCTATCACGATCCGTACTGGAGCGGAACGCTGGAAGAGTTTACGCGCATACTCAGGGCGCTCGGTCTCGAAGTCAACACGTTTTTTACGGAACATCAGGGAATCGACGCGGTGAAGCGGGCAGGCAGTGCGGCGCTGAACATCATCATTCATCCCTGGCTGCTCCGCGGTGCCGAGAAAAAACTGTCCGGGCAGTTCGGCATTCCGACGCTTCGAATAGAGGGAATGCCTGTCGGTGCGACAGATACGACCGCATTCGTACGTCAGGTAGGGGAAGCGCTTTCGCTTGATTCCGGAAAAGTGGAATCTGTCGTACGGAAGGAAGAGGAGTACGTCTACGATTATTTCGAGCAGGCGATCGGAAAGCTCAGCTGGAAGCGTTTCGCAGTCGTAAGCGATTCGAACTATGCGGTCGGATTTACGCGCTTTCTCGCGAACGACTACAGTTTTACGCCGCTTTTGACGATTGTGAGCGAACCGCTGTTCCGCGACAAAGATAAGGATGCAGTCAGAAAACGCATAACAAATTTGGAATATGCGCGTGCGCCGGAAGTGTATTTTGCCTCAGACCAGTACGACATTGAAAAACTGCTTGCGAAAAACGACGAAATCACGCTGCTTATCGGCAGCACGAACGAACGGGAAATCGGCAGCCGGAAAGGGTGTCAGTGCAGCGTTCTGTCGTATCCCGTAACCGACAAACTCGTGTTCAACCGCACGTACGGCGGATACAGGGGCTGCCTGACGCTCGTTGAAGACCTGTACGACGATCTGTAACTGTTTTGTAAAATTGTTTCCGCCGGCTACATAATTTATACACAGTTGTCCCTTATATTTGGATGTATCGGAACATAGAGGTTCTGAAATTCAGACAGTAAGGAACACAGAAATGAAATTTAATCCGTCCAAAAAGATTTTTCAGGTGCTTTTTTTCACCGGCATGTTTGCAGCTGCCGGTGCTGCGCGCGCCGCGGCCCAGTCAGGGACGTCCGCCCTTAACACGGTGCGGTCTGCGGTAAAAAACAGCGACATTGTCATCAACGTCTCCGAAATCGGCAAAAACGCGGTGTTCTTCCCGGCCGACATAGACGGCACGCGGATTGAAGTGCTCGCGGTGCGCGCTCCTGACGGAACTGTGAGAACAGCGTTCAATACGTGCCAGGTCTGCTACAATTCCGGCCGCGGATTTTACCGGCAGGAAGGAAGCGTGCTTGTCTGCCAGAACTGCGGCAACAGGTTCCGTATGAGCCAGGTGGGCGTGCGTGCGGGCGGATGTAATCCTGTCCCTGTTCCCGAACAGTACAAGCAGGAGACCGACACGAAAATCACCGTACCTCTTGCGCTGCTGAAGCAGGCAAAATCAATCTTCGGAAACTGGAAAAGAAGCTGATTATGGAACACAGTGAACAATCTCAGGAATCCACGGTGAAAACGGAGTTTTTCCGTATAACCGGTATGTCGTGCATCGCCTGCCAGAACAGAATCGAGCAGAAACTGGCGTCGACAGACGGTGTCAAATCAGTTATCGTCAGTTACCGCGCAGGTACGGCTAAGGTCGTCTACGACACCGCGATCGTTTCGTCGTCCGACATCAGGAAAATCGTCGAAGAGCTCGGCTACGGTATTTCCGGAAACGACGACGTGATTCAGACTCAGCCCCGGACTCCTGTCTGGGCACGGGCTTTCGGTCTGCTTGCAGTCATCGTCACGGCGGCGCTGCTGTTCGACCGTTACGGTGCGTCGATTTTCAGCGCATTCCCGACGGCGGAGGCGGGGATGGGACTCGGCATGATGTTCGTCATAGGGCTCATCACCTCCGTTCACTGTATTGCGATGTGCGGGGGAATCAATCTTTCCCAGACACTGGCGCGGAACGGCAGTCCGGCCGGAGTAAAAAGCTCTCTCTTTCCGAGTCTGCTGTACAACGGAGGCCGGGTTGTTTCCTATACGATAACAGGCGGCATTGCGGGCGGCATCGGCTCGGTGTTTTCGTTCTCCGGCAAAGCGCGCGGGGCGGTGCAGCTTGCTGCCGGAGTTTTCATGGTCATCATGGGAATAAACATGCTCGGCCTGTTTCCGTTTTTACGGTATATCGTGCCGCATATGCCGGCCCGTCTCGGTTCGAAACTGAACCGCATAAAAGGTACGAACACGAATCCTTTTGTTATAGGGCTGCTCAACGGACTTATGCCGTGCGGACCGCTGCAGGCGATGCAGCTGTATGCGCTTGCCTCCGGCAGCGCACTCCGCGGAGCTGCGGCTATGCTGCTGTTTGCGCTTGGAACAGTTCCGCTCATGTTCGGACTCGGCGTGCTGAGCACTGTGCTGAGCAAAAAGTTCACGCACCGCGTCATGACCGTAGGGGCGTGCATCGTGACTGTTATGGGAATCACCATGTTTTCTCAGGGCTGGGTACTTTCGGGCCTGTCGCTCGACAGATTTCTTCCCGCCAGCGCCGTATCGGCCGCACAGAGTACGGGAAAACCAGCATCCGGCAGCTCCGCCGCAAAAACGGAAAACGGAGTGCAGACCGTGAGCTCGACTCTCGCTTCCGGCAGATATCCGTCGATTACCGTCAGGCAGGGCGTTCCCGTAAAATGGACAATCAACGCGCCTCCCGGAAGCATCAACGGATGCAACAACAGGATGATTATTCCGGAATACAACATCCAATATCAATTTAAAACGGGCGAAAATACAATTACGTTCACCCCCGACAAAACGGGCACGTTCCGCTACAGCTGCTGGATGGGCATGATAAGGAGTTCCATAAAAGTCGTAGCCGACCAGGCCTCGCTCGACGCCGCAGCCTCCGAACCCGACCAGCAGGGGCCGAAGCCTTCCGGCTACACGATTCCGGTGGACGAAATTGCCGTTGCCCGGCCGGATACGTACGAAGGACAGAATATCCAGACAGTACGCATAACGCTCACCGACGAAGGATTTTCGCCCGCCGTCGTAGTGCTTCAGAAGGATATCCCTGCGCAGTGGATTATCAGCAACAAATCGGACGACGACGGCAGCGCGGAACTCAGAGTTCCCGCGTATACGACGATAGTGCCGCTTGAAAAGCAGTCCGAGAACAGTCTGTTCGTGATGCCCCGCGAAAGTTTCGGATTCTCGACAGGAGACAGTATCTTCTTCGGATACGTCAAAACTGTCGACGATATATCAAAAATAGACACGGCGGCGGTAAAAAAGGAGGCATCGTCGTTCGAAACACTTGTATATCCCGACGATTATTATAATACTGGCAGCAGCGGCAGCTGCTGTGCAGGCGGCGGCTCGGGAGGCTATTGATTGTGGCTTCGCGTGCAATCATCGGCTTCGTTTGATTTTTTGCGGGGGATACATGAACGACAAACAGACAATTCTGGCCGTCGACGACGAACCGAAAATTCTTGAAACGCTCCGCGCATATCTTGAACACGCCGGTTACCGGGTTTTGTGCGCTCAGAGCGGAAGCGGGGCCCAGAACATTCTGGACAGCGAGCAGATTTCATTCGTGCTGCTTGACCTCATGCTGCCTGACATCCCGGGAGAATTGCTGTGCAGCCGGATCAGGGACGGTTTTTACAGCGGATGCCGTAAAAACGTTCCTGTAATCATGATTACCGCGAAAACCGACGAGCAGAGCATTATCCACGGACTGAATATGGGGGCGGACGACTACGTAACGAAGCCGTTCAGTCCGCGCGAACTGACGGCGCGGATAGGCGCAATCCTCAGGCGGAGCGCGCAGCCGGAAACGGCGGGAACCGTTTCATTTTCGGACCTTGTGATCGACTGCGAAAAGCGGACGGTGCTGCGCTCCGGCGAGCCCGTGCTGCTTACCGGAAACGAATACCGGATTCTCGTGCTGCTCGTATCGAGACCCGGAAAGATTTTTACGCGCGATGAAATCACTGCGCATATCGGAAACGACGATTCGGGCAGTTCCGACAGGTCTATAGATCTGCATATTAAAAACCTGCGGAAAAAACTTTCGGACAGTCCGAAAGAACCGAAATATATTGAAACCGTGTACGGCATGGGTTACCGCTGTATACTGTAAGGCGGGGTATGCACGGTGAAACGTATATCTGCACTTTTCAGGCCGACGCTCAAACAGCGTCTCATTCTTATCTATGCGTTCTGCATCAGTCTTGCGCTGATTGTACTGACTGCCGGTATAAACCGTTTTACGCAGTCGCTGTTCTCCGGTCTCGTATCCGAAGCCATTGCAGAAAAACAGCAGGAAATTCTTCGTTCAATCTCGGAACTGTACGATCCGCTGTCCGAACGCTTCGACGTGAGGACGGTCGAGGCGCTCGGCATGCATTTTACGCATGAAGGGTACATAGTCACAGTGAGGGATACAGAGGGACGTATTGTCTGGGACGCCCGCGTGTGCGATATGGCGGAATGCAACCGGGTTTTGAACGAGATACGCAGCAGGATGAATAAACTAGGTAAAGCCGGCGGTACGCCTCAGATTCTGGAGTATCCCCTGTCGTACGCGGGCAGAGCTGTCGGTTTCATCACAATCGAGACGTTCGGTCCACTGTTTTACAGCAAAGGCGAATCCGTGTTTCTTTTTTCACTGAACAGGCTTTTTTTCCTTTCGCTTGCCGTTTTTACGGCAGTCAGCATCGTCATCGCCGTCGCGCTGGCGTCGCTTGTTCTGAACGAGGCGGACAAAAAACAGCGGCAGCTTACGACCGACGTTGCCCACGAGCTGCGCACTCCTCTTGCCTGTCTTCAGGGGAGTATGGAGGCGCTCACCGACGGCATCTGGGAACCGACCCCCGACAGGCTTGCCGGCTGCAGCGAGGAAATACAGCGGCTGTCGAAACTGGTGACGGACCTTTCGCTTCTGACCGACATTGAATGGGAGCATATTACGCTGCACAAGACGGAGTTCGACCTGGCTGACCTTCTGGAAGCAACGGCTGAACAATTCCGGGGCGCTGCGTTCAAAAAAGGCATCTCCATCAAACTTGATCTTCATTCAGAAACAGTGTACGCGGATTACGACCGCATCAGGCAGGTCTTTGTAAACATCCTGTCGAACGCGGTGAAATACACGGACAGCGGCGGCATCACGATCCGTTCCGACGGAAAGGAAACGGACATTTCCGACACGGGAATCGGAATAGCCCCCGGAGAGCTGCCGCATATTTTCGAGCGGTTTTACCGGACTGATAAATCCCGGGCGCGCGCGACAGGCGGTTCAGGCATCGGCCTTACTATCGCATATGCGCTCGTCAAAGCACACGGCGGCAGCATCAGGGCGGAGAGTGTTCCGGGCCAGGGCACTACGTTCCGCGTTTTCCTTTGAAAATAATAATATTATTTTCGTATAATTCTCCAAATCCCACTAAAATACTTGACAAACAGCTGAATCGATTATATTATGCTCAAAACCTATTGTAAAACTAGGTAAATAAGGAACACGGGACGGCTGATTGAACCGGCAGGATTTACTCAGCAGTCCCGGGTAGTATTACGGGATGTGTTTCCCGAGGAACTGACTGGATAACCGGAGGTTCCGATACCGCAATTTAAAAAGCGGTGTCGGAACCTTTTTTTTATTTTCACTTCATTTTCATATTCAAGGAGGCATCAATATGAAAAAAATAAATAATTCCGCAGTGCGTGTTCTGGCGGCTGTATTCATGATGACGACTGTTGTCTTCGGCGGATTTTCGAAGAGCAAAAAAAAGAACGACGGTTCTTCCGTTCAAAAACAGAGGATTGTCGCGGCAACGAGCGGAGGTCCTGCTCCGTTCGTAACGGTGGATAACAGCGGAAAATTAACCGGGTATGATATAGAAGTGCTCACGGAAATTTTCAGTCGCCTTCCCCGGTACGAATTCAGCATTCAGATAACTGAATTTCCTTCGATATTCACCGGCATCGATGCGGGATTATATCAGGTCGGATGCAATCATTTCGGCTACAATAAATCGCGCGGCGAAAAATACATCTTTACGGATGAATATGCTTTTGATCCGCACGCGCTTCTTGTTAAACAGGGAAACAGCGAAATCAAATCGTTTAAGGACATCGGCGGCCATACAACTGAAGTCGATTCGTCTTCGTATAACGCCAATTTGTTCGAGACGTATAATAAACAGCATCCCGAAAATCCGGTGAAACTGATATACGTCGACAACGTTAATACGTATCCGGTCGACGTGTCGGCCGGCAAGATAGATTTTTATTTCTTTACGACAGTTTCTATGAAGAGCCAGGTTAAGAATGCGGGAATAAAGGGACTTCAATTTATTGATGTAACGAAGGAGGAACTCGGAGCAGTCGGCGGCCCGCTGCTTACGCTCGGAAATTTTTTCATAGTTTCGAAAAAAAATCCTCAGCTTGCTGCTGACATGAACAAGGCATACCGAGAAGCGCTTGCGGACGGAACAATCGGAACTATCAGCGGAAAATATTTCGAAGGGAAAAACATTGCCCCTGCGCTCGCGGATGTGGAAAAAGCGCACGAAATTACCGACGGTAAATAAACAGAGGCCGCTATGCTGAATCTGTTCGATATAAAGGTTGTCGGCACTGATATTGCCGCAATGTTGAAATATCTTCCCGTTACGTTATATTTGACATTATGGTCGATGGTGCTGGGCCTGCTGCTCGGTTTCGTTATCGCGGTTATCCGCATAAAAAAAATCAAAGTGCTGAATCAGCTGTCGATCGTTTTCATCTCGGTGATACGGGGAACGCCGATTATTGTGCAGCTGTACGTTTCGTATTTCGGCATACCGATTTTTCTTCAGTACCTTAATTACTGGAACGGAACAGATTACAACGTAGCGGCCATTCCGCCGATTATTTACGCGATAGCCGCGCTTGCGCTCAATCAGGCCGCATATAACTCCGTTGTCATAAGCTCGGCGCTCGAAGCAGTCGACAAGGGACAGGTGGAAGCAGCGCAGGCAATCGGTATGACGGGGTGGCAGTCCCTCAGGAGAATCGTCATTCCGGAGGCCGTGGAGCTTGCGATTCAGCCGCTCGGCAACACGCTTATAGGATTAATAAAAGGTACGTCGCTTGCGTTCAGCTGTTCTGTCATAGAGATGACGGCCGCGGGAAAAATTCTAGCAGGGCGCGATTACCGCTACTTTGAGGCATACGTTGCGCTCGCGGTAATTTATTGGGCGCTTGTTATTGTGCTTGAACAGATTATCCGTCTTATCAGTAAAGCAGTGAAAGTGCCTGATGTTGTCGGAAAAAACGATTCCGCAAAAGTAGCCGTTGCCGAATGCAGGGGACAATAACATATGATTGAGATAAAAGATATTTACAAATCTTTCAACGGAAACACCGTGCTTGACGGAGTGAGCGTTTCAATCGGCAAGGGCGATGTTGTTGCAATTATAGGTCCGTCGGGAACGGGTAAGTCGACGTTTTTGAGATGCATAGACCTTCTTGAGAAACCGGAACGAGGAGCTATTTCATTGGACGATTTTCAATTCGATTATGTGCTGCATGCGAAGAAAGACATAATAGAGCTGCGGAAGCGGATCGGCATGGTGTTTCAGCAGTTTAATCTCTTTAAGAAAAAGACAGCGCTTGAAAATGTTATGGAAGGGCTTATTGTTGTTAAGAAAAAGAGTAGAGAAGAGGCTGAAAAGATCGCCGAAAAAGAATTGTCGCTCGTGGGCCTTTCCGACAGGAGCGATTATTATCCGCAGCATTTGTCGGGCGGACAACAGCAGCGGGTTGCCATTGCACGCGCGCTTGCTATGGAACCGGAACTGCTTCTGTTCGACGAACCTACTTCCGCGCTCGACCCTGAACTGGTGGAGGAAGTGCTTCAGACAATCAGAAAAATAGCAGAGAACGGCAATACGATGATTCTCGTTTCGCACGAAATGTCGTTCGTATACAACGTAGCGACAAAGGTGATTTTTCTCGAAAAAGGCAGAATCGTCGAAAGCGGAACACCGGAGCAGATTTTCAACGCTCCGCAAAATCTCCGTACAAAGGAATTTCTCGCGAAAAATAACGTAAGGATTCCGCCGGAATATGCAATATAATAAATTGAGTATATGTGGAGGCCTGTTATGGCAGCAAATTTACTTTCTGCAAAAATTACAGTAAACGGAAAAGGCGGACACAGTTCCGTTCCATTTAAATGTCATGATCCTATAGTCACTGCTGCGGAAATAATAAATATCATAACAGCAAGACTTGCGTATGAATTCGACAGTTTCGACAATTTCAGATTCGAACCTGTTGAATTCAATGCGGGGCAGAAATCGAATATTATTCCCGATACGGCGGATATAACATACGAGGGTGTCTTCGAAACGAAAGACGAAATAGAAAAAACAAGAAAAATAGTAACCGACACGGCGGAAAAAATCGCATCCGTAAATGCAGGCACTGTCGATATAGCGTTCGGTGAATAACAGGGAGCGTCGGAAATGTCACAGGAAGAAATAAGAAAACTTGTCGAAGATAATGATACCTATCTGAGAAAAAATTACGAGCATTTTCATGAATATCCCGAACTTGGAAGTCAGGAATTTAAAACCTGCGAATATATTGCAGGCGAACTCGACAGGCTCGGCATAAGCTATGAAAAAATTCCCGCAACGAGCATCATAGCAACGATAAAAGGAAGTAAAACCGGAAAGACAATAGCGCTGCGCGGTGACATTGATGCGCTGCCTGTCGAAGAAGAAACTGGTGTTCCGTTTTCGTCGAAGAACGAGGGCGTTATGCATGCCTGCGGCCATGACTCTCATATCACTTTTATGCTTGGAACTGCAAAGCTGCTCAATGAACTGAAAGAGCAGATTCACGGAACCGTAAAGATATTTTTTCAGGAAGGCGAAGAGATCGGCGCCGGAGCGAAAAAAATCGTTGCAGCCGGCGGACTGAATGATGTTGACACTATCATAGGACTTCATAATGCAACGACGCTCGATCTCGGCGTATTCGAAGTAGGATACGGAATTGCGAGTTCAATAGGCGCGAACATCGAAATCCATCTGAAAAAACGCGACAGCCTTACTTCCAATCTCATAATTACCGCGTCGCAGATAATAAACAACGTGAGCGCTCTTGCCGCATACGGGTATCCGCAGAACGAGCAGGTTGTTACCGTCCCGACTGTCGTAGCTACTCATCAGGAAAACGGCAAACCTGTATCTGTCGATATATCGTATAATTTCAGAACGCTTCAGGAATCAAATGTGTACATTTTTAATAAATCGGTACGGGAAATCGCGGCAAATATAGCGGAGACTGCAGGTGCCGATGTTGCCGCGGATTTCTGGGGGCCGGGTGTTTCCGTGAATAATGACAAAACCTGCACCGACAGGGCTGTAAAAGTCATACAGCGTCTTTACGGCAGCAAAGCTGTAAAATGGGGGAGACCGTTCATGGGCGGAGAGGACTTTGCGCTTTATCAGAAATTTATACCGGGAACGTTCATTCATGTGGGTGCTGCGGTCAATGAGAAATATACAGTCGGCCATACGAACAAAAC
This sequence comes from Treponema sp. UBA4873, assembly GCA_002399405.1. GTDB lineage: Bacteria > Spirochaetota > Spirochaetia > Treponematales > Treponemataceae > Treponema_D. Next base: position 197,282 of record DHDP01000013.1, on the reverse strand, counting down.
GATAGTCGACGAAGGCGTTCTGAAATACGGAGTTGAATTTCTCATTAACTACGTTTTCGAGTATCTGAATGAAGCCGATTAAATAAGTTTGAATTTGTGAAACATTCCCTTTATTGCCTACTAAAATACTTGACAAATGGGTGAAACAATTATAATATACTAAAAACCTATTATAAAAGTAGGTAAATAAGGAGTACAAGGGACCGCTGATTAAGTCATGAGGATTTACTCAGCGTGTTCTGCGTAACTGTACGGGAAGCGTTTCCCGGGGAACTGACTGGATAACCGGAGGTCCTGATACTGCAATTGGAAGCGGTGTCGGGACTTTTTTTTGAGTCTTATTTTTAATGGGAGATAAACTATGAGTAAAAACATTCACAAGTCAATCAGTGAACTGGTAGGGAACACGCCGCTTCTGGAGCTTGTTAACTATGAAAAGCGGCACAATCTGAGCGCGTCGATTCTGGGAAAGCTTGAATATTTTAACCCGACGAACAGCGTAAAGGACCGTATTGCTAAAGGCATGATAGAGGATGCTGAAAAAAACGGAAGTTTGAAGCCGGGCGGTTCGTTCGTCGAAGTGACGAGCGGAAACACGGGAATTGCGCTTGCGGCGCTGGCCGCTTCCAAAGGGTATCATTTTAAAACGTATATTCAGGACTTCGTGAGCGAAGAACGCAAGCAGGTAATAAAAGCGTACGGAGCGGAGCTTGTGAATATGAGCGAAGTTCCCGAAGTAAAACAGAAGCTCGACGAAACGGGCGGTGATTTCATGGCGGCCGGTTTTCTTCTGTTCGACCTCTTGGCGCAGAGCGGCGACTTAAACGTCAATCAGCTCGCGAATCCTGCAAATCCTGCGAGTCATTATGAGACAACCGGAGAGGAAATCTGGCGCGATACGGGCGGAGACGTGGACGTGTTCGTCGCCAGCGTCGGAACGGGCGGAACGCTGAGCGGCACGGGAAAATATCTGAGAGGAAAAAACAAAAAAATCTACATCGCTGCGGTCGAACCGGTACTTGAGGAAAACGACATAACGGGCGTCCACCGTTTTTCAGACGTCGATCCTTCCCGCGTTCCGCCGAATCTCGACAAGACGATTTACGACGAAGCGATTACCGTTCGTGCGGCTGACGCCTTTAAAGCCGCTCGTGAAGTTGCAAAGTCGGACGGAATACTCGTCGGCGTTTCTTCAGGGGCTGCGCTCTGGGCTGCAACGCAGATTGCTGAGCGTCCCGAATTCAAGGGGAAATCGATTGCGGTGATTCTGCCCGACACGGGGCTGCGTTATCTGAGCACGGGACTGTTCGCCGAGTAGCGTCTGTCAGGGAAGTGCTGTGATGATACAGAAATCAGCTGTGGTAAAACAAAGTAAAAAAATTCTTCCGCCGACTTCAATCGGATTCGCGCTGCTCATCCAGCTGGCGCTTCCCGATTCGCCGCTGCAGAAAGCGGCCGCACGTCCGTATTTTCTGTATCTGCTTCTGATTCTGACGGGAATATATGCCGTTGCCTATGCGGTCTCGTTTTTTGCTCCGCGGCTCGATTCGTACCTCGCGTATCACGGACCTCTGTATGCCGGAATCATACTGTTTTTCAACATACTGAACGTGTTCACTCTGAAATTCGTCGTACTGCCCGTTCTTTTTTTTCCGTCGCTCGACCGCATCGTCGAGACGTTCCTGCACGACAGAATATTTCTGCTCAAGTGCGTTCTGTTTTCGCTGCGTCTTCTTGCGACGGGTTTCTTTTTCGGCGCCGTGGTCGGTTTTTTCTCCGGCGTACTTCTCGGATTCAGCAGGCGCGCCGCGTACTGGCTTAACCCCGTTGTTAAAGTACTGGGACCTATTCCGACGACCGCATGGATTCCGCTTGCGCTTTCGAGTTTTCCGACAAGTTATTCAGCGAGCGTGTTTCTTATTGCGTTTACTGTCTGGTTTCAGGTGGCGCTCATGACGAGCAGCGGCATTCAGTCGATCAACAAATCGTATTTTGAAGTGTCGCGAACGCTCGGCGCAAGCAATTCGTATCAGATATGGCACGTCGCCGTTCCGGGAGCTATGCCGAGTATATTTCTCGGACTGTTCAACGGAACGTGCGGTTCGTTCATAACTCTGATGACGGCGGAAATGGTCGGAACTTCTGCGGGCATCGGCTGGTACATCAACTGGCAGAAACAGATGATGGTGTATTCCGGCGTATACACGGGGCTGTTCATCATCGCGGTGGTGTGCTCACTCATTCTGACGTTGCTGTTTAAAGTGCGCGGCAGACTGCTTGTGTGGCAGAAGGGAGTCATCAAATGGTAGGAAACCTGAGCATCAGGCATGTGACGCGCGTTTTCGAAAAGACCCGTCCCGAAGAAGATACCGTAACCGCGTTCAGGGATTTGAGCATAGACATTGAACCGGGAAAATTCGTTTCGTTCATCGGGCCGTCTGGCTGCGGAAAATCGACGCTGCTGAGAATCGTTTCAGGGCTCGACGAACCGACGGAAGGAGAAGTTTTTCTCGACGGGGAAGCGGTGAAGGAACCGGGGAGTGAAATCGGATTTGCTTTCCAGCAGGCGAATCTTTTTCCGTGGATGACAATCAGGGACAACGTCGCGTTCGGCCTCAAAGCCAGACACATATACAAAGAAAAAAAGAAGGACGTGGACGAGTTTATCAGACTTGTGGGACTGGAGGATTTCAGGCACGCATATCCGCATCAGGTGTCGGGCGGAATGGCTCAGCGCGCCTCTCTTGCACGGGCGCTCGTCGGTCACCCTAAGGTTCTCCTGCTCGACGAACCGCTCGGAGCGCTCGACGCTTTTACCCGCATGAACATGCAGGATGAAATTATGCGCATATGGCGGGAATCGGGGATGACCATGCTTATGGTGACGCACGACGTTGACGAAGCGGTGTATCTTTCCGATCAGGTTGTCATCATGACCCCTCGTCCCGCGAAGATACAGGAGACCGTCGTTATAAATCTGCCGCGTCCGCGCGCGCGAAATCAGGACGTGTTCATTTCGTACCGAAAAAGAATTCTCGATGCGTTGAATTACGGCGGCGTCATTCATCAGCCGGAGTATAATCTGTAAGTTTATTAACAAAAGGAGAAAGTATGAAAAATAAGATTTTCATTTCAGTCGTTTACACCGCAGCGGCAGTACTTCTGCTTGCCGGGCCGCACACGTTGTTCAAAGTATGCGAACTCACGGAACCTCCGATGAAATGCTGGTGGACCGTACGCGCGGAAACAGGAACGGCGGTGCTGCTTTTTGTGTCGGCCGGATTGTATGTGTTTTCTTCGACAACACGGGAGAAAATTTATACATCGATTTTTGCCGCGGCTGATACGATTTTCGTCATTCTGCTTCCGTTTGTCCTTATAGGCGGATGTTCGATGAACACGATGCCGTGCCGAACGGTCACGTTTCCTGCGATTTATGCAATAGGAATAATTACTCTTATAGTTACGGCGGGAAACCTCATCGTGCTTATTATGAAAAGCGGGAGAGAGCATCTGCACTAATCTGATACACGCAACGGAGGCGACAGTATGAACGGACAGATAAAAAAAATAACCGCCGGACGGGCAGCAGTAAAAAATGTTATTCATCAGAGATTTCGTTCCGTCGTACTGCTCATACTGTTTGCCGTTACGGCCGCTCTGCTGTTTCTGAGCAGTTTTCTTTCGGAGAGCATGGGTGAAGGCATAGAGCGTGCCCGGCAGCGGCTCGGTGCGGACGTTATTGTCGTACCGGCTGCGTATGTTACGAATGTCGACAACGCTCTTTTTCTCGGAAAGCCGTGCACCGTCAATTTTGAGCGGAACTGGATCGACAGAATAGCGGCGGTAAAAGGCGTTTCAAAAGTAAGTTCGCAGCTGTTTCTGGCTTCGCTCGGAGCGTCGTGCTGCGACAATCTGATACAGCTGATTGCCTTTGACCCGGAAACTGATTTTTCCGTCGGCCCCTGGCTTTCTGAAAAAGGAATCGGCAGTATCAGCGACGATGAAATAATAGTCGGCAGGAATATACGAAAAAAGCCCGGCGAATCAGTACAGTTTTTCGGCAGACATTTTACAGTTAAGGCCGTCCTTGATGAAACGGGCATAGGATACGACAGCAGCGCCTTTATCACGTACGGTGCGGCTTACGCGATTGCCGGTGATCCGCGCTATAAAAATCAGCTGCCGTTTTCCGGAAATCGGAGCATATCCGCGGTTTTCGTCAAAACTGACGGAAGTACTGCCTCTGAAGGTCTTAAAACTGCTGTTGCCGAACAGTACGGTGCAGCGGGAATACGCGTGTTTGCCGGTGACGAGTTAGTCTCGAGGTTTGCAGACACGCTTAGGGATTTCCGCATATACGGAAAAATGCTGATGTTCCTTTTCTTTGTTTTCGCAGGTACTGCACTGTTCGCGCTGTCTGCGGTGACGGTGCAGACAAGAAGCAGGGAATTCGGAAACATGCTTACGGCTGGTATACGGAAGACGCAGATATTCCGCATGCTCTTTACTGAAACGGCGCTGCTTGCGGGAACCGGCAGTACGGCGGGATTCGTTTCGATAACCATATTTCTGAGGCTGTTTGATACGCACCTTAAGGAATTGTTTGCAGTTCCGTATGTGCTTCCGGACGTATATTCAATGACCCGGATTGTTCTTGAAATGTCCGCCGCTGTCAGTGTATTGTACCTGATTTCACTTACTGCACAATTCGTTCGTATTAACAATATGGAACCTGTTTCATTAGTACATGAGGTGAACGGATGACGCTTGAGGCAAAAAACATAGGCAGGAAATACATACGGCAGAACAAATCGTTCGATGCGCTTAATAATGTTAATCTTAGGATTTCCGGCGGCGAATTCGTCTGCATCTTCGGAGAGTCGGGCAGCGGCAAAACGACGCTGCTTAACTGCCTTTCTGGAATTTCACGACCGGAAAGCGGTACGGTTTTTATTAATGATTCTGATATTTTTTCGTTGCGTGAAGGCCGCAGGACAAAACTTCGCAACAGTGAAATCGGATACGTTATGCAGAACGGAGGGCTGCTCGGAAATTTTACCGTGAGCGAAAATATCGTTTTTCCGCAGACTATAAACGGCTTCTCCGTAAACGAAGAAAGATTGTACGAAATTTTGTCCCGGCTCGGGCTCGGCGACGTTGCGGATTCCTGTCCGGAACAGCTCTCGGGCGGCGAGTACCGGAGAGCGGAGCTTGCACGGGCCGTCTATGCTGCCCCTGAAATCATCATAGCAGACGAACCGACGGGCAATCTCGATGAGGACAATGCGGAAATAGTACGGAATTTTCTTGACGAACAGTACCGGTCGGGAAAGTGCGTCATTGTAGCGACGCACGACAGTGCATTCGTCAGAAACAGATATCGGTTCTACCGTATGAAACAGGGAATGCTTACGGCAGAAGGTTAATAATAAGAGGAGGTTCTTATGAAGTGTGTTAACAGAACGCTTTTTGCACTTGCCGCCGCGGGCGTATGTCTCGCCGTTGCAGGCTGCAAAGGAAAAACGAAGGCGGCGTCCGCGGAAGCGGAAAAACCAGTCGTAATTATCGGTTATGCGAAAGGCTCGCTTTGTCTTGCACCGCTGCATATCGGATACATAGACGGTTTCTTCGACAAAGAATTCAAGGAAGCAGGCATCCCGTACAAGATGGAAGAGGTGGATTTGAATCAGTCGGCGGAACTTCTCGCAGCGGGAAAAATAAACGCATGCGTCGGGCTTACGGCGAGTCTTATCCAGCCGATAGACAACGGGCTCGACATTACGTTCACGACGGGCCTGCACACGGGATGCACGAAATATTTTTCACGTGCTGATTCGAAGATTTATTCGCCGTCCGACCTGCGCGGAAAAAAGATAGGCGTCTCCGGCCTTTCTGATTCGGCGACGCTCAACATCAAGCGAAAACTTGAAGACGTCGGAATCAAGTCCTCCGGCCCCGATGCGGAAGTGACGTTCGTCGTTTATGCGCTCACCGACCTCGGGCTTGCCCTTTCGAACGGCGCAATAGATGCGGCCGGCATCCACGACCCTGTCGCGTATAAAGCGCAGCAGCAGTACGGTTTCAGAACGATTCTCGACACAGGTACAGACGACAAATTCAAGGGCGAGTACTGCTGTACCGCGTACGTTACGACGAAACTTGCAAAAGAACGTCCCGACGCTGCAGCCGCATATACGCGCGCGATTCAGAAAGCTGCCGCTTATATTCAGGCATTACCAGGCGAAGCCGCTAAAGAGCAGTATGACTCGGGATTCTGCGCAGGAGACCTTGCGACGAATGCACAGCTGCTCGCTTCGTACAACTATTCGCCGTCGGTGAGCGGGGGACGTAAAACTTTCGTTTCGGCTTCCGGGGAACTGCAGAAGACAGGCGATTTGAAGGCCGACACCGATGTTACAAAATTCGTCGCAGAACATTTCACCGTGCTGCCCGGCGTTCCAGAAAGCGTGACGTATGATCCTGCATCAAAAACTTTTTCATCAAAAAAGATCTGACAGAAGATGACTGAAGAAAACAGGAAAAAATTAGAATCGTATACGGCCGCAGCAGACGGGATAAGCAGAATATTCGGCAGCTGCTGCGACGTACGTATTTACTCTCTCGACGGCGGAACGCAGGCTCTCGTATATGAAGACAGCTCTGCTGATTCAGCGCGTCAGGACGAACCGCTTCTGACCGGTTCCGAAATTGAACTGGTGAAAAAAGCGGAACATACGCCGGAAAACTGCATAGGCCCGTATATATCAGGCAGTACTTCAGGAAAACAGTTCCGCTCCGTATTAATAATTATAAGAAACGACGGCGGAGAACTTATCGGCTGCATCCGTATACGCTTTGATATAAGTGCTCCGCTTAATCAGTTTATGAAAATACTCATGACTCCTGAACGGGGGGCGGAAGATAAATCTGCTGGAGAAAGTTATCCCGACAAAGTGGAAAATCTTGTCCACGCCGCCTTTCTGAAAGTGCTGAAAGAAACGAGCGAAGCTACCGGTATTGCTCCGATTGAAAAAAATAAAAGTATTATTCAGCGGCTTCAGGAACAGGGGATTTTCGACATAAAGGGGGCAGTCGATATTGTCGCTGCTGAGCTTGGTGTTTCAAAATACACCATATACAACTACATACGGGACGTAAAAATTCGGACAGAAAACAGCGAAGAACGCCGGTAACCGCAATCGGATAAAAATAATCGGAAAGCTATTGACAATTACCTACCGGTTTAGTAGTATATCCTCACTATATAAAAACCTACTAAACAAATAGGTAATAGGTATTTTAGGGAGGCTTTCTATGAAAAAAAGGATAGGAATACAGATGATTGCAGCCGCGGCTGCAGTTCTGGCTGTTACGTCGTGTGCAAAAAAGAACGCAGATTCGGCAAAGGCCGAAGGAAAAGACGTCAAAACGGTATATGCCGTTACGGGCGGAATGCCGCGTCCGTTTACGTACGTCAATGAAAAGAATGAACTTGTCGGCGAAAATATCGAACTGATTCAGGCGATTTTTTCAAGACTGCCCCAGTACAAACTCGTTATCGAAAAAACGGATTTTTCGTCTATTTTCGCCGGACTCGACTCCGACCGCTATCAGATCGGTGTGAACAATTTCGTACAGACTGAATCGCGGAAAGAGAAGTACCTTTTTTCCGATCCTATTTTCAGAAACAGGTACGTCATCGTCGTGAATCCGGGAAAAATCACCCTCGACAGTATTGAGGATTTTTCCCAACTGAGCGGCAAAACATGCGTCGGAGACGCGGCTGCAAACGTTACGACGTCGGTAAAGGAATACAACGACGCGAATCCTGACAAGCAGATAAAAATCCAGTACACCGAAGCGGATTTGATTTCACAGCTGCAGGACATTGAAGCCGGTAAATACGATTTTCTCATCATCGACAAACCGATGTACGGCGTCTACAACGAACAGTATCACTTTAATCTGAAGCCGCTTGAAGTTTCCGACACTGTGTCGAAGCAGATTATGGGTGAGCCGTACAGCTACCTGATTATAAGCAAAGGAAACGAGCAGCTCGTGCAGGATATCAACAAAGGACTTGCGGAAGTGATAAAAGACGGAACGTCGAAAACAATCTGCGAAAAATATTTCGGTGAGGACTACACACCGGAAGCGCAGCAGTAAGTGAACGAGGTCTCCGATGCCCAAGCTTTTTGATGCCGAACTTGTTTTTACCCAGATACCGCAGCTTCTTGCATATCTGCCGGTCACGCTCGAACTGACTGTTGCAGCGATGATTATCGGCTGGGTGCTCGGACTTATTATTGCGCTTGTAAAGCAGAACAAAATACCGGTGCTTTACCAGATTGCGGCAGTGTTCGTTTCCGTCATGCGCGGTACGCCGATTATCGTACAGCTCTATCTGTCGTATTTCGGCATTCCGCTCGCACTCAAGTATTTTAATTACTATCACGGGAGCAGCTACAACATCAACAGCATACCGTCGATAGTGTTCGCAATCGTCGCGCTCGGACTGAATCAGTCAGCGTTCGATTCGGAAACGATCCGCTCCGCAATCAATTCCGTCGACAAGGGACAGATAGAAGCGGCTAAGTCGATCAACATGACGAACATGCAGATACTGCGCCGTATTCTGTTTCCCGAGGCGCTTGCGGTGGCGCTTCCGTCGCTCGGGAATTCGCTCATAGCTCTTTTAAAAGGAACGTCGCTTGCCTTTTCCTGTTCGGTTGTCGAAATGACGGCGGAAGGAAAAATACTCGCGGGGACAAGCTACCGCTATTTTGAATCGTACTGTTCGCTTGCGATTATTTACTGGGGACTGACGCTCGTCATTGAGCGGATATTCCGCGTTCTTGAAAAACGCTTCACTGTTCCGGACAGCCCGGTTGTACCGAAGGGAGTTCCTTCAGGAGCGGAAATATGAGCACGATAGAAATACGCAGTCTGGCTAAAAAATTCGGAACGAACGTCGTACTCGACGGCGTGGACTTGAGCATAGAAGAGGGGACTGTCGTAAGCATTATCGGTCCGTCGGGAACAGGCAAATCGACGCTGCTGCGCTGCCTGAATCTGCTCGAGCAGCCGGAGCAGGGGAACGTCACTATCGGCGGGACCGAATTCAATTTGAGCAGCATTAAGGGAAAAGAACTTCACGAACTCCGCCGGTATACGGAGATGGTTTTTCAGCAGTTCAATCTCTTTAAACTCAAGACAGTCCTTGAGAACGTGATGGAAGGACTGATCGTCGTAAAAAAATACAGTCGGGCGGAAGCTGAGCGCACGGCTCGGGCGCAGCTTGAGAAAGTCGGACTCGGCGGCTGGCTTTATCACTATCCGGCGCATTTATCGGGCGGACAGCAGCAGCGCGTCGCTATCGCACGCGCGCTTGCAATGGAACCGCGGCTGCTGCTTATGGACGAACCGACGTCCGCGCTCGATCCGGAACTTGTCGGCGAAGTACTTGCGACAATCCGCAAGGCGGCGCAGGACGGAAACACGATTCTGCTCGTAACGCACGAGATGAATTTCGTACGGCAGGTTTCCAATAAAGTAATTTTTCTTGAGAAGGGAAAAATTGTCGAACAGGGGACTGCAAAACAGCTGTTTGAAAATCCTCGGAGCCAGCGTCTCAAAGATTTTCTGTATAAGACGAAAGCGCTGTCGAATCTTGATTACGTAATTTAAGGGGAGTATAAACAAATGATAACGATTATCCATGCAGAAAACGAATGGCAGCGCGCGGGCGTTCATTACGTGCGCACGCAGGCAATGATCAGGGGTTTCGGCGTCCGGCTCGATCAGGAATTCGACGAACGAGATACGCCGGAAACGAAATATATTCTCGCGCTCGATGGCCGTCTCCCCGTCGGAACGTGCCGTCTTCACATTCTCGACGGTGGCCGCGCTAAAATCGAGCGCGTCTGCGTTCTGGAAGAATACCGCGGTAAAGGAGTGGGACGGCAGGTTGTCGCGGGTGCGGAAGAGTGGCTCAAATCGTTCGGTGTGAACGATGTTATCATCACGAGCCGCGACGAGGCCGTCGGCTTTTACGAAAAACTCGGATATACCGCCGACTATGCGAATACCGACGACAGCGGTGTTTTCAAAACGATTTATACCGAGAAAAAAATTTAACGAACGGTGCGTAAGCTCCGCCTGATTTTCTTATGGGAACCTCTAAAAACTTCAGTTTTTAGAGGTAACTCTTATGGAGGTTTCGTATATGGCAGAAGGTAAAGTAGCAACTTCGGAAAGTGCACATGAGATAACGCCGACAGGCGCATTTCAGCGTCAGAAGAACAGGTTCACGACTCCGTTCGGAAGCGGACCGGGCGAGCTGCCCGTCGAGGCGGGCCGTTACCGGCTCATCTGGGCGGCAATCTGTCCGTGGGCAAACAGGCAGACAATCGCATTCAGTCTGCTCGGACTCGACAGCGTCATCAGCACCGGAAAAGTTAATCCGGTACGCACGCCGCAGGGATGGGAATTCTCGCTCGACCCGGACGGCGTGGACCCCGTGTTGAAGATACGGTATCTGCCGGAAATCTACGCGGAAACCGATCCCGAATACGACGGCAGGGCGACGGTGCCGACTGTCGTCGACGTTAAAACGCGCAGAGTCGTCAACAACGATTACTTCAAACTCACCAACTACTGGGAGACTGCGTGGAAGCCGTTCCATAAAAAAGGGGCGCCCGACCTGTATCCCGAAGAGCTGCACGGCGACATCGATTCGCTCAACGACGTTATTTTCAACGACGTGAACAACGGCGTATACAAAGCGGGATTCGCTGAAACGCAGCAGGAATACGAAAAAGCATACGACGCGCTTTTTGCCCGGCTCGATCAGCTTGAAGAACGGCTGTCGGCGCGGCGCTTTCTGTTCGGCGACTACGTCACCGATTCGGATATACGTCTCTACGTGACGCTTGCGCGTTTCGATGCGGCGTACTATATCGTTTTCCGCGTCAACCGCAACAGACTCATAGACTTTCCGAATCTCTGGGGATATGCGAAAGATTTGTACCAGACGCCGGGATTCGGCGTGAATACCGATTTCGATTCGATAAAACGCGGCTATCAGCTCGGTTCGCAGAGTCAGAACCCGTACGGAATCCTTGCGAAAGGTCCCGACGTTTCCATATGGAACGAACCGCACGGACGGGCAAAACTGAGCCGCGACCCTGAGCACAAATTCCGTGCGGAACAGCAGTGAGGCGCGGCGATGAGCAACGAATGCTGCACTGTTTCACGACCGGACGAAAGCTCCGGCGCACAGCTTTTTGAGGACACGTTCCGTCATCAGATGAACAGCGACGGAAGTATGCAGATTCAGGATAATCTGTTTAAAGGCAGATTCGGCAGCGGCCCGGGCGAATGGCCCGTGGAAGCGGGGCGGTACCACCTCGTCTGGATGCCGGCGTGCCCGCACGCGCACAAAGTCGTCATTACGCGGAACCTGCTCGGGCTCGACAGCGTCATCAGTCTGGGGGCTGCAGGTCTCATGCGCGACAGAGAAGGCTGGGTGTTTTCCGACGATCCCGGCGGAAAAGATCCTGTGCTCGGCATACACTATCTGAAAGAAATATACACGCGCACGAAAAGCGATTTTAACGAGCGTCCAACGGTGCCGATTATCGTCGACACGAAGACGGGACTGGGCGTGACGAACGATCATTTCCGGATTCCCCAGCAGCTCGACACAGAGTGGAAACCGTTTCACAAAAAAAATGCGCCGGATCTGTATCCGCAGGATCTCCGTTCCGACATAGACGAACTTGACTTGTTCATTTTCAAACGCGTGAACAACGGCGTCTACGATGTCGGCTTTGCGCGCACTCAGGCGGCGTACGAAGCTGCATACGACAGGCTGTTTCAGGCGCTCGATTATCTCGAAAAACGGCTCTCTTCGGACCGTTTTCTGTTCGGCGACTTCGTCACCGACAGCGACGTCAGGCTCTATCCGACGCTCGCGCGGTTCGACGTTGTCTACAACACTGTCTTCCGTGCGAACCGGAACAGAATCGCCGACTACCACAATTTATGGGGATATGCCCGCGACCTGTATCAGATTCCGGAATTCAGGGAGACGACCTGTTTCGACAAGTACAAGATTCATTACCAGACGTCGCCGCACCTGCGTGCGCTGGAGGGCAACGTGTACGGACTTGTCGCGAAAGGCCCCGACACAAGCGGATGGAATGTGCCGGCGGAGGAACGTTTACGGTTGAGCAGTCATCGGGAACAGAAATTCCGTGTCGGGGTATAAAACCCTCCGCACGAATAAGGAAGGACATGTATGTCAGTAAAAGAATGGATAGGCGGCGAGATTCAGAACGGCGGAGAATTCCACCGGCAGTATAACGAATTTACAACTCCGTTCGGAAGCGGACCGGGCGAGCTGCCCGTTGAGGCCGGACGGTACAGGCTGCTCTGGGCGCCTGTCTGCCCGTGGGCGCACCGTTCGGTCATTGTACGCAGTCTGCTCGGACTCGACAAAGTAATCAGTCTCGGTACGGCTGATCCGGTACGGCCGGACAAACCCGAAAGCGACTGGGCTTTCACGCTCGACAGGGACGGACTCGATCCGGTGCTTCACGTTGCGTACATCAGCGACGTCTATCTGAAAGCAGACCCGGAGTATACGGGGCGTTTTACCGTTCCGGTCGTCGTCGACCTGAAGACTGGAAAAGCGGTCAACAACGATTACTTCAATCTGACACGCTGGTGGGAGACCGCATGGAAGCCGTTTCACCGCGCGGATGCTCCCGATCTCTATCCTGAGCAGCTGCGCGGCGACATCGATTCGCTCAACGATATACTGTTTCACGAAGTGAACAACGGCGTCTATAAAGCGGGATTTGCCCGCAGTCAGGGAGCGTATGAAAAAGCATACGACACCGTATTTGCCCGGCTCGACAGCCTGGAAAAAGAACTGGGAACAAAACGTTTCCTTTTCGGCGATTTTATTACCGAATCCGACGTGCGCCTGTACGTTACGCTCGCCCGGTTCGACGCTGCGTATTACAACGGATTCAAGGTAAACAGGAACAGAATCCGCGATTACCGGAATCTCTGGGGATATGCGCGCGATCTGTACCAGACACATGGATTCGGCGATACGACTGATTTTGAAGCGATCAAAAAGCATTATCACCTGTGCGCCGTTACCGGCAATCCGTTCAGAATTGTCCCGAAAGGTCCCGACGCGTCGGTCTGGAATCTGCCGGCTGAGGAACGTTCACGGCTGAGCAGTCACCCGGAACAAAAATTCCGTATTGAACAATGAAAAAGCACGGAGGTACTGAATGAGCTGCGGATGCGATGTAAAAACGCCGGAAGAAAATTTAAAGAAACGGCCTAATGAAATAAAAGTTGAAATCGACGAACGCGGTGCGTTTCAGAGACAGCCGAACCGGTTCCGTACACCGTTCGGGAACGGACCTGAAGATCTGAAAGCCGAAAGCGGCCGCTACCGGCTCTTCTGGGCAAAAGGATGCCACTGGTCGAACCGTTCCTCGATTGTGCGCGAACTGCTCGGTCTTGAGAATGCCGTGAGCATAAATCTCGTAGGCCGCAGCCCGGAAAACAGTGCGTACGGCTGGGAATGCGTCTACGACAAAGACCGCCGCGATCCGGTGCTTGGCGTTCAGTTTCTCAGCGAATTGTATAACCGGACCGATCCTTCCTATACCGGCCGCTGCACCGTTCCCGCACTTGTCGACGTGACGACCGGAAAAGTAGTGAACAACGACTACAACAGGCTTACAAATTATCTGGAAGCGGCATTCAGGCCGTTTCAGAAACCTGATGCGCCCGACATCTACCCGGTTCATCTGCGCAAAGATATCGACGAACTCAACGACTGGCTGTTTCCGCATGTGAACAATGCTACGTACCGTATGATGTTTGCACAGTCGGTTACCGCGTACAACGAAGCGTTCGATGATTTTTACGATTCGCTCGATCTGCTCGAAAAACGTCTTGAGGACAAACGGTTTCTCTTCGGCGATTACGTGACCGACAGCGACGTACGCCTGTTCGTTACGCTCGCCCGGTTCGACACGCACTATTACAGGAATATCGGCCCCATCAAGCACCGGGTAGTCGACTACAAAAACCTGTGGGAGTACGCGCGCGACCTGTACGTGATTCCCGCATTCAGAAACAACACGTATCTGAAAGATATTGCGTCAGCAGGCACTCATAAGGAAAAACTGACAGACGGTTCGAACTTCATCGACTTTAATACGCGCTTCGCGGATCAGATCGATTACGACGCCGTCTGGTCCGTTCCGCAGAACAGGAGCAGACTGAGCAGAACGCCCGGCGAAAAATTCCTTCATTATTGAATGAAACACGGAAATACATTTTTTGTTAATGGGAGGAAGAACTGATATGGAAATTCACGCCGAGGGAGAACCTCTTTTTGAATTATTCAGTACACTCGTAAGCATAGACTCTCCGAGCGGGCACGAACGAGCCGCAGCGGATTACGTAAAGAAATTCCTCTCGGATCTCGGCGCCGGCGTTTCGGAAGACGATGCGCCTTCCCGCGATCAGTTTCTTACCACAGGCAACGTTCTCGGGCGCATGAGCGGAACGCTTCCCGGAGAACCGCTGCTTTTTTCCGCACATCTCGACACCGTCATGCCGGGCATCGGGAAAAAAGCAGTACTGCACGACGGCGGCCGCATCACGAGTTCAGGGAACACCGTACTCGGCGCCGACGACGCCGCAGGCGTAGCCGAAATTCTTGAAGCAGTCCGGATTCTGGAGACACGCCGTATTCCGCACCGCAGCCTCGAGCTGCTCTTTCCCGTCGCGGAAGAAGTTTACTGCAGAGGCAGCCGCGTGTTGGACTTCAGCATACTTCGTTCAAAAGAAGCGTACGTACTCGATCTGAGCGGACAAATCGGCAGCGCCGCAGTGGGCGCACCGACGCTTATTTCGTTTTCCGTTGAAGTGAAGGGGAAAGCGGCACACGCAGGATTCGAACCCGAGAAAGGCGTTCACGCCATACAGGCGGCGGCAGGCGCCGTACAGAAACTTCAGCTCGGCAGAATCGGCACGCACAGTACCCGCAATATCGGTACGATACGCGGCGGAACTGCAACGAATATTGTTCCCGACTCCGTTATACTTGAAGGCGAAATCCGCGGCGCCGTCCACAGCGATGCGCTTGCACTCATGGAGGAAACCCGCACCCTCTTTGAAACGGCCGCAGCAGCCTGCGGCGCGTCTGCCGCAGTAACGTCGGACATACGGATTCATGCATATACGACACCGCCTGAATCATCCGCTGTCCGTAATTTTTCCGCAGCGTGCCGTTCGCTCGGCCTGAAAGCGCAGTTTGCACCGACATTCGGCGGAAGCGACAACAATAATTTTGCGCTCTACGGCATTACCGGTATCGTCGCAGCCTGCGGAATGCAGCAGCCGCATACGACAGGTGAATACACGACGCTTGATGATCTCCGGCTTGCGACGGAACTCGTACTGCAGCTCATGACGACACCGGCATCTTAACATTTTCGGAAAAGACCAAAGATTTGAACAATTTTTATCTCAAATTCAGACTAAATAACAGGAAAATAAGAGAATTGATGCAGCCCCAGCTGAAAAACTAGCTTTTTCTGATATATGGGTATATAATGTGTTCATCTGAATACTGGATCGCTAGGCGGTTCGGTAAAATCAATTGATAGCACTATTATACGGGGGAATTTCATGAAGGTCATTGGCGAAGCAGCGTATGAAAATCAGGAAGAAAGTATACAAAATCTGACGGAGGAACCGAAACCCAGAAAAAAGCAGAAATTGATCGTGTTTTTTTTACTGACGCTCGGTTTTTCGTTTCTGGTGTTAACTGTGCTGCAAATTTTTCTTATTTCCGGCATATCGGGCAAATTAATTGAAAATAGTTATATCCAGAGCTGCCGGGAGATAACAGGTGCATATTCATTAGCAATATCCAACAAAGTAAGCGAATATATGAAAGAGATGAATCTGTACACGACAGCCGACGTTGTACAGACAGGTGACTCGCAGATGATTTTTCAGTGGCTTCAAGACCATGTTCATAACAGAAGCAGTGATTTCGATTATGTCCTGTACAGCGGGAAGGATGGAAGTGCTTTTATAGACGACGGTCATAGCGGATACGATTTGACAAAGCGTTCCTATTTCAAGGCTATAATGCAGGATGGAAAAGATGAAGACGTCGACAATCCTGTCATTGATATGGGAAAAGGAGGTCAAATACTGCATGTTACAAAAGCCGCAAAAGTAAATGGGAGGACGATCGGGTTCTTTTCCGGTGTCGTTACACTTTCCACCGTCCAGGATATCATTAACAGTGTAAAACTCGGAAGCAGTGGCTTTATGTGGCTGCTTGGGGGAGACGGAACCATTATAGTACATCAGGACACGTCTTTGATCATGAAGAAAAATCTGACCTCGTTAGAAGACTCTGGTTCCAGCGATATAACCGCAATGGCAAAAAAGATGATATCGGGCGAAACCGGATATATGTGGATAAACAATTTCAAAGGGCAGAGAGTCTGTGTTTTTTATGCGCCGATAGCAGGAACGCCATGGAGCTGTGCTCTTGAGATTTCAGCCGGACAGATGTACGAAACTTCTCACGAACTGGCTCGAAGTCTTGTATTCACCGCCGGCATAATAGTATTTCTGCTCCTTTTTATAGCAAGTCTTATTATACTAATAGCTTTAAAACCGCTGCAGAAGGTGGAAAAAGCAATCAATGGAATAGCGACTGGCAATGCTGATCTTACGCAGCGGATTTCCATCAACTCCAATAATGAAATCGGATCTGTTGTAAACGGATTCAATCGGTTTACTGAAAAACTGCATTCAATGATTTCTGATATAAAGAATTCAAAACAGTCTCTCGCTCTGGCCGGACAGGATTTGCAGACTACTGCAGAAGATGCAGGTACGTCTATTGAACAGATTATCGGCAACATCGACAGCGTCAGAGAACAAATTTCAAACCAGGCATCCAGTGTAGAAGAAACCGCAGGGGCCGTAAACCAGATCGCATCTAATATTGCTTCTCTTGAGCGGATGATAGAGACTCAATCTTCAGGGGTAACTCAGGCATCCGCTGCGGTTGAGGAGATGATTGGCAATATCGATTCTGTAAATCAGTCTGTTGAGAAAATGGCGGGTTCTTTTGATGAACTTCAACAGAAGGCTCATGAAGGTTCGAAAAAGCAGGATGATGTTAATAGGCGCATCACTCAGATAGAAAAACAGTCGGATATGCTTCAGGAAGCAAATCTGGCAATTGCGAATATTGCAAGCCAGACAAATCTTCTTGCTATGAATGCGGCAATTGAAGCTGCACATGCGGGAGAAGCAGGAAAAGGATTCAGTGTTGTCTCTGATGAAATCAGAAAACTGTCAGAAACATCAAGTGCTCAGTCAAAAACAATCGGGGAGCAGCTGAATAAAATCAGGGATTCGATCGATACAGTTGTTGCAGCCTCGTCAGAGTCAAGTGAAGCGTTCAAGAGCGTATCTGTGAAAATACAGCAAACTGATGAACTTGTACGTCAGATAAAAAGTGCCATGATAGAACAATCTGAAGGATCCAAACAGATAGGGCAGGCACTCAGTGCAATGAACGACAGTACCACAGAGGTGCGGACAGCTTCTCAGGAAATGTCTGCAGGTAATAAAGCGATACTAGATGAAGTAAAACGGTTACAAGATGCTACTGTAACGATGAAAAACAGTATGAACGAAATGTCTGCTGGTGCAACAAAAGTAGATGATATGGGGAATGCGCTTACCGCTGTATCACAGCGAATGAAAGACTCCATAACAAAGATTGGCAGTCAGATCGACACTTTCAAAGTATGATAGTATAAAAAATAATTTTCTCCCAAAAGAACCGGAAAATTACCCGGCGGCACTTTTGAAGATTATGCAGGCACGAAATAAAAGTATTCAGCTCCGATATCTGCTTATATGATAAATCGGCATGACCGTGTACATGCCGATTTATCGTGCTCCGGCCATAAATGTGCTGGTCAAATCCGGTTTTTGATAGATGTTGTTTTAATACTATGCTATAATAAGTAGTACGATTTCCTTCTATAAGATAAGAATTATTGCATGATGAAACAACATGGGGAAATCGTCGTTGGAATTCAATACATTTTTGATAACAGTGAACAGGTTAATGATATGAGTAAAAAAGATATTATTCCGATAAAGCGTATTTCAATGGTTGATCAGGTCGTTCATGAAATAAAAAATGCGATCATGAACGGAGAGTGGAAAGTGGGCTGCAAATTGCCTGCAGAAGCCGATTTGGCGAAAATGTACGGCGTAAATCGTCTTACCGTCCGATTAGCGTTACAAAAACTCAGTTCTATAGGTATTATTGAAACGCAGATAGGAGAAGGATCTTTTGTAAGAAGTTTTTCGTTTTCAAACTATATGGAAGCTGTTTCCGATATTTATCTGACTAAGCAGAAAATTGATGAAACTTGGGCTCTTCGGCGACTGATTGAAATAGAATGCGCTACTCTTGCATGTGAAAATCCGGGTAATGAAGAACTTACGGTGTTGAAAAGTAAAATGGAGAAGTATCTGCAGCTTCGGGATTCATATATTACGACAGGCGAGGGACTTGAAGATCTTGTCGAAGCCGATATGGATTTTCATTATCAGATTTGCATCATGAGTCACAATAATCTTTATCGGGATATATACAAACTGACATGGATGCTGATACGGACACATGTAAAAAATCTGCTCACAAAGCGTGATGCTATGTCGAAACAGCATTTGTATTTTGAACCTGATGGCGACTTGCATGTATTGCTTTATAAGGCAATTGCGGCGCATGACAAAGAGACGTGCAAAAAAATCTATATTCAAATTCTTGATACTAAGCCGTCGGCTGAATCCGCAGATACATAAAAAAACGGCCCTTTGTTTCGGAATGGCAAAGAGCCGTTTACGTGCCGCGCCTATTCGATTATTTTCCGCAAATACGCTTTTTCGATCGCTTCATTAAGGAATTCGTTCCCCAGACCGGGCAAGTCAGGAACGGTGAAAAATCCCTGCTCCGGTTGAAGATTATATTTTGTCAGACCGAGACAGGTATCCATGCGATTGCAGGTATGATGTTCATGAATGACAAAATTTGGTATAACGCATTCGATTTGGAGCGCTGCGTTTGTTGCAAGCGGACTGCCGGCAACATGTATCTGTACTGCGACATCATACGTATATGCCATATCGCATATTTTTTTTACTTCTGTAATTCCGCCACAATTACCGATATCCGGCTGTATCAGCTGTACCAGATTCTTTTCAAACAGAGGGGCGTATTGCCACCTGCTGAATAGTCGTTCTCCGTTTGCAATTGGGACGGAAAGGTTTTTGGTAATATATTCGGCTGTCTTAATTCCCGGAGTATTCGGTTCCTCGAATGCCCAAATTTTATATTTTTCGGCAATTTTACCCAACTGTACCGCACTTAATGCATCGGGATAGGAATGGTTTTCCATAATGATATCAACATCATATCCGATTTCGTCTCGGACCGCCTTTATTCTTGATTCGACCATATTGAGCATGCGGGGGGAAAGTAGTCCTGTTTGTTCAAGAGTTGTTAATTTCTGTCCTTTTTCATCCCGGTCAAAAAAATCGATTTTTACGGCATCGAATCCTTCATCCACTGCGAGCCGTGCGTTTCTTGCATAATCTTGAGGAGTTACCGCCCACAGATGCGGTGTTTTTCCTGTCTGTCCCCATCCGAACTGCAGTTGAGACGCATATGTTCTCAGGGTATCCCTCATTTTTCCACCGAGTAAAACGTAGCATGGAACATTAAAATACTTCCCTTTGATATCCCAAAGTGCTACATCAATTGCTGCAATACCTGAAAAAACGACAGGCCCGCCGTTTTGTCCCCAAAACGTCGTTTTGTACATTTTTTCCCAAATAGCTTCAGTTCGAAAAGGATCCATCCCGATAATAATTTCTGCTAAGTCACATACCATACCGAACGCAGCGGTACCTCCGACCCCGTAGGCCATACCCGCTTCACCGTCGCCATAGATTCCAGAATCCGTATAAATTCTGCATCCGATAGGACTATTCATTTTTGAACTTGCAGTACTGAGCCGGAATACATCGATCTTTGTAATTTTCATTTTACACCTCCTTATAGTTTGTGTCAGTTAATTCAAGCATGCCTTCTGTATCAATATGTGTCTTCCCAAGATTATGACGAACAACCGCATAAATAAAGCAGATAAGCAAGACTGCTATATTGGTTATTGCCACTGCCGGCGTCAGGTTTTTTATTGATTTGTATAAAATAAGAATTTGGAAAAAAGCAGCTAATATTATTATACCATAATAGACTGCATTATTGCAGTGCATTGTTGCATGGCTCCATTTACTGGGCATTTTTTTGGGTACCTGAAGCAGAGAATAATATAATAGAAATTGATACACAGAAGTAATCAGCATTATATTATTTACAATTGTTGCGACCGAAAAATTCAGTAATACCGGAATTACTCCGATAATAAGTTCTATAGTCAGAATAACTACCGCGGCACCATATTTATTCTTTTTTGCAAGTCCTGCAGGGAACCAGCCGTCTTTTGCAGCTTTTTCAAAAGGACCAACCATTGCTCCATACGTTGAATTCAGCGTTGTCAGTAATGCCATGATCGGTCCGCCGATGATAAATATAATGAACAGTGCTGACGGGAGTATTGCCTTTGCGGCCAGTGTTAAAGGTTTATTAATGACCTGGTCGAGAGGAAGAACACTTACATCCGCAAAAGCGACTAACGTGTAGATCACAAGAATAACAGGAATAACGGCAAGTAATGCGCGGGGCATGTTTTTTGTCGGTTCTTTCGCTTGTCCTCCATACATGACCGTCAGTTTATAGCCTTGGCATGAATAAACGAGAAGCATAACTGCGCTCCAGAAGCCGGTAAAACCATTGCTGAAAAATTGTTTTGATGCAATCGCTATGCTGCTGCTGAAATTTCCTTTTATCAAACCAACGATTCCAAACATGAGAAGGACCACCACAAGCAGGGCTGACATTACTTTTTGGAATTTTGCCATATTAGCAACTCCGAACATATTTACTATGTAAAAGAGAACAAGTAATATAAGTCCGACCATTTTTCCGTTTACTGCGGGGAACAGCGATTCTGTATACAGACCGATCGCTGTTACATACAGCGACATCGCAAGCATTTGGAGAATGAATCCGACGATGAACATGCCGCCTATTTTTTCACCTCCAAGCATGGTAATTATCGAGTAGTCACCGCCGGAATATTTGGTGACCGAAGAAAAAATAATAAGCGGTAAATTCGTTGCAGCGCCGAGCAGTACCGCAACAAAATAAGCAAGCCAGACTGAATATCCCGTTAGACCGATTGCCGGTCCGATGAGTGTAATAACTCCTGCGCCGATTACTTGACCGACTCCAAGTGCCCACAGTTCAGTGAATCCCAGAATGCCATTCTCGGATGCTGTTTTGTTAGTTGTATTCATAACGTATCCTCCTTTTAGATACCGTCGAAGCAGAAACATAAAACGAAAAACTACATGCTCCAGAAAGCGTTATCGCCTTCAATCGTTACTTTCGGAGATTCATTGAGCACATAATCCGATAATTCATTACCGAGACCCGGTAGGTCGGGAACTTTGAATTTTCCGTGTATCGGTTGATAATCATACTTACAAAGTTTTATATTGAAGTCACAAAGATTAGCCTGATGATGTTCATGTATAATAAAATTAGGAATAGCAGCTTCGACCTGAAGCGATGCTGCGGTACAAATAGGGCTTCCGCATGCATGAATCTGTATTGCAACATCATATGCATAAGCCATATCACATATTTTTTTTACTTCAGTGATGCCACCGCACGTTCCTAAATCTGGTTGCGCTATTTGCAGTGTATTATCCTGGAAATAATGTTTGTATTGCCAACGTGTGTAAATTCGCTCGCCGTTTGCAATCGGAATACGTATTTTAGAACTGATATATCTCGCTGTTTGAGGATCCGGAGTATTTGGTTCCTCAAAATAAAATATATTGTATGGTTCAACCGCGTTTGCAAGTTGAACTGCTGATTGTGCATCAAGGAAGCTGTGATTTTCGATGATTATATCGATTTTATCACCGACAGCCTCACGTACGGCTTTTACCCGCCCTACGACTTGCGACAGGATATCGGGACTGATCAGAGTTGTTCTTTCTTTATCCGTATAGGCACCTCCCTCCGGACGATAGGTAAAGAAATCGATTTTTATTGCCGTATATCCTTCTGCGAGTGCCCTTTTTGCGGCTGCAACATAATCTGCGGTTTTAAACATTGCCCCCATTTCTTTTGTCCAGCCGAATTGCAGTTGGGATGCATATGTCCGCAAATTGTCGTTTTGTTTTCCACCAAGAAGCTTATACACGGGAACATTAAAGAATTTTCCCTTTATATCCCATAATGCCAAATCTATGGCGCTTATTCCTGCGGTTACGATACTGCCACCATTCTGTCCCCAAAATGTTTTCCGGTACAATTTTTGCCAGATAACTTCAGTATCGAGCGGATCCATGCCGATCACCAGTTTGGCAAGATCTTGAACCATTCCAAAAGCTCCCGTACTACCGATTCCATACGCGATAGCCGCTTCTCCGTCCCCATATAAACCGTTGTCAGTATATATGCGACAAAGGACCGGATGCCAATTTGTGTTTGAAGGATCGTCCACTCGGAATACATCAATTTTTGTTATTTTCATATACAACCTCCACTGTGTGAGTAAGTCACTTGTTCGCTAAGTAGAATGATAACTCCGTTATTTGTATTTGTCAAATTTTTATACTGTTTTATTGCGAGAGAAAATCAGTCATAAATAAGCGTACCACGACATTAGAGAGGGAGGCGAATAATCAGCAGAAGAAAGAATTTCTGTCAGATGTGGTGAGTATTTTCTTGTTGTTTTGATTGTTCTTTTGAAGTAAGGATGTAAAATGGACGGTGAGGGATTCGAACCCCCGACACCTTGGGTGTAAACCAAGTGCTCTAACCGACTGAGCTAATCGTCCGGATGTTGTTCTACTATATAGAATAAAAAGCTGTGTGTCAATAAGCTCATTCAGAAATGCGGTACATTCCTAAAATCAGTCTTCCATCGGATTGCTCACATCGCTGCGGAACAGAAATAAATCCTGAATCTTGACCGAATACGACGTATTCATTTCCGTTTTACTGTCGGAATCGCTTACGACGGGAATGTCGAACGCATAGCTGACGGGCGAATACTCTTTCACCGCAACTTCTACCGTAAAGTTGAATTGCCTGCTTATTCCGGATTTATCCGCCCTGAACGGTTTAGCCCAGAAGGAATACGTGCCCTTTGTAGCTTTGTACGTGCGGCACGGATTCGGCCATGTCTTGTCTATCATGTCCACAATCATGTCTCCGTATTTGAGCGTGATTGCCGCGTCGGACAGCGGTTCAAAACTCGTTCCGTCGAAAACCGTGCCGATGAATACCGGAAAGTTGAATGACGGTTGCTGAATGTCGTTCTTTCCTGCCTGTTTGATGTTTTTATGGTAGGGGCGCTGAACAGCGTTGATAAGGCGTATCCCCTCGATTGCAAGCGCATCGACGTCCGCACGCATCTGAGGGTTGTCCAACACTTCGGAATTGTGCACGACGCCGCGGCCGGAAACTACGTACCGCGGCGTCGTGCGGTTAAGTACGTAATTCACGGCGTCCAGCCGGCAGTCCTCGCAGCTGCACGTAAACCAGACTGGTTTGTTTTCATTCAGCTGGTCGAACATGAGGTCGACGCGTGATTTGACGTATTCTTCCATTATGTTATGGACGTTCATAAAATCTCTCCTATAAAATATCAGTTACCGCCTTTGCGTGTGTACGACGCAAGTCCGCCTGAGATAAGAATCGCGCGGCTCCGCCTGCTTAAATCGTTTACACCTCTTATCGTTTTTCCGTTTACAACAATGGTGAACTCGCTGCCGGTTTTGAGCGCTTCCGCAATGTTGGTGATTTCAAGCGTATCTCCCTGATTCAGTATATCATAATCGGCAGGATTTACAAATGTAACCGGTATAATTCCGTAGTTTACGAGATTCGCCTTATGGATGCGCGCGAAGCTCTTCGTAATGACGGCGCGCACTCCGAGGTACATCGGTCCGAGAGCCGCGTGCTCCCGAGATGAGCCCTGTCCGTAGTTTTCGCCTCCGACGACGAAACATCCGCTGAATTTTGTCGCTTCGGCTCTGCTGTAGAACGTTTCGTCCAGACGTGAGAACGTGAACTTGCTGATTTCGGGGATGTTCGAGCGGAACGGGAGCACCTTTGTCCCTGCAGGCATGATGTCGTCGGTTGATACGTTGTCGCCCGTTTTAAGCAGCACCGGCAGTTTGAGCGAAGCTGCGCACGGAGGGCAGGGCGGGCACGGCTTAATATTCGGGCCGCGCACTATTTCGACTTTCGCTGCAGCCGCCGGAGTCAGCGGCGGAACAATCATACCTTCGTCTTTTCCTGCTTTTCTGATTGCAGCCGGGGCAAGGCGCTTGTCTTTTCCGTCGAGCATGCTCACGCGTACGCCGCGCACATACGCGTGGTCCGTATACGTGATTTTTTCCGCTTCGGTGAAGGTTCCCGTCACTGCCGACGCGGCAGCCGTTTCAGGGGAGACAAGATAGACGTTTGCATCCGCAGTGCCGCTCCGGCCTTTGAAATTGCGGTTGAACGTACGCAGCGATACTCCGCTGCTGTTCGGTGCGAATCCCATGCCGATGCACGGACCGCATGCGCTTTCAAGAATGCGGAATCCCGCTTCGATGAGCGTGCCGAGAATGCCCGCCTTGTCCGCCATGAGAAGCGTCGCGCGGCTGCCCGGCGTGATTCCCGCTTCGACGCCCGGCGCGATGTGTTTCCCCTTGACGATTGCCGCGACCGTTTCAAGGTCGTCGAGAGAGCTGTTCGTACAGGAACCTATGACAACCTGCGTTACCTTTGTTCCCGAAAGTTTCTTTACCGTCGTTACTGCATCGGGAGAATGCGGCTGCGCGGCCAGAGGTCCGAGCTTGTTCAAATCAATCTGAATTATCTTGTCGTACTCTGCGCCGAGATCAGCTTCCTGTTTTGTCCAGTCCTTTGCCCTGCCCATTGAAGCGAGAAACGTCTTCGTCTTCCTGTCGGACGGGAATATCGAGCATGTTGCGCCGAGCTCGGCTCCCATGTTCGTGATTGTTGCGCGCTGCGGAACAGTGAGGGAATCCACACCGGGACCGAAATATTCGTATACCGCACCGACGCCGCCTTTTACCGTTTCGCGGCGGAGTACTTCAAGGATGATGTCCTTTGCGCTTACGCCCCTGCGGAGTTTTCCCGTGAGCTGTACGCCGAACACTTTCGGCATGGCGAGATGAAACGCACCGCCGCCCATCGCGACGGCAACGTCGAGTCCGCCGGCGCCTATCGCAATCATGCCGATGCCGCCGCCCGTCGGTGTGTGGCTGTCGGAACCGAGCAGCGTTTTTCCCGGTTTTCCGAAGTGCTCGAGATGCACCTGATGGCAGATGCCGTTTCCCGGACGGGAGAAATAGAGGCCGAATTTTGCCGCCGCACTCTGAAGGTAGCGGTGGTCGTCCATGTTCTTGTAGTCGGTCTGGAGTGTGTTGTGGTCGACGTACGAAACGGAAACTTCCGTCTTTACGCGCGGAATACCGATCGTTTCGAACTGGAGGTACGTCATCGTACCGGTCGCGTCCTGCGTGAGCGTCTGGTCGATGCGGACCGCAATATCGGCACCGCGCTCAATAGGCGTACCGGGGATGAATTTTGTGTCCGCACATGCTTCCGGAACAATGTGGGCCTGAAGAATCTTTTCAGTCAGTGTAAGCGGCATAGAGCACCTCGAATAGTCAGGAGATTAATATTAATATGATAACTTTTATTTTATCAGAAAAAAGGCCGCCTTTCAATGACTGCGGATTACGTCGTCAGCGCAATACTATATTTTCAGCGGAAAATATAGTATACTTACTGCAAATGAAGTTTATGGAAAGAAGTATAGTATGTATCCTCTTTTTCTGCGCGCTTTTTTCCGTATTTTCATGCGCAAACGGTACTGCTGCCGCTTTTACCGATTCCTCCGGCGACACGCTCCGTACAGAGGCCGATAAAAAGGATGCTGAGATACTCTGGACGCGGGAACTTGAAAGCATGCGTCTTGTGCAGGATATTTCGACGGCGGATGCGGTTGATAAAGCTGTAAAGCTCACACCTCAGTCTGTCGCTGCTTCTTCGTCCGTCCCTTCGTCCGTTTATCCGTTCATCGACGGTTTCGGAAGTCTCGACACCTCGTTTATCCAGCAGGATTTGAGGACTGCGCTCGACACAGCCTGTGCAACCGTTTCGTCGCAGCAGAGCGCGGATTCCCTGATGGCTGACGGATGTCTTTTTTCGTACGTTCTGTTCCTTGATGATTTGAAAACGGGGTGGAAGCAGACGTTTGGTGAAGACCTGCCCGGTGCGGACGCCGGAGATTTATTTACGGGGAAAATATACGGCGCTCCGTTCATAGCGGACGATTATGAAATACCTGTCCGCTTCGAATGCGGGAAAGGATATGCGGATGTGCTTTTCTATTTTATAAAGAACGGCAGCGGCTATAAAATCAGTCAGATAGAAATACAAAGGTGGGGCAGAGCTGATGGAAAATAAAGATCTTACGGGAATTGAAAGACAGCTTGTACTTCAATATTTAATAGACGGCAACGTTCCCGTCACCGTGACGCCTGTCGATAAAAAAACGGAAGGTGATGACGATAAAATCAGACCGCTTTTGTCCGCCGTTTTTCCCGTCGCGCTGAAGGCCGAGCAGATTACGGTGCTCGACAAAGGAATCATTCTGCTGAAGAATCCTCCCCAGTCGGTGATCGGATTTGCGGGAAGACAGGTACGCGTGGAATTTTATTTTAACCGCGTAGGTCTTTACTTCACGACGGAAATGAAATCGATAAAGTCCGGTCTTGCCCTCGTGATTCCGGCTGTAATACACCGCATTGCGGATGTGGAAATACGACACGATTACGATTTTTCCGCTTCAATTTATTATTCCTGCAGCAACAAAGCCGAAGTGAACATCAACTGCATTCCCGGCGACGGGTTCGAGCTTTTCACGCGTCCCGCATGGAGCACAATTCCGCTTGCCGACCAGAAAAAAGCGAAGACATACCTCGAGCAGTTCGTCGCCGAAGCCAAAAAGGAAAAAACGGCGGGAAACGGGATTCAGCTCATTCCCGTATGCAGATATCTCGTTGAAGTGACAAACTCGCTGGAAGCGGTGGAGGGGCGGGTAAAACCGTTCAATATTCTGTATGTGGACCACGAGCGGATAGTGTTCGGCAGCGCCAACGAGACGTTCCCGCTGTCGCAGGGAGCCGAATACGCGCTCAGAATGTCATTCATGCTCAGACAGGGACCGGTGGCGAAGCGCGACGTATTCGCCACGTGCGTACCGGCGAAAATTTACTGCAGCGGCGACAGAAAGCGCGTATGCGCGGACTGTGTGTATACGTCGCTGCAGGAGGAAGACAAGCGCTTCATGTATGAAAAGGCGACGAAGAAGTTATTCCTCTGATTTTTCGTCAGTGGAAATTTTCCGTCCGGTTCACCCAGCCGATTACTTCCCGGCTTTCGGTCCGATTTTGTCGAATCCGCAGATCGGTCTGAGAACTTCGGGAACAGTGACCGAACCGTCCTCATTCTGATAGTTTTCAAGTACGGCAAGCATCGCTCTTCCGACTGCTATTGCAGTGCCGTTGAGCATATGAACGTATTTGTTTTTGCCGTCGTCGTCCTTATACTTTATGTTAAGACGGCGTGCCTGATAATCGGTGCAGTTTGAAGTGGATGTGACTTCGCCGTAATCTCCGTCGGGGTGAGCATCGTCGGTTCTTCCGGGCATCCATGCTTCAAGATCCCACTTGCGGTACGCCGGTGCGCCCAGGTCGCCGGTACACGTATCCACGACGCGGAACGGAAGTCCGAGACCGGTAAATATTTCCTCTTCAATGAGACGGAGCTTCTCGTGAAGTTTGTCCGACTCTTCGGGAAGGCAGTAGACGAACATTTCGACTTTATCGAACTGATGTACGCGGTACAGACCTTTGCTGAAGTGTCCTGCGGCGCCCGCCTCGCGGCGGAAGCAGTGGGAAAGTCCGCAGTAAAAAAGCGGAAGTTTCGACTTATCGAGTATTTCGCCCGAATGATATCCTCCGAGCGTAATCTCCGCCGTCGCGACGAGACAAGTGCCTTCGTCTTCAATGCAGTAGACGTTCGATTCGTTTCCGCGCGGATTGAATCCTATGCCCTGCAGAACTTCCTGTTTTGCGACGTCTGGCGTGATGAACGGTGTAAAACCGTGTTTGCGGAGCGTATTGAGCGCGTACATGATAAGCGCCTGCTCAAGAAAAACCGCCTCGTTTTTAAGATAGTAGAATTTCTGCCCGGAAACTTTCGTTCCGCGGTCAAAATCGATTATGTCGAGCGATTCTCCGAGCTCTACGTGATCCTTCGGTTTGAAGGAAAATTTGCGCGGATTGCCGACTTTTTTTACCTCAAGATTTTCCGTGTCGACTTTGCCGACGGGCGCTTCGGGATTTGCCATATTCGGAATCCTGCGGGCAGCCTCCTCGAGTTTCGGTTCAATGTCGGTCAGTTCCTTTTCAGCTGCGGAAATATCGTCCTTAAGCTGTTTTCCGGCCGCAATAAGCTCCTGCCGTTTTGCGTCGTCCATTTTCGCTTTCATCGCGGCGGCATTCTCGTTGCGTTTCTGCTGGAGCTGCTGCAGTTTTGTCGTAAGGGCAGTGCGCTCGTCGTACAGTTTTACGACAAGATCGGCGTCCGCGACCATGTTTCGGTTGATGATATTCTGTTTTACAGCATCGAGATTGTCTTTAATAAATTTATAATCGAGCATTCGGTTTTCTTCCTTAACTTATTTTATTTGATGAATCATTATATTAACTGCAAAAAGCTTTTATTGCAAGGCGTACGTTATTGTAACGTTCGAACTGACTTCTATCTTTCCGGCGGACACGGGTGTCGAGGCGTCCGCAACAGCCATTGCCGCTTCCGCTTTGAACGTTTTGCTCAGAAGACGCGCGCCGGAATTATTGTTTTCCGAAATGCTGACAACCTGTCCGATTTTACAGCCGCTCGCACCGGCTAAAAGGGATGCCGCATCCTGAGCCTGCTGAACGGCGAGCGTTCGTGCCTGCCGGACAAGGGAAGAAGTATCGGCGACACTGAACGAGAGAGAAGTAAGTTCGTTCGCGCCGGCTGCGACTGCCGTGTCTATCACCGTGCTTGCGAGAGACGTGTTTTTTATAGTGATGTTAAGGCTGTTCCGCACCTGATATTTTCCGGGCCAGCTGCGGCCGTTCGACCATGTGTCCTGGCGGGCAATGCTGTAGTCCGTCGTCGTGATGTCGTCTGCCCTGATTCCTGCGGCAATGACGGCGTCGCGTACTTTCGTCATCGCTGCGGCGTTTTCGTCGGCAGCCTGCTTTGCCACCCATTCCTGCGTAACGACGGAAACGATGATGGATGCCTGATCCGGTTCCGCACTTACTGTTCCCGTACCGTTCACTGTTATTGTCCGCGGTGCTTCAGCAGGTTTATTGACAGTGCAGGAAAACAACATGCATGCTGCAATAAGCAGGACCATCGATTCAAAAATTTTTTTCATACGACCTCCACATCGTTGAACACCGGTTATCGTATATCGATATACATACGGTGTAAGTAAATGTCACGCTGGCGGGCATTCTGCCAAAGCTGACTGTCCGGCCAGTTTTTCATAAGTATTTCATACGAATCTATCGCGCCTTTTATATTCTGAATTGAGGATTTTGCTTCCAGAATCTGCCCCTGCAGATATAATCCCTCGTCGATGCGCGTTACGGCTTTATCGAAGAAAACAGCGAGCAGTGCCTGCGCCTTTTCGTACTGTTTTGCATTGTATGCGTCCTGTGCATCTTTGAGCAGGCTGTCCGCGCTTTCGTTCATTGTTTGTTCATCCGGCACGGCAGGTGCACCCGAAGAGCCTGCCTGTGACGAGGGGGCCGCCCCCGTTCTGTCGGCTGTGTTCTGCGGCGTACTGCCTGACCTGCTTTCCGGCGCCGATTCGGTCGTCTGGATGACTGTTTTGACGGGAGCCTCTTCCGCTGATGCGGACGGTGTGCCCGCCGGCTGTGTTTCCGTATTCTGAATCCGGGAGTCTGCAGCAGCAGGTGCACCGGAATTTGTTCCGCCCGTTTTGAGCAAGTCGTCCGCTTCCCGCGATTCTGCAACTGCGGATGACGGGCGGGGCGGAACTGCATCGGCATACGAGGGAGCCGTAACGTGTTCCTGCGTCGAAGCATCCTTGTCCGCGACGTTCACCTCGAGATAATCGTCGATGTAATTTCCCGTAAGCGCATCGTTCTTGTAAAAATGAAGAAGCGATCTGCCTGTGTTCCGCGCGCGGAGCGTAAACGACGTGTCCGTTTCGCCGAGTTTCCGGCCGAAGAACGTCATGTTCTTCGTACCGTCAGTCTCGCCGAGATATATCCACCCGGTGCCGGGGTATGCGACGTCGAGATACTGATTTCTATCGAGCGTGACCGAGCGTGATGGAACGGGCTTTTCCGATTCCTCTGCCGCCTGCGTTCCGCCGCCGGCAGAAGTCGCCGCAGTCTCCGGTTCCGCCGGTACGGCGGTACTTTCCCTCTTTTGTACATCCGCGGTGGTTTCCGGCTGAGACACGGTTCCGCCTGCGGATGAAATCCGCTGTGCGTCAGCGGCGCGTTTTACGGGCGTTGTCTCATCAGCACCTGCGGCTGCGTCCGTCCGTTCTGCCGACGGCACCTGTACTGCAGGCTTTGTTTCAGAAGCCGCCTGTGTCCGTACTGAGGGCTTCGGTTCCGAAACCTCAGGGACAGCCGTTTCTGTCGGTGCAGCGGCCTCTTTTTCAGACGCTGCTGTTTTTTCAACATACGGTTCGTCGCGTACGACAGGCTCTTCAAATCCGCCTGAAGACGGGACAGCCGCTTCAGGCTCCGGTTGAGATGCAGCGGGAGTTGAACCTTCGGGAATATCGGAAGCAACGGGCTCGGATAAATCACCGTACGCTTCTTTCGTCCCTGCGTCCTGTTTTTCTGCATCAGCGGACTGCTCCTGAGAAATCTGTTCGGACGGTCCCGCCGGAACACTTTCAGCCGGCGGCTGTGTTTTCGGTACAGATGCGCATGAAACGGACAGGAGCAGCACGGCAGCCGCTGCGGGAAGTATGCTGATTTTTTTCACGGAGCAGCTCCTGTGATATCGAGAACCAGCTGATCGTTTGCGCGGCCCAGATCGTCGAGTTCTTTTTTAGACGGCAGCGTAAGCCACCGTTCCGCATCAGCGTCGTCCCATTTGTCCTTTGTCCGGCGTGCAGTGATGTATCCTTTCTGTACTTCAGGTCCGTCGGGAACGAGCAGTTTCTGGTCGGCAACGAGCTCCCGCTCGCCGCTCTGTACGGCGGCAGGTTTCTTTGTCTTCTGGACGATGAAAACCGTGAGCGCCGTACACGTCATGATAATAAGCGCGCATGAAACGTATGCGGTGATTTTTTTATCGCCTGTAAAGAGCTCCTTTATGTTTTCAAAAAAAGCGTCTTTGTCGAACATCCGTTATTCCTCGTCGCCGGCCTGTTCATCTCCGGCGGCAGAATCAGCTTTCATTTCCTGCTGATTTTTCTTTTCTTCCGGCTGTTTCTTTTCCGGTGATTTTACCTTTTCAGCAGCTTCCTTTTCGAGTTCTTTTTCGGCCCGGACCTGTTTTCCGCGCTCCGGGTCAATGACGGAACCGTCGGGGGTGTGAATCCGTTTTGCAGGTCTCGGCGGAATGACAGCCGTTTCGGGCTCGACGTCCTCTTCGACGAAGTCCCCGTCAGGTTCGGGAATTGCTGCTCCGAGCTTGATGTCCTTATCGAGACGGAGCGCGAGAATCTTCGACACGCCCGACTCTTCCATCGTTATGCCGAGCATGGTACTTGCGCCCATAACTGTTTTCTTGTTGTGCGTGATGACGATGTACTGGCTTACGTTCGCGAACGAACGAAGCGTCGTGACGAAACTCGAGACGTTCTTGTCGTCGAGCGCAGCGTCGATTTCATCAAGAAGACAGAACGGCGACGGACGGACCTGATATGTCGCGAAGAGGAGGGCGACAGCAGTCATCGTCTTTTCACCGCCTGAGAGCAGCGCGATGTTCTCCAGTTTCTTTCCGGGCGGCTGCGCAAAGATGTCGATGCCGCTCGTGAGCACGTTCTCCGGATCTTCAAGCCGGAGCTCTCCGCGTCCGCCGTTGAACAGCCTGCGGAACATATTGTGGAAATTTTTCTTGATTTTATTGTACGTATCGAGGAACATTTCGGACGATTTCGATTTGATTTCCTCCGAAACACGCTGCAGGTTTTCGAGGCTCTTCTTTGTGTCCTCGTAGTTCGCCTGCTGTCGTTCATACCGTTCCTTTACCTCGGTGAATTCCTCGGGCGCCATAAGGTTCACCTGTCCCAGATCCTTGAGTCTGTCCTTTGCCGCTGTAAGTTTTTCGCGGATATCGGCAGACGGCGTCGTAATCTTGTACATACGCTCCTCGAATTCCATAAGGTCGCGGGAATGCATATCCTGAAAGTTCTGTTTGACATTGCGGATTTCCGTGTCGGATGAGGCAAGCGACAGCGTGAGCTTTTCATACTGTTCCTGGCATCTGTTCTGTTCTTCCTGTTTTTTCCTGAGCGCGTTCTGTTTGCCGGAAACACTGCTGTTGCATTTTGCGATGCCCTCGTCGAGTGTTTTAAGCTCGTCCGCGAGCGCAATGCCTTTCTGCTCTATTTCCGCAAGCTCGTCCTGAACGTCTGAAATCTGATCGTTCAAATCCGCTGCGTGTTTGTTTTCATTAACAAGTTCGTCGTCCGTGTCGCGCAGCGTGTTCTGCTGCGACGTGAGCGAACGGCGCAGAATGGAGGCCTGCTGTTCGGAGGCGGAAATCTGCTCCTTCATCTGCACTTCGTTTATTCTGAGCCTGCCAAGCGTTTCCTTATATTCGTTGATTTTTTCGACGAGTCCGGCGTTTGCGGCGTGCAGCTCGTCTATGTGGGCGTTGATTGCCGCAATATGAGTGAGATTTTCCTGAATCTTCGAATCGATGGCCCGTTTTTTCGTCATGATTCCTTCAGGAGCGAGGAATTCCGTGATGAACGCCGGAGACGCCTTCATGTAGTCGCCGAGCGCACTTTCAAGCTGAGCAACGAGTTTTCCCGTTTCCGAAAAAGCGTCGGCCGCTTCACGCACTGTTTTTACGCAGTCATCGGCGGAATGCGAGCTGTTCGCGGCAAAATCGGAAAAAATGTTTTTGCGTCCTTCGGTGAATACTTTCAGTCTGCCGAGAACGTTGTCGAGCGTTTCCTTCGCGTTTGCCATTGCGCTTTCGGAAAATCCCGCGTCCTTAAGTTTCGCGTCGAGCATCGTAACGATGTCTTCGGTAATGGCTGCCAGATCTTTCTGAAGTTTCGCCCGCTCGTCACCGAGTGCGGCAATCTGTTTTTTCGCTTCGTCGGCCTGACTGTCGTTTTCGGTAATCTGACTGCCTGCAGTCTCTATATTTTTCTGAAACGAAGTGATGTTTTTCTGGATGTCCGCGAGCTGCTTCGTCTTTTCGTGAAGCTGCGCTTCCTGATCGTCGATTTCTTCGGTGAGACTGTCTATCTGGTCCTGAATTGCCTTTTTATGCGCTTCCAGCTGTCCGATTTTTTCCCGTATTTCGGAGGCGCGCACGTTGAACTGCTTGACGAGATCCTGTTTACCGCTTTTTTCCTTCTGTATACCGATAAGGTCGGCCTGCTTCGCGTACACCTGTTCCTGCATGGCCTTTACTTTGTCCATGTTCTCGGAAAGCGTGTTGTTGATTTCGTCTATTTCCCTGCGCACCTGATCGCGTTTTTTTTCAATAAGCTTGAGTTCTTCTTCGTTGTGAGCTTTATCCTGCACGAAGTTCTTGAGCTTGAGCAGCGTCAGATCGAGCTCGTCGTTGAAAATTTCGTCTTTTACGCTGCGGTATTTTGTTGTCTTGTCAGCCTGTACTTTAAGCGTGTCGTACGAGCGTTTTATTTCCGCAAGCGCGACTTCTATCTGCTGCATGTTTACGCGCGTGCGCTCAAGCTCCCGTTCCGCTTCCGCGCATTCAGCCTTGCTGCGGCTGATTCCTGCGGCCTCTTCAAAAAGATAGCGCCTGTCCTCCGGTTTGCTCGAAAGAATCTGGTCGATTTTTCCCTGTTCCATGACGGAGTAGGCCGCTTTTCCGATGCCTGTATCCATGAACAGCGAACGGATTTCCTTCGGACCTGCCTGTCTGTTGTTGATAAAGTATTCGCTTTCGCCCGAACGGTACAGGCGCCGTTTTATAGCTATTTCCGGCTCTTCCAGCGGAAGCAGCCCGTTTTCATTCATGATAGTGAGCGTCACTTCTGCGACGTTGAGCGGAGAACGCCGTTCCGTCCCGTTAAAGATAACGTCTTCCATTTTGTCCGCGCGCAGGTTCTTTGATTTGTTCTCCGCCAGTACCCATTTTATGGAATCGACGACATTGCTCTTGCCGCACCCGTTCGGGCCGAGCAATGCCGTAATTCCGTCTGAAAAATCAATATGTGTACGGTCCGCAAAGGATTTGAAACCGAAAATGTCTAGACTTTTAAGAAACACATGAACCTCGCATATAAAACTATCCTCTAATTATAACGTTTATAGGGAGGTCAATCAACATAGCGGCTTTTGAACGTATGTTTGCTTTTGAAGTACTCCTGATTTATTGTACGTCCTGAGGTACGGTTACTTTCCCGCCGTATAGTATCTTCGGATAAACCGTAATTTTAAGCTTTTTTTCAAGCGAACTGTACCGGCGCATTTCGTATTCGTCTCCGATAACGATATTAGTTCCCGTTCTGCCTGCTCTCGCCGTACGCCCCGCGCGATGGATGAAAAAATCGTCGTCGTCAGGGAGATCCATCTGAATCACGTGCGTTATGTCAGGAATGTCGAGTCCGCGCGCCGCAACGTCGCTTGTGACGAGTATGCGGCATTTTCCGCTGCGGAAACGGTCGATCGCGGATTTTCTGTCGGTTTTGTCTTCCTTTGCATGAAGTCCTGCGCAGTCGATTTTCTTGTACAGCAGTTTCGATACGATGTTCTCAACCTGATCGGCGCGGCTCGTAAATATGAGCGCTTTTTCCGGACGTAAAGCGACAAGCAGACTGCGAAGCGTATCAACCTTGTCCCGCTGCTCCGCATAGAGCGCCCAGTGCGTAATGCGCTCTCGGAGCACGTCCTCCGGCGGCATGACGACGGAATCGAGTCCCGAAAAGAACTGGCGGACTGCGCCCGTTATAGTTGCGGAACATCCGGTTATCTGAATGTGTTCGGGGAATGTGCCGAGGAGGGCTTCCGTGTCGGCCTTCGACTCGCGTTTCACAAGGCGGTCGACTTCGTCAAAGACGGCGGCTTCAAGGCAGTTTACCCTGAGTTTTTTCAGTCTGATAAGCTCGAGCAGCCGCGCCGGATTTCCGATGACGATGTCCGGTTTTTCCTTCAGTAAATCAGTCTGTCTTTTTATCGGAGAGCCGCCCAGAAAAAGCGCCGTTTTGAGCGATGTAACTGTTTTCGCCGCATCGCGTATCTGGGAAGCAAGCTCGAGCGTCGGTGCGCAGACAAGCAGCCGCACGGCGTGTTCGTCATTTCCGGCAGCCTCAAGTTTCTGAACAAGAGGCAGAAGGTAGGCAAATGTTTTTCCTGTACCTGTTTCCGACTGGAAAAGAATACTTTTCCCCGCGAGCAGTTCCGGTATTACTTTTGACTGTACGGGAGTAGGGGTTGTAACTGCGAGTGCTGCAAGGCGCTCCTGAATTGCACGGGAAAGCCCGGAAAATACGTTTGTTTCGTTCATAAAAAAACTATAGCGTAATTCCCGAAATGTTGCTATAATTACGAGCTATGAAAGTCGGTATTGACACGTTCGGCTGCGATCATGGTCGTTCCGGGATAGGTTCATATCTCCATTCCTTTACTGCAAACCTTCCTCAGCTGCCTGATGTTGAATTTGAACTTTTCGGTTCTGAAATTGACCGGTATACCTATACGTCAGTCCGCGAAATTCCGTTCAAGGCGGTTCCCGTTCCCGACAGTCTCGGTGCCGAACGTTTCTGGCACTTTTTCAAGCTGAATAACTTCGTTTCATCGTCCGGATATGATGTGGTTTTATATCCTGCGATCGAACGCGTGCTTCCGCTTTCTTTCAGAGTACCGGGTATCGCAGTCGTAAACAGCATCGTTTCGAACACGCTGCGCGAGGACAGAGACTGGGCGCTCCGCATGCAGGTAAAACGCGGTCTTGCAAAGGCTCAGAAAGTCATCGCACCGAGTCAGTTCGTACGCAAGGACTTAGTTCGGAACGGAGTCGATCCGGATAAAATCGAAGTCGTGCACAATGGCATAGATCACCGGCTGTTTTTTCCTCAGATGCAGATCGATGCGGAAACAGTAAACATAAAACCGTTTGCCG
The DNA here is from genome assembly GCA_002399405.1 of Treponema sp. UBA4873. Taxonomy (GTDB): domain Bacteria; phylum Spirochaetota; class Spirochaetia; order Treponematales; family Treponemataceae; genus Treponema_D. Next base: position 160,570 of record DHDP01000013.1, on the reverse strand, counting down.
TAAAGCGTCCGTATTTTATTTACGGTTCGCGTCTTGCGGGACCGGATAAAAAACACATCGAGCTCATAAAGGCGTTCGTGCTGTTTAAGGAACGGACGCATCTGCCGCACCGCCTCGTGCTTGCGGGCGCAGAGGGAGCGTATTCCGAAGAGGTTCACAAAGCAGCGTTTCAGTCTGCTGCTGCTTCCGATATTTTCCTCACAGGTTTTTTCCCTCACGAAAGTTTTCCCCAGCTGTATGCGGGGGCGGATGCGTGTATCTTTCCATCCGTAAACGAAGGCGTCGGGCTTCCGGTTCTGGAAGCTATGGCGACGGGAATTCCGGTCGCGTGCTCGAAAGCGGGTGCGCTTCCCGAAATGGGCGGTCCTGCGGCAGTCTATTTTGATTCGAACAATATCGAGGAGATTGCCGCCGCTATGGAAAAAATAGTCACCGATTCGGCGCTGCGTGAAAAGATGATCGCCGACGGCATAGAGTGGACAAAACGTTTCAGCTGGGTGAACACCGTTTCCATGACGATCGACGTAATGAAAAAAATTATAAAAGAACGGAGAAAATAAAAAGACCTCCCTGTCGGGAAGTCTTCTTTGTTTTATGCGGTAAGCAGCGCGTTCACGTCGGGATGAATCTTGTTCTTCACGATGTCCGCCGTGATGACGAGCTTTTTCCTTTCATGATCCTTGATGCTCGGCACTTCATACATGATGTCCGTGAGCATTTTTTCCACTATGCTCCGCAGTCCGCGCGCGCCTGTTTTCTGGCGGATAGCCTCGTCTGCAATTTCTCCGATAGCTTCCGGCGTGAACTCAAGGTCCACGTTGTCAAGACCGAACGATGCCCTGAACTGTTTGGTTATAGCGTTTTTCGGCACCGTGAGAATGCTCACGAGGTCGTCGCGCGTAAGTTCCTTCAGAGCCACCGTAATAGGCATGCGTCCGATGAGTTCGGGAATGATGCCGAACTTTACAAGGTCGTCCGGCGTGCACTGATTAAGGAGATTCATCCGCTGTTCTTCGTCCATCATACCGACGTTGCTTCCGAATCCCATAGCGCGCTCAGCCGTCCGCTGCTCTATGATTTTTTCCAGCCCGACGAAAGCTCCGCCGAGAATGAACAGAATATTCGTCGTATCTATGTCGATCATTTCCTGATTAGGATGTTTGCGTCCTCCCTGCGGCGGAACGCTTGCGTGCGTTCCCTCGATAATCTTAAGGAGCGCCTGCTGAACACCTTCACCCGAGACGTCGCGCGTGATAGATGTATTCTCGCTTTTGCGCGAAATCTTGTCTATCTCGTCGATAAAAACGATGCCCCGTTCAGCTGCGGGAACGTTGCCGTTCGCGTTGTTGATGAGTTTCAGAAGCACGTTTTCGACGTCTTCTCCGACGTAGCCGGCTTCCGTGAGCGTCGTAGCGTCCGCAATAGCGAACGGAACCTTGAGTCTCTGTGCAAGCGTTTTCGCAAGAAGCGTTTTGCCGCTTCCGGTCGGTCCCATGAGCAGAATGTTCGATTTTTCGATCTGAACATCGTCGTCACTGCGCATATCCTTCGGAACGGACATGCGTTTATAGTGATTGTACACGGCGACCGAAAGCGTTTTTTTCGCTTCATCCTGGCCCACAATATACTGATCAAGATACTCTTTGAATTCTCTCGGTGTCGGGACTTCGCTCATTTCGATCGGAGCGAGATCGCCTTCCTCCTGCTCAAGAATACTCTGGCAGACAGCCACGCACTGATTGCATATGTGAATGTTCCCCGACGGGGCGGAAACAAGATGGCGTGTTGAATCGGCCGGTTTTCCGCAGAATGAGCAGAACTCTGTATCGCTGCCGAAATGTTTCATTATTTTTTCCTCCCTGGCATGATATGGTCGACGATGCCGTAATTGAGCGCGTCCTCCGCGGACATATAGAAATCCCGTTCCATGTCGGCAGCGACCTGCTCTCTGTCTTTTTTCGTATTGTTTGCAAAATAATCGATAGTAAGCTTTTTGAGTCTCATTATTTCCTTAGCCTGTATGGAAATATCGCTTTCCTGGCCTTCGACGCCGCCCCACGGCTGGTGAATCATGACGCGCGAGGACGGAAGTGCATAGCGTTTTCCCTGCGTTCCGCCGGCAAGAAGAATGGCTCCCATGCTGGCAGCCTGGCCCATACAGATTGTCTGCACCTGGCATTTCACATACTGCATAGTGTCATAAATGGCGAGTCCTGCGGTAACTGATCCGCCGGGGCTGTTGATGTACATGCTTATATCCTTTTCAGGATTTTCCGATTCAAGATACAGTATCTGTGCTACAATAAGATCGGCAGTTGCGTCGTTTATTTCACCGTCCACAAAAACTATGCGGTCCTTGAGCAGACGGGAGAATATATCGTAAGAGCGTTCTGTGTTTCCGCTGCGTTCAATGACGTAGGGAACAAGGTTATTCATTTGTTCATCCATAGTATAATCCATCCTGTTATATATAATATACTATATATATTGCATAAAAAAAAGTGGAATGTCCCGGCAAAGGCACATTCCACCTTTATAAGAAGTACTTTACGTTTCAGTTGCCCTGTTTGAAAAGGTCTGCGAAGGCCGTTTTGTCGCCTTTCGTGATTTTTACTTCCTTATAGAGCTCTGTATACAGCTTTTGTTCTTTCGTGTCGTCTATCAGGTATTCTTTTGCGCGCGCATCGGAGTAGTGCTTTTTCACTTCGTCCACTGATACGTTGCCGTCATCCGCAATCCGCTGATATTCGGCTTCGATTTCTTCCGGCGTGACCGAAATGCTACGCGAGCGGATAAGGTTGTCGACGATGATGCGGCTCTTGAGCATCTTTTCGCTCTCCGCCGACCATTGTTTGAGCATGTCGTCCTTTTTCTGCCCCGATGCCGTAATCATACGTTCGAGCTGTTCCTGAGTCGTCTGGAACTGCTGCGCCATCATCTGCCAGCGTCCGTCAAGTTCGGCTTTGAGCATCGACGCCGGAATCTCGAACTGATTCTTTTCAATAAGCTGGGAAAGAAGATCGTTGCTCTTGATTTCCCTGATTTTTCTGTCCCGTGCTGCTTCCAGGTTCTTCATGATGTCTTTCTTGAGGTCGTCGAGCGTCTTGTATTTTTCACTTACATCCTGCGCAAGATCGTCGTCGAGGGTGGGGAGATTGCGCGCTTTGATTGCCGTGACTGTCACGCTGATTTTCTTCGTTTTTCCGGCAAGCTCCTCATCCTTGTCGTCCTTTGCGTATTTTTTGGTAATTTCTTTCGTTTCACCTTTTTTCATTCCGATAACGTCGTCGTCAATCTTGTAAATATTTTCGCCGCTGCCGACGGTGAATACAAAATCCTGCCGCTTGCTGCCTGCAATTTCTTTTCCGTCGTCGCCGATTTCACTGTAATTTATTGTGACGATGTTGTCTTTTTCCGCTTTTTCGTCGTCCTTTTTGTCGATAACGACGGCGTTGCGTTCCTGAACGGCTTTAAGTTCGTCCTGCAGTTCTTTGTCGCCGATTGCAACCTGCGGTTCTTTTATCGTTATTCCCGAAAAGTTTTTGACGTCGACTTTCGGAAAAATGTCGTACATGACGGTAAATGTAAGCTCTTTTGTAAGGTCCATTTCCGGCATTTTTTCCATGACTGGCTGCGCGTAGGGAAGCGGACGATTGTCTTTTTCCGCATCGTCGCTGAAGATATCGTTGAGCGATTTGTCAATCAGTTCGCTTACCGTGTCGGCCTTTATTCCGTCGCCGAATTTCCGCTCAAGAATATTTGCCGGAACGTGTCCCTTGCGGAAACCCGGAATCTGAGCGCTCTTTACATATTTCCCGATTGTTTCGTTGTAAGCATCTGCGACGTCTTTCTGCGCGATTGTAACAGTCAGTTTGACTGCTGATTTTTCAAGACTGGTGAATTCTTTTGTGAGTTTCACGCTAGGCTCCTTATCAATAACATAATAAAATTGAAAAAAGTAAAAAAAAGCGACTCAGATTGCTCCGAATCGCCTGCTTTTAAGCGGGAAACGGGAATTGGACCCGCGACATCCACCTTGGCAAGGTGGCGCTCTACCACTGAGCTATTCCCGCAAATGGTCTTTGCGTTTTCCGGCCGCTTTATTAGTGCAGCAATAGAGCGGGAAACGGGAATTGGACCCGCGACATCCACCTTGGCAAGGTGGCGCTCTACCACTGAGCTATTCCCGCAAATCTGTAATTCGCAACACCATAGTGTTTACGGAATTGCGAGAGAAGGGACTTGAACCCTCACGCCTAAGGCACCAGATCCTAAGTCTGGCGTGTCTGCCATTTCACCACTCTCGCATAATGTTCAAGTGCGCCTTTACGACGGCTGACATTGTCTTGTAAAGGTTGAGCCATGGCAGCTTCGAACTGCCGACCCACAGATTAAGAGTCTGTTGCTCTACCAGCTGAGCTAATGGCCCGAAATCAGTATCCGCTTTCGCGGTGGCTGAATGTTCACTACTATAGCAAAGTACAAAAAAAATATCAAGTCCCCGTCCCTTGTTTTTTCATAATTTGTGTCGGCCGGTGTTAAAAATAAAAAGCCGTGTCATGCACGGCCTTGTTCTGCTGCGACTAGGCGGAGTCGAACCGCCAACCTACGGATTCGAAGTCCGTTGCTCTATCCAGTTGAGCTATAATCGCATTCAAAAAAGGGTGCCTGGTGGGTTTCGAACCCACGACAACCAGATCCACAATCTGGGACTCTACCGCTGAGCTACAGGCACCGAGTTGGTACTTTTTGCAGTACGCCGATAACTATAACAAATAAAAAGGGAATGAGTCAAGGGGACTGATTTCGAATATTTATATAAAGTCGTTCTTTCTTTATCCCGATAATGAAAGAGAGGTAGACTATATGGCAGAAGCAGCAACACTGGAACAGATTCTTACAAAGGAAAACGAACTTCTCGATAAAGTGCTTGTTGAGCAGGCTGAGCTTCGCAAAGCTGTTCACGACAAGAAATGGGAAAAACTTATGGAGACTGTTTCCGGCATAAATATGCTTGCCGACGATTTCAGAAAAGCTGAATCGGAACGGGAACGTATTACACGGAAGCAGACTGATGAAGCGAAAAAAGCTGCCATGCCGCTCCTTGCCCAGGTACGCGGCAAACTTGTCAAATCAAAAACAGAAAATCAGGCGCTCGGCGATTATATCACCATTACGCGCGGATTCATTCAGGGAGTACTCGACGAGGCTGTTCCTCAGAGTCGCAGTAAAGTGTATTCACGGAGCGGAAAAATCGTTCATTCGCAGCCGTCGAGCGTCGTTGTGAACAAACTTTATTAATTCAGGAAGTAAAGAAGGTACACTATGGGATCAACATTTTCAGGAATAGAACTTGGTAAACGGAGCATTATGGCTCATACGCAGGCGATTACGACTGCGGGCCACAATATTTCAAACGCAAATACGGAAGGATATTCACGCCAGCGTGTTGAACTGAAGGAGTTTGATCCCCTGTACCGTCCTGAACTTGAACGCCCGGAAGCGCCCGGAATGGTCGGACAGGGAATGGTTGCGGAGAGCATCACGCGCGTGCGCGATCAGTTGCTCGACGAACGAATCACCGAGCAGGCTAATCAGGAAACGTATTGGGATACACGCAGCAAATATTACTCGATGCTCGAAAAGATTTACAACGAGCCCGACGATATTTCAATACGTTCCAATATGGATAAATTCTGGGAATCGTGGCAGGAGCTTTCGATCCATCCGGAGAATCAGGCTTCCCGTCAGGCGGTCGTTACGCGCGGCGAATCCCTTACCGACTCGATAAACCAGCGCTACGAAAGTCTGCAGGGAATCAACACGCTGCTCAACGGCGACATCGACGCGACGATAAAGCAGGTTAATAATTATGCGAATCAGATTGCAGCGCTCAACGGCGAGATTGTACGTTCAAAAGGCATGGGCGACAATCCGAACGACCTGCTCGATCAGCGCGACAATCTCGTGGACAAGCTTTCAAAACTCGTGAACATCACGCGGAGCGACCGCGACGACGACGAGTTTATGGTGCATGTGGACGGACGTGTGCTTGTTCAGGGCGGTATTGCACGCGGATTTGATCTTAAAACCGTCGTCGACAACAACGGCAATTCGCAGCTCGTCTGGAAAGACACCGGCGATAATGCCGTTGTGAGAGGCGGCCAGCTCGGCGCGCTCATAGAACTCCGCGACACTGATGTCCGCAACGAAATGCAGTCGCTCAACACGATGACGATGAATTTCGCGGACCTTGTGAACGATGTCCACCGCAACGCAGTAGGCGCGAACGGTACAACCGGACTCGACTTTTTCACCGAGCATCCGTTCGTCGAAAACGTTAACGGCAACTACGACGTCAACGGGGACGGATTGATGGATCATTCGTACGTATTCCGTTTTACGGGAACGAACAGGCTCAGCGCTCAGGAACAGATAGGCCTTGAAGGTACGATGACGTTTTCCGCTCCGTCGGGAACTGTGAACGTCGCGTATCATTCGACGGATACTGTCGCCGACGTTGTGAGCAGAATAAACGACAGTAACGGCGAAGTAAAGGCGTATCTGGACAGAAATAATAATCTTGTCCTCAAGGCGACGACGGCGCAGGCTCAGGAAAACCCCGATTTCGTCATACGCCACGTGGAGGACAGCGGAATGTTCCTTACCGGATATGCCGGTATTCTGAACGGGAGCGGCGCCGCAGGTGCATACGACTTTAACCGGGCCGATGCGGTGAACAACCTTGCCGGAGCGCAGTTTGCGGTAACTCCTATGGTGAATCCCTCCGCATATATCACGGTGAATCCTGCCATTAAAAGCGACGTGATGAGCGTAGCCGCGGGATTCACCGATGCGTCGGGCGGCATTGCTGCGGGCGACGGAAAGGCGGCACTCGAAATCGCGTCGATCCGCAACACGCAGGTTATGATAGGCCGCAACCGGACGTTCGACGACTATTTCGCCGATACAGTGACGAACGTAGGTCTGAAGGGCGAGCAGGCGGAAACGCAGACGAAGAATCAGAACGCAATTATGGCCGATCTCCGCAACATGCGGGACTCAATCAGCGGCGTGAACATAGACGAGGAGCTCGCCGATATTATTAAATTTCAGCACGGATACAACGCTGCCGCGTCTTTTATCAAGACGTGGAACGAGATGCTCGATACGATTATAAACCGCTTGGGCGTCTAATCAGAAAAATACATCCATGTATTTTTCTGATATTGCAATTTTCTGGAATTGAAAATTGCAGGCGCAAACGGTCATCCATGACCGTAACATTTGTTTGGAGGAAGATTATGAGAAGAGTCAGTTCACAGATGGATAATATGGATACGCAGGCGAATCTCCGCCTGCAGGAATCGCGTCTTAACAAGCAGAACAATCAGCTCGGAAGTCAGCGGCGCATTCAGGAACTGCGCGACGATCCTATAGCTGCGGGTCATCTTGTGCGGTATCAGTCGTATCTTTCACGAGTGCAGAACTTTGAAAAAAACGCACAGACGCTTACCGACCAGTTTGCGCAGCGGGAAGGATACATGAACAATTCGCTCAACATCATGCAGCGTGTGCGCGAGCTGGCTGTTACCGGTGCAAACGGCGTTTACACAAAAGACGACATGAAGAACATGGCGACAGAGGTGGACGAACTGCTGAGGGAACTTGTTCAGAACGCAAATGCGACGGGCGAAGACGGGAATTCTCTTTTTGCGGGAACGAATACAAAAACGCAGGCGTTCGACATAGAGATGGGAAATGTTTCCGGTTCCGGCATTCCGCTTATTGAGAATGTCAGGTATAACGGAAACGTCGATTCCGTGAACGTTGAAATTGACGAACACAAATATCTTTCGACGGACAACGCGGGTAACCGCACGTTCTGGGCGGAAAGACAGCAGCTCTACGGAGGAAGAGACGGAAGCAGCTGGCAGGCGTCTGCTGACGGAGTTATTTCCGTCGACGGTGCGCAGGTTCAGGTGAATGCGGGCGATAATATTTATTCGCTTGTGTCGAAGATAAACGACAGCGGGGCGGCGGTGAAGGCGAGCGTCGATCCGGTAACCAGGGGACTGAATCTTGAGACGACCGACGCGCGCCAGCTGTGGCTTCAGGATGTCAGCGGAACGTCTCTCAGCGAGCTCGGAATTGTTAAGGAGCAGAGCCAGAAGCCGCCGTATAATCTCGGCACCAGCGTGCGTGTTTCGGGCGGTTCTCTGTTCGACACCGTTATTGCGCTGAGGAATGCGCTTCTTACGGGCGATCAGGAATCGATCGGCGGACGAGTGCTCGGCTCTCTTGATCAGGGGCTGGGAAATCTTGTTGCGCGCGTCGCTAAGTCCGGTTCGGAATACGAACGGGCGCGACTTAACGTAACGCGCAATTCCGGAACTGCGCTCAACGTAACGCAGCTTATTTCAAATGAAGGTGATCTCGATATTTCAAAAGCCGCCACCGACATGAAGATGATGGACTATACGCATCAGGCGACGCTCAGTACGGCGGCAAAACTCTACAGCAATACGCTGCTCAATTACATCAAATAATCAGCAAGGTGAAACAAAAGGTGAAACGGTATGGATATAAAAACAAAAACAATGGGCATAAAGACTGTCGAACAGAAGCAGATCGTCACATTTCCCGAAGGACTGTTCGGTTTCGAGGAATATAAGAGATATGCAATCATAGAATCGGAGTACAATCCGTTCATCTGGCTGCAGTCGCTTGATGATGAGAAACTCGCGTTTCTTATTGTCGATCCGTTTGTTATCTGCACTGATTACGAGGCGGATATAGACGACGAGAGTCTTGCGAAAATAGGCGTAAAATCTCCCGAGGACGTTATCGTCATGGCGATTTTAACAATACCGACCGACGGTTCTCATATAACGGCCAATCTCCAGGGACCGATTATTATTAACAAAAAGAACAATCTGTGCGAACAAATCATTCTGAGCGACAACAAATGGACGACCAAGCACGACATTATAAACGCTCTGAAAACACGGGAGGGTAAATGATATGCTTATACTTTCCCGTAAAGTCGACGAGCAGATAAAAATAGGCGACAACATCACCATAACGATTATAGAGGTCCGCGGCGATCAGGTAAAAATAGGAGTTGAAGCGCCTAAAAGCGTGAAAGTATTCCGCGAAGAAGTATTCAATGCGATTCAGAAGGAAAATAAGGCTGCTGCAGTCGGAACTACGGGCGCGCTCGACTCGCTTTCAAAGCTGCTCAAGCAGTAATATGCTCTTCAGCCTCGCTCGCACGAAGGTAAACCGGTCCGTCGAAATCTTTGAGCGGCGGAACGTTCCGTGCGATGCGCTCCTCTGCGAGCGCGAAAAGCGCATCCGTCGTTACTTCGGTGAACGGCATCACATACATTTTTTCAGTAGTACGGAATTCCGCAGTCCTCTCTGCAAACATTCCGGCGTCCGGACCGCATATTAACAATTCCTTTCTATCCTTCAATACGTCCGTAATCCGGGCGATTTCATAATCGCCGGCGGGAAGGAGTTCTTTTTCTCCGTCGTAAACTGCCGCGTAAAATTTATCTTTCTTAGCGTCGACGACGGAAACTACCGGGAGAGGGAGCTTCCGGTACGGCTGCGCATATGTTTCGAGTGTCGGAATGCCGTAGAGCGGAACGTTTCCGGCGTGTTCTACGGCTTTAAGGGCCGCGAACGCGAGCCTGAGTCCCGTGAACGAGCCCGGTCCCTCGCAGAGCGCCGTGTAGTCGAGTTCGGAAGGCATAAGACCCGCTTTTGAAAGAACATAGTCGACTGCAGGAAGAATCGTTTCGGATTGTTTCATGCCGATGTCGTACACGGCGGATACTGTTTTATCATCGTTTTTAGCGGCGACGGAAAGCCGCGTGACGGCTGAATCGATTGCAAGTGCTTTCATTATATTTCTCCATACGGCCAGTTGTCGAGCGTTATTTCGCGAGAGCCGTCTTCTTTCGGCGTAATCACGAGTTTGATTGTTTTTTTTGGGAGTTCACTCATGATTTTTTCGCTCCATTCGATGACTGAAACCCCGTCGCCGTAAATCATGTCGTCGGTACCGAGGTTGACGAAGTCCTCCGCACCGTCGAGGCGGTACACGTCCATATGATAGAGCGGCATTTTACCGCTGTACTCGCTGATAAGACAGAACGTCGGACTTGTGATGACGTCTTTTACGCCTAAAGCTGCGGCTATTCCCTTCGTAATTGTCGTTTTGCCTGCTGCAAGCGTTCCCTGCATCGCGATGACGTCGCCTTTTTGCAGCTTTTCACCGATTTTTCTGCCGAGTTCGACAGTTTCTTCTGCACTGTTTGTATGGAAAATCATCAGGGTAGTTTTCCTTCCGAATCTTCTATTCCGATGAATTCTTTTAAAGCTTTCTTCATCGGAATGACAGGATAATCAATCGGCTGGGTAAGATTGACTTCGATATTCTTTGTTCCGAGCGGACTTACTTCTATGCTGAATGTAATCGGAGTTTCCTGTGCGCCTAAAGGAAGTTGAACGACGGCATCTCCTTTGAATTTACGGAAATAATAAATGAATCCGTCTTCCCTGTAGACATTTCGAATTTCCAGCACTTTCATAGTTGTATAGAATACTCAAATGTATGAGGTTGTTCAAGTGGCAGTATAACCCGAATTTGTGTTGTAGCCGTAGACAAAAGCGAATATTTTGTTTCGGACACTCGGTTCGATTTGGATGAAGCTGATATGGAGGAAGAACATATTGTTCACGGGGTTTCTTCTGGTTGCGACTATCCTTCCGATCGTTTGGAATGTTTCGCCGCCGAGCGGAATTGATACGCATATGTTCTGGTTTTCCTTAATCGGCAGAGGAGTGATTATACAGCAGCCGTCTGCAGAGATGTTTGAAAGTACGCATTCATACTGTTTCTCGAGCGGAACAAAAGAAACCTTTTTTAGCATGTCGCTTTCTTTTACGGCAGAGAAGAGGCATGGAGTATCCATGTCTATGCGCTTTGACTGCCGTCTTGTTTGGGGACGAAGATCGTTTGTCTGTGCGAGCGCCATTTCATTCTGATTGTCGAGCCCCGTCGAATACCGGATGACGCGCGTTGAAAACATATAATGCATTCCCGTATATGCAACGAACGAAAACACAGCCTTTGAAAGCGGCGGAGGTTTTGTTCCCGATTCATAAAGCTGGGGCGGAATGGAAAGAATCATGTTTTCCGGGATGTTTTTTTTCAATGAACAGAGAATCTGCATGCCGTTCGGAGCTATATATGTAAGCGTCGTACTTTCGGGAATAGTCGTCGTTGAAGTTATGATTGAAGTCGAAGCTTCGGCAATCTCGAGACGGTACCTGAGCCGGAAAAGTTCCGTGATTTTTTCTTCCGCCTCATGTTTCGCTTTCATTTCCAGATAAGAGGATTTGAAAAGAGCTTCTACAGCGGCCGAATCGTGTATCAGGTAACAGATGTTCGGCGTCTTATTTTTTCTGCAGATTTCCCACAGAAGTTCCGAATCCGCACGCGTGAGCGAATGCTTCTGCGCAAAATCGGTAATGTCTTTTCTGTTTGTAAGCCGTTTTTTCTGAGCTTCTATCCATTCGGGAGTTTCGTGCTGTTTTTTTAACCGGTTGAGCAGAATCGACAATACGAGAAAAAAACAGATAACGACAAGAGGAATAATAAGAAAATTGTAAACACCTTTTGTCTGACGGGCTATGAGCGGCGTTGAGCCTGTACCCGTGTTAAATGTCATGGAATGCCTCCAGCGCTTTTGATACGGCTATGAGCCGGGGACATATTTCATATTCGGAAAGGTCTCCGACGAGAACGGTGTCGTTTGCCTGGAGTGCTTCTTCAAACTGCGAAAGTACCGGCGTGAAATCCGCAAAGAAATCCGCAAACGGTTTGTTGTCTATGAGCATTGATTTGTATGTTTCGGGGAAAAGAGAAGAGAGCGCGGCCGTATGGCAGAAAAGTTCGATGTTGTCCGCAAGCTGCGTAATCGACTCACCCGCAGCTTTCCCTTTTCCGCTCTGAAGGTCGACGGGAACCTGCTCCATGCGCTCCGCAAGCGTGTTAAAAAGCGTCGAAAGCCGCTTGAAGGCATCTCCTATGGCCTGCTTTGTGACGACGTCGAATTCGAATTTCATATTTTCCGTCAGCGGTCTCACTGCATACGAATCAAAGGAATCCGCATCGACCTTTTCATCATCGACCTTTATGCCGATGACAGCAGCGTCGTTCTGTTCACATGTCGATTCAAACGAGCGGAGTACGTCGCCGATTGTTTTTTCATTTTCGAGTGTTGCATCTACTTTTGCACCATTAACAAATAAATCCATGCTGCTGCCTTCCTTGTTATTACTGATTTCCGTTCTGTTTTGAGAAATTGGAAATCGTTGACTGCTGAGTTTCAAGACTGTTGAGAGAGCCTTCCATGCTTGCGTATTTCTGTCTGAGTTCCTGTTCCTTCTGGTCCATTTGCGTTTCAAGTTTCGCTATTTTTGACTCAGACGTTTTTATTTGGGAATCAAGACTGCTTGTCTTTGCGGCAATAATGCCCCCTGTCTGCACATATGCGGTCAGCTCCTTGTCAAGACGGTACGCTATGCCCGAATCGACTATGAGGTCTCCGTCGGAATCGTAACCGAACATGTTTTTTATGTCGTCGAGATTGTTTGCAAGCGCAGAATCGAGTTTCTTTTCGTCTATTTCGAGATAGCCTCGGAGTCTGCTTTCAGAATATCCCGAATAACTGCCCGACGCGCTCGTTGATACGCCTGCCTGCGAAAGCATTGTAATTTTTGCAGAATCGCTGGCCGCGTATTTCCCGCTTTCAATCGCCTGCAGACTGCTTTTGACGTTTGTAAGAGAAAAGTCGCTGAGAAATATTCCGAGCTTTTCAGTTTCTTTTTTTCGGTCATCATCGGAAAGATAGGTAAGTTCGTCCACAAGTTCCGGCTTATTTTGCGAAAGAATATTGATTTCCGCGAGCGCTTCGTTGTATTTTCCGACAAAAGTTATAAGAGCCTGCTTTGAAGACTCCGTGTCAGGTTTTACGCTTATTACCGCAGTTTTGTCCGTCTTTGCATGCACGTGCAGTGTCACGGAGGGAATGACGTCGTCGATGTCGTTTGTGGACCGTTTGATTGTTATTCCCTCGTATCTAATAACCGCGTCGCCTGCAGTCGTAACCGCGTTGTTCGGTTCGTATCCCGACGCTGCTTTGGGATCGTATGCGGAAACGGACGACATTGCAAGACTTACCCCCGTGTTTCTGTTGCGTACTGCTATTGACTTTATGTCGCTGTACTCTTTCATGTCGATGTCGACTTTCGTCTCCGCATCGGTAAGAATCTGCGGCGTCAGGATTTCTTTTTCGCTTCCGTCCGCCATGACTGCAAATACGACGCTGTCCGATGAAACGGGCGCGAGCGGTTCCCGTTGTGTCGGAACGGCATTCCCGATCAGCGTATCGGACGGGCTGTTGTTAATTGTTATGTCCCCGAACGAAGCTGAACCTGCATCGGGAAGCTGCGGTGTTGCCGGTACTTTATTAAGTTCCGCGGTAATATCGTCGACAGGCTGTTTTGTTAAAGTAAAGACGAGGTGCTGATTTGAGCCGACGTTCGACGGTATAGTAAGGGAAAAACCGCTCCTCGGCGGAATGGTAACTGTTTTTGAAGCGACCGTAATGTTTCCGTTGCTGATTTTCGGCATTCCGCTTTGTTCCGTGACGCTTTCCGCAGGAGCAGGGCGGAACTCTGTCTGCATCGTGCCGAATTCGGACGTGCTGTTTTTTACAGGGGAAATCATTCCCGAAGAGACGGCGAATGTCTTCGCATCGTCCTCAAATGTTAATCTGTTCGCTTCACCGGTTTTCAGCGACTCTATGAGCAGCGTTTTTTTTCCCGCACCTGCTCCTATGACGAGAGACTTCAGTATGTCGCCGCCCCGTTTATTGATTGCATCGGAAAAATCGGAAAGTGTCCCGCCGTTCCATCGGAGCGTTACAGTCTTGTCCGCCACTTTAAACGTATATGTTCCCCCCGGAACAGTAGAGTCCGCGGGAAGTTCTGAGGAAAGAAAGCGGTCCGCAGTAGCGGGCTGTATTACATCTATTTTGAATGAATCATATGAGGCTGCACGTCCTGCATCTGCAGTAATTGCATATTCATCGGTCGTCGATGATAGCTTGTTGTTGAACGGATTGTCATAAGAATAAAGAGTTTTAACGCTGTCACGAAGTGCCGACATTTTCCTGTTGACATCCCGCCACGCATCTTTCTGAGCCTTAAAGGTTTTCAGCGAATCCTGCTCCCTTGTCAGCGGGATTCGCTCAACCTTCATCAGCTTTTCTACCGTATCGTTCGTATTATATTGGTCAGTGACACCAGGTATATTTATTCCAGCCATAATCCGGTTTGCCTGAAAGAATACATCCTTAGATCAATTCATTGAAAAGCATTCCTATTGCTTTTTTCATTCTGACCTTTAATTTCTGCATATCTTCAGACGGTATCTCCTTTATCACCTTATCGGTGCTTGGATCTACAACATTAATGACGATGCTGCCCAGTTCCTGATTAATGCGGAACTGCAGTTTCGGCCCCATAACCATATCAGATAATTTTTGAAGCTGCTGTGCAGCCTCTTTTACTTCGGCAAGATTCTGGACAATGTTCTGAGCGACCTCGGCCCCTGTAGGAGCTATGACATTAATACCAGCGCTGCTCTCACTTGCCGGTATTTTTTTTGAAGATGCAGCTTTGAAGTAATTCTGGCCATCCATTGCCAAATTCTGCCCGTTTGTACTAATTGTATTCATGGGCATTTTCCTCCTGAAAAAAGAACGGGAAGGGGGCGCACCCTTCCGTCCACGTTGTTTACTGTCAAAAAGATGACATCCAGTTATCTCTTCAGCAGTAATCCGATTTTATCTCAGTAACGACAATACGTTCTGCGACTGGTTGTTTGCCTGGGCCAGCATTGCGGTACCCGCTTGTGTGAGAATCGAGTTCCGTGTGTAGTTGACCATCTCGGTTGCCATATCCGTATCGCGGATACGTGATTCAGCCGCCTGTGTGTTTTCTGCAGCAATGTTGATACCTTTTGCAGCCATTTCAAACCGGTTCTGGTATGCACCGAGATCCGCGCGCTGTTTTGTTACGTTTTTCAGTGCGTTGTCTACAGTTGCCAGAGCAGCATTTGCTGCATCCGGTGAAGAAATGGAAATCTGCTCATCAGCACCCTGTGCGCCCTTGAGCCCGAGAGCCTGAGCGGTCATTGTGCCGATATATACACGAACGTTCTGGTCAACATTTGCACCGACTTGGAACTGCATTGTGCGAGCACCGTCGCTGCGGCCGAAACCTCCGGTAAGAAGATTCATACCGTTGAACTGTGCCTGACTTGCAATGCGGTCCACTTCGGAAACAAGCTGTGATACTTCGACCTGAATCTGCATGCGGTCTTCATCGCTGTAGATTCCGTTCGCCGACTGAACAGCAAGCTCACGGACACGCTGAAGAATGTCTGTCGTTTCCGTCAGATATCCTTCTGTTGTCTGAATGAACGAAACACCGTTTTCGATGTTGCGTCCTGCCTGGTTCAGACCGCGGATCTGTGAACGCATCTTTTCAGATACTGCAAGTCCTGATGCATCATCGCCTGCTTTGTTAATCCGCTCGCCGGAAGAGAGTTTCTCGATGTTTCCCTGAATGCTGGCATTCGAGATGCCGAGCACACGGTCCGCATAGAGAGAGCTCATATTGTGATTAATAACCATAGTTGTGCCCTCCATGTTTACGTACCGCAGAACATCGTGTTCTGCGTCCTGCCTGTGCGGGCTGATTTCCGGTTATTGCGCCCCCGGTAATCAGTTTCAGACCCTTACAGCAGGAAAAATCAACCTTTTACAAAAGCCGATTTCTCCTGCCGCCATAGACAAATGAAAGACACTTTTTCAAAGAACAGGACATGTCTGAAAACATGCCGGATAAAGTACCGTATTTGTGGGTGTATTCGGGTAAAGAAAAGAGCAGAGCAAAAACACCGCGCAATGTAATAGAGGAAGGGCGGCTGCCCGCAATTCCTCTATTACAAAGTATAATACACTATCTCAGTAATGACAAGACATTCTGCGACTGCGTGTTGGCCTGAGCCAGCATAGCAGTACCAGCCTGCTGCAGAACAGAATTCTTTGTGAACTGTACCATCTGGGAAGCCATGTCCGTATCACGGATGCGTGATTCGGAAGCCTGCAGATTTTCAGAGGCGTTATTAAGGCCTTTTACTGAAAATTCCATACGGTTCTGGTATGCACCAAGATCTGCACGCTGCTTGTTGATCTTCTTCAGAGCCTCGTCGATAGTACCGATAGCGCGGTTGGCATCTTCCGGTGTCATGAGTGTAATTTTGTCTTCGGAGCCGACTGAGCGGACACCGAGTGCAGCAGCTGACATTGTTCCAACGTACACCTGCATGCGCTGATCCATGTTTGCTCCGATGTGGAACCACATGGATGCTGTGACAGTATTTTCACCTGTCGGCCGGGCGAAACGTCCGGTCAACATATTCATTCCGTTGAACTGAGCGGAACTTGCAATGCGGTCAACCTCGGAAACGAGGGAAGATACCTCAACCTGAATCTGCATGCGGTCTTCATCGCTGTAGATTCCGTTTGAAGATTGAACTGCGAGTTCGCGGATGCGCTGCATGATATCAGTTGTTTCCTGGAGAAACCCTTCGGTCGTCTGGATGAAGCTGATACCGTTCTGCGCGTTCTGCGAAGCCTGATTTAAGCCGCGGATCTGTGCACGCATCTTTTCGGATACAGCAAGACCGGAAGCATCGTCGCCTGCGCGGTTGATCTTCTCGCCTGATGAGAGTTTTTCCATGTCTTTATTGATTGAAAGACCGGTGATTCCCAGCTGGCGGTTGGCATACATTGCCGACATGTTGTGGTTGATAACCATAGTTTATTCCTCCGTGGAATAGATATACGGCAGAATCCTTTCTGCCGGTCTGCAAAAAAGTGCATCTGTTTACAAGGCCACATCTACACTTTTCTGCAATTGAATTATCCGGAAAGCTGCTTCATCGAAGTCGTGCCGTCCATAATAACTCCTCTATATTTTCGGAGAAACAAGGCGAAAACTTTAGCTGTTTTGTTTATCTTGTGCGGTATATCCTTACAGAAGTCCGCTGATTATCCGCTGTATGACGCGCGCGGCTTTTCCCCGGTGCGAAACGGCATTTTTTTCGTCGTCGGAAAGCTGTGCGGCCGTTCTGCCGTACTGAGGCAGAAAAAAAAGCGGATCGTAGCCGAATCCGCCTGTTCCCGCCGCATCTGCGGGCGTGGAGACGATCGTACCTTCCATTGTTTCCTCCGCGACGTACAGTCTGTCTCCTCCGAGGTACAGCACCATTGCGCATGTGTAGTGGGCGGAGCGCGGACCGTTCAAAAAGCGGGAGCTGTCGACGCCTTCCGCAAGCGCGTCGTTGAGCTGGTCTACAAGAAATTTGTTCTGTTCATTCTGCGGAATCCTGCTGCCGTCCGGTTTACCGTGAGGAAACGAAGGGCCGCCGTACCGCGCGGAATAGATTCCCGGTGCGCCTCCGAGCGCATCGACGCAGATGCCTGAGTCGTCGGCGACGACAGGGCAGTGCACGAGCTCGTACAGTGCACGAGCCTTCAGCAGACTGTTTTCGTAAAAAGTTGTGCCGTTCTCGACCGGGTCGAAGTCTATTCCTTCGTCGGACGGGATGACGACTGTATGACTTTCCAATATCTGTGCCATTTCACGCTTTTTGTTTTTGTTTCCGGTAGCCAGGTAGATTTTCATACAGCCATACTATCCCGATGAAGCGTTTTACACAATCAGTTTGTTTTCTTCAGAGAGTTCCTTTGCCCGCTTTATGTAGTAACTGACCTGCCGCTCGCAGATTCCGAGCAGTTTGGCTATCATTTTATTCGTCGGACAGACCCGGTACCTGCTTTTCTGAAGCAGTCTGTTTTTATTTTTCCAGTTTTCAGTCTGCCTGCTGTATTTATCTGATAAAGCGGGTATGTCGGTTTTATCACGGTTGCAGTACTTCAGCTGCATGAAGTATTTGCGATGAAAATAATATGCGTTGTTGCGGCGCTCGATAATAAGATCGCGCCGTTCTATTTTTCTGTACAGCAGCGAATTCAGCTCGCAGATGAGCCGGTGAAGCTCGGCGTTTCCGATGTTGCAGTAGGAACTTATTTCGTCGACATAATCGACGGGAATATAATAGCTTGATTTCAGCGCAAGGATAAGCGCCGTTTTTGCGTTTGACGTTCCGACTGCGCGGCATCTGTTTGAGAGCGTCCGCCAGATATCTCTGTCGCTCGAGGCCCTGTATTTTACGGGAGCACACCCTACGGAAAGCTGTACTCCCTGTTTGTATTCGGTTTCGACTTCTTCATTGCTGATGTAGTGCTTTATGCTGCTGTCAGCCATCATTTTTCTGATTTGATTTCGTTTCTGGGTGAGAATGAGTCCCTGCACAAATGCAAACAGGTACGATCGGAAACTGCTGCGTTCAGGAATATAACGCTCCAGCACGGGCCTGCCTTTCTGGAGAAAAGAAAGCAGCACCTCGCTCCTGAAATCTTCGTCGTATAATGCCAATCCGAAACGGAACGGAGTCTGATAGATTTCCTCTGCGATCAGATTCAGCGCTTCTTCCTTTGTGATTTTCCCTGATGCGACAAATTCGGGGATTTCCTCGATATCCCCGCTTTTTTTGTTATTCATACACAAATCCTGCTCAGACAAGATGATATTCACTGAGCAAGATTCATGCCAGAATTCTACATGATACGCGCAAATTCCTTAACTATGGCGGGAATAAGCGTATCGATTCTGCCCTCGACACTCATTCCTGATGCGTTTTTATGCCCGCCGCCGCCGAATTTTGCAGCGACCGCACTCACATCCACGTCATCCCGGGAACGGAATCCGCCGGTACATGACGCTTCCGTTTCCTGTCGAAGGAAGACGACCGCCTCGACGCCCTTTACGGAGAGAAGCAGCTGATACAGCGAATCGGAGTCGCGTCCTTCCGCCCCCCATTTCTGGGTGTCTTCGATTTTTTCGTATGTGACGATGAGTTTTCCGTCGAGATACCGTTCCGCACGGTCGAGCATAATGCCGAGCAGTTTGCGCGTCGTATACGGTTTGCCGCTTGTGATGAGATCGTACGTCATGCGCGGATCCGCGCCCGCTTCGACGAGCCGAGCCGCTGCACGGAATACTTCCGCAGAATCAGATGTCAGGAAACGGAAAAAGCCTGTGTCCGTACTCAAACCGAAGAACAGAAGTTCCGCAGCCTCTTTCGAAACTTTTCCCGCAATTCCTTCGTACAGCAGCTGTACGAGACTGCATGCAGCCGGAGCGGACTGATCTATGAGGCACGACGCGCCGGCAGGGCACGATGCCGTTTTATGGTGGTCTATGATGAACGAATCAAGATTTCTCGGATCGCCGTCAAGGTCGCCGAGCCTTGAGTATTCGGAGCAGTCGGAGATAATGAGCCCGGTGTGTCTGCGCTCCTCTTCCGACAGGAACTGCATGGACGAAGAGAACATTTTTTCATACTGATGAATTTCGGACCGTTTGAACGGTCCTGCCGAAAGGAGCTGGTATTGTTTTCCCTCTGATTTTATGAGCAGGCCCAGCGCAAGGCACGAACAGATACAATCGCCGTCAGGTTCCTTATGACCGACTATGTAAAAAAAATCGTGGTTCGCGATGAATCCGCGGAATGATGCAATCTGTTCTTCGGTGAGAAGTTTCATGAATAACCTCGTTAAAATGGCAGAATAATAAAAGGACAAAAAAAGCTGCCGGCAATCTGCGGCAGCCTGTAAAATCAGCCTATCGGTGCTATAGTTCCAGAGCTTCA
This sequence comes from Treponema sp. UBA4873, assembly GCA_002399405.1. Taxonomy (GTDB): domain Bacteria; phylum Spirochaetota; class Spirochaetia; order Treponematales; family Treponemataceae; genus Treponema_D. The sequence continues at coordinate 140,643 of DHDP01000013.1, read as the reverse complement.
AGCGTATCTTTGTCCGCATCAGCAACTTTGGAGTTGTCAGCAACGCCCCAGACTGAATTTGACTTCGATGTCGGAACGCTGAGTATGACACGGATGAACGAGCCGTCTTTTGTTACAACGGTCATGAACGGCTGAAGTTTACCCCCGACACTGCGGAACTTGAGCTTTCTCGGGTTCTCCGAATTTCCCTTCGCCCATTTTTTTGGAATAGTAGTGGAACCTGTTCCGGTGCGGTTCTTGCCGTAGATGACGACGTATGCGTCTTTCGATTCAAGTATTTTGTAAACCGGTACATCCACATATGTGATTGATGCCCATTTGCTCGGATCTCGTTCCTGTTCCGCCGTGACTGCCGTGCAGATCATGAATGCCGCAAAAAGTGCACATAAGATTTTCTTCATATTCCGCTTCTCCTGTAAAGTTATACTATTTATATAATACCGAGCATAATAGCCTTGATAGTATGCTTCCGGTTTTCAGCCTGATCCCAGACGCGGCTTGCAGTTCCCTCGATGACATCTTCTGTCACTTCCTGACCTTTTACAGCAGGAAGGCAGTGCAGGAAGATAGTCGTATCCTTGCCCGTCGCCTTCATAAGCTCCCTGTTTACCTGAAACGGTGCAAGCAGCTTCGTACGTTCTTCTTTGAGCGCTTCTTCACCCATCGAAACCCACACATCAGTATACAGGCAGTCTGCCCCTTTTACAACTGATTTTTCATCGCTTATAGTAATTTTTGCGCCCGACGATGCCGCGAACGGTGCGCATATGCCCTGAATATCCTGTGCCGGAAAAAGTTTTTTTGAACTGTATACGGAGAAATTTATTCCCATTTTCGAACAGATAACCATAAGACTGCGCGCAACGTTATTGCGCCCGTCTCCGCAGAAGCAGAGCGAAAGGCCCTTCAGCGTCTCAAAGTTTTCCCTGAGCGTCATAATATCCGCGAGAACCTGCGTCGGGTGATACATATCCGTGAGGCCGTTGATGACCGGAACGCCGGAATATTCTGCAAGCTGTTCAACATGTTCCTGCCTGAAACCGCGGAACTCTATGGCACTGAACATGCGGCCGAGCACTCGCGCCGTGTCCTGCACTGATTCCTTTCCTCCGAGCTGAATGTCTGCGGTAGACATGAATACGGGATGTCCGCCTTCCTCTCCGAATGCGGTTTCAAACGAACTTCGGGTACGCGTCGAGCGTTTTTCGAAAATGAGCGCAATCGTTTTTCCGACAAAACGCTGATGAACTTCACCGCGGTGAGATTCGGCCTTTACCTGAAATGACAAATTAAGAAGTGTTTCGATTTCTGCCGGCGTCCAGTCTATCCAGTTAAGAAGAGAACGGCCTTTGAACGGTGCCTTAAAAGTTTCCATATTCAGTAATAATAAATCTTTTCTATCCTGTTGTAAAGCTCCGGAACAAAAACTGTGAAAAACTGTATTCCCTGCAGAGGTCTGCAAGAACTGCAAAACGGCAAGGGAACTCATCAAGATTCATGCAGTTCTTGCACGGCATTGCTGTATGCTGCAGGGATGTTCCCGGTGCGCCGCCGAAAAACTCCCGCAATATGCAGGTTAATAAAAAAAAACTTTCAGTATAAACTGAAAGTTTTTTTAGCGGCATGTGGGATTGAACCACAGACACCACGGATATGAGCCGTGTGCTCTACCAACTGAGCTATGCCGCCGTAATGTGTTCGATAATACCGTTTTTTATTTGAACTTGTCAAGCCGGGAATATACACTTTTAATCAACAACCCCGCAAGCGTCGAGGTATGTTGTTCTCTAAAGGTATCGCAGTCGGGATTTAATACCCTTCATACGCCCCAAGGGCGGGGTATTAAATCCTCCGCACGAATAAAAAACTACCGCAATGCGGCACCGGGAATAAACGTCCTCGCATAATCGACAAGCTCTTTGAGTTCCGCATCGACATATGGAGGAATATTATTGTACGACGGATCCAGACAGTTTTCATTCCTGAACTGGGCGAACTGCCATGACGCATCTTTCGGAAGCAGGACTGCCATAGCCGCGATATCAGCTTTTGTAACAAGAGGCGGGACGAGCACTGTGCGCCACTCGCGGCTGTCCGCCGGATATGACGCGACAAGCTCAGCAGAGCGGGCGAGCAGGGAAGGTATGTCTTCTTTTGCGGCGACGGAACCGTGCATGCAGATTTCCCGTGCATAGCGCGCAGGATTCGTTTTGATATCCATCGCGATAAAATCAGGCTTCGTCGATTTATTTTTCAGTAATTTTTCAAGTTCTCCGGGCAGCGTTCCGTTTGTGTCGAGTTTTATCCGGTACCCGAGTTTTTTCGCACGCTCTATGATATACGGCGTGAGCGGATTGACGAGCGGCTCGCCTCCGCTCACGACAAGTCCCGTGAGCATGTTTTTCCGGAGTTCAAGATGTGCGAACAGTTCTTCTATCGTCGAAAGCTCATCACCTTCCGCAGCTTTGCCGCCGAGCACGAGACCGGTGTTGTAGCAGTAGGGGCAGCGCAGATTGCAGCCCTTTAAAAAAAACGTACTCGCCACGCGCCCCGGAAAATCAACAAGCGTTGTTTTTATGAGGGCGCCGGCGGGTACGTTCAGCAGGAGTTCGGGCCGATGTACAGCCTGTTCCATTATGCTTCAGCTGCTACCGGTTCGAAGATTGCAGCGAGTTCTTCAACGTTGTGGCCGCGGGCGATTTCCGTTCCGCTGCCGTTATAGACAATGACTGTCGGCGCTGCGAAAACGCCTTTTTTGGCCGCCTCTGCAAGACCTGCTTCCGTGTCGACGTCGATTGTTCTTCCCGTCATCTGCACGTTTGCCATATAGGATTTCACCGGCGGGCAGTTCGGGCACGTACGGCGGGCAAAGAACTCGTAGCTTCCGTTTTCCGACGATGTATTTTCAGAGGAAACAGACTCGGCCGCAGCCGGAGTAATGAGTTCCGCTTTTGAACATTCGCACGCGCTGTCCGCTTCGGAAATAGTATATTCCCTGCTGTCGGCAATGTTGAACATTTTGCGGTGGTCGTACTCTTCCCGCTTGCCTTTATTCCAGTTCCGGACCGCACGATAGTAACCGACGATGCGTGCATACACTTCCGTTTCGGAACCGTGAACGTTCTTGAGAGCTTCTTTCGTCGCGGTGATATCGGCATCGATTTCCGCGAGAGTTCGTTTTGTTATAACTGCAGCTTCCATACTTCTATTCCTCCCCTGATATGAATATTTGTACCTGTTGCATATATATTACCCAACCACACTAAATATAGCGTAGTTTGGTCGACTTGTCAAGCGAAACAACGCTATAGATGCTATGCTTCCGTTTTTTGTGCAGCCGTGCCGCCGGCAACGAGCGTACGCTCCTCTTCAAGTTTTTCGAGCTTGAGGCGGAGTTCCTGTTCTTTTTCGGCTTTGCACTTCGGACACTCGAACTGCTGCCCGTTGAGATAGCCGTGAACGCGGCAGATTGAGTACGTCGGCGAAATGGTGAGATACGGAATACGGTAATTCGACATAATCGTGCGCACAAGGTCGCGGCATGCGCGCCAGTCCTTAATCTGCTCGCCCATGAACGTGTGGAATACCGTTCCTCCCGTATACTTCGTCTGCAGATTTTCCTGATGATCGAGCGCTTCGAAAATGTCGGACGTATAGTCGACGGGCAGCTGCGTTGAATTCGTATAGAACGGACTGTCGAGCGTACCGCTCGTAATGATTCCCGGGAAATTTTTGACGTCATGGCTTGCAAGCCGGTACGACGTGCTTTCCGCAGGGGTTGCCTCAAGGTTAAAGAGGTCGCCGGTGCGCTCCTGGTAATCGGCAAGGCGGTTTCTCATGTGGTCGAGAATGTCGCACGCGAATTTATGTCCCTTCGGTTCAACGATGTTCACGCCGAGGAAGTTCTCGCAGCATTCGTTCATGCCGCACAGACCGATTGTGTTGAAGTGATTGTTGAACGTTTTGAGGTAACGCTGCGTATACGGATACAGTCCGCCGTCGAGCAACTTCTGAAGCACCTTGCGCTTTGTGCAGAGGCTTTCCTTTGCGAGGTCCATGAGGTAGTCGAGCCGTTTGTAGAATTCCTCTTCGTTTTTGGCGATAAAGCCGATCTGCGGCAGATTGATTGTGACGACGCCGAGCGAGCCGGTGAATTCGTCCGAGCCGAAAAGACCTCCGCCGCGTTTGCGGAGCTCGCGTTTGTCGAGACGAAGACGGCAGCACATGGAACGTACGTCGCCCGGATTAAGATCCGAATTGATGAAGTTCTGGAAATACGGAGTACCGTACTGGGCCGCCATTTCGAACAGAAGGCGGGCGTTCTCGCTGTCCCAGTCGAAGTTTTTCGTGATGTTGTATGTCGGAATAGGGTAGCCGAATCCGCGGCCGGCCGCATCGCCTTCAAGCATGAGCATGATGAATTGCTTGTTGATGACGTCCATTTCCTTCTGGCAGTCGCCGTACGTGAAGTCCTGTTCCTTTCCGCCGACAACAGCTTTTTTGTCTTTGAGATCGTCGGGGCATACCCAGTCGAGCGTGATGTTTGTAAACGGAGCCTGCGAGCCCCAGCGGCTCGGCGTGTTGACGCCGTAGATGTAGCTCTGGATGCACTGCCGCACTTCCTTTTCGCTGAGCGTGTCTTTTTTGACGAACGGAGCGAGGTACGTGTCGAACGAGCTGAATGCCTGTGCGCCGGCCCATTCGTTCTGCATAATGCCGAGAAAGTTGACGATCTGGTTTACGAGAGTTGAAAGATGCGTCGCGGGCGTCGACGTGATTTTGTCCGGGACGCCTCCGAGCCCTTCCTGAATAAGCTGCCGCAGCGACCATCCGGCGCAGTATCCCGAGAACATCGAGAGGTCGTGGATATGGAATGCGCACGTGCGGTGGGCGTCGGCTATTTCCTTCGAATATATGTTGCTGAGCCAGTAATTTGCCGTGATAGTTCCGGAGTTGTGCAGGATAAGGCCGCCGAGGGAATAGTTGACGTTCGCATTTTCCTTAACGCGCCAGTCGCTCTGTCCGAGGTAGCCGTCCATCGTCTTGTTTATGTCTACCATGAGGCTCTTAGCGTCGCGTACGGCTTCATGGCGCGCACGGTAGAGAATATACGCTTTTGCGACTTCGACTTCCTTATTTTCGATAAGGACGCTTTCGACGACGTCCTGAATCTCTTCGATTGCAGGAATCGAGTGGGCGCGGCTGCCTGCAAGCTGCAGCCGGAGTTTTTCTTCGACAAGGTCCGTGAGATGTTCCGCACGGTCCTGGTCCGCACGTTTTTCAACAGCCTGAATAGCTTTTCCCACGGCTGCTTCAATTTTTCTGCGGTCGTACGGAGCAATTTCCCCGGACCGCTTGACTACCGATTTGATAAAATTTGCAGTTTCCTTATCGCTGCTTGCTCCCAGAAAACTGCGCCATTCCGGAAATACTGACTGATTACTCACTTTTTCTTCCCCTCCACGTTGTTTACCTCGGTAAGAAATTCATCGAGGTTTTCGAAATGCTTATAAACGGAAGCAAAGCGGATATACGCCACTTTGTCGATTCCATACAGACGCTGCAGAACTAGTTCCCCTAAATCCGCAGTTGAAATCTCGCGGCTTACTTTGCCGCGCATGACAGCTTCGTCCTCGATTTCAGTCGCAAGCTGGTCGACCATAGACGTCGATACAGGTCGTTTTTCGAGCGCGCGCTCGATTCCCCGTTCCAGCTTTGCACGGTCGAACGGTTCGCGTCTGCCGTCACGTTTGACAACCATAAAAGGTTTTTCTTCGATGCGCTCATAGCTCGTGAAACGATATCCGCAGCTGTTGCATTCGCGCCGGCGGCGTATGCTTTCACCGTTTGCCATGGTCCTGGACTCGATTACTTTGTCATCAAGGCTTCCGCAGTAGGGACAGCGCATTTTTCTTAACCTTTCCTATGTTTGTATATAGCGTTTAGAACGCAATAATAATACTATATCCCACTAAATCTGATATTACAAGAAGAAAAATGGATATTTTGCCCGAATTTATAAATTCTACTGCCGTCTGTTGCGGAGTGCAAGCGACATTAAATAGGAATGTTTCATACACACTGAAATAAAGACTGGAAACAGCGCGGACAGCATTCTGATTCCGCCTCTGCCGTTCCGTGCTTTCCATGCACGGAACACTTCCTGCCAGACGTCGAAGACCTGCGGAATAAAGACAAGAAGCAGCGAGAATGTTTCTGAAAAACCCGGAATCGTGTTGTGCCCGGGTGATTTGAGATGGAAAAAATTACGGAATGCATCTTCAATCTGCTCAAGAGCAGTACGCAGCGCAAGCGGGCTTGTCGTGCGGTACAAAAGACCCGTGAACTGAACTGCCAGCGCAAGACGAAGGGAGAGAAGAATATCGGCGGACTGAGGAACGAGCAGTGAGGGGAATGGGATATGTTCGGCGAACGAGCTTATGAGAGAGACTGTATACAAAAGCCCGGCATAATATGCTGCAGGTTTGAGCTGGGTAAGCTGTTCTCCGAACGTAAAGCCTGAGACTGTTGATATGGCGGATACGGCGGCGATGCATACGACGCACGGGACAGACGGCAGGGAAAGCACTGCGTAACCGGCGGCGAAAATGAGCAGCAGTTTTATGCGGGCGTCGAGGCGGTGCAGCGGCGACGAACCGTGTTTGTAGCTGAAAAGCGGGACGGCTTTTACCATACGAGATCCTCCGCTTTTGTGTACGCGGTGAGCGGATTCCGTATATCCCAGCTTTCGAGCGGCTGAAGGAGGCCTTCTTCAGGTGTGCCGTCGAACACTTTCCTTCCGCGGTACAGAACGATGAAACGCCCGCAGAGTGCGAGCGATTTTTCGAGTTCGTGCGTGAGGATGATTACTGTGCGGCCCGTTTCCTTGAGCATGCGGATGAGCGCATTCACCTGCATGACGCCGGCGTAATCGAGGTTCGCATACGGCTCGTCGAAGATGACAAGGGGCATGTCGAGCGCAAGAATACCGGCGACAGCGAGCCGTCTTTTTTCACCGCCCGAAAGGAAGCGTGCGGAAGCGAGTTCCTTTCCGGCAAGTCCCGACTGTGCGAGAACTTCGCGCGCTTTTTTTTCGGCGTCTGCGCGGTTGTATCCGCAGTTTTTGAGACCGAACATGACGTCCTCGAGCGGCGTTTCTCCGAGAATCTGCGTTTCCGCTTCCTGAAAGACAAGTCCTGTGCGCGCTTTTTTACCGCCGAATGTAACGCTTACCGCGCCCGAGTCGGCGTCGTCGAGACCGGCAATGATGCCCATGAGTACGCTTTTTCCCGAACCGTTTGCGCCTCCGATGAGCGTGCAGGACCCGGCTTCAAGCGTAAACGACACGCCGTCGAGTGCTTTGAAGCGCCCGGTTCCGTCCTGCGGCGGAAACGTCTTTGTTACGCTGTCGATTGTGACTAGTGCGCCTGAAGATGTCATTTTCCGGCAGTCAGATAGCGTGCGGCAACAGGACGGAGCTTCGCCGCGACCGGAACAGTCACCACGAGTTTGATTATATCGCCCGGAATAAACGGAATGACGCATGCGGCCATTGTCGGTGCGAATTCTTTGCCGGTCAGATGCATGAACCACAGCACGCCCGGAATGTACAGAATTACGTAGCCTGCAACGGCCGCAAGAATCAGTCTGACGATGGTCATGCGGGAGAACGGTTTTTCTTCAGAAGAAGGAATGCGCGCGATAAGACCTGCGGCGAGCGCTGTGAATATATACCCGACGAGAAATCCTCCGGTAGGACCGAACAGGTGCGTAATTCCGCCCGTGCCGCCCGAATAGACAGGAAGCCCGAGCGCTCCTGCCGCCACGAAAATGACAGCGGCCCAGAATCCGCCGAATCCGCCGAGTATGAGGGAGGAAAGTACGACGAACATATTCTGCAGAACGATCGGAACGCCGCCGGGACCGACGGGAACTCCAATAAAACAGCCTGCGCAGATAAGAGCTGCAAACAGGACAACAAAAATTGAACGTAAACTCGTGTTTTTCATGATATTAAGTTTACAATAATCAGAAGTAATGTACAAATGGTTGACAATTAATACGTCGTCAGCAATGTATATGAATCAGTCTTTTTTCCTTTCCCTGCTTTTTTAGGCTGCTTTGCCCGTCGCTTTTTCGTCTTCTGCTGAAGGAAACGCTCGCCCGGAACGTCTTCCGGGCGGTTTCCCGTTGCGACGGCATACACGAAATAACAGGCTGCAAGCAGCGCAATCAGCCACGGAAGCCAGTTGCCGAACAGTGCGTACACGGTTATCTGCCGTTTGTAGACAGGGATTGACACAGCCGTCGAATCCGCAACAAAAAGAGGCATTTCCGAAAGTATCCGTGCCGCCGGATCGAGGACGACTGAAACTCCTGCGTTCGTCGAACGCGCAAGCGTCGTGCGGTATTCTATGGCGCGGTACGACGCAATGATAAAGTGCTGATATTCGGCGGAATTCATGAGTGACCATGAGTCATCGGTTATGTTCATGAATAATTCGCTGCCGTTCAGAAAAAGCGGCCGGCAGACTTCGGGGAACGAGTCGTCGAAACAGATGGGCGTACTTACGCGGACAGTCGGGGCTGTGTTTTCGCCGGAGCTCGGTCCCGAAGCCGTCCCGTCGAGCGGTATGACTTTTACGTCAGGTTTCCGGCTGTCTGACGCCCAGCTGCCCGGTATGTCGAAGTAGACGTACTGGTCTCCGGTTTTCCATCCGGCTGAAATGCCGACGACTTTCTGCATGACAGTCTGCACCCACTTGTATTCTATGCCCGGAATGACCTCTGCGAACGGTACAAGGTGGATTTTACCGTATGAGCCGCGGAACGTGCCTGTTTTGTCGAAAAGGAGCGCAGCGTTGTTGAAGCTGCGGTGTGCCGCGTCGGCGAGATACGAACCGCCGATGATGAACGGCGTGTTCATTCGTCCGATGAACGACGAAAGCGGTTCGTCGAAAGGAAACTTTGTATAGTACTCGGCGGAATACGGAAATGCGTGCTGAAGAACGCCCTCGCTCCACACGACAAGATCCGGACGGCTGCCCTGCCGAATCAGTTCATTTATTTTGTCTTCGGTGAGACGTTCGGAGAGCAGTATCGTATCGTCGTCGTTTGCCGAATTCCACGGATTGTAGTTCTGCTGGACCATGACAGTGTTGAGTATTTTTACCGGTCTGCGCGGAACGGCATATTGGACCGCACCGTACATAAATGCGCATGCAATGAGCACGATGCACGTCCGTGCGCAGTTTCGGAATGCGGTGAACGCACTGTGCGGATTCGGAGACATATACAGCCTCGACGCGAGCAGAATACCCTCCGCGCATACGGAGGAAAAAAGCGCGAAGAGAAACGTGACGCCGTACGTGCCTGCAAGATCTGCCGTCTGCATGAAAAGCCGCCAGCGGAATGCCGTACTTGAAAGCGTTCCCCACGGATAACCGAGGAAGCCCGTCGATTTGTACCATTCATACAACGTATAGACGCCTGCAAACCAGAAAATGCGCAGAGGGATGCGCCTTGTATCGGAACCTGCCGCCTCAATCATCCGCGTATGCGGCGTTTCGCGGGAGAACGGCAGATACAGGATAATGCCGAATACCGCACCTAAAAAACCTGTTGCAACGGCGGATGCGCCGAGCGTAAAAATCGCGAAATCCTTAAAAAATGCAAGCCATAAGCTTGAAATAAGATGAACAACTATAATCTGCAGACCCGAAAGCCAGAAAGCCTCGCGGTAGGAACGGCACCGGGAGAGTGCGATATAGAACGGAATAAGGGAAAAAAGCGCAATATATGGGGATCCCAGCGGGAGAATCTCATTCGGAATGGCGAGCGAAACAAGTACGGCGGAGAAAAGCACGTAAAAAACTTGTAAAAAATTACTCATTATATTATTATTCTACTGATATGAACGGAAAACGGCAATAAAGAAAAGTTGATATCAAATTTTTTTCAGGAAGGACTTATCATTTTATGAAGCAGGTGAATGACGCACATGAAACGGAGTACGAGGTTTTACCGGAAGTAACGGCAGCAGCGCCCGGCCGCTTTCATCTTATCGGCGAACATTCATGGTTCTTTAAGGATAAGACGCTTTCCATGGCCGTCAATCTTCCCGTTTATGTTGCTGTCTCGCATCGTACGGATTCTACATTGAAATTTTATTTTCCGCAGCTGAACGAACGCAAGCGCGCGAATCTGTCGTCGCTCAAATTCCGCAGAGAGGACAGGTGGGCGAATGCTGTGAAAGCAGTCGTGTACGGATACACGTCAGGCGGATTCGATCTCGGCGGCATGAACGTGACTGTGTACAGCGACATTCTTCCGTCCGCGGGATTCGGCATAACGACTGCAATAAAAGCGGCGTCAGCCGTAGCTCTTAAAGAACTCTTCAGAGTACCGTGCACCGACGTGGAGATGCTGCAGGCCATAGAACGCGGCAACAAGCTCTTCATCGGGACCGGAAATTATAACGCGGATAATTTTGCCGCTCTGTACGCAAAGGAAGGAACGCTCATCATCACCGACCACGCGCACAATTCGTACGATTATGTGAAATATCCGTTTACCGACAAAAAAATAATGCTCACCGACGCCCGTGTGCCCCGTATTTCCGTCTGGAACGAGGAGTCGATTCAGGAGTCGGAGAACGCGCTTCTGCTCGGCGAGCTCCGTGAGCGCAGGGACAGCGTTTACGGCGGATGGCAGTATGAGAACAACATTACCGACGTGAACGAAGTGCTTTCCGTCGTGAGCGAGGATACGAGGCGCAGGCTCATGTGCATCATGCGCGAGCACAACGACCTCATCGACGCGCGGGATGCGCTGGAAAAAAACGATTTCGCGAAATTCGCGCGTGCGGTAAACCACAGCCACGAGAGTATGCGCGAGATGTATGAAATTTCCTGCCCGGAAATCGACTGGATTTTAAAACGGGTGGGAGAGCTTGAACCGAATCTTGAGCAGCTGCGCAATCCTGTCACGTGCGGACGGATTACAGGCAAAGGTTTCGGCCGCTGTCTCTACGCGTTCATCCGCAGTTCCGACGAGAAGAATTTCAGGGATAAACTTTCCGAATACGAGCGGATTTTCGGTTTTCATCCGTCATGCTACGAAGTGACGCCGGCCGGCGGCGCACGCATAATCAAATAATATGAAACTGCTTATTACAAACGACGACGGAGTCGGCGCGGAAGGGATACGCGTTCTTGCGGACGTGCTTTCCGCGGAAAACGAAGTGTGGGTAATTGCACCCGACCGCAACAGATCAGCCGTGTCGCACTGCATAACGATGCACGAGCCGCTCCGCATCAGGAAACTCGGTGAGCGCACGTATTCATGTTCCGGCGTACCTGTCGATTGCGTCGTGACGGGACTGAGAAGCGGCATCACAGGCGGACCTCCCGATGCAGTTCTGTCGGGCATAAACCGCGGCTCGAATCTGGGAACGGACCTGCTGTATTCGGGAACGGCTGCCGCCGCCCGTCAAGCCGTCCTGTACGGGGTCCCGGGGATTGCGCTGAGCATTCAGACTCACGACGGCGTATGGCGTTACGGAGGACTGGCGCGTTTTGCCGCGAAAAACCTTCAGAAACTTATAGATCTTACCCGTACGACGAAATCAGACGGGATACCCGACGGCGTATGCGCGTTTGTTAATGTGAACGCCGACTCAAGGGAATCGTACGACGGTGTGGAAACGGCGGAAGAGATTTCGTTCCGCGAATACCGCGATACGGTGAAGCTTGTTGAAGGACCCGACGGAGATACGTACAGCTTTTTCAGCGGAGGAAGCATCGTATCGCACGGCGGCGATTCGAGCGATTACCGTATTTACAAAAAAGGATTCATCTCTGTTGCCTGTGTCTGCGCAGAACCCCGTTCCTGTAACGATGTGGACGATATCATGTTTTCGCTGTAGAATATTCAATATAAAGCAACAGAGAAAATTCTTGACGGAAGACGGGCGGGAACAATGGCAGACGGATTAAAAAAATCGAACAGTACGACGAATGCGCTGACACAGGGGACGCTGCTGTACAAGCAGAAAAAATATACCGACGCACTTACATTTTTTCTCGGACTTCCGCCCGATACAGGCGCCGACAGCATTGACCTTGCGTACTACATCGGACTGTGCTACGCGAAGCTCGCGCGGTATGACGACGCGCTGCTGTATCTTGAGCAGGTTGTCACGTCGGGTACGCAGCTCGACCGCGTGCTCCAGTGCCGTTTTCTTCTTGCAGTGATTTACGCGCTTTCGGGGCGGAAACGGCTTGCCGATTTCGAACTCGGGAAACTGCTTGAAACGGGATATCAGACTGCGTCCGTATACGCCGCAGGCGCGTACGTCGCGTGGGAGCAGAACGATACGGAGAAATGCCTTCAGTATTACGAAAAATCGCTCGAATCCGATCCCGGAAACAGTACGTCGCTCAACGGAATGGGATACGTGCTGGCATGCGAGAACAGGGATTTGACGAAGGCTCTTTCATACTGTAAAAAAGCGGTGGAGGCTGAACCTGATTCCGCTGCGTGTCTCGACTCACTCGGCTGGGTATACTTTAAACTCGGTCTTATGAAGGAAGCGAAGAAATATCTTGAAGAAGCAGAGAAACGTGATAAGGAAAACGGGATAATTCAGAATCACCTGACGGAAGTTTCGAAAGCAGAGGCCGGTCAATGAAAAAGACGGGGATAGCTTCTGCAATACGGAATATCAGCGCGATGACGGCGGCTGTCTTTATTTCCGCCGCCGTTATTCTGTCCGCACAGGACAATACGGCTGGCCTTGCCTCGAAGAACAGAATCCGCACAGCCGACGAAGGTCTTGCTTCGCAGGAATTCCGCAGGGGCGTGCAGGCGTATTACCGCGGCGCTTTCAACGAAGCGGTAATGCAGCTTGAAAAATCGCTCTCGTACAAAAGCAGCGACAATCTTATTCTTGACTGGCTCGGAAAAGCGTATTACCGCAGCGGCATGGAGGGAGAAGCTCTTTCCGCATGGCAGAAGGCGTACGACGGCGGATACGGCGGGCTGCTCATGCAGAACAGAATCGAGATAGTGCAGGAACGCCGCATCACGGGCTCGTCATATGAAAATTCGATGAGGTACACCGAGTCCGGAAGCTTTCCCGGAGTCCGGGGCGGCACGCTTATTTTCAGCGAGCCCGTATCGGTGCTGCCGAACAGCGACGGAAGCGTGTGGGTCGCCGCATACGGAACGAACGAGCTGCTCAAAATAAATGTTAATGGAACTGTCATAAGCCGTGCGGAAGGACCTGTCAACGGATTTGACCGTCCGCTCGACGTCATACGTCTGCAGAACGGCAATCTCCTCGTAAGCGAGAGTGCAGGCGACCGGCTTTCATTATTAAAACCGAACGGCAGTTTTATTAAATATATAGGCGCGAAGGGAAGGGGACTCGGACAATGCATCGGACCGCAGTACCTTGCCGAGGACGGCAACGGAAACGTTTACGTGACCGATTACGGAAACAGCCGCGTCGACGTATTCGACGGCGACGGCAACGGATTGTTCTCGTTCGGAAAAAAACAGGGCGGCTTCGACGGATTCAAGGGGCCGACAGGAATTGCCGTTATAGGCGGCAGCGTGTATGTCGCGGACTGCGTGACGGGCGCAGTGTATCAGTTCGATCTTGCGGGAAATTACGAGCGGCAGCTTGTACAGGACAAGACGTTCGTTCACCCCGAGTCGATGAAAGTGTGGGGCAGTTATCTTGTTGTCTGCGACTCCAACAAAGTGATTTCCGTCGATTCCGATACGGGTGCGACGAACGAATGCGCGCGTTCGGGAAACGCGCCGTCCCGTCTCACAAGCGCCGTACCGGACGTGAACGGCAACGTGCTTGTCACCGACATGAGGACGAACGAAGTGTACGTCATGGCAAAACTGCAGGAGCTTATAGGCGGTCTGTTCGTCCAGATTGAACGGGTGAACGCCGATTCATTTCCCGCCGTCACGATTGAACTGCGCGTCGAAAACAGACACCGTCAGCCGGTCGTCGGTCTGCGCGAGGAGAATTTCTATATAACAGAGGATAAACGTCCTGCGGCGCAGCAGAAGCTGCTCGGCGTATCTTCGAACAACACGGTGGAAGACGTCACGCTCGTTATCGACCGTTCGACGGAGAGCGCGGCGTACAGCTCGCAGATGGAATCGGTCGTGCGCGAACTTGCATCCGACATGAACGGAACAGGCACGCTGCGCATTGTCGCGGCGGGCGCCGTTCCGGTGACCGAATACAAAGGCAGCCCGCGCGCAGCCGAGCAGTTCAGCTACCGTTCGATAAAGACAGCCGTATCGGATACTGTGCCGATAGACCTCGCAGTGCGTCTTGCGGCGAACGATCTCATCAATGCGGAAAAAAAGCGGGCAATCATTTTTATTACGGCGGGAAAAGTGACGCAGAACGCGTTCACCCGGTACGGCCTCGCGGAATTGACCGCGTATCTTAACAATAATTCGATCGCTCTGTCCGTCGCACAGCTTACGCAGGGGGCGGGCGATGAGGAGATAGACTATCTGTGCAGAAATACGGAAGGAAAGCAGTATTACGTATTCAGACCTGAAGGTCTTTCCGCCGTTATCCGCGACTTGAAGAACCTGCCGTCAGGGCTGTACCAGCTTTCGTACGTATCATCGCTTCAGACGAATCTTGGCGAAGCGTATCTGCCTGTCGAGGCGGAGATTTATCTTATGAACAGAAGCGGACGGGACGAGACAGGATATTTTGCGCCGCTGCAGTGAGCCGGCAGAGTTTCTTCAGAACTGGACTTTGCCGCCGAGCTGAAGCGTAAGCGACAGAAGCATCGACGTGTCTTCGGTGCACGTATACGTACCTGTTGCTCCGCACGAAAGAGAAAAATATTTATTAAGTTCCGCGTCGAGCGAGTTTACGAGAATATACACCTGCTTAAAAACGCTGTCCGTCGACGAGAGCGTAGTGTCGATGCTGCTCGTACGCGTGAGCCTGGCGGCTGACGGATCGTACGATTTCCGGAAAAATTTTATTAATTGAGGAATCGGACTTGATCTGCCTGCGCGCTTCCAGACGACAGTTCCCTCCGTACTCCAGTCCCCGTCTGTTTCGAAACTTACTTCGAATCCCGTCTTGAGAATGTCGGAATCGCTGATATAGAAATTTTCCTGCGTGTACGCCGACAGCTGGAATGTCGCGGCGGACGCATCGTCTTTCGGAATCTTCACCGCTCCGGCCAGAGACGTGTTGTATTCATCCTGTTTATACCATGCGAACAACCCGGACCTGCTTTCGGAACCGAATATGTTGAACGCATTTGTGACGATCGTCGTTTTGAGCTGATATGTGTCGCTGATTTTTGCGGACGTTCTGATATCCCGCTCTACGGCGAACGACGCCGACGACGGTATGTAAAAGTCCGAAACAGACGCGGAGAGCGGTCTTGACCACGACGCGGAATAACATGTCGAATAGAACAGCGAATCGGACGATGTTGTCGTCATTGAAGTGTCAGCAAGAACTGCTTCCGACAAATCAGTGCTGAACATGTCGTAGAACGGCCATGAGGAAAAGTACCAGGAGCGGGAATCACGGGACGCGGAGAGCGTCCGGTAATCGGAGATGTAATTTCCCCCCTGACTGTATATCGAGACTCCGCCTCCTTTTTTGAGCCATTCAAGCGCAACGTTCTGGCTGCTGATTTTAAACGGTATGCGCGTCGTGAACGATGTTGAATCTGTGTAGAGAACGGACGACGAGGACGTGTATTTTCCGGCAGTTTCGAATATGAACTGCGGCGCAAGCGACATGAACGGCAGCTGCGTGCTGAGTTTCAGGGTGTTGTCGTTTGTACGCAGGGACGCGGCGACGCTTCCTGCGGAATATGCGAGTGCGGCGCTGTCCGTCCATCCTCCGAGGAAGCTGTCGGTGTCGGACGAAGGCGCGCCCGTTGTCGAGGGAAGAATTTTCTGTACGACTACAGCCGTTCCGCTGAGCGTTGAGCCCCAGTTTCTGCCGGCGAACGCCAGTTCCGCCGCTGCGCCCGATTTCTGATTGAGCGACCAGAGACTGCTTGAGGATGTAGCGTATGCGCTCAGCATGAGCGGGACGTACAGCGGGGAAAAATTAACGGACGCTTTATCGGAGTGTTCCAGCGACGAACCGGAATGGTCGAAGCGGTAGGCGCCCGAAAACGAAAAAATACCGAGCAGCGGGCGCGTCGTTGCTGCGCTGTAGCCGGCTGTTGAGACGGCGCCCGTTTCCGCACTCGAGAACGCAGCGTCGCCCGAGAGCGCGATTGTCGCCGCCGTCGCAGAAGCTGCGGAAGAGGCTGTTACAGTCTGCGCGTTGTTTGCCGCCGTTTTTGTTCCGAACGTCGCCGATTCCGTCGCGGTGGACGAAAGCGATACGTTCTCAATCAGCGGGAACGAACCTGCCTGAAGAACGGCACCGTCTTTTTTGTAGGAGACTTTCGTTATGTTTCCGAGCAATACGTGCGGCGTAAGGCCGTCGCAGTAGAGTTCGTCGACGGCCAGTTCGCCTGATTGATATACAGTACCGTCCACCGCCGTGTCGACGAGCAGTTTCATCCGCGACGGCACTACGGACGTGTTCACCTGCAGCGTATAGTTTCCGGAAGAAAGCGCCGCACCGTCGACAGAGACTGTTCTGTCGATTAAATTCACCGACAGCAGATGCCATGCGCGTGAAGACGTGTTCACTAGGTTTGCAAATTCCGACTGCTTTACCGCAACCCGCACAGCAGTCGAGCCGGAATCGTCGATCGACTCCGCCTCCGAATCAAGGATGAACGTGAACGCAGCTTCGTCCGTATCTGTTGTGGAACCGGTATATGAACTTTCCCCGTAATAACTGAAATACATGTTGACTGTTTCATACGGCGCTATATCGACTTCGGTGAAATAGCGTGCGGCGGCAATAACAAGTTCACTGTCGTCCGAAGGCGCCGTTTCCGCAGTGTTTTTCCATGTTACAAGCGCGGCGTAATTTGTGCTGCTGTTGAAACGGGATTTGTCGGGCACCGTCGTATCAGCAGTCTGTTTTGTCGTCACTGAGAGCGCGCTGTCCTGCGATGTAAATATGTTCTGCACGTCAGTTTCATACGGACCGGAATAGATGCACGGTGATGCGTCGTCCGATGAGGAGTAATTTTCGGACTTGACGATTATGAGACGCATGTCGTGATATTCGCTGAACCGGGCGCGGTCGTAATCGGTGAGAAGAACGGTAACCTTCTGCCACCCGTTGCTGTCCGCTCCTGTTCCGTCGGGATAGAAAGCTTTCTGCACGTCCGTACCTGTGTCAGCGGATGATGTTGCGGATATTTTCCACGTCGGTACTTTGTTGCGGACCTCATCAGAGAGATCGTCGTCCGCGTATACGCCGAGCTGCAGATACACGTCGTACCCGGTAACCGACGTGTCCGCCGCTTTCAGCGCGAAAGTGAACTGCGTCCCCGAGGATAGAAGCGAACCGCCGCTTATGCTTATCGACGCGGCCGCCCAGCTGTCGGCGGAACTCCCGCTGTCGAACGACGCTTCGACCGGCACCGCATATCCCGAAATTCCGGTGACTGACGTACCGCCGGCCGTTCCCGACGTACAGTTTTCGTCCGCGTCGAGCGTTTTGGGCAGCGCCGTGTCGGTGCTGTCCGGGCGTTTGTTCAGAATCGGCTCAAAGTCAGACGGAAGAACGATGCCGTCGCTTTCGCCGAGGTAGTACGTCTCCGAACTCTCGTCGTCCATGCCGAGTACGCGGTAGCAGCCGGTGACGTTTTCCGTTTCAAGAGAGACGATCGACGCGTTTGTCGCGGAGAGACCGTTTTTGTTGTAGGAGAGTCCGGCCGCGAGCGAAACGAATCCCGTTTTCGATTCGGAGTCGTCCGCAAATTTATTTTTAAGTGCAAGCGCCCACCGCGATGAAATCGCCGCGTCTCCGGTGAGTCCCGGGAAAAAATTCCATGAAAACCCGGCTTCGGCCGCAACAGCGCCGTTGTCGTAAGACGTCGTGTCCTCATACCACGTAATGTAGATTTTGTCTGTATCGGCGACCGACACGGAAGGCGTTACCGTTCCCGATTCGCTGTCGTACGTTGCGGCCTGATCGAGGATGCCGTTTTTGTATACCGATACCGACCCTGCGGCTGCGTCAGTGCCGATGTCGTACCGGCTGACCGGAGTGTACGTCTGAAGGAGGAGTTTCAGATCGCTTGAATCGCTGTATCCGAGGTAGCTGCCGGGCGACGTGACGGCGAGCGGGTAGCGTACGGAAGGTTCCAGCGCTGAAGAGGAAGATTCGTCAGTTACGTAGACGTCGGAATACGTGTGCGTGTCGGAAAAAAAATCGGTGGAGACGAACGTTATGTCGTTGTCCGAAATGACGGCGGAATATTCCGAAGATGATTTTTCCGTCGACGAAGATACGACTGCGGCATCCGAAGCCGTCGTTATTCCGCAGTCATATCGGTACGCGCACGCAAACGGCGAGAATCCTGCGGGAGACTGAATCAGCAGACCTGTGCTGCCGCCGATTGTCGTAAAAAGGCCGTAATAATTTGTCCCGTCGTCCGAATACGCGAAGTCCTTCAAATCGGGCGCGTTCGGACTGTCTGCAAACCATGTCTGAACGGCGCCGAGAAAACTGCCGCCAGGCGAATCAGCCGTACCGTACGAGCCGAGTTCGCTTTTGATATTCGCAATTGCGGAGGAAGAGAATGTGATGATGACATTAGGAAGCGTGTTGTTTTTTTTTACGCTTCCCGCATCGGACGCAATAATAATCATGCTGCGGGCGGGAAGCAACGCGTACTGGGAGCTCGAAAGCTTTTTGTACGTGCGGCCGTCCGCGTCGGAGTATGTCCCCGACGACGACTCTACGTACACGGCCGCAACTGCCGACACGTCGTCGGAAGAGGGAAGAACGAACAGCTGCCCGGTAAGCCAGCCGGAGAGCGATACGGAGATTGTCGACACGCTGTTCTTTCCGTAAAAGGTCGCATCGTGCTCTGCAAGCATGTCGTATCTGACGACCGCGTCGGCACGCCATCTGCCGTTTACGGAATCAGCGAACCGTGCTGATATGCCGGGCGCTTCATTGTCTCCGCCGCCGATCCCCCTGCCGAAAAGCGAAACTGAATACGTTGCGGGAAAGACGATGCCTCTGTTTGCGATGAGCACCTCCCTGATGTTGCCCTGTCCGTAATATCCCGCCGCGATAGTATTTTTGTTGAATTCGTCCGCGAACGACGCCTTGAAAAACCACGACTTGTTGAGCATAAACCACAGAGAAAGGTCGACGCTTTGTTTGAATACAGGCACACCGAGCGAAAGCGCGAACGGATTTCCGTACCCGAACGAAGCCGACGTCGTCTGAAGCAGCTTTGCCTCCCAGTAACCGTCCGCAAGAAATTCGACGCTATTGTCGCCAATCTGATAATTGAACAGCGATTCCGGGAGGTCCGTGCTTTCAGGTGCAACGTTCGTCTCGTCGGTGACGATGGAACCGGCTCCGCTTGCCGACGTTGTCGTATCAGCGGAAAGAGTCTGCTGATGTGAAAAAAGAGCGAGAAACGCAGCGAAAAACAGAATCGATTTGAGCTTCGACGCGTCGAGCAGACGCGCCTTGTGTATTTTTACCTCGGGATGTTTTTTCTCAAGGTTTACGATTGCCTTTTCGACGGCCCGCTTTTTATTTTCTCCGAAGTCGAAAAGTTCCTGCTGACGCGGCGCTGCAGTGTCTTCAAGATTTTCAGCTCCGACACCGAGCAGGCGGATGCTGCGTCCTTTTTCATATTTCCGTTCGAAAAGCGAGCAGACGCGCGCGTACAAATCGTCGACGGAAGTAATGTCGGAGGAACTCGTTTCCCGGACGGAGACTGTTGAAAAATCGTCGTAACGCAGTTTTACCATGACGGTGCGGCTCGTACAGCCTTCGCGGAGCAGGCGGAACATAACTGTATGCGATAGTTCCATAAGCGCGGTTTCCGCCGTGTACGTATCGGTGAGATCGTACGAGAACGTCGTTTCCGCGCTGAGCGAACGGGAAGACGCATCTCTGCTGAATGTCTCAGCTTCCTTTCCCCGTACCGCATTGTACAGAAACGTCCCCGTGGAACTGCCGAACAGAACGCATAGAAGGTCTTCGCTTTTTTCATAAATATCGCGCGCTGTAAAGATACCCGCTTCGTTTATGCGCCGGAGTGTTTTTGGACCGATTCCCCAGATTTTATTCAACGGAAGCGAAAGCATGAACTTCTCTTCGCTTCCCGCCTTTACTTCGCAGAATCCGTCGGGTTTCGAAAGCGCTGACGCAATTTTTGCAATATATTTCGAACCTGCAAGCCCGGCTGAAACAGTAAGCCCCGTTTTTTCCCTGACCTCTTTTTTGAGCCGTCGTGCGGTTTCCGCCGGTTCTCCGAAAAGAACCTCCGTACCGGTAAGGTCGACGAAGGCTTCGTCCACCGACATCTGGTCAACGTCGGGAGAATATCCGCGGAATATGTCCATGATTTGCGCGGAAAGCTCGTGATACCGCTGCATCCGGCAGTGGACGAATATTCCCTGCGGACAGAGGCGGTATGCCTCAGCCGTGGGCATTGCCGAGTGGACGCCGAATTTGCGCGCCTCATACGAAGCCGTCGAGACGACGCTCCTTCGTTCTCCCGGAAGGCCTCCGACTATAACCGGTTTTCCCCTGTATGAAGGATTGTCGAGCTGTTCCACCGACGCAAAAAAGGCGTCTAAATCGACATGCAGAAAATAGTGTACTGTGCCGTTTTTCATGTTTTTTCTACAGTCTGTTTCCTCGAGGCGGGAATCGTGACTTCGTATGTCCGCATCGTACAGGCAGAATCAGTTTCCCTGTAAAATGCGGTCACAGTCACGACTGAAGGAACAGAGACGTCGGCGACATACGAAACGGTAATCTTTTCCGGCGGCCAGACGGGAACGGGAAATGTATCAGTATATTTTGTTTTGTCAGATTTGTACTCGTTGTCGGAGTAGACGACGGAATTCCCGTTCATGCCGTTTACCGAGATAATACAGCGTTCCGCCTCCTTCCCCAAATCGACGGAAATAGTCCGCGTCGTATCGCCGAAAAATGTACGGTCCGATGAGGAACAGGAAAGAACTGCGTCATCTGCCCGGTTTATCCGAACGGCATTCTGCGTTCTCCGTTCGCTTCCCGGTTTGAAGTATCCGGAAATACGGCTGACACCGGCGAGAAACACAACGATGATTACCGCCGTTGCTCCGGAAAATGATATCACGCTCAGAATGCGCCTGCCTGATGCAGATGTTTCATAATAATTCCACCGCTCGGTGAAGCGCGCTATTATGCGGAGCCACTGGAAAAGAAACGGGAGCGACCCGATTGAAAGAAGCATATTCCCCTGAAAGCCGCTGTATACTGCGGAACCGAAAAAAGCCGGGTCCGCATAACTGATTATCTGCCTGATGTACGGAACATAGGGAATCATCATTGCAATGAACGCGGCGACGAGCATGTTTGTTTTTTTGAACGGACGGAAAATATATACGATGACGTACTCCGCCGCAAAGAGAAAAAACAGGGAAATATCTACTGCGCTGAATATGAAAATATTAATTACCGAATCTACGGTAAGAAGATATGCGTACGCGCGCTCTTCAAGGACGCCCTGAAATTTAACAATAAACAGATAGAGCAGCGTATTGATGACGAATGTTATGACGACTTTGACTATGAATTGATAAAGGATGGAAATTCTGAAAATATGATAGAGGAACTGCGTGAGCGGCTGGCTTACCTGAAAACAAACGGCCGAAATAACAACGGTGACGGGGAGAATATACCAGAGCCTGAATACATCGTGTTTGATTTCGGTTCGCCGTTTGTTTCGTATGAACGAAAGTTCCGACAGCATGAACAGACTGATGAATGAAACAGCGATAAAACACACGACAATGAACTGCTCGCTGGTCCACCACAGGGTTTTCCCCGCATGAAAAACAATATAGTGCCGGTCCCAGCTGCCGGTTCCTTCCGAACTATAGGCGGAAAGAAATTCAGCAGTGCCCGCACCGTATGAAGCTATGTCGGCCTCTTCGGGAATCGAGATGCCTGCGCACGGAATGCCCCGCTGCAGAAAAAAGGAAGCGCGTTCGTCGGCTTTAAGAATCCGCAGCCGGTACAGCGAGCCGAGACTCCCTCCGCGGATACGGTACGGCAGTCCGGAAGACGCGAACGAATCGCACAGCCGTTTGACGAGCCAGCTCGGGGCAGTGTCCCCCGCGCCGCCCGGAATCAGTACGGCTGTTTTTTCGGCCGTAAAACTTACGGAGACAGCGCTGCAATCGTCGGGTGCGTCGATGTTTTCGGCGAATATGTCCGTTCCGCAGAGCCTGTCGCCGCCGTTGTCCGACTGAAAGTCGCCGTAGGAAAAAAGCAGAACAAGGTCGTAATCCCGCTGCATTTTTTTCAGACTGCTCAGGATAACGCTTACGTAATTCCTGAACCGGAGCGCGTCTTCCATCGTAAAAGCGAGAATCAGCGTCCGTCTGTTGCCGGACAGTTCCGCCGATTTTTCCGCAGCGGCAGGAAGTGCAACTTCAATGTTATACGGAAATTCATTCGTTCCCGATTTTATCAGATCCGATTTTTGCGGCGTAAATCCGCTTGAAAAAAGAAAATTTTCAGTATTTTTACACAACGAAAGCCCGCGGAGTTTCACCCCCGGCTGCAGCAACGGCTCACCGGCGTTCAGCAGAGCGGAAAAGAGTATGAAGCAGGATAAAGAAAAAAAAACTCTGATTTCCTTCATATATTCAGTTTATAATATTAAGTGTTTACAATGCAAGTCCCATAGTGTATAATAAGAAGCAATAATAAACCAGTAGAATAGATGGAGAAAGGTGAAAAATGAGCGCTGCAGGTAAAAAATTCATGCTGGAACTGCCTTTGAAGATCATTCTGACAGAGGACGGCGCTTCAAATTTCATCAGCCATAAGAAAAAACTGCTCCGTTTCCGGCTTGCAGACAATATTGATGAATACGGCATCTCCCTGAATCGTTTTTCTCCCCAGTCTATTCAAAGCATGATACTTCTTGATTATATCTCGAAAATCGAGATATCGATGACGGAATTCGTTTCCGCGCGGCAGGAAGTCATGGATCTTTCAAAAGTCGTTGTCTATTCCCTTTTGTACAAGCAGTTCGACCGCGACATGTATTCTGCGGTCATCCAATGCGACTGCGTGCGTAAATACAACAGGGCGAATCCCGCTCATCTCATCGACGAAAAAACGAAAATGAACGACAGGCAGCTCAGGCTCACGCTTGCAAGTCAGGGCGCCGTTATCGATCAGACGCGCAAGCTTATTTTGTCTCCCGTCTGGCAGTCCATCATGGGCAATAAAGATTATTCCGCCGAGGAAAAAAATATTTATCTGCTCATGACTGAGAAATTTCTCAACAGACTCGGCCTCATGAACTGGTACATCATCACGCTGTTTCATAAGGCCGACGGATTCAACGAGATGCTCATCGCAATCCGCAATCTGCTCGGTTCGTACATGGATAAATCGAAAGTGGCGGAATATATTTCCGTTATGATTATGGAGCTTGCGCTCAACAGCGAGAATACGAATATCCGCAAGGAAGCGCGCAACATGTATCAGGGCGTAGAGGATATCGATTCTCTTATTTTCGATCCCGACATCCGCTCAAAAATTGTTAAGGAACTGCAGCGCAAGCACGAACTTGTCTTCCTGTCATGGAAACTCGGAGGAGGAACGTCGTCGATCGGAAAGCAGGGCCGCCTGCAGATAACGTTGTACAATAAGGACGACGAGTTCCAGGAAGTAAAAGAAAATATTGAAGCCAAGAAGACTGCCGATACGAGAAAAAAGACGCTTATCGATTTTTACCGCGAACTGCCCGAAGGTCAGGAAGGCACCGACCTCGGATTGTACTACCTGTCATACCTCGACGACGCATGCAAAAAAGTAAATGTTAAATTCGAATCGCTTGTGAATCAGTTTTCCACAAGCGATCTTACCGTTATAAACCTTATTTTCAATTTCTGACTATGTTCACTGTTCCGCACATTCGTTCTTTTTGCCTGTTTGCCGTATCCGTTTTCTTCTGCGGTGCGTGCGTGTCGTGCGCAAATACGACGCCGGAACTTCTTTCTTCGAACGCGACCGTGATTTTCGACTACCGCGACGACGCTTCCGTTCCGCAGATGCGTCTTTCTGTTTTCGCTGAGACGGGAAGCGATGTGCGGCGTGCCGAACAGATACGGATTGCATCGCAAACGAGCGGATATGAATGGACCGAGGAAGAACCGCAGCTTATCGGTTCCGGCAACAGACAGTGGGCCGGGTATACGAATTTTGCTGTTCCTGAATCGCAGCAGTTTCCGCAGGGACAGTATGATTTGTTTTACACCGACGCGGAGGAACACACGGTTCAGACTTCTTTTTCCGTAGCGTACCCTGAAAAACTTACCGGATCAAAATCTTCGGATGCGAGAAGTATTCTGGGAGCATCTGCAAAAGAAATGCTGGCGGTGTACATGTCAGACGGAACGCTTATATATTACAATACGCGGAAACCGGAGTGGAAAAACGACGACAGCATATGGAACGATATGAAACTGGCGTCGTCCATACGGATATGCTGGACATCGTCCGACGGTTCCGTCGTCTGCTTTATGCCCGCGGAAGAGCGGCCGTCGTCGGCCGGTAAAGAATAAACGAGGAAATGATTTTGAACGAAAACGAATCAGGAGCGGATAGTCGTTTTTTCCGCGATGTGAAGACGTACGTCGTCCGCATAGGACGCATGACCGATTCTCAGAAAAAAAATTATGAAGAGCTTTCTCCCGTATGGTGCATCCCTTATGCACCTGAAAAATTGTCGTACGCGAGCATATTCGGAAACGCGAATCCGGTCACCGTCGAAATAGGATTCGGTATGGGTGCCGCAACCGCGGAAATAGCCGCGCAGAATCCCGGAAGAAACTACATCGGTATAGAAGTGCATAAACCGGGCGTCGGTAAGCTGCTCGGTGAAATAAAGGCGCGCGGCTTGGAGAACCTCCGCGTCATAGAGCACGATGCGGTCGAAGTGCTCGGCAATATGATAGCGGACGAATCGGTCTGCGCGTTTCACGTGTTTTTTCCCGACCCGTGGCCGAAGAAGCGGCATCACAAACGTCGTCTCGTACAGCGTCCTCATACTGATTTGTTCGCGGCGAAACTTGCGCCCGGCGGCTATTTTTATATGGTTACCGACTGGCTTGAATACGCGCAGTCTGCACTTGAAGAATTGACCGCAACGGAGCATCTTATTAATAAGTACGACGGGTTTGCGGAGCATCAGGAATGGCGTCCCGAGACGAAATTCGAGGCCCGCGGAATACGCGACGACAGGCCTATAAGCGAACTTTATTTTATAAAAAAATAGAGGAGTGTATGAGCGATCTTTTTGACATAAATGAAGCGAAAGCACGCAGTGAAAAGGCAAAACGAGTCGGAGAACTCGAAAGGCTTATACAGAAATATCAGAAATCATATTACGACGGTGAAGGAGAAATCAGCGACGCCGACTTCGACAAGTTGTGGGACGAACTCAAAGCGCTTGAGCCGGAAAATCCTGTTCTGAAAAAAGTCGGACAGGATTCGGGAAATTTTGAAAAAGTACGCCACATCATGCCGATGGGAAGTCAGGAGAAGGCCGCAGGTCCGGAACAGTTCCGTGCGTGGGCCGAAAAGCACGTGTACGACGAATACCTTGTCGAATACAAGCTCGACGGGGCGTCTCTTGAACTGCAGTACAGCCATGGAGAACTCAGACGGGCGGTGACGCGCGGCGACGGTACGGTCGGCGACGATATAACGGCGAACGCGCGCAAAATGCAGGGAGTTGTCGCGCTGCTCGGAAAAAGCGACGGTTCGCGCATAGACTTTACCGGCGGTATCCGCGGCGAAGTCATTATGACGCATCAGATACACGACATGAAATTTGCGGACAAGGCGAACTGTCGCAATGCCGCGAACGGGCTTATGAGGCGGAAGGACGGCGAAGGCAGCGAGAATCTCACGCTCATCACGTACGACGTGTGGGCGACTGAAGGTGGGCAGCCGTATACGGACGAAGAGAACAAGATTTTGTGGCTTAAATCGTGCGGGTTCAACACGGTGACGCTCAGAATATTCCGCTCGATCGACGAAGTGATTGCGTACCGCGCGCAGGTAATGGAAATACGCAAAACGCTCGATTACGACATCGACGGCCTTGTAATAAAGGAGCGCCGCATCGACCATGACGACGCGGTCCGCGCGCGCCCCGACAGGCAGATAGCGTTCAAGTTCAGCCTCGAAGAGGCGGTGACGACGCTGCGGGAGGTCGAGTGGAGCCGCAGCGGCGGTACGTACACTCCCGTCGCCGTATTTGACCCCGTCGAACTTGCGGGAACGACTGTGCAGCGTGCAAGCCTTGCCAACCCCGATACGATGCGCGCGCTCGGCGTGAACATCGGATGCTCCGTCGTCGTCGTAAAACGCGGCGAAATCATTCCGAAAATCGAAAGCGTCGTGCAGGACGGGAAAAGCGGACTGGAACCTGTCGTCTTCCCGACGACCTGTGAAACGTGCGGTACGCCGCTTGTCGACGAAGGCAGCCGTCTTTTCTGCCCGAACAAATCATGTCCGAAGCGCGTGCTTCATCAGCTGCTCAAATGGGTTCAGGTTGTGGACATACGCGATTTCGGCGAAACGCTCGTCAACTCGCTTTTCAAATCGGGAAAAGTCGCGTCCATCACGGACATTTATTCGCTTACGCTCGACGATCTGATTCCGTTTTTTCTCAACGAGGAAAGCATCGCTGCGGAAAAAGAATCGCTCGGAGCAGCGAAGGTTATCAACTCGATCGCGTCGCACCGGAACATGAGTCTTGCCGTGTTCGTCGCGGGTTTCGATATCGAGGGAATAGGGGAAACGTCTGCAGAAAAGCTCGTCAACGCGGGATTCGACACGCTCGACAAAATGCTTGCGGCAAACGAAGAACAGTTTGCGGACGTGTACGGCTTCGCGGAGGTGATGGCGCATACTGCCGTCGAAGGTCTTTCGGAAAACGCAGAGGAAATGCGCGCGCTCGTTTCTTCGGGAACGATACGTCTCGCTTCTTCGTCTTCGGGCGTGTTTGCGGGAATGTCGTTCTGTTTTACGGGAGAACTTTTTACAATGAAACGCGCCGACGCGGAACAGCTTGTCAAAAAAAACGGCGGTTCATGCAAGTCGTCGGTGACAAAGGATTTAACGTATCTCGTTACGAACGACACGTCGAGCGGTTCTTCGAAAAACGCGAAAGCCGTGAAATTCGGCATAAAAATAATAGATGAAAAGGAGTTCCTGAAACTGGCAGGTATATGATAAGACAGTGGTCTGTTGGAAAATTTATTTTTAACAGTATTTTTGCCTGTTTTCTCATCGTGTTTATTGTCTACGCTGTAAAATTCGGCGGTTGTTTCGGAGCCGCAGGCCGCCTTCCGCGGGTAAACGACTATCAGATTATGCGCATTCTCGTCTACGGGACAAGCACCTCAGAAAGCGGCGATACTGTCAGCGCCGTCATATCGCTGCTCGATACTGCCGGAAACGAATGCGCGGTGCTCGAGCGTTCGTGGCGCGGCTCGTCGCTTGCAGTCGATTTCAGAAGCGCGGAATTTTCAGGGAAGAAATTTCTGTTTCCCGAAGTCATTTACGGCCGCGAGACAATCTATGAACACCGCGGCTTCGGGCTGTTTGAATCGGGAACGTATCTTGAACGGTATTATAACGAAAACGGGCAGTGCATGCTGTTCGGAACGGGCTCCACCTATAAAAACAGACACGATTTATACAGACTCTCGAGTTTTGCCTCCAATCCGGCGGCGGTCTTCAGCGCAGGTTTTTCAAACCGGTACACGGTGGATTTGTCCCGCTGCACGACGGGCGTGTATTACGCGGTGCTCACGGACTCGGGCGGACGGCTCGAAATCCGCCCGGAATAATCAGTTCTGTTCCTGTTTCGTGTACGCGTAATCTGTCGTAAAGAAATCGGGCGAAACTGCGCACATGTTGAGACGTAGCTCCCAGTGGAGATGCGGTCCCGTCGCAAGGCCCGTCGAACCGGAAAGGCCGATCTTATCACCCTGTTTTACAAGCTGACCTTCCTTGACGCCGAGCGAGTGCAGGTGGTAATACAGACTGTAAAATCCGGGAGCGTGCTCAATAACGACGCTCCATCCCGTCGATATGCGGTTTTCCGCCATGACGACGCGGCCGTCTCCGCATGCAGAAACGACTGTTCCTTCGGGGACACCGAAATCGATGCCGTAGTGAATCGTTTCGGACGTTTTGCCGCTCATATATTTATATGTCCGCCTGTCGCCGAAATCGGACGTACGGCGTGTCGACGCGACGGGCGGAACGAACGGTCTGACGAAATAGACGTCGGAAGGTTCGACTGTTTCGAGAATCGTATTCAGCTTTTCAATCTGCGCTGCATGTGCGGGAGTCGTATCCGTTTTTATCGCGGTATTTTTTTCGTCGAGTTCGACGATTTCTTCGGGGAATTTTTTTTCACTCAATGTAAACGGCAGAACGAATTCTTCCGCATCCGAACCGAACGCCGTGTAGATTACCTTGAGAGAATACTCTCCGCCTTCCGCAAGCCACGGCGAGAGCGGAACGTATGCGAGAAGTTCCTGAACGTTCTGGCGTTTTGCCTTCGGATTAACGAAAAAGAACAGAGAGCTGTCTATCTTTTTTTTCTTTTCGAATAATTCCGCCATAGCCACAGTATCCTGCGTGACCTTTCTGCGGTCGCGTGATTTGAGCGTCATGCGTATGACGACGGCGTCGCCCGGAGCGGCGGATTCGTTGTAGGTTAGGCCGATAGTACAGTTCGTCCCTTCGAACGACGACTTAGTTCCGGCTGCGGCCGGAACTAAAGCGATGCAGAGCGACGCAAGAAATGCGGTCACTGTCTTTTTATGATTGTTCATTAGTATTACTCCCCTGGCTTGATTTTTTTATATCGGTGATAATCATCTGCGGAGTAACAGCTCCGTTGAATGAATTCCTGTTTACCGTATACAGAACGTCGAGCCTGTCGCCCGTTTTGAAATCGCGGTTGAGCCGTCCTCCCTCGCCCCAGAACATCGCCGGAAATTTGTATTTTCCGCAGTCGAACGTGATCTTGAGATGACGCGGCTCGCTTTTTCCGACAAGCACGGCGTCCTGAACCGGCAGGCTTTTCGAATAAAAGATAATCTCGCGGTTCCCCTCGCCGAACGGTTCGAATCTGTCAATAATGTTGAGAAGGTCGGGCGTCATGTAGGAAACGGGAATTTCCGCGTCTATGTCTATCGTTTCGCATTCGGTTTCAAGGTTTACGGCCGACGAAAATGATTTGAGTTTATCGACAAATTCGTCGAGCTGCGAACACGGAAAGCTGAATCCCGCGGCATAATTGTGGCCTCCGTGATTGATGAAGAAATCGCCGAACCTGTCGAGGAACGTCGTAGCGTTGAATCCGCGGCAGCTGCGCATAGAGCCGACCGCTGTATCGTCTTCGGAAATTGTAACGGCAATGGAAGGAACGTTAAAACGTCCGACGAGCTTTGCGGCAAGAATGCCGGTGACGCCTTTGTTGATATGCCTGTCGATGACGACGCACATCCGGTGTCCGTACATTTCATAACTTTCGTCGGCCTGTTTGCTGATGAACACCGACGCGTCCGCGACAAGCTGTCTGCGCTGTTCGTTCATTTCAATTATTTTCTGCGCAAGCCTGTCGCGTTCGCCGGGATCCTTTGAAAGAAGCATTTCAAGCGCGACGTTCGACTGTCCCATCCGGCCGGCGGCGTTGAGCGAAGGAATGACAGTCCACGACAGATCCGTGGAGCAGATTTTTTTCCCTGTCATTCCGAGCCGCGCGAACAGCTCAGCGAGCCCGGGGCGAAGTCTGCCGCCGTTCATGGAGCCTATTCCTGCGCGCACAAGTATCCTGTTTTCGTCTTTCAGCGGCATGATGTCCGCGAGCGCCGCAAGCATGACAAGCTGCAGATCGTTCTGCTCGTCCGCCGTATTCTTTGCGTTCGCAGTCTGTCTTTCCGCGAACGTCACGAACAGATTGAAAAATCCTTCGATTTCAGTCGCTGGTCTTCCGCTGTATTTTGCGATGCGCGACATATCCTTTACTGCAAGCAGACTTTCGTCCGCAAGCTGCGGAATGAGCTTCGCAATCTGCGGCCGGAAATCCATCATGTTGAATTCGATGCCGCTTCCGAAAATTTCAGAAAGCTGCTTTTGTATGACAGGTTCGTTCCATACGAATATCTGCTGTCCGGTAAGGAAAGCCGGCAGCTTTGTATGAGTGACAGATGCCGCTCTCTGTGCGGTGCGCTCGGAAATTTGTCCTTTCTGCACCAGATTTCTGACTTTCAGACAGTCGATATAGTAGTCTTCGCCTTCGGCCGGACGGACGTTGAGCAGCGTTACCTCCTGCTTGTACAGCTCGGAATTTGAAAAGCGCAGGGCAGTGACAAGCTTGTAGGCGACGGCGGCGCCTGAAATGTCGGGAAACGGATAGCCTGATCCGGGCAGCTTCGGGTCGATTACGGTGTATGCGGCAGGGAGCGTTTCCGGCGGATTGTGATGATCGGTGACGATTACGTCTATCCCCAGTTCGTTCGCATGCGCTATTTCCTGCACGTTCGATATGCCGCAGTCGACCGTAATGATGAGCGAGCCGTACTGCTTTGCAAAGTCGTCGACCGCCGCGGTAGAAAGACCGTACGCGTCGCCGCCGAGCGGAAGACGCCACTGAACGTCGTATCCCTGATCCTTGAGATAGCCGTAGAGAACGGCCGTGCTTGTTACCCCGTCGACGTCGCTGTCTCCGAATACAAGAACCTTTTCGCCTTCCTCCTTAGCGCTGAGAATACGGTCGACAGCGTCTTCCATGTTCGTGAACAGAAACGGATTGTGGAGGAAGCGGAGGTCGGTCTCCTTGAAATAGAGAACGTCTTTTCCCTCGACTATTCCTCTTCTTGCCATGATTGACGCGGTAAGCGCGTCGACGCCGTATGTGTCGCAAAGTGCTTTAACAACCTCGCGCGAAATATTCTTTTTATTCCATGTTTTCAAAATATGCTTTTCTTCCTTAGCAGAGATTTTTACTGATGGGCACCTCTAAAAACTCACTTTCAGTGATTTTTTAGAGGTGCCGTCGAGTTTTAAGTCGTTGTAATATCA
>DHDP01000013.1:0-109198 GCA_002399405.1 Treponema sp. UBA4873 | reverse complement strand
ATATCACGACTTAAAACATCGCATTTTCAAAGTTACCTCTAAAAACTTCAGTTTTTAGAGGTTCCCTGATGTATTTCCTTGTAAACGAGCGGTTTAACCTCCGGTTTGTCGGAAGAGTAAGAGACTGCTTTTTCAAGGCGTTCGCAGGCGGGAGAAAGGCACGCTTCGTCTTTACCGTATACTTCCATAAGGACGTCTCCTGCTTTTACGCGGCTGCCTGTCTTTGCATACAGAATGAGGCCCGCATCCGGACAGACGGGATCAGTCGTCCTGCTGCGTCCGACTCCGAGATCGACACCGGCCATTCCCGTAAGATATGCGTCGAGACTGATGTATCCGTCCTGTTTTGCTTTGAGCATCGTATGGAACGGCGACCGTCTCTTTCCCTGTTCGCAGAGAAGCGTTTCAGGATTACCGCCCTGATCCCTCACGTTTTCAAGGAATTTCACAAGCGCCAGACCGGATGCTACTGCCGTCCGGCATTTCGCTATACCCTCTTCCTTCGAAGCTGCTTTTCCGCCGAGCATGAGCATTTCAGCACCGAGCGCGTACGTTTCGTCCATGACGTCTTCCGGTCCGTCTCCCTGAAGGCATTCGATCGTTTCCTCGATTTCAAGAAAATTGCCGACTTTCCAGCCGAGCGGCGTATCCATATTCGTGATGAGGGCCGACGCTTTCTTTCCCATCGCGCCTGCGGTCTTGACGAGAAACGACGCAAGCATTTCCGCATCGGGAATTGATTTCATGAATGCGCCCGAACCGTATTTTACGTCGAACACGAGTGCGTCGGCTCCTTCGGCGACCTTTTTTGAGAGAATGCTTGCCGTAATGAGCGGTACCGATTCAACGGTGCCTGTCACGTCCCGGAGCGCGTAAAGCAGCCTGTCCGCAGGGACAATTTCCTTCGTCTGTCCCGTCATTGCAAATCCGGTCTTCGCGATGAGCGAGCGGAATGTATCCGGTGTAAGGCCGACTTTGTATCCTTTTATCGATTCGAGCTTGTCGAGCGTGCCGCCTGTGTGTCCGAGCGCCCGGCCGGACATCATGGGCACCTGAATTCCGCAGCATGCGACAATCGGCGCGAGCGGCAGCGAAATTTTGTCGCCGACTCCGCCTGTCGAATGCTTGTCGACGAACGGTCCGGTTAGTCCGTCTTTTTCGTAACCGTGCAGGTTGATGACGTCGCCGGAGTGGAGCATGGCGTCCGTAAGCCATCCCGTTTCTTCGAACGACATTCCGTTGAAGTAAACGGCCATAAGCCACGACGACATCTGATAGTCGGGAATCGTGCCTGCGACGTAGCCGTCGACTAAAAATTTGATTTCTTCCCTGGAAAGCGCCGTACTTCCGGTAAGTGTCTGTTTTCCGTCTGCGGATCGGATGAACGTTCCGCGTTTTTTCATGATTATATCTGTTGGTCTCATAATATTCCTATTCCGGTTTCAAGCGTTTTTAATTTTGTTCCCGCAGCCTGTCCCGCAAGAAAGAACACAAGCCGCTTTATTTCGCTGAGCGAATCGTCGCTGAGCGGCAGAACGCGAACTTCTGCCGGCGTCAGTTCCGATACAGCATACAGATAGCGTGCAGCTTCAATGCTCAGCATAAACGTGCAGGTACTTCTGTCCTGTCCCGCGCAGGAACTGCACACGAAGCCGTTCTCAACTGCATTGTATGATACTCTATCTCCGATTGAATTTCCAGTGAAAAACTCACGGCCGCACAGAATGCAGCGCGAAACGTCCGGTCTGATGCCGAGCAGGTCGAGATACCGCCACAGGAACCGTACGAGGCCCGTTTCGCACTGTCTGCCGGCCGAAAGATCGAGTCCGTCGAGAAACCCCGACAACAGATACCAGCACTTTTCATTGCTTCCGGCGCACTTTGTTTTTAGGGCAAGTTCGGCAGCAAGTGAAGCTGCGTACGTTTTATAGAGACTTTCGCGGAACGACATGTGGTAGTTCTGAACGTCGAAATCGGTGATTTTTACATTTCGTGAGGAATCACTGTTTTCCTTACAATAAAAATATGCTGTCCCGCTGTTCCACTGCGACACGAGCGAGCGCAGCCTGCTTTTCGGACCGCCGTATAATGTCGCATAGACAAGGCCTGTGTCTTTAGTCACGAATCCGACCGAGCTGTTGTTCTCCCCCTGCGGTCTGATTGAAAAGACAATACCCTGTGTGACGTAATTCCGCGGCATACCGGTATCATACTCTGTTCCTGTATTTTTTTCCATACATAACATATATTGCCTGTATTTTGCATTTTTGTGCAGTTTTTACGTAGTGATATAATTCAGGGCAACCGCATTATGAAAAACCTGAAAATTGAATATAGCTTTGCGAGTATCCATCCCTGTTAGCGGGTGATGCCATTCCTTATTAGAAGGTAGCATACGTCCCTGTTAGCAGGCAGGCACCTTCCTCGATAGCGGGTAATGCACAAACATGCACTGTATGACGTGCGATCACGGCACTGTACCGGAACGCAGCCTGTGACTGTTTGTTCCCGCATCCAGTCACTGTACAGGAGGCGTTACAAACAGTGTGCAACCCCCTTTCATGCATGATATGTACAGCATATCGTTGCACAATCATTACGCGTATACTTTACATAACTGCGGAATTCGTCTATAATAAAAAAATATAGTAGAGGTACGACTGATGGTATTTCCCCTTGAAGAACTTGTAAAATATTCAGGCAATATCTATGAGATTACGGTAGCTGCAAGCCGCCGTGCATATCAGATGGCAAAGATTGAAGATCCCGAAATTGAACAGAACGACGGAAAGGTCGTTTCCCTTGCTGCCCGGCAGGTTTTCGACAACAAGGTAACGTTCAAGATTGAACAGCAGTAATCATACAGGCGGAAAGATACCGGTACTTGTTCTTTTCGCGCCCACTGCTACCGGAAAGACTGCTTTGCTGCGGACACTCTTCGCAGAGGGCAGTCTCTCTTTTTTTAAAGACAAAGCAGAGATCATCAGCGCCGATTCGATGCAGGTATACCGCGGTATGAATATCGGGACTGCGAAACCTGATGCGGCTCTTTTATCCGCTCTTCCGCATCATCTCATAGACATTTGTTCGCCGCACGAGCAGTTCTCCGTCGCGGATTTTGTTGCGCGCGCGGACAATGCGTGTGCGCAAATATATTCGCGTGGAAAAATTCCCGTTGTCTCAGGCGGCACCGGTTTTTACATCCGTGCGTTTCTTCTGGGGCTGCCGGAAACACCGGAGGCAGACGAAAACGTGCGTGCGGAACTCCGGCGCCGCATGGAGGCGGAAGGACCTGCGGAACTGTATGCCGAGCTTCAGACACTCGATCCCGAAAGCGCGGCCGTCATACATGTGCACGACAGATACCGCATCCAGCGCGCGCTCGAAGTATATGCGGCAGCAGGCAGACCGCGGAGCTCGTTCCGCAGAAAGTTCGAACTTCGTGAACAGTACGCGTTTTGTACGCTCATTCTCAGCATGGAGCGTACAATGCTCTATGAACGCATAAATCAGCGGGTGGACAGTATGTTCGACGAAGGCCTGGAACAGGAAGTCATTCATCTGCGGGAAAACGGATGTACGGCATATGATCCCGGCATGAAGGCAATCGGATACCGTGAATGGTTTTCCGTCCGCTTTGCAGGAGATGTGCGCGCCCTGATAAAGGCCGACAGCAGAGCTTATGCAAAGAAACAGTATACCTATATGCGCAGCATCCCGTCGGCCGTTCTGCTTCCGTTCGACGGCTCGGAAGAAGCCGTCGGTCAGGCCGCTGAAAAAATCAGGGATTTTTTTCTGTTACACTTGACGTAATACTGTTTTTAGGTGATAATTACTAACACTTATCTAAGTGAAAGGAGTGCCATCGTGCCCTGTGGAAAGAAAAGAAAGCGCCAGAAGATGGCGACACATAAGCGAAAGAAGATGCTTAGAAGAAATCGGCATAAGAATAAGTAGCATTTTCTGCTAACTTATTGATGTCAGATAAGACCGCGAAAGTTCCTGTAACTGACGCGGTCTTTTTTGTATTTACTACATTGTATGTATTTACTATCAGACTGTATTGGAGGTGCTTGTACGATTCTTTCCGGCATTCATTCACCTGCAGATGTAAAAAAACTCCCGGAAAAAAAGATTCCCGAGCTTGCCCGCGAGATCCGGCGTACGATTATCGAAGTCGTCGGCAGAAACGGAGGACATCTTTCGAGTAATCTCGGCGTAGTGGAACTTACTATTGCGCTTCACCGCGTATTCGACAGCCCGGAAGATGCCATCGTTTGGGACGTGAGCCATCAGTGCTACGCGCACAAACTTCTTACCGGAAGATACGATCGTTTCAACACGCTGCGCCGGCGGGGCGGTATTTCCGGTTTTACGCGCAAGGATGAAAGTCCGCATGATTTTTTCAACTGCGGCCATTCTTCAACGTCGATTTCCTCCGCGCTCGGTCTTCTTATGGCGTGGAATATCGAAAAGCGGCCGGGAAAAGTCGTTGCGGTCATAGGCGACGGCGCGCTTACCGGCGGTATGGCGTTCGAAGCGCTCTCTCATGCCGGTCAGCTTTCCAAAAACCTTATAGTCGTGCTCAACGACAATCAGATGTCTATAGACCACAACACCGGTTCGATTTCACGCTATCTTTCGCGCATGACAATGTCGGCGCACTATCAGACGTTCCGCTACAAAGTGGACCGCATGATTGACCGGGTACCGTACCTCAGCAAATATCTTGAAAAATTTATTTTCCGTTTCAAGCGCTCTATGAAAGGTCTGCTGCTCACGAACAATCTCTTTGTCGACATGGGATTCGAGTATGTCGGTCCGCTCAACGGGCACGACGAACATGAGCTTGAAATCGTATTCCGCAGAGTTGAAAAACTGCAGCGTCCCGTTGTCGTTCACATCGTGACCAAAAAAGGAAAAGGATACAGTCCCGCGGAGGACAATCCCGAAGTTTTCCACGGAATCGGACCGTTCTGCATAAGCGACGGAAAGGTCGAGAAGTTCGACACACTGAGTTTTACCGAATCGTTCAGCAATTCGCTCATGGAACTTGCCGCGAAGCGCAGCGACATAGCGGCAGTTACCGCAGCTATGGCAAAAGGGACGGGACTTGCAGCATTTGCGCGTCATTATCCCGAGCGTTTTTTCGACGTCGGCATAGCGGAGGAACACGCGGTTACGTTCGGCGGCGGGCTTGCAACCGGCGGGCTTACGCCCGTAATATGCATCTATTCAACGTTCATGCAGCGTGCCGTCGATCAGGTGATTCACGACATTGCCCTTCAGAATGTGCACGCGGTCATCGTCCTTGACCGTGCCGGCGTCGTTCCGAACGACGGAGAGACTCATCAGGGGCTGTTCGACATAGCGCTGTTCCGGCCCGTCCCGGGACTCCGCATTATGTGTCCTGCAAGCGCGGAGGATCTGAAACTTTGCCTCAACTATGCCGTGTCGTCGCAGGGAGCGACTCTCATACGGTATCCGAAGCTTACCTGTCCGTCCGAGCAGGATGCGTTTTCTCAGCCTGTCGTACAGGGACGGGGAACGCTCGTTACGTGCAGCAGTTTTGCGCCGTCCCTCGAAGCGGGATTTGAGCTGCACGACGACTGCGGCAACGGTCGTATTCTTTTTGTCTGCACCGGCGGCATCTATTCGGAAGTGCTCGTGGCGGCACGCGCGCTTCTGCTCGAGAATGTCTATGCCGACATCTATACGCTGCGTTTCATAAAGCCCGTTGATGAAGATTATTTCACGGATATTGCGTCGAAATACGACGGCATCGTGCTTGCGGAAGACGGAGTTGTGACAGGGGGTGTATGCGCCTATCTGCAGAATGTACTGCTTTTGGCCGGAATCAGAAATGTTGCCGTAAAAGCGTTTCCCGACAGATTTTACAGTCACGGTACGCGCGGGCAGATATGCGCTGACGCGCACATGTCTCCTGAATATCTCGAAAAGGCAGCTCTTGAACTCGCCGGTTCCGGCAGCAGCGTACATACAGTTGAAATTGTATCGCGGAATGCGAAAGGAGGCAGACAATGAAAAAACTCGTTCTTGCAGGCCGCGTCGTTACGACGGAAAATCCTGCGTTTGTTATGGGAATAGTGAACGTTACGCCCGATTCGTTCTGGAAGGAAAGCAGGGGAGGCGCAGAGCACGCAATGCAGCTTATAGAAGAAGGCGCGGACGTGCTCGACGTCGGCGGCGAATCGAGCAGACCGGGGGCGGCGTACGTAAGTGCGGAGGAAGAAATAGAACGCATCATTCCGGTTATCCGCAGTATCAGAAAAAAATCGTCGATTCCCATATCAGTGGACACGCGTAAAAAAAAAGTAATGGAAGCGGCCGTCTCCGAAGGCGCCGACATTCTCAACGACATATCGGCACTTGAGGACGACGATGAGCTCGGAGTGTACGCGGCGGCTGTAAAAATACCTGTAATACTGATGCATAAACGCGGAATCCCTGCTATAATGCAGACGAATACGTCGTACGAAAACGTGTTTACCGAAGTGGACTCTTATCTTACGCAGAGGGCGTCGTATGCGCTGTCGTGCGGTATTTCAGCAGACAGACTCATAATCGATCCCGGCATCGGTTTCGGAAAAAATCTTGCGGCAAACGTCGAACTTATACGGAACTGCGGAAAGCTCTGCGGAGGTACATATCCGGTACTCATGGCGCTTTCGCGGAAAACGTGTATCGGTGAAATGACAGGTCAGCCGGTTGAAAAACGGCTGTACGGAACGCTTGCGGCCGACATACTGTCCGTACGGAACGGCGCGTTCATGATCCGCGTGCACGATGTCGCTGCGGCGGCTGATACTATGAAAGTAATGAAATATCTGGAAGGTGCAAAGAATTGAAAGCGTTTGACAGCCTCGCGGCAGTATACAATGTAATCCGTCCTATTCTTGATTTGAGCATTCTCACGTTTATTCTGTACAAAGCGTACGAACTTATAATTAAAACGAACGGAATACAGATTATTAAGGCGGCCGTCATCGTTGCGCTTGCGTACGCGGGTGCGCTTCTGTTGAATCTTGAGACGATGGTATGGATTCTCAATGTCATGGCGCCGGGGCTTGTCATTGCGTTCGCAATCGTATTCCAGCCGGAGATGCGCAAGCTTTTCCTGAAAATGGGGCAGACGCAGTGGTTTGCGTTCGGCAACCGCTCGAAGCACACGTATGTCGACTCTGTTCTCATCGCTGCCGAAATGCTTTCGAAGCAGCGTCGCGGGATGCTCGTCGTTTTTATGCGCCACACGAAAATGGACGACATCATCAACACGGGAACAAAGCTCAACGCTGATCTGTCGTCGAGTCTTCTTGTTACGATATTCGGGATGGACACGCCGCTTCACGACGGCGCATGTTTTGTTCAGGGCGGTAAGCTCATTGCGGCAGGATGTTTTCTTCCGCTCAGCGAACAGTATGACATCAAGAAGACGTTCGGAACCCGTCACCGCGCCGCGCTCGGATTATCCGAAGTTTCGGACGCGGTGGTGCTCGTCGTTTCAGAGGAAACGGGCGCAATCAGTCTTGCATATGATTCGAAATTGCACTACGACCTGACTATGACGGAATTAACAAAAATACTCGAAAATCTTCTCGAAATCACACCCGATGCGTATCAGATGGAGGACACAATCGATGAAAGCAAACAGGCTGATTGAAAAAATCGCGGAGAACTGGCCTGCGAAAGTAATATGCTTTGTCATGGCGTTGTTCCTCTACATATTTCACAATGTTTCCATTCTTGAAAAAAAAACGTTCACTATTCCGCTGTCGGTCGTTGCTGACGGCGGAATGTATCCGATGACGGACTGCCCCGACTACGTGCGTGTAACAGTACGTTCCACCACGGAAAATATTGCGGAAGCGCTGCAGGCCGACATTACCGCTACGCTCGACCTCACGACATATGATGCGGAAGGTGTCTATTCGGTTCCCGTATCCGTTCATTTTGCACCGAAACTGCTTCTCATGGATCCGTTTGAAGTGACGGTAAAACCCGAGAACGTCACCATACGCATGGAGGAAAAAGCGCTCCGGTACGTTTCTGTAACGCCCTCACTGTCGGGGGAACCGGCCCACGGGTATATCATTAAGAATACGACGGTCGAGCCGGAAACAGTACAGATAATCGGTCCCCGTTCCGTCGTCGAAAAAACGAAGCAGGTTTACACGGAAAAAATCGACGCGCAGGGCCTCACTG
Organism: Treponema sp. UBA4873; assembly: GCA_002399405.1. GTDB lineage: Bacteria > Spirochaetota > Spirochaetia > Treponematales > Treponemataceae > Treponema_D. The sequence goes on along the minus strand of DHDP01000013.1, from coordinate 100,975 downwards.
ACAGTAAGAGCTACGACACTGTCCTGCAGAATATTAATTCACTGATAGCAGTGCAATCAGCCGAGCAGAAATTTCATGTAAACCTGTCCGTTGAAGCGGAACCGCTCATACGTAATTTTACGAACGTTCCGGTTAAAATAATGTTCCTGTCTCCGCGTCTCGAAATAACCGGTACTGTTCCCGACATTTCGTTCGACCTGAACAGCACTGTTCCGCTTCTTGAATCGTACGAGCTGGACGAGAATGCCGTACAGGCTGACTGCAGCGCGATAAAAGAAGCGGGAACGTACGAGCTGCCTGTGCAGCTTTCGCTTCCGTCGTATTTCGCTGTGGAAAACAAGAGCGCGGATACGGTGAAGATTGTAATCGGGGAAAAGCCGGTTACGGAAGAAAAAACTGCGGCGGAAATAAGGAACTGATATGATATACGGTATCGGTACGGATATTACGGATGTTGCCCGTTTTACAAAGTGGGTGAAAGATCCGTCGATGACGGCCCGCTTTTTTAATGAACGCGAAGTGCAGAGATCCGGTTCCGAATCTTTTTTATGCCAGCATTATGCAGTTCGGTTCGCCGCAAAGGAAGCTTTTTCAAAAGCGCTCGGAACGGGCATAACCGGTTTTGAACTGCGTGATATATACATAGAAAAAAACGGGGAAGGGAAACCCGAACTGCGGACCTTGGGAACGGCTGCGGCGATGCTTGAAAAACGGTGCGGAAGAAACGCAAAAATACACGTATCACTCAGCCATGAAAAAGAGTTTGCGGTTGCATTCGTTGTAATAGAAGTGTAAAATCGGAGTCGATATGGTCAGTGGAAAAAGCGAACCTGATACTAATAAAAAAATAGCGCTCTCATACTGGTCGAAGGAAAAATGCCTGTGCCCTGTGTGCCATAAAGAATTCGACAGGGAAGTAATGCTCAGCGGACAGGGACGTATGATCGCCGGCGGACTTACCGACGAACTTCACCGCATATTCGAGCCGTCGAAAAAATACGGAAGGATTTATCCGCTTATTTACGATATCGGCGCGTGTCCGAACTGCTGTACGGCTTTGTTCTGGTCCGATTTTAAGGATATGAAAAACAAGGACGCGATGGATACGATGTACGGACATGCCGAAAAACGAAAGCAGGCGGTAAATACCGTCTTTCCGTATTTCGACCTTCACCGCCAGCGCTCGCTGTTCGACGGCTGTGCGATGTACTATCTTGCGCTCCTTACGTACGACGACGCGAACGCCGATATGCTCCCGACCATGAAGCGTGCAATCATTTCACTCCGTCTGGCGTGGCTCACAAAGGAATTGAACGAGCGCGGCCCCGGACATAATTACGACTATATTTCAAAAGTGCTGTATAACAAAGCGACGTTTTTTTACGAACAGTCCGTTATAAACGAAACGCAGCGCGTAGAAAAAAGTTCCACGCTTGCGAACTGCGGTCCCGATATGGACAAGAACTACGGATGGGACGGCGTCATCTATCTCTGCGGACTGCTTGAGTACAAGTACGGGCAGCGGGAGGATCAGCAGATTCGTCTGCGCAAACTCAGCGAATCAAAGACCGCAATCGCGCGCATCTTCGGACTCGGAAAGTCGTCGAAGGCGAAGCCAGGCCCGCTTCTTGAAAAGTCGCGCGATTTATACGACAAACTTTCGCTCGAAGTGAGCGACGACAACATTTAGCGCAGGAGGGGCTTCTTGCGCAATATTCTTTTAACTGTTTCATACGACGGAACATCTTTCTGCGGCTGGCAGCGGCAGGATAAAGCTGCGGGCGGAGCGCCCGTGCGCACCGTACAGGGAGCGCTCGAGAACGCGCTTGAAAGACTGCACGGAGGGCATATCACGCTTTACGGTTCCGGCCGTACCGACAGCGGAGTTCACGCCGCTGCCCAAGCTGCAAATTTTCTTTCTCCGATTGATTCGATCCCCGCCGAGCGGTACCCCGTCGCACTCAACAGCTTCCTTCCCTCGGACGTACGCGTCATGAAAGCCTCTGTTGTTCCCGAAGATTTCAATTCGCGGTTCGACGCGACAAGCAGAGTGTACCGGTACTTTTTGTTTACCGGAGCAGTTCCGTCCGCAGCCCAGACGCGGTACGTATGGCCGGTAAACCGTATGCCCGATATAGAAAAACTCAACGCGATGGCATCGTGCCTCAAAGGAGAGATAGACTGCGCGTCGTTTGCTGCGGCGGGAGATAAGAGTCTTTCCTCCTGCAGGTACCTTGAAGGTGCTCGTTTTTTCACGCAGGACGCGTTTCCGTACGGAACGCTCGTCGTTTTTGAAATTGAAGCGAACGCTTTTCTGTGGAAAATGGTGCGCAGCATCACCGGAACGCTCGTGCAGCTTGAAAAAAACGGAGCCGATGCCGGTTCGTTCAGGGAGATACTTGATGCGCGCGACCGGAAACGCGCGGGCGTTACGGCTCCGCCTCAGGGGCTGTTTTTGTGGCAGGTGAAATTCGACGGAGTTCGCAGGCACGTTTGACGGCCGGTGACCTGTAATCAGAGCGCTGCTTTGCCTACAACAGTGAGACCGGATCGACGTCGCATTCGATGTACACGCTCTGCGGATGAGAGTAACCGAACAGAAGCGTGCGTGCCATTTCCTGGAGAGGCTTAATGTCGGGACCGCGCAGCAGTATCTGCCAGCGGTAATTCTGCGAAATTTTTGCAACGGGACATTCCGCCGGTCCCATAATTTCAACGTCGCCGGCATTCTTTATTTTGCCGCGGGCATTCCGCAGCAGACCTGCGGCGGCTTCGGCTGTGCCGGAGGCTGCATTGTTGTCCGCGCTGCGGAATACGAGTCTCACAAGTCGGCTGAACGGCGGAAATCCGAGCAGCTCGCGCTGCTTCAGCTCGTATTCGTAAAAACCGTTTACGTTTCCTGCGCACGCATACGCAATCGGTTCCCGCGTCGGACTGTATGTCTGGACAATAACCCTGCCGTCGGGGAAAAAGCGTCCGGCCCGTCCCGCAACCTGCGTGATGAGCGCGAAAGTCCGCTCTGCCGCGCGGAAGTCGGGCAGATGAAGTCCTGTATCAGCAAGAACGACACCGACAAGCTGAAGGTTTGGGAAATTCAACCCTTTCGCAACCATCTGCGTGCCGAGCATAATGTCGTAGTCGCCTCTCCTGAACGAATCGAGCTTCTCTTCAAGTTCTCCTTTTTTAGTGAGCGCGTCGGTGTCCACTCTGATAATCCGAGCGTTGGGAAATTTTGCGGCAGTCTCCGCTTCGATATATTCGGTGCCGAAACCCGAATAGCCTATGTCGAGCGAGCCGCATTTCGGACACGACTCGGGTGGAACGGCGGACCAGCCGCAGTAATGGCAGCGCAGCCTGTTTTCATTCTTGTGATACGTCATCGGTACGGAGCAGTTTTTGCACGTCATTTCGTAGCCGCAGCTTGCGCAGCGGAAAAAGTGTGTGAATCCGCGGCGGTTAAGAAACAGAATCACCTGTTTTTTCGCGGCGAGCGTCGTCCGTATTTCCCCGGTCAATTGGTCCGAAAGACAGCAACCGCTCATTTCGCATTTTGTTAAGTCTACGCATGAGATGAGCGGCATTGTTCCGCCTGCAAGCCGCCTTGTAAGCGTGTGACCGGCGAGCCCGTGAGTCTGTATGAGATGCCACGACTCTACCGACGGAGTTGCGCTTCCCATGACGAGCGGAATGCCGAGGCGGGAACACCTGAACATGGCGACCTGACGCGCGTGGTAGCGCGGGGTAGTTCCGCTCTTGTACGAGCCGTCGTGCTCTTCGTCTATGATAAGAAGGCCGAGGTCGGGCACAGGTGCGAATACCGCGCTGCGTGCTCCGATGACGACTCTCGCTTCGCGGTGCATAATGCGGCGCCATTCGGAAAGTTTCTGGCTCGGCGTGAGACCCGAATGAAGAACTGCGGCAGTATTTCCGAATCTGCGCACGACAGCCTGAATGACCTGCGTCGTGAGCCCTATTTCCGGCACAAGGTAGATAACGCCCTTTCCCAGTGCAAGCGTCCGTTCCGCAGCCTGCAGAAACACTTCGGTCTTGCCGCTGCCTGTCGGACCGTACAGATAATGGAACTGCGCGCGGGACGTATTGTGCGTAAGAATTCCGTCTACAGCGTCCCGCTGTTCCTGCGACAGCTCGTGCGCCTGTGCGAAAGGTATTTCGCTGTCGAATGAAAATCCTCCTGCATTCGTTTCGCGCCTGCCGGACGGAAGCATTGCGGAGACAGTCTCTCCGAGCGTACACAGGTAGTAATCGGCCATCCAGCGCGCAATCGCGAACAGCTCTTCCGTAAGAAGCGGCTCAGCGTCGACGATGCGTTTTACCGGTCTGATTTTCGACGCGTCGACGGAACACGACGGCGGAAGCGTTTCGTGAACACCGGTGATGAATCCCGTCATGTTCCTGTTTCCGAAACGCACTTCGGCGCGTTTCCCCGCTTCCGGTTTATTTTCCGTTTTAGCGCTTTCGGGCGGAACGTATGAATAGGTGAAAGCCTGATTTACCGGAACATTGAGTATGACGTCGAGGTAGAGCATGTCAGCTCCGTTTTGCAAAACCTGCCGCATAGTCAGGAGCGGTTTCGGAGAGTTTTGCGCGGAAAGCCTTTAAATCCTCCCACGCAGGTTTCTTGAGCGATTCGTCGCGCAGCAGGGCGCTCGGGTGATACGTGACAAGGAGCGGAATGCCGCTGTAATCGTAAAACCGTCCGCGGAGCGTACTGAGAGGCGCGTCGGTTTTGAGCAGATTCTGCCCGGCTGTACGTCCTGCCGCGAGAATCATCTTAGGTTTGAGGATGTGAATCTGGGCTTCGAGGAACGGAATGCACGCCTCCGCCTCCTCAGGAAGCGGAGTACGGTTGTTCGGCGGACGGCACTTTACGATGTTCGCAATGTAGCAGTTCGTACGGCGGTCAAGAGAGATCGACGCGAGCATTTTATCGAGCAGTTTTCCTGCGGGACCTACGAACGGCAGTCCCTGCATGTCTTCTTCCGCTCCCGGTCCTTCTCCGACGACGAGAACGAAAGGATGCTCCGTTCCCATGCCCGGAACGGCGTTCGTACGGCGCCTGCAGAGGCCGCACCGCGTGCACGACACGATTTTCTGTGCAATCGACGCGAGCGTAAGCCCGCCCGATTCATTTTCGGCCGGTGTCTGCGCAGCCGGTACAGTCGCAGCAGTCCCGGAAAACTGCTGTACAGGAGGCGCACCGGCGGAAATCTCTTCCGATACAGCCGAATCGTCAGAAAATTCCGGTTCCGGTCCGGAAAATTCGGGAGAAGCGTAGCCTGCAAGCGAATCGGAGGTTGTTTTGAGCAAGGTGAAAAGAATTTTTTTATCTGCCGCCGTCATATCGTGACTAGAATATCATATTGCTTGCGGTTCATGCAAGAATAGAGTATATTTTTATACCAGTACTATGAAAAAGAATTATTTTGGACTTTTTATAATTGCTGCGTTCCTGTGTTCGTATCAACTTGCGGCGCAGGTGAGTGCAGACCCCTGTGACGAATTCTACACGGCGGCGGCAGGATGGTACGTCCGCGGCGTAATCGACGAACTTCCGCCGGTAAAACCGTATCCGCTTCCGGTCATTAAGCGCATTCTTGAGACGGCTGTCGAAAAGGGTTCCCGGAGTGATTCCGCGGTCGCAAAAGTCTATTATGAGCGCATATTCAACAAACCGTGGAATATTTCCGTTGAGGTTCAAGAAAAAAATTATTTTTCAAAAAATGCGTCGACTGACGAATATACGAACAACCTGCAGCTGAGCGGTACGCTCAACGGGTACGGCGATATCTTGTTCGGCGATGTTTTTTCTGCCGGATACCGCGCGGGTGTGTCTGTAACGGCGTTCGATTTGTCGGAGGAAGATTTCACTGATAAATGGACATCGAAGCGGTACGATACGCTCGGAGACGGTATACAGGCAGGCAGCGTGAATATCGACTTTAATGCCGACTGTATGGTTTCGTACAGCACGGATAAAGTCACTGTGGCTGCAGGATACAACAGGATAGGATTCGGGCCGTTTCTCGACGGCGGAAACGTGCTGAGTCAGTACGCGTATAATTCTCCGCAGGCGCTGTTCGTCTTCAACGGTACATACATTGATTTTACGCAGTATTTTGCAGCGCTGGAATCCTCCGATCTGAACGGTGAAAACAAAAAATACGGAAAATTTCTTACATTCCATTCGGTCCGTGCCGCAATCGGGAAAAAATGGCACGTTTCACTCTACGATGCCGTCGTGTACAGCAACAGGTTCGATCCGTCGTATTTTATTCCAGTGCCGAACATTCTGATTGCCGAATCGAACGGAAACAACGACAACGTCCTTTCAGGCCTTCTCCTCGAATACAATTTCCTCAGCGGAATTTCATGGAACACCGACCTGATGATCGATTACCTCGATTACACGAAGCTTGTAAAGCTCAAGCTTACAGGCGATTACCGTGCGGCTCTGAAGACCGGGCTTACGTATTCTCCTGTCGATTCGCTGTGCGAAATGATGACGCTCGATTACACTATAGTCACCCCGTACACGTATTCATACGGAACGATCGATTCGACCGACAGCAGTTACACCTCGTCCTTTACAAACGGAGGTACGAGCATCGGTCTGTCGCTGCCGTCGAACTCCGATCAGATAGCGCTGCAGATTCGTCTTGTTCCCGCCCGCAATCTCAAAGTTACGACGCTTGTTTCAATAGCGCATCACGCGAACGAATATGAATCGCTGTCTGATGAAAACGCGGAAAAAGTCTTCAACGCAAATTACGCGTCGGTGCAGAGCGGCGGAGATCCGGTGTATGCGACGGACGGCGGCATATACGCGGTGTACGGCGATACGGCGAGACTGTTGTCGGAAGACCACATAATGACAATCTGCCGGGGCGGCGTAAAATTGTCCTACGAATTTTCAGGCATCAGTTCCGGCCGCCTGTATCTGAATTCGGAATTTTCATATACGTATATCCATAATGCGGGAGTCGACACCCCGATATACAGCGGAAAAGATGCGTCAACATACACGGAATCATATAATAATTGGGTGAATCAGCTTCACGATGAATACAACACACATCTTACGTTCAGCGTGGTATACACGTATTAACAGACGGAGCAGTTATGAAGCGTAAATTTCTTTTCCTGTATTTAAATACGGGAGCCGGTCATATCTCAGCGGCAAAGGTCCTTGCGCAGGCACTTCAGGCGCAGGATCCCGACGTCGAAATCGAGATGGTCAACGGGTTCGGCAAAAACAACTGGTTCGGTCATTTTGCACTTGAGAAAGGATACAATTATGCGTGCAATTATATCCACGGAGCTTTTCCGCTCATATACGATATAGGTGCGTACCGATGGGGGCAGGATATGTTCGTACGTCCGCTCCGTTTTCAGACGACGAGGCATCTGCGCCACGTTTTTCTGGACAAGCATCCGACCGATATAGTTTCATTTCACTTTCTGCTTACACCATTCGTAAAATCAGCGCTCAGACACATCCCGTGGAACGTTAATTTCACAACAATTGTAACGGATCCCTTTACCGTACCGCACGCGTGGTTTTACGAGCGCGATTTAAAGTATTTCGTCTATTCGCAGGAAGCGAAGGATGAGGCAGTCAAAAAATGCGGCGTCCCGGCGGAAAACGTCACGGTCGTGCCGTTTCTTATGAGCGAAAAATACCGCATGCCGCCGTTTACGAAGGAAGAGGTCCGCGAACTGAAAATAAAACACGGATTTGATCCCGACAAAAAAATAGTGCTGCTTGTCGGCGGCGGAGAGGGGCTGCCCGGAGCTGTCGACATAATCAAGGAATGCGTGATTCACAAGGCGTCGTTCTCCGTTGCGATGGTGTGCGGACGCGACAAGGCGTTCAAGGAAACGCTCGACATTCTTGCCGCTACGTATCCCAAACTGGACCTGCACGTATTCGGTTTCGTCGACTATCTCGACGAACTTGTTAAGGTATGCGACTGCGCCGTCATCAAAGCGGGCCCCGCGACGCTCATGGAAGTGCTTTCCTGCAGGAAACCCGTCATCATCATCAAATACATCCACAATCAGGAGCTCGGCAACATGCGTTTCGCGGTGAAACACAACGTCGGTTATTATATCAGGAGGTCGGGAAACGTTTTCCGCAAAATAAACGAGCTCCTCAACGATACCGGCTTCGATGTCAAGATGAAAAAAAACTTCGACAGTATAAATCTCGATACGGACGCAGGAAAAATCGCTACTCTGCTGCTTGAAAAGTAAAATGCTTTATGCTGCGCTTTTCAAACGCCTCTTTGACGAGCGCGTCGATGTCCATGGATGCATAGATATGCTCCGCTTCTTCCGCAGCGGCGCGGAGTACGGGATGTTTCGGTGAAAAAAGCACGCAGCAGTCCTCGTACGGCAGAATCGACGTATCGTATGTTCCTATTTCCTTCGCAGTCGCGATTATTTCCTCTTTGTCCATTCCGACAAGCGGCCTGAAGACCGGATATTCCGCAAAATGTTCTGTCACCGAAAGGTTCGCCATAGTCTGACTTGCAACCTGCCCGAGACTTTCGCCCGTGATGATGCACTGCGCGTTGATCCGTTCCGCGAGTATGTTCGCGGTTTTCATCATGCAGACGCGCAGCATGAGCGTGGTCCAGTTTTCCGGAGCCTTTTCCTTTATGCGCATCTGAACGTCTGTGAACGGTATTACGTTAAGATAGGTGTCCAGTCCGTAATTCGCGAGATTTGCAGCGAGGTCCTCTACTTTTTTCTGCGCTTCCTCCGACGTGTACGGGTACGAATGGTAATAGACGCATTCTATTTTCATGCCGCGCCGTATCATCCGGTAGCCGGCGACGGGAGAGTCGAGCCCGCCTGAGAGCATGAGAAGACCTTTTCCGCTGCAACCGACGGGAAGGCCCCTGCACGCTTTTATCGCATCGGAAAAGACGAAGCATTTGTCGCGGACTTCCACATTGATTTTTACGTCCGGGTGATGGACGTCGACGGCAAGAATCCCCTCGTTGACAGTCCGGCCCGCGGCTTCACAGCATATGCCGTACGAATCGAGCGGAAAATCCTTGTCCTCCCGCCGTGCTTCGAGTTTGAACGTTTTTGCGCCCCGTTTTCCTGCGCGTACGGCTTCCTCGTAAACCGCGTTGCTTATCGCTTCGATGTTTTTTTCGCATGTCGTCGTCTTTGCCCAGCCCGTTATACCGATAAGATGGCTGAGCGCAAATTCGACTGCTGCAGCTGCATTGTCCGCGCAGTCGATATACAGTCTGCCTGCGTGAAGTCTCACGTCGACGTTATGCCCCTTCAGACATTCGCGCGCGTTAATCACAAGCTGTCGTTCGAATTCCCTGATATTAGATCCCTTGAGTGTGAGTTCTCCGACTTTGGCTAAGTATGTCATGGCGTCAGTATACCGAAAATGAATATCATTGACAAATGAAACTATATTTGTCAGAATGGAATAGTTTATCCAGATAAACCAATGACAACAAAATCAATGCGGGGTTTCCTATGAAGAGGATAAAAACTATTGAAAAAATCATATCGCTGTTCGACAGAAGCAGGGCCGAGCAGCTTCCGAAGAATATACCGCTCATGCTGCGTTCACGGGCACAGACATATCCCGATTACACGCTGCAGGTAGTAAAGAACGAAATCGGGGAATATGAATACCACAGCTACAGGCGCGTGTACAACCGCGTCGTCGAGATGGCGTGCGCTCTGAAAAAAATCGGCATACAGCGCGGGGAATTTATCGGCTTTATGTCGGACAACCGCCGCGAATGGATGATTCTGGACGAGGGGCTTCTTTCTCTCGGCGCCGCGGACGTACCCCGCGGATGCGATTCGACAGGCACGGAAATGGCGTTCATTCTCAACTACGTAAAATGCAGCGTCTGTATTTTTGAGAATCAGCGCCAGTTTATGAAACTCATCGACAGCGAAGAACACGTTCCGTCGTTGAAAACAGCCGTACTCATAGATTCTCCCGATGAGGCCACTGAAAAAGCGGCCGCGTCGGCCGGCATAAAAATCATAAAATTCGTCGAGCTTGAGGATACGGGACGTCACGCGACCGACGCCGAACGCAAGACCGTCGAGGCGGAAATGGATAAAACGGAAGGAGGCGAGCTTGCGACAATTATCTTCACATCGGGAACGACGGGAACACCGAAAGGCGTCATGCTCACGCACGACAACTACATTGCACAGTGCGAAGTCGTGAAACTGGCGCTTCCGAACACGAAAGACGGCGACATCTGGCTTTCGGTTCTTCCCGTATGGCACAGTTTCGAGCGTGCGTTCCAGTACTTCATCATTGCGCTCAAGGCGGGGATGGCGTATTCGAAACCGGCCGCAGCGGCACTTCTCGGCGACATGGCGAAAGTGCATCCGACGTGGATGTGCGGCGTGCCCCGTCTGTGGGAATCGCTCGCGCACGGCATTTTCCGTCAGATGAAGAAAGAAAACAGCGTTACCCGTTTCTCGTTCAACTTTGCAATACAGATCGGAAAGCGGTTTTCATGGGCCCATGACCGCGTGTACGGACTTGTCTGCCGCTACAGCAACGGCACTCGTTTCTGGGATTTCCTCTGCGGTATCATTCCGTTCATTCTGTACGCGCCGCTTTACGGAATATGCAAGCTTGTGGTATTCAAGAAAGTGAAGGCCGTGCTCGGCGGTCATATGGTTGCTGCTATTTCCGGCGGAGGCGCGCTCCAGAGCGATGTCGATGCGTTTTATCATGCAATCGGCTTCAACCTGCTTGAAGGATACGGCATCACGGAAGCAGGTCCTGTACTTTCCGTACGGAATCCGCTCAAGCCGCGCACCGGCTGCGTGGGCGTCGTTTTTCCCGCTGCGGAGGTGAAAGTTGTCGCCATGCACGAGGACGGAAGCATCGGTACCGAACCGCTCGCGCCGGGAAAAAAGGGCATCATTATGGCGCACGGACGCCAGATTATGAAAGGATATTACAGCCGTCCCGATCTTACCGAACAGGTAATAGATAAAGACGGATGGCTCAACACCGGCGATATCGGTATGCTTACGCAGGACAACGAGATAAAGATTACCGGCCGCGCAAAGGACACGATCGTTCTGCTCGGCGGAGAAAACATTGAACCTGCCGTCATTGAGGCGGCGCTGCTCGACAGTCCGTATATCGAACGTGCGATGATTGTGGGACAGGACAAAAAATATATTGCGGCGCTTATCGTGCCCGCGAAAGAAGCTGTTGTCGAATGGGCTGACAGTTCCCGCATTATGTACAGCTCGTGGGAGTCGCTGCTCGAAGCGAACGAAATTCAGATAATGTTCCGCGAGGAAATCGACCGCCGCGTCAGCGAAAAAACGGGATTCCGCACGTGCGAGCGTATAAGCCGTTTCGCGCTGCTTCCCGAAAGCTTCGAGCAGGGGAAGGAAGTGAACGCAAAAGGCGAGATGATGCGCTTTAAGATAACAAAAATTTACGACAAACAGATTAAGAAGCTGTTCAGCCAGGATAATACCGCGATACAGTAAAGCTGCGCTGCGGACAGGCCGATAATGGAAGTGTGAAATACGCTCTGTTACCGGCTTTTTTATTTTCCTCCGTACTGATTTCCGTTCCGCTTGCAGCTCAGACGGAGCTCGATGCTCACGCGCAGGCCGCGTCGTACGGAAAGGAGTATGTGCCGGTACCTGAAAATCAGTCGGTTCTGACACCGTCCCTCCTTGAAGGGATATGGCAGGGAGCCGACCGGTATGTTTTTTTCGTCGCACCTTCTGAGGAGGCTGCACTTGCCGCGGAGATAGAGCGTGCGCAGTCGGATGCTGTTGTAAATCCTATAGATACTCCCGACTCGGTTGTAAAAACCGCTGTGGCCGCGGCACAGCCTTCGGATCTGGCCGTCGTGCTCAAAACATACTACGGATGGTTCTACGACCGTGCAGCAGAACCATCATCGTATGCCGGTGATACGGCGCGGTTCCGGTGTACAGCGACGACAGAGGAAGCGGAGCACGTTACTGTAACGTATGAGCCGCTCCTGATGCGTACCCCGCTGTACGACGCTGCCGGCAATGCGGTTCCCGAAGACAGCGGAGCATGGGAGCTTGTCATACAGTACGGAACAAAGCAGCGGAACGTTACGCGTATCCCCGTTGCCGTTATCGGGAACAGCCTGTATCTTAATTTCACAATAAAAGGACAGACCGGCGACACGTCCGCCTCAACAGGGGCAGATCAGCTTTCAGGGTATTGGCAGGGAGTAAGCAGACAGAGCGGCATACGCGTGAGTCCGTTTCCGATGAATGAGAACATTACTTCGTATTACGTTACGGACGATGCAGTATATACGCTCAGGTACTGGGTGAGCACGATGGAATATACTGACGCAAACGCATCATTCTCCGACGGGGACCGGACGTTTCACGTACCGAAGCACATTGTCTCGGACGGCAGCGTGTTTACGTGCGTTACCGGGCGGAGCCTTCTGATACGAAACGTTGAGAAATCCGCCGCAAAACTTACTGACTATACGCTCGATTCGACGGGAACTCTATGCGCATTCGGAAAACCATACCTGACGAAGGTTACAGGAAAGGATAATGCGGCGTCTCTCATGCAGATAGTTGCCGAAGCGAACAAACGCCGGAAGCCCGACCCGAAACCGCTTTTTTCGCCCGGCGACGTAAACTGGTACTGGGATATAATCAATCTGCTCGAGAAGGACAATGCGCAGATTCAGGCTGTGCGGAAACGGCAGCAGGAATTTGCGTCGACGAACGGCAGGGAAGGCCGGACAGACGCAGTGCAGGCGGCCTCGTACAGCACGTATACGAAGCTTGAAACGGCGGCAGATTCCGCCGCAGCGAAATAATAAGCCGGAACAATTTTTACTGCGCATAGTAAAATTTATTAAAATATTTGAAATTACTACTGAATAAATTGAAATTAAATTAAATCTGTTGACACCCGTACGAAAATTAAATAAAATAAGCTTACTTTTTTATCCGGAGGTATGATATGAAAAAGCTTATTACAATGTTTGCAGCTGGTCTGGTAACGGTATCCATGATGGCTGCACTCGACGTAACTACCGGTGTTCGCGGAACATTCGGCATCGCAGCGGGAACGGATTTTGCCGGCGAAACGAAAGATAGTGTCGAATCAGAAGAAGAACTTATGTCTTATTTAGGCGTTGATTCTTCGCGTATTCCGAATCTCGGCGGCGGTTTCGGTGTCTATTGTAATCTCGGTTTTATACAGCTTGGCGCGGGAACACTCGGCGTACAGCCTGAATTCGACATGTTCTTCAACAACGGTCTCACGGAAAAATTTACACAGGACAGCTACTGGACGAGCGCTACATTCTCCACAAATTCAATCGATATTCCCGTACTTGTTACGTACACTATTCCGGCCGGTAAGGTTGCAGACTTCGGTTTCGGAGCGGGTCCGTATATTTCCATTCCAATCAGCTTAAATGAAACAGCGGAAGATTCCGACGGCACAGATTACCCGTATGATGATTATACGTACTTTGCTGACGGAGTGAACTTCGGTGCCCTATTCGACGTAAACTGCGGTTTCAAAGCAGGCCCCGGAAACATTGTTCTTGACATCCGTTATCTTTTCGATTTCACAAATACGAAAGGCCATATAGAATATAACGGTTCTACATCGGATACAGAGGATTTGTTTATACGCCGTACGATTATTATCGGTGCCGGCTATGAGATAAAATTCTAGGCTCTGTTTATTTATAATTTGTAAATAGTATTGATTATCAAAAAATCGTTCTTTTATATTTTAGAGGAAGAGTGGGCCTAAAGTGAATCTTTTTCGTCTGCTTTTCTTCATATTTACGGGGCCCGGCGGATGAATACCGGCGCTAGTAATTTTCCTCAATATATGGCATAATACACGATAGTATTTTACATTAAAAAGAGGTCTTTCCGTGTACAAGCCAGTTGATCCAAAAGCAGACTTCCCGAAACAGGAAGAAGAAGTCCTGAAATTCTGGCAGGACAACGACACATTCAAGAAATCAGTTTCCCAGCGCGAAGGTGCTGAGGAATACGTATTTTACGACGGCCCGCCGTTCGCAACGGGCCTTCCTCATTTCGGTCATTTTATTCCGTCGACAATTAAAGATATAATTCCGCGCTATCAGACAATGAAGGGAAAAAAGGTCGAGCGCCGTTTCGGCTGGGACTGCCACGGTCTTCCCGTCGAGAATCTTATTGAAAAAGAACTCGGTCTTAACTCAAAGCACGAAATCGAAAAGTACGGCATTGCGGCGTTCAACGACAAGTGCAAGGCGAGCGTTCTGCGCTACACGGGCGAATGGCGGAAGACGATTACCCGCATGGGACGCTGGGTTGATTTCGACAACGATTACAAGACGATGAATCCCGAGTACATGGAATCAATCTGGTGGATCATAAAAGCGCTCTGGGATAAGGGAATGGTCTACGAAGGAAAATATATTCTTCCGTACTGCCCCAGATGTTCTACAGTGCTTTCGAATCACGAGCTCGCACTGGGATATAAAGACGTCAACGATCCCGCAATCACTATCCGCTTCAGGATTACGCGCGCACCGGAAGGTGTCGACGATCCCGACATGACGAACGGCCGGACGTATTTTCTTGCATGGACGACGACGCCGTGGACGCTTCCGTCGAACGAAGGTCTTACTATGGGTCCCGACATCGACTATGTGAAAGTGCTCGACGAGGAATCAGGCGACTGCTACATTCTTGCAGAGGCGCGCCTTCACGCATATTACAAGGACGAAAAATGCTACAAAATCATATACACGCGCAAGGGCAGGGATTTTCTCGGTGCGAAATATGAACCGCTGTTCCCGTATTTTGCAAAGCTCGCCGTAAACGAAGACGGCTCGGACGGAGCGTTCCGCGTTTTCAACGCGGACTTCGTTTCTACGGAAGACGGTACGGGTATTGTTCATACGGCTCCCGGCTTCGGCGAAGACGACAGCAAAGTGTTCTCGGGTACAGGCATCCCGTACGTTGAGCCGATCGACGCGGAATGCAAATTTACGAATGAAGTTCCCGATTATGAGGGGCGGTTTGTAAAGGACTGCGACAAGGATATCATGGAGCGCCTCAAAAAGGAAGGTAAACTTATCAAACGCGACCAGATACTCCATTCGTATCCGCACTGCTGGAGATGCAATTCTCCGCTTATCTACCGCGGGATCGGCAGCTGGTTCGTAAAAGTTGCCGACGAGCACGACAGGCTGCTCAGAGCGAACGCACAGATAAACTGGCAGCCCGCCCACATCAAGGAAGGCCGGTTCGGAAAATGGCTCGCCGGCGCACGCGACTGGGCAATCAGCCGCAACCGCTACTGGGGTAATCCTATTCCGATATGGAAATGCGACGAATGCGGTGAGATGATATGCGTGGGGAGCCGCCAGGAGCTTAAGGAGCTTTCAGGCGTTTATCCGGAGGATATGCACAAGCAGTTTGTCGACAAAATTACTATTCCCTGCAAGAAATGCGGCGGAACGATGCATCGTGTAGAGGAAGTGCTCGACTGCTGGTTTGAGTCGGGCGCGATGCCGTATGCGCAGAATCATTATCCGTTCGAGAACAAAGAATATTTTGAAAAGCATTTTCCCGCCGACTTCATCAGCGAAGGACTCGATCAGACGCGCGGATGGTTCTATACGCTCACCGTTCTGGCGGCTGATTTGTTCGACAGACCTGCGTTCAAAAACTGCATCGTAAGCGGACTTGCGCTTGCATCAGACGGCCGCAAAATGTCGAAGAGTCTCAAAAATTATACGGACCCCGGCGAGGCAATCGATAAATTCGGTGCGGACGCAATCCGCCTGTTTCTTATGCATTCTTCCGTCGTAAAAGCGGACGATCTCCGCTACAGCGACGACGGCGTGCGCGACGTCCTCAAAAGCATCATCATACCGCTATGGAACAGCTACAGTTTCTTCGTGCAGTACGCGAACATCGACGGCATTCAGCCGACCGGGCACGAGTTCGACAATACGATGCCGCAGAATGTGCTCGACAAATGGCTTCTCTCCGTCACGCAGCAGCTTGTTAAGACTGTGTCGTCTGCGCTCGACAACTACGATCTTTCCAGCGCAGTCGATCCGCTCATCGTGTTCATCGAAGACCTTAACAACTGGTACATCCGCCGTTCGCGCAGACGGTTCTGGAAGAGCGAGAACGACAGCGACAAGAAAGAAGCGTATGCGGCGCTTTACACAGCGCTCAAAACATTCGCCCGTACCGCGGCGCCGTTTATTCCGTTCATCACTGAAGAAATGTGGCAGAATCTTAAGTGCACGGACGACAGGGAATCGGTGCATCTTGCAGATTATCCGTCGTACAACGGAGCGTGGCGCGACGAACGGCTTGAGTTCAAGATGGATACCGTGCAGAAAGCAGTCTCCATGGGCCGCTCTCTGCGCAACACGTTCAACATCAAGAACAGACAGCCGCTTGAAAGTGTCGCGCTTGTCACGCGCAATCCCGAAGAGAAAGCAGTTCTTGCGGAAATGGAGGATTCCATCCGCGAGGAACTCAACGTCAAAAAAGTGATTTTCCACGAGCGGGAGGACGAACTTGTCGAATACAAGGCGAAGGCGAACTTCCGCGTGCTCGGGAAAGAACTCGGGCCGCTCATGAAAGCGGCTTCCGCGAAAATCGAGACGCTCGATCAGGATGCAATTCAGAACATTCTGGAAGGTGCAAAACTTGCAATCGAAGTCGAAGGAAAGAGCGTCGGACTCGACAGCACGAAGGTTAATGTCGAACGGTTTGAAAAGAACAACCTCAAGGTACTCAACGAAGGAACGCTTACAGTCGGACTCGACACGAAGATTACCGACGAACTTAAAAAGGAAGGCTACGTGCGCGACCTTATCCGCGGCATACAGAATCTGCGCAAGGAGACAGGCCTCGACGTCACCGACCGCATCAGCCTGACTCTCGCCGGTGATGCCGAGCTGAAGGCTGCCTACACGATGTTCGCGGATTTCGTTGCGAACGAAACGCTTGCGACATCCGCGGTATGGACGGACAATCTCAGCGGCACCGAAGTGGAGGCCGACGACAGAAAATGGAGTGTTTCAATTGAGAAAGCCTGATGCTGCCTCACCGATACTGATATTTTCCCTGTGTGCGCTTGCTGCATGTTTTACTTCATGCAGATCCGCACCTCAGGGGAATGCCGTTAATCCGCTCGACATTCTGGATGCGGGCAGTTCGTTTTATCTGAAAATGCCCGAAAAAACTGATCCGGTGCTTGTTTCGCGTATTCTTCAGGGCAGCGTCGACGGTTTGAGCTCCGAAGATGCCGGAAAAATTGCGGAACGAATCGATGTTATTTACACGGGTCTTGAGCGGAAACGGAACGAAACGGTAATTCAGGCCGCCGTGTCGGGAAACGTTCCCCGAACCGCCGTATCGGGTGTGTTCAAAAAAAACAGCGGCTGGGAATCCGCTTCGGTGTATGAAAAGAATGCGGCCGGCGGCCCCGTCGAATACGTGTATTACACAAAAAAATCGACGGGAATGCAGATAGCATTTCCGTCGAACAATATTGTTTGTCTCGGCAATTCGGTGCCCGGCATGATCGCCGGGTATCATAGTCATGCATTCAACGGGGACACGTCGTATCTTGTAGCGGACGAAGTGTACGAATGGCTGAGCGGCGGCGGAGAACAGATACGTTTTTACGCAGTAAAGCCGCAGTCGTTTCTTACTGTTCTTACAGGAGCGAATCTCAATCTGAAACTTGCATATGTCAAAGGATATATGGTTACCGACGGGAACCGCGGCGATCAGTTCATCATGACTATAGAGTTCGAGTTCAACGATGAGCGGATGATAAAAGCGGGGGAAGGACTGCTGTCGCTTGCATTCGGTCTTACCGATTCGCAGACACAGCTTACGACACCGACTCATCTTATCGTTTCGGACATCAGAATCGACAAAAAGCAGCTGTACAGGCTGTTCATATTATAATAAATTCATTGGAGCATGGTATGGCAGACGACAAAGTAGTTCTCAAGGCGGAAGATCTTGACGGGTATCTTACAAGACAGGATCAGCAGGATCTCGACACGCTTGATAAAATGTATAAGGAAACGATGAAGTCTTTCGATCCGGTAAACGAACAGAAAATTATTGATGCATACGACAGAATGGGACATAAAATGCAGGAAATCTGCGCGGCCCATCCGCAGATACGGGTCTTTTCGTTCGTAACGGAAGAGGGCGCTCACGCAGAGGCTTCCCGCGTAATAGCGAAACTCCGCGATGTCAACACGGATCATCAGGAGTTCATGTACTACAGCCAGCGCGCGTACGAGATGCTTTTCCGTATGGCGTACACCGATGAACACACCGACAGAAAAAATCATATAATTGTTAAGACGCCGGTCACGAATCCGGTTCAGAACTACGCCGTCCATAAAATCCCCGACATCGACAGCGAGATTGAAAATTCCGTCATGTGCGTCATGCTCCGCGGCGCACTTCTTCCGAGCATGATAATTTCAAAGGAGATAGAGGAGTATTCCTCTCACGGCTACGTAACTCCGTTTGCACTTTTCAAAATCAACCGCAACGACCAGAAGAAAGAAGCGGACATGGAATATATCCTGAATCTGAAAAAATCGTTCTTCAACATCGAAGAGCTCGACGGCAAGGACCTTATTTTTGCGGATCCGATGAACGCAACGGGCGGCTCGCTCGTGACTGTCGTAAAATATCTGCAGAGTCAGGGCATCAGACCGAAATCCATAAAATTTTTCAATACGATATCGGCACTCAAAGGAAGCATACGCGTGACGCGCGCGCTCGAAAACTGCACATGCTACACGCTCTGGCTTGATCCGGCTCTCAACACGTCCGCGTACATCATGCCTGGACTCGGCGATGCGGGCGACAGGCTCAACGGCTGCGACACGAAGGAAATGCCGCGCAACATCATTCAGCTTATTGCCGATTACGGCAGCAACATCGCGGGACTGTACCGCTCGCAGCTCTACAGAATCGAGCAGACAGTTTTAGGCTGAGTATGAGAAAATCGTTCATTGCAGTTTTAATAATTGCAGCGTCGTTTTTTTCATGCAGCACTGATTCACATTTTCCTGTCCCCGGTGAAAATCATGTTGTACGGGAAAATGTGAGCACCGAATATCTTGCAATTGCGGATACATATGCTGATCTTGGGAAATATGACAAGGCTGCCGAATATTATCTGCTTGCGATGAGGGATAAAAGGCTGTATTGGAACGCCTACTATAAGCTCGGCAGAACGTATGCGCTTCAAAAGGACTGGAGCAGTGCCGAGACCGTGTACGGCAGACTTCTCCGCCGTGACCCGAAGAACGTGAAT
This sequence comes from Treponema sp. UBA4873, assembly GCA_002399405.1. Classification (GTDB taxonomy): domain Bacteria; phylum Spirochaetota; class Spirochaetia; order Treponematales; family Treponemataceae; genus Treponema_D. Next base: position 81,573 of record DHDP01000013.1, on the reverse strand, counting down.
CTGCGGCTATCCCTCGCTTACATTAAGGCAATGTCGGGCAGCCTCGACGACGCAATACTGATTTATAAATCGCTGCTGGAAGAGCAGCCTGATAATGAAGCGGTCCTTGTAAACTACATTACGATACTGCTTTCGCAGGGAAGGGCTGAGCTTGCGGAGGAACAGCTCGCCGTGCTCAAAGAAAAATTTCCCGACAGCAAATCGATTTCGGATTTAAGTAAAAAAATAAACGATGCGCTTCAGAACGGCGGAAGCATACCGCTGACTCCGGAAGCGCCGCCTGAAGAACAAAGAGCAGATAAGGGCCCGGGACCTGCCGATTAAATCATTATAACTAATCAGTTTTTCCCTGATTTTTTGCTTCCGTTTCGATGAATTTACGGTATTTATCGGCGTTCGCACGGAACGCAATAATCGGGGAATCAGGTTCGCGGAATGCATGTTCAAGCGCCTCTGCTGCTTCCTGAATAAGGCGGCTTCCCTGAAGCATTCTCACGGAGCGCGATGAAATGCCGACGGCGCATTTCAAATCAGTTCCGCTTTCCTTCAGTATCCCCGAAATGCCGGTATATAAAGTATCCGCAAAAGAAACTGCCTCGTCGACGGCCGTATTTTCCTTTATGGCGGCGAATCCGTCAGTTCCGTATTCGAAGAGCATATCCTTAAATTGAAACTGTTCAAGAAGATACGTGCAGATTTTCAGAGTTACTGCATCGGTAAAGGCAAGGGCCGGAATCCGTATGATAAAAAGCGACAAATCCTGTTCCGACGACGCGGCGCGCACAAGCTCGCTGTCGAGTCTTGTTTCGAGATATTGCCCCCAGCCGAAACCGGTCACAGGAGAAAAAAGTCCTTCAGGATTCACCTGAGGGACGACTTTTTGCAGGGGAACGGCAGATGAAGAAACGTCCGTATCGGTCTGCGGTTTCTCAATGCTGATTGAAGCGTCTTCGCTGACTATTTTTTCCTCGAAAGGTTCGTTTTCATCGGGCGCAGGCTGCTCTTCTTCGCGGGATTCGCTTCCTGAACCGGAACCGGTAACAGGCGGTGCGTAGTATTCCGGTTCCTGCCCGGTGCCGGCGTCGGAAGGTCTTTCCGACAGATGCAGGTACAGGATAAGAATGACGGAGAAAACCGTCGCTGCGAGAATTATCAGGAATGAAAACCGCGCATAATAAAAAATTGAAGCAGGGCGGAGAAGATACAGAGATGCGGTGAGAACGTATGAAATGCCGTTCGAGGTAAAGCTGCTCGAATACACTCTGCAGAAACGGGAAACGTTCTGAACCGCTGAAACCGATGCATCGGGATAAACGTACAGCAGCGCTGACTCGTTTTTCAGGGTGATGAAGGAATAATCCTCATAATTGCCGCACGCTTTGTTGAACAGTGTATTGAATTCGGGAGAGGAGGCATCATATGAAGAGAGCGCCACGGAAGTATCGCGGACAAGGGTGTCGAACTCGTATCCGGTACGTTCGGAACCGTTCGCATATTCGTGACCTAAACTGTAACAGAAAAAAATAACGGCCGCCGCAAAAACAAACGCAATAATGAACGAATAAATAAAAATACTCTTGCTCTTCATATTAGTTAATTATATCGTAGAATTTCGGAGTATGCAAGATTTGCAAGCGCTTCGAAATCGCTGTCCTTTTCCGGCGCGTTTATTCTGAATGATGCGGCTGCGGGGATAAGGGAGAGCAGCACCGGCGGAAATTCTCCGGGGAGCAGGGACGAAAAATCGACTGAAGAAAAGTCTGACTTCAGCTGCTTTGTAAAAGACGAAAAATCGAAAGACTTTGCGGACGAAACCGGTGAGGATTCAGGATGTTCCGTGCGGCAGAATTTCAGAAAATCCCTTTCGTCCTTGCGCAAGTTGTTCGAATCCGCCCAGTTTTCAAAGGCAGCGTCGTACGACTGCAGTACCGCCGTTGTGAATCTTCCGGCATAGTCTTTGTACGGGATAAGCGGCGTACGGAACAGGAGTCTGTCGAATGCCGTCTCGCAGGGAAAAATCCTGCAGCTCTCCGTATTGTACAGTGCGTCGAGATACGTACCCTTCATGTATGATTTGCCGTTGAGATATGAAAAATCTGCGCCCGCCGCAGCAATATTCGAAAACCCGGCCTTTGCGGCAAAATCAGCAGCCGCTATGGTGACCGTTCCCGCGCCCGAGTCGAGCTGCATGAAAGCGCCGTTTCCCAGTCGTTCCGAGTACTGTGACGCATACTGAGAAAGCGGATGTCCTGTGTGAACGAACAGTATGCCGCATCCTCTTTTCCGCACTGCGCGGACAGCTGCGGGATTTGCACAAAGGTCGAAAACAAAGAGCGTGCCGGAAACGGTGTCGTCAAGTTCCATGAAGTGATTGTGCGATATTTCCTGCCCGTCGATGGAAACGACCGCATCGCAGTGTATGCCCCGTTTAACAAAGCTTCCGAAAGCGGTGTCGGTCGCGACGACATACAGTGAATCCCTGTTGTCCGTTATGTACGAGACGGTGGAATCAAGCGACGGTCCTGCCGCGGCGATAAGAGCTGTTTTATTAACGGGAAAACTGATGTCGACGGGCGGACAGTAATTCTTTAGATTCATACAGATGTTTCTCTGCCATATCCTGCCGAAATGCGCCTGAACGGAAAAGTCGGCCGAGATGATTCGCGACGCCTCGTCAACCTGTTTTCTGAATTCTGCAATTCCTGAAACATTCTCGGCCGCCCAGCTCTGATGTTCGACAATCCCCAGCGAACCGTACACGCAGGGAAGATAATAACGGAGAAGCATCCGCGCCGTGTTCTCGACGGGGAAAATAATAATTTTTTTGTCCGCGGAAATGTCAAGGAATGAAGGAATCCGTTTCAGAAACTCAATGTCTTCGAGCGAATTCTCCGCTGCAAGGATAACGCTTTCCGGATGCAGCCTGCGTACGGCCTGTATAAGATAAGCGCCGCCGATACCTGCAACGAGAAAAAAGCTGCCGTCTTTCATCAGCGACGCTGTTTTATCAGCCTCTCTGACAGGGTCGTAGCGTGAATGCATAGTATGTCCGTCGGAAAAAACCGGAACGGGAAGTCCGCTTTTGGAAATAAGGACGGATGTATAAAGCTTCTTACTCATATAATATCCTTTCAAGATGCGATAAAAGGATATCGTTTCTTTTTAACAGACTGTTTTTTTTAGCTTCTGCATCCTGACCGCCGGCTGGCCGCATGAACCCCAGGTATTCGGCGGGGAAAACGGAATGGAGCCATTCGTTGCTGCTTTTATTATTTTCAAAGAACTGCCTTTCGCTTTTTAATAATTCTGCCTGCGGCGGTATGTTTGCGTCGGTGAAGGCCGGAAATACGTTCCTGCCGTCGGCGGAATCCGCGAAAAAATCAAAATCAGTGTCGGCAACGGAACCGAGCGTGTCCGCGAATTTAAAGTGATCGGACAATCTGAACAGCCTTTTCGTTTTTTCCGCCGGAAGCGACTTGAACCAGCCGCTGTAGACGGAAAGCGACTGCGAGGAAAAACGGGATGCGGATATTCGTCCTTCTTTCGGCACGGTGCGGTTGTCGAAAGACGAATTGCAGACTTCTATGCAGTTCGGCTGCGCATGCTGATATCCTGCCGGCGCGTTCAGATCGAGTCCGCACAGGAACACCGGCCCCGACGTGATGTCCAGTGCAAACTCCGCGGCCGTTCCGCTTACCGTTCCGTTCCGTTCCGCATGCGCCGCCGGTATACCGCAGTACGAGAGCAGTGCGGACTCAAGGCCGTCGCCGTAGGAAAGCGGAATGACAGTACAGCCGGAAATAATACGCTTCGCGCAGAAACTTTCTGCGGAAAGTGCGAGCGGCGCGCTGCACGAACCGACTTCGTAGGGCGTAAGATGCTTTCCGGCGTAATAACCGCCGTCGGTCGAAATGCACATGTCGGGGTGTATGCCGTTGTGAAGCAGAACCGAAAGCGACGAAGAAACTGCAATCAGAAAAAACGACTGTCTGTACTTCCGCAGAAGGGGAAGCGCACCCGAAAGGCTTTGTCCTGAAGCGGTCACGACGACGGGACAGGAACCTTTCTGCGCAGGAACGGAAATTTTCGATATATAGCGGCAGAAAGAAAAAATATTGGAAGTCCAGCGGGACCCGAAAAAACTTCTTGTATACAGAATGTCGCGGCTTTTCAAAACAACTTTTTTTATTTCATTCCATACGAACCGGTCGGTATCGGGAAAAGCACGCGAGGACGGTTCCCATGATAAAAAGAGCGTAGAAAAAATTCCTTCTTCGCCGAGTTCCGCGAAAAGCACATCAGAGAGCGGTTCGGACGCATTGTGTACGGAAAAAATTTTGTCCCAGAGTTTGTCGCGGGACGAGAATGCGCCGTCGTAGCGGACTGCAAAAATTTCTGCTCCGGGAAATTTACGGCGGAGGAAAGGAGAACAGTAGGACAGCGCCGGTTCCGTCACTACTATAAAAGACGGATTGTACGAACATTCCGCAGAATTAACAAAACGTTCGGCTTCGCGTTCCGGATTGTATGCGGAATGAAGCAGTATATTTCCGCCGGAACACGTTTCCGAACCGTTCTGCGCTGTTGAAAATACAATGCCCAACTGTCAGCCTTCAAGAACAAAACGGCGTATTTCGTCTTCGGAAGAAGCAGTACCTGCCTTGAGAAGAATGATCGAATTCGAATGAGTTGAAAGAATGAAATTCAATGATTGTGATATATGATATTGGAGCAGTGAATCGTCCAAATTTTTCTGCGCGGAAAGGATGATTTTTATTTCGCCGTTACCGCTCCGCATACAGTAATTCGGCCTGATAAAATGTCTCCTGAGCATTGAGAAAACCTCTGTGTAAACAGTCGAAAAGATTGAGTCGTACATAAATTTATCGCAGGTATTTACAGCGCGTACTGAAGAATTTATTGCGAGCTTTACGGAGAGAAGCATCAGCAGGACGGCGGAATGTGCGAGGTCGCAGGTGATTTCCTGCGGCTGCACAGGGGCTTTGTTCCCGCGTGAAGACAAATACGACAGAACTGTTTCCTTAAGCTCTGCCTCCGATACGGACACGTCCTTATATGAACCGAAATCGGCATTAACAAAAATACAGTCGTCCGATATCTTCAGAAAATGAAGGCCGCCTAAGCTGTCTTTGAACTGCGGAGAAAAAAGCTGATAGAAGCCGGAAAATTTAGTGTCCGCCTTTGTATAATCACTGAAAGAGCCGGAATTTCCTATTGTCCCGTCCCAAAAATCACGCGAAGAAACGGAGGATGCGACGCTCGCCGCATCGATTCCTTTGCATTCTGTCATGACGAAAACACCGTCGACGACGGTAAGAAGCGCACTGTGCCGGAACGAATATGCATTACACAAATCAAAAAAAGACGAAAATACCGGTCTCTCGGCAATCCTTACCGTTTTTGCAAGAAGCCCGGTATTTTTTGATTCTGCGGAAGCTTCCCGCGTCGAGTCATCTTCCGCTTCGGGAAGTTCCGCAGAAATACGGCTCAACAGTCCCATAATTAAGACAATCCCAGATCTGAGAACAGTTTTTTATATGTTGCAAAATGTTCGGAACGGGCAAATTCGATTATTTTATCCTCGGGCAGATTCTCAAGCAGCTGATCCATGTAAAGAAGGACCGATTTTACTTCCTGCGTCAGGTCGCCCGGAAGACTTTGCGTTTTTTCCGCGGCTGGCGCCGTCTCTTCTTCAGGCGTACCTGTTTCCTCTTCTTTTTCTGCTGATTCGTCGGTGCTCAGATAATCGATGTTGTCTTTCGTAAGCGAATCGGCGACGGAAGGTTCCTGCGGAAAAATATCTTCCGCAGAAGCATCGTCGGCTTTCGGTTCCGCGTCGGAGCTCTCCGCGCCGGAGCTCTCCGCAGGTGCGGCCGACAAATCGACCGGCTCTTCTTCCGCGCCGGAGCCTTCCGTAGTATCCTTCACCGAATCCATAAAATCGGTGGAAGATGACTCGACGAGAATATCGTCCACTTTCGGAATTGAAATTTCTTCGGGGAGTTCCCCGGGTAACGTTTCGGACGATGTATCGGAAGAAAGGTCGTCAAGATCAGGCTCCTCCAGCTTTTCATTATCGAAATTCATAGTCAGGTCGGAAGATGTCGTATCGTCGACCGCCGGTGTTTCCGGTACCTGAACGGAAGAATCGATCGTTCCGAATAAATTTTCATCCGTAAGTTCCTGCGCCGGTTCCGAAACGGGCGCTTCCCGTGGAGAAGGTTCTGTTTCATCGGGAATACTTGGAATTTCTTCATACTGTTCGGCAGTTTCTTCCGAAGCCGGCGCCGTCTGTGATGAAGCCGCTTCCTTTCCGTCGCCGGAAAAATCCGTCGTGTTCATGATATTGTCGAGTTCGTCTCCGGAAAGCGAGATAGTATCGTCCTCGTCCTGTTCGGCGAAAAATCCGCCTTTTGCCGGTTGCTTGTCAGATGTTCCTGCCGCAACCTGTTCTTCGTGAGCCTTTAATTCTGCGAAATCATTTTTAAGACTTGAGATTTCATTCTTCAGACCGGAAAGGTCGGCAACAATCTGCTGAAGGAGGGTATTGTTTACGGTTGTCGTATCCGCTTTTTCGGAAGGAGCGCTTATCAATGAATTAGTTTCCTCGTCGAAAGTATCGGGAACGGCGCTGCCTGCGGCTGATTTTATTTCGTTTACGACGGGAGCCTGTGCGGTGCTGTCGTCCTCAGTGACGGCGAGCTCGTAGTCGACCGCTGCCGATTTCGGTTTGTTTTCGGCTATATTCGTTGTAATCGGTGTTTCCTCAGCCTCCGCATCGATGCCGAAATCGGATAAATCGATGTTTTCGGTTTCCATTGAAGATGAGGAATCCGAATCGTGTTCCGGTTCTTCGGAGGATGGCTCCGTGTCAGGCGTCGTGCCGGTATCGGTAATGGAACTGAACATGTCGTCGAAGGCGTCGGAGCCGGTTGTATCCGAGTCTTCCGATGTTTTTTCCTCTTCGGATGGTGTGATGAAATCGGATGCATCGACTGATTCCGTTTCGTTGAGGACTGATTCGGCCGTTTCTGCCGCAGGCTCGTCCGAACTGAATGAAAGATCTATATCAAGCGGAGTTTCATCAGGTGCTTTATCGTCTTTTTCCGGTTCGTCGGCGGAGAAATCAGAATCAAGGAAGTCGTCGAGAGAAATGTCCTCCGATTCCCCCGCAGCTGCGGGCGCCTCATCCTTTTCAGGAGAATCCTGTGCGGCCGCCGGCTTCGCGCCAGGATCCGAAAAGCCTTCGTCGAGGAAATCTTCAAGCGAAACTTCGTCGATTTTTTCGGGAAGTCCGCCTTCAGCGGATGTTTCCGGTTCTTCCGGCGTATTGATTGCGTCGGTGATGTCTGAAAGCTCTTCCGTTGAGAGGGTCGTATCGTCCTGAAGTTTGTCTTCGGTATCTGAGGAAATATCGGATGCGACAGATGAAATGTCTATTTCGGAAAAATCAGGCAGATCAGCGTCAAGGTTGAAACTTTCTGCATCATTATTAACCGGTGTTTCGTCTGAAGGCGCTTTTGAAGGCCGTTTTACCCATACGCCGTAACTGTCAAGTTCATTTGTATTGTTGTCTGTCGAATCGGTCATATCGTTCCTCTCATAATTCAGAAGATAAATAGCATTGCCCTATTAATATCGGCATAACCATGCTGAAAAAATAGTCCGTACAGTAATTTTTCAACTATTTACTTCATTGATTATAACACATCTTTTTGTTTCAGAAAATAGAAAACGCTCCGATATATAAAGCATGACTCGTACAAAATATCTTACTGCCGTTCTGCTCGGAACGCTTGTGTATACCGTGATTTCACTCTTTGCGGGGAGGGACGGCATATGCGTATACAGGCAGCTCGAAAAACAGAAGCGGGAAATAAGCAGGCGGACCGCCGAGATACAGAAAATTAACGATGAGCTTTCTCTTGAATATACTGCCCTCGAAAAAGACAGGGACGTTATTGCCGCATATGCGCGTAAACTTGATTATGTGAAGCCGGACGAAAAACTCGTAAAGATTACCGGCCTGCGTCCTTCCCAGACGACGCTGTACGATACGGGTACTGTTTTGAAACGAAGTCAGGTGACGTATATGCCCGAAAGCGCATGCAAAGCGGCCGGTGTCGCATTTTTTGCCGCAAGTCTGCTGCTCATGTATCTCGCTGAATACGGCAGAAACGGAAATGTGCACGGTCATGCCGCCAAAAAGATAAAAAAAGAGTTTATAAAGGGAGTACCTGTATATGATGTGCCTCAAGTCTGACAGCGATTCTGTTGAGAAATGCGCCGAATATCTGAAAAAAGGTAAAATCCTGATTATGCCGACTGATACAGTATACGGATTTTCAGGAATCGTGGAGCCGGCCGGAAAAATCGTTTATAATACCGACGCGCGCATCCGCGCAATAAAGGGAAGGGCGGAGACGAAACCGTTTATACAGCTCATAGCGCGGCCCGGGGACATTTTTAACCATACCGACGATAAGATTCCTGAAGAAATTTTTTCCGTATGGCCCGGTGCGCTTACCGTAATCGTGCACGATAAAAGCGGCGGAACGACTGCATACCGCTGTCCGGGCGACGAATGGATACGAAAAATAATACAGAAATGCGGTTTTCCCGTATATTCGACGAGCGTAAACAGAAGCGGAAGCCCCGTACTCGACACGGTGGAAGAAATATGCCGCGAATTTGAAGGCGAATGCGATCTTATCGTCTCCGACGGAGATAAAAAAGGCGCGCTTCCTTCGACAATAGTTGCCGTTCAGGACGGAAAAATATCAGTTCTGCGTCAGGGAAGCGTAAAAATATGAATTACGTTATTTCCGTATCCATGTGACAGGAACCGTTCCTGTTTCGGCGCCGTCTCCTGCAGGGACAAGCGTCGATTTTGTTCCGGTAAGGGTATTGCTGTTTTCCAGTGAAAGATTCCATTGTATGGGAAGAGCCGTCGTTGCAGCCTCAAGTGCCGTTTTGCGCGGAAGGTCGGGGAAGAAAGATGCATTTGCCTTGCCCGACTGCGTAATGACGACTTTTTTTTCTGCCCGGTTGACGGCAACCGAAATGTTCATCGTTGCACCGTTCTTGAATATGATGAATCCGCGGCCGCCGCGGAGTATGACTATTTTGTCGATATAGTCCTCTCCGCCCCATGTTCCGGCAAGCGCATCAGTCGAGACCTGCGGTGCGGAAATTCCTGCGTCAGGGGATGAAGCGGCAGACGCGCTTCCGTCGCTTTCCGGCGACAGTTCAGTCTGATGCGGCGTTAAAAGCTGCCGGAAAGCAGTCTGCAGCGACGTCTTCGATTCCATGAGTATTTTATAATAAGAGTCGTATTCTTTGCTGTATGAATGAATATCGCCCGTCGCGCTGTCCGCAATGTTCAGAATGCAGATCCATTTTCCCGTATCCTGACTGTTTTTTTCAATAAGAGCATAAAAGACAAGCGGCGAGACCGCATCCGAAAAATCAGGTTTCCCTTCCGCTAGGTATTTCTGTGCAAAACCGATTGCGCGTTTATCTATGACTGTGAGACCGGAAATTTCTCCCAGCTGCGCAAAATACAAATCTTCCGTCATCTTTACCATATTGCTGTCAGCGTCCGCAGAAACGACCCCGAAGAAATCGACGTTCCGTATTGTTTCTGCAGCGAGCGGATAGAGCAGAATAATGACAGCGGCGGCAGCATATGCTGTCCGGCGGAAGAACATACGCACTATCCGTTCAGCTCCCTGCGGAATTCCCGCTGTGTTTCGCGTTCGACGTCTCTGTCGCGTATCGTATTGCGCTTGTCGAACTGCTTTTTGCCTTTGCAGACTCCGAGGTTGACTTTGACGCGTCCGTTTTTCAGATAGAAATCGAGCGGAATAAGCGTGTATCCCTTTTCGTCCGTTTTGCGCATGAGCCGTTTGATTTCATCCCTGTGGAGCAGCAGTCTTTTCGGTCTGTCGGGATCGGGCGAAAATGCCGATGAAAACGCGTATTCCGAAATGTGAAGACCGCGTATCCAGACTTCGCCGTTCAGAATTTCCGCAAAGCTGTCGGGAAAGGAGAGATTTCCCGCTTTTATTGATTTTACTTCGGCCCCCTGAAGCTCAATGCCGCATTCAATGGAATCTTCAATAAAATAGTTGAAACGGGCTTTTTTATTTTCTGCAATAATCTTTTTTCCTTCGGACATACTGTTCCTGATTATATTATATCGGCCGGAACCTGACAAGCCGGAACTGTTTTCTGTTGTAAACCGTCACCGTTTGTGTTATTGTGAAACCCATGAATAAAGAATTATATAGATTATCATATACATTAAAAAAACAGCGGCAGCACCGGATTGTTACCGTTCTGACGTTTGTTCTTGTCATATTTGCGTGCATCATGCTCATACGGACGTTCCTGCTTTTTCCCGTACGCGAACGCTCAGTTTCGATGCAGCCTGATATTCCGAAAGATTCGAATGTTCTTTTTACACCGCTTATCGGTACGCCGGAGCGCGGCGATGTCGTGCTTCTGAAACCGCGTTCGGAAAAAAAGCAGCTGTTTTTGTACCGCGCTGCGGACACGCTCATCAGTTTTTTTACTGCGCAGCAGTTCACGTTTTTCGACAACAGCAGCACGATGGGAAATAAGTCTCAGATACGCCGCATTGTCGGGCTTCCCGGCGACACGATTTACATGCGCGGGTATATCGTTTTCGTACAGCCCGAAGGCGAAAAACATTTTCTCACCGAGTTTGAATGTGCGCGCAGCGTATACGACGTAAACATACTTTCGGTACCGGCAGGGTGGGACAGCAGCATCGGTGTGAGCGGAAACTTTGAAAAAATATCCCTCGGAAAGAACGAATATTTTGTCCTCGGCGACGACCGAAGCAGCTGCATAGACTCACGCCTGTGGGGACCGGTGAACATGAAGGACATAAAGGCAAAAGGAATCGGCATCTATTTTCCGTTCTCCAAACTCCGCTTTTTATGACCGGCGCCGTGGAACACGCTGTATCTCTGTATATCCACATACCGTTCTGCCTCTCAAAATGCACCTATTGTGATTTTTACAGTATTCCCTGCGGCAGCGGTGTCCCCGATTCCTACGTGGACGCGCTGCTTCGCGAGGCGTCGTACAGAGCGGAAAGTACAGGCTGCGATTCGTGGCGGACTATATATGCCGGCGGCGGCACGCCCAGTCTTCTTACGGACGTTCAGACAGAGCGGCTCTTTGCAGGGCTGGCCGGTATCGCAGGCGGAAAACTGCCGCGTGAAGTGACCGTTGAATGCAATCCGTCTGATGTGACGCCGGAAAAACTTGCCGCGTTTGAAAAATCGGGTGTGACGCGGCTTTCATGCGGCATTCAGTCGTTCAGCGGAAAAGTGCTGGAAAACGTCCGGCGGCGCAGCAGTGCGGACGATGTGCGGCGTGCCCTTGCGTGCATACGCAGATACTGGCACGGAATTTTTTCGGCTGATATGATTTCCGCTCTTCCCGGAGAGACAGACGAATCGTTCACAGCCGGACTTGCATCGCTCCTCGATTACGAGCCCGACCACGTGTCGCTTTATTCTTTGACGCTGGAGCGGGAAACGCCGCTCGGCGATAAAATCCTTTCCGGAAAGCAATCCTACGATTTCGACCTGGCCGACGCTATGTGGATTTCAGGACGTGATTATCTCTGTTCCCGCGGGTACGCGCAGTACGAGGTTTCAAATTTCTGCATAAAAGGAAAGGAATGTCTGCATAACAAAGCATACTGGAATCAGGAAGATTATATAGGCTGCGGCGCCGGAGCTACAGGGACACTGTACGGAAGCCGCGGCGCCGTATCTGTGCGCGAAACGAACACGCGGAATATAGCGGCGTATACCGGTTTCTGGCTGCATACCGGTAAAATACAGCGTGCGGAAATTCCGTCCGAAACTGAATATATTTCCTCCGGGACTGCCGGGTTTGAGTTTTTTATGATGGGGCTGCGCACTGCGTCCGGCGTATGCCGCGAGACGTATGAAGAAAAATTCGGTACGGCGTTTCCGCAGAAGGCGGAGCAGCTTTTTGCCGATTGGGGGAAAAACGGAAGATGCATTGAATACGAGAAAGATTCCCGCCGTTTTTATGCACTTACGGACAGCGGGATGCTTTTCCTCAACGAATTTCTCGAATCGTTATAACGCGGGTTTGCCCTTGTCTTTAGGAATCGTAATGATGAACGTCGTTCCTTTCCCAAGTTCCGACTGAACGTCTATTGTCCAGCCGTGCGTGTCGACGATGCTTTTTACGACGGTGAGACCGATGCCCATTCCTTCCTCTCGCCTCGAGTTAGTGCCGCGGTAGAACATGTCGAAAATGTGCTCCCTGTCCTTTTCCGCGATGCCTATGCCCGTGTCGCTGACGCTGATGACGCACGAGTCCGCTTTTTCTGTTCCGGTGATTACGACCGAATCTCCCTCTTTCGAGTATCTGATTGCGTTGCTGAAGATATTTTCCAGCGCACGCGAAAAAAGCTGTTTGTCCATAGGAACTTTGAGCTCAGGGGAGATGTTTACCGTACTGGTGACTTTCCGCTTGAATACCGTACCGGTCATGACGGCGCCTTTTGCAAATTCCTCGACGACGTCGTATACGCTTTGCGGAATAAGGTCCTGCCGCCAGTCGGCGTTGTCGAGCTTTACGAAATTAATAAGCGTGTCGATCATGCCTTCAAGCTGATTCGTTTTTGTCGTGATTATTTCAAGCGATTTTTTTATTTCCTCGGGATCGGTGACGACGTCGTCGGAGATGGCTTCCGTATATCCCTTGATGACGGCGACGGGAGTGCGGAGATCGTGGCTGATGCCCATGATGAACCGGGTGCGCCGTTCCTGCGATTCGAGCAGCGAGCGGCGCATTTTATCGAGGCTTTCGGTAAGGGAGATGATTTCATTGCTTTTCTGCTTTATCTTTTTAGGATCTCCTGCAAGCGACACGCTCAGGTCTCCGTCAGCAATCCTCTGCGTCCGCTGCTCAAGAATCGTAATCGAGGAAAAAATAGTACGGGATATGTGCGCGATTGCAATCAGCGTTATACCCACAAAACCAAGCAGTATGTATACGAGATAGAGAACAAAATCGATGCTTTTTTTTCGATATTTTTCGTCGCGCCTTGCCCGGCTTAATATGAGAAAAGCAGAACTGCTGTCGTTGAAATTCGGACTTGCAAACTGATAGAAATATTTATTGCTCGTCGTTCCTATGAGATTCCATAAATGTTCCTGAGTAAGATTCTCGCCGACCTTTAATTCAGGTATGCTTGAGAGAAATATGGTTTCGGTGTCGGTGAAAGAGATTAGTGCGACTTCCATATCGGGAGGAAGGCGCCGGAGCTGGCTGTACAATTCATGCCAGTCATTTTCGGAAAGCTGGAGCTCGTCGTTGCTGCGCATTTCCCTGTAGCTGCGGATGAGAATACGTTCCGGAGACGACAGATAATGATATACCGGAATAAACGCCGCACACAGAAGCGGAATAACTATTATTATAGCAATAAGAAAATAAAACTGCCTGCGGATTGTCATGCGTCTGTTCCTGTCGTCTTTTTATCGTAAATCAGCGCTTCCTTTGCGAAGCAGTATCCGAGACCGAACACCGTCTTCAGATATACGGGATTCGACGGATCCTTTTCGATTTTTTTGCGGAGGCGCTGCACGTATACGGCGACCGCAGTAATGTCACCGTATTGCGCTTTCCAGACATCAGCGTATATTTTTTCGGGAGACAGAGCTTCTCCCGCATGCTTCACCATATATTCCAGAACCGAATATTCCTTTGTTGAAAGAGGAATCTTCACCGCCCCCTGTTTGAGTACACAGCTGTTGAGCAGCAGCGTATAATCGCCGAAACTGATTGTCTCCTCGGCCGCAGCTTCGGTGACGGCCTGCCGCCGGAGATTGGCCTGAACGCGTGCGACGAGTACGCGTGGTGAAAACGGTTTTGTGACGAATTCGTCGGCACCGAATCCGAGTCCCTTGATTATGTCTTCGTCCGCATCGCGCGCCGAAACAATGACGACGGGCACCGTCGTTTTATATTCTATCCGGAATTTTTCCAGAAAATCAAAACCGCTCATTCCCGGAAGATTCAAATCAAGAATGATAAGATCCGGTAGCGGCGATGTTTTAAGTGTTTCAAGTGCGTCTTCAGCCGTACCGAACGTTTTTGCATCCATATGCGCTTTTGACAGATATATTGATACAAGATTTGCAATTTCCGGTACGTCCTCTATGACAAAAATCTGCGGATTCATACGTATTTCCCCTGCTTTCTCTCGGATTAGTATATCTTTAAAATAGAAAACCGCAACAGAAAGACGTATTCCGAATGCGGGAATAACGTAAAATTATCAAATGGAAAACAAAAAATTATTTCATAAACAATTAACCGGCAGCTTCCGATAGTAAAGAAGAGAAAACTACTTGACGTACTGTGAATAACCGGAGCATTATAAGAAATGATTGAAGTGATGCGTCTTAACGGAGAAAAATACTGGATTAATCCGCATATGATAGAAAGTATGGAGCAGAATCCGGACCTGACACTCTCGATGCTTTCAGGGAAAAAAATCGTTGTAAAAAATACACCTGAAGATGTTATAGAAAAAATTATAGCATACCGGCAGAAAATCGGTATAAATACACAGGAGGGATGATAAAAAGTACACGGACGTACTTTTTATCATATGCAGTTTCCGCGTTGCGGAAACTGCGATCTGCGCCCTCCCGGCGCACCGCTAACGCGGAGTTTTTATAGGAGATATAAGCAATGGATTTAGCAACTATAATAGGTCTTATAGGCGGCGGATTTTGTATCGTTTTGTCGATCATAACGTCGGGCGGTTCGATTATGGGCGTTTTTGATATTCCGTCGATTTTCTGTACTGTCGGAGGCTCCTATTTTTCGCTGTACCTGTGCGCCCCCTTAAAACAGTGCCTCGGGTTGATGAAGGTTGTAAACCGTATAAACAAGACGTATGATTACGGCGAGAAAAAAATCGTGCAGAATATGGTGGCGCTTTCGGAAAAAGCCCGCCGAGAGGGAATCCTTGCGCTGGAAGACGGCCTCGACGACATAGAGGATCCGTTCATGCGCAGCGGACTGCGTCTTGTCGTCGACGGTACCGACGGTCAGGTTATCCGCACCATCATGGAAAACGATATGAACCAGAGTGAAGCCCGGCATATGAGCTGGATCGGTATTGTTAATCAGTGGGCAGGATTCGCCCCCGGTTTCGGAATGATGGGCACCGTTATCGGACTTATCGGTATGTTGAAAAACATGGAAGACAAATCCGCAATCGGTCCTAACATGGCCGTTGCCCTTATCACGACGCTGTACGGCTCCCTCATGGCTAACTGGCTGCTCGGTCCGGCCGCACAGAAGCTTCTGGGACAGAACGCGGACGAAATGAAAACAAAGGAAATGATAATAGAAGGCGTTCTTGCCATTCAGGCAGGTGAAAATCCGCGTATTATGGCGCAGAAGCTGCTTACGTACCTTGAGCCTGCCGTACGAAAAGCAATCGAAGCCGACGTTCTGAAGGATTAAACATATGGGGAAAAAAAAACAGGAACCTCCGAAGCCATCCACAGCCTGGCAGGGCACATACGGAGACATGATTACGCTCATGCTCTGTTTCTTCGTCATGTTGTACAATCCGTCCGAAGTAGACACAACCCAGCTTGCAACGATTACGCAGGCGATTGAAATGAGCCAGACGGAATCGACGTCGGGCGGCATGTCGCTTTCTGCCGGCCGCCTTTCGGATCTCGGTAATAACATAAACTCGCTTCCATCTATGGAAAAAGGAAAATCGCTCGGTACGGCAAAGAAAAAAGCCGTAAGTCTGTTTGCTCCCGACGTAAAATCGAATAAAATCACCATTACGAGCGATGAACGCGGTCTTGTCGTAACGCTAGCCTCAGACAGTTTTTTCGGCGAAGGAAGCGCCGATCTTAACATGGATGAAACCCGCGATACGCTTCTGCGTCTGTCGGAGTTTTTCAAGGATCCCGGACTTAAAAACCGCCGGTTCCGCATAGAAGGACATACCGACAATACTCCTGTGGCTGATACGTCGAAATTTGCGAGCAACTGGGAACTTTCCGCCGCCCGCGCCGTGAACGTGCTGCATTACCTTGCCGATTTCGGCGTCAATGAAAACAGATTTTCCATAGCCGGCTACGCCGACACGCGTCCGATGTTTTCAAACGATACACCGGAAGGACGGGCATATAACAGGCGTGTGGATATAATTATTCTGGACGAAGGTCATTTTTAATGGTACACTATAAAGAAGTTACTGTTTCCAAAAATATTGTACTTGAGGAGGGAAACGATGGCAGAAGATAATGCTGATATAAACTTGGACGAGAGCGCCGGTGAAGGACCTGCGCCTGCAAAAGGAAAAAATAAACTCGGCGGTCTTATCCCTGGTATGCTTAAATGGATACTCATCGCTGTCGGCGCCGTCATCCTTATCGTGGTTGTCGTTTTTGTAACGATTAAACTGGTTACCAACAACAGCTCGGTTCAGACACCCATCGAAATGAGCGAAGAATACAAGGTGCAGCGCGAAATCCTCGACTGGTACACGTCGCTCGGTGCAATCCGCACAAAGACAAGCGACGACATTCCGGCAAGCGTCGTTGTGAATATAGCGCTCGGTTATAAAAAGGACGATAAAGCCACTGCGACGGAAATTACGGAAAGAAAGATTGAACTTACTGACTTTCTCCGCCGATATTTTACAGAGAAGACTATTGCTGAATTGAAACCGCAGAATGAAGACAAACTGAAGATTGAGCTGCGCAACGCCATAAACGATGAGATTCTAAGCAATTCGAAAATCAGGGATGTATCATTCCAGCAGCTCGATGTCGTAGAACAGTAGAAGCTGCGAAGGTCATAAGGTGGAAGGTGCATGAACGAAGTTTTGTCGCAGGATGAAATTGACCAGCTGCTCACGGCTATCAGCTCCGGTGATTCCGAAGCCGACGATTTTAAGCCGGTCAGTGATACCCGGAAAATAAAAATATACGACTTTAAGCGTCCTGACAAATTCTCTAAGGAACAGCTCCGCACTGTTTCCAATATGCATGAAACATTTGCGCGTCTTACGACAACGAGCCTTTCTGCTCAGCTGCGCAGCCTCGTGCACGTGCATGTCGCGTCTGTCGATCAGCTTACGTACGAGGAATTTATCCGTTCCATTCCGACTCCGACGACGCTTGCCGTCGTCAACATGGATCCGCTCAAAGGAAACGCCGTTCTGGAAATTGACCCGACAATTACGTTCTGTATGATAGACCGTCTGTTCGGAGGCCGCGGAACGACGACGGGAAATAAAAACCGAGACCTTACCGACATTGAGCAGTCGGTAATGGAAGGCATAATCGTGCGCATACTTGCGAATATGCGCGAGGCATGGACGCAGGTAATCGACCTCCGCCCGCGTCTCGGACAAATTGAGACGAATCCGCAGTTTGCACAGATTGTGCCGCCGTCGGAAATGGTCGTTCTCGTCACGCTTGAAACGAAAGTCGGCGACGAGGAAGGGATGATGAACTTCTGTATTCCGTATCTTACCATTGAGCCGATAATTTCTAAATTGTCTTCACAGTTCTGGTTCAGTTCCGTTCGCAGAAGTTCGACCACCCAGTATCTCGGTACGCTCAAGGAAAAACTTTCTTCAGTAGATATGGACGTTGTTGCCGAGGTCGGTTCGATTGACCTGCCCATCCGCGACGTGCTCAGCCTGCGCGTCGGCGACGTAATTCGTCTTTCAAATATTCGTGTCGGAGATCCGCTGACGCTCAGCGTCGGAAACAAAAAGAAATTCTATTGCCAGCCCGGTGTCGTCGGTAAGAAAATGGCCGTTCAAATCACCGGCAAAATAGAAGACATTCAGGCGGATGATTTTGAAGAACTGTCCGTAGAAGGAGATGATTCATATGAGTGATGGTGCAATATCGCAGGATGAAATTGACGCGCTGCTTTCCGGCGTATCTGTTGACGGCCTCAATTCGTCGGGACAGGTCGGCGGCGCTCCTGCTGTACATATCGACACTGCCGTACTGCAGAAATTTGCCGATGAACTAAAAGCTCCGCTTGTAGAGAATCTTAATAAGATGACGGGAGCGTCTTTTTCGGCGGATACGCCCGTCGTCGAAACCCTCGACCGCGACCGTCTTCTTGCAAAACTGCCGGAAGTTGTCGTCGACGTTCTTGCCGATTTCTCGAAAGGGCTCAGCGGAGATCATCTCTACATTCTGGCACCCGAATTTGCGCAGAAAATCGTGAGCCTCATGAATAAGGAGGAAAACGCGGATCTGGACGATATGGCGCTTTCCGTTATTTCGGAGGCAGTTTCAACTCATACGAACGATGAAATTCAGGCACTTGAAAAGACCGGCAAACTTTCCGGAATTGAATGCAACGTTCCGACAGCGCGCAACGATCCTAAGGCAATAATCCGTATACCGCAGAATATGTTCGCGCTTTTCAGTTATCCGCTGACGCTTAACGGGCAGGGATATACTCTCTGGGAAGCTGTGGGCGGAGAAGCTGCGGAACAGATAAGCAGAGCACTCGGCGGAAAAACGGGCGCAGAACAGCAGAAGGGGGCGGCCGGCACAGCGGATATGGCGGCCGGAAATATGGCCGGCGGGGCGTTTCAGACAGGCAGTATGCAGAATATGGGTATGAATCAGATGGGCGGCATGCAGCAGATGATGGGTATGAACCAGATGGGCGGTATGCCGCAGATGATGGGCCAGAATATGGGGGCAAATGTGCCGAACGTACAGGCGCTCCAGTATCCGATTCTGCAGGGAAACACATCCGGCGCAGAGCAGGGAAACATCGGCCTTATCATGGATGTTTACATGGAAATGACCGTAGAACTCGGCCGTACCAAAAAGCAGATCAAGGATATTCTGGGAATGGGGGAAGGAACTATCATCGAACTTGACAAGCTTGCAGGTGAACCTGTAGACATTCTTGTAAACCATAAACCTATTGCAAAAGGCGAAGTCGTCGTCATCGATGAAAACTTCGGCGTCCGCGTTACGGAAATATTGTCTTCATTGGAGAGGGTGACGGAACTGCGCTAGATTTTTTGCGGGTGGGGGAAAAATTTTGAATTGCTCAAAAAAAATTTGTACGGCGTGCGCTGTACTCTTTCTGTGCATAACGTGCGTGTTTGCGCAGGCTTCTGCCGAAATTACAGAAAATACAAAAGTTCAGCAGACGCAGCAGACCGAATCTGCGGTGGACGAAACGACACTCCCTATAAACACTGCTGCTAACCAGCAGCCCGGTACGTCGCGGGGCGCCACCGTCTGGCTGTTTGTACGCATGATTCTTGTGCTTGCAGTCGTCATTGCATGTATATACGGCGTGTTATGGCTTATGAAGCGCAACACCGGCAGAGTGAACAACACGGATCAGTTTCTCCGCGTCGTTTCCTCCGTCACATTATCCCCTGGAAAATCGGTGCAGATAGTTTCGCTTCTCGACGAAAAAGCGTACATCATCGGCGTAACGGACAATGCGGTGAACCTTATCGGTGAAGTTACCGACAAGGAAACAATCGACGCGATGAATCTGTACGCCGATAAACAGGCCAACACGAAGAAACCTCGTAATTTCAACGACATCCTTTCAATTTTCATGCCGAACGGTCCGAAAGAAAAAAACGGAAATGTATTCAGCAATGCGGGTGAAAAAGCCGCAGGACTGCTCAAAAAGCAGCACGACAGACTTAATCCGGGTAAATGACATGAAGCAGATTTCCCTAAAAATAAAAAAATACAGCCTGTTTGTCGTTTTGTGCACTCTGATAGGACTTATGTGCGCGCTGCCTGTTTCTGCGCAGCAGAGTACGCTTCCGAACGGTCCGGCACGCGGTACGACGGAGATGGGCAACACGATCCGCAGCGCAACGGTGCCGAATATCGACATCAATATTACGCAGCCGACGACGGGAAAACAGGCGGCGTTTTCCGTACAGCTCCTGCTGCTGCTTACAGTTCTGACGCTTGCGCCGAGTCTGCTTATTCTCACAACCTGCTTTCTGCGCTTCTCAATCGTTCTCGATTTTATTAAGCGCGCGCTTTCCCTGCAGCAGGTTCCTCCGACGTCCGTTCTGAACGGCATTGCGTTTTTTATGACGCTGTTCGTCATGTGGCCGACGTTCACGCAGATATACAACAAGTCGTTCAAACCGCTCTCCGACGGACAGATAAGCATAGACGAAGCGTATAAGGAAGCCGAAGCTCCCATGCGCATTTTTATGTACAGCCAGATGTCCGAGGATACGAGCTATATTTCATTGTTTATGGCGATGGGAAAAATGGAAAAACCGCGTACGCTCGCAGATGTGCCGACGCACGTTCTTATACCGGCGTATATTCTTCACGAACTGACCGTTGCGTTCAAGATAGGCGTACTGCTGTACATTCCGTTCATCATCATAGATATGGTCGTCGCGAGCATCCTTATGTCGATGGGCATGATGATGCTTCCGCCCGTCCAGATTTCCATGCCGTTCAAGCTCATGCTCTTCGTCCTTGTCGACGGATGGGGACTGCTCACTCAGCAGCTGTTCAATTCCGTTATAAAATAACTTGCTTTTTACAGGAGGTAAAAAATGTCGATCGGCCAGATAGTTTCGTTGATACAGGGAAGCGTTTTTGAAATATTCATACTTGCGGCTCCCGTTCTCGGTGTGGCGCTCATAGTCGGTCTTATAGTTGCCATTTTTCAGGCGACGACGTCGATACAGGAACAGACGCTCACGTTCCTGCCTAAGATGCTCGCGATGCTTGCCGTTCTTGCCCTTCTTGGCGGCTGGATGTTCTCACAGCTCGGCGGCTACACAATAAACCTGTTTAAAATGATTCCTGAGATGGCAAAATAGGGTAGATGCATGCTTGACCGGATAGTAGCACAGGCACCGGTTTTTCTCCTCATTGCAGTACGCTGTTTTGCGCTGCTTATGACGCTGCCTCTTTTTTCAATGCGTTCCGTCTCCCGCATTGCGAAAATTGCACTTGCCGGATATATGGCGTACATCATTCTTCCGTTTGCGGATTTCTCCGCATACACGCGGTATATCGCAAAAGACGGTTCGTTCGATCTTACCTACGTGATGCTGCTTATAGGAGAAGGCATGATCGGCGTAATCATGGGCTTTTATATTACAATCATATTTTCCGCATTCAGCACAGCAGGACAGTTTTTTGCGTTCCAGATGGGATTGAGCGCGTCCGAGGTATATGATTCGGTGTCGCAGGTGGAAAATCCGCTTATGGGACAGTATCTGAACCTCATTGCCATGCTGATTTTTCTGCAGAACCACTGGTTTCAGAAACTGTTCCTGAAAGGTCTTACCGGCAGCTTTACGACGATGAATGTGTTCAAGCTTCTGGATGCGCGCGAAAAAATTGTTAAATTTCTTGTCGGAGGACTTACGCAGCTTTTCGCAGACGCACTCGTCATATCGCTGCCGATAGTCGGAACACTCATGCTCGTAACAGTCTGCATGGCGATTCTTTCACGCGCCGCACCGCAGATGAACCTGCTTTCGGAAGGATTTTCAATCATGCTGCTTGTGGCGTTTTTTCTTATAACGGTGCTTATGCCGTCGCTCTGCGATTTCTTCGAGCGTTCTTTCAACGGCGGAATTACGAGTCTCATACAGCTTTTCGCTGCGGCAGGCGGTAGTTCATGACGTATGAAATGATCGACCTGCAGTGGTTTGCAGCCGAGGACGAAGGCCGCACAGAGGAACCTTCGGAATATAAACTTGAAAAAGCCCGCAAGGAAGGACGTGTTGCAAAAAGCCAGGAGCTTAACAGCGCGCTCGTCATGCTCCTTACCGTGATTGTGCTTGTTTTTCTCGGACCGTCGATGCTGAAAGATTGTGCGGCTTTGTTTCGTTTTTATTTTTCGCGCTGTACGAATACACAGGTAAACGATCCGAATCTGGTGAAGGCGTTTTTCAATTTCTTTATCAGACTTACGCTTCCGATCGGAATTGTAGGCATTGTAGGCGGAGTTGCGGGAAATATCATCCAGAACAGAGGATTTATTTTTACGACGAAGACTATCGAGCCGAATTTCAAAAAGATAATACCTAATTTCGCCGAATATTTCAAAAATACACTGTTTTCGTTCAGAGGATTTTTTAATATTGTAAAGTCAATCGGAAAAGTCGCTGTAATAACGGCTGTTTCTTATGCGCTTATAAAGAAGGACGTTCCTCTTCTTCTGCTTGAAATACAGAACGGCAGCATAGGAGCAGCTGCCGGATATATTGCCAGAATGGCGGCGCAGCTGCTGATTACCGCCGCCGTAATTTTCCTCATTATTGCAATTCCCGACTATCTTGTGCAGCGCCGCCAATTCATAGAAGAAATGAAAATGACGAAACAGGAAGTAAAGGAAGAGTATAAGGAAATGGAAGGCGATCCCGATGTGAAGAATCACCTGCAGCAGGAACAGCGCCGTCTGCTTCAGCAGAACGTGCCGAAAGCTGTCAGGGAATCGGACGTCGTAATAACAAACCCGACGCATTTCGCCGTTGCGCTCAAATACGACAGGACCGTGACTGAACAGGCGCCGCAGGTAACGGCGAAGGGAGAGGACGAAATGGCATTTACTATAAGGCGCATCGCGCGTGAGAACGACGTGCCGATTGTGGAAAACAGACCGCTTGCCCGCGGACTCTATACAGATACAAATGTTGGTGATATAATACCCGAACAGTATATACGGGCGATTGTTCTTGTGTATACGCATATTAAATATAACTCTAAGAAATAAACCGTAGTATGCCGGGTGGGGACTAATGGCAAACGAAGCGAGAGGGGTTTCAAACGAAGCCGTTGTGAATTTTATTCAGCGTAACATAGTTGGTGTCGCAGTTGTCGTCGTGGCACTTTTTCTTGTTATCCCCATGCCCCGTCTGCTCATCGATGTGTCGATGGCACTCAACCTTGCACTCTCAATAATCATTCTGCTCACAGTTATGTATACTCCGCGGGCGACGAATTTTACGACGTTTCCCCGCATCATCCTGTTTGACACATTGTACGGGCTCGGCATAAACATTTCGTCTACGCGTCTTATTCTTACGCAGCCGGTGAATGCGCGCGGCACATCGAGCGGCCAGAGCGTCATGGTGCAGGCATTTGCAAATATCGTTACCGGCGGCGGTGAAGGCGCCACTCCCGTCGTCATCGGCATGGTCATATTCATAATTCTTATAGTTGTCCAGGTGGTCGTCATCACGAAAGGCGCGACGCGCGTTTCTGAAGTTGCAGCACGTTTTTCCCTCGATTCCATGAACTCCAAAATGTTCGACATAGAGTCCCAGTTGAACAGCGGAGCAATTACCGAGGAAGAAGCAAAAACCCAGAAAGCCGCAGTCCGGCGGGAAAGCGACTTTTACTCGACGATGGACGGTGCTTCAAAGTTTGTTTCGGGAAACGTCAAGGCGGGCATCTTCATAACGGTCATAAACCTTGCCGGCGGTTTTATCGTCGGTATGGTGCTTCACGGAATGTCGGCCGGCGAAGCAATCCTGTCGTATTCAAAGCTTACGATAGGCGACGGCCTTATGTCGCAGATACCGTCGCTCATGATGTCGTTTGCAACCGGTCTCATAGTCACCGGTTCAAGCTCGGACGAACCGTTCGACAAGCAGCTTAAACAGGAATTTACCGTCTCGGGATACGTGTACGAGATAGTCGGCAGCGCTCTGGCTCTTATGGGCATTTCGTTCATACGCAACGGTCCGAGTGCGACGGTTCTGCTCGTGACTCTCGGTGCGCTGTTTTTCTACATCGGTTTCCGTATTGCCCGGTCGCAGCAGCGGGAAAAGGAAAAAGTCGTTGCAGCTGCCGCCGCGAAGGGAAAAAATCAGAAAGGCGGCGGACCTGCCGATACGGAATCGATTGCTCCGCTCGATACGCTTTCGCTTGAACTCGGGTACGCGCTTATACCGCTCGTGGACAAAGAGAAGGGTGCGGAACTTCTTGAGCGCATCACGCGTATCAGGCACGAGGCTGCTCTCGACATGGGGCTTATTGTTCCGCCCATACGCATCGTGGACAACATGACGCTCGATCCGAACGAATACAGTTTCAAAATCCGCGGTATCGAAGCAGGCAGAAGCAAGATACGGCTGGGCTACTACATGTGCATGAATACGGGTAATGTCGCGGAAGAGCTTGAGGGCGAAAAGACGAAGGACCCGGCTTTCGGAATGCCTGCGATATGGCTGCCCGAGGAAAAACGGGCGGAGGCCGAACGCAGCGGATATACGGTGGTCGATCCTCCGACGATAATAGCGACGCATCTCACTGAAATTATTAAATCCCATGCATCCGAGATTCTCGGCCGGCAGGAAGTGTCGACGATCGTGAACCGCGTGAAGGAGACGAATCCCGTCGTCGTGGATGAAGTGCTTAACGGCGACAAGAAATTTACGTACGGCGAAATAGAAAAGATTCTGCGCGCGCTGCTTCAGGAGCGCGTTTCAATACGCAATATCGTCGTGATCCTTGAAACGATTGCGAACTACAGCGCCATAACGCACAACACGTGGGAGCTTACCGAAAAAGTGCGCGAGGCGCTCGGCCTGCAGATATGCAGGCAGTATGTCGACGAGGACAACACGCTGCGCATCATGAGCCTGTCGCAGGATCTGTCGCAGATGCTGCTTGATCATACGGTGCGCATGCAGGACGGTTCCGAACCGTATGCGGCGCTCGACCCGGTGGATTCCCGGAAGTGGGACTCCGTCATGCATACTGCGTATAACGGTATACGCGGAAAGGGCTTTCTCCCGATCGTCATGAGCGCGTCGGTCGTACGCCGTCTCGTCTGGAATTCGACGGAACGGGAACTGCCCGACATAATCGTCATATCGGACAGGGAAATCGTTGCGGCGGGAAAAGACATAAAGGTCGAAGTTCTCGGGGAAATCGCAGAAGACAAAGGGGTGAACATACAAAATGTATAACGGAGAGCAGGACGTACCGGTACAGAAAATATCCGCAGCAACTCTTGCAGAATGCAAGGAGAAGCTGTTCAAAATGTTCGGACACGAATATACGATACGCGGGAAACGTCAGATTCTCCACGGCGGCTTTCTCGGTTTCGGACAGAAAGAATGGGTCGAAGTCACCTATACGGTGAACAGCGGCACAGACAGTTCTCAGTTGCAGCCCGTACAGCCGCAGAAGAATTCGAACGACGAAATTGCATCGTTCAGAAAAAACCGCGATGATTTTCTCAAAGCCGCCGCAATTTCGAGCCAGATGACGACGCTCGACACGAAATTCAGCGAGCTTCAGAACTCGCTTACGAAGCAGATTCAGAACATCTCCGTTTCTTCGGCGGACAAACATCCGACCATCAAAAAAATCGAAGAGCTTCTTGCGGACAACGAATTTACCTATTCGTATATCTCTGATATATCAGGCAGAATCAAATCCTCGTTTTCGCTTGAGGCGCTTGACGATTTCAGGACAGTAGAGCGGAAGGTCGTCGACTGGATAGGCGGGTCCATATCGATTGCCCCCGAACGGGCGGTGCGTCCGCCTCACGTCGTAGTTATAGTCGGACCGACGGGCGTCGGCAAAACGACGACGATTACGAAGTTTGCGGTAAAACTCGTGATGGATGCAAAAAAAGCGCATCAGGCACTGCCTGCGCTGTGCATGATTACAATAGATAGTATGCGCGTAGGTGCGTATGAACAGATTTCAAAATACGGCGACATAATCGGCACGCAGGTTCAGAAGGCCGAGACTGTCGAGGATATGCGCAAGATTTATGAAGAAAAAAAGGACAGTGTCGACGCAATCTTCATAGATACGAGCGGATACAGCCCGAACGATTCGGTCCATATCGGCGAGATGAAAACACTGCTTCAGATTGAAGGCCTGAATCCCGACGTATATCTGTCGGTTGCAGCTTCGACGAAAGCCCGCGACCTTGAAAATATCATGGAAAACTATGAGCCGTTCCATTACAATTCAGTCATCGTGACGAAATGCGACGAATCTCATCAGTACGGAAATATAATCAGCGTACTCCATGGAAAGCACAAAAGACTGTCGTATATAACTGACGGGCAGTACGTGACGAGAAACCTCCGGCATGCGGATGTCATAGATTTCCTTATCAACCTGTCAGGATTTGATGTAGACCGTGTTCATATTGAAGACGTATTTGGAGAAAAATAACGATGGAAGAGCAAGCAGAAGAATTGAGAGAACTGATGAAGAACGACACGCAGGACAAGAAACCTGCGCCGGCCGACAAAAATGCTCACAAGACACGCATCATTGCTATAACGAGCGGTAAGGGCGGCGTCGGTAAAACCAATATATCCGTGAACATGGCAATCGCATATGCACAGTTAGGAAAAAAAGTCATCCTTATCGACGGCGATCTCGGAATGGCCAACGTGAATGTGCTTCTCAACGTTGTGCCTACATACAACCTCATGCACGTCATAAACAAGAAAAAGACGATGAAGGAAATAATCCTCGACACCGAATTCGGAATAAAATTCATTGCAGGTGCGAACGGGTTTTCGAAGATAGCGAATCTTTCCGTGCAGGAGCTCGACGACTTCGCAAAACAGTTCAGTTCGCTCGGTACGGCCGACATCATCATCATAGACACGGGGGCGGGTATTGCGAACAACGTTCTTCAGTTCGTTGCGGCCGCCGACGAAGTGTACGTGGTGACGACGCCTGAACCGACTGCGATCACCGACGCATACGGAATCATTAAAATTATTACGACGGAAGTCATCGATCATCCGGTCACGCTCAAGCTGCTTGTGAACAGGGTTCATTCCGCCGACGAGGGAAAACGCATTTCCGAACGGATTATAACGATCGTGGGACAATTCCTCGGTTATAAAGTTGATTATATCGGTTTTGTATACGACGATCCCGTTGTGCAGGCGTCTGTTATCAGGCAGAAACCGTTTATCGTAGTCAATCCGACGTCGAAACCTGCCGTATGCATAAAGCACATCATCGGACGAATCGAAAAAACGGAACCGGCCGAAAACGAAGGCGTATCGAACTTCCTCAAAAAATTTCTCGGCAAAAAGAAGTAGACATATATACTGTATTTTTATCTATAAATGTAATATAATGAATAAAAATGGAGGTTCGTATGAAAAACAGCAAGTTTATCTTCGGTTTTGCAGCATGCGGCTTCCTTTTGTCGTTTGTCGCCGGATTATTTTCGCACAGCGGATTCGGTCATATTATCCTTATGGCGGCTGTTTTTGCGGTCGTTTTCGGCGCACTGGCATTCTTCATACAGTTCCTTATGGACGGAGTTCTCAGCATCGACGGTCAGACTGTTCCGGCGGAGGCTGCGGCCGAATCGGTACCTAAGACGGGCGGCGTCGTAGACATAACGATACAGGACGAAGAGCTTCCTGCCGAAGAGAATTCACCGCAGTTTTTTGTCGGCGACAATCATCAGATGCTCAATAAAAACGATT
This sequence comes from Treponema sp. UBA4873, assembly GCA_002399405.1. Classification (GTDB taxonomy): domain Bacteria; phylum Spirochaetota; class Spirochaetia; order Treponematales; family Treponemataceae; genus Treponema_D. The sequence continues at coordinate 53,990 of DHDP01000013.1, read as the reverse complement.
ATTCGGCGGAAGGCAGCGACGACACGGGCTTCAGCCGTCAGTCTGAATCTTCGATTGCCGATGTGGATACGATTCAGGAGGCCGATACGGCTGTTCCTGAAAGTAAATCATCTGAAATCGGCGGGGAAGCCGATTCGGACGACGGTTTTGTTCCCGTTCCGCTTCAGGAAACCGCAAAGAATATGTCAGGTGCGGAGTCCGTTTCTCCGTCCGACGACGACATCATCAATCTCGAGGATGATACGCTCGATGAACTTCCTGAACTTAAGGATTTAAAGCCTGCCGGGGCGGCTGATTACGACGATGTCGATGTCGTGGAGGATTCCGATTTTTCAAATGCGGGCGATACGAAAAAAACGGATGTGAAAAATGAAATAAAAGATGCCACGATCATGGCAAAAGCGATAAGTACCGTGCTGGCGAAAGAAAAAGAAAATCAATAAGGGCGAGAATATATGGCAGATCAGGTCAACGACGAAAAAGAAGAAGATAACCTCTGGGCAGAATACCGAAAGACAAAATTACCTGCGCTGCGTGATAAATTTATCCGGCAGTATATGCCGCTTGTAAAATATGTTGCAGGTAAAATTTCTGTCGGAATGCCGAACAGCGTTGAATTCGATGATCTTGTAGGATTCGGTCAGTTCGGTCTTCTTGACGCGATAGAGAAATATGATCCGGAAAAAAATGTAAAATTCAAGACGTACGCAGTAACGCGTATCAGGGGCGCAATTTTCGACGAGCTGCGTCAGATAGACTGGGTTCCGCGTTCCGTACGTCAGAAATCGCGTGAAATAGAGGATACGATCAACGGTCTTGAGGCGAAACTCGGACGCACCGCGAGCGATACGGAGATTGCGGATGCGCTCGGATTGAGCGAGGACGATTATCACCGGACGATTATGAAAGTGTCGGGAACAAGCGTACTTTCGCTGAACGACGTCTGGTACAACGGCGATGATTCCGGCAATATGTCCATCGGTGACAGCATAGAATCTCCTTCGAGCATGAATCCCGATTCTGTCGTCGAACGCGAGGAAATAAAAAAGGTAATCGTACAGGCAATCAATGAGCTGCCGGAGAAGGAAAAAATGGTAATAGTTCTGTATTACCACGAGGATTTGACTTTCAAGGAAATAGGGCAGGTTCTAAACGTGAGCGAGTCCCGGATTTCCCAGCTTCATACGAAAGCGAATCTCCGTCTGCGCGCGAAGCTGACGAGTCTTCGCAAGGGAATAATGTAGGACATGGTATCGCTGGACAGAATTCGTGAAGACATGAAAAAGCTCCTCGAACGCGACGATAAAATGCACAACGTCGACGTCAATGCCGATTCGGTCGACGAAGCTCTTGCTGACGCGGCTGTCCAGCTTGATACGAAAACCGCGAACCTTGAATATGAAGTTGTGGAAAAAGGAAGCAACGGTTTTCTCGGAGTCGGGAAAAAACCGTGGAAGCTGCGCATTTATCAGAATCCGGCTACAATAAAGGTAACAAGAAAATCAGCCGGTGATGATTTGTTCGGCGATGAAAACGAAGCTGAGATACAAAAAGTCGTGAATCGCGACGGTTTGTATTACATGCGTCATTTCGGCTCGCAAATAATGCTCAAAGTACTGCCTCCTGCCGGGAACGGAAAACCTGTCGAAGAAAAGGAACTGATACAGCAGCTTAAACGTCCTGACACGATCTCGACAGAAGAGGACCTGATACGGAAATATATCAAACAGGGTACCGGAAACGAGTATCAGCCCGTAGGTGAATATAAACACATAGCTGCCGGCGATGCGATATTTTCCATAGATATTTCAAAAGACGAGATGAAAGCGACTATTACGGCGTCGGCGCCTGCCATGAGCGGTGCGGACATCACGCCGCAGATGATTGAACGTGCGCTCAAAGCACAGGGCGTCGTCGCGGGAATTGAAGATGATAAAATATCGGAATTTGTCGATAACCCCGTGTACAACGTGCCTTATGAAGTTGCGGCTGGTATTCCTGCTGTCGACGGCCGCGACGCATACATCGCATACGATTTTGAAACCGATCCGACAAAACTCCGCGCGAAGGAATCCGCGAACGGACAGGTCGATTTTAAGGAGCTCAACCTTATCCAGAACGTCATCAAGGGAGGACGGCTTGCCCAGAAAATTCCTGCGGAGCGCGGAAAAGGCGGGAAAACGCTGTTCGGCCGTTACCTTGAGGCGAAAAACGGGAAGGACATCCCCATACAGCTCGGAAAAAATGTACGGCTCGACTCGGACGGCGTCACGGTCATCGCGGAAGAAGACGGGCAGGTTATGCTCTTTGCCGGAAAAATTACGGTGGAACCGCTGCTGCAGCTTGACGGCGTCAACATAAAGACCGGAAATATTAAATTCCTCGGCACTGTTATCGTTAAGGGAAACGTGGAGGACGGATTCAACGTCGACGCGTCCGGCGACATTGAAGTAAGCGGGACAGTCGGAAAATGCAGAGTAAACGCAGGCGGAGACATCATCGTCCAGCAGGGCATATTCGGAAAAGACGAGGGATATATCACCGGGAAAAAATCGCTGTGGGCGAAATTTATTCAGGCGGCGAAAGTTGAAGTGGAAAATTCGGTCATTGTTACGGACAGCATCATGAGTTCCGAAGTGACTGCAATGAAGAATATTATTCTTAACGGAAAGAAAGCGCAGATTACCGGAGGACATCTTTTTGCGACTGAAGAAATTGCCGCAAAAAACATAGGGTCTCCGGGCGGCGGTGCGGAGACAATACTTGAGGTCGGCTTCGATCCTCATGCAAAACAGCGCCTTGACGAGCTTCTTGAAAAACAGGGAAATGTTGTAAAAGAACTCGAGAATACCGACCTCGATATTTCGACGCTGGAAAATCAGAAAAAAATACGCCGCACGCTTCCGAAGGATAAAGAGGAAAATCTGACAAAACTCAAGGACCGCAGAGCGCAGATCAGTACTGAAGCCGCGGAGATGACGACGGAAATTGAAAAACTGCAGAAGCATCTGCGCGAACTAAAGATAGCCGGCAAAGTCAAGGCATCGGGTACGGTATATGCCGGCGTAAAGATATATGTGAGGGATGTTCTCGATGAAGTTCATACCGAAGTCTCAAGTGTCACATTCTATTACGAGAACAGTTTTGTAAAGCGTGGTAAATACGAACCGCCTGCTGCGGACGTAAAGGGGCCGGATGGCTATTCAACCGATTGACCTTCAGACAATGTACTCTCAGTTGGCGAATGTTGCTCAGAACGTCGCCCGTGCTCAGGAGGGCCCGCAGCTTACAGAAGCGATGCAGCAGCAGAATGTCGTGCGGAAAAATAAGGAGCAGGCGCAGAAAGTTCAGCAGACTGCGGGAGAAGGCGTAAAACCATCCGCAATAAAGGACGAGGGGCAGAGCGGAACGCCGGGTGAATCAGCAGGAAAAAAACAGCATAATCAGACCGGCAACGGGGAACAGGAAGATAAACCCGCCGATACAGGAATACGCGAAGAGTATTTGGGACAGCATATAAATATTACGAGGTAGAATTGACGGCTTTCGTTGTTACTGTCGGAATTATTAATATTGTTCTCTGGATCATATTTCTTGCTAAATTTAAAAAATTATTTTCGACGGACGACGTCATATCGAAAACGCGGTCAGAAATGAACAACATGATAATGGACATGAACAGAAATACTGAACGCGATATAAATCTTATAGACGACAGGACTCAGAAATTAAAACTTGTTATCGCCGAAGCGGACAGGCACATAGCGCTCGCCCGGGCTGAGGAAGAAAACCGCGCGTCTGCTCAGGAACTCCGCACTGCTGTAAACAGAACGCCTGCTGTCGAAAGACGCGCAGTCGATACGTACAAACGGGCGGCGGTCGGTGAAAAACCGCGGCCGGAAGCTTCATATGAGGTGACGGACACCGGCATACGGGCGGCGGGCGTACAAAAAAGCCTTTTTGACGAAACCGCGAAAGCCGTCGATACGCAGGCGAAAGTTGTCGTTCAGGAAGACGGAGCGGCTTATGCGGAAGTTCCCGTCATAACGCCCAAAGTGTTTTTCTCCGAGACGCCCGTTACGCCGAAGAAGGATTTTACCAAACAGGTGACGGATTTAGCGGCAACCGGACTGACAGTCGAGCAGATAGCTAAAGAACTTTCGTGCTCGCTCTCCGAAGTCCAGATGGTGCTTGATATGAACGGTTAAGGAGAATGAATGGTTGCGGACAGTTGAGCCGCAATCACGAATGTCTCGCATTCAAAACAAAGCGGGGCTTTGTTGACTTTTATAGGAGTGTGGATATGAAAATTACAAAACAACGTTTCGGTACGCTGTCGGACGGGACAAAAGTTACACTGTATACGATACAGAATAAACGTATGGCATTTTCCGTAACGGACTACGGATGTACGATTACGAGCATCGTACTCACGGATTCTTCCGGCAGCTGTACGGACGTCGTTCTCGGTTATTCGACGCTCGACGGGTATATTAACGGAAACTGTTTCTTTGGAGCGTTCATCGGGCGTTTTGCGAACAGAATCGGCAAAGCGTCCTTCACGTATGACGGGACGAAATATCAGCTTGATAAAAACGACGGGACGAACACGCTTCACGGCGGATTTACGGGATGGGATAAGAAGGTGTGGCATGCGAAAACCGTGCTTACCAAAACGGAGGGAGGTGTGAAATTCACCCGTCTTTCCCGAGACGGCGAGCAGGGGTTTCCCGGTAACATGAAAGTCGAAGTGACGTATCTTCTCGACGACACGAACAACATTACCTGCAGATATTCCGCCGTGACGGACAAAGCATGTCCGGTGAACTTTACGAATCATTCTTATTTCAATCTTGCAGGCGGCGGAACTATAGAGAATCATCTGCTCAAGCTCAACTGCGATTCTACGCTCGACATAGACAGCAAACTGATTCCCACGGGAAAACTGCCCGGCGTAAAGGATACCCCGTTTGATTTTACGACTGATAAAAAAATCGGAAAGGATATAAAAGATGTCGGAAACGGTTACGACCACTGTTATGTGACGCAGGCGTATAACCCGGAAAATCCTCACGCAGGTTTACCTGTATCTGAAGAAAATATGGTGCGGGTGGCGGAGCTTACCGACCCTGTTTCGGGGAGATGCATGACAGTCGATTCGAACATGGAAGGCGTACAGCTGTATACCGGCAACTGGATAGGCGGCAAAATCGGAAAAAACGGACGGGAATACGAAAAACACGGTGCTGTCTGTCTTGAGACGCAGTGTTTTCCCGATACGCCGAATAAAAAGGAATTTCCGTCGTGCGTTCTTATGCCCGGCGAAAAATACAAAGCCGTAACAGTATACGGGTTTAAATTTTAGTTATTAATTTGAAAAACGGACCGCTATTCTTGAAATTACGCGGTTTAATCGGTATCATTTATTTTAGTACAACTTTATGGGGTTTTAGAGAGGTTTTTAATGGATGTCCAATTACAGGAACTGATCGACAGGATCAAGAAAGACGGTGTGGCGAATGCAGAAAAATCTTCTGAAAAAATAATCGCTGATGCCGAAAAAAAAGCTGCGGAAATAATTTCCGCGGCGGAAGGAAAAGCAGAGAGCATTATTAAAAATGCAAAAGTCGAAACAAAGCGTATGGAAAAGGCCGGCGAGGATGCTGTTGCACAGGCCGGACGAAACATGATTCTTGCTTTCCGCGAATCGCTCACGGCCGAACTTGATAAAATAATTCGGGCAGAAACTGTAAAGGCGTATTCCAGGGAATTGATGACGAAACTCATTCCCGAAACGGTCAAAGCATGGACAAAGAATACGGATGCCGGCGACCTTTCCGTTCTTCTCAGCGAAAAGGATTTGAAGGAACTCCAGTCCGGATTGACGGCCGCACTCAAAACCGAGATTGCAAAGGGACTCGAAATAAAGCCCGACAAAACGCTTTCGAACGGTTTCCGCATCGGCGTAAAGGACGGTGCCGCTTTTTACGATTACTCCGCAGAATCGCTTGCGGAACTTTTCGCTTCATATCTTAATCCCCGCACGGCGGAGCTTATGAAAAGTGCTGCGGAAGGAACAAAATAGTGGACAAAAAGTACTATTATCTTATAGCACAGCTGCCCGATATTTCGGCTTCCGGAGAAAAGGCTGTACCTATAACAGAAAAACAGTACCGCGAGCTCTGTTCCCGTTTTCTTTCCGCCGATGAAATGAAAATTATGGACACGCTTTCCCTCGTTCCGCCGAAAAAAAGCGTGGAGACGGAGTCGCACTTTCTCGATGCATGGTATGAAAAAGAACGGAATCTCCGTTTTGCACTTGCACAGATCCGCGCGCAGAAAATGAAGAAAGATTTTGATCAGGTACCCGGTTCATGCACTGCGGATATTCTGCAGGCGGCACGCACCGCCGTCGGAATGGACAGCCCTCTTTCTGCCGAACAATTCCTGTATGACTACCGGATGGGCGTCCTTAATAATCTCAGACCGTACGATATATTTTCGATTGATTGCGTCTATGAATACGGCATACGGCTTATGCTCACGCAGCGCATGAGGAAATTCAACAGGGAAACGGGAACTGCTTCCTATCATAAAATTTACGATTCTATACTTGGAGAAAAGATATGACGGATACTAAAGCTAAAGTAGTCGGCATCAACGGCAATATGGTTTCCATCAGCTTTGAGGGAAATGTCGCCATGAATGAAGTCGGTTACGTCAAAGTGGACGATAAAAAGCTGAAGGGAGAGGTGATCCGTATCCGCGGCAGCGTTGCCCAGATGCAGATATATGAAATGACGAACGGCATCAAGGCCGGCGACGACGTGGAGTTTACAGGCGACCTCCTGTCTGCGCAGCTGGGACCCGGACTGCTCGGTCAGATATACGACGGACTTCAGAACCCGCTGCCGCTCGTTGCTGAAAAAGCAGGTTTCTTTCTCGAACGGGGTGTGTATGTTGATCCTCTTTCGACGACGGCAAAATGGGATTTTACTCCGATTGCAAAACCTGGCGATACGGTATACAGAGGCGACGTAATCGGGTCCGTTCCGGAGGGACCGTTCACGCACAAGATTCTTGTTCCGTTCGATATGTACGGCGCATACACTATAAAAGAAGTAACCCCTGCAGGTTCGTACACGATTGAAGATACGATGGCCGTTCTTGAGGACGAAAAAGGTAAAAAACACAAGATATCCATGACGTTCAAATGGCCGGTCAAGCGCGCTGTCGACTGCTATGCGGAACGTCTGGCACCGGCCGAGACAATGGTCACCAAAACGCGCCTTATCGACACGTTCTTTCCCGTCGCAAGAGGCGGTACGTATTGTATCCCGGGGCCGTTCGGCGCGGGAAAGACAGTCATTCAGCATACGACGAGCCGTCACGCAGACGTCGACATCGTTATCATCGCGGCGTGCGGCGAGCGTGCCGGCGAAGTTGTCGAGACAATCAAGGAATTCCCGAAACTCTCGGATCCGCGCACGGGCGAAACGCTCATGAAGCGCACGATTATTATCTGCAATACGTCCTCCATGCCGGTCGCGTCGCGTGAAGCTTCCGTTTATACGAGCGTCACCCTTGCGGAGTATTACCGCCAGATGGGATTGAACGTTCTGCTTCTTGCCGACTCGACGTCGCGGTGGGCTCAGGCTTTGCGCGAAATGAGCGGAAGACTTGAGGAGATTCCGGGAGAAGAAGCGTTCCCCGCATACCTCGAGTCGTACATCGCCGCGTTCTATGAACGCGCCGGCGTTGTACGTCTCCGCGACGGTACAAAGGGTTCCGTCACAATCGGCGGTACCGTATCCCCTGCGGGCGGCAACTTTGAGGAACCCGTTACGCAGGCGACGCTCAAGGTCGTCGGTGCGTTCCACGGTCTCACGCGCGAACGGTCCGATGCACGAAGATTCCCCGCAATAGATCCGATTAATTCATGGTCGAAATATCGCGGCGTAATCCGCGAGGACTGGGTCGATTACGCCCGCAGCGCGTACAGGTACGGCGTCGAAGTAAACCAGATGATGAAGGTTATCGGCGAGGAAGGAACGACGAATGAAGATTATATCGATTACCTTAAGAGCGAATTCCTCGACAACGTGTATTTCCAGCAGGATTCCTTCGATCCGATCGATTCGTCGGTTTCGGTCGAACGGCAGACATATACGTTCAGAAAAGTGCTTACGATTCTCGGAGCCGATTTCGATCTCGAATCGAAAGACGACGCACGCGCATACTTCAACTCACTCCGTCAGGTATTTCTTGACTGGAACTTTTCGGAATGGAAAAGCGGAAAGTTCGTCGAAAACGAGAGGAAAATCGATGAGCTTTATGCACAGAAGAGCGGCAGACTGCAGAATGATGCAGCAAAATTACTCAAGGACGGTGAATAAGTATGAATAAAGTATATTCAAGAATCGAATCAATCACCGGCAGTGTCATTACCGTCAAAGCCGATAATGTCCGTTATGGTGAACTCGCCGAAATCGAAACTCGTTTCGGTAAGTCGCTTGCCGAAGTTAACAAGATTAACGGCGGTACGGTTTCCCTTCAGGTCTTTGCGGGCGGCCGAGGTGTTTCAACGGGCGACCATATCAAATTCCTCGGACACCAGATGGAAGTAAGTTTCAGCGAAAATCTGCTCGGCCGCATTTTCAACGGTTCTGCAGAGCCGCGCGACAGCGGTCCGGCACTTGCGGACAACCTCGTCACAATCGGCGGACCGTCCGTAAATCCGTCGAAGCGCATTATGGCGAACCGCATGATCCGCACCGGTATTCCGATGATAGACATGTTCAACACGCTCGTCGTTTCCCAGAAGCTGCCTATATTCAGCATCTCGGGCGAACCGTACAACCCGCTGCTTGCGCGCATCGCCATGCAGGCTCAGGTAGACGTGATCGTACTCGGCGGCATGGGGCTCAAATACGACGATTACCTGTATTTTAAGAACACGCTTGAGAACGGCGGCGCCATGAGCCGGACAGTCATGTTCATCCATACGGCCGCCGACCCGACGGTCGAGTGTATGAAGGTGCCTGATCTGAGCCTTGCAGTCGCCGAGCAGTTTGCGCTTCAGGGCAAGGACGTTCTCGTCCTTCTTACCGATATGACGAACTTTGCGGATTCAATGAAGGAAATCGCAATCACGCAGGAGCAGGTTCCGTCGAACCGCGGTTATCCGGGCGATTTGTACAGTCAGCTCGCCTCCCGCTATGAGAAAGCTGTCGACTTCGAAGGAGCAGGTTCCGTTACGATTCTTGCCGTTACGACGATGCCCGGCGACGACGTTACGCATCCCGTTCCCGACAACACCGGATACATTACCGAAGGTCAGTACTATCTCAAAGGCGGGAGAATCGAACCGTTCGGAAGTCTTTCCCGGTTGAAGCAGAACGTGAACAAAGACACGCGGGACGACCACCGGACGCTTATGGACGTTATGATCCGTCTGTACGCCGCGTATAAAGACACGCTTGAAAAGAAATCCATGGGCTTTATGATGAGCCGGTGGGACGAGAAGCTCATGAAATACGGCAGGGAATTCGAGAAAGAAATGATGGACCTTTCTAAAAACATACCGCTCGAAGATGCACTTGACCTCGGCTGGAAGATTCTTGCCGACTGCTTCGACAAGGAAGAGACGGGAATCAAGTCGGAGCTTATTAAAAAATACTGGCCCAAAAAGGACTAAGGGGACCGGTTCATGGCAAAAATAAAGCTGACAAAAAATGAGCTCAAGACTCAGAAAGATTCGCTGAAAATGTTTCAGCGTTATCTTCCGACACTGATACTCAAAAAGCAGCAGCTCCAGACCGAAATCCGCACCATCGACGCACGGGCGAAGAAAATCAGGGCGGAGCGCGAAGCTCTTGAAAAGGAATTCGACGAATGGATTTCCGTATTCGGTGAGGAGGATTCGTTCAAGCCCGGAATGGTGACTGTGCGCAACATACGCAAAGGAACGGGAAATATCGCGGGTGTGAGGATTCCTGTGTACGAAGGCGCCGACTTTTCACGCGGAGACTACGATTTGTATGAGACGCCTCTGTGGGTGGATATGGCCGCGGACCGCATGGAAAAAGCGCTTTCGCTCGATCTTGAGGCCGCCGTTCTCGACGAACAGGTGCGGCTTTTATCGAGGGAACTTCGTACGACGGCGCAGCGCGTCAACCTTTTTGAGAAAGTGAAAATTCCCGAAACGAAGAAAAATATTAAGAAAATTACCGTATTTCTCGGCGACGAACAGGTTGCCGCAGTCGTACGAAGTAAAATTTCCAAGAAAAAGCTGGAGGCGGCAGAATGATAGTACCTATGAAAAAAGTCTCCGTCGTTATTCTTGAAAAAGAAAAGCAGGAAGCGTTGGTCAAACTCCGCGGCCTCGGCGTCGTACACCTTGACCGCATTGAGGGGGCGGGAGAAAAACTTGCGGCTCTGAAAGAAGACGCGGCGAGCGCCGTCAGGACATTGTCCGTTCTTTCGGAAATAAAGCTGCCCAAGAATCACAAACCTGATTCCGTTCCGGCACTCAGCGACGGGAAGTTCGTTGAAAAATGCGCGGAAGTTATCAGTCTGACGGAACAGAAAAGATTCCTGTTCGACGAAATTGCTTCCGATGCGGCAGAGCTTGAGCGTTTTGAAAAATGGGGCGGTGTAAATCCTGCCGATTTTGCATATCTCGCAGAAAAAGGAATTCCGCTCGTCATGTACGAAATTCCGGCGGACAAGTACAGCGAAATCGACAAATCAGTCGATACGATACTCGTCAATTCAGGAAAAAAGGACGTGCGTTTTCTGTTTCTTTCGAAAGGAAGTGATCGTCCGGAAGGTCTGCCTCCCGAAGCGTTTGCCGTACCGCCTCCGCGCTGCTCGACGAATGAACTTGAGGCGCAGATCGAAGCGGACAAAAAACGTATAAGTGAAATCGAAAGCGAACTCGCGGCGAACACAGCATATATACGGCAGATTACGGCGTTTAAAGAACGTCTGGAGAAGCAAATCGAGTTTGAGAATGTCTATTCCGGAATGGGAAAGGAAGATACGGGAAAAGACACGGCGCTTGCATGGGTTTCAGGTTACGTTCCGGTCGACGGTTTCGAAAAACTTGCATCCGCTGCAAAGCAGAACGGATGGGCGCTTGCTTCCGACGATCCGGCCGCAGAGGACGACCCGCCTACGAAACTCAGAAACAACAAACTTGTAAGTCTGATTTATCCGCTTACCGATTTTCTCGGAACTGTTCCGGGATACCGCGAGTTCGATATTTCCGGATGGTTTCTGCTGTTTTTTACGATTTTCTTTGGCATGATTTTCGGCGACGGCGGCTACGGTATGCTCGTCGTACTCGGTGCTTTTGCGCTTATTATAAAGACAAAGAAAGAAGGAAAATCGCTCAACCCGGGGCTCGGACTTCTTCTGATGGTCGGCACTGCGACAGTCGTCTGGGGAATTGTTACCTGTTCGTGGTTCGGGCTCGGAATGGATCAGCTGCCCTCATGGATTAAGGCGATGTCCGTTCCGCCGCTTTCGAACGCATATACGCAGCAGTATGACGGAGTTCACAGTCAGCTTACGACTGACCAGAATATGCAGATATTCTGTTTTTCGCTCGCGCTGATTCAACTCTCGGTGGCGCATATAAAATGTTTCGCCCGCGACGTGAAATCTCTGAAAGCAGTCGGAGATTTGGGATCGCTGTTCATGCTGTGGGGAATGTTCTACATCGTGCTCCTGCTCGTCGTAAGCGGAACAATATTCAGTATCGACAGAGTTGCGGCGGGCATTCCGATAGGGACCATCGCCGTCGTGTTCGTGGGAGGAGGTTTTGCGATGAGCTTTATCTTCTCGAACTACGACGGCAGCATCGGAAAATCGGTGCTGGAAAGCTGCAAGAACATCATCTCCGTCATACTCGGAGTAGTGAACGTCTTTTCTGATATCGTTTCTTACATCCGTTTGTGGGCGGTCGCCCTTGCGGGAAGCGCGATATCGGGCACGGTAAACCAGATGGCGGGGCAGATGTGGGGACACGCTGTGCTGTTCCTTGCATTCGTCGTACTGCTTGCGTTCGGACACGGGCTGAACATCATGCTGAATGTTCTTTCGGTCATCGTTCACGGCGTGCGTCTTAACACATTGGAATTCTCCAGCCATCTGGGTATGGCATGGTCAGGATATAAATACCAGCCGTTCAGCGAAACGGCAAACAATTAAGTAGGAGATACATTATGAATTTTGGAATGCTTGGTGCTGGTGTAGTAATGGGACTTGCCGCTATCGGTTCGTCTTTCGGTCTTGGTATTGCCGGACAGGGTGCTATCGGCGCGTGGAAACGCTGCTATGTGAATAATAAACCCGCTCCGTTCATACTCACTGTTTTTGCGGGCGCTCCGCTTACACAGACTATTTACGGCTTTCTTCTTATGCAGCGTATGCTGTCGTCGCAGAAAGATCCGTGGTTCCTTCTCGGGCTCGGCGTAGCTTCCGGTCTTGCCATGGGTGCTTCCGCAATCGCGCAGGGACAGGCAGGCGCGGCCGGATCTGATGCGCTCGGAGAGACAGGCAAAGGATTTGCCCAGTACATCATGGTCGTCGGTCTCTGCGAAACAGTCGCGTTGTTTACGATGGTATTCAGCATGATCGTTTGTTGAAAAACCGCTTCCTGCGGTTTTTCAACATTGCACCATTTTTGGAACAAAAATGGTGCAACACAAGGTGCGGCATCCGTGCCGCGTACTTTGTATACAGTGAAATCCGGCTCGCAGAATTATTTCGCCGGAGTTCCCGCTTTTCAGAGTGCGGCGTCCGTGCCGCGTGATTTGGTTGACTTAAACGATAAAACTCCATTACTTTGGTAGTGGAGCTTTTTTTTAATAGGAAAATAAAATGACTACAAGAAAGGTATATATCGGGGGAGACGGAAAAACTAAACGGATCGCTATAGGCGGAGACGCTCCGGTAACTATCCAGACTATGTGGAAGGAATCAATAGCAGGCCTCGACAGCGACGCTGAAAGGCGGACTGAACTTGTGAGAAAAATCAATTCGCTGCAGATGCTCGGATGCGATATACTGCGTTTTGCAGTCCCTGATACGGACAGCGCACGGGCGCTCGACGCGATCGCTGCGGAGACGACAATGCCGCTCGTCGCCGACATACACTTTGATTACCGTCTTGCACTCGAATGCCTCAAGGGGCCTGTTGCCGCAATCCGCATCAATCCGGGGAATATAGGGAAGCGGGAATATGTCGAAGCAGTCGTGAACGCCTGCCGTGCAAAGGGCGCCGCAATACGAATCGGCGTGAACACCGGAAGCCTTCCGAAAGACCTCGAAGCGCAGGTTGAGGCGGGAACGCTCGGCCGTGCAGATGCGCTCGCTGAGACTGCGGCGAGGGAAGCGGCTGTATTCGACGAGCTCGCATTCGATCAGGTAGTGGTAAGCATGAAGGCGTCCTCTGTGCGCGAAACTATCGATGCGAACGAAAAGTTTGCATCGAAATACGATATTCCGCTTCATATCGGCGTTACCGAGGCGGGACCGCTCATTACGGGAATCGTAAAAAGCACGCTTGCGTTCAGCACGCTGCTCAACGAAGGAATAGGTGCGACGATCCGCGTAAGTCTTTCGTCGACGCCCGAAAACGAAGTGATTGCGGGGAGGGAAATTCTGTACGAATGCGGAAAGCGGAGCGGCGGCGTGAGAATCGTGTCGTGTCCGAGATGCGGACGGCAGGGATTCGACGTACATGCGTTCGTAAACCGCTGGCAGAACGAACTGCTTGCGCTGAATAAAGATATCACCGTTGCTGTTATGGGATGCGTCGTAAACGGTCCCGGAGAAGGAAAACACGCCGACATAGGCATAGCGGGAGCCGGCGGAAAGGCGATCATTTTCAAGAAGGGCAAAATAGTGCGCACGATTGACGAAAAAGATGCCGATAAAGTATTCAGAGAGGAATTAGGAACCCTTTGAATACGAAAAACATGAAAGAAAACATTCTGATTTTTACTGTCGCGGTGTGTATCTGTTTTTTTGCCGCAGCGGGCGAAAGACCGAAGAAACCTGCGTATCTGAATAACGACATACGGTTGCTGCGCAGCGCACGCGAAACATTCCGTTCGGGAAGCTACGGAAAGGCATTGAAACTCGCCGAAGAAGCGGAAATCGAACGGAAGAAGCAGGTCGCATGGGAAATATACACGCTGCAGAATTCCTTCAAGTCTTCCGAAGTGAAAAAAGCGGCTGACGTGCTTTCCGCAATAATACCGGTTCTGGAGAAAAGGCAGGAATATGACTCGCTTGAAATAATACGCAGATACGAGTCGAAGTTGTCTCCGTCGTATTTTGGCGATTCCGCATCGAATCTTATCGAGTATATCCGGAAAAGAAATGCATTTCCCGAAGCGGACCGGATTATCGGCGATGTATATAAATATGAGGGCGAATATGATCTGGCGAAGGAATATTTTCTTTCCGCGTGGCACAATGCGCCGCTTCTCGACGTGAGCGACGAGCAGTACGATATTCTTTACAGCCTTGCCGATATAGCGTATCTCGATAACGACAGGGAAAATTATGAAGCCGATCTGCTGCTCATTCTGAGCGACGACCGCTATTTCAGGAATGTCGATTTGAACGACGCGATGATCCTGACCGTACGGAATAAACAGACGGAATCAATGGAAAAATTTTTCAATCTGTTCCGTTCCGACGACTACAGATCTATTCCGGCATATTTCAAATTGGCTGATTTCTACAGTCCGGACAACAAGGATAAAGCGCTGAAAGCAAGTGCTCTCGGCGCGCTTACCGGATTCACAAAGATGTATACGGCGGTAAAACAGCGTGATCCGCAATTCGACTATACGGCGTTGTCTTCGCTTTTTGAAGAGGTTTCCCGGTATACCGACATTCTTAACTGGGCCGATGAGAATAAAATATGGTCCGGTTTTATCAGTTTTGCGCAGAAAGTATATGAAGACGGGAATACGGAGTTTTCAAAGGATTTGTATACGGCGTTGGCCGGTTATGCACCCGACGACTACTGTAAAAAACAGGCCGTGCGGGCACTTGAAAATTTCACTAATGAAACCCTCTAAAAGCTGAAGTTTTTAGAGGGTCCCTAATAGTACAATCCGACGCCAAATGTAAATTCATACGTAGATACAGCATCGCGCCAGTCGGTATTTATCCATTTTTTGAGGAGAATGCGTCCCACATCGACGCCGAGACTTGCCCTGACTTGAATGCTGCGCCAGTTGGCGGGATACACAATGCCCTCTAGTCCCGCCGCGTAAAATCCGTCCTTATAGTAGAAATTCGATCCCGTAGCGACGTTGTTGATCAGGGCAAAATCAACGAACGGGGAAATCTGCGCTTCAAAGTTAAGTTTCGAAAGCAGCTTCCCCTTTGTGAAATTTGTAGAAAAAAGATGAATCGGCAGATCGAGGTTGACTACAAGCGCGCTCGGAGTGGCGCATGCCTTTGTGTTTTCCAGACCCGTGGAAGAATTGAAATACTGGTCGTCCCTGATGCCGCGTAGACGATCTCCAATTTTTTCAGTATCGTTTACACTCGTAAAGAAATAAACATCAGTGCAGAAGCCTGCATATTTCCACCCTTTATACGCTTTTACTTCGACGGAAAATTTCGGAGCAAGCGTATCCTTCTCGAAGTTATACGTAAAAGACTGGGTGGTGGAAGCGGACACACCGTTGCGGAAATTGTTTTCCCAATTTACGCGGGAAGTGGATATTGTCTGCCCGATTGCTGCACGGGGACCGTAAAAATCCGAATCGTCAGGCGAAATGCCGTCGAAATCCCAGTAATAATCTGCGCTTATATAGGGTGTGTAATAAACTTTTCCCCAGTTCTCGATATACTGGATAACAGTAGGAATAGACAGCTCAGACGACTCGGAGAAGTACGTGTCGTCGCCGTACTCCGAATAATCAAAATCACGGGTATATCCCTGGTCGAACGAAAGATCGACGGAACATCTTTTACTTATAGGCACGGAAACAGATAAACCCGTCGACGCATCCCATTCGGGAGACGTATCTCCGAACGTATAGGAAAAAGCGTAATCGTTCGACCATGTGGCGTCAAGCTTGTTAAGAGAGAACGGATAGTCGAAGGAAAAATTGAATCCCGCGATAGGACTTAACGGTTCATCTTCGGAATCCTGTTCGAAACCGAAGTTGATGTCGCTCGACATGCTGTTCATGCTGCCGAGAAAATTCGTATCCTTCAATTTCAGCTTCATGAGAAAACCGGAGTTCGAATCGTATTTCGGATACGGAACGCCGACGAAGTGGAACGAATCTTTGAGATTGACGGTAAGACTTACAAGACAGAAATCATCGGCATCGGGAGGTGTCGTCGTATAGTCGACTTTTATCTCTTCAAAAAAACGCGTATTCTCAAGCTGCTGCGTGTAATCCCGCAGATACGCGGCAAGTGCATCCTCGTCCGGGAAAATCGTCGTTCTGTCCACCTCGACGTTCCGTTCAACGACGGAACCTCTTGTCATTCCCTTAATATTATATGAGACGCTGTTGATACGATACGAAGAGGAAAATACCGGGACGGCAAGAAGAAACGCCGCAACCGCAGCCAGAATGCCTTTTTTCATAATTAATATGCACCTTTACCTTTAATGACAACCCGGATGGTTTTTATTATTATCCAGATGTCGAGCCAGATAGACCAGTTTTGGATATAGTATGTATCGAGCGTTATGCGTTCCTCGTATTCCGTGTCGGAACGGCCTGATGTCTGCCACATTCCGGAAAGCCCGGGCGTTACCGAAAGGATGTAATCGGCGCTGTCGCCGTATTTTACAAGTTCGCCTTCGGTGACGGGCCGCGGTCCGACGAAACTCATCTGTCCGAGGAATATGTTCCACAGCTGCGGCAGTTCGTCAAGGCTCGTTTTCCTGAGAAATTTGCCGAATTTAGTTACGCGCGGATCGTTGATGAACTTGCGTTCCTTTTCCCACTGTCTGCGCATTTCAGGATTCTGTGAAAGAATTTTGTCAAGCTGCTTGTCCGCATCCCTGTACATTGAACGGAATTTCCAGCATTTTAACGGCTGCCCGTTTCTTCCGACACGCACGTGTCCGTACAGCACCGGTCCCGGCGACGTGAGCTTTACACATATACCGATAATAATACAGAGCGGCAGTACGACCGCAAGCGAAATAATTATAAGCGTGAGGTCAAGAACGCGTTTTGCAAAAAGGTTGCCTTTTTTTGTCAGGTTGTGTACTGAAGAAAAACCGACGATGCCGCCGATATCCTTGAGCTGAAGCGTCCCCGACGTGTACAGGTCCTGTTTCTTCGAAACACTGATGGTATACCGGTACGATCTCATAATGTTTGTGACATCGTCCTGATAATCGCAGAGAATGGCTACTTTTATTCCGAGCGAACGTATGATTCTGAGCAGCTGTTTGTCCGGCGCAAAGACCGGAATGCCGCGGTACATGTGCGTCGTAATAGTGCCGCTGTTTACGATAAGAGCGGGCTTGTAGCCTAAATCAGGTCTGTCGAACATGCGGTCTATAACCGTGTCGGCACTTGAGCCGGTGCAGTAAATAACGGCAGGAAGTCCCCACCATCTGCGCCGCCCGAAAGACAGACGCGCTGTTTCACGGGCCGTCGGAAGAATTACCGTAGCAACAGGGACCGCAATCAGCAGTGCGACGGCAACTGCAATCTTTTCCGAATTATTGTCGACAAAAATACTCAGCGCAATTCCCGTAAAACTGAAGAATGTGCAGATACAGAACCGTTTTACTTCTTCTGCAGGTGCGGTCATAATTCCCGGATACAGACCGGCAGCGTAGAACACGATGAGAATAAGCGGAAGATAGACACTGTATGTGACGAACGAACGAAAATTAATAAAAGAATTGTTTACGGCATTTATGATAAAAAAACTGATTCCGATACAGAGCATAAGAGCAAGTGCATCGACAATCATAAGTACAAGTCCGGATAAGAAAGAACTAGTGCGGTGAAAATGCTCTTTATAATACGGGAGAAATTCTTCGTTTGTCATAAAACCAGCTATTTATTGTATATAAAAGAGAAAAAACTGTCCATAGTTACAGGCTCGCGCCGGCCTTTACGCGTTCCATCGTACGGCTGACAGCTGCTTTGAACTCGGCGGTAAACCGTTCTTCCGAAAACGACCTTGCATGTTCCGCAATAATTCTGCCGTCGAACGCACCTGAATCATCAAGCGACTCGAATTCCCTGACTGCCTGTACGACGGAATCTGCGGTTTGTTCTTTGAAAAAAACGCCGGTTTTACCGGAAACGACAGTCTCGCACGCGCCGCCTTTTCCGAATGCGATGACAGGGCGTCCGCACGCCTGCGTTTCGAGCGGAACAAGGCCGAAATCCTCCTCTGCGCAGAAAATGAGCGCACGGCACTTTTGCAGATAGGACCGGAGGACTTCGTCGCTTACGCGTCCCGTGAATGTAATTGTGCTGCAGCCGGCAGCGAGTTTTCTCAGCGTTTTATTTTCGGGTCCCGCGCCAATGACTACAAGTTTTCTTCCGAGCTGCCTGCACGCCTCGACTGCAAGGTCCATGCGTTTATACGGGACAAGCCGGGAAAAAGCGACGTAAAAATCTTCATGGGAAAAATCGGCAGGGAAAAAACGCCGCGTGTTTACCGGAGAATAAATCACCTCTGCGTCTCTGTTCCAGTATTTTTTAATACGGCGTGCAATGTAGCCGGAGTTTGCCACAAGCGTGTCTATCCGCTGGCTCGAAATATAATCCCACTGACGTATGCCGCTCATCCATTTGTTCATGAAATGACGGACGACCGCATTGCTCCGCTTCTGGTATTCGAAGAACAAATCCCACGCGTAACGCATGGGCGTGTGAATATATGCAATCTGCGGCACGGAGGGCGGGGTGATGACTCCTTTCGCACAGCATGACGAACTGCAGACGACCAGGTCGTAGCCCGAAAAATCGAACGACTCCACTGCCTTAGGCATGAAGGAGAGCAGCTTCGTATAGATTTTCGGCGCGAAGGGAATCTTCTGCAGAGGGCTTGTGTAGATTTTATTAGTCAGAAAATGATTTCCCATGCGCTTTTTGTCGTAAACGAGCGTGTAGATGTCGGCGTCGGGATATATGCGGAGAAGCAGCTCGACGAACGTCTCCGCGCCGCCGTAGCTCGTAAGCCAGTCATGGACGATTGCAACTTTCATTGTGTCTCCTGAAATCTGCTTTTTACAAAATCAAGAAGCGTGAAAGAATCCGAAATAAGCACGTTTTCCCTGCAGCCTGCATTTTGTCCCGCTTCCGTGTCGCGCCCGCTGTCGCCGGCCATGTACGACTGTGAAAGGTCGATGTTGAAATCCGCGGCCGCCCGGAGCAGCATGCCCGGTTTCGGCTTGCGGCACGCACAGTCGCATTTGTATTCAGGGCGTTCTCCGGGAAAACCTTTGTCGGGATGATGCGGACAGAAATACAGCGCGTCGATGTACGCGCCTTCCTTACCGAGCAGCGTTTCAAGTTTGTTGTCGATTTCCTGCAGCTGCCCGAAAGTCAGTTCTCCTCGTGCGATTACCGGCTGGTTCGTGACGACTACCGCAAGATATCCCGACTCGTTTATTTTCCGGACAGCTTCCGCCGCTCCCGGAATCAGTTCCATTTTATCGATGTCCGTAAGAAAACCGACGTCTCTGTTCAGCGTGCCGTCGCGGTCAAGGAATACGGCCTTCTGTTTGTGCGAAAGATTCCGCTGCTGAACAAGACCGCTTTCGATGTCTTTTTCAACCTGATAGAAGCGGTCGGGCGTTCCCATATCCTTGATGTATTCGGGCGTGTCGTACGCGTAAATATGTCCGGCGGGCACGAGCGGCTTCAGAATGTCGCGGTCAAGGTCCACCTTTTCCTGCGTGAGCGATTTTTCTGCTTCCGCAAGAAGCGCCGGAGAAATAAGTTCGATTCCGGCATTGACGCGGTTTGCATACCAGAGGCGTTCGTCTTCCTTGTTCATCCACCGCACGACCTTATGACTGTTGTGCGGTATGCCGCCCGCTGTCTCCGGGGGAACTGTTTCCGTAACAAGCAGAGAGCTGTCGTACGGATGACCGTTCGGGTGCGCCATGAGCGTGGCCCGTGAGTCGTGAGCCTTATGGAACGCAATGAAACGGCCGAAGTCTATGTCGAATACCGTGTCGCCGCTCAGCAGCAGAAAATCTTCAGTCAGTCCCGGAATTTTATACAGCGCACCGGCTGTCCCGAGCGGTGTCGTTTCATCGTAATATGAAATAGTGACGCCGAATCTGCTGCCGTCGCCGAAGTACTCTCTGATAAAGTGTCCCAGATGCCCCGTGACGAGCGTAATGTCGGTAAGTCCGTTGCGCTTCAGGCATGCAATCTGATACTCCAGAATCGGTTTGCCGCAGATCCGTATCATCGGTTTGGGAACGTCGCTCGCAACAGATGCAATCCGCGTTCCCCTGCCGCCTGCCATAATTACCGTTCTCATTTGAAGAACCGTTCCTCCAGCTGGAGACAGAGCGCATGGTAGACCGGAAGATGGAGCTCCTGAATCTTGAACGTCTCTTCTTCAGGCACCACGATTGCAGCGTCGGCAAACTTTGCGATTTTACCGCCCGTTTTTCCCGACAGCGCGACAGTCTTGAGTCCTTTCGCCTTTGCTACGACCATGGCGTAGACGACGTCCTTCGAGTTGCCGCTCGTCGAAATGCCCAGGAATACGTCGCCTTTAACGCCGTAGCCGTTTACCTGCTGCGCGAACATGACGTTGCCGTCGACGTCGTTGAGGCTCGCCGTCATGAGCGCCGTCTGGTTGCACAGTGATATAGCCGGCAGTGCGCCCTGGAGCTTGTCCGCAAGGTATGAGCCCGTGTCGGGATCTATCTTCGCAAGCTCATCGAGAAAACTCTGTTCCGGCGTCCGTTTTTTTATGAAACTCTTCAGAAGCTCGCCGCAGATATGGTCGCTGTCCGCGCAGCTTCCGCCGTTTCCCGCAATGAGCAGCTTTCCGCCGTGAGCGTAGGACTCTTCAAGCAGTCCGTACGATTTTCTGATATCCTTTTCGCAGACTGCGAGGGCCGGATACCGTTTAATAAGTTCTTCAATATGGTCAATCATGCATGTAACCTCCATAAAATTTAATCAGTTTGTCTTCTGAATCAGCATTCGGCCGTGTAGTCTTCCGGATTATAGAAGATGATTTTTGTACCGTCGTTTTCGAATTTGAACGGAACGCACAGCTGGTCTTTAAGTGCATTTTTAACTGCCGCCTGTTTTTCAAGCGGCACGTAGAAGAGCAGGAAGCCGCCGCCGCCCGCACCGAGCAGTTTTCCGCCGAGCGCGCCTGCCTTCATCGCTTTTTCGTACTGTCCGTCGATCGAACCGGTGGAAATGCCCGACGAAATGCCGCGCTTGAGGCGCCACGTATAGTCGAGCAGGCGCCCGAAGTCGTCGAGATCCGCGTCCTTATTGACGAGCACCTGTTCCGCCTTGTCGACGAGTCCGTACATTTCAATGAGCTGCTGCGTCTTGTCCTTCATCGACTTTTCGGTGTTCTTCTGGATGTCGGAAGAAAAGCGCGAGAATCCGGTGAAGAAAAGCATAAGATGATCGTTCAGAAGCTTTTTACGCTCGGGAGAAATAATGACCGGATTAACCGTATAACCTTCCGCAGAAAAGTTTATGCGGTTAAAACCGCCGAAGGAAGCCGCTATCTGGTCCTGGATGCCGCCCGCTTCGGCGCAGAGCGTGCGTTCAAGATAGATCGCGTCGTCGGCAAGTTTCCGCTTGTCTGCGTACTTGCCCTTGAGCGCATAAAACGCCTCGAGCATGCCCACGGCGAACGAAGAACTTGTGCCGAGTCCGCTGCGTGCAGGCAGATCGCTCTCGTACGTCAGGCGGATTTCGTGCATGTCGAGCCACTTCATTGCGTTTCTGATGGCAGGATGCTGGATTTCTTCATAACTGTTCACGTATTCCGTTTTTGAATAGGTGAGATGCGTCTTGTAATCGAAGAAACGCGGAAGATGGCGCACCGTGACGTAGCAGTACTTGTCGAACGATGTAGAGAGAACGGCTCCGCCGTGCTCGTTGTAAAATCCTGAAAAATCAGTTCCGCCGCCGAAAAAAGACATGCGGAAAGGTGTCTGAGTAATAATCATAGTTCCTATTTTATATGATATAGTGAGAAAAAACAATCATAAACGGTAAAAGTCCATTGCGGCGGAAATGAGGTCGAACGTATGCCTGAACGAATACAGCTGCGGGACGTTCTGCGGCGGGGGAAGGTGTACGCACGACGGGAGTTTGAGCGAAAGGTCGCTGCTGTCGCCGCTTTTAAAAAACGTTACCGGATACTGCGCGTATATTTCCCTGAAAACGGGAATGTCGGAGATGAGCGCGTTTGTACCGAGCGTCAGGGCTTCAAGCGGCGGCAGACCGAAGCCTTCGTAGAGCGAAGGCTGGACAAGAAGCGAGGCGCCTTCGTACAGTTTTTTAAGCTCGGCGTCGGACACTTTCCCCGTGAACCGGACCGAGCCTTCAGGCATTTTTTCAATGTCGTGCAGAATCCTGTCGTCGCCGGTACGGAAGTTGTCCGCATTGCCGACAATAACAAGCTGCGATGCAAGGCCGTTTTCGACTGCGCGCCTGAATGCGGGAAGCAGCACGTGCAGTCCTTTGTGTTTTTTTATGTTGCCCACGAAGAGAATGCTGCCGTCCTTTTTTACCGGAGCGGACATACCGTTCTGCAGCCACGACGGGACCGCACTGTAGGTTACTACGACGGGTTTTCTGCATTTGAGCAGCTCCGTAATACGGCCTGCCGAAAATTTTGAGACGGTGAATACAGCGCGCGATTTCCGCACTGCCCGTTTGTAGAACCACCTGCGCACCGCGGTTCCGGTCTTTGAAGCAAGCCCGGGAACGTCGAGAAAGACAACGTCGTGTATTGTGGAAAAAACAGGTACTTTTATTCCCGACGGAATGTTGCAGTAGGGCGTGTAATACGCGTCGCACGCATTGATTCGCGCCGCAGCGGACTTCGGAAATGCAATCAGTTCACGGATAGAGAACGCCCCGGTGGAACAGGGACAGAGCTCCGCGTGCGGATTATCCGCATATGCGGAAATGTCTTCCCCGCGTCCTACGAGGAGACAGGAGTACTTCTCCAGAAAGAGAGGAATGAGTTCGGCAATGTACGTTCCTATTCCGCCCGTACCGAGCATGCGGCAGTCGACTGCAAGCTTCATTTACTTCACCAGCACTTTCAAAGCGTCAAGCAGCAGATTGTTGTCGGCCTCGTTCCGTACTGCAAGCCTGATATACCGGCCGTCTTCAAAACATTTCTTAGAGGAAAGATCTTTGATGAATATGTTGTATTTTTCAAGCAGATTGACGGTTAGTTTTTCCGCTTTTACCTTTCCTTCAAGTCTGCAGAGTACGAAATTCGCTTCGCTTGGAAAAACGGTAATGTTTTTTATTTTTGCAAGTTCGCTGCAGAAACGGCTGCGTTCCGTTGCAATTGCATTGCACGAGGAAGCATACGATTTACTGTATTTATCGTATATCTGCAGAAAATATTCTGCAAACGAGTTGATGTTCCATATTGCATTCGTTCTGCGGATTTTCATGGCGTAATCGGAATTTACGGTCGCTAGAACTCCGAGCCTGAGACCCGGTACACCGTAGCTTTTACTTATAGACTTTATAACGACAAGATTCGGATTGTCCGCAAGTATATCCTCGGAAAGGAGCGTATACCGTTTGTTTTTTTCTGCAAAATCAATGAACGACTCGTCAAAGACGAGTGTTGCATTCTGTTTTCTGAGCGACGCACAGAGTGTAAGAACATCTTTTCTGCTGATAAAGTTTCCGGACGGATTGTCGGGGTTTATCAGAAGCACGGCCTGTACCTGTTCTTTTTCCGCCGTTTTTATGATGTCTTTTACAGTGTAAGCGAAAGTATTTGTGTCGACAGGAACGGGAACGACGGTTGCATTGCTGAACCGCTCAGGATATTCGTTGAACGTCGGGTAGGGGACGGCGACTTTTCCGCTGAGCATGCCGCCCAGAGACGAAATAAGTTCCGCCGCTCCGTTGCCGACGACAATGTGTTCGGGAAGTACGTTGAAGATTTTTGATGCGAGAAGACTTTCCTGCGCGGCGCCGCTCGGATACTGCGTCAGAAGCATTTTAAAACTTGCAGTAAGCTCGCTTACCATTTTTTCAGGCGGAAAATACGGATTAACAAGATAGCAGAAATCTTTCATCTGCGGGAAACGCCAGTAGCCGCCGTACCGTTTCTGGAGCAGAGAGAGTTTTTCCTTTCCCCTTGCAAAACGGTTTTCCGCAATGGCAAGGTCTGCCGGATCGTCTATTTCGTACCACTCGTCTCCTTTTACGACAAGCCCTTTAAGTGTTGAAGCGGAAAGAAACGAAAGGACTTTGAGAACCTGTTCGTAGTACTCATTTTTCCCGAACGCTTTCTGATACGCTTCGAGAAACGGCACATAATACCGCTTTGAAAAATCTGCAGAGAATTTGTAGATGTTCACCGTTTTATAATAGTTTCCGGTATCTTCCCAGTTGAAATGGGCTTTGTCGAGCATACCCGTAATGTTGTTGTTCTCGTCGAGAAGCGTGCACGTTCCGTCCATCCACGGTTCGAACGGAGAGACAACAGCAAGATTCTTTTCCGGGCTCTCAATAAGTCTTGTTATCAGGGACGGATTGAATATAATATCGCTCTCAAGAAGGAGCGTATCGTCTTTCTCCATTTCGCTGCGCGCCAGAAAAAGTGAATAAATATTGTTTGTCTTGTCGTACACAGGGTTTTCGATGTATTCAATTTTCATGCCGTTAAGATTCGACAGGTTGAACTTTTCTCCGATAAAATCCCTGAGTACCTGTCCCTTGTAGCCGACTACGACGACAAGGCGGTTTACCTTATTGGAAGCAAGCGATTCGATAGTATATTCAATAAGCGTTTTTCCGTTGACCGGAACCATACATTTCGTAGCCTCTTTCGTGTACCGCCCGAGACGTTTTCCCATACCTGCTGCGAGAATAACTGCCTGCATATTATTTTCCTTCCTTAAATGATGCCGCTTTGGTAATCATGAAGTCCGCAATGTTTTTTCCGGCTTCTCCGCGGAACATCCACGCTTCCTCTTTTGCTTTTTTCCGTGCATTCGCAAGAACCGGACTGTCGCTTGCATTCCGGATGACAGTCTGAATGTCGGAAAAATGTTCTTCCTTCAATTCTATACCGATTTTTTTAAGCACATTGAACTGCCATATATTTTTCCCGCCGTCAAGATCATACGCGTCGTACGGCCTCAAGTCAAGCTCGGCGTTTACGTACATGACAGGCTTGTCGCAGAGAAACGTGTAGTCGTAAATAATACCGGAGAAATCTGAAATCATTATGTCCGCTTTTTTCATGGAGAATACGTTTTCGCGGTTGTAATCCCATTCAAGGTTCGGTGTGTTTTTATATGTTTCAGTAAGAGACTCAAGTATTTTGGGCTCCGATTTTTTCGACTGCGGATGAGGCCGTACGATTATACGCCACCCGGTTTCGGCGAGAGGTGTAAGCAGTTTCTCTCCGTATTTGGAAAGAAGTGCACTCGATCCCCATGAGGGAGAAACAAGCACCGTAAAAGGATGGTTTTCTTCAGCCGGGATAGATGCAATGCGTTCTGCAAGGACGTCGAGATATGTACATCCAACGGTGACAAGCTCCTTGGGGCTGAGGGAACGCAGAGCCTCAAGATGCCGAATGTCCGATTTCTGGTAGTCTCCCGTCAGCAGAACGGAATCAAAATAATCTATGCCGAACAGGCGGTACATCGTCGCGTCACTGGCCGCATGAAGAACGTGCGCATAGTGTTTTACGTTCTTACTCCGTTTCAGCTGATACACCTGAAGGCCGGGAGTAGTCATAAGGACTATGCCCGCACTCAGAAGATTAAGCCGTGCGAATGCGGTGTTTCCCTCGCCGATGTACTCCGGTTTTACATACTGATAGTTCCGTTCGAAAACCGGATCGTCCTGCGCAGAAGTGTAATACGTAAGCTGAATCTGCCGTCTTTCAAATTCATCGGTCACCGGCTTGAATACGTTCCAGTACTGCTTGCCTTCGCTGTAAATGACGTACGGTTTGAATGATGCGTCGTGCTGGAACGCGTCCCTGTTTTTTTTGCCGGAGAAAAACAGTTTGAGTTTGAGAACAGCCGCTTTCGCAAGAAAGAAAAGCGTCGCCGCCGCACCGATAAGAATAGAGAAGAGCATGCTTCCCGTGCCCGGGTCAATGTACAAAAATAATGAAAAACTTGTCATAAAAACCTTATCCTGAATAAAACATTTAATATTAAAACTAGATACAAATTCAATTATTCCACAGGTTTTGAAGCCCGTTTCCAGTTTTCAGCCTTGAATATATTATTCTTTACAGTCCACCATTCCGTGTCCTTTATTGAAAAAGCATATGTACCGTTATATGCCGGCTGATGCTGGTCGCTGGAAGTTATCGTTACTCCGTTTTTCTTAAAAGAAGATGTATCAAGCGGAATTTCTTTTTCTGTAAAGGGATTTACAGGATGTGCTATAAGTCCTTTAAGCAGCAGAGAAGAAACATCGACGTTCGTCATGAACGTGTTGTCCGTTTTTACTGGGTCTGCTGAATTAAAGTCTTTGAATAACATCAGCGGATGATAATGCCCTCTGCCGTGATATTGGCC
Organism: Treponema sp. UBA4873; assembly: GCA_002399405.1. Taxonomy (GTDB): domain Bacteria; phylum Spirochaetota; class Spirochaetia; order Treponematales; family Treponemataceae; genus Treponema_D. The sequence continues at coordinate 27,208 of DHDP01000013.1, read as the reverse complement.
TCCCGTTATCTGTGCGTCAAGCGCGTCGTCCTTTTCCATACAGTCCTCTTTATCGTCGCTGCCGTGATCGGCAACAAAAATAATCCGGGTATTATCATACACCCCGTTTTTCTTGAGCAGCTGTATCCATTTTGCCGTCAATCTAAAAGCCGCAATATCGCTGTGGTAATACGGCTGATGAGCATATCTTGATGTACCGTAATCGGTAACATGCAGCGCAGGTACGTAATCGGGAGCCTGAAAAAAAGAAGGTTCGTGAGTCAGTTCATTTACAATGCATGTATACGTGCCCGTATCCGAACCCGTAAAATCAGTAAGCTGGGGAAGCATATCCAGTACCGCGTAGTTATTGTACACAAGATTTTTATTCTGAACTGTTTTATCAGAATTCCAGTATGTTCCGTCTTTGTAGATTACTTTTCGGAGGAATAACGGAGCTCCCCGAAACAAGCTGAATATAATAAGATTCCGCTTTAATTCAGCTTCCGTAGTATCGGCAAAATTATATTCAGGATGTTCAAGATACCATTCTCCCGTATATTTCCCGATTGTGTGATATGCTTTTATCCGGGGATAGCCGTCAAATATACGCAGGTCCGGATATGTACTGTAATTCGCCCATGAAGGGTCTGTAACCGTTGCATCGTAGCCGAGCTGTTCGGAAAAAATCCGCGGGAGCAGCAGCAGCGCTTCATTGTTTTTTTCTACAAGCGGAACGTTTTTCCGCTTGTTCATTTCTTCGGGGATGTATTCGTATCCGCCGTACAGTCCTGGTGCACCCATAAGCGTATGTCCGTTGAACGAAACTGTATTGGGATAATAAACAAACCCGGTAAAAGCATCCGCAACGTCGGACGCTTCTTTGAAGATTTCCGGAATATACTGGCTTTGCGCACGGTCAACCATAAATAAAACAACGTTTCTGCCTGTTTTTGAAAGATGGAAAATCGGTGACAGAGAGCCTGATATGCCGTTGTCCGATGCAAGCTGGGACTTGTATACAGCATATTTTTTTGAAATTGAAACGGTGTTTGCCGTAGAAATTCCTGTTAACGCAATACTGCTGATGATCAGGACGGAAGAAAAAATTTTTCCTCTGCGGATACCGATAAAAAACAGACAGCAGAGTGTAACTGCAGCCAGTACCGCACCATTACACAGGGTTGTAAATTTCGATGCCGACAGGTTTGCCGCGTTGGAAAACATAAGCGTCTGGGAAATATCTCCGTATGAAAGGGAAAAACAGAACGTGTTTATGACAGCGCAGAGAGCCGCATCGCACAGTATAACGGTAAAGAACGTCTGTATCTTATTATTGAATAAAAAGTAAATGCAGAGCGGCCAGAATACCCAGAAGCCGAGCGCCTGTACGAACGGGTTGTACACTAACGAAAGCGGATCAGGATTGCTGCCGATACCTGCAAATTCAAGCGGGGATGATGCAATAAGGGATGTAGGTACCGCGGCGCCGGAGAGCAGAAACAGGCAGATGCAGCCTGCCGCAAAAATAAGCGTCCGCATCCTGCCGTCAGTCGAAATAAAAAGAAGAGACGTAGCAAGTAGTTTTTTTAAAAGTTTCAGAACAAGCGGAATTACAAAAACAAAAACAGTAAAAAGCAGGAAGGCTGCACAGTACACTTTTTTAAGCTTTGTAAAAAAAACAAGATAAATAAGGGCAATGGAACAGAATGTACACGTGCATATCCAGAAGCTTTTCAGCGGGCTGCGGAATTTATAGAACACGTTTTTTACAAGGCTGAAGATATTGTTCATTGTCCAGTAGAGTACAAGCCCCGAGGGGGAGGAATAAAGCAGTACAAGGAATATAAGCGCCATTCCGTAAATCTGGACCTTTTCCCTCGTTTTGAATCCTTTTGTGTAGACAGCGCCTGCAGCGATATTGATTACAGTCATCGCTACAGGAAGTACGTTCACCGGAAAAGAGCCGATACGGAAAAGAGCATCGGGCGCTCCCATATCACGGATGAACATGAAACTGCAGCCTTTTAAAACAGGGAGTTTTGAAAGAAAGATATACGCTGCAATAAAAAACGGAATCTGTATCAGCAGGCCGAAAGAAGATCTGAGCGCCATAATAGGATGATACGTATGCTGGCGGTAATAGACAGAAAGTATCATATACTGTTCGTCGCCGGTAAATGCTTCCTTTATGCGTCTGACACCCGGTTCAAGTTTTTTTTCGGTATCCCGTTCCACCTGCTGCCAGTGCTCCGCAACAATATACAGAGGAAGGCACAGCAGAGATACTGCAAAGCTGACACCGATAACGGAAATACCGGGGTTTTTAAAAACCGCAGTACAGAACATAAATGCGAATTCAATAATCAGTATCAAAGGATAGATGATGAGCGTGTAAAGAAAACCTGCCATAATGAAGGTAGTATAACTTTTCCCTTATTTAATATCAATAATTGATGAAAATAAACCAAATAACTGCCGTGCCGCATTTTTATACGTATATTTCTGCAGCAGTCCGTCCGGAGCGCGTACCGGTTCTTTGAGAAGTTCATCAAGATCTGCATCAGCATTGTCGGGATCAATATAATGCGCGCAATCTCCGTATATTTCCGGCAGACAGGCTGAATTTGAAATAATAATCTGCGCTCCGCACGAAAGAGCTTCCAGCGGGGGAATACCGAATCCTTCATAATATGAGGGAAATACGAAAGCTCTGCAGTTTTCATAGAGCGTTTTTATCTGTCCGTCCGAAAGATACCCCGGAAGAACGACATTCGGCAGCGTTCTGAGGACGGCAAGCTCGTCCGGAAGCAGACCCGATATGGCTTTTCCCGAAATAACAAATGTCTCCTGCGGATGTTTCGCTGCATGCTCTGCAATCCATTTCAGATTTTTTCTTTTTGACAGACTGCCGAGCGTAAAGTAATAATTTCCTTTCTGAATCTGCGGCAGGGAGATAAAAATACTGTTGTCCGTTTTTATAGATTCAAAATGATCCCATCCGTTGTAAATAACATGAATAGACTCGGGGTTGACGTTATATGTTTGTGCAATCTGCTGCCTGCTGAAGTCAGACACCGTAATGAGAATCTTTGCATGGCGGACAGTATATCTGTACATACAGTGCGTGTAAAACCTGATAAGCTTATCCCTGAAGGTTGTAAAATCGTCCGGGTGAATAACCGAATAAATATCGTGGATGAACGCAATTCCCGGACGAAAAACGGGTGTCATGTTTGAAAAATCGAGCGGCATGCCGTGATGTTTCCGGACATACGAGAGGAAACGGACGTGTTCCCAGACGGGATAGAAAGAAGCCTGTTTGGGTGAATATACTATTTTAATATTTGCAAGGTGCGGGACATCGTATGAATTCGACGGAGCAAATATCACCAGCTGTCCCTGCTTGACGAGCATATCGAGTTGAACGCACGTTTCAACTGCAAACCGTTCAACGCCTGTCCGCGGATTGCGGCTCAGAAAATCTCCGTTTATGATGATATTCTTTTTTTGCTGAGTATGTCTGAACACAAAAAGTTTCTGGAGAATGAAAGAAATGTATGCGATACATGCTGCCGTCAGCAGCTGTGCAAGATATTTATTCCAGTTTAACTGCCCTATGAGGATGTGCAGAGAAATAAGATTTAAAATAAATGAAGGAACATATGATAAAATCATTTTCAGAAACATTCCTGCAGTGATTTTGTCCTTGTTTTTGAATGTCAGGTATTTATTAAGGAAAAAACTTGAGCATATACCTATGCTGTAATCCATGCAAACCGCAAACGTATAATTGCTGCTTAGGAATACGGTTAGAGAATAGACACCGTAGGTGAATGCCGTGTTAATGAGGCCGACTATATTGAATTTAATAAATTCAATAATTGTTTTTTTTGTTTTTTCTCTTTTATTCATATCTTATTCTTTATCCTGAAAACTGTTTTTTAATGCGCGGGGATTGGAATATTCGAATACTTTGTAATACGCATCCTCGTAGACCATTCTGCCGCCGGAGAACACTTTGTTTGAGGACGATGTACCGTATTCAGATGTGTCTACGAGCAGAAAACATTTTTCATCCTGCCTGTATGAATCGGTGTAATATCTTGCCGGAGTGAGCCACTTTTCATAGCTGTAATAATTTTTAAGGGCGATCGCCTCCGTATCATCGATTTTATCTTTCCCGATATTGGCAATTTCTATTTTTCCGTTGCTTATAAAAGTAAGGACGTTCGCGTTCCAGAACGTCGCAAAACCGAAATTAAAATTATTTTTTTCAAGAAAAGAAAGGACTGCGTATCTGTTTGTGTTCCTGTCATTTGAGAGAACGGTCTGTATGGTCGTAAAGCTTCCGCCGAGTACGACTATTGCTCCCGATACACCGAGAATATATTTATGTATACGGTAAAACGAAACATTGTCGATAATAATCGCAAAAATGGTCGGAATAAAAGCAATTTCCATTATGAAGTAACGGGCGATATAGTCCATGTTTATGTATAAAAAACCGGTAAAAATAAAACTTACAAGCGAAAACGTAATATAAATAAGCTGCTTTTCGTTTTGTTTTTTTTTGTTTTTGTAAAAGGAGATGCAGCCGATTAAGAGAAAAACTAGAAAGACATAAATGAGAAGATTGATGACTCCGGCAGGGGTCATAGCAGAAATATTGTTTTTATATCCTAGTATGCCGAAAATATCGCTGTGAAGACGGGTGATCGAAATGTCGCCGATGGTATTGTATGCGGTTGAATTCCACTGGGTAAAAGAATACAGTTTTGCCAGAAGTGTTGAATTGAAAACGTAGCCGATACATCCCGAAATAAGTCCGCCGGCGGCGAAGAATATCCGCCTGTCATTTATAAAGAACGTTCTGAAAGAAAATTTCCCGTTTTTTTCGTACAGTTCTTTGACACCTTTATAAACGACAGTAAGTGCAAGCGGAAATACAAAAATAAGCAGGTATCTGATAGTAGCAAGCCCGTTCAGAAAAGATGCGGTCCAGAATAAAATAAGAAGAACGGTATATATTTTTTTTGAAACAGACTCAGGAGTAATAAGATAAAAATAAAGTGTAAGATATATAAACGAAAGTACAATATGCGGTATATAATAATTCCCGAAGGTTACATACAGCCACATATCGACAGAACAGGGACATATGCACATAATGCATACAAGAAATTTTACCCACGTTTTTTTTATTGCAAGGCTGTTGAGTAAGAAAAATTGAGAAAAGAAAAGAATGACGCATGAAATAATGGCAGTAAGTGTTTTTATTACATACCAGTTGTTTGTAAAAAGAAAAAGAGGGGTGCTGACGAGCTGAGTATTAAGAAGGCGTATTTCCGTCGAATAAAACCAGGAACGCGGCCAGAATGTTTTTTCCAGAAAACATTCTTTTGCAAGAAGTATTTCCGATGCCATATCTGAATCCATATAAGCTGCACTTCTGGTTTGAAAACAGTAAATCATAAGTACCGAAATACAGGTAAGAACAACACTCAAAAGAAATATTCTGTTTTTCCTGCTGAATTTAACAAAAAAAACAGCATTAAAGAACAATGCAATAAAAACGGGAAAACCGATAAGTGTTACTATCGTATCTTTCCATTTATCAAGAGAAAACGTGCGGTGAAAAACTGCCGTCTGAAGAAACGACTGTATAAGAGGGATCAGCCTGCCGGAGAGTAGTATAAGCGAGCATCCCGTGAAGAGCAGCATGCACGTGCATACATCCAGCACGATCATTGTTTTTTTAGAAAAATTATTCATTTTTTTTCTTTTCTCCTGAGTGATTCGGAAATACGTATATCGGAAACTGAAAACCGGAGATTATTATTAAGAGTCAGATACATTCGCCCTATGTATTCTCCGATAACCCCGAGTGAAAGCAGTATCAGGCCGCCAAGGATGAGAATAAGCAGAACAATTGTAGTCCATCCTTCAACGGTACTTTTTTCTATAAAGTGTTCAACAAGATAATAAACTGCAAGAATAAATCCGATAAGCGAAGAGAAAAATCCAAGTATTGAAGATATTTTTAGTGGAAGAATGGAAAAACCGAATAAAAGTTTGTTGAATACCTGAACGGATTTACGAAACGTATAATTACTTGTTCCTGAATCACGTTTATGGTGTTCAACAGAAATCTGGATGATGTTTTTGGTAACCTGAAAAATAAGACCGTCTATATACGGGAAAAGATTTGCACTTTCCAGCATTAACTTAACAACATCCGATTTTATAATTTTAAATGGAGAAAGATAGATACCAGATGGTTTATTTATAATTATTTCTGCTGTTTTACCGTTAAGCCAGCTTCCCATATTTTTCCATACTTTTTGTTTTTTACGGGGAAAATCAGCATAGCAGACATCATATCCTTTTTTTACTGCTTCATAAAGTTTCGGAATATCATATGGAGAATGTTGAAGGTCGTCGTCCATTATAACGATATAAGATCCTTCCGCCTGCAGAAGACCTGCAAAGATGGCATTATCCTGACCTGAATTTTTCCGCAGATTAACAGCTTTTACCGGAAAATTATCATTAACAACACTGCAGATATTTTCCCAGCTTTTATCGCGGCTGCAGTCATTGACCATTATCTGTTCATAATCAAAATTACGCAGTGCATCTGCAAGTTGTTCGGTCAGTTTCCGCACACAGGATTCGCTGTTATAAACAGGAATAACGACGCTGATTTCTTTCATAGATTTTTTACTATACATCGTAAACTGAGTAATTTCAACCAGCATTTTTTTTGTTATTGCTGTTTTTTATGAATGTCTTTATACTGAAAAAAAATCAGGAGATTCCATGATTCCTTTTAATGTACCTCCCTATACCGGCAGGGAACTTGAATATATAAAGAAAGCTGTAGAAAATCATAAAATCTGCGGAGACGGTGAATTTACAAAAAAATGCAATGAATGGATAGAAAAGAAAACCGGTACGTCCCGGGCAATGCTTACAACATCATGCACACATGCAACTGAAATGGCGGCGCTGCTGGCCGGCATTCAGAACGGAGACGAAGTAATAATGCCGTCCTTTACGTTCTGTTCAACTGCCGATGCGTTCGTGATGCGCGGTGCTGAAGCGGTGTTTGTGGATATACGCCCGGACACAATGAACATTGACGAAAAACTGATTGAAGCGGCCGTAACGCCGAAGACAAAAGCAATTGTCCCTGTTCATTATGCTGGTGTCGGATGCGAAATGGATGCAATCTGCGCCATAGCAGAAAAATATCATCTGTTTGTGATAGAGGATGCAGCTCAGGCTGTAACCGCTGTATACAAAGGAAAGCAGCTTGGTTCTATAGGTGATTTCGGCTGTTTTTCTTTTCATGAGACGAAGAATTTTTCTATGGGGGAAGGCGGCGCAATCATTCTGAAAGACCCCGGTTATATTGAAAACGCAGAAATTATCAGGGAGAAGGGAACGAACAGAAGTAAGTTCCTTCGCGGACAGATTGATAAATACACATGGGTGGAAAAAGGTTCGTCCTATCTGCCAAGCGATATGAACGCGGCGTACCTGTGGGCCCAGCTTGAAGTTTCAAAACAGATTACGGCAGACCGGATGGTTTCATGGAATATGTACAACAGGGAATTAAGGGACCTTGCAGACAGCGGAAAAATAGAACTACCGTATATTCCGGACTATTGTGAACATAACGCACATATGTTCTACATAAAAACAAAGGATATTACAGAACGTACGGAACTTATTTCATATCTGAAAGAAAACGGCATTACAGCGGTGTTCCATTATATTCCGCTGCATTCAGCCCCTGCCGGCAAAAAATACGGTCGTTTTTCAGGGGCTGACGTATATACAACGAAAGAAAGCGATAGGCTTGTACGTCTGCCGCTGTATTATAAACTTACACGTTCCGATCTTGAACAGGTTATCCAGAAAGTACACGACTTCTACAGAAACCGATGACCGTTCAATGTTCTCCGGCAATTCTGCAGTCCGGTTCCCTGAACGTAACAACAAAAACAGAATTTGTTCCCCTGATAGTTTCATACAATGTGTCTGATAAAACCGGAAGTTCTTTATCCGGCAGGGGCGCAGTTTTTGAATAGTCGATCGTTCCGAAATTATGCTGGCTGAGAACAAGTTCTCCTGACTGTCCCGGTCCGAGATCTCCGTTTATGCACTTTGCAGCAAGCGGGTAGGCACGTATCAGCTGCAGCGCTGCAGCTGCAGTCCCCACCGCGTTTGTAAAATGGATTTCAACTGTTTTACCGGAAGCAGGAACAAGACGTGAAAGTTCTGAAATAAGCATAGTCGTGCGGAAATTTCTGTATTCTTTCTGCGCAGCCTGAGCATTGCCGAACGCAAATGCAAAAACCAGAACCGAGTAGGAGAGTGCCGATACGACTATTTTTGCAAAAATATGTTTTCTGTCCTTTTCACTGAAAAAACGGGAAACCATAATGGACACAAGACCTGTAAAAACCCCGATTCCTATGAACGCACGGGGCAGCCAGAGCGGTTTTTTAAGTGCAAGATACGATCCGTACGAGAAAATAAGCGAAAATGCAATTCCCGTAATAATGAGGGCGGCTGTGAGTAATTTATTTTTTCTGCTGTGTTTGATTTCAAGGACGGTAAAGCAGATAAGGATAAGCACGGAAAAAAGTTTTATCGCGCTGTGCCCGAAATCTTTCCATACAAGAGACAGGTACGTTTTGCAGTTCGGAATGAAAGAAGAAACCGACACGGCCGTGTCGACATAAATTTCATGGTCGGGTTTTTCTATAAAAAGTTTTGAAAATAAAAAGAGCGCCCCAAGATAACAGAGAACGGATACACCTGTAAATTTCAGTATTTGTTTATCGGTCTTTTTCCCTTCAGTCCAGAATTTTAATGCGAAAATAACCGTGCAGAAAATATAAATGCCGGACGAAGCCTGATATGAAAGGCACATAAGAAAAAGTCCCGTAACGGATATGAACGCGTAGGTCAGAAGATTACCGGTAAAGAGAAACGGTACGACACTGAAAAAAACTGACAGCGCCATGTACGGTGAATCATACCGGTATGAAATATCGGAAAGAAAATACGGAAACAGGCAGACAGGAATCGAGGCAATGCAGCTGAATACAGTAACTTTTGAATCAGTACAGCTGTATATAAGGACAAACGCAGACGCCGCCATGATTAGTACTGCAATAAACTGTGTCAGAGGAGCTATATCCAAGAGTTTCGGCGACATATGAACGATAATGGACCCGAATTCGGAAACGTACCGGTAAAAATTACGCCATGCGCGTTCCCCGGTAATTTCCCTGAACAGATCATCGTTCGCCACATTGTAGAAATCCGCACGGAATATTGAAATGAGACCGAACGAAAAAAGGATGAAAAGGAAGAGAATGTATTTTTTATTTTCTCGGAAGATACCGCTTTTTGCGCGGATATCAGATGAAAGCTCAAGATAAAAACTGCGTCCTTTCCGGGTGAATACAAAAAATATCATACAGATATTGAAAAGCAGAACTATGGCAGAAAACGCAAAAATCTGCTGGCTCCAGTAGTTCCTGTTTAGTCCCCGGTGGAGCGCCCGTTCAAGGAGCGATACAATGAAACTGCGTACGGGAGGAAGGCAGACAAACAGACATACGGCTGCACAGCCTGCTGAAAGTACTGCAAGAAATATTTTTGCCTTTTTATTCATTATTCTTTTTTCTCCTGAAAACAAAAAGTATACTGAGTATATAGTTTACAAAGACGACAATTATTTCAGTAAAGAATTTGGACCAGAATTCGGTAAAATTAAAAAAAGACAGTCCGGATAGAAATGGCAGTGGTATGTATGAATTCATGACAGAATCGATATTCAGTACTTTTGCAAAAAGCAGCATGAAAACTACTTCCAGAACTCCCGAAAACAACCGCGCACCGTAAAACTTTCCGCATTCGACAAGCGAGTCCCTTTTTTTTGTGCAGGAATTGAATACATATTTCTTATTTGTAAAAAATGCGAAAAGTACTGCAAAAAACCATGCAATAACAGTTGCGGGCGTAAGAGAGATATGCATTCTGCGGCAGAAAAAATATACGGCAAGATTGACAAGTGTCGTCAATACTCCCCAGAAACAGAAGAGCAGAAATTGAATACAGCGTTCCTTTTTAGTCATCCGGTGATAACTCCTGTTTCTTCCAGAAATTTTGAATTTATTTTAGTCCAAGTGCGTTCGTCGAGATTAAATGAATAATTCCGTTCTTTTTCTGCGGCCGCTTTTTTTATTTCCGAAATAAAATCTTCATATATGTATGCAACGGGAATTCCCGCATTTTTCAGTTCCGGCGTATCCGAATACGCAACAATCGGTTTGTGCGCAGCCATAGCCTGGTAATACTTTGCCGTTATTCCCAGAGGCCTGTCTTTGAAAAATCCTGTTTCATACGGTACCATAACAACAGAACAATTGGTAATCCATGCGGGAACTTCACCCGGCTTTATGCCCGGAACGTACACCACGTTTACATATGATTTTATTTTTTTCAGAACCTGACTCTGAGGATAATTAGGACAGACGACGATGTAGGTAAGTTCGGGAGTTTCGGCAGCAGCCTTGAACAGGAGTTCCCATTCCACATCCCACGCGCCAACGTATAAAACTGTTTTTCTGCCTGAAAGTTCCTTCGGAACAGGATACTTTGCCGTATACGGCTCAATATCTATCCCGTTTGAGAGAATCCGGTATGAAACCTGACTGTCAAAACCGGGAACAGCCCTGCGGTACGATTCAAGCCCTTTGTCATTTACAATTAGTACTTTGTCCGACTTTACGAGCATAATGCGTTCTAGTTTTTTTACCCGTTCAGGAACGGAATCATATACCAGAGGATCGGACGGACGGTAAATCATTTTTGCCTCAGGGTACATTTTTTTTAGTCTGTCAATAAAAACGATACCTTCGCATGATTCAAAAACAAAACAGTCTGTACCATTCAGGTATTTTTTTGAAAAGTGCTTAAACGACCTGAACGATGCCGTAAGCATACGGTTCATGAACCAGTCGGGTAAAAATCTTCCGGCAGCGTCCGGCAGTCTGAACGTCGGAAACGCCGTATTCAGAATTTTTCTTCCCGGAGCAATCATATATTCTCTGCCCGATGAAAGCATACGGATAATATGGGCATTAAGCTGCTCACGGTGCATAAACAGCCCGTAATACGGCCTGGGAAAACTGAAAAAAACGGTTTCTACACCCACAAGGCATGATGCCTCTGCAAATTTATGGAATCCGCCCTGACGTTTCGTATCCCAGTTGTGCGTCGTAATAAAAGTGATTTTTTTCTGACGGTACGTTCCGAGTACAGTTCCCGTGAATGCTTCCATTTTTGTTATGTATTCATCGTTCTGATCTTTGTTTACATTCTCAAGATTAAGCCCCGTGTCCCGCTGCGCGGCTATCTCCACCGGATGAACATGAGGTGTTCTTTTCCATACGACCGGAATGTTGTTTTTGTCTTCCATAAATTTCAGCCATATGTCGTCGGCTTTACCGCATATGTTTTTTATATCGGAAACTGAGAACGTTTCATCCGGCAGAATATGGGGCGGGTAGAGTACGCCGCCGACACCGACCGCACACAGAAGAAAAGAAGGTTTCGTTTCCTTTGTATATTCTTTCTTCCATAATTTGTACGGATTAGTCTCTGATTTTTCCGTTTTTGTTATCTTATGGACGCGGAGGGCAGAAACAGCATACGGATATCTTTTATATGACTGAACAAGATGGTTAATTGTATTTTTTCGGTAAATAACGTCGTCGTCAAAAGTTATTACCAGCGAATCAGAAAATTCCTGCAGGGCAAAAAAATATTTTTTATGAGAGCGCAGGTCGTACGGAATCTTTCTGATGCTTAATCCGTTTTTTTCAAGTTCCCGGACAGTGTCCGGTATTTCCTCATCTGAAATAAAATCGTCAAGGTACAGAACGATTTTATCAGGTTTTACGGACTGATTCAGAATGCTTTTTATACACAAATACAGAGTGCTGAACCTGGCAGGATAGCTTGTAAGCGAAACGACAATTTGTTCCGAGCGGGGAGCCGTATTCAGACATGATCCTGAAAAAGTCTTCCGCGAATAATACCGCTCATAGAACGGCGTTATGAAATGATTGTATTTGGTTGTAAAATATGATCTGACTTTTGTAAGGAACATAGTAAAATTTATACTCAACGTAATTTTAATCCCTGAAGTAAAGGTCGCGCGTATATACTTTGTCTGTGACGTCCTGAAGTTCCTTCGTAAAACGGTTTGCTATAATGACATCGCTCTGTCTCTTGAAAGAGGAAATATCGTTTACGACTTCATAGCCTGAAAAGTCCTGTGCAGCAAGAGCCGGTTCATAAATAATAATCCGTTTGCCGTGTTCCGACAGTATGTGCATAACATCCTGTATTGATGACTGCCTGAAATTATCGGAACCGGCTTTCATTGTAAGGCGGAATACGCCGACGGTTCCCGGGGCACGATCTATAATCCGGGATGCAATATATTCCTTGCGCGTTTTATTTGCCGCGACAATAGCACCGATAATATTGTTTGGAACGTCCTTATAGTTTGCAAGCAGCTGTTTTGTATCTTTCGGAAGGCAATAACCGCCGTATCCGAACGACGGATTGTTGTACCCCTGTCCGATGCGCGGGTCAAGGCATACTCCGTCTATAATTTCTTTTGTAGTAAGTTTCCGTACTTCGGCATAGGTGTCGAGTTCGTTAAAATAGGCGACTCGGAGTGCAAGGTACGTGTTCGAAAAAAGTTTTATTGCCTCGGCTTCCGTCAGATGAGTGTACAGCGTAGGAATGTCCTGTTTCAAAGCGCCCTCGTGAAGCAGCTGTGCAAAAAGTTCTGCTTTTGATTTGAGTGTTTCGTCATCCTTTGAGTAGCCTACGACAATACGCGAAGGATACAGGTTGTCAAACAGAGCGTGACCCTCCCGGAGAAATTCCGGAGAAAACAGAATATTTGGAAAATCCAGTGTTTTCCGTATGTTTTCGGTATATCCTACCGGAATAGTTGATTTTATGACGATAGTTGAAGCAGGAGAAACTGTTTTTACCTGTTTTATGACACTTTCCACTGATGAAGTATCAAAATAGTTTTTTTCAGGATCATAGTTTGTCGGGGTGGAAATTATTACAAAATCAGCACCTCTGTAAGCGCTGTCCCCGTCCGTAGTTGCGGTAAGATGCAGTTCTTTCCCGCCAAGGTATTCTTCCAGCTCCTTATCAGCAATGGGAGATTTTCTGCTGTTTATAAGATCTACTTTACTTTTCACAAGATCAACCGCATGCACTTCATTGTGCTGGGATAGAAGTACGGAGAGAGAAAGACCGACATAGCCGGTTCCTGCAACAGCAATTTTCATACGAACCTCATTAATGTAGTAATGAATTCTAAGTTTAACATACTAGGCAAAAAAAGTATACAAACATACGAATGATATAGTACTAAAGCTTAAAATGATGTATAATCTTAAAATATTTCAAGTGGAAAAAAATGAGAACAGCTCTTTTTACAATAATCATTTATCCAATACAGCTGATACTTGAGTTTGTGTATGCTTTTGCAGATCACGTTTTTTTAGATCCCGGCATATCGATCATAGCAGTAAGTTTTGCGGTCTGTCTTTTATGTCTTCCTTTGTATATGATTGCAGAGGAAATGCAGGAAAACGAACGGGATACGCAGAAACGGCTTAAATCCGGCATTCTGCGCATTAAAAGTGCTTTTAAAGGCGATGAACAGTATATGATACTATCCGCTTTTTACCGGCAGCATCAGTATCATCCGGTAATGGCACTTCGAAGTTCGGTAAGTCTTATTATACAGATACCTTTTTTTATTGCCGCGTATGTTTTTCTGTCTGAACTTTCGGCCCTGAAAGGCGCTTCGTTCCTGTTTATAAAAGATCTGAGCGAACCGGATGAGATTATACGTTTTGGAAAATATACGCTGAATCTTCTGCCGGTACTCATGACCGTAATAAACTGCATTGCAGGCGCTGTATATACAAGAGGATTCCCTGCCAGGGAAAAAATACAGCTTTACGCGATGGCGTTTATTTTTCTTATCCTGTTGTATGGGTCTCCGTCGGGCCTTGTTCTGTATTGGACAATGAACAACGTTTTTTCTCTTATAAAGAATGTTTTTTATAAACTGAAGAATCCCCGGAGAATTATAAGTATTCTTGTGTTTATATCATGTATAGCTCTTGCATATTATCTGTTCTTTATCAGGAAACCCGCAGCAGTAAGGGTATCAGGATGTGTGCTTGCTGTTTCAGTACTGCCGGCTCTTATTTTCAGATTAAAACGGATGGTACAGCGGAAGACGGTACCGTCAGCCGGCTCTGTCGTCGGATGCGGCGGATTTTTTGCCGCAGAGATAATTCTGCTGACGGTTAGTGCCGGTATACTTATACCGTCTTCGGTTATAGCTGCATCTCCGGCAGAATTTATAAACCCCGACGCATACAGAAACCCGTTATATCTTATAGGAAAATCACTGTACATTTCCCTCGGGATGATTATATTCTGGCCCGGTATTATTTACTGTATGACTCCGGTGAAACAGCGTCGTACTCTTACTTTCGCAGTGCTTCTATGTACGTTCTGCGGTATCATAAATTATTTATTTTTCGGAACCGGACTCGGTTCTCTGTCTCCGCAGCTTGTATTCGGACGCGGAATGTCCTTCTCCCGGACAGAAAAGATCCTGAACAGCGTTGTATTATTCTCCGCAGCAGGTGTGTTATTTCTGCTGTATAAAAAGAAACAGCGTGTTATTCAATTTTTACTGATCCTCTTTATTCTTCCTGCCGGCCTGCTGTCGGTAATCAACATACATTCGGTTAATACAAAACTAAACTGCATGCAGTACGTAAAGGACAAGAGCAGTGATAGAATAGAGCCGGTTATCCGCCTTTCAACGAAAGGTAAAAATGTCATTGTCTTCATGGTTGACCGGGCAATAAGTTCTTACCTTCCGTATATTTTTGACGAAAAACCGTACCTGAAGAAGGAATTTGCGGGGTTTACGTATTATCCGAATACTGTTTCTTTTGGTATGCATACCAATTTCGGCGCTCCGCCGCTGTTCGGCGGGTACGAATACACGCCGGAAGAGATGAACAGACGGAGTGGAAAAAAACTTGTTGAAAAGCATAATGAAGCGTTAAAGTTGCTGCCCGCATTATTTTCAAAAGCCGGATACGACGTCGGCGTTGCCGATCTGCCGTACGGAAATTATCAATGGGTGAGCGACCTCTCGATTTTTGACGGATATCCGCGGGTGCGCAAATATCATACAATAGGCAGATATGCCGATATCTGGAAACGGCAGCACGGGATAACCCCCGGATGCAGCTTCAAAACAGACGAACGGAATTTGTTTCTGTACAGCATGGTAAAAATGTCTCCGGTAATACTGCAGCCGCTTGTCTATAATTCCGGGAACTACTGGAATCCTGAAAAAGAAACATTGAGCAGTTCGTTTATTAATTCTTATTCCGTGCTCGATTATTTACCGGAACTGACGGATGTCCGCGACACGCCGGACAATAATCTGTTCATGATAGACAACGATACGGCGCATGAAGAATGCTTTCTCCAGCTTCCAGAGTATGTTCCGTCGCCGGTAATCGACAACAGTGCATACAGGGACCACAGATTTTATAACGATAAATTTTACCATGTAAATATGGCAGCTGTTATGGAACTTGGAAAGTGGTTTTCATATATGCGGGAAAAAAATGTCTATGATAATACCCGGATTATAATTGCCGCCGACCACGGTTACAGCAACGGTACGTTTAAAAAACTGCTTTTTAATGGAATAGATGCGGAAGGGTACAATCCGCTTCTGATGATGAAAGATTTTAACAGCAGAGATTTCGTAATTTCGAATGAATTCATGACCAACGCCGACGTACCGTCGCTGGCATTACTGAATATAATTCCCGATCCCATAAATCCTTTTACAAACGAGAAAATAAATACAGCGGCGAAGCGTGCCCACCCTCAGCTGGTTACGACTTCAAGCAGATATGACGTTGAAAAGAATAATGGAAATGTCTTTGATACGGGCAACGGCTGCTGGTTTACCGTGCATGACGATATATTCCGTAAGGAAAACTGGAAAAAAATAAACTGATTTTTTACAGGAGAAATTATGAAACTTTCAATAGTAGTACCGTGTTATAACGAGCAGGAAGCAGTCCCGATTTTTTATACTGAGGTTAAAAAGGTACTTGTACAGATTCAGAAAACCATTGCCTCCGGCCTGACCTATGAACTTGTATTTGTCGACGACGGCTCAAAAGACGGGACTCTGACGGAACTGAAGCAGCTTTCTGTTCATGACGAATCAGTACGGTATGTAAGTTTTTCCCGTAATTTCGGAAAAGAAGCAGCCATGTATGCAGGACTCAGAAAAGCTCAGGGAGACTATGTTGCTTTGATGGACGCGGATCTGCAGGATCCTCCGGGACTGCTGCCGCAGATGCTTGAATCACTTATGGGCACGGAAGATTATGACTGTGCTGCCTGCAGAAGAACAACCAGAAAAGGGGAACCTGTTATCCGTTCGGTATGTTCGAAGCTGTTTTATAAATTTATGGCAAAGCTGACCGATATTCAGGTCGTTGACGGTGCGCGCGATTTCAGAGTTATGAAACGGCCTATGGTTGATGCAATCCTGTCTCTTACGGAAGTGAACAGATTTTCCAAAGGAATATTCCAGTGGGTGGGATTCAGAACAAAATGGTTTGAGTATAAAAATATCGAACGCTGTGCGGGCCGGACAAAATGGTCGTTCTGGCAGCTTTTTATGTATTCTCTCGACGGTATAACAACATTTTCCACAAAACCGCTCGCCATGGCAAGCTTTCTGGGCATACTGTCGATACTTGTTTCTTTTCTGCTGATTATATTCATAATCGTACGGACAAACGTATGGGGCGACCCGACGAGAGGCTGGCCGTCGATGATATGCATTATTTTCTTTATCGGCGGTGTCCAGCTGTTTTCGATCGGCATTCTGGGACAATATCTGGCTAAAATATTTACAGAAGTAAAACACCGGCCTGTATATATTGTCAGAGAAGAAAAATAATAAGTTATATTTCCTGCAGCAGTCTGCCGAGTTGTTCGGTAAAATTTTCCATTGAAAAGTCTTTGCTGCGAAATACGGCATTATGCGACAATATGTCCATCTGTTGAGGATTTTCTGCAGTTTCCTCAGTAAACCTTATTAACTCGGCGGGGGTATTCCACGTAAAACCCGTTCCTTCCGTGACGATTTCTTTTTGTCCGCCTTTACTGATAACGACCGGAATGCAGCCGGCACTCATTGCCTCGACCGTTGTAACTCCGAAATGTTCAAGTTTGTACGGATCCTTTTCTTCATCCGTCCCATATCCCTTACAGTGCCAGAAAAAAGACGCTCTGTTGTAGAAACGGGCCAGTTCTTCATGAGAAACATCCGTGTAATACTGTATGTTATAGCCGCTTGAAAGTGCATCCAGTTCCTTTCCGTATGACGGGTCAGAGGCATCTTTTCCGCCGACTATCCAGAGCGCATAGTTTTCCGCAAGATATGCTGATTTTTTAAATGCTTCGACAAGAACTTCTATCTTTTTTGACCGCTCTATACGGCTGCATACAAGAATACTCTTTTCTTTTATATCAGAAGTCTTTTCAATGGGAATAATAGGAGGATAAATCAGTTTTATTTTTTCATCGTTTATTTCCGGCCAGCGTCTTTTAAGCCAGCTCTCCGTATATTTGGAATTCGGAAGGAACAGATCATATTTGTCCGCATAATTTTTGTCCTTCCGCCTGATATATGTTTTAAAGTACCTGCTGCCTGCAATTTTTTTCTGTTCTTCTATTTTTAAGACCGGAAAATGAATTATGGTTACATTCTTTTTTGCTTTAAAAACAAAGTTACCGCGGGAACAGTAAAAGAATAAATCAAAATCTCCGGAACTGTCCTGAATTTTTTTATACATAATTCTGCGCTGAACGGCGTTTCTGTCTGAACAGGAAATAAATTTTATATGAACAGTTTCCGGTGTTATACTGGTACCGTATAACGTATTTATTTTAGCTGTAAAATCACGGTCGCTTACAGAATCCGACTCACTGTATAATTCTGAAACAAAATAAATATCAGCCTTCGGAAAAATATGCTGAAGAGACTGAACTATTTTTACTGTATATGATTCCGTGCCGCCGCATCTGTATATTATGTTACAAATATACAGTCCTATTTTTTTTACTTGTTCAAACTGCATTGGTACATAGTATTATTGATTGTAAAAAAAAACAAGTACAGATATAATAAGCCAATTATGGATGTTTTTACTATATTCAGAGTTATAAAAGGCAATTTTTGCGGTTTTTGCAATTATATCAATTTTGAAGATAAGAAAAGAATAAAGGGAATAAAGTACCTGTTCGTGGATGTAACAGAAATTCACCGGCAGTACAGCGGGACCGGTGTTCAGCGTGTTACCGATAATATTCTGAAGGGGCTGTATAAAGAGAATCTGCCGTACAAAATTGTCGAAATATATGCAAAACCACATCATGAAGGATTTTATGTCTGTGAATCTAACAAACCTGTAAAAATCCGTAATGGAGATTTTTTCTTCGGTCTTGATCTTTCAAAATGCCTCATTCCATGCAGCAGGCTGTTTCTTGATAAAATGTACGGAAAAGGAATACCTGTGTGGTTTTTTCTGCATGATTTAATTGCCGTTCATTATCCGCAGTATTTTAAGGATGATGCCGTAAAACAGTACAGAACATGGCTGAAAACAGTTATACGGTATACAGGTATAATTGCAAATTCGGATTCTACTGTTCGGGATTTAAAACAATGGATCGGAACAAATCATCCGGATTTATTAAGAAAACTCAAGACCGGTTATTCGTATCTGGGGTCAACATTTTCACCGGCAACGACAAAATCCTGCACCGGCAGCGAGCCGGAGAGTAAACCTGTATTTCTTATGGTGAGTACGGTGGAACCGAGAAAAAAATACGACCAGTGTGTACGGGCTTTTCAAATACTCTGGGATAAAGGCATTGATTCAAGACTTATTATAGTCGGAAGAAAAGGGTGGAAAAATGAAGATACTTTTTCCCTTATTGAAAACAGTCCGTATTATGAAAAAAAACTATTCTGGTACAGCAGCGGAATAAGCGATAAAAAACTTTCCGCACTTTATCAGAGCTGCACGGCAGTCATTTTTGCTTCTATTGCTGAGGGGTACGGCCTTGCCGTAGTCGAAGCAGCCTCGTACGGCAAGCCGCTGATTCTACGGGACCTTCCCGTTTTCCGGGAAATTGCAGGAAACAGTGCATTTTATTTTACCGGTCAGGAACCTGACGTTCTGGCTGCAAAAATAGAAGAATGGCTTCTGCTTTATACGCATAAAAAGCATCCGCTCCCTGACGTTAAAATAACATCATGGGAAGAATGTACGCACACTATATGCAGAATCATGCTGAATATTAAATAGTCAGCAGCCTCCAGAAATATTTCTTGTTTTTGGTAAAAAGGAATGGATTGCACCATAACATAAACGTGAGAAGTTTCATAAGAAATATTTTATATACAGGTATACCGTATTTGCTGAAAAAGTATATTCTTGATAAGGTATAATTAACATATGAAAAGCTAGCTTTTTGTGAAATTATGTTTTCTTTTCTCTTTTTTGAAGAAGCTCCTTCTAAATGTATTATTTCAGGCCCGGAAATGATGAGCCTCTTTTTTTTATGTCTGCTCATTCTGTACTGTAAATCTGTTTCTTCACAATAGAGAAAATAATTTTCGTCAAATTTTGCATATAAATCATTTTTTAGAAATAAGTCAGCCCCTGTAATATATTCTACCATGCCATATTTATTAATAAAAATTGTATTATTGTTAATATTCGGTATTTTTTTATCGAAAAATATATTTAATAACGCTAGTTTGTTATAACCATATATGTTATAGATAAGGGCTTTTATATCATTCCAGATATTGCCAAAATCTGGAAAATATCCATATGAGTGAGTCGTGTGTAACACTTTATTGCATAGATTTGATCCTAATGCGCCTATTTCATCTTTATTATCTGCGCTTTCCCAATAATCAAAAAAAAATTTTACAGCATTATTAAGTAAAATTGTATCGCTGTTCAAATAAAAAATATATTTTCCTTTTGCTATACCAAGCCCTCTGTTATTTGCTCTTCCGAAACCCAAATTTTCTTTGTTTTCTATAACAATTACCAGAGGATAATACTTATGAAGCATTTCTATTGAGTTGTCTGTTGACCCATTATCGCTTACAATTACTTCAAACGAAATATCTTTTGTGTATTTGTATACCGATTCAAGACAATTAAAGAGAAGTTGTTCTGTATTGTAATTAACGATTATTATACTTACATTGATACTCATACGGCTTGATATCATTATTTTCTCTAAATATATAGCAAATTATATATTAAATAAATCATTATGTTTTTCATAATATTTTTTCATTTCGAAATTTTGCTGACCAAATGAAAGATGTCCAACTACAGTATTTTCAGCAATTATAATTGCTTTTGAATTACTCATACACCAACTGCATATCTGTACTTCATCGAGTCCCATCCCAGAACCTTTTTTGGGGACTTCCCATCTTCCAAATTTGTCCCATGATTCACGAGTAAATAGTATAAATCCTATACTAAAACGAATAGGACATGATGTATACTGGAAAGGCTCTTTTTGCAATAGATCATTAAGAATATCAATCTTAGGAAATACACCATTATCAGACCAAAAAAATTTAGCAACAGCAGGATCTTTTTCAATAAATCTCGTATTATAACTTGCATAAATTGGTCTTTCAAAATGAGTTTCATAATAATCAACAAGCTTCAATTTCTTCAAGATTCGTAAATGTCCATATCCATTAATAGGAATGAGTGGTGCTACAAAACCAACATTATAATCTCCGCTTGTTGAAACTTTTTTATATGTATCCATCATTGTTTCAAAGCTTTTTTTCGTAACGAAAATATCTTCATCCATTTTGTAAATATATTTAGCATTCTGATGAAATCCAATCGCGATGTTTTGTGCAAGTGTAACGCAATTACGTTTTGTATATAAGTAAGACCATGAATTATTTACGGCAATTTGTTTTAAAGTATCGTCATAAAGTCCTGAAGAAACAATACAAACATCAATGTTTGCTGGTAAGAATTTTATCAATCGAGCGAATACATTGTGGTAAAGGTAATTCTTATAACCTGCAATTACAATACAAACAGTATCATAATTTTTTCGATTATCAAAAAAATTATATTTTCCTTCTTTAGTATAGTGATATATTTTTTTTAATATATTGTAAAACAAAAAAGTAATTTTATTTTTTTTTATAAACTTAAAATCCATAATATCTCCAATTTATTATAAAAATACTAATACAAATAATTGTTTATGTTCCATACCAATATTATCATCTATTGTTATTAATCCATTTAATCAATACTAATATTTTTTCAAGATGAAATGTATGTAGCATATTACTAATATAAGTACGAAACGAAGGAGCTGATGAAAGATATAGTATATGTGCAGAGAAACTGTTTCTAAGGTTTTGTATAATATATTTTTTTTTGCTTCTTTTTTTGTTTTCATTATCTTTGTACCAAAGGATAGGAAGAAATGCTGCCTTCAAGCTATTGTGGTATATATACAAATTGAAAAGTCTCTCTGCCATATAGCCATAGATTCTTGCCTGACTTTCTGAATAGCCTTTTATATTACATTGCTTTTCAATTTCAAAAAGCAAAGGAAAAAGCCAAGTACAATATTTCTCAAATTCTTCATAAGATGTAATGAACATATTACAGGGGAATATTTTATTATTGACTTCAAATATATAATAAAAAGATCTATCATATTCTGGATATATTTTATGAACTATTTTTTTTAATAATCGAAAATCGTCGCTTACATGACACATACAGTAATCAATCTGTAAGGTATATGGATAGATTTTCTTATTACAAAGAATGAATTTATTATGTAAAAGTAATTTTCTGATTTTTTCTGATTCAAGTGAATAATTAATTACTTCTTTTTCATTATTTAAAACATAGTCGAAACATTTATCCTTTCTTGCAAAATCAAAAAATCTTCGGTAATGAAACAGACCTATATATTCCAAATCGGGATATTCTTTTTTTATGTTTTTCCATGCCCAGTATAAGGCTGTAAGCTCACAGTAGTTTTTGTTTTTACTGCTTATATTGTCACCTGTATCATCTCCGGTAATACCTAAATCAAAATCAGATATTGCTTTTCCAACATGTATCGGGAGGAAGAAGGGGCTTTCCGGTAATACGCTGGGTTTATGGCAGCAGATAAGTATTTTTGTATTTTTATCTGTAAGTTTAATCATATCAGTTATTGTTCCCGAACGATATTTGTTTGAAGTCCTTATGAACTTTTTCAATTATATCATCCATATCATAATACTTGTATTCGGCAAGTCTTCCGCCGAATATAATATTCTTTTCTTTCATTGCTATTGTACTGTATTTTTCAAATAACAGCATATTTTTTTCATTATTTACAGGGTAGAACGGTTCGGAACCTTCTTTCCATTCTGTCGAGTATTCTTTTGAAATGACAGTCAGACTATCAGTATAGCAGTCAGATTCAGGTTCAAAATGTTTATGCTCGATTATACGTGTATAAGGCACCGAAATATCGGTATAATTTATTACGGCGTTCCCCTGATAATTCGGAACAGGTATGCATTCCGTTTCAAATGAAACGGTACGATATTCCAGTTTGCCGAAGCGGTAATTATAAAATTCATCAATTCTGCCGGTGAATACAATGGTATGTGCGCAGTCTTCAAAATAATTCCGTTTTTCAAAAAAATCAGTATTAATTTTTGTATCAATTCCGTTGAGCAGGCCGTTTATGAGTATATTATATCCGCCGCAGGGAATCCCCTGATATAAGTCATTAAAATAATTATTATCGAATGTAAAACGTACCGGGAGCCGTTTTATAATAAATGAGGGCAGATCGGAACATTTCCGGCCCCATTGTTTTTCGGTATATCCTTTTATCAGTTTTTCATATATATCTTTTCCGACAAGGCAGAGTGCCTGTTCTTCCAGATTCCGTGGTTCCGCAGCGCCGTCTTTTTTCAGGCTCAAAACGGCATCTGAACGCTGTGCATCAATAACTTTTTCTGCTTCTGCAGGAGTTTTTGTTCCCCAGAGTTCATAGAATGTGTTCATGTTGAACGGAAGATTATAAAGTTTGTCTTTATAACAGGCAACGGGACTGTTTGTGTATCTGTTGAACGGTACAAAACTGTTTACAAAATTCCATACATCTCTGCTGCTGGTATGGAATATATGTGCACCGTATTTGTGAACGTTAATTCCATGTACGTTTTCACAGAAAATATTGCCGCCGGTACAGGACCGTTTGTCTATTACAAGGCATCTTTTACCTGCTTTATGTGCAAGATATGCGAATGTTGCTCCGTACAGGCCTGCGCCGACTATAAGAAAATCGTATTTCATCTGCCTGCCCGTTTATAAAAGAATTTAGTTTTGAATATTTTTGCAATTTCGATTGCAATCTCATTTTTTAACAGGAGCGTTACCGCAGCATAAACGATACAACCGGTAATAACAGAAATAAGTGTCTGAATGAAAGTCGTTTTGAATATTTTATAGACGACAAAAACGCAGACTGCCATAACAATGCATGCGCCGGCACTCTGGAGAAAAGATACGAATTGTTCCTTAATATTAATATATTTTTTAGCACAGAACATCTGGAAAATAGTAACTGACGATTCTGCAAAAACTGTTGCAATCGCAGCTCCATTGGCTCCGTACCTTGGTATAAGAAGAGAATTTAATGTAAAGTTTACAACCGCTCCTATAGAAACCGAAAGCAGAGTCAATTTTTCTTTTCCGATAGATGCAAATAATTGAGTTCCGATGAGGCCGCTTAGTGAAATCAATAGAATGATTGGGGAAATCACCTGCATGGTAAATACTGCCGGTAAGTAGGCCTGTCCGCTCAGAAGAAGCATAAGAGGTCTGCTCAGAAGACAGAGTCCTGCAATACTTGGCAGGGACAGATAAGTTGAATATTTAAAAGATTTGTTGAATAGTTTCCACAGTTCATCATTCTGCTTTGTTACCGCATAGTAAGAAAAACGGGGGAGCAGGACGCCGGTTATTGATGTAATTACTGAGATAACTATTCTGGACAATTTTGTAGCAGCCGTGTAGAATCCTACCTGCGTGTCGTTTGACAGAAAGCCGAGCATCGACGTATCAAGCATCGTATACAGACTTACGACAAGCGTCATTCCGAAGAATACAAAGATAGGTTTCAGATGCTGTTTCAGGTTAAGCTGGCATTTCTGATGCCATGATATATACTTATTGGAATAGATAAAATTACAGATATCCGCTCCGACACTGGCAAATACACCCATGGAAATATACTGAATACAATCTTTTGGTGTTTTTACGAAGAAAAACAGAATAAAAAGGCTGAGTATTTGAAATACAATCGATCTGATTGTAGGATATTCAAAATCTTCTTCAGCCGCATATAACCATCCTATATTCAGGAACGAGAAAATAACCGACATACTTGAAACAAGCAGAAGCGGCCGATAGGTAGAAAGTTTTGGGATAAAAAAGAAACAGACCAGAAACAACAGATAAGAAATTACTGTTGAAAGTAAATTTATTAAGAATATTTCTTTCGTAAATTGAGAAAGTTCTTCTTTTTTGTCGCGCCGTCTTGCAGCTTCCCTGGCTGCGTATGTTCCTATACCAAGTCCGGCCAGCATTGTAAAATATGAAACGATGTTGTTAGCAAAATTTACCCGTCCGATTCCTTCCGGCAGAAGTATTCGGGAAGCATAGGGAAACGTTATAAGCGGGAACAGAAGCGCCATAACCGACTTGAGCATATTCAGAAATGCATTTTTTTTGACAGAAGTTTTCGACACTTTATATGATTCCTTATTTTTTAGAAGTTGTACTTACCGCTTATTTGAACGATGCAATTATATCTGTGTATTGATTGCGCACCATTTCCCTGATTTTCCGACACGTTCAGCGGATTATGCTCGTCCTCAAAAATAAATGTACCAGTTATTTGTAACGAAGGAAGTACCCAGTATGAACCTCCTATACCGATGTCGAATATTGCGCGTATATTCCCCTCTGCAGACCATATTTTGTTTTCATAATTTTCGGCATACTTTCTACTGTCTATATACATAGTATAATCCAGATCAGGGTTACGCCGCTGCACAAATATTTTCCCTGATCCTTTCGGAAAATATAATTCATATCCCAGATACTGGCTGTTGCCTCCTGTCCCGATACCTGCACCAAGCCATTGTCCTTCGTTTGTATATCCCTGCGTAATTACATTGTGTGCATAGAAAGTCGAATACCAGTTTATAAGACGGTCATAGTCGGCTGAACATTCAAGAAATGTTACTTCAAGAAGAATTTTTCCTTTTATCGTTTCTGTAAAATCTGTTGTTTTCTGCAATCCGGCCGACCAGCCGAGTGTATGGAACGGATACCGGAAAAGATAGTCAAAATTCGGACTGAAGTCATTCCGTGCAAGTTCTGTATATATGTCTAATCCTATTTTCGGAAAAAGCCAGTCGGCTGTGAATGAAATACGCTGGTCGCTGGCGTCGCTTCCGCCGGAAGTAAGATTAAATGCATCGTAAATTCCGAAGAGTGTATATGAAGAAAAATTATTCCATTTTGACAGCATGGTCCTGTTCAATCCGAATGTAAGACCTTTTAGATGGGGAACTGCCCACGAAAGAGAATATCCGGTAAAAAGGTTGTGGTCGTCAGTGTCGTCTGTATCAAAATAATCCGATTCAGAAAGATATCCCCACCATCCGCGGAATTCAATATCTCCCAGATACCACCCGAGCCACGGCATATAAACAGAAGTCCTGCGGAGACCTATGTCGACTTTAGGATAGCTTGCAGCATTATTTGAAGACATGATAGGGTTAAGCTGTGCAGGACCCAGCCATACAGCCTGCGTACCAAAACCAGCAGTGAGTGTTTTCCACGTATAACGTATTTCCGTATCACCCCAGTCGAAAGTAAAGAACGGGCTGTCGCCGAACCGCTGTGGTGCATCTACATGCGGGACACCGTAATATCCGTACGTTCCTGCTTTTCCTGAATAAAGACTGTTCCCTGTATAAGCTGAATTTGGTGTAATATAATCGAAATCCAGATTCTGCGAAAAACTCAGCTGCGGCTTGAGCGTTACCTCAAAACCGTACGCTTCAAGCCGTGCGCCTGCGGTCAGGCTTGAGTTGTATCCCTTTCCCTGCCACAGTGCGCCGTCGTTCTGTCCGTACGGTGCGGCCGTATTGAACGAGTTGTACCAGTCCGGTCCGAACAGTTTGTATGATATATGACCGGTAATGTCTTTCGTTGAGCCGAGATTGTTCCCCGACCAGATATTGCCTTCCGCATCTTCAGGAATCGTCCAGACGGAGTCGCTGAGCGTGCGGTAGCCAAGGGTAGGGCGCTGTACGATTCCTTCCAGCGCGAGAAAATCGTAGTATTCCTCTTCCGTGCTTTTGAGCGCTTCCTGTGCAGGGACAACAAAAACTGCGGTCAGGAGAAATGCAGCTGTAACGAAAATCCGTTTATTGAACATAGTGTTCTTTATAATACGGGAAAATGATGCTTTTTACAATAGATAGTCAGAAACGCTCAACAGCAGCTCTCATGAATATTTTACCAGCCTTTCGTTTTTTACATCTTCCAGAGTCGTTGACGGTGGAAGAATACCGAAAAGCGATTTCATTGCTGCTGTGTTATGGGAAATACGATGATTACAGGCCTGCAATCTCCTCTTCGGAAAGGCCGGTACACTGCGCTATGGTTGCAGCCGGAACAGCTGCTTTTTTCATATTGCGTGCAATATCAAGTTTCGCCAGCTGCGCTCCTTCCTGTTTTCCCTGACTAATCCCCTGACTAATCCCCTGGCGAATGCCTTTCTGAATACCTTTCTGAAATCCTTGCTGTATGCCTTTCTGCATACCCTGTTCCAGCCCTTGTTCCATACCTCGTTCCAGCCC
>DHDP01000014.1:220320-221429 GCA_002399405.1 Treponema sp. UBA4873 | reverse complement strand
ACGGACAGTAAGAGCCGGACGACGGGCTGGAACGTGAGCGGCTGTGTGGAGTATGATGAGAAAGGACGCGAGATAAAGCAGTACATGAACCGCTTCGTGTCGGGAGACCTGACGGATATCCTTTCGGCGGTGTACGACGAACCTGATGAACTGTATACGGAGAATGTCTACGACACACAGGACCGCGTGACGGAACAGGTTCTTCCCGACGGCTCGGTGCAGACGACGGAATATGCGGTGAGCAGCGGCGGAGAACGTATAACGACGGTGACTGACCCGGAGGGGAACAGAAGCATACAGTATGCAGACCCCGCGGAGAACATCACGAAAACAGTCCGTGAGGATAAGAGCGGCAGTGAGCTGACGAAAGCAACGTACGGGTACGACGCGATGGGTCAGATGACTGAAGCGTACGACGCACAGAAGAACACGGTGACGGCCGTGTACAATATGCTCGGGCAGAAGACGAGCCTTGCAAGCAAAGACACGGGAAAGACGAACTGGTACTACGACGACTACGGGAGGCTGTACCGGGAAGACAATCCGGTGCTGCGTGAAAACGGCGAACAGATAAAATATACGTACGATGCGTTCAACCGGCTTATAAAGACGGATTATCCGGAGAGCACGGATATCGTGCAGGAATACGGAGCGGACGGAGCTGACAACAACGGCGCGGGAAAAGTCGTAAGCCGCACGGACGAAAGCGGCACGATAACGTACGAGTACGGGAAGCTGGGAGAGATGACGGAAGAATCCCGCAGCATTGTGCGTGAGGGAGGCTACGATGCCGTAACAGCCGTGACCGGCTATGAAAGCGACTACTTAGGGCGCATGGAGCACATAACGTACCCTGACGGCGAAACCGTGACGTACACCTACGACGCAGGCGGAAACGTACAGACCGTGACAGGAACTAAGGAAGGCTACGATGATTTCTATTATGTGAAGGACATCGGGTACGACGAATACGGACAGCGGGTGTACATCTCCTATGGCAACGGAACAGAAACGACGTACACGTATGACCCCGCCCGGCGGTGGCTGAAGAGCCTCGTGACGGAAAGTGAAGAAGACGGGACAATACAGAACATGCAGTACACGTTCGA
>DHDP01000014.1:214259-220113 GCA_002399405.1 Treponema sp. UBA4873 | reverse complement strand
TACCAGCTCATAAAGGTGAGCGGTGCAACTGAGAACAAGTACGCGACGGCGGACAGACCGTCATATAACGCGACGTACAGTCAGGTCTTCACGTTCAGCAGCGACGGACTGTGCAACATGACGGGAAAGACAAGCAGGGAAAGCGAAGTACTGGAAGATGACCTGAACTATACGCTTGACTATACGTACGACAGTGATTATGCGCACCGTGCAGTACAGGCGGGAAGCAGGTACTACAAGTACGATGCGAACGGAAATCTGATACGGGAGCAGGATAAGAGCTTCGCGGATACCGACAGCTCCGACGAGGTAACCTACCATCTCATACAGACGGAAGCGGAGAACGTGTATTCGACAGACTACGCGTGGGCACAGATGAAGGGCGGAAGCACGGCATATGCGAGCACGAAGAGTAATTATTATTACCGCGATTACACGTGGAACGAACGGAACCTCTTAAGTCAGACGAAGGACGACAGCTACACGACAGAGTACCTGTACGGCGGAGACGGGCAGCGTGCAGTGAAGCGGAGCAGTGTGAGCGAGACGTTATACTTCAACAAGTTCTTTACGCAGCGGTACGACGACGCCTACCAGGGAGCGGGCGGGCGGATGAGCAAGCACATATTCTTAGGCAGCGACCGTATCGTGACGAAACAGGTGGCACTGGGAACAGGGGAAGACTACGACAATGCGGATACGGGGGTGGAGAGAAAGTATACGTATTACTACCACGCAGACCATTTGGGAAGTACGTCCGTCGTGACAGACCGTGACGGGGAGGTATACGAACGTTTGGAATACACGCCGTACGGCGAGACCTGGCTGGACGAGACGAACGGAGACACGTACTTCGACACGCCGTACAGGTTTTCTGCGAAGGAGAAGGACGAGGAGACCGGGTTATACTATTACGGAGCGAGGTACCTTGACCCGAAGTATTCGAGGTGGATAAGTGCGGACCCTGCACTGGGGGAGTATTTACCGCAGGCACCGGTAAACGATGAGGCGAGGAAGCACAACCAGAGCCTGCCGGGTGGAGGGCTTTTTGAGACTGGTAATCTTGCCCTTTATAATTACTCCAGAAATAATCCCATTTGTTATAATGATCCAGATGGAAAAATAGCAAACCTTGTTATTGGAGCTTTTATTGGATTTGCAGCATCTACTGCTTCTGAAGTAGTTCCCCGAATGATATCAGGGCAATCATTTGGAGATGCTGTATATAATACATTTACAGATCCTACTGCTTTAACTAATATCGGCGTTTCTACAGTTCTGGGAGCGGCGACCTCGGGAGCTTCTAGTCTGGCTGCAAAAGGGGTTACAAGTACAGCAAAAATAGCAGCTACAAATATAGCTATAAATACAGCCGGTGGTGCTATTGATGCTGCTTCAAAAGATGTAATTGGTAAAGCTGTCACAGGTGAAAAACAAAATCTTGTTGAAACGGGTAAGAAGGCTCTTATAGGAGCTGGTTCTGCTCTTTTATTCAGTGGAGTAACAGAAGGTGTTATCGCTGCTGATACTACAAAATCTGCAGTAATTGACAATGTAATGTTAGGGACATTAAAAGATGTTAAAATAACTCCACCTGGTTGGGCGGGATCTGCTGGTGTTGTTGGTGAAACGGTTTTGCCAACAACTGTTGATACTATAAAACAGATAGTTGGTAATAACAATGAATAGAAATAGTTCTTTTTATAAAATATTTTCTGCAATTATTTTTTTAGTTATAACTTTACTGTCAGCGCTATTAACTGGTTGTTGTTTATATTTGTTGGCAAAGCTTTTTCCAATTTTGCATAAAAGTGATAATATACTAACTATAACAATAGTTGTTGTATTTTTAATTATTTACGGATTATTCTTATCGTTATGGATGAAATTAAGTTCGAAGAAATAATAATTTTGGTTTGATTTATTTTTTAATTAGGGTAATGTATTTTATAAAACAGAAGGTAAGTGTAACTGACAGGTTCCGTAGTGAATCCGGAAAACTGAAGCCTGTTTCGGCGGCACAGCATCCGTATTAATTTCCTCGACAGCAGTGGTACAGGCAGGGTTTGCTGGCTAGTTTCACTGCTGCGGATAAGGCCGCAACCGCCTACGCCGGATTGGAACGGCGGGCGGAGCCGTAACCGTGGAAAGCCGGATAATGAACACAGCTCCGTCAGAAAAAAGATGGAAAATAATAGGGCGTGAATTACAGACGGCAGCGACGGACTGTGCAACATGACGGGAAAGACAAGTAAGGAAAGCGAAGTCCTCGAAGATGACCTGAACTACACGCTTGACTATACGTACGACTCAGATTATGCGCACCGTGCCGTGCAGGCGGGAAGCAGGTACTACAAGTACGATGCGAACGGAAATCTGATCCGGGAGCAGGACAAGAGCTTTGCGGATACCGACAGCTCCGACGAGGTAACCTACCATCTCATACAGACGGAAGCGGAGAACGTGTATTCGACAGACTACGCATGGGCACAGATGAAAGGCGGAAGCACGGCATATGCGAGCACGAAGAGTAATTATTATTACCGTGACTACACGTGGAACGAACGGAACCTTTTAAGTCAGACGAAGGACGACAGCTATACGACAGAGTATCTGTACGGCGGAGACGGGCAGCGTGCGGTGAAGCGGAGCAGTGTAAGTGAGACGTTATACTTCAATAAATTCTTTACACAGCGGTATGACGACGCCTACCAGGGAGCGGGCGGAAGGATGAGTAAACACATATTCTTAGGCAGCGACCGTATCGTGACGAAGCAGGTAGCGCTCGGGACAGGGGAAGACTACGACAATGCGGACACGGGAGTGGAGAGAAAGTACACGTATTACTACCATGCGGACCACCTGGGAAGTACGTCTGTCGTGACTGACCGGGACGGCGAGGTATATGAGCGTTTGGAGTACACGCCGTACGGCGAGACATGGCTTGATGAGGCGAGCGGGGATACATACTTCGATACACCATACAGATTCAGTGCGAAGGAGAAGGACGAGGAGACCGGGCTGTACTATTACGGAGCGCGGTATCTTGACCCGAAGTACTCGAGGTGGATAAGTGCGGATCCTGCGCTGGGAGAGTATTTACCGCAGGCACCGGTAAACGACGAGGCGAAGAAACATAATCAGAGCCTGCCGGGGATGGGAGGGGTGTTTAATGTTATAAACCTGAATCTGTATCACTATGCGGGGAATAACCCGATTAAGTATACCGACCCGGATGGAAAATATTTAGAAATATATGTATCAAAATCAAAAGGAAGTATGTCGGTTAGTTATACGTCACCTGGAAATCACAATGAGCAAAGTTATAAATTTGATGTTGTTACAAATGTAAACAGAAAAAATCCTGACAATACAAATCCTTCTGATACTAACAGAACTCAACAATCTGAAAGTGGAAGAACAAATCCAACACAGGTAGCTGATGGAACATACAATATTACCGGATGTAAAGCACCAAGCGAAGCCAGCGGAAATAAAAATGGAAAATATGGAGATCCAAAACAAGGTTTTTCACTTGATATAACACAAGAACTGCCGACTGTTGGAGCTAATGGTAAACCGGATGGAAAGACATCTTCCGATTCTGGCTATATGGTTCATATAACCCCATTGGATTATACAAATGGATGTGTTGGGATAGGATATAATCAGAATGATCCTAATAGTAAACAAAAAGCGCAGGGCACGATGGATATGCTTACTGATATGTACAAACAGACGATGAGCGATAAAGGCGATAAACATGCTGTTATAATTTTTGGAGAATAAATAACATGAAAAAACAATTTATGATTTTCTTTATATTATTCCTGAATGTTGTTTTCTTATATGCGAAAAAACTCGAAGTAATATACAATTATATAGGAAAGGGTGATTTTCCGCCTAAAAACTTTTTAATAACGACTGATGAAAATTCTATTATTCGTACAGTCGAGACAAATGGTAAAATTGTAGGAAATCTGAACAGAAAGGTGGGTGTATTTGAATTAGATAATAATAACAATTCTATAATAAATATAGAGACAAATATAAAAGATAGAAGAATAAAGATTAGAAAGGGAAAAGAGACAATTGATAATTTTATTGTATCAGACAAAAATATAATACAAACATCTAGTGATATTTTTATGACTTTTGATGGCAATTCTTCTTTTTACGAAAATAAAAGGAACGATCAAAATCACCATGTTTTTTATAGTTATAAAAATAATACATTAAACGGCTCTCTATACAATTTGGACAGTTTAGGAACAAAATCACATTATTTTTCTATAGGCAAAAAAATTTATGTATATTCTACAGAATGTGTTTCACCAATGGGAAAACCTGAAATATGGGATCTTGCCGGATGTACAGCTGTTATTACAATGCCAGTTGAATTGCATTCAGACGATATGCTGGTAAATGTATTAAACAGATATATCCTTGAAAATATAGATCAAGATTTACTTGAGGTACTTTATCCATTTATTTTTTTAAAAGTTCCAATAACAGAAGATAAAAATATATGGAACTATGCAGCAGATTCAGCTCTAAAAGAGGGTACTATATTCTATGGAGCTTCAAATTTATCAAATATAAAGGGATTACCATGGGTGAGTGCAAATGGCTATGGTATAGGAGATAAAATTTATATAGATTTTAAGGGAAAGGCTCCCAAAACAATACTCTTTTTAAATGGATATATTTCAGAAGAAAAACAGTACTTGTTTATGCAAAATTCCCGTGTAAAAAAAATAAATTTGATTAATCCTGCTAATAATGCAACTCAAACATATTTATTTTATTCAGGAACAAGTAGAGAAATAAATCAAATCGATATATCAAATATATATAAAGATGACACGAACGAATCTTTGATAATAGAAATGAGTGAGATATATCCTGGTACTAAATATAAGGATCTTTGTATTCAGGCAATAATTCCTGATTTTTCTTATACAGAATTTTAAATGTTTTTTGAGGAGGGAGAAATATAATGGATATTTTAATATCTATTATAATGTAAAGCAGAATAACTGGAGCTAGTTTCAGCGTCACAGAATCCGTATTAAATTTCTCGGCAGTAGTGGTACAGATAGAACATGTCAGTCAGTATCACAGCGGCGGGTAAGGCAACAACCGCCTACGCCGGATTGGAACGGCGGGCGGAGCCCGTTGCAGCCGAAGCGAAGATCCGGCTGCAATGAAGCGCTGACGCGCGGAACCGTGGAAAGCCGGATAGTGAACACCGCTCCGTCCGAAAAAGAACGGAAACCAGCGGGGCGTGAATTACAGACGGCAGCGCCGGCTGTAATTCACGGGAAGCAGGATTGTGAAACAATCCTGCGGCATTACCCGGAGAGCACGGACATCGTGCAGGAATACGGAGCGTCGGGAGCTGACAACAACGGCGCGGGAAAAGTCGTAAGCCGCACTGACGAAAGCGGCACGATAACGTATGAGTACGGAAAGCTCGGCGAGATGACGGAAGAATCCCGCAGCATCGTGCGTGAGGGAGGCTACGATGCAATGACAGCCGTTACGGGTTATGAGAGCGACTACCTCGGACGCATGGAGCACATAACGTACCCTGACGGCGAGATCGTGACATATACCTACGACACAGGCGGAAACGTACAGACCGTAACCGGAACGAAGGAAGGGTACGACGACTTCTATTATGTGAAAGATATAGGCTATGACGAGTACGGCCAGCGGGTGTACATTTCATACGGGAACGGAACAGAAACGACATACACGTATGACCCCGCCCGCCGGTGGCTCAAGAGCCTCGTGACGGAAAGTGAAGAAGACGGTGTGATCCAGAACATGCAGTACACGTTCGACACGG
>DHDP01000014.1:171407-214070 GCA_002399405.1 Treponema sp. UBA4873 | reverse complement strand
GCCAGGATTACACATACGATTCACTCTACCAGCTCATAAAGGTGAGCGGAGAGACTGAAAATAAGTACGCGACGGCGGACAGACCGTCATACAACGCGACATATTCCCAGACGTTTGCGTTCAGCAGCGACGGACTGTGCAACATGACGGGGAAAGTGAGCAAGGAAAGCGAAGTACTCGAAGACGACCTGAACTACACGCTTGACTATACGTACGACTCAGATTATGCGCACCGTGCCGTGCAGGCGGGAAGCAGGTATTACAGGTACGATGCGAACGGAAATCTGATACGGGAGCAGGATAAGAGCTTTGCGGATACCGACAGCTCCGATGAAGTGACGTATCATCTGATACAGACGGAAGCGGAGAACGTGTATTCGACAGACTACGCATGGGCGAGAATGAAGGGCGGAAGCACGGCATATGCGAGTACGAAGAGTAATTATTATTACCGCGATTACACGTGGAACGAACGGAACCTCTTAAGTCAGACGAAGGACGACAGCTATACGACGGAATACCTGTACGGAGGAGACGGACAGCGGGCAGTGAAGCGGAGCAGTGTGAGCGAGACGCTGTACTTCAACAAGTTCTTCACGCAGCGGTACGACGACGCCTACCAGGGGGCGGGCGGAAGGATGAGCAAGCACATATTCTTAGGCAACGACCGTATCGTGACGAAACAGGTAGCGCTCGGAACAGGGGAAGACTACGACAATGCAGACACGGGTGTGGAGAGAAAGTACATGTATTACTACCACGCGGACCATTTGGGCAGTACGTCCGTTGTGACTGACCGGGACGGGGAAGTGTACGAGCGGCTGGAGTATACGCCGTACGGCGAGACATGGCTTGATGAGACGAACGGTGACACATATTTCGACACGCCGTACAGGTTTTCGGCGAAGGAGAAGGACGAAGAGACGGGACTGTATTACTATGGAGCGCGGTATCTGGACCCGAAGTACTCGAGGTGGATAAGTGCGGACCCGGCACTAGGAGCGTATGTTTTCGGTACAAAGGCCGGAGGCGGAATATACAATAGTCATAACTTTAATTTATATAATTATGCAAACAATAATCCTATAAAATACACCGACCCGAATGGTATGTTCAGTTGGGATGAAGATGGTCAGGGAGGAACTGTTACAGATAAAGATACACTTTCTCAAATAACAAAGGATTATAACAGTACACATGGTACGGATTTGGATTACCATGATGTGGCAAAGAACAATGGTATTGAAAACCCTGATAAAATTAATCCAGGGCAGAGGGTGCAATTAGGGAAACCTGATAATTACTTTGATAATAGTTCTGTTTCATTTAATTCAGTACGTGGTGGTGATGGACAAATTTTGGGATATGGGGCGGATGGAGAAGAAAGAAAAGAAAAACTGGGAAATGCACCATCTCTTACAGAATCTATATCAATGGACATAAATATTGGGATATTTCAGGGAAGTGCGGGTTTTGAGGCGACGACGAGTGTGAATGGAAAGAAGGCTAATCCATTTGTAACGGGGAGCTCAGGAGTATCTACGCCAGGATTGGGGTTTACTGCAGCTGTTGCGATGAATTTCTCACAAAATTACGGTAATAACAATGTTCATTCTATGAATATTTCATTATTTGGATTTGGAGGAAGCGTAGCTTTCTCTGAAAATGGAATAACACAGATAGGACTTTCTGTGTCTACGACATTAAAAGGTGCATTTGATTTTGGAAGTGGGGGAATTTCTTATGAATTATTTTCAAAATAGTAATAGAGGTGTTTATGAATAAAATTACAAGATTTTATTTTTTTAATCGCTATGGGTTTTTAAGTGCAGAAACTTTGTTAATTATTTATATGGTTAATGAACTTCAAAAATATAACTTGAATAAAGAGAATATAATGATTGCACTATTTTTTTTTATTTTGATATTTGTTTTTTGGTTATTAATGGGACCTGTTCACTTTTATAATCAAGCTGATGTGAGATTATATGATAGAGGTGTCTTGTCAGCAAGAAAAGGCTTTAGGATGTATATTATAAAGAATTCTGATATAAAATCGATTTGGTTCAAAAGATATAATAATCAAGTAGGAAAGATATCATTGTATCACATAGCAATAGTACTAAATAATGAAGAAGTCTTTTGTTTTTCATATATCCTCGATACCCCTGTGCCTTATGATATCATAAGAAATGAGGAAAATGAATGTAAGTTGTTTTATAAAATTACGAACAGTTTTTGGAATCTAGTATCGATAGAAAGAATAAAAGGTACTTCTGAGATTAGAAAGTATTATTAGCGGTATAAATAAACGACTGAGCGAAGAAATTACGACTATATTAAATTTTTCGGTACCAGTGATACGGCAGAGCTTGTCTGCCAATATTACAGCAGCAGGGAAGGCTGCAGCCGCAGTCACCTTCTAATGGCAGAGAACTTGGTGATAACTGGTCATCTGATGCAGGACTGAAAAAAGTGAATATAGATGAAGCTGTTCGCGATAAGAAGGAAAATCCTATACCTCCGGGAAATCAACCACAATCATCATTAGGGAAAGGTGTAAATGGAGGACCTGAAAAATTACCGGATCCGGGTAGTCTTGGCGATCCGGAGAATATTGTACAAGAGCGGTACGACGACGCCTACCAGGGAGCGGGCGGAAGGATGAGCAAGCATATATTCCTGGGTAACGACCGTATCGTGACAAAACAGGTAGCTCTCGGAACAGGGGAAGACTACGACAACGCGGATACGGGTGTGGAACGGAAATATACGTATTACTACCACGCGGACCACTTGGGGAGTACGTCCGTCGTGACAGACCGGGACGGCCGGTACTGTCCCGCCCGTTGATTTACGGGGGCGTATCAGGTATACTACAGTCATTATTTCGATTACAGAGGACTGTTGCGATGAGCGAGATTTATATCAACTACAACGGAAAAGCAGGTTTTACCAGAAGTGCGGATAAAGGCGGTCTTACGGGAGCTCCGGTAAGTTATGCTGATTTCAAAGGCCTGAGCGCTGATATAAAGACCGACGGCGAAGAATCATACGGAATTACGATGGATTCTGCAGATGTAGAGGATTTCATCGCCAACTACGAAGCTGATTCCGTTTTTACAGCAGCTGAAAAGAAATAAAAAGTGTAAATCGGTATGCAGATATCAACAGCGGGCGGCGTTCTGTCGCTTGTTTTTTGTGCGCTTCTTTGGAGTACGGGCGGTGTGCTTGTAAAGCTCGTCGACTGGAATCCGTTTGCCATTGCAGGCATGCGGAGTCTTCTCGGGCTTTTTACGGTGTGTGCGATGCTGCGCCGCCTGCCGTCGTTTACGGTCCGCGACGAGAAAAGCGGCAGAGTGGACGGACGGGGGACGCTGTATCTGTATATCGCGGCGGTATGCTATGCAGGCACGATGATTCTGTATATCGTCGCGAACAAGCTCACGACCGCCGCCAATACGATTCTTCTTCAATACACTGATCCGGTTTATATTATTCTGTTCGGTCCGCTTATACTCGGCGAGAAAAACAGGAAGTCCGACTACGTTACGGTCGCGGGCGTCGTGCTCGGCATGGTGCTTTTTTT
This sequence comes from Treponema sp. UBA4873, assembly GCA_002399405.1. Lineage (GTDB taxonomy): Bacteria > Spirochaetota > Spirochaetia > Treponematales > Treponemataceae > Treponema_D. The sequence goes on along the minus strand of DHDP01000014.1, from coordinate 210,481 downwards.
TGCCGACGGTCTGGGCAGCGGACGTATGCTGGGGAATATTCTTGCGGCGCTTTCGGGAACGACATGGGGATTCTGTACCATTTATATGCGGAAGCTCCGCCGCCGCGGTTCGCAGGATGCGTTTATGCTTGCGCACGGTATGACGTTTCTCGCGGGCGTTCCTTTTATTTTAATATACGGGCCGCCCGCCGGAAACGTTATGCTGTCGTCGTGTATCGGTCTTGTGCTGCTCGGCATATTTCAGATAGGGATGCCTTCGATTTTATACGCCCGCGGTATAGGAAGCGTACGTGCGCTCAGCGCGTCGTTTATTTCGATGATAGAGCCGCTTATGAATCCTGTGTGGGTGCTTCTGTTCATGCATGAGGTGCCGTCCGTGTGGACCGGCATAGGCGGCGTGATTATTCTCGGATGCATCGTCGGACGGGAACTCGTGCAGCGGGGAAAATCAGTTCAGAAAAAATAAACGGCGGGCTTGTCTGCAAGCGGCGTTTTTAAAATTTGTCTCATAAAAAAGGGGCTGTCCCGAAGGTAAAACCTCTGGAATGACCCCTTTTATGTGCTGAATGCTGTTTAGCCCGACTGTGTTATTTATTTACGGCCGGAACGGCTGCTGCAGGCGCTGCATCTGCAGTCACGGAAGATTCTGTCGCTGAAACGGCACCTTTCACCGTTTCTTTTCCTTCTGATACGGTGAGGCGGTATTTATAATACTTTTCCGCAGCGACCGTATCCGTTGCTGTATAGATATTGTCCGTGTCAGTTGCGGATGCTGCTGCAGCGAATTTTCCGGTGAGTTTGCCGTTCTTGTCGGCTGCCGCACGCTCAAGCGTGTACGTATATTTGCCGCTGCCTGAGTCAGTCCATGTGATTGTGAATGCGCCTGCCGTCTTTTCGCCGTATTTTGAAACGGAGATGACAGGTATTTTTATTGCTGCCGCCATTTTTACAGCCGCTTTCTTTGCGGTCGTCTTCTTTGCAGCGGCTGCGGTAGTCGCCGCCGGTGTTGTCGCAGCGGTTGCAGCTGCCGTAGTTGCTGTTGTATTCGTTGTGCCGGCTGCAAATACAGGTGCGGCGGCGAGGGTGAGCGCTGTAAGAATTACAGCTGCGTGTACAGAAATTGTCTTTTTCATACTTTTACTCCTACGTAATCATTTTCAGGCGTCTTTCTCTCTCTGACAGTACCGAATATAGTAAAAACGGAGACGTTGTTCATGAAAATCCGATTGGAAAAAGATTAAAATTTTTTAATCTTGAACATGAATACAAAAATAATAAAATAACGTACTATAATCATATGAACGGAAATTTCAGGAGAGTGCATTATTTTATTCCCTGTCTTCTGGTATTGTTTTTGTCGCGTCCGCCTGTCTTTGCGCATCAGCTTCACGCAATCGTGCCGTATCACGGCATGCGGATGACGTCGAAACATTCGGATTTTTATGTTGTAAAAATTGAAGCAGAGAAAGCTGAAGCGGGAAATTTACTGATTGATGTCCATTTCAGCAGTGCGGTTGATCCGAGGACCGTGGCGCTGCCGGACGTTCTGGTGAACGGCCGGCCCGTTCCCTCAGAAACGTCGGAATTGTTTAATAAGGCGGGAACGGAAGTCCGGTTTAAATTTCCTGCGTCCGTATGCAGGATGTTCTTAAGTTCCGCGGATACACGGATAAAGCTGGAGTTTGTTTCTGCCGCGAGTTTTAACGGCTCGCCCCTTATACAGAATGCGTTTGACGGAATAACGGACGGTTACGTACAGGTGTTTAAAAAGCCTGCCGGGGACGGAAGCTACTGATGGAAAAAGTACTTGTCGTCGAAGACGACGCGGGAATTATGGGATTTCTCAAAACGGAACTCTGTCACGAAGGTTTCGAGGTCCGGGATGCGGCCGACGGAAGAGCTGCGCTTGCAGTGTTCGAATCGTGCCCGCCTGATATTATCCTGCTCGATATAATGCTTCCCGGACTGAGCGGGCTTGAAGTGCTCCGCCGCATCAGAAAGTCGTCGAAAGTGCCCGTCATTCTGCTTACCGCCAGAGGTGAAACGTACGACAAGGTAAACGGTCTCAACGCGGGCGCGGACGATTATCTTACGAAACCGTTCGAAATCGAGGAGCTGCTTGCACGTATGCGCGCGGTGATGCGCCGCATTCCTGGTTTCGTTTCCGTGCTGAAAATACGGAACCTTGCATTGTATCCGGAACGCATGGAAGCGCTTCTGAACGGCAGCGTGATTGAACTGTCCCGGACCGAGTTTTTTCTGCTCAAAACGCTTATGGAAAATCAGAACACGGTGCTTAACAGGGAACAGCTTATTTCGGCGGTGTGGGGGCAGGGACATTACATCGACGAGAATTCAGTCGACGTATACGTGCGGTACATACGGCAGAAAATAGACGAGCGGGCCGGAGAAGAATATATTACGACGGTGCGCGGATTCGGATATACGATGAAAGGCGAAAATAAACAATGAGAAAAAAGCATACCCGGTATTTATCGGTAGCCGCATATCTTGCACTAAGATTTTCTCTTCTCATTACGATTATTATTTTCGTACTGTCGTTTGCGATCGTGCTCCTGCTTCGGAGCAATATCCGCATTCAGCAGAACCGCGAACTTATTTTCGCAATGGAGCGTATCTCTTCGTCTTTTTCCGGCATGATGAGTCAGAACGGCGAAAACACGGAAGAAATACTTCTTAACGATGAGCTTCCGTATTATATTCTGTTCAGCGTATACCGCGGCGGTGGAAGTGCCGTCTTCAAAACGGACGACGGGGAACTGTTTACGGTAGAAGCGGCGCTCAACATGGACCGGGATACGTCCGAGCAGCTGCTTTCGGGGCTTCCGCGTCTTATGCTCATTCTGTTTTTTCCGCTGCTGCTTGTTTCGTTCCGGGCGGCACTGCTGATTACGCGGCGCACGCTTAAGCCCGTTAAGGAAATGACGGGAATGGCTCAGAAAATCAGCAGCGCGAATCTCAGTCAGCGGCTTCCGGTGACGGGAACCGGCGACGAACTCGACACGCTTGCGTCGACGTTCAACGATTTGTTCTCCCGGCTCAAGGCGGATTTCGACCGCGGGCGTCAGTTCACGTCGAACGTATCGCACGAGCTTAAGACGCCGCTCGCGGTCATTCTCGGTCACGCGAATCTCATACGGCGATGGGGAAAGAACGATTCCGCGCAGCTCGAAAAATCGATCGACGCGCTCATAACGGAGTCGCATTCGATGGAAGCAATAATTACGAATATGCTGCTGCTGTCGCGGCTTGAAGACGGCGCCGAAAAATTATCCATGACGGCCGTACCTGTAAAACCGCTGCTCAACCGCCTTGCGGACGACACCCGCGCGTGGTCGCCGGCGACGGTGTTTGCATTCGACGGCGTACCGGATATGGCTGCCGTATCCGCCGAAGAAGAACTTCTGTACGAGGCTTTTACGATTATTGTTTCAAACAGCATCAAATTTACGCCGCCTCCGGCGCACATCGCGGTTGAAGTGCGCAGGGAAGGAACGCTGGCCGTCATTACGTTTACCGACAACGGTCCGGGAATCGAACCGGAAATTCTGCCGCACGTATTCGAACGTTTTTACCGCGGAGACCCGTCGCACAACAGAAACGCCGGAGGGTCGGGACTCGGACTCGCGGTTGCGAAAGTCATCATGGACGTTATGCACGGGGGCATTTCCGCCGGGAATGCCCCCGGATACGGCGCGGTGCTGGCATTGACGCTGCCTGCAGTCCACGAATCAGCGTGAATTATTTATATTGAGAAATCGGATGTTTCCTGTTAAAGTGAAGCTATGACAGAACTTCAACTGAAATACGGATGCAACCCGAACCAGAAACCGGCACGGGTGTTTATGGAAAAAGGCAGTCTCCCTATCACCGTGCTCAACGGAAAACCGGGATATATCAACCTGCTCGACGCGCTCAACGGCTGGCAGCTCGTGAAGGAACTTGCGGCCGCATCGAAACTGCCGTCCGCTGCTTCCTTTAAACACGTTTCACCGGCCGGCGCCGCGGTCGGCCTTCCGCTCTCCGATACGCTTAAGCGGATCTATTTTACCGGCGACATCGAACTTTCTCCGCTTGCAGCGTCTTATGCGCGCGCGCGCGGAGCGGACCGTATGTCGTCGTTCGGCGATTTCATTTCCCTGTCGGACACGTGCGACGTTCCGACAGCGCGTCTTATTGCAAAGGAAGTTTCCGACGGAATCATCGCTCCGGGATTTGAACCGGAAGCGCTTGAGATTCTCAAGGGAAAAAAGAAAGGCGCGTACGCAGTGATTCAGATAGATAAAGACTACGTTCCCGAACCGATAGAGCGCAAACAGGTGTTCGGTGTTACGTTCGAACAGGGACGGAACAACATAGTTCTCGACGAATCGTGCCTTGCTGATATCGTAACGAAGAATAAGAATCTTTCCGGATCGGAAAAGCGCGACCTGCTCGTGTCGCTTATCGTGCTGAAATATACGCAGTCGAACAGCGTCGCGTACGTGAAGGACGGGCAGGCAATAGGCGTCGGAGCCGGACAGCAGTCGCGCGTACACTGCACGCGCCTTGCCGGAAACAAGGCCGACAACTGGTGGCTGCGCCAGTCGCCGCAGGTGCTCGGGCTTGAGTTCGTCGACGGACTCAAGCGTCCCGACCGCGACAACGCAATCGACGTGTACATCGGCGGCGAGTATGAGGACGTGCTTGCGGAAGGGAAATGGCAGACGGTTTTTAAGACGAAGCCGGCGGTTTTCACGACGGAGGAAAAGCAGGCGTGGCTTGCAAAAAATACTGACGTCGCAGTCGGCAGCGACGCGTTTTTCCCGTTCGGCGACAACATCGAGCGCGCTCACAAAAGCGGCGCGACCGTTATTGCGCAGCCCGGCGGCTCGATCCGCGACGACGACGTGATCCGGATGTGCGACAAATACGACATGGCCATGGCGTTTACCGGAATACGGCTCTTCCACCACTAAACGATATGCTTTTTGAAAAGAACAGGGCCGGAGTTCCGAAAGGAATCCCGGCCCTGTTCCGTATGAACGACCGTTACAGCATTTTTGCAAGTTCCGTTCCCGCAAGCAGTCTGCCGAGCGGAATATCCTTGAGCGGAACGTTGTTCAGGTTAAGGCAGGTACGCGCTGCGGAAGCGAGCACGCGGATGTCGTACTGACTCGGATAGACAGGTTCCACTGTTTTTTCAAGATTGAGCAGACCGTAGACTGCCATCATCGCGCTGCGTACCGAATATTCGACGGTAAAGACGCAGTCCTGCGGAACTTCCGCGAACTGACCGACGAATGCGAAATTCGTGCTTCCCGCCGGAATGACGTCGGGGCGGTCGCCCGGAACGCGCGGCATGAACTGCGACGTGATGTACGGCATCATGCTCGGAATAACGTTGACGGTGTGATTCAGAATCTGCGGTATTTTATCCTTGAGACCCATGTGATACAGCAGCTCTTCGAACATTTCCCGTCCGGTGCACTCGGACATCGTTTTTTTGACGTAGTCGCCCCCGACGTCGAGGTTGAGCGCGTATGCCCAGAGCACCTTTACGTTTTCCGGCTGATTGATGAAATGAGGCTGCTTCGGCACGACCCAGCTCATGAACCAGCTTGAATCCTTGATTGTCACGAGTCCGCCCATGCCCGGTTTGTCGCCTGTCAGATTGAGCAGGTACGGAAACACGATGTCGTCGTCTTTGAGCGTGACGGTGAACGACAGCCATTTTGATTTGTCGATGTCGCTGCAGAATTTTTCCGGATGGCCGAATCCCTCCGTTTTTGCCGCGACCTTTTCCCAAACAGAGAAACAGCCTTTGTCGCCGGAGCGGTTGATGACCGCCGGTTTGTCGAGACTGCCTCGCGTGGTGTTCTGCGTCATGGAACCGTTCGTGAAAAGAGCAACGTCGCCGCTCTGTATTTTCTGTACCTTTTCGGTACCGTTCCGGATATAGCGGTACGCCGTCGCAGTCTTTTTTCCGCCGTTGAAGTCGAAGTCGATGTCGGTGACTGTACATCCGTATTCGAACTGTACTCCCTGATTTTTCAGCATCGTTGTAAGAGGCAGGATGAGCGAGTCGTACTGATTGTATTCGGTGTGCAGAATTCCTTTAAGGCAGTTGAGTCCGCCGATAAGGTGCATGAAACGCTCCGTATACCGTTTTACTTCGACGACGCTGTGCCATTTTTCAAACGCGAACATCGTCGCCCAGAAAAACCAGAAGTTTGTTTCAAAGAAGCTCGGGCTGAAATACTGTTCGATTGTAGTGCTGCCGAGTTTTTCCTCCGACAGCATGTGAAGGCGCGCAAGCTCGAGCGCGTTTTCAGTAGAAAGACCGAGCGACGAAAAATCACCTTTTTTTCCCTGATTGCTTACGATTCTGCAGTGCGACTCAATCGGTTCCTCGAGATTGAGTTCGCGGAATTCGTCCAGCACCGTTCTCTCCGGATTCATGAGCGACGGAACGGAACCGAACAGGTCCATGAAGCATTCGAAATGTTCTTCGATTTCGCGTCCGCCGCGCGCGGTGTATCCCTCTTCCGCGGTACCCGCGCCGTCCATTGAGCCGCCTTCCATCGGGAGCATTTCGACAATGTGAATGTTCTTTCCCGGCATGTGCCCGTCCCTGATAAGAAATTCTGCGGCGGAAAGACTTGCGATGCCGCCGCCGAGCAGATACGCATGGCGCCGTTCAATCTCCGCCGGTGCCTTCGGATTGATTCTCTGATAGTTTCCCATTTGTATACCTCCAAAAGGAATTCGATTTCCTTTTCAAGATATGCAGGGATTCCGGTTCCGTAAATGAACAGCTTTGCACAGCTGTGTAAAAATGTAACAGTCCGCCGGAAGTGTGAAAATTATTTCGTCTTCTTTTTGTTGTGCTCGGAAAGTATGCGCACAATATTTCCCCTGACCATCTGTTCTATCCAGTCCGCAACTGTTTCGGGGGATTCCGCCATGTCTTTTTTTAGCCAGCCGGTGAACACGCCTATGATCGCGCTCGCGTAGAAATCGCCTATCTCCTGCTTTATTTTTTCATCGACCAGCAAGTCCGCAGTCAGGTCCGAGATGATACCGTTGAACACGTGGGAAAACGTATTGTACAAAAACATTTCAAGGTGATCGCGTCCCATCGAGTTGAATGTGTTAAGGCAGATTGTCCTGTTTTTCAGCGTATAGTTGAGCACAAGCAGAACGCCGTCGCGCCACTTTGCGTAGTTGCAGCATTTTTCAAGATCCTCAATCAGTTCGTGTTCGTACAGCCAGCCGAGCAGGTCGTATATGTTCTGAAAATGAGTGTAGAATGTGTGGCGCGTTACGCCGCAGTCGTCAGTTATCATCTGAATGTGAATTTCAGTGAGCGGATGAGTCATCATGAGTTTTTTTAGGGAAGCCGCGAGGGCTTCTTTCGTTATGCTTGAGTTTGCCATCTTAAAATTATTATTTCCACAGAGAACCCGTGTACACGAACGGATATGCCAGAAGCTGCAGAAGCGTATAGTCGGTTGCGGTGCGCATCAGCAGTCCTTTGACGAGCAGGTTGTATGCGAGCAGATAGCCCGAGAACGCGAATATAAACGTAAAAGAGAGGAATTTGAGCGAATTCCAGACGTGATCGACCATAGCGCGCTTGCCCGGAATCCACCGGGGCAGCTTCCCTTCGTTCCATCTGCGGAATACGAACGCGTAGACTTTCTTCCATTTTTTCTGCTGTTCCGGCAGCGCAGGTTCTGCGAATGCGGTGTATAACGCTTCCGCCGCTCTGTCCTGCCAGCGCAGTTTTTCGTATCCGCTTTTCGAAAGTCCCGCCTGCTTTTCGCGCGCGTCTATCCGTCTCATTATCGGTATGAATTTATTAAGAATCCTGATTCCTGCGGCGACGTTCGAGACGAGCGCTGCCGCGAACCATGCGGCGGCAACCAGGAGAAGAACGGACGCAGCGTATTTGCCTGCGGTCCTGCCGGGACGTGAAAAATAAAGAAGGAGCATTGATGACGTGAACAGCGCAAGCTTGAGCAGCGAATTGAAAAACATGCGCCTGCAGAACAGTTTGAACGATCGGCCGACTGTGTCGGAAACGGTTTCTTCCGTTATCCGGCTGATTTGTCCGCGCGCGGCCTCTCCCGCTTCCTGTATGCCGGTTTTTATCTGCTCCGTTACCTTCGGGATGAATTTTGTGATAAGATCTTTGCATTGTGCGTAGATGAACGCGATGACCGCGGCATCGTCGAGAAGACCCGCGGGACCGAACGTGTCGGGAACAACGTCGATCGGGTTTATAAGATACAACAGCCCTCCGATTATCATAACTTTCGTTTCAACGGGAACGACGGGGGATTTGAACGCGCTCCACAGCGTCTGAACCATGTCCCAGATTTTTGCGACCGGGCCGCGTTTCATTTTTTCGAGATTTGTTTCGACTTTGTGTATGTCTTTGCCGTCTGCATGCTGCCCGAGCTTTTCAGCTTCTTCAACTGCCTGTTTGTCTATTTTTCTGCGGATTGCGGAGGCAATCTTTCCCGGTATATGTTTCATTCGACTAGTACTCCGTAGGCTTCAATCAGTTTTGCAAGCGGCCATCTTCCCTGATTTGCAGGGCTGGTCGACGGCAGGCAGACTGCCGGAATATGCGTTGTCCGTTCGCACAGTTTCGTGTAGTATTTCCATGCCGTCCGACCCGTACAGTATATGCGCGTAATATGCGAGCCGGTAAGTACCCCGGAAAAATCGTTCGGAACGGCGTTCCGTATGCTCGCGTCGTCGGCGCCCGTTATGTCGCATCCTGCGAGCACGTCCCACAGCGCAAGATGAGCGCGCAGGATGAGCTCGCGGCGTTCCTCTACGGCGCGTTCACCTTCGCCGTTGGCATATAAAAGCGTTCCGCCGGTCACAGCGGCAATCACGGGCCAGAATCTGTTCTGCGGGTGCATATAATAAAATCCCGCTTCGCGCGATTTTGGAGAGGGCATTGTTCCGAGTATCAGTACGGTGCTGTTTTCGTCCCAGACAGGCTCGATCGGATGCGTAATGAACATACCGTACTATATCCGTTTATCAGTGAAAATGAAAGAAGGCGACTATTATGAAAAAAAATACCTCGCGTTTTGAAAGTACCTCTGGTATAGTAAGTATGAGGTGCTGAATATGAAACGCATATACACATGGCTGCTTTTTGCAGTCGTTCTTATGACTTCCGCCTGTTACGGAAAAGGTTCTTATAAAAATGCTTCGCTTCCAGTCGAAGAACGGGTGAGCATACTGGTTAAGCAGATGACGCTTGACGAAAAAATCGGTCAGATGACTCAAATTGCGAAAGATTCGGCAAGTCCCGGACTTGTTTCGTCGAAATTCCTCGGAAGCATTCTTTCGGGCGGCGGCGGCGCACCGCGTTCGAACACGGTCGGTGAATGGCGCAAAATGGTCGATGCATACCAGCAGGCGGCGCTGTCCACACGGCTCGGCATTCCGATTTTATACGGGACTGACTCCGTGCACGGCCACAACAATCTGCACGATGCGACGATTTTTCCGCACAACATCGGACTCGGCGCTGCGGACGATGCGGAACTTGCGGAAAAAGTCGGACGCGCTTCTGCGGAGGAAACTGCTGCTGCCGGCATAACGTGGACGTTCGCGCCGTGCATTGCGGTGCTCGAAGAACCGCGGTGGGGACGCTCGTACGAGTCGTTCGGCAGCAGTCCCGACGGCGCTGCGCGGCTGGGCTCCGCTTTTATTAAAGGATTCCAGTCGGTGGACGGCATGCGCGCTACGGCGAAACATTATATCGGCGACGGCGGAACGGCATTCGGTTCGTCGAAGACGGGAAACTATCTTGTCGATCAGGGAGACACCCGGTGCGACGAAGCTTTTCTCCGGAAGACATATCTTCCGCCCTATAAAGCCGCTGTTGAAAACGGCGTGCGCATCGTCATGGCGTCCTTCTCTTCGTGGAACGGAACGAAACTGCACGCTGATTCGTATCTGCTCACCGACGTGCTGAAAAAGGAACTCGGGTTTACGGGCTTCGTCGTCTCGGACTGGGGCGGCATCGATCAGGTTTCCTCCGACTATTACGACGCGGTCGTAAAGTCTGTCAACGCAGGCGTCGATATGAACATGGTGCCGTACGATGCGGATAAATTTATTAATGCGGTGAAAAAAGCGGTTTCCGCCGGCGACATTCCGCAGGCGCGCATAGACGATGCGGTAAGCCGGATTCTCCGCGTTAAATTCGAGTCGGGCATTTTCGAACATCCGTATCGCGACGAATCGTACATTCAGACGGTACGTTCCGCCGAACATCTGCAGCTTGCACGCAGGGCTGCGGACGAATCTATCGTCGTGCTGAAAAACAGCGGCGGGGTGCTTCCTCTGAAAGACGGTGCGGACGTGTATCTGTGCGGCCGCGGCGCGGACGACATAGGTCTCCAGTGCGGCGGCTGGACGATGACATGGCAGGGAAGCGCAGGCGATATTACGGAAGGAACGACGATAAGGGAAGCGCTCGCAGCGAAATACAAGACGCTCACATACGACGCGGACGGAAAATTCGGGAAACATCAGGATTCCGCGGTGTGCATCGTAGTCGTTTCCGAACGTCCGTACGCGGAAGGAATGGGCGACTCCCCGGACCTCCTGCTTCCTTCGGATGACAGAGCCGTGTACGAGCGCGTCTCGGAGCAGTTCAAGAACGTCGTCCTCGTCGTGCTGAGCGGACGGCCCGTCGTTCTCGGCGGAATGGCGGAAAAACCGGCCGCGGTCGTCGCGGCATGGCTGCCGGGCTCTGAAGGCGGATTCGGCGTTGCGGACATACTGAGCGGCGCGGTAAAACCTCAGGGAAAACTGCCGGTCGACTGGCCTTCGTCGGCGGAGCAGCTGCCGTATACGAATTACGCGCAGGGAAAGGCGCAGCCGCTCTATCCTCGCGGATACGGCCTCTCGTGGTAATGAAAATTGTTATTCCGCAAATAATCTGCTGTTGAGTATAATCCGCAGGGAATCTTCCGCTTCCCTGCGGATTTCCGTTTCCGGGATGTGCTGTGCCCTGCTTTCGTCTATGAAGCCCCACATACCGTCGCAAAGCAGGCTCGAAATCTGTTCAACAGAATATTTCGGTTTCAGGACGCCGCAGTTTTTTTTAATAAACTGCTTGACGCTGCAGAGAACCTCCCTGTGAAAACAGAAATATAAATACGGATCTTCACCGGATTCGGCGCGCGACAATACGTCTCCGTACTTATTATTCAATCCGAGAACAGCGTCGAGAAAATTACACCAGCTTTGTATAGGATTATTTTTTATATTGTTGATTTTCTGCGTACGGAAGAAAGTCTCTGCGGCCGCTCCCGTCATCGATTTGAAATACTTGTTAAGAAGCGCGTATTTGTCCGCGAAGTGAGTGTAGAAAGTAATTCTGCTCGTATGCGCCTGTCTGCATATTTCGGTCACCGTGACATGTTCGAACTGCTTTACACGGACAAGTTTAACAAGAGCGTCGTTTATACGTTCCTCCGCCGATTCAGTCTGTCTCGCTGTTTTTTCCTGATGCTCCATTTTTCCCTCTTTGCAGGTACCCTGACACTTTTTAAAAACTGTTATTGGCAGCCGCCGGAAAAATCCTTACTTTACAAGTATATCATATTCAGTCGAGGCGGATAACGAAAATCATATTCATTACGCCTGCTCCGTTCATGCGCCGTTTATGGGGATACCGTGCAGCCGGAAAAATGTACGGACAGTCGAATTCCATCACGGGACCGCTTATTCTGGGCGGAATTCTCCGCCGCGCAGGATATGACGTCGAAGTGTACGAGGAACTGAACGGCCGCGTCGATTATAAAAAACTTATTCCGTCCGCCGGTATATTTTGTTTTTCAATAATGTCCTCGAACGCATACAGGGCGTACGAGCTTGCCGACCGCGTACACGCAGAAGGTCATGCACGCGTGCTGATTGGAGGCATGCATGCGACAATGCTTCCCTGCGAGGCGGCGCAGCATGCCGATCAGGTCATTACGGGAGAAGGCGAGTCGGTCATTCTCGACGTCGTCGAGGGACGGCGCACTGAAAAAATCGTGAAAGGGACGGCGTATAAAAACCTCGACGACGCACCGTTTCCCGATTATTCGATACTCAGGACACCGTGCAGAGCCGCGAATATATTAACGACGCGGGGCTGTCCGTTCCGCTGCACGTTCTGTACGACGTCGCGGATGTTCGCACCGTACCGGCAGCGGAGTGTCGGCAATGTGATGGAAGAAATACGCATGTACAAAAAGCTCGGCTTCAAATACATGAATTTCGAGGACGACAATTTTACAGCCGACAAAGAGCGTGCGAAGGATATCTGCCGCCGGATGATTGCGGAGCATCTGCAGTTTAAGGAAACGTTTTTTTTCGGACGCACGGACCTTGCCGACGATCCGGAACTCCTTCAGTTGCTTCACGACGCGCATCTCACGCGCGTTCTCATCGGAATTGAGTCGCTTAATCAGAAAGCGCTCGACTCGATTCACAAATGTCAGAACGTCGGCAACATAAAACGCGCGGCGGAGGCGTGCGGAAAATATAAAATCAGGCTTATTGCGAGCATCGTCCTCGGACTCGACGAAGACACGAAAGCCGACATGGAGGCCGCCGCCGCATTCGCAAAGTCGATCGGCGCATATCAACTGCAGCCCGCTGTCCTTACGCCGTATCCGGGAACTCCTGTGTACGAAAAGTTCAGGAACGAAGGGCGGCTGCTCACGCATGACTGGACGCAGTACGACATGATGAACGTCACGTTCAGGCCGCGGAACATGACTCCGTGGGAACTGCAGAACGAATTCTTCACTGTGTCGATGCGCTTTTACGACTACACGTCGTGCTGGAAAATCGGGCGGACCTTCGGCCCCGAATACGGATTCCGCCGGTTCGGTTTCGCTCTGTTCGCTCGTCTCGGCTCTCATGCTGCCCGGCTCCTTTCCCGCTGCGTGAAAATAAGCCCGTATTATAAACTGCGGCATATCGACACTGTCCCCCGACTCACCGTGCGGTAATCAGCACGTACGCTCAATCCCGTTTTGTTCGATAAGAGTCTCAATACTACCCTGCGGATGTGTTGATTGGGGGCGGGGGCATATCCCTGAACCTTCTGCAATGCGCTTCATTGCCCAAAACGCCCGATTGCCATATAATCCAGGTATACTGATGCTGTTTTACTGGGGAAAAATATGGAAATAGAGACGAAATGTCTTCATGCGGGATACGAACCTAAGAACGGAGAACCCCGCGTTGTACCTATCGTACAGAGTACGACATACCGGTTTGATTCGTGCGATCATGTCGCGGCACTTTTTGATAAACCTACTGAATTTATGTACTCGCGTTTTGCGAATCCCACGTGCGATGCGGTCGAGAAAAAAATAGCGGCGCTCGAAGGCGGCGTGGGCTGCATGCTTACGACGAGCGGACAGGCTGCTTCTCTTCTGGCCGTTCTCAACATCTGTTCGGCAGGGGACAGCTTCATTGCGAGCTCTTCAATTTACGGCGGAACAATCAATCTGTTCGGCTTCACGCTTAAGAAGCTCGGAATTGAATGCATCTGGGTCGACGCGGACGCTTCGTTCGATGAAATCTGCGGGGCGTTCAAGCCGAACACGAAGGCCGTTTTCGGCGAGACGATTGCGAATCCCGCGCTCACCGTATTTGATTTTGAAACATGGGCGAAGGCCGCGCACGAAAAACACGTGCCCCTTATCGTCGACAACACATTCGCAACGCCCGTTCTCTGCCGTCCGTTCGAGTGGGGCACGGACATTATTGTCCACTCGACGACGAAGTACATGGACGGCCACGCGGTGCAGTGCGGCGGCGCCATCGTAGACAGCGGAAATTTCGACTGGGCCGCGGCGCATGCAGCGACAGGCGCGTTTGCGGATTTTGTCGAACCCGACGAAAGCTACCACGGACTCATATATACGAAGGATTTCGGCAGGGCCGCGTACATTGTAAAGGTCCGCACGCAGCTTATGCGCGACTTCGGCTGCTATCCGGCCGCGCAATCTGCATTCCTGCTCAACCTCGGCCTCGAGACGCTGCCGGTGCGCATGAAGCAGTACTGTGAGAATGCGCTCGCAGTCGCACAGCATTTTCAGAAGAGTGAAAAAATTGCGTCGGTCACGTATCCGGGACTTCCCGGCGACAAGTACCACCGGCTCGCACAGAAATATCTTCCCGGCGGAACGAGCGGCGTAATCACAATCAGCATAAAGGGCGGACGGCCCGCGGCAGTACGCTTCATGGACGCGCTCAAACTTGCGAGCGACGAAGTGCACGTTGCCGACATACGCACGTGCGTTCTCCATCCCGCGTCGTCGACGCACCGTCAGCTTACCGACGAGCAGCTCGCCGCGGCGGGCATCGACGGCGGCATGGTACGATTCTCATGCGGACTTGAGAACGTGAACGACATCATTGCGGACATAGACAGAGGACTTTCCTCAGTCTGATTTTTCAGCAGACAAAAGATGCACCCTCGGAATAACCTGATTTGCGCATTGCTGATTTTCTCCTGGTTTGCCGGCGGACGCGTCCTGCCTGCAGTGCAGCCGTATATTCCGTTTATTCCTCCGGCCGGTTCCGCAGCTCTTGCGGCAACGGAAAGCCTGCCCGCTATGAATGAACTGCATCTGCTGAAATCGGCATATCCCGACGTGCGGTTCACCATGGAATACGATCCGTCCGAAGGCGACTGGTGCCTTTCCGTCATGAGTTACGGAAAAACGACAAAACTGTACCGTGCGGGCGGCAGATACATAACCGCGCCGCAGCTGCCCGCGAAAAAAAATTTCCAGCTTGTGCTGTATCCGTATGAGCGGGTTCTCGAAGACCCAGCCGGTTTTTCGCCCGAAGAAATCGCACATATTAAATCGTACAGTTCAGAAAGTTCGCGTGCTGCCGGAGCGGCGACAAGCACGGCGCTGTTTTCCGCAATCTACGACGCAGCGACCCGTAATGAGACGGAAAGCCATCTGAGGACGATTACGTTTCTCGGCAGACAGACGACAGTTCACGAACGCATCATACAGCCGCTCATGCGCGTGGAAGCGAAAATAAAACGGCTGGCCCGTACCGATCCCGACGTTGCGTCGTTCTGCGATACGCTGCTCAGTGCCGACTCGTACGCGTGGCGCCCGGTGCGCGACACTGATTCCCGTTCGTTTCACAGCTACGGCATAGCGGTAGACATTCTGCCCAAAGGGTGGGGCGGCAGGATTCTGTACTGGAAATACGAGCAGGATAAAAACGGCGACACGTGGATGCTCACTCCGCTGGCCGACCGCTGGATGCCGCCGCAGCCTGTGATAAAAGCGTTTGAAGACGAAGGTTTTATCTGGGGCGGACGATGGGTTGTCTGGGACAACATGCATTTCGAGTATCACCCCGAACTTATTAAGGCCGGCTGCAACAGCAGCGCTGTCGGCGCCTACTGATTAACAAGAATGTAATACGCCAGCGAGCCGCCGAGTCCGCCGATATGCTTGCCGCAGCCGTCCGTATAGCCTGCCATAATCCGCCTGATTCGTTCGTATGCAATATCCGCAATTGTGCGGAAACCGGAGCCGGAGACTTTTTCCGGCGACTGAATCAGAATACATCTGCGCGTACCGCCGTCGCGTTCGTTCATGCGAAGCACCGCTTCAAGCGTCGTTCCGCTGCCCGCAAAAAAATCGAGGACGACCGCATCGCCGCTCATCTGAGTCATTGCAAGCAGGTGCTCGACGAGATTCACCGGTTTCGGATTGACGAAAACGTTCTTAGCCCCGAGAATATCGTCAAGGTGGCGCTGCGCCCCGCGGGTCGAATCCGCACAGTCGATGATGTTCCGCGGAATTATAAGGCTCTGTTCCCCGTTGAATATTTTTTTCCGCGGAACACCGTCATACGCCGGTCCTGTTCCCCAGTAGATGCGTTTTTCCTCAATAAGTTCATCCATTTCTTCCCGGCTGCACATCCACTGCCTGGTCCATTTTTTTCCGGAAGGAGCGACGATCGTAAAGTAGTTAGGATGTTTCGGATTCGACCGTTTCTCGTTGAACGAAATACTGCCCGAAAACCACGGTCCCCGTTCGTCATCGTCCGCATTCGCAACAGCCCAGTCGGTCTTTTCGGCGACCGCAAATTCGGCCAGCTGTTTTTTATTTTTCGCATAACAGATCGTGTGCTGTTCCATCGTGCGGGACCATCTGTCTTTTTTACCCTTCCCGTGGAGGTACATGAAGTCGTTTATATAATTATCCTCTCCGAAAATCCCGTCGCACAGCAGCCTGAGACGGCAGTATTCCTCGTCGCTTATGGAAATGAAAATACACCCGCTGTCCGCAAGCAGTTCCCGTGCGAGCGCCAGACGGTGCTGCATGAACGAAAGCCAGATACTGTGACGTACCGGATCGTTTTTCCCCGCGTGCGTCCCGTCGGGCAGCTGCCTGAGAAAACGGCTGTCCTCGTACGTGAAAGTACAGCTTCCCGTATTGTACGGCGGATCAGTGTATATCAGACTGATTTTACCGCGCCATTCGGGAAGCAGGCATTTCATCGCCGGATAATTATCGCCTTCGATGAAAATATGTTCGTTTTTTTTGCCGCCGGAGAAATATGATTTCGAAGTATTTTTAATAAGCGTATGTCCCGAATCCGTCTGATCGGACGTTTCGGGAATATCAAGCCATGTCAGGCCGTACTGCGGCGTGCTGCTGCTCGTCATTTTATTTATGCTACCTGATATAGTTTTTTTTGTCAAACAAGATGTGCCCGGAACATCTGCATATGTTCCGCATACGTCTAAAAACTTTGCTTCCGGACAGCTCGGAGAGGAAATCTTTTTTGAATGCATAAAGTGAATTAAGGTGTTATAATTATATTGTTTTGATGGACTAAGCAAGTTTTGGGCGGACGCTTTTCGCGCGCGTGGAGGGTAATATCATGATTATTAAAGAACTGAGTGTTGAACTGATAAATGACTGGTTTGATTTTTTCGAAAATAGTGCATTTGAGGATCATGAAGAATGGAAAGGTTGTTACTGCACGGCTTTCTACTATCCTAAACCTGAAGAATATTCCAACAAAAGCAACAGAAGGAAAGATTATGCGAAATGGCTTATTGAAACAGGAAGAATGTGCGGATATATGGCATATGAAAACGGAAAAGTTGTAGGATGGGCGAATTCAAATAATAAGACGAAATATCCAGGCTTAAATAGCATAAATGACGACAAAGAGAAAGTACTGTCTATCGTTTGTTTTATTGTAGAAAAAGAGCATCGCGGTAAAGGTATAGCGAAAAAGCTGCTGAATAAGATTATTGAAGAGGCAAAAGGAAAAGATTATTCGGTAATTGAGGCATATCCAAAGAAAGGAGCTAAATCGGAATACGGAAGATGGAATGGTCCTTTTGAAATGTACAAAAAGACAGGTTTTTCAGAATATGAAATTGGAAAGAATAAAGTAGTAAGGAAATATATAGGAAGTGAGAAAGAGCGCTGATTTCAACCTAAGAATAACACATATAGGCGGTTACGAAACGACGTGCCGTAAAATCTCACCGGCATCTGCCTGAAACGAACGAAAGGAATGATCCGGTTGAGAGTGCTGGTGCTTACGAATAGATCGACGCGTCGCCGAAAAGATTATTTTATGTTTGGATTGGTAAACTGCCCGTGTCTTCTTGTGTGTCTTCCATATTGGATGGAAAACTTTGGACAATGGTGAAGGCAGCTTAAACAAGCTGCACATCTTGATTTTGTCCACACAGGTTTTGATTCAACCATGGTTATGGCTTCCATAGGACAATTTTTAACGCAAAGTCCACAACCTATGCAAGAATCTTCCACATGAAATCGATTTGTAGGTTTTCCCGATTTATAGCCGGAGTACCATAACGACGTCATTATCATAGGCATTCTTTTGTGGAATGTTTATTATAATCCATGCAGTACTGCCGCTCAAAAAATATAAAACCAGAGGAGCTGTTTTATGTCATATTTATTAACGCCGTTCGACAACGGAAAAATCCAATTAAAGAACAGGCTTGTAATGCCGCCGATGGCTACTGCGAAGTCGGACGCCGAAGGACGGATCACACGTGATATGCTCGACTATTATGACGAAAAGTCGAAGGGCGGTTACCTGTCGCTGATTATCATCGAGCACAGCTTCATTTCG
This sequence comes from Treponema sp. UBA4873, assembly GCA_002399405.1. Taxonomy (GTDB): domain Bacteria; phylum Spirochaetota; class Spirochaetia; order Treponematales; family Treponemataceae; genus Treponema_D. Next base: position 192,268 of record DHDP01000014.1, on the reverse strand, counting down.
GAGGACGGCAGGGCATCACGGAATCAGCTCTCGATTGCCGACGACGGCGTAGTCGACGGATTGAAGAAATTATCGGAAACAATACATAAAAACGGCTCTAAGGCTGTTATGCAGATTAATCACGCCGGCAGTCTTGCAAGAAAGGATGTCAACACGGCCCCTGTCGGACCGTCGCCCGTAGTAAATCCGAGAGGACTTACTGATATTGTTCCGAAAGAGCTTACGGCGGACGATATAAAAAAATTAACAGACAATTTCAAAAGAGCTGCGGCACGCGTAAAAAAAGCCGGCTTTGACGGCGTAGAAATACATTCGGCTCACGGATATCTTCTGGATCAGTTCATATCTCCGATGACGAACAAACGGAACGACGAATACGGAGGAGACATACACGGAAGAATAAAGTTCCATCTGGAAGTTATCAGGGCCGTGAGAGAAGCGGTGGGGAACGAGTACCCCGTATTACTGCGGCTCGGAGCAACGGACGATACTCCCGCCGGATTAACACCGGAGGATGCGGTTGCGGCCGCCCGCAGCTTTGAAGAGGCCGGCGTAGACATGATCGACATTTCAGGCGGGATGTGCGGATACATGCCTGAAAACAGCAGTGAACAGGGATACTTCTCGGTCTTATCGCAGGCAATAAAAAAGGCGGTGAAAATACCGGTCATACTGACGGGAGGAATCACGGAACCATCAGGTGCGGAAAAATTGCTGGAGGAGGGAAAGGCCGATTTTATAGGAGTGGGGAGAGTAGTGTTGAAGGATTCTCGATGGGTTGAAAGAGCGGTAGAAAGCCTGCGGTAAAAGGGCAAAGTAAAAGCAGACAGAGCAGGAACCTGTATAAAAAATAGGAAAAGATTGATATGCCAAAGGAATTTAGCTCGACCAAACGCATACACAGCCAAGAACGCAAGCGCGATTCAATATGGAGCGCATTTCTGATACTCCTTGAAGATATTCCCCTCGAAAAAATCTCTGTTCAGGACATCTGTGACAAAGCACTAATTCATCGAACAACTTTTTATAACCATTTTTATGACGTTTATGATTTGATTAGTTTCGGAACACAAAAATTAACCGCGTCGCTTGTACCGGCTGATATCTCTGATTTTACAGATGAAAGAGTGTCGGAAAATCTTTCGAATTTCATTATTAAATATAGAAAGATATTACTTAATCTGCAAAAAACATCTTTTGTAAAAGACCTGTTAGACTCGACCGACGTGATTTTTGAATCACGTATTTTTAATACCATTAAAAATTCGAAGGACGTCAATACCTTGAACTTCCCTCCTGAACTGATGGCGAAGTTCATCCGCGCAGGATTAAAAGAGATGCTGTTTGTATGGCTGGAAAGTCCGTATTTAGAAAATGACGAGATAAAGGCGCAGGTCGATGAAGTTATAGGTGTCATAAAAAAAATCTGTATAAAATAAAAAGACGTGCCGTTTCCATGACGTAGATGCTACAAATGCTTGTTATTGTAGTAGATACGACACATGCAGGTATGTGTTTCTTGTATGGCCAATTGCTCTACCGTATATTATTAATGTTGGTAAACACCAATTGATGATGGAGGTCATTTTATGAGTAAATTGGATTCGTTACTTCCCCTGCAAAGGCAAAGTCTATCCGCACCTGTAAGTTGGGATTCCGCAGAGGGCGCCTCGGTGTTCAAAAAAGGTACGGCAGGCGCCGGCGCGTTAATTGACGTCAACAAAGACTTGTTGCCCTTTAAGGACAAAAAGGCGATGCTTGTGTCTAATTCGTGGTGGGCAGGCGGATACTTCATGGCAGGGGATGAGGTTATTGGATTTATTTACAACCCTTTGATTATGAAGCCGCTTGTCGGCGGCGGACAGATGGTAGAAAACTTGTCGCTTATTAACATCACTACCGGCAAGCATTACAGCGGAAACAAAACCTATTCCGTTCCAAAAGTCGGAGAAAGCGGCGGTAAAATTAATATCGTTACCGACACAGGAAGTATGACTGGTGATTTTGACGACCTTCATTGTGTCGGCAAAATGGAGGGTGGCAGTTTTGATGTGCATATGCGGGCGTCAAGCCCTGCCATTTATAACGGAGGCGCAGGCGTTTATGAGCTCTGTGGTATGCGTTCTCATCAATATTCTTTGCCCGTTTTGGCAACAAAGGGAACGGTCACAATGGATGGAAAGACCTACGAACTAAATGGTAACAGTTGGTTCGATCGTCAATGGGGAATATTTAACCCAAAAAACGGTTTGCCAAAATGGACTTGGTTTGGTATTAACCTTGTTAACGGAACGGCTCTTAGTATCTGGCATCTCTTCGATAAATCTATCGGACAGAACAAATCATTCGCCACAATTCTTCACACTGATGGCTCACAGACAGTTGCCGCCGCTGTTTGTATACCTGATGCAGAATATGCATGGGAAAGCCCACAAACAAAAAATCTTTATTACCTCAAATGGACGATTGAAATTCCGCAACTCGACACGAGTCTCAATGTCATCACTACGGAAAAAGACCAGGAGTTCACAATGGCGTCGATGGGCGGCGGTTACGAGGGCGTGTCCAACGTGACAGGAACGTTTCAGGGACGATCGGTAGTCGGTGCAGCGCGGCTTGAGATGCTTGGAAGCTGCAGATAAATACAGATATGGAAGAATTCAGACAGATGCAAAACATGAACGACGGCATTTACAGGGCACTTCAAAAGCACCTTAATAAGCAGGCGGTCGGTTTTCCCGCCGAAAAGTCAGGCGTGGAGATTCGCATTCTCAAACAGCTGTTCACCCCGGAAGAAGCCCGCCTTGTTATGCATCTGACTTACAAGCCTGCGACGTTAGAAAACATTTGCAGTTCCGCGGGCACCGGCGGAATATCTCCCGCCGATGTTCGGATAATGCTTACTAATATGCGTAAAAAGGGCGCCATCGGCGTCGTTCAAAAGGAAGAAGTTCCGTATTATTGCGTGTTTCCGTTCGCAGTCGGCATACTCGAACAACAGGTGCGGAACGCAACGCCGGAGTTTACGCAGGATGTGGGCGAATATATGGGTGGCGCTTTCTCAATGTCATTACTATCGGTAAACCCGCCGCAGCTCAGATTTATTCCCGTGTCGAAAAGCATATCCGTTGAAACCCGCACAAACACTTACGATAATGTCAAGGAGCTTATCAAAAACAGTCCGGGGCCATTCGCACTTGGAGAATGCGGGTGCAAAAAAATAGCTGCGATACAGGGCTATCCTTGCAGGATGTCGTCCCGTTTGGAATTGTGCCTGGCCATGGGGGACGCGGGGAGAAGTTCTATCGAAAGCGGCAACGGCAGAGCTATTACAAGAGAGGAAGCCCTTGAACATATTAGCATGAGTGAAGAAGAAGGTTTGGTTTTGCAGACCACCAACACGCAAAATATTGAATACCTGTGTTCCTGTTGCAAATGTTGCTGTGGGGCGCTAAAAGTCCAGCATATACTGCCGCCGAAAGTTGTCGGAAATGTAACGAATTATTATGTTTCCGTAAATTCATCGTCTTGCGTCGGCTGCGGATTATGTGCAAAAAAGTGCCAGGTCGATGCCATACGTATAAAAGACAAAAAGGCTGTTGTTGATCTTTCCCGGTGCTTGGGTTGCGGTAACTGTGTTGCGGCCTGCAAGGTAAGTGCTCTTACGCTCTTGAAAAAGAAAAATGAGAGAAAGCCGCCTAAAGATATGGAAACTCTATACAGCACAATTGTGGCGAACAAACGGAATCTGAAGATACGGATAAAGTATGTCGGCAATCTGATTTACTTAGGAGGATACTTCGGGCTGCGGTTTATACAGGGCTTGTTCAGCAAGAAATGAGGGCGGTGCGGAAAATGCACGAAATGGCTGTTACGAAAGATATCCTGGACATAGTTTTAAAATATGCAGCGGCAAACAATGCAAAGCAGGTTTTAGGTGTAGGTCTTAAAATCGGCGAGTTGCGTGATGTCGTCGATGATTATATGCAACGTTTTTTTAACTATTTGTCGCGTGACACAATAGCGGACGGGGCAAAGCTGAAAATAGAACATGCACCAATTATATTTCGCTGTTCCTGTGGTGAAACCTTTCAAGTAAGCATAAAAAGGGTAATGAGCAGCAAGCCGACGATTTGTCCGTATTGCAGCGGTAGAAACGCCGTTCTCAATTCAGGGCAAGAGTTTGAAATAATAGGGATAGAGGTGATATAAATGGAAATTCGCTATATTGACATTAAAAAGACTGTTCTATCCGACAATACGGATTTAGCCGACCAAATACGGGAAAACATTTTACAAAGCAATATTTTTATGCTGAACCTCATGGCATCGCCCGGTGCAGGAAAGACTTCTCTTTTGCTGGAAACAATCCGCCGCATGAAAAACGATTTCCGTATCGGAGTTATTGAGGGTGATATTGAATCCGTTGTCGATTCTGAAAAAGTCGCCGCTTTAGGCATATCCACCGTTCAATTACGGACAGGAGGAGAGTGCCACCTTGACGCTCCGATGATTAACGAAGCCCTGCAAAATATGGCGCTTGATGCTCTTGATTTGATTTTCATAGAAAATATAGGAAACTTAGTCTGCCCCGCCGAGTTCGACACAGGCGCCATGCGGAGAGCAATGATTTTAAGCGTCCCGGAGGGTGATGATAAAGTCCTCAAATATCCTCTTATGTTTTCTGTATGCGACGCGTTGGTAATAAATAAAATAGATACCATTTCTCTGTTTGATTTCGACATGGAAAAATTACATATGCAGGCGCAAAAACTTAATCCGCATATTCAAATCTTTAAGACATCCTGTCGAACCGGAGAAGGAATCGATGAATGGTGCCGGTGGCTGAGAGGCGAGATAGCAGAGAGCTGAAACGGCCGGTCTGATTAATGTAGTGAATAGAGCTATTACAAAAAAACAAACCTGAACGTTTGACGGACGCCGTACAGCGGTATACAGTAATCATTAGAGGTTTACAAAGTGAAAACACTCGTATTCTGTGCTAAAGAATTTGAGACAATAGAATTCAGCGTATTTATAGATGTACTGGGCTGGGCGAGAAACGATTACGGATATCCCGTGGATACGGAAACGTGCGGTTTTACGAAACAGGTAATGAGTACGTTCAATATGTGGCCTTCGAGTTGCTGAATAAGTTGATAGGAAAAGAACGAACTATTATTGTAAAGAATGCAATGGGATATAAATGATGATAAGCTATTCATCTCACGAGGAGGCGGTTATGGAATTAAAAGCGGGCAATTTGAATGATGTTAGGGAATTTCTGGTACATGATTTACATAAGTTTGATTTGGTGTCCGCAGGTCACGGATGGTCATTGTACAAGACATTACTGCATTGCGCACAGACTATAGAATTCTCAATGTCGGGCTATCCGAAGTTAAAACCGTTAATAATAAGAAGAACTGTCGGAAGAATCGTGTTAAAAAAATTTCTCAAAAATAATAAGATGAAACACGATTTAACCGCGCCCGTTCCCGGGGCTGCAGAGATTGCGGATGAGGGAAATATATCGGAGGCCGTTGCTGTTTCTGTAAAAACAATCGACGATTTTATGAGCTATAGCGGGCAGTATAAGGAACATTTGTTGTTCGGGAAATTGTCGAAAAAAGAATACGATGAATATTTCACTTTGCATTACGCCGATCATTTTAGTGATTATCAAAATATGAAGTAAAACGTAACAGGACATATGTTTCAAACAGGAAAAACGGGATATAATGGCGCTGAGGTTATTTTATGCTGAAAGAATTTATTCCGGATAAGTCATTCGCCGTTGTTGCAGGATATTGCCATGGCACTATAATCGCAGTTCTGGGAGGTGTTCTGTTCAGGGAAAAAAACGAAGTCGAAATCAGGTTTCCCAAAAGCAACCCTTTCGTTGCCGGGCAGAAAATAACATTTCATCTGGACAACAGAACAGGTCTTGAAACGTTCGATATTACGCTGCGGGTATACCGTGTTTCCGTAAAAGCCGTTGTACGGCAGGTATCGGGAAACAGCATCGTTGCGGAGCCGGAAGAATATGATTTGAAATACGGAAACAGAACGGCGGATAAATTCGTAAAACCGGGATACGAGTATCCTGCGGATAACAGGAAAGAAATCGACATTCCTGAAAGTACCATATCCGTGACACCCGACTACGACGAGACCGAGGAACGGAATAAACTTGGTGTTCTGATTACAAAGGCTGTGGACAGGCCTCATACGACAGTGATGGCCTTTCTGTCCACGAAAGCGGACGACATCTTTATCATAACCCACCGGGATTCTTTCAAGGCGCAGCTGCTCTCACGCGACAGAGACTGTGCCTTTGCGATAGATCACCGTGCCCAGTTCACGTTTGAAAAGGCGATTGACTGGAATTATTCGATTATAAAAGGTTCTCTGTATAAAATTTCGCGGAACAACCCGGCGTTCAATGAAATACAGGCGCGGTTCGTCAGTAAAAATCCCTGGGAATACTCTTTTTTTACCGACCAGAAAGCGGAAATGTATCATATACAGGAAAACGAGCTGCTGCTTCCGGAAAAGCTTACCGGAAAGGCAGACTGATGGCAGACTGCGGCGGCAGAATTTGCTCTGATTTATCCCTAATTACCTATTGACATACTAGATAATACTCCATATAGTCTTTTAATAACTTAGTACTTTACTGGGGAAACAGCAGTTTTGCGGAGAAAACTGTATGGCGGGAACGAAATAGAGAAAATGATAGAAATCAGGAATTTAACGAAGACATATACGGCGAAGACGGGAACGGTAACCGCCGTGGACAATGTTTCTCTGTCGGTCAGCAGCGGTGAAATTTTCGGCATCGTGGGATATTCGGGAGCCGGAAAGAGTTCTCTGCTGCGCTGCATCAATCTGCTCGAACGTCCGTCGTCGGGCGCGGTACTTGTCGACGGAACGTCCGTCACCGAGCTGAACGGTGCGGAACTCCGGCTCGTCCGCCAGAAAATCGGTATGATTTTTCAGCATTTCTGTCTGATCAGCCAGAAGACGGTATTTGAGAACGTCGCTTTTGCGCTCAATGCCGCGCGTGTTCCGCGGGCGCAGATAACGCCCCGCGTGGAAGAACTTCTCGCGCTTGTCGGTCTGTCGGACAAACGTAATGCATATCCGTCGCAGCTGAGCGGCGGACAGCAGCAGCGTGTTGCGATAGCGCGTGCGCTCGCCAATAATCCCCGGATTCTGCTGTGCGACGAAGCGACGTCGGCACTTGATCCGACGACGACGAAATCGATTCTCGAACTGCTGAAATCGGTAAACCGCCAGTTCAATCTGACAATCGTTCTGATAACTCATCAGATGAATGTCGTGAAGGAAATCTGCGATCATGTTGCCGTTATGCAGGACGGTAAAATCATCGAGCAGGGTTCCGTATACGACGTGTTTGCTTCTCCTTCAACTGAACTTGCGAAGGAATTTATTTCCAGCGTTGTTTCTTTCGAGATTCCCGCACCGATACTGAAAAATTGCACAGGGCCGGTCGTCAAAATTATTTTCCGCGGTCCGGTCGCGGGGGAAGGCGTTATTTCCGATATGCTCAAACGGTTTGAAGTAAGCGGTAATTTTCTGCACGGCTCGATCGAATATATTCAGGGACAGCCGCTCGGTATATTTATTATGGAACTGAAGGGGAAACAGGAACAGATTCGTTCGGCCATTGCGTATATTGAAGGCCGGAACGTGCGGACGGAGGTACTTGCATATGGGATTTGATTTTGCTCATTTTCTCGAACTGATTCCCGAAATCAATACGGCGTTTTTTCAGACGCTCTACATGATTTCCATATCGCTCGTCATCGCCGTAGTCGTCGGGCTGCCGACCGGCATTCTGCTGTATGTTACTGACGGCGGCCTGTTTCTTGAAAACCGGATACTCAGGAACTGCGTCGGATTCGTCGTGAACATGATACGGTCTGTGCCGTTTATCATTCTGCTCGTGGCGCTCATGCCGTTTACCAACTTTATTACCGGTACGACGATCGGTCCTTCCGCAGCAAGCGTGTCGCTTTCCGTAGCGGCGATTCCGTTTTTTGCGCGCATCGTCGAATCTTCTCTCAGGGATGTCGATGCCGGCGTCATTGAAGCTTCTGTCGCACTCGGCGCCACACCTTTTATGATTATTAAGGACGTGCTTCTTGTCGAAGCGCGGTCCGGAATCATTTCCGGAATAACGCTCACATTTATCAGCCTCATCGGTTTTTCCGCGATGGCGGGAACGGTCGGCGGCGGCGGTATCGGAGATCTCGCGATACGGTACGGATATTACCGGTATGACAACACGATAATGATTGTCACCGTTCTGATTCTGATTATTATGGTTCAGTTTATCCAGCTGGCGGGAGACTGTATTGCCGGACTGGTTGACAAAAAGAATAAGTAAAATGTTAAGAGGCGGAGAGATTTTTAAAGAGCTGCATGTGGCAGCAGGGAGAATGCGTATGAAACGTTTGGCGAGTTCAATCGGAGTGCTGCTGTTTCTCGGAATGGCGGCCGTTTACGGGGCGGGCAGCAAAAATGCCTCCAAGGTTATTAAATTCGGAGCGACTGCGGGTCCGTACAGTGATATGGTGACAAAGGCCATCAAACCGGGTCTTGAAAAACTGGGATACACGGTGCAGGTCATCGAATTCAGCGACTATATACAGCCGAACCGCGCGCTGAACAACGACGATATACAGGCGAACCTGTTTCAGCACACCGTGTATCTGCAGAACTTTGCAAAGGAAAACAAAATGGATCTGACGGCGCTTATTATGGTACCGACGGCTCCGATGGGCATTTATTCCCAAAAGTACAAATCCCTCGACGATATACCGTCGGGAGCGTCGCTCAGCGTTCCCAACGATCCGACGAATGAATCGCGTGCGTTCAACATTCTTCAGGCGCGCGGACTGATAAAAATCCGCCCCGATGCGAATCCTCTGAAGATTTCCGAAAAAGACGTTATTGAAAACAAAAAGAATATCGTTTTTAAACCGCTTGAAGCGGGTCAGCTTCCGCGGTCGGTTGAAAGCGTCGATCTTGCTGCAGTGCCGGGAAATTTCGCTTTGGCTGCAAAAATGAATCTGCTCGACGCGCTTGCACTTGAAGAAATGCCCGATCAGTACAGGAACATCATCGCCGTTAAAACGACGAATCAGAATTCTCAGCTGGCGAAAGACATCACAGCGGTCGTACAGTCGCCGGAGTTTGAACAGGTTATCGATTCCGAGTTTAAAGGATTCGGCAAACCTGCATGGATGAAAAAATAATACCGCGGCAGGCATTGTCGGATATAGTTTTTACATTATTATTTTAGAAGAAGGAAAAAGACTTGGATACGATATCTGTACGCGGAGCGCCTGCCGAATATGTTTCCGGCAGCGGAATTCTGGACCAGCTTGAAACGAAGCTGCTGGAACGGGGATTCAGAAAAGTCCTTATTGTTCACGGCCGTAAATCATGGCAGGCAGCCCGGCCGTACTGGCCGTCGTTCAGGACGGTGACGTTTGAAGAATATACATACGGCGGCGAGTGCTCGTTCAGCGAGATTGAACGGGTGGAAAAGCTCATACGCGCCGCTTCGTATGATGCGGTTATCGGGGTGGGGGGCGGAAAGGTCCTTGATCTGGTAAAAGCTGCGGCTCACCTTGCACGGAAGCCGTTCGTCCTTATTCCGACACTCGCCTCGAACTGTTCCGCATGGACCCCGATAAGCGTCATCTACGACGACAAAGGACAGTTCGCCCGGTTCGACATATATCCGGAAAGCGCGGGCCTCATGCTCATCGAGCCGGCCATACAGGTGAGCGCTCCGGTCAGGCTGCTGACTGCCGGTATCGGAGATACGCTTGCGAAATGGTATGAGGCGGACGTGCAGATTGCCGTGATACGGAACAGGCCCGCTCCGCTCGAAATATCGTATTACGCGGCGCGCCGGTGTCTGGACCTGCTGACCGGGCATTCGTCCGGTGCCGTACGCGCCGCCGAATCGGGCACCGTGAACGACGATTTTCTCCGGGTCTCCGAAGCGATTATCGTCTACGGCGGTATGGTCGGCGGATTCGGCGACAAATACGGCAGAATCGCCGGCGCGCATGCCGTTCACAACGGCCTTACGGTGCTGGAGGAAACACATCACGCATACCACGGCGAGAAAGTCGCATACGGAATTCTCGTGCAGCTTGTTCTCGAAAATAAAATCGATGAAATACGGAAACTCCTGCCGTTCTACCGGCAGCTGCATCTGCCCGTTTCGCTCAGCGAGCTCGGTATTACCGACGTAACGGCGGAAGCGATCGACAAGGTGGCCGCGAAAACAGTCGTACCCGGAGAGTCGATTCACGTTATGCCGATTGGACCGATTACGAAACAGCGCGTATCGGATGCTATGGAAAAACTTGAACAAATAATAAAGGATAACGCATAGGAGGCAGTCATGCCCGAGCTTAGCGGAAGAACAGAACGATTTACCGAATCAGTCATCAGAAAGATGACGCGTGTATGCAGTCAGTACGGAGCAGTGAACCTGTCTCAGGGATTCCCCGATTTTGATCCGCCGAAACCTGTAACCGACCGGCTTAAGGAAGTTGCGGACGGAGGACCTCATCAGTACGCCGTCACATGGGGCGCGCAGAATTTCAGAAACGCGCTGGCCGAAAAGCAGTCGCGCTGCATGGGAATCCCGGTGAATCCCGACACTGACATCGTCGTCACCTGCGGCAGCACCGAAGCGATGATGGCCGCCATGATGACGGTCTGCAATCCGGGAGATAAAGTAATCGTATTTTCTCCGTTCTACGAAAATTACGGGGCGGATGCGATTCTCTCCGGCGCGGAACCGGTATACGTTCCGCTGAATCCTCCTGATTTTACGTTCGACGCGGACGTGCTCGAAGATGCGTTCCGCCTGCATCCGAAAGCGCTGATTCTGTGCAATCCGTCGAATCCGAGCGGTAAAGTGTTCTCACGTCAGGAACTCGAAATCATCGCGGGATTCGCGGAAAAGTACGATACGTTCGTGATAACCGACGAAGTGTACGAGCATATCGTCTATAAACCGTATACTCATACGTATTTTGCGTCGCTTCCCGGCATGTACGAACGCACGATTTCGTGCAGCTCTCTTTCCAAGACGTACTCCATAACCGGATGGCGGCTCGGCTACATCATCGCACCGGAGCGGATTACGAACGCAGCGCGGAAAGTCCACGACTTTCTCACGGTCGGTGCCGCAGCTCCGCTTCAGGAAGCAGCTGTCGTCGGACTTCAGTTCGGTCCGGAGTATTATGAAAAGCTTCAGCGGCTGTATACGGAAAAACGCGACCTGTTTACGGAGGGGCTCGACAGCCTGGGCCTGACGTATACGAAACCTCAGGGCGCATATTACGTTATGGTCGATGTTTCCGAGTTCAACTGCAGCGACGACCGGACGTTCTGCGAATGGCTTGCACGCGAAGTCGGCGTCGGGGCCGTTCCCGGTTCGAGCTTTTTCCGCGAACCGGTGAAGAATTTTATCCGCTTTCATTTTGCCAAAAAAGACGACACGCTGAACGAAGCGCTGAACCGCCTTTCGTCGCTCAGAAAAAAAGCTGTAAACATACAGTAAGGATGATACATACGAATGAAAAACTATGAACGATTGATACATGCAGCCGTTGGAATACTGCTTGTCGCGGGGCTCAGCTCATGCGGTAACGGCAATAAAAATAAAACACAGGAAGCGGCTGCGAAGACTGCGGACCCAGATGCGACGATAAACATCGGTTCGACGAATCCGCCTGTAAGCCTTAATAATATTGCGGGCGGCAGTTCAGGCATTACGGAGGCGCTGTACCGCAACGTGTACGAGCCGCTGCTGAGTCTCGAAGACGACGGTAGAATCACCGAAACGCTTTCTCCGTCGTATGAAGTTTCCGGAGACGGTCTTGTGTATACATTTAAAATCAGGGACGGCGTTAAATTCCATGACGGCTCGTCTCTTACCGCTCAGGATGTGAAATACAGCTTCGAACGCGTTCTTTCGCCCGATTCAAACGCAGCGCGCAAAACCGATTTAGCGGTTATAGATCATATTGAAGTCCCCGATGTCTCAACGGTAAAAATTTATCTCAAACAACGTGCGCAGTCGTTTCCGTATTTTGCGACATACGTATGGATTCTCAAGGACGGCACGAAAAATAACGAGGCGACTGCAGACGGAACAGGACCGTACCGGCTTGCCGATTATCAGGCGGGAACTTCGCTGACGCTTGAACGCAATGATGTCTACTGGGGCGCTAAACCGAAAAACAAGCGCATTGTATTTTATTATTTTGCCAACGGTTCAGCGGAGACGAATGCGCTTTTGAGCGGTCAGATAGATCTCATTACGAATATAGACACGCCGGAACAGCTGAAGTCTTTTAAAGATAATCCCGCGTATACAATCACCGAGGGCAAATCGACGACGAAACAGGTGTTCGCGTTCAACGACAGGCGGAAACCGTTTAACGATGTCCGCGTCCGTCAGGCGCTGAGCAGAGCTGTCGATAAAGCAGCTCTTTTAAAAGCCTCGTGGGACGGTTACGGGCAGCTGATAGGCTCGTTCGTACCGCCGCAGGATCCGTGGTATGAAGACCTCACGGCAGTAAACGCGTATGATCCGGAATCCGCGAAGAAACTGCTGGCGGAAGCCGGATATCCGGACGGCTTTTCATTCTCGCTCGTCACGCCTTCGACCGATATGCATCAGCTGAGCGCACAGGCGATAAAGAGCGACCTTGCGAAAATCGGCGTCACCGTTACGATAAAAATCGTCGACCCTTCCGCATGGTACGAAATTGTATTCAAGAAAAAGGATTTTGACGCGACGCTTCAGGAACATGTGAACGACCGCGATCTTATCTGGTACGGCAATCCCGATTTTTACTGGGGATACAATAATCCCGACGTGCAGCAGTGGGTCAGGGATGCGCAGTCCGCTGCAACTGCCGATGAACAGACTGCCGTATATAAAAAAATAGGCAGAAAAATTGCAGAAGAGGCGGCGGGCAGCTGGCTGTTCCTGTATCCTCAGCTTCGCGTTTCTTCATCGAATGTCACCGGTTATCCGGCAAACGGCAAGAACTCGACGTTCTTTGCTGCCGGTATTGAAAAACGATAGCATGCGGAAAACTCTGTGATTCGTTTTCTTGTCCGCAGACTGATACTGCTGCTGCTGTCCGCTTTTGCGGCAGCCAGTATCTGTTTCTTTTTTTTACGCATATTGCCCGGCGACGCCGCGTTGAATCTTACCGGAATGGAAGCATCCGACGAACAGATTGCGCATGCGCGTGCCGTTCTCGGCATAGATAAGCCGCTTATTGTCCAGTACGGCGTATGGGTCTCCGGAATTCTGCACGGCGATTTCGGCTGTTCGTACCTGACAAAACTGCCGGTGGGCGCGGAAATTGTACGCAGACTGCCTGTCACGCTTCCGTTAAGTTTTTTTGCGTTTATCATAGCCTCGGCTGTTTCCGTTCCGCTCGGTATTCTGGCAGCAGTAAAACGGAAAAATGCCGTCGGTATCGGAATATCGGCAGTTTCCGCGGTCGGCGTCGCCGTACCGTCTTTCTGGATAGGCATTATACTTGTCTGGATTGCCGCGCTCCGATTCCGTATTTTTCCCGCAGGAGGATTTCCGCGGGAAGGCTGGGCTGATCCCGTTGCCGCGCTCCGTTCGCTTGCACTGCCGGTCATAACGGTTTCCACGGTCATGACGGCCGGCCTTATACGGTACGTGCGTTCCGTCGCAATCGATGTGTTCAGTCAGGATTACATCCGGACGGCACGCTCGCTCGGATATACGGCTTTCCGTGCCCGCATCCGTCACGGATTACGCAACATGGCAGTCCCGCTCCTGACTGTTCTGGGAATAGAATTTACTTCGTCGCTTCTCGGTGCGGTCGTTATCGAAAATGTATTTGCGCTGCCCGGACTCGGCTCCTTTCTATTGCAGGGTGTCAGATCGCGGGACTTTCCTGTCGTCCAGAACGTTATTTTCCTGATAACGCTTTTCGTTCTTGTCGTCGGTTTTTGCATCGATGTGCTCCAGCGGGTGATCGATCCCCTCATAGGCCGCCGGGAGGCGAACGATGAAAACTGATATCAGGAAAATAAATATTCCGCTTATCGCCGGTACGGCGCTCGTTCTGCTGACGGCCGCAGTTGCGCTTGTTTCCTGTTTCTGGACTCCGTATGCGCTCGACGATACGGCAGGGGGATTACGGCTGTCCGCACCGGGCGCGCTGCATTGGGCTGGAACCGACAAGCTCGGCCGTGATCTGTTCAGCCAGCTTATGGTCGGAGCCCGGTATGCAATTCTGGTGGCGGTGCTGTCGCCGCTGATTTCAGCCGTTATCGGCATTCCGTTCGGACTGATTGCGGCGACGGGCGGAAAAATTCTTGACGAAAGCCTTTCGTATCTGTTCGATGCGATGATAGCGTTTCCGGCTATTCTGCTTGCGATGCTTGTGGTCACCGTGCAGGGCGCGTCCATGTCTTCGGCGATACTTGCCATCGGGTTTTCATCGTCCGCCGCAGTCGCGCGTGTTACACGGGTCAATGCGCTGCACGTTCTCGCGACCGATTACGTCCGGGCAGCCCGCGCTTCAGGCGTTTCCCGTCCCGCAGTCCTGTTCAGACATGTTCTGCCCAATATCAGTCCGATGCTGTTCGTTCAGCTTACACTTGTCGCTTCCGGCGCGATTCTCGCGGAAGCATCCCTGTCGTATCTCGGCCTCGGATCTCCGCCGCCTCAGGCTTCATGGGGGCGTATGCTGATGGAAGCGCAGTCGTCGGTTCTTACCGCTCCATGGGGAGCCGTTATACCCGGCTGTGCAATCGCTGTGTTTGTTCTGGGTTTGAATTTTCTCGGCGACGGCATCAGGGAAATAATTGACCCGGAAGAAGAGATGAACGAATGAATGCGGTTTCTGTTAAAAATCTGCGGGTACTGCTCCGGTCCTCCGGCAAACCGATACTCGACGGCATCAGTTTTGATATCGGCATCGGAGACCGCCTCGCGCTGATAGGCGAATCAGGCTCGGGAAAATCAATGACAGCACTTTCGCTGCTGTCGCTCCTGCCTCCGTCGATGAAAGAAGAAGGCATCGTACACATAGGGGACACGGATATGATAACCGCTGCGGAACGCGAGAGGAACACCGTGCGCGGTTCTTTTGCGGCAATCGTCTATCAGGAGCCGCTCACAGCGCTTGATCCGCTTATGACGGTGGGGAATCAGATCGCAGGGCCTCTGAAACTGCACCGCCGTCTGACCGGAACTGCGGCGCGGACCGAAGTGTTCCGACTGCTCGACATGGTAAAACTTTCCGACAGCAGCCGCATCGTGTCTTCGTATCCGTATGAACTTTCCGGGGGGCAGCGGCAGCGGATTGCCATAGCCATGGCGCTTGCATGTTCTCCGCGCCTCCTGATTGCCGACGAACCGACGACAGCGCTCGATGTAACAATCCAGAAAGACATACTTGCACTGCTGGATGAGCTTGTCAGGGATTCGGGAATGTCCCTGCTGTTCATTACCCATGATCTTGCCGTCGCCGCAAAAATATCGGAACGCGTTGCGATTATGCAGAAAGGAAAGATCGTAGAATCGGGATCGATGGATGACGTTCTTTCCCGTCCCGCCCATCCGTATACGCGGCAGCTGCTTGACGCAGCCGTGAAAGTTTCGACCGTTCCGTTTCTGCCGCCTGACTCGCCGGAAACAGCAAGAGGTTCCGTATGATGCAGGAAAATAAATCAGAACGCGGGACGATTCTTGAAGCGGTACATATTTCCAAAGCTTTCCGTAAACATTCGGAGGCAGTCCACGCGCTCAGGGACGTCAGTTTTTCCCTGCCGGACGGACAAAGCCTCGGAATCGTCGGCGAATCGGGCGCGGGTAAATCGACGCTGCTCAATATCATACTGGGACTCGAACATCCTGATTCAGGTACCGTTTTTTACCGGGGAGCTCCCCTTGATTTTCATTCGCGCCGGCAGACAGCGGCTTTTCACCGGGAAGTGCAGGCTGTGTTTCAGGATCCGAAAAGTTCGCTTGATCCGAGAATGCGCGTAGAGTCGATTATAGAAGAACCTCTCCGGGCGCTTCATATTGAATGCAGTTACAGGCAGCGTGTCGCCGCGGTACTTGAGTCGGTTGGTCTCGATCCCGGCATTGCAGACCGGTATCCGCACGAATTTTCAGGCGGTCAGCGTCAGCGTATCGCAATTGCGCGCGCTCTCGCACCCCGTCCCGGGATACTTGTCGCCGACGAGCCGTTGAGTGCGCTCGACGTATCAGTGCGCATGCAGATTCTTGAACTGCTGAAGGAATTAAAAAGACAGCTGTCGCTTTCGATTATACTGGTATCGCACGATCTGGCAATCGTTGCACAGCTGTGCGAACGGACAATCGTCATTCGCAGCGGAACCGTCGTCGAATCGTCTCCGACACGCAGCATATTTATGAATCCGCAGAATGAATATACGCAACAGCTGATTTCCGCCATTCCGCATCTGAGCAGCGCAGGGATATAGATTATGCCTGCGGACATTACTTGTATTTCTTTGAATTATAACGAATCGTAAGACAAGGTATAACTTTGATTTATAAGCCAACAGAGGGACTCGAACCTTCCACCTCCGCATTACGAATGCGATGCTCTACCAGATGAGCTATGTTGGCAAATGTGAATTTAGTATATCAGAATTCTTATATGACGGTCAAGTATCCGCAGCACCGATGTTATTTCTGAAGAATGATGCCTGCGCGCGTGTCGACGATGCGTTTCATATCTGCGATGTTTGCTACGATCATGTAGTTGTCGTATACTTCGAGCTTCCGTTTTTCCGTAAACTTGTTTACTTCGTCGCGCGTCGTTTCCGGAGAAAGCCCTGCCCAGTGTGCAAGGTCCGCCATTGTAACGCTGAATTTTCGTTGTTTGTCGCCCGGATTCTGAGGGGGATTCATTTCATCGAACATGAGAAACACGTCGGCAAGCCGTGCCTGCAGATCCTTGATGGCGAGGATACGGAACCGGCGTTTCTGATCGTAGATCCGTTTGCAGAACAGCTTGAGCAGTATGATCGCTATCTGAGGATTTCCGGTAATGAGCAGTTCGAAATTTTCTTTGTTGAACCCGAGGCATTTGACATTGCCGATTGCAACGCACGTTGCCGAGCGCGGTGAATTGTCGAGGATGGCCATCTCACCGAAAAACTCTCCGGGTTTCAGGATATCAAGATTTTTTTTTGCGCCGTTCACGCACTTGACGAGCTGCACTTTCCCCGACTGAATGAGATAAAAGCAGTCTCCCGGTTCAAATTCGCAGATGATGACGTTACCGGGATTATACTGTTTTGCGAAACGTTCGAATGCCGGAAGCGAAAACTGTTTAAGAGCACCTGCTGATTCGTCTTCTTCTGACGGGATATCGACAGTTCCTTTTTTTACATTCGTTTTGTCGTTGCGGAGTTTTGCGTCGGCATACAGCTTTGTGACTTCTTCTTTTTCTGGTGTATCGGAGTACAGCGCCAGAAATCTGGTACAGACGTCGCAGCAGGAAAGATACTGCTCATCGTCATAAAAGCTTTTCGCGACGGCTATCATACCTGTCTGCTGATCTTCTGCTGTGTTGTTAAGAATAGATTCCGTTTTTTTATGAACCTGCCGGAGCTGATTCGAGAAGACGCGGAGCATTTTCATTATGACCTGGCTGTTTCCGCTGAATATCTGCTCGAATTCCGGAACGGTGAGGACGACCGCGACGCTGTCTGTAATCGCGGTGGCTGTTTCTTCTCTTGAAAAATGTCCGAGCGCCGATTTTACGCCGAAAAATTCGCCGTCCTTTACCTGCTCCGTAACCGGCTGGTTCGTTTCTATATCCAGGCTTGTGAGGACGAATATGCCTTTCTGCAGGATGAAAATGCGTTCATCCTTATCTCCTGAAAAATAAACGATTGAACCTTTTGTATATTGCATTGCTTTAGGCATACAATTTCCCCGTCACATCTATTATTTTAACATCATATCATAAAAAATCTGTTTATGCTATTCTGTTTCTCTATGATAGATCTGCACATACATACGAATGCCTCTGACGGCCAGTATTCGCCTGCCGAATTGATTCAGAAAGCTGCGGAGAAAGGTGTATCCGTACTTGCTGTTACGGATCACGACACTGTCGCAGGACTTGCGGAGGCGGGTGCATCGGCAGAGAAAGCTGATATAACGTTTGTTCCGGGAATAGAACTGAACATAGAATGGCCGACGGGCGAGTTTCATCTGCTCGGTCTCGGAATCAGAAATATTTCTTCGTCGCTTCGGGAAATAATAACCGCGCTGCAGAAAAACCGCGAGGAGCGGAATTTCGGAATGATTGCCAAAATGAAGGAGGACGGTATAGACGCGTCGTATGAAGAACTTCAGGCGCTCTTTCCCGCCCGCCCGATAGGCCGTCCGCACTTTGCCGCGTATCTTGTCGAGAAAAAACTGGTGCGGAACAGGCAGCAAGCCTTCGACAAATATCTGGCAAAAGGACGGAAATGGTACGTCGACCGCGCCGGTGCGAATCTTGACGAATCAGTTCAGGCTATCGTCGACTCAGGCGGCGTTCCCGTTATAGCTCATCCGCTTTCGCTGTATCTGTCGTGGGGTCGTATGGATGATGTGCTTGAGGATATTCACGGACGCGGCGTTGAAGGGCTTGAAGCATATCATCCGGGGGCGCGGGAAGTCGACTGCGAACGGCTGGAAAAACTTGCGCGTGCGCATAATTTTTTTGTTACGGCAGGCAGCGACTTTCACGGCGAGAAAATCAGGGCGGACCGTAAAATCGGCCATACGTGCGGCGGCAGAAAAATAGACGACAGGTTCTATTACGACGAACTTCTGCCGCATCTGTCCCGCTGAAATTGTTCAGAAAAACCGCATAAAAAAGTAAAGTTCCGGCGATCTTTTGGTAGATGATTTTTACAAAGGAGCGGAACATGCAGATTTTCTCGTTTTCACCTTTCGGCTACGAAGGTTCGCTTGTAACAGTTGAGGTTGATTTGCGCCGCGGTATTCCGGCAATCGATATTGTCGGACTTGCCGACGGTGCTGTAAAAGAATCGCGCGAGCGCATGCGCGCGGCAATAAAAAATTCCGGATTCGACTTTCCTCCTGAACGCGTGCTTATCAGTCTGTCTCCCGCCGATATGAAAAAGGAAGGCGCTGGTTTTGATCTTGCCGTCGCGCTTGCCGTTCTTGAGGCAAGAGACGGCGGCGGTTGTTATACTAAGAACGCGCAGAATGCTGCCGACTGCAGTACCTGCGGAGATGTTCTGTGTTCCGCGGTTGTTTCAGCGGACGACGTGCTTGTCATGGGTGAACTCGAACTGTCCGGAAATGTGCGCAGCGTGCGCGCGGTACATGCCGCTGCATCCACTGCCGCTGCCGCCGGCATTATGAGATGCATCGTGCCGGCTGCTGACGCGGATGAGGCGAGGGAAGTCGCCGGCATGACTGCTTACGGTGCCGATTCGCTCGAGAGTGCGTTCAATGCGTTGAGCCGCCCGGAACTTTTTACCGAGCGCAGCGAATCAGCCGAAAACGCGTTCGTACCGGCCGGCTGTACGGAAACGGGCGGCGTACTTTTTCCATCTGTTTCCGCCGGTTACGAATTTGCCGATATTGCCGGCCAGCAGTTCCTTGTCCGCGGTCTCCAGATTGCAGCTGCGGGCGGACACAACCTGCTTGCGGTCGGCGCTCCGGGGTGCGGCAAGACGATGGCGCTTCAGAGATTCCCCGCGCTGCTTCCGCTCCTTACCGTCGAGGAAGCGCAGCCTGTCACGCGCATTTATTCGCTTGCGGGCCTTATGCCGCCGCAGGAACCGCTTATCAGGATTGCACCGTTCCGGCAGCCGCATCAGACTGCCACGATCGAAGGAATGTGCGGCGGCGGTCCGCACTGTATCCCCGGGGAAATATCGCTCGCACATAACGGTGTACTGTTTCTTGACGAAGCAGCAGAGTTCCGTTCGTCCGTCCTGCAGATGCTCCGCGTTCCGGTTGAAAGCGGAAGAGTGACGCTCGTTCGCGCCGGGCGTTCCACTGTATATCCGGCGTCGTTTCAGCTGCTTATGGCGGCGAATCCGTGCCCGTGCGGTAATTTCGGGTCAAAAACAAAGGTGTGTCTCTGCAGCGCGCGTACTGTCGAGCTGTACTGGAAAAAGTTTTCGGCTCCTCTTCTGGACCGCATCGACATCCGCATTCCCGTGGAAAATACGCTCGCCTCGTCCGACGGAACTTCCGCTGGAGCCGGTGCCGAAAGGATGACGACTGCTGAACTGCGCGTGGAAATTGCGCGTGCGGTTTCCGTCCAGCGCAGACGGCAGGGATGCCGGAACGCCAGACTGACGCCGCACGAAGTCGCCGAATACTGTCGTACGATGAGCGGAGCCCGCAGACTGCTCGATGCTGCCGCGGTCCGTTACTGTTTTTCCCCTCGCGCCGTTTCAAGCTGCCTCAGAATAGCCCGCACGATTGCGGATATGGCGGGTACTGAAATGATTGCGGAGGAACATATAAGAGAGGCCGTGAACTACCGCAAATCATGCAGCAGCTTCCTGCCCGAAGACAGCTGCGGGTAAAGGGCGACGTTATGTTGGGGTAAATAAAAAAAGACGTCATTATTGGCTGACGTCTTTTTAGTACCGGCAATGAGACTTGAATCCCTGCGGTCGCTGACATCGTGTCCGCTCCCTTCGGGACGCCTTCGCTTGCTGACGGCGCCGTCCATGGCGCCTTTTCGCCTGCGGCGCGCTCGCTTCGGAGTTCA
>DHDP01000014.1:0-171121 GCA_002399405.1 Treponema sp. UBA4873 | reverse complement strand
TACCGGCAATGAGACTTGAACTCATACAGTCTTGCGACCAAGGGATTTTGAGTCCCTCGTGTCTACCATTCCACCATGCCGGCGTATCATTTACTATACTGAAAGATCGGGAGGTTTTCAAGTGTTGGACGATATCCGCCGTTCCTGTTATAATCCGGGTATGACAATCTGCACAAATCCTGCTGCCTGCGTCGGTGCCCGGCCGGAGACTGTACTCAAATCGGTATTCGGATATGAATCGTTCAGACCGCTTCAAAAAGAAATAATTACGAACGTCCTTTCGGGAAAAGATACGCTTGCCGTTATGCCTACCGGCGGCGGAAAATCATTGTGCTACCAGATACCTGCGCTGATTTTCGACGGTCTTACGGTTGTCGTTTCTCCGCTTATTGCGCTCATGCAGGATCAGGTGTCGGCGCTCGTGTCGAACGGCGTTGATGCTGTATTCCTCAATAGTTCGCTTGAATGGAGCGACTACTGCCGGGCGGCGGACTCTATCCGTGCCGGCGGGATAAAGCTTGTTTATGTTTCTCCCGAAGGGCTTGCGACGCAGCGTATGCAGGAGCTTCTGCACAGCGAAGGTGTTAAGATCAACTGCATCACGATTGACGAGGCGCACTGCATCAGCGAATGGGGGCATGATTTCCGCCCCGATTACCTTGAGATAGCTTCGTTCCGGAGTCAGTTTCCCGATGCGGTTTGTCTGGCGCTCACCGCGACGGCGACGAAACAGGTTCGCGAGGACATCGTAAAGAATCTGTCCATGAAAACGCCGGAGATTTTTGTCGCAAGTTTCAACAGAGAGAATATTTTTCTTGAAGTGCAGCCCAAACGCGACGCATTCGGGCAGGTTGTCGGATGCATCGACAAACATAAGGATGAAAGCGGTATTATCTACTGCTTTTCACGGAAAGAAGTTGATACGCTCACGCAGTCTCTTGCTGATATGGGATATTCTGTTCTGAATTATCATGCGGGGCTCACCGATGCGGAACGCAGTGAACATCAGGAAAAGTTTATCCGCGACAGGGTGAGCATTATGGTTGCGACTGTCGCGTTCGGTATGGGAATCGATAAGCCGAACGTGCGGTTCGTTATTCATTACGACATGCCGAAATCGCTTGAGCAGTATTATCAGGAAATAGGCCGTGCGGGGCGCGACGGGCTTCCGTCACACGCACTGCTCCTGTACAGCCCTGCCGATATTCACAAAATCCGCTATTTTTTCGATGAGAGTGCCGACGGCGGCAAGGCGGAAGTGCTCCTCCAGGGAATGATTTCGTATGCGACGAGCCGTACGTGCCGCAGGCGCGCGCTGCTCCGGTATTTCGGAGAGGAGTATATCTGCGACGGCAGCGGAGCGCAGCAGGACGGCGACGCCGGTTCCGGCAGGACGGCGTGCTGCGACGTGTGCGCAGCGGGGCCGATTCCGCTTACGGATGTGACTGTTCCGGTGCAGAAACTTCTCAGCTGCATTATCCGTACCCAGCAGCGGTTCGGCGCCGCGTATGTAATCGACGTACTTCTCGGGTCGCGCAATAAACGCATTACCGGCAACGGACACAATATGCTTTCAACGTGGGGAATCGGCAGAGAGCTGTCGAAGAACGACTGGTTCGAACTTGTCGAGCAGCTTATAGAGCGCGGCTATTTATATAAGGCCGGCGAATACAACATTCTCACGATTTCCGCCGAAGGTCGTGATTTTCTTGCCGCGCGAAGGCAACTTGAACTTCCCGTCCGGCTTGAAGGCGGTACCGTTGAATCCGTCGGTACAAAGGTGGCTGCGGACAGCGCCCTGCCGTTCATACTTCATAAAAAGGAAAAACTCCCCGTTCCGGGCAGAACTGTTGACAAAAGCGACGACGAAGCGGTGCGCATCGCATCTGGCCTTAAGGAATGGAGGCGCAGAACGGCTGACGAAGAAAATGTTCCTCCTTACGTGATTTTCGGCGACCGCACGCTCGCCGACATAGCGGCGAAGAAACCTGCGACGAACAGCGAACTGCTCAATATATACGGCATCGGTGCAACGAAAGCGGAAAAATTCGGTCCGGCCGTTCTGCGCATCGTACGCAACGAATAGAGTTATCCGCCTGTCCGCCGTTTTTCCCGCTTATTGTGCGACTGCGTCTACCGTATCGTCTGAATCCGCTTCTACGCGGATAAAAACTCCGTTCGGCAGGCAGGCTGTCCATTC
Source organism: Treponema sp. UBA4873 (assembly GCA_002399405.1). Taxonomy (GTDB): domain Bacteria; phylum Spirochaetota; class Spirochaetia; order Treponematales; family Treponemataceae; genus Treponema_D. The sequence continues at coordinate 168,921 of DHDP01000014.1, read as the reverse complement.
GCCGGATTTGCTGATCGGTGCGCATTGTATGCATATTTTGTTTCGGCACGGCGACTCAAGAAACCGCGCTTTTCCTCCCGCAATTTGAATGCGCGATACGCCGAGTTCGCCGTTTACATCGATTGTTCTGTCCTGCGTCATATCGTATGCGTATGTACCGTAAGGAGCCTGTATAAGCAGCTGGGCACGACCTTTACTGCTTTTGTATGCCGTTAGAAAAGCAGCTGCTGTTACAGCCAGCGATACTGCTATAATGAGTATGTCGAGCGGTTTTACTCTGTATTTCTTTGTTGTCTGATTCATGTTCCTTTATTTTACTCAATTTTAGAAAAAAAATACATTTTTTCGGGTAATCCTGAGAAAAAATAATTTGGTGTTATAATAAATAGAATTTGTAGAATAAAAATTTTTTTTCTTGACATTTTCCTGTTAATATAGTATGTTATACTCAGCTTGTAAATAAGCTGATAAACTCTCTCCGATGTCCGGCTCTGCCGGACGGTAGAGGCTCTGGGTAGTGTTACTATTCGGAGCCTCTATTTTTTTGTCTTTTTTCTTGACAACTGCTGATATGGTAGTATACTTAGAAATTGCGTGAACGTAAACGCAGTTGCGTTATCGTTCACGCAATTTCTATACAGGAGGAAATGTATGAAAAAGATTGTCAGTGTCTTAACGACATTGGTTCTTGCAAGTTCCCTGGTGTTTGCGGCAGGTAAGGAAAAACCGGGTAAGAAAACGCTCATCGGCGTTTCAATCTGGAGCTCGACAGATACGCTGGGCAGCCAGTGCAAGCGTATAATCGATGCAGCGGCAAAGGCGCTTGACGTCGACGTTATGTATGTCGATCAGGGGCATATTTCGGAACAGGTTACGAGCTCAGCCGAAACGCTTGCAGCCGCGGGATGCGACGGGATCATCATCTGTAATTCAGCATCGGCCGAAATGGCATCCGTTATAAAGACGTGTACAAAAAACAAGGTGTACGTCGCACAATTTTTCCGCGCCATTGATCCGAAAGCCAATCCGACTGAATATAAATTCGCGCAGCAGTCTCCCTATTACGTCGGCACGGTCCACGAGAATGAAATAGACAACGGCAAAAACCTTGTAACAATTCTCTGCAATAAAGGCAGCCGTAAAATTGCTCTTGAAGGCTGGGAAGCCGGAGATGCGACGTTCCTGCTCCGCTGGACAGGATACAAGGCGGGAATTGAAGACTGGAACAGGAATCATCCGAACGACAAAGCAGTTTTGTTCGATCCGCAGTACGGCGGAACAACGTCCGACACGGGACGTGCTACCGCAGAGGCAATTCTCAATGCGCACACGGATGCAGATGCGCTTATTGTTGCCGGCGGCGGTGGTGATACGCTCGTCGGAGCGATTGGTGCTATTGAATCGCTGGGACTAAAGGGAAAAATCAGGGTTGTTTCGACGGACTTCCTCGCCGACCTTGAGAAACAGCTTAGCACGGGCGGAATGACTGCGGAATCCGGCGGACACTATGCTGATCCGCTTTTTGCCTTCATGCTTGTGTACAATTCAATAAAAGGAAATTACGAGACGTCGAAAACTTCTTTCTACGATATTACGTTCCCGTATCTCTACGTTGCTTCGTCGGCTGATTATGCTGCGTACGCAAAGTATTTTGTGGACGATCTCCCTTACAACGCTGCAGAATTCCGTGAAATGGCAAAACTCAGCGAAAGCGATCTTGCTAAAAAAGCGGCAGCACTGTCTATTCAGGATGTTCAGAACCGCCGCAAGTAACGACTTGTGACAGTCCTGTCCGAAACGTAATGATTCTGAGAGCCGGCGCCGGTTGTGTGCCTCTGCCGGCTCTTTTTGATACAAATTGGAAAATATAATGAGTGAATTGATAAAAAAATTCAGGACGGGCAGATATTTCGGAATAGCTGTTCTTGTCGTCATGGCTCTCTTTTTCTGGGGTATATTCAAACTTTTATCTCCGGGAAATTTCGGTTCTCCCAAACTGATGACCGGCTATCTTCAGACAAGCATACAGTATGCGGTCGGCGGGTGCGGTTTGTACTTTATCGTCGTTATGGGACTTTTTGATTTCAGCATAGGAGCAAATGTCGTTCTCTCGTCGCTTGTCGGCGTATTGCTCTCGCGCCATTTCGGTTATTTCGGGCTGATATTCGGCTGCGTTCTCTGCGGTACGCTTATAGGCTGTTTCAACGGAACTTTGTATTCAAAACTCCGCATTCCGTCGATGATTGTCACAGTCGGGCTTATGCTCGTCCTTGAAAGCGTCGCCAACTATGTTGTTTCTCTTGATGTGTCCGGATTTCCGGGAAAACTTACCGATGAAAACATTCTTGCGTTCAATCACGCGCCGTGGAATTACGTCGTAGCGGCGGGGGCCTTCCTGCTTATGTTTTTTATTCTCCGGTTTACGAAAATCGGAACATACTGCAACGCAATCGGAAGCAACGAACTTGTCGCAAAAAACATGGGTATAAATGTCGAAAAATATAAATTCGTGGGATTTGTCCTGCTTCATTTCTTTGTAGGCATCATGGCGCTGCTTACTGTCAGCTACGGAAGAGGAATGCTTGCCGTTACGGGGATGGCGTCGATGGACCGGAACTTCAAACCGCTCATGGGTACGTTCTTCGGCGTCGCATTCAAAAAATACGGCTGTCCGGTAACGGCGATCGTAATCGGCGAGTTCATTATCACCATGATTTTCAACGGACTTGTCGCACTGAACGTTCCGACTACAATCAATGATTTTGTCACAGGGGCAGTGCTCCTTATTATTGTCACCCTTACGAACAGGGGCCTCAAAGGCAGTGTAGTAAAATGACGGAGCAGAAAAATGAGTAAAGTCGTATTAAAATCGGAAAAACTGTGCAAACAGTTCGGCCTTATGGCCGCAATAAAAGATGTTTCGCTTGAATTCAATGAAGGTGAAATACACGGACTGATCGGCGAGAACGGGTCGGGGAAATCGACATTCTGTTCAATGCTCTGCGGCATCTATTCCATCACAAGCGGACGTTTTCTGCTGAACGGAGAGGAGTTCAGAGTAAAATCCCAGGTAGAAGCGAACCGCAGCGGTGTTTCGATTATCGTTCAGGAAATGGGGACGCTTCCGGGGTTGACTGTCGCTGAGAATATCTTTCTGGGAGAGGAAGATAAATTCATGCACGGCATCGTCAAAAATACGGGAGCGATGAACAGGGAGGCGCAGCGCCTGCTCGATTCGTACGGTTTCAACCATATTGCAGCCTCCAGGGTGATAGATCACTACAGTTTCGAGGACCGGAAACTTGTCGAAATTGTGAAGGCCACTTATTTCAATCCGAAAATTCTCGTGGTCGACGAAACGACGACTGCATTGAGCCACACGGGCCGCGATGAGTTGTTCAAAGTGATGGACCGCATGAGAACGCAGGGAAATACGGTAATATTTATTTCTCACGACCTGGAGGAGGTTATGGAGCACACTGACCGCATCTCCGTTCTCCGCGACGGCGAGCTTATCGGTACGGTGAATACGAAAGAAACCTCTGCGGACGAACTGAAAAAAATGATGGTCGGACGCGTGCTCGACAACCGCTACTACCGTACCGATTACGGTACTCCCGTTTCTGACGAGGTCGTCATGACGGTAAAAGACGTGTCTGTTCCGGGTGCAATAGACGACATCGGTTTTGAACTTCACAAGGGTGAAATTCTCGGAATAGGCGGACTGTCGGAATGCGGTATACACGAAGTGGGAAAAGCGGTGTTCGGTGCATCGTATAACCGGAAAGGAAGCGTAACGCTTGCAGGAGGATACAAGGTCAACACGATTCAGGGCGCTATCAGGAAAAGCATAGCGTATGCCTCGAAAGACCGCGACAACGAATCGGTCGTCATCGCAGACTCCATACGGGATAACGTATGCCTTCCCTCAATGGATGAATTGTCGACAAGAGGAATTGTACATAACAAAAAGCTGGACGATTTTGCAGACAAATACGCACGGCTCATGAGCGTCAAAATGACGGGAATACAGCAGTACGTGTCGAATCTGTCGGGCGGCAACAAGCAGAAAGTGGTTCTTGCGCGCTGGATCGGCAAGAAGTCCGATATCCTTGTGCTCGACAGTCCCACCCGCGGCATCGACGTTAAAGTAAAAGCTGATATTTACAGCCTGATGAGCGACCTGAAACAGCAGGGAAAATCAATCATCATGATTTCAGAAGAGCTTCCGGAACTTCTCGGCATGAGCGACCGGATTCTGATTATGAAAGACGGCAGAATAAACGGAGAGTTCAAACGGAATCCGAATCTGGGCGAAAGAGATCTTATTGCCAGAATGGTCTAAGGGGAACGGAAAAATGAGTATTACAATATTGAGAAAACAGAAGGCCGGCGGTCTCTCGCGTGATTTGATGCCGCTTTTCGGTTTTGCAGCTATAGTTGTCGTGTTTTCGATTCTGACTGGCGGTAAAATAATCAGCCCGGGGAACCTGTCGCTCATGCTCAGCCAGGTATACGTCCTTATGATCGCATCGATGGGCGTCTTTATGATTATGACTGTCGGCGGCCTAGATTTCTCTCAGGGAGCGATTTTAGGCTTGTCATCGATAGTTTTCTGCTGGGTCTCGAATTACAGCATCGTACTCGGCGTCGTCGCCGCAGTTGCAGCAGGCGCGGCAATGGGTGCGTTCAACGGTTTTTTCCACGTAAAGTTCAAGATAGCGTCGTTTATAGTCACAATTTGTTCCATGTATTTTTTCAGGGGCTTGTGCAAATACATAACGACAAACGGTCCCGTGCCGGCGACCTTTGAAGTGATGATGCTCGACGAGACGTGGCTCAAAGTGCTTCTCACTTCCGTCGTACTGCTGGCAGGTTTCTTTATATGGCATTTTACGAGGCTCGGATGCAACCTTCGCGCAATCGGCGCGGGCGAAACGGCTGCCCGGTTCTCGGGATGCCGCCCGGATTTGACGAAATTCCTGGTATATACAGCGTCCGGAGCGATTACGGGGTTTGCCTCGTTTATTAATGTTATTAAAGTCGGTTCCATTACAGGAACTGCGGGAAGTCAGCTTGAAACGCAGATACTTATTGCGCTCGTTCTCGGAGGAATGCCGATTTCAGGCGGCGCCAGGTCGCGTTTTCCGAATATCGTAATCGGTGCGCTGACGTACTGCGTCCTCGAAAAAAGTCTCCCGATGGTCTTCCCCGTTTCTGCGACGCAGCAGCTTGTAAAAGGAATAGTCTTCCTGATAGTCGTTGCGCTCACGATCGATCATGAATCTCTGCGCGTGATAAAATAGCAGGGGAATCACGTGAATCTGCAGGAATCTCCGATTCTACTATAGAATATCGCCGGTTCCCGCAGTTTCCTGCTGATTATTTGTCGCGGCGTTCCTGGGTGACAAGGCTGTTCGGAGGAACCGAATGTGTGAGCCACGTATTTCCGCCTATCGTGCTGTCGTGTCCGATGACAGTTTCTCCTCCCAGAATCGTCGCACCCGAATAGATTGTCACGTTGTCTTCAATCGTCGGATGACGTTTTTTGTTCATGAGCTCTTTTTTTACACTGAGCGCACCGAGTGTGACACCCTGATATAATTTTACGTTGTTGCCGATGATGCACGTTTCTCCTATAACAACTCCCGTCCCGTGGTCGATGAAGAACGACTCTCCGATTACCGCTCCCGGATGAATGTCGATTCCCGTCTTTCCGTGCACGTGTTCGCTCATGATGCGGGGAATAATAGGTACGCCGTTTACGAACAGAAAGTGAGCGATACGGTAGACGAGGATTGCTTCAAGGCCGGGGTATGAAAGGATGACTTCCTCCGCACTGCGCGCCGCCGGATCGCCTTTGAACATGGCGGCCGTATCGAGCTGGATTTGCCGCCTGATTTCAGGGATTTCCTCGACGAGTGCGACGGAAGTTTCTTCCGCAAGCCTGAAGCAGTGAGAATCCTGTATGTTGGAGGAGTCCTTCTGCTGCTGTGCGAGGGTGTAGACGAGCGCTTTCTGTATTTCCTTCGTGAGCATGGCGATAATGCTGTTCACACGCATGCCTGTCAGATACCGGATGTTCGTCGGATTTATATCTTCGGCGACCCTGAATCCCGGAAAAATAAGAGACTGTATATCCTGCAGCACGGAAACGACGTTCTGCCTGTTCGGAAAATTTTCCGCTTCCGTACGATTTATGCCGCCGTAACGGTCGTATGAATCAAGAATCCCATCAATAAGCATATCTATATTCATGAGAAGCCTCCAGTATTTAATATTATCAGACAATAACATATTTCACTTTGTTTAGGAAGCTGAAGTGTTGTTTTCTGCCGAATGTGCATACCAGGCTGTATGGAGTTACGAATATGTACTTGTTTGTACTACAAACATGTGCTTGTTTAAGCCATAAACATGTACTGGTTTGTACCTCGAACATGCACTTGTTTGAGCCTCAAACATGTACTGGTTTGTACCACAAACATGTACATGTGTATGCCGCAAACACGGGCAGACCTAAGCAATTTGCCCGTCCTGTTGGGCAAGTATAGGTTTTGTAAGTCGAAGGAAGGAAATGCTGACGCATTTCCGATCTATATGAGATGAGACGTAAAAAAGACTTGCCCGTCCTGTTGGGCAAGCAGAGGATTCGGAAGTCGGAGGAAGGAAATGCTGAGGCATTTCCGGTTTAATGAGACGTAAAAAAGACTTGCCCATCCTGTTGGGCAAGTCTTTTTTACTCTTGACATAATTCTTTCTCTCATATATATTTCTAAAACACGCTGTTTTCATCTGCGGGGGAATTCGTTAGATGCTCCGTGTAGCTGCCTGCCCTTGTAGCTCAGTCGGTAGAGCGCAACCATGGTAAGGTTGAGGTCTGCAGTTCGATTCTGCACGGGGGCTTTGAAAGCTATCTGTTTTTAGGAGATATAGACTATGAGTAGCAAGAAAAAAGGTGCTGTAGAGATTATTGCACTTCAGTGCGCTGAATGCAAACGCAAGAATTATACAACGACGAAGAACCGTAAAAATACTCAGGGAAAGCTTGAGTTGAGCAAATACTGCCCGTTCGACCGCAAGCATACGGTTCATAAAGAAGTAAAAGTAAAATAAATGCATATATCTGTCCGCTGTGCGGGCAGTTGATATATTTAGGCCAGTAGCTCAGCTGGTAGAGTTGCGGTCTCCAAAACCGCCTGTCGTGGGTTCAAATCCTGCCTGGCCTGTAATTTTTATCCGGGGGTATTATGTCAAAAGTTGGACAGTTTTTCCGTGAAAGCAGGGCTGAACTTAAGAAAGTTGTTTGGCCTTCCCGCGATGATGTCGTATCTTCTGTGAAAGTTGTCATTATTTCTACTGTTGTGATAGCTATTGTACTCGGTCTTTTTGACTGGGGATTTACAGAAGTATTCCGCACACTGATGAAATAGGAAGCGTTTGCATGGCAAAGAGCTGGTACATTCTTCATACGTACACCGGATATGAAGGGAAGATTGAACGTACAATCAGAACACTTCTTGAATCAAAGGATATTGATCCTGCGGTAGTTACGGATGTTCGTGTCCCTGTCGAAGAACTTATCGAAGTAAAAGACGGAAAACAGCATTCCCGGAAGAACAAATTTCTGCCGGGATACATCATGCTTGAAATGGACCTGCCTGAGCTTGACTGGAAGAAAACCTGTACGACAATTCGCCGGATACAGGGAGTTACGGGATTTGTCGGAACTAATCCGAGTGATCGCCCGCGCCCTATAACAGCAGATGAGGCAAAGAATCTGCTGCAGAAATCGGGTGCAATAAAGGGAGAAAAAGTTGTCCGTATCAAGCAGTCCTTTAATGTCGGCGATCAGGTAAAGATTACGGACGGACCGTTCGCGACGTTCAGCGGTAATGTCGAAGAAGTGAACGCTGAAAAAGACAAACTGCGCGTAAATGTTCAGATTTTCGGCCGCGCAACGCCGGTTGAAGTGAGTCTTGTTCAGGTTGAAAAGATATAATCCCTTTTCAAGAAAAGTATTGATATCGGAATCAGGTTCTGCATCCTCGGATGCAGGATATTTTATACCTGTTTTGGGAGAGGCGCAGGTCCGTCGGACATAAGCGCCCCGCTAGCGCCGGCACAGCTGCAATTCTGCGGCAGCCGGCCACACCAATATAAGGAAGTTCTATATGGCTGGAAAAAAAGTTACGGCTGTCATTAAACTGCAGTGCCCTGCAGGAGCTGCGACACCCGCTCCGCCGATCGGACCGGCACTCGGACCGCACGGCGTGAGTGCTCCGAAATTTGTCCAGGAATTCAACGACAGAACGAGAAAGATGGAAAAGGGACTTATTATCCCGGTAATCATCACTGTCTATCAGGACAAATCCTACACATTTATTCTCAAGACCCCGCCGGCTGCTATTCTTATCAAGAAAGCGCTTAAGCTGGAAAAAGGTTCAAGCAATCCGCTCCGCGACAAGGTCGGTAAGCTTCCGAAGAAAGATCTTGAGGAAATTGCCAAAGAAAAACTGCCGGATCTTAATGCAAACGATCTTGAAGCAGCTAAGAAAATCGTTGCCGGTACTGCACGCAGTATGGGCGTAGAGGTGGAGCAGTAATATGAAACACGGAAAAAATTATCGCGCATCCGCTGCAAAATACGACCTTACAAAGAAATACAACGTAGCCGATGCGTGCAAAATGGTTCAGGATATGAAATTTGCGAAGTTCGACGAAACAGTGGAAGCTCATGTTGCTCTTCGTCTCGGGAAAAATGCCACTGTCCGCGACACGCTCGTATTTCCGAATCAGTTCACGGCCGAGAAAAAAGTTCTCGTTTTCTGCAAGGAAGACCGGGCAAAAGAGGCGATTGCTGCGGGTGCTGCATATGCAGGTGCCGACGAGTATATCAATAAGGTCAAGGACGGCTGGCTCGATTTCGACATCGCCGTCGCTACTCCCGATATGATGAAAGACGTCGGCCGTCTCGGTATGGTGCTCGGACGCAAAGGTCTTATGCCGAATCCGAAAACAGGTACTGTTACGAACGATATTGTGAAAGCTATCGCTGAACTTAAGAAGGGTCGTACGGAATTCCGTGCCGACAAAGGCGGTGTTATTCACATTGCTGTCGGTAAAGTTTCCATGGATCCTGCGAAAGTAGCGGAAAACGTCAGTACTCTTCTGACTGAAATTGAACGAAAGAAACCTGTTGACGCAAAAGCCGGTTTTATGACGACAGTTTCCGTCTGCTCTTCTATGGGCCCCGGAGTCTGGGTTGACTTCAAGGAAGGAGAATAATCATGGCCGTCAAAGCAAAGAAAATGCAGCCTGCCAAAACGGCTGCTATCGAAGAAGCGAAAAAGACATTTGCCGAATACAACGACTTTATTTTTGCAGATTACCGTGGTATGACAGTCGAGCAGATTACGAATCTCCGCAAAAAGCTTCGTGAACAGAATGCGAGTCTGAAGGTTGTAAAAAACAACTTCGCGCGCATTGCTTTTGAGGATATGAAAATCGACAATGTCGCTGATTACCTCAAGGGACCCACTGTCGTCGCTATGGCAAAAGAAGACTCGAACTCTGTTGCAAAAGTTCTGTTTGAGTTTGCGAAAGATGCGCCGTCTCTTAACGTTAAGGGCGGTTTCATCAACAAAGAAATCTACGATCTTTCCAAAATGCAGGAGTTTTCAAAGCTTCCCGGCAGAAAGGAACTTATCGGACTTCTTATGTCTGCAATCAACGGACCTGCACGCAAGCTTGCCGCGACGTTGCAGGCATATGTCGAGAAAAAATCAAGCGAAGCTCCTGCCGGCGATGCGCCGAAAGCGGAAGCAGCTCCGGCTGCTCCGCAGGCATAACGGTCTGCAGAAGTTTCTTTGCAAATGCGGTCAGGCTTCACAGCTGTCGACTGTCCGCATAAATTTCCGGCAGTTTCCGTATGGAGCCGCAGCCGGGAACATTCTGCGATGCGGATAATCCGCAGAACAGGATGAACATCTTTCTTTATGGAGAAGACAATATGGCAGCACTTACAAATGATGAGATCCTTGATGCGATCGCTAACATGACAGTTCAGCAGGCAGCTGACCTGGTAAAAGCAATGGAAGAGAAATTCGGCGTTACGGCCGCAGCTCCTGTTGCAGTAGCAGCCGCCGGTGCAGCCGGTGCAGCAGCTGCCGGTGAGGAGCAGACAGAGTTTACAATCACCCTTGAAAAGGTTGATCCTGCCAAAAAGATTCCGGTTATTAAAGCTATTCGTGAGATTACCGGTCTCGGACTCGGCGAAGCAAAAACTCTTGTTGAAGGCGCACCGAAGGTTGTTAAAGAGGGTGTAAGCAAGGCTGATGCGGATAAGATTGTTGCTCAGATCACCGAAGCCGGTGGTACTGCGAGCAAGAAATAATTTATCGTAAAAGTTTTTTGACCCCGTCGGAAACGGCGGGGTGATTGTGTCTTCTGTTTTTTAAAATGTGCGGGTTTCGGTCGGCTTCTTCAGCTGTTTTCAAAAAGAAACCCGGAAAGGTCAGTCGGTTTCCGGTTGGCCGGTTTTATCGGCCGTCTCTGTGCTGAGCGGAGTTTCCTGCTTGTAGCAGAGACAGTGCCGAATCCAGTATTCAGGGGGATCTGATGTTCGCAAAAACCCGAACGATCAACCGTCAGTACATCGGGAAGGATATCCAGACAGTTATGGATATCCCCGATCTTATTTCAATCCAGACATCGTCGTATGAAAGTTTTCTCCAGTCGGAAAAACTGCAGAACCATGAAGCACCTGCCAATCAGGGACTGCAGGAAGTGTTTACTTCGACTTTCCCGATTGACAGTCCGAACGGCGACATGTCTCTTGAGTTTGACTCATATCAGCTCGACGCGGAAAACATCAAGTTTTCGGAGCTTGAGTGCAAACAGAAGGGACTTACGTACGCCGTGCCGCTAAAGGCAATCATCAAGCTTGTTTTTCTTCAGACAGGAACTATTCTTCAGAAAGATATATACATGGGCGATATTCCGCTCATGACGGACCGCGGAACGTTCGTTATCAACGGAGCGGAACGCGTCGTTGTTTCGCAGATTCACCGTTCCCCGGGCGTTATTTTCTGCCACGATAAGGGTATTTATTCAAGCCGCATTATTCCGTACCGCGGCTCATGGCTTGAGTTTGAAATCGACCAGAAGAAAGAACTGATTTACGCAAAAATCGACCGCAAGAAGAAAATTCTCGGTACTATATTCCTCCGTGCGCTCGGATACACGACGCGCGAGCAGATCATCCGCTGTTTCTATACGACGGAAGAGATGCCGGTCAGGAACGACAGTTCCTCACGCGAACAGCTTGTCGATAAAGTGCTTGCAAGCGCGGTCATACTTAAAGATCCCGAATCCGGCGAAGAAAAACGCCTCTTCAATGCAGGCGTCCGTCTTCATCCGCACGATATCGACGACCTTGTTGCAAACGGTGTAAAGGAAGTCTGTGCCATAAAATTCGACACGCGCAAAAATCCGGGCGACAAGGACGAAAATAACGATTCTCTCGACTCGCAGATGATTATAAACTGCTTTGAGCGCGAGGAAGTCCGCTACGTAAAGGAAGGTTCCGTCGACATGGAGCCGACTAAGGAAGACGCCCTTGCGGCCGTCTATCAGATTCTCATGCCGGGCGAACCGATTACCGTCGAAGCTGCGGAAAAGGATCTTACCTCGATGTTCTTCTCGGAACGCCGCTATGATCTCGGCCGCGTCGGCCGCTACAAGCTCAACAAAAAATTCGACTACAAGGACGACGTAAAGGATTTTACACTTATCAGAGAGGATATCATCCAGACGATGAAATATCTTATCAAAGTGTATATCGGCGACGAGCAGGTTGATGATATAGACCACCTGGGCAACCGCCGCATCCGCTCCGTCGGCGAACTTATGACGAACCAGCTCAAAACTGCGTTCAGCCGTATGGAACGGATTGCAAAAGAGCGGATGAGTCTCAAAGAAACCGAGACAATGAAGCCGCAGGACCTCATTTCCATAAAACCGATTGTTGCGTCGATCAAGGAATTCTTCGGTTCGTCCCAGCTGTCTCAGTTTATGGATCAGGTCAATCCGCTTGCCGAGCTTACGCACAAGCGGCGTCTTAACGCTCTCGGACCGGGCGGTCTTTCACGCGACCGTGCGGGATTCGAAGTCCGCGACGTTCATTATTCACACTACGGGCGCATGTGCCCGATTGAAACGCCTGAAGGTCCGAACATCGGTCTTATTGTTTCGCTTGCTATTTTTACGCGCATCAACGACTACGGTTTCCTCGAAGCGCCGTACCGCAAAGTGTTGAACGGCAAGGCTACGAACGAAGTTGAATATCTTTCGGCTATGGACGAGGACAAGTATTACATCGGTCAGGTAGTTGAAGGCATGAAAACCGACGGTTCGTTCCCGACTGATATGATTTCGTGCCGCAACCGCGGCAACTATACGCAGCGCGATCCGAAAGACGTCCAGTACATCGATGTTTCGCCGCGCCAGGTCATCTCAGTTTCCGCATCTCTCGTTCCGTTCCTTGAACACGACGACGCAAACCGTGCTTTGATGGGCTGCAACATGCAGCGTCAGGCAGTTCCGCTTCTTTTCCCTGAGCCCCCGATTGTCGGCACCGGCATGGAACAGAAGACGGCGTACGATTCTGGCGTTCTTATCAAAGCGAAACACGACGGTGAAGTCGTGTGGGTGGCGAGCGACAGCGTTAAGATTAAACTCGACGGCGCGAAGAAGACCGACCCGCTCGACGAATATACGCTGCTTAAGTATCAGCGCACGAATCAGGACACCTGTTATCATCAGCGCCCGACTGTCGAAGTCGGACAGAAGGTGAAGAAAGGCGACGTGCTTGCCGACGGTCCGGCGACGTTCAACGGAGAGCTTGCGCTCGGCCGGAACATTCTCGTCGGATTCGTCCCGTGGAACGGCTACAATTACGAGGACGCTGTCCTTATCTCCCAGCGCGTCGTGCGCGAGGATATGTACACGTCAATTCATATTAAGGAATTTACGATTGAAATCCGCGAGACGAAACTCGGACCGGAGAAAATTACGCGCGACGTTCCGAATACCGCCGAGAAGACGCTCGACAACCTCGACGCGGAAGGTATTATCCGCATCGGTGCGAAAGTCCGGTCGGGCGACATTCTCGTCGGAAAGGTGACGCCGAAGAGCGAAACTGAAACGACGCCTGAGTTCAAACTGCTGAATTCGATTTTCGGTGAAAAGGCGAAGGAAGTCCGCGATTCTTCACTGCGTGTTCCGCACGGTGTTGAAGGTGTCGTTATCGACGTTCAGCGTCTGCGCCGCATGGAAGGCGACGATTTGAATCCCGGAGTCGACGAAGTCGTGAAGGTTCTTATTGCCAACAAGCGCAAGCTCTGCGAAGGCGATAAAATGGCCGGCCGACACGGAAACAAAGGTGTCGTCGCGCGCATCCTTCCGATAGAGGATATGCCGTACCTTGAAGACGGTACGCCGCTCGACGTGTGTCTGAACCCGCTCGGCGTTCCTTCCCGTATGAACATCGGTCAGATTATGGAATCAGAGCTCGGAATTGCGGGCAAATATCTGAATCAGTTCTTTGAATGTCCGGCATTCCAGACTCCGTCGCAGGAGCAGATTGCTGCAAAACTCAAGGAAGCGGGACTTTCCCCCGACTGCAAGCAGATTGTACACGACGGACGCACGGGCGTTCCGTTCGTCAATCCGATATTCGTCGGCGTGATTTACTTTATGAAACTGCATCACCTTGTCGACGACAAGATGCACGCGCGTTCTACGGGACCGTACTCGCTCGTTACGCAGCAGCCGCTCGGCGGTAAGGCCCAGTTCGGCGGTCAGCGTCTCGGAGAAATGGAAGTATGGGCGCTCGAAGCGTACGGCGCCGCGAATACGCTGCAGGAAATGATGACGATTAAGTCCGACGATATGAACGGACGTTCAAAAATTTACGAATCCATAGTTAAGGGCGATCCTTCATCGCCGGCCGGCGTTCCGGAATCATTCAACGTACTGGTTCAGGAACTCCGCGGTCTGGCACTGGATTTTACCATCTACGATGCCAAGGGCAAACAGATCGCTCTGACAGAGCGCGACCAGGAGCTGATTGACAAAGCGGCTTCCGGTTTCGACAAGGAGAATGCTAATGCGTGATATTCAGGACTTTGACAGCCTCAGAATAAAACTTGCTTCGCCGGATACAATCCGCGCGTGGTCGTACGGCGAGGTCAAAAAGCCGGAAACAATAAACTACCGCACGCTCCGTCCCGAGAAAGACGGCCTGTTCTGCGAACGTATTTTCGGTACGACGAAGGAATGGGAATGCTACTGCGGAAAGTTCAAGTCGATCCGCTACAAGGGCGTCATCTGCGACCGCTGCGGCGTTGAAGTCACCGATTTCAAAGTCCGCCGCGAACGCACGGGACACATCGAGCTCGCAGCTCCGGTAAGCCACATCTGGTATTACCGCTCTGTTCCGAGCCGCATGGGGCTCTTGCTCGACCTTCAGGTTGCGGCTCTCCGCTCCGTCCTTTACTATGAAAAATACATCGTCATTGATCCGGGCGACACCGACCTCAAGAAGATGCAGCTGCTTACGGAAGACGAGTACAACGAAGCCCGCGAGCGGTACGGTGAAGCGTTCTCCGCTGATATGGGTGCCGAAGCGGTTAAGACGCTGCTTGAAGGTCTCGATCTCGACGCGCTTGCCGCGGAACTCCGCGCGAAGATGATCGAGAAAGGTCCGAAGAGCGACAAGCGTCTTCTGAAACGTATCGAAATCGTGGAAAACTTCCGCGCGTCGGGCAACAAGGCGAGCTGGATGATTCTGGACGTCGTTCCGGTCATCCCGCCTGATCTACGCCCGATGGTTCAGCTCGACGGCGGCCGGTTTGCAACGTCCGACCTCAACGACCTGTACCGCCGCGTCATCAACCGCAACAACCGCCTCAAGAGACTTCAGCAGCTTTCCGCTCCTGACATCATCATCCGCAATGAGAAACGCATGCTGCAGGAAGCTGTGGATGCGCTGTTCGACAACAGCAAACGCAAGCGCGTCGTAAAAGGCGCGTCGAATCGTCCGCTCAAGTCGATCAGCGACATGCTCAAAGGCAAACAGGGACGCTTCCGCCAGAACCTGCTCGGAAAACGCGTCGACTATTCGGGACGTTCCGTCATCGTCGTCGGTCCGGAGCTTAAACTGTGGCAGTGCGGCCTTCCGACAAAGATGGCGCTTGAGCTGTTCAAGCCGTTTATAATGAAGAAACTCGTCGACAAAGACGTTGTATTTAATATCAAGAAAGCGAAAATGCTTGTAGAGCAGGAATCGCCCGAAGTCTACGCGATTCTCGACGAAGTTGTGCGCGAACACCCTGTTATGCTTAACCGCGCTCCGACGCTTCACCGTCTTGGTATTCTTGCGTTCGAACCTGTTCTTGTCGAGGGAAAAGCGCTTAAGCTTCATCCGCTTGCCTGTAAATCGTTCAACGCGGACTTCGACGGCGACCAGATGGCTATTCACGTACCGCTTACACAGGCGGCGCAGATGGAATGCTGGACGCTCATGCTTTCGGCGCGCAACCTGCTCGATCCCGCAAACGGCAACACAATCGTTTATCCGTCGCAGGATATGGTTCTCGGTATCTACTATATGACTTCAATCAAGCCGCACGCGAAGGGGACAGGCAGACGATTCTGTTCTTCCGACGAGGTCCGTATGGCGGCCGAGTGCGGCAGCATCGAATGGCAGGCTGCTGTCAAAGTGCCCGTCATGAAGGCTCCGTACAACGGCAAGGTGATTGAGACGTCTGCGGGTATGCTCGCGTTTAATGAAGAGATGCCTGAGGAAGTCGATTACGTGAACGAGCAGATGGACGACAAAAAACTCCGCAGGATGATTGAGAAGGTTTACCACAATCAGGGACCGTGGCTCACAATCAAAATGCTCGACGCCATCAAGGCGTGCGGATACAAGAACGCTACGTTCTACGGTGCAACGCTTTCAATGGACGATATTCTTGTACCGAAAGAAAAGAAGGCGATGGTCGACAAGGCGAATAAGGAAGTCGAGGAAATCGTCGGCCAGTATTCCAAAGGTATTATCACCGGTGAAGAACGCTATCAGCGCGTGTGCGATATTTGGGCACGCGCCAACGACGAACTTTCAAAGATAATGATGGACAACCTTTCCAAGGATAAGGAAGGGTTCAACACAATCTACATGATGGCGAAATCGGGCGCCCGCGGCTCTCCGAAACAGATTTCCCAGCTGGCTGCAATGCGCGGTCTTATGGCGAAACCGAACGGAGACATCATCGAACTTCCGATCCGCTCCAACTTTAAGGAAGGTCTGTCGGTTATCGAATTCTTCATTTCGACGAACGGCGCCCGCAAAGGTTTGTCGGATACGGCTCTTAAAACCGCTGACGCAGGTTACATGACCCGCCGTCTTGTCGACGTTGCACAGGATGTCGTTATCAACGACGACGACTGCGGTACAATCAACGGCATTGACTACGCTGCAATTAAAGACGGGGATGAAATCATCGTCCACCTTGCGGACCGGATTGTCGGGCATTATACAATCGAGCGCGTCATTCACCCGATTACCGGCGAGTTGCTCTGCGACGTGAACCAGTACATCGACGGTGATCTTGCGAAAAAGATTGACGAGGCCGGTGTGGAGAAAGTAAAACTCCGCACTGTTCTTACCTGCGAGGCGAAACACGGTATCTGTGTAAAGTGCTACGGACAGAACCTTGCACGCAATAAGATTGTCGAGATAGGCGAGGCTGTCGGCATTATCGCCGCACAGTCGATCGGTCAGCCCGGTACGCAGCTGACGCTCCGCACGTTCCACTCAGGCGGCGCCGCTGAAAAAACGACGGAAGAGAATCACATTGTTCTTAAGTTCCCGGCTTTTATCAAAGACGTCGCGGGTACGCACGTCGCGATGAAGGACGGCAAGTGGCTCTTCACGCGTAAAGGCTTTATGACCGTCATCCGTATTCTTGATCAGATTAAGATCGAGAAGGGCGCGGACGTAAAAGTCGCCGACGGTGCACGCATCATGAAGGGCAGCGTCATCGTTGCAAAGAAGAACGCGGACGTGAAAGCTTCCGCTACTGCAAAAGTCATGATTATTGCCGATACGATCTATCTTACGAGCAACGAGCTTAAGGTGGAAATTTCCAACGGCTCTACGATTTATGCGAAGGCCGGCGATATTGTTGAAGCCGGAAAGCCGCTCGGAGAATTCGATCCGTTCAGCGAACCGATTATTGCGGAGAGCGACGGGTACATCCACTTTGAGGATATTATCGTCGGTTCGACGCTCGAAGAGCGCCTTGACCAGCAGACGGGTAAGACGGAACGCACAATCAGCGACCTGCATCTTGACGTAAAACAGCCGCGCGTTCTCATCACCGACGAGGCCGGCAACGAACTCGGCAGTTACTACCTCCCTGCGGGTGCAGTTCTCCTTGTTGAAGACAAGCAGCAGATTGCTGCCGGTGTTACGCTTGCGAAACTGCCGAAAGCTGCCCAGAAGTCGAACGATATCACGGGCGGTCTTCCGCGTGTATCAGAGCTGTTCGAAGCACGCAAGCCGAAGAATCCGTGCGTTCTTGCCAAAATTTCCGGACTTGTCAAGTTTAAGGGAATTACGAAAGGCAAGCGTATGGTCACCGTCGAGGACGAATTCGGCAAAGTGTACGAACATGCAGTTCCGATGAACAAGCGCATGCTCGTGCGCGACGGCGACAGGGTTGAAGCGGGCGAGCCGCTGTGCGACGGTTCGCCGAATCCGCACGAAGTTCTCTCGATCCTCGGCGAGAATGCGCTGCAGAATTACCTTATGGACGAAATCCAGCAGGTGTACCGCGCGCAGGGCGTAGACATCAACGACAAGCATATCGGTATTATTGTCCGCCAGATGCTCCGCAAGGTCGAAATTGTCGCAGTCGGCGACACGCATTTTATCTACGGGCAGCAGGTTGACAAGTACAAGTTCCATGAAGAGAACCGCCGCGTCATAGGCGAGGGCGGTCAGCCGGCAATCGGACGGCCGATGTTCCAGGGTATTACGAAAGCTTCTCTCGGAGTCGATTCGTTCATCTCTGCTGCATCGTTCCAGGAAACGACGCGTGTTCTTACAAACGCCGCCATCTCCGGTTCCGTCGACGGTCTGCACGGCATTAAGGAAAATGTAGCCATCGGCCACATGATTCCGGCCGGTACGGGCATCAGGAATTATAAGAACGTCAAGCTGTTCGACGGCAGCGACAGGGATCTCGATATCCAGATGGATGAGATTCTTGAGAAGCGCCGCCAGGAAAAGGAGCTTGAAGCTGCTAAGGCTGAAGACGATCCGTCGTTCGACGTTGAGGAGCCCGAACAGGATTAAAAACGGGATTCCGACCGGGCTCTTGACGAGTCTTGCCGGAATTCAGTATCATAAAATTCCTGTTTTGACTTGGGAAATAGTTTATTCTTTCCGGGGTGCTGACCGGAACTAAATAATAGGAGATAGGCGATGCCTACAATTAATCAACTGATTCATCAGGGTCGCAAGTCAGCTGCCAACAGAACGAAAGCTCCCGCGCTTAATTCATGTCCGCAGAAACGTGGCGTTTGCACACGTGTTATGACTATGACACCTAAAAAACCGAACTCTGCTCTCCGCAAGATTGCACGTGTTCGTTTGAGCAATGGAATTGAAGTTACTGCATATATCCCCGGTATCGGACATAACCTGCAGGAACACTCTGTCGTATTGGTCCGTGGCGGACGTGTAAAGGATCTTCCTGGTGTACGTTACCATATTATCCGCGGAACAAAAGATACTCTCGGCGTCGACGGACGCAAGCGCGGCCGTTCAAAATACGGCGCAAAACGGCCTAAGGCATAAGGATAACGGAGGTATATTATGGGAAGACATAAGAAGTCCATTGACCGTCCGATTACTCCGGATGTCAAATACAACAGCAAGGTTGTTTCCAAATTCATCACACGCATGATGCTTCAGGGAAAGAAAGAAACCTGCAAGAAAATCGTTTACACTGCTATGGATAACCTCAAGACTAAGACCGACAAGGATCCGCTTGAAGTATTCCTTAAAGCGCTCGATAACGTAAAACCGATGGTTGAAGTTAAGTCCCGCCGCGTCGGCGGTGCAACTTATCAGGTTCCGGTGGAAATCCGCGATTCACGCCGCGAAGCTCTCGCAATGCGCTGGGTTATCGATGCGGCGCGTTCACGCAGCGGTCACGGTATGGCTGATACGCTTTCCGCTGAACTGCTCGACGCGTACAACAATACCGGTACGGCCTTCAAAAAGAAGGAAGATACACACAAAATGGCGGAAGCCAACAAGGCTTTTGCACATTACAGGTGGTAGTACCGGCTGCAGGAAGAACCTCCTGTTTTTCCTGCTTCCTGAGTTTTCGTACGAAAACTCGTTTTACAACAGCCCGCCTTTCCCGGCGGGCTCTTTTGTCTTTAAAGAATAAGGTCTTGCGGAGGAATGTGCGGTTTAGTGCTGCGCTGATTGACATAACTTTCTAAAACATGTATAACTAAAGAACTCTGTCAGTATCTGAATAGGGGTAGTGGCAGTTTAAAGGGTTCTTTGAGAGTCAGACGGACAATACGTCCGGTGTTACCGTAAAGTCAGTCGCTGAAAAGCGGCTTTCAGGTGAATACAGCCCTTGCTTGCGATATTCAACTGCCGTCGGCAGATGATATAAATTGGTGATTGGAACGCATCGAGGGTTTCTGGCTGGTCTGCTTGCAGACTGTTAGGCTCGAGGATGCCAAACCAGTTATCAAAATGCTAAGTTTGATGATGATCGGTGGTACCGGCCCAGAGTGTTCCGAAATTATGGAATGCTGTGAGGGAACGAAAAGTTCTTTATCCGTCTTATCACTTCTCATCTTATCAATCCAGGCAATTAATAGTGTGTATGCGAATGCGGCATTTTCTGTAGAAAACTGACCCGTTCTGGCTTAAAGTGCAACACATAAAATTAAGTATGTCGGATCAGAAAAATCCGGCAAGGAGAAAATCATGGCAAAGGAAAAGTTCGTCAGAACTAAGCCCCACATGAACGTTGGAACCATCGGCCACGTAGACCATGGTAAGACCACTCTGTCAGCTGCAATCACACAGTACTGCGCACGCAAGTACGGTGACCATGCTCTCAAGTATGATGAAATCGATAATGCTCCTGAGGAAAAGGCACGCGGTATTACAATCAACACCCGCCACCTTGAGTATCAGTCTGATAAGCGTCACTATGCCCACATCGACTGCCCGGGACATGCGGACTATATCAAAAACATGATCACCGGTGCTGCTCAGATGGATGGAGCAATTCTTGTTGTTTCTGCTCCTGACGGCTGTATGCCCCAGACGAAAGAGCACCTTCTTCTCGCGCGTCAGGTCGGCGTTCCGAAGATCATCGTATTCCTTAACAAGTGCGATCAGTTCGATCCTTCCGAAGCGGATGACATGATTGAAATGGCCGTTGAAGACGTTAAGGATACAGTCAAGAAGTACGGATTCGCCGAAGATACACCGATTATCAAGGGATCTGCTTTCAAGGCACTGAACAATCCTGAAGATCCGGCGAATACAAAATGCATCGAGGAACTGCTTACGGCTATGGATACGTGGTTCGACGATCCTGTCCGCGATGATGAAAAACCGTTCCTTATGCCGATTGAAGACATCTTCACAATCACCGGCCGCGGTACTGTTGTAACCGGCCGTATTGAACGCGGTATCATCAATATGAACGATGAAGTTGAAATCATCGGTATTAAGCCGACGGTAAAATCGACAGTAACCGGCATTGAAATGTTCCAGAAGACTCTCGATCAGGGTATGGCCGGTGACAACGTCGGTATTCTTCTCCGCGGTATTGAGAAAAAAGACGTTGAACGCGGTCAGGTTCTCGCAAAGCCGGGTACAATTCATCCGCATACGAAGTTCGAAGCTCAGATTTACGTTCTGACGGAAGCTGAGGGTGGACGCAAAAAGCCGTTCTTTACGGGTTATCGTCCGCAGTTCTATTTCCGTACAACTGATATTACCGGAACGATCGAGCTTGAACCGGGCGTTCAGATGGTAAAACCGGGCGACAACGTAAAGATTCTGGGTGAACTTATTCACCCGATCGCTATGGACGAGGGACTTAAACTTGCTATCCGTGAAGGTGGTCACACGATCGCTTCAGGACAGGTTGTAAAGATTATGGCGTAATTTCGTAATCGACGGAGCCTGTTGTTTTTTTAGAACTTCAGGCTCCTTCCTTACGATTGGAGGAATAATGGCTAACGGTAAGATTCGTGTCACGCTGCGCGCATACGATGCAGAAGTGATCGATCAGAGTGCAAAAGCCATCGTGCAGACTGTACAGAAAGCGGGTGCTAAGGTTTCCGGACCGATTCCGCTTCCGACAAGAATAAATAAGGTTACGGTGCTTCGTTCGCCACATGTCAATAAAAAGTCACGTGAGCAGTTCGAAATGCGTACGCATAAACGTCTTATCGACATTCTTAATCCTACTTCAGACGTGATGGATTCACTCATGAAGCTGGAGCTGCCTGCCGGTGTTGAAGTAAAAGTAAAGCAGTAAATTCTGCCTGTCAGGCAGAACTGCTTAAATAAACGGTACGGTCCCGAGGATCCGGGATGGCGGCCGAAAAGAGGCGGAGAAGGGAACTTCTTCGGCTCATAGGAGAATATCAGAATGAAAGGTCTGATTGCAAAGAAAGTGGGAATGACACAGATCTTCGATGAAAGCGGAAACCTTATACCGGTAACCGTGATCCGCATCGATCCGAATACTGTCGTTGCTGCGAGAACAAAGGAAACTAACGGCTATGATGCTGTCGTCCTCGGTGTTGATGAAGTTAAACCGGTGGCGCTTACAAAATCATATAAAGGCCAGTTTCCTGAAAACATTACCCCGAAACGGACACTTAAAGAGTTTCGTGACTTTGAAAAGGCCGATGTGAAAATCGGCGACCAGATTGGTCTGGAACTGTTCGACGGTTCGCGTTTTCTTGATGTCACGGCTACCTCGAAAGGTAAAGGATTCCAGGGCGTTATGAAACGCTGGGGAATGCACGGCGGACGCGCGACTCACGGTTCAAAATTTCATCGTGAGCAGGGTGGTACCGGAATGTGCACGACTCCCGGACACAGCTTTAAGAACATCAGAATGCCCGGTCATATGGGGTTCAAACGTGTTACTGTTCAGAATCTCAAGATTGTGAAAGTTGATCCTGAGCTGAATGTAGTTATGGTTCGCGGGGCTGTTCCCGGGAATAAAGACTGTACGCTGATCGTCAAGTCCGCGGTAAAGAAATAACGACAGAAGGTGACTACTATGGAAAAGAAGGTCTATTCAGTCGATGGTAAAGAGCTGCGTACGATTACTCTTGATGATAACGTATTCGGTCTCCCCGTGAATGAAGATGTTATTTACTATGCCATCACTAATGAATTAGCAAATATGCGCACCGGAACGGCATGTACGAAAGGACGGGCCGAAGTGCACGGAACGAATGCAAAGCCGTATAAACAGAAGGGAACGGGCCACGCACGCCGTGGTGATACGAAGTCTCCGATTACTGTCGGCGGCGGTACGATATTCGGACCGAAACCGAAGGATTACAGCTATGCGATTCCGAAGCAGGAAAAACGTCTTGCCATGAAATCCATTCTGAGCCTTCAGGCACAGAGTGACAGGCTTACTGTTGTGGAAGATTTTACTATTGAAAGCGGTAAAACAAAGGATCTGGTAAAGATTCTTAAGAACTTCTCCGACGGAGAGCGCACGGTAATCATCCTGAAGGATGATGATGCGAAGATAAAGCAGGCCGGACGTAATATTCCGACGCTGTCGTTCCTGTCGTTCAATCGCCTGCGTGCACATGACCTGTTTTATGGACGCAAAATCATTGCTCTTGAAAGCGCTGTGAAAAATCTGTCACAGTTTTATGCTGGTGAAACAAAGGAGGCTGAATAATGAATCTTGAAGATGTTCTTATTGAGCCGGTTATTTCAGAAAAGGCAAATGCTCTCCGCGAGCAGGATAAATATGTGTTCATCGTTCGTCCTGATGCAACAAAAATTCAGATAAAAGAAGCTGTCCGTAGGCTTTTTAATGTGAAGGTTGTTGACTGCACGACGATGAATGTTGCTGGAAAGATGAAACGCGGCCGCGGTATACCCGGCCTTACATCTTCCTATAAAAAGGCAATTGTACGCGTCGCTCCTGGTGAAAAAATCCAGGCATTCGAAGGCGTGTGAGCCTTAAGGATTAAGGGGAACTAAAATGGCTCTTAAGATATTTAAGCCGATGACTGCAGGAACGCGCGGGCGCGTCGACCTGGTCAGAGATGAACTGACGGCAGATAAACCCGAAAAAAGACTGACGTCAGGAAAGATATCTCACGGCGGACGCGGTGCCGGTGGACGTATTGCAGTACGCCATCAGGGCGGCGGACACAAACAGAAGTATCGTGAGATTGACTTCAAGCGCGATAAGCACGGTATTCCGGGAACGGTCAAAACTATTGAGTACGATCCGAACCGCAGCGCTAATATCGCCCTTGTTTTTTATGCGGATGGAGACAAACGGTATATTATTGCACCGAAAGGTCTTCAGGTCGGACAGAAAATTATGGCAGGCGAGAAGGCAACTCCTGTAGTGGGAAACGCTCTTCCGCTCAACATGATTCCTGTCGGATTCACAGTGCACAATATTGAACTTACGCTTGGCCGCGGCGGGCAGCTTGTCCGTTCCGCCGGTGCAAGTGCAATGATTGCCGGCAGCGAAGGTGATTATGTCATCATTCGTCTTCCGTCAAGCGAAATGCGCAAAGTGAACGGCAAATGCTATGCGACGATCGGTGTTGTCGGAAACGAAGAACACATGAACGTACAGCTCGGTAAGGCCGGTCACCGTCGCTGGATGGGTGTCCGCCCGACCGTTCGCGGTATGGCTATGAACCCTGTCGATCATCCGCTTGGTGGTGGTGAAGGTAAAGGTAAAGGACGTAGCCCTGTTACTCCATGGGGACAGCCTTGCAAGGGCTATAAAACCCGCAACAAGCGGAAGACGTCGAGCAATTTTATTGTTTCGCGCCGAAAGAAGTAGTTGCATAGGAGATAGCAGTGTCAAGATCTGTTAAAAAAGGTCCTTTTGTGGAAAAGAGCCTTTACAAGAAAATTTTATCGATGAACAAAGAGGCCGACAGGAAAATGATCAAAACATATTCCCGCTGCTCTACAATCATCCCGGAAATGGTCGGAAATACTATTTCCGTATACAATGGCAAGTCATGGATTCCTGTGTATATCACAGAAAACCTCGTCGGACATAAGCTCGGGGAATTTTCTCCGACCCGTATTTTCCGCGCCCATGGCGGTACAGACAAAGCGGCAGCTGCGGCAAAGGCAGCTCCTGCGGCACCGGCAGCCGGTGCTCCTAAAGCAGCAGCGGCGTCAAAGCCTGCAGCTAAATAAAGGTGGATATTATGGCTGAGAAAAAAGGTTATGTAGCCACTTCCAAATTCCTCATCGCATCTCCGAGTAAGGTTCGCCCTGTCGCTCATGTGATTAATCAGAAGTCCTGTTCCGAAGCAATGGCAATACTTGCCAATATGCCGCAGAAAGGTGCCGGTCTTATCAGTTCTACTCTGAAGTCTGCTATGGCCAACGCGCTCAATGCGAACGATAAACTGGATGAAGACATGTTGTACGTTAAAGAAATCAGAATTGACGACGGTCCGAGACTCAAGAGGGTCTGGTTCCGCGCTCGCGGTCGTGCTGACCAGCTTCTGAAACGTATGTGTCATATTACGGTCGTCGTTGACGAAAAGGCGGGAAAATAAAGTGGGTCAGAAAGTTAGTCCTATCGGTTTACGCCTCGGTGTAAACAAAACCTGGCAGTCTCGCTGGTATGCAGATCCCCGCGAGTATGCGGACCTCGTTCTTGAAGACATGAAAATCAGAAAACTGGTTGCAAGTCTTCCGGAATGCAAGAATGCCGATATTGCAGAGATTGAAATTATTCGTCACCCGCAGCGGGTTACTATCGTAATCCATACTGCCCGCCCGGGCGTTATTATTGGTGTGAAGGGCGCAACAATCGAAAAGATAAGCGCCGACATCCAGAAAACACTTGATCCGAAAAAAGTTCAGATTAAGATCAAGGAAGTCAAACGTGCCGATTTGAACGCCAATCTGATCGCTGAAAACGTCGGACGTCAGCTCGTCGGTCATGGTTCATACCGCAAGGCTATGAAACAGGCTGTGAGCAACGCGATGCGCGCAGGTGCTCAGGGTGTCAAGATTCGTCTTGCCGGTCGTCTCGGCGGTGCGGAAATGAAACGCAGCGAAGAGCACAAGGAAGGACGTGTTCCGCTTCACACACTTCGTGCTGATATTGACTACGGTACATACGAAGCTCTTACCACGTACGGTAAGATCGGCGTAAAAGTCTGGGTCTATAATGGCATGAACTACGGCATCGAACAGAATGAAGATGCCGGTCAGCTGGTACGTAAACCGCGCCGTGAACGCTCGGAAAGGGCCGGTGGTTCGGATACTGCTGAAAAATCAACAAGGAGCTAGTATATGCCGCTTAGTCCGAAAAGAGTCATGCACCGCAAGGTGCAGCGTGGCAGAGAAAAAGGTTTTGCTACACGCGACAACAATATAGACTTCGGCGATATTGCGCTTGTCGCAACGGAGCCGACATGGCTGAATGCGAGGGTTATTGAAGCAGCCCGTGTTGCCATTAACCGTGAACTGAGCCGCAAAGGCAAGGTCTGGATTCGCATTTTCCCGGATAAGCCGATAACAAAGAAACCGGCTGAAGTCCGTATGGGTAAAGGTAAAGGTGCGCCGGAGTTTTGGGCAGCTGTCATAAAACCCGGTATGATTTTGTTTGAAATCGGCGGTGTGGACCTTAAAGTTGCCGCACGCGCTCTTGAGCTTGCTCAGAGCAAACTGCCGATTACGACAAAAATAGCTTACAGACCGACGGTAGTGTGAGGAGGAATAAGATGGCTGACAAAAAAGTAAAAGATAACGAACTGTCTTATGCCGAACTCGTTGCCAAGCGTGATGAGCTGAAGAAGAAGTACATGGATCTCCGTTTCAAGATGGTGATTGCACATGTAGATAACCCGATGCAGAAACGTACGATGCGCCGTGAAATAGCCCGCCTCAATACGTTCATTCAGCAGAAAGCTCCTGTAAAAGCGGAAGCAAACGCTGCTGAAGCAAAATAAGTAGGAGCTGAACCGTGGAAGAACAGACTGTTCAGACAAAGAAGCCGGTTTCCCGCGCGTTTGTGGGAATCGTTACGAGCGACAAAATGGATAAAACCGTTGTCGTTTCTGTATCAGAGAAAAAAATGGACCGGCTTTACAAGAAGTATGTCACTCGGTCAAAGAAGTACATGGCCCATGATGAAAAGAATGAAGCCAGCATCGGCGACACCGTACGCATCGTGGAATGCAGACCGCTCAGCAAAAACAAATGCTGGCGGCTTGCTGAAATCGTTGAACGTGCGAAATAACACAGGAGCAGAAATATGATTCAGATGCAGTCAAATTTGGTTGTTGCTGATAACTCCGGTGCAAAGATCGTTCAGTGCATAAAAGTTCTCGGCGGTACACACCGCCGGTATGCCGGTATTGGTGACATTGTGGTTGTAGCTGTTAAGGATGCTATTCCGACATCTACAATAAAAAAGGGAACTGTGGAAAAGGCGGTCATTGTGCGTCAGGCGAAGGAATACCGCCGCCCCGACGGCACGTATATCCGCTTTGACGACAACGCATGCGTTATTGTCGACGGAGATAAGAATCCGAAGGGAAAACGTATTTTCGGACCAGTTGCCCGTGAGCTTCGTGATATGGACTTTATGAAGATCGTATCACTCGCGCCGGAAGTTCTTTAAGGAGAAGTGAATATGAATAAAAAATTCAGAATCCGGAAGAACGATACGGTACAGGTATTGGCCGGAAAAGACAAAGGTAAGCGCGGTGCAGTAGTCCGCATTCTTCCCGCTAAGGATGCAGTTATTGTTTCCGGTGTTAATATTGTCAAGAAGGCAATGAAAAAGCGCAGCCAGCAGGACCAGGGCGGTATTGCCGAGGTCGAGGCTCCGCTGAACATTTCAAACGTAGCTATCGTGTGCAAAAAATGCGGTCGCCCGGTGAAAATTGGTTATAAAATTGACGGCGATAAAAAAGTTCGCGTCTGCCGTAAATGTGGAGAAATACTGTAATGGATAATTACGTACCTCGGCTTAAGAAAGTCTATAAGGACACTGTCGCTCCCGAACTCGTAAAGGAATTCGGATATACGACACCGATGCAGGTTCCGGTCGTCAAAAAGATCGTCGTAAGCATGGGTGTGGGCGAAGCTCTCACAAACAAGAAACTTCTTGATGCCGCTGTCGCAGATCTTACTCAGATCACGGGACAGCACGCGGTCAAGACAAAGGCTAAAAAAAGCATAGCTAACTTCAAGCTTCGTGAGGGTAATGAAGTGGGCGCAATGGTGACGCTGCGCGGTACCATGATGTACGAATTCATGGACCGCCTCATCAACGTAGCGCTTCCCCGTGTTAAGGATTTCCGCGGAATCAAATCGACAGGTTTTGATGGACACGGGAACTTTTCTCTTGGTATTACGGAACAGATTATTTTCCCGGAGATCGACTTCGATAAAATCACGAAGATTTCCGGCATGAATATCTCGATCGTAACTAGTGCAAAGACGGATAATGAAGCCCGTGCTCTGCTTTCCAAGTTCAATATGCCCTTCCGGAAGTAGGTAAGAAACTATGGCTAAGAAATCGATGGTTATTAAAGCAGCCCGCAAACAGAAATTTTCAACACGGCAGTATAACCGCTGCCAGATTTGCGGACGTCCGCGTGGATATTTACGGAAGTATAAGATGTGTCGTTGCTGCTTCCGCAAATTTGCAAGTGAAGGCCTGCTCCCAGGCGTCACAAAATCTAGCTGGTAGAGTGGCAGGAGTATAAGATGAGTGCATCAGATCCGGTAGCAGATATGCTTACAAAGGTTCGGAATGCGGTTGAAGTCCGCCACGAGAAAGTTGATATCCCGGCTTCCAAGCTTAAGCTGGAAATCGTGAAGATTCTGAAAACCGAAGGATATATAAAAAATTTTAAGAAGGTTCAGGAAGAGGGGCACAACATTCTCCGTATTTTCCTGAAATATGATGATCAGAACAACCCGGTTATCCATGGCATGAAAAAAATTTCAACGCCAGGACGCCGCGTTTATTCTGGATTCAAAGAACTGCCGCGTGTCTACAACGGATACGGAACAATCATTGTTTCAACTTCTGCCGGAGTTACAACCGGAAAGAAAGCTACTGAAAAAATGGTCGGCGGTGAATTGATCTGCACAGTATGGTAATAGAGGAGGAAGAATAAAATGTCAAAACTTGGAAAACTTCCTGTTGCTGTTCCTGCTGGTGTAACAGTGACTGTTTCTCCCGATTCTATCAGTGTAAAGGGGCCTAAGGGCGAACTGAAACAGACCTACGGAAAAAATGTGAAGATTGCTGTAGAAGGCTCTGAAGTTCTCGTTACGATGCTTAATGAAACGAAGCAGGCTAACGCCGACCATGGTCTTTACCGCAGTCTTATAAAAGACATGGTCACCGGCGTAACAACCGGCTTTACAAAGTCTCTGATTATTACCGGCGTCGGTTTCCGTGCTGAAGTAAAAGGCAAGGAACTGACGATGAACCTCGGATATTCGAATGATTTCATTGCGCTTATTCCTGACGGTTTAACGGTAACGGCTGATGCCAACGGAAAGGTGACTGTTTCCGGAATCAGCAAGCAGGGAGTCGGTGAATTCTGCGCTCAGCTTCGCAGCCTGCGTAAACCCGAGCCGTATAAAGGCAAGGGAATCCGCTATGAAACTGAAGTCATCAGACGCAAGGTCGGTAAGACCGGTGTTAAATAAGGTGAAGCTCTATGTTTAAGAAACTGAACGATAAAGACAGAAAACGTCTGCACAGAAAGATTCACATCCGCAAATCGGTTTACGGAACTGCTGAGCGTCCCCGCATGACGGTGACACGCAGCAACAAGAATCTGTATGTACAGGTTATTAACGATGATGAGGGAAAAACCCTTGCTTCAATTTCTACTATGGAAAAAGATTTTACTGCACTGAAACCGAATGTCGACGGCGCAGCAAAACTCGGAGAAGCACTGGGCGCACGTCTTAAGGATAAACAGATTACGACTGTAGTATTCGACCGCAATGGTTATCTTTATCATGGTGTCGTTAAAGCCCTTGCTGATGGAACCCGCAAAGCCGGGATCATATTCTAGGAGTCATTATGGAACAGCAGGATACAGAAAAAAAAGACGCCAGAGAAGTCAAAGCGGGAGCCGAGACGAGAGATAACGGAGGACGCGAAAATCGCGGCGGCGATAACCGTGGCGGTGAGCGCAGAGGCGGACGCGGCAGAGACCGCGATTCACGCAGGAGCGAAGAAGACAAAGAGTTCACTGAGAAACTTGTAACGCTCAACCGCACAGCGAAAGTTGTAAAAGGCGGACGCCGTTATTCATTCTCTGCTCTTACGGTCGTCGGCGACAAAAAAGGACGCGTTGGTTTCGGATTCGGAAAAGCGAATGACGTTACCGAGGCTATTAAAAAGAGTATCGACCGCGCTAAGAGAAATCTTATCGTGATGCCGGTAAAGAACGGAACGATTCCGCATGAAATGATCGGTAACTATAAGAGTTCGTCAGTCCTTTTGAGACCGGCCTGCCCCGGTACCGGAATCATCGCAGGCGGTGCTGTCCGTGCAATTATGGATGCGGCCGGAGCAACGGATATTATTTCCAAATCTCTGGGCTCAAGTGCATCCGTAAACGTTGTCCGCGCGACATTTGATGCAATTGTGCATCTTATGAATGCAAAGACTGTTGCATCGGGCAGAGGTAAAACTCTTGACGAGTTGTGGGGTTAATCTATGGCAAAACTTAAGATTACACTTACGAAAAGCACAATCGGACACCGCCCGGCTGTAAAAGCAACTGTGCGCAGTCTCGGTTTGAAAAAGATCGATTCGTCCGTTGTGCATGAAGATACACCGGCAATTCGCGGAATGATTGCAACATGTGCGCACATTGTTACGGTTGAGGAGATGAAATAATGGCAGAGTACAATCCTGTTCTTACTGCGCCCGACGGTGCAAACAAGAATCCGAAGCGGGTTGGCCGCGGTTCATCTTCCGGACTTGGAACAACAGCCGGAAAAGGCAATAAGGGGCAGCAGTCCCGTTCCGGCGGCGGGAATCCGTACGTCGGATTCGAGGGCGGCCAGATGCCGCTGTACCGCCGCATCGCACACCGCGGATTTTCTAATGCAGTATTTAGAGAAGAAAATGTCTGTTTCAACCTGTCGGAACTCGACGCGAAATTTGCGGAGGGAGAGACGGTTGACAAGGCTTCTCTTATTGCCAAAGGTCTTATTTCGGCAAAAAACGATTGTGTAGTGAAGATTCTCGGCGACGGCGACATCACAAAAAAACTGACTGTCACTGTTGATAAAGTCTCGAAGTCTGCAAAAGAAAAGATTGAGAAGGCAGGCGGCACGGTAAACGCTGCTGTCGGTACGAGCAGAAAAGAGAAGAAAGCTGCTTATGCGAAGGCGCTTGCTGCGAAGAAGGAATCTTCGGCAAAAGCGGCTCCTGCGAAAAAAGCAGAAGAAAAAAAATAGTGCAGCGGAGTAAAACATGGCAGGCAATCCAATTGTAAATATGTTTAGAGTCAAAGAACTCCGCAATCGTTTGTTTTTTACTTTCATCGTTGTGGCTGTTTTCCGTCTGGGAAGCATCCTCACGATGCCCGGAATAGATGCAAACGTATTGCTGTCTTACTTTGATGACCTGGCCAAGCAGAATAAAAACGCTTTTGCCAGTTATATGGACTTCTTCGTTGGTGGTGCATTCTCGAACTTCTCGATCTTCATGCTTGGCGTTATGCCTTACATCTCGATGCAGATTATAATGCAGCTTGCTGTGATTATTTTCCCGTCCCTGAAGCGCGTTGCTGAAGAAGACGGCGGACAGCGTAAAATTGCAATGTGGACAAGAATCGGCACGATTTTTGTCTGTCTTCTGCAGTCTTACGCCGTTACTGTCTATGCATCGAGCATTCCGGGCTGCATCGTTCTTGATAACAAAGTCGCCTTTAAACTGCTTACCATGCTGACGGTTACGACCGGCTCCATGGTTACGGTTTGGCTCGGCGATCGGATTACGGCAAACGGTATAGGTAACGGTATTTCCGTCATGATTATGGCAGGTATTGTTGCCCGCTGGCCGAGTGCCATTGTCGAATTGGTACAGAAAATCAGTGCAGGTGATATCCAGCTTGTTTTCGCAATCATCGTGCTCGTTATGTTTGTAGGTATTATTGCACTGGTAGTTTTTGAAGAAACAGGCGAACGCAAAATTCCGGTTCATTACGCAAAGCGCGTTGTCGGACGCAGGATGTACGGCGGACAGAACACCTACATTCCGTTCAAAATCAACCCGTCCAACGTTATTCCGCTTATTTTTGCATCATCACTGCTTACGTTCCCCGTTCAGCTTCTTACAATGTTTGGAAACGGCCAGAATTCCGCCCGCTGGGTATCGAAGCTTTCTGCTTTTCTTACCCCGAACGGACTCTGGTACAATATCCTGCTCGTTGTACTTATTATCTTCTTTGCATACTTCTACACTCAGGTAACACTGAACCCCACTGAAATAGCAAAGAATATCCGGGAAAACGGCGGCTCGATTCCCGGTGTACGTACGGATAAAACAGAGGAATACCTGCAGAAGATATTGAACCGTCTTATATTGCCGGGTTCATTGTTCTTGGCAGTGATTGCCATCATCCCGACTCTTATCGAGGATTTGTTCAAGTTCCCGCAGTCAATTTCCATGTTGATGGGCGGAACTTCTCTTATCATCGTTGTAGGTGTCGTGCTTGATACGATGAGTCAGGTTGAGGCCCTTTTGAAAATGCATCATCAGGATGGACTTGTATCGAAGGGCAAAATCAGGTCACGAAGTCTGTAATGATTTTGTGAGTAACCAGTAGCATAGGAACGGGAATGTATGCTATAGTAGCTGTCACCGTATTGCAACTCATTGCGAGGTGCCATGATGCGGTGATATATTCCCAAGGGAGACTTTTTTATGAAAGTACGTACCAGTGTAAAACCTATCTGCCCGAACTGTAAGGTGATCAAACGGGGCGGCGTCGTCCGCATCATTTGCTCAAACCCGAAGCATAAGCAGAGACAGGGCTAAGGAGAAATCAGATGGCTCGAATTGAGGGTGTAGACGTCCCTAACAAACACATAGGTATTGCATTAACTTATATTTACGGTATCGGCCGTCCTGCGGCTAAAGATATCTGTGATAAAGCTAAAGTTGATCCTGAAAAGATGGCAAACGACCTCACGGAGGAAGAACTTGCGAAGATTCGTGAAATCATCGACAAGAGCTACAAAGTGGAAGGCCGTCTCCGCACTGAGATCGGTTTGAATCTCAAACGTCTTATGGATATTGGCTGCTATCGCGGCCTGCGTCACCGCAAGGGACTGCCTGTCCGCGGACAGCGCACACGCACCAACGCGCGTACACGCAAAGGCAAGAAGAAGACAGTTGCTAATAAGAAAAAGGCATAAGGCGGAGGATTAAGTAATGGCTACTGTTAAGAAGCGAAAGGAAAAGAAGAGCGTATATGAAGGTAACGTTTACATTCA
Source organism: Treponema sp. UBA4873 (assembly GCA_002399405.1). Taxonomy (GTDB): domain Bacteria; phylum Spirochaetota; class Spirochaetia; order Treponematales; family Treponemataceae; genus Treponema_D. The sequence continues at coordinate 136,046 of DHDP01000014.1, read as the reverse complement.
GGCTACGTTCAACAATACTATCGTAACTATTACCGACTTGAACGGCAATGCAATTGCATGGGCTTCTTCAGGCGGACTTGGATTCCGCGGAGCGAAAAAATCGACTCCGTTTGCCGCTCAGTCAGTTGCGGAAGCAGCTGTTCAGAAGGCAGTAAGCTACGGCTTGCGTGAAGTTCACGTATTTGTCAAGGGACCGGGAATGGGTCGCGAAAACGCAATCCGCTCTCTTGGATCCATGGGACTCAAAGTAAAATCCATTTCTGATGTTACTCCGATTCCTCACAATGGATGCCGCCCGCGCAAGACACGCCGTATGTAAGGAGATTCAGGTAAATGGCTAGATATACAGGACCTGTCTGCCGCATGTGCAGAGCAGAACAGAGAAAACTGATGTTAAAAGGCAGCCGCTGCATGAGCGACAAATGCCCGCTGAACAGAAAACGCGCGGCACCGGGAAAGGATCCGAAAGGCCGTACCGGCAAGCGCAGTGAATACGGCACTCAGCTTCGCGAAAAGCAGAAAATCAAGAGAATGTATGGTATGGCTGAAAAGCAGTTTCATATTACTTTTGACAGAGCTCTCCGCATGCCGGGCGTCACTGGTGAAAACCTGATTCGTCTGCTCGAATCACGCCTCGACAATGTTGCGTTCAGAATGCACTATGCAATCAGCCGCAATCAGGCGCGCCAGCTCGTTCTTCACGGACATATCCTTGTGAACGGTAAGAAGGTAACAATTCCGAGCTACGAAGTAAAGCCGGCCGATGTCATCGAAGTGAAAGAGAGCAGCAAGAAACTTGCTGTTGTCCAGAACGGTCTGACAGAAATTTCAAAAGCGGGAACGATGCCGTGGGTCAGTGTGGATGTCGATGCCGTAAAAGGCACATTCACACAGTATCCGCAGCGTGCCGAAGTTACCGACTTGGCTGATATTAAAGAGCAGCTCGTGGTTGAGCTCTATTCTAAATAAGGAGTTCAGATGGCTCGCAAAAATCTGCTTAAAGGTTTTAAAAAACCGAAAGGCATTACTTATACGCCTCTTGAGACAAATCCGAATTACGGTAAGTTCACCGCGTATCCTTTTGAAACGGGCTTTGGTACGACAATAGGAAATACTCTGCGTCGTATTCTGCTGTCCTCAATACAGGGATATGCGATAACTTCCGTGCGGATTACGTCTTATGATGCTGATGGTGTTCCTCATGTTATCTCCAGCGAGTTTGAGGCGATTCCGAATATCGCCGAAGATACGCTGGAAGTGATTAACAGTCTGAAACAGATACGTTTGCGGCTGCCAGGTGATACCGAGCAGGATACGATTCTTTATGAATTCAAAGGGCCCGGTACTGTAAAAAGCGATGACTTTGCCAAAGATGGCGAACTCGAGATCATGACAAAGAGTCAGCTCATTTTCACAATGATGGAAGGAGCTCACCTTGATATTGAAATCCAGGTCGACCTTGGCAGAGGGTATGTTCCTGCTGAAGTGAATGAGCATTACATTGAGATTGTCGGTACAATTCCGATGGATGCGATATTCACTCCTATTCCCAAGGTAAAATATGCTATTGAACCTTGTCGCGTAGGCCAGAGAAACGACTACGATAAACTTGTACTTGAAATTTGGACAGACGGGACAATCGCTCCGGAAGATGCACTGGCAGAAGCTGCAAAAATTGCGGAAGAACATTTCAAGATTTTTGTAAACTTCGACGACAATGCGCTTTCCGGCGGTGATGATAACGATGAAGGCGATAAGAGAATTCACGACATTCTCAACACCCCCGTTGACGAGCTTGAACTCTCTGTGCGTTCTTCTAATTGTCTGAAGAATGCCAATATTCGTACAATCGGCGAATTAACGAAAAAGACAGAAGATGACATTGCGAAGACTCGCAACTTTGGTAAGAAGAGCCTTACGGAGATCAAAGAAAAGCTTCAGGAATGGGGCTTGACACTCGGTATGACCGATTACAGCCATCTGAAGAATGCTGTCAATATAACAAAGCAGAAGGAAGAAACAGATGAATCATAAGAATGGTTTTAATCCGCTTTCGCGAACAACAGCACACCGCCGTGCTATGTCACGGAATATGGTAACGTCGCTTTTCAGATTTGAACGCATTACCACTACAAAATCAAAGGCTCTCGAAGTTCGTAAAGCTGCTGAAAAGCTTATTACGCGTGCGAAAGTTGATTCGGTACATAACCGCCGTGAAGCCGCAAAGTTTATTCTGGATGAGAAAATCCTTAATAAACTGTTTACGGAAATCGGTCCGCGCATGAAAGAGCGCAACGGCGGTTATACCCGCATCCTCAAACTCGGCTTCCGCCAGGGTGATGCTGCCGATGTAGTTATTCTCGAACTGGTAGACTATAAGCTTGATACGGGTGCTGCTGAAAAGAAAGCCGAAGCAAAAGCAAAGAAAGCTGAAAAAAAGACGGAAGAATCAGAGGATAAAGGTGATTCCCCTGAGAAGACCGAAAAGACCGCGCCGAAGGCAAAAAAGCCGGCTGCAAAAAAAACTGCATCTGACAAAAAAGCAAAAGTGAAAGCTGATGCCGATGCCGGAAAAAAGGAGTAAACTATGTCTAAAAACCATCGTGGAACTGGACTTCGCGCTCTCCCGGCACACGGAAGAGGCGTTTGTCCGATCTGCAAAAAAAGTGACATTAAGGTCATTTACGAAGTGGAAGTTGACGGACAAAAGGTCAAAGTTTGCAAATACTGCAACGCTGCACTGAAGAACAAAGCAAAGAAAGCTGCGCCGGCTAAAGCCGCTCCCGCAGCTGCAGCAGAACCTGCTGCTCAATAAGCGACTCTTTTCTTGAGTTGAACCGTCCCGTATACCGGGACGGTTTTTTTCTCTTGTGAAAAACATGCAAAAATGTCAAGAACGTGTGAATTCCATGTAAAAATAATGAAAATTCCGCAAAAAAATGTTTACATACTTTATTTTTTTAATTATTATGAAGCCTGAGTAAAGAAATAAACCGGACCATGGTTTATTAATGTCTCAAATGGAGGAATCTCGTATGAAAATGACTGGCAAACTTGCTTGTGCTGCCGCGTCTGTGCTTATCGCGCTGTCGGCAGCAGGATGCTCGAAAAAAGAAAGCAATACTATCAACCTTGGTGGTATATTCCCGCTTTCCGGCAATGTCGCAGTATACGGCGTTGAATGCAAAAAAGGTGTAGATCTTGCTATTGAAGAAATCAATGCTGCAGGCGGCGTTAATGGTAAACAGCTCGCCCTCGTCAGTGAAGACGATGAGGGAAACCCCGATAAAACAGTAAACGCTTTCAAAAAGCTTACGACAAAAGACGGTGTGAAAATCATTATCGGTTCTCTTACATCCGGATGCACGCAGTCGATTACGACTCTTTCACAGGCCGGAAAAATCATACAGATTGCTCCGGCTGCTACGGCAAGTGCAATCACTGATGCCGGAAACTATATTTTCCGCGCATGCTTTATTGATCCGTTCCAGGGAACGGTCGGCGGTAAATTCGCGGCGGAAACGCTCGGTTCGAAAAAAGCCGCTATTTTTTACGATGTTGGAAACGATTATTCAGTCGGTCTCGAGGAGAACTTCAAGACATCTTTCGAAGCGAACGGCGGGCAGATTGTTGCTCTTGAATCATATTCAACCGGTGACAAAGACTTCAACGCGCAGCTGACGAAAATCAAGAATGCGGCTCCCGATGTAGTGTATCTTCCCGATTACTACGGAACGGTTGCGCTTATCGCAAAGCAGCTCCGCGCACAGGGAATCAACACTCCGATCGTAGGCGCGGACGGATGGGACGGACTTACGACGAATGCCGGAGAAGAAGTTCTTAACGGCTTCTACTCAAATCACTATGCAGCCGATTCGACGGATCCCGCCGTACAGACTTTTGTTAATTCATTTAAGACAAAATACAGCGAAGAGCCGAACTCATTTGCAGCTCTCGGATACGACTGCGTTTATATGCTCCGCGATGCTATCGTAAAAGCCGGTTCAACGGACAATGAAGCTGTACGCTCAGCTCTTGAAGCGACGAACGGCGACTATGTTACCGGACACCTTACATTCGATGCGAAACATAACCCGGTTAAATCAGCCGTTATGCTCGAAATTGTGAAAGGCAGCGACGGAAAACTTACGACGGCTTATAAGACGACTGTTAATCCGTAAGCTTGAAACATTCCGTTTGATTTCAGTATAATAATAAAGCGCAAGGAAGCGCCTGTTTCTTCAGGGAAACAGGCGCTTTTTTTTTGCGAAAAGTATTTTGTTGAAAAAAGTACAGGTAAATGGTAGTGTATTGTTGAGATGATTGGATTTGGAGGAAAAAGTGAACACCGGTTCGATATTTTTGCAGCAGCTGATCAACGGCTTGTCACTGGGCAGTATTTATGCCCTTATAGCGCTCGGCTACACCATGGTATACGGCATAGTGAAGCTTATTAACTTCGCACATGGTGACGTTATGATGATGGGCGCGTATGCCGGTTATTTTACACTGGTGGCAATGGGAACAACCGTTTCCGGTTCGGTGCGCGTAACGACAATCAGTCTTCTGCTGGCCTTTTTGGCGGCGATGATTGCATGTGCGCTTCTTGCTCTTCTTATAGAACGGTTTGCATACCGTCCGCTCAGGAATGCGCCCCGCCTGAATTCACTGATTACTGCGATTGCCGTGGAACTTATACTGCAGAACACAATGCGCGTCCTTCCGTTCGTCGGTCCTGACCCGCGCCAGTTTCCGACGATGGTGACAAAAAGTTTTTCACTCGGACCGATAGCCGTTTCCAATATTCAGCTTATTGTCATCCTGTCGAGCGCGTTGCTTATGATTGCGCTGAACTACATTGTTAATAAGACAAGAACGGGAAAAGCGATGCAGGCCGTTTCATTCGATCTGCAGGCCGCGAGCCTCATGGGAATAAGCGTTGACCGCACTATCGCAATAACGTTTGTTATAGGCTCGGTTCTTGCCGGTGCTGGCGGCGTACTGTATGCGACCGCATATCCGCAGATAGATCCCGTCATGGGATATATGCCCGGCCTTAAGGCGTTTATTGCCGCTGTTCTCGGCGGCATCGGTTCAATTCCCGGCGCCATGCTCGGCGGCGTGATTCTCGGCATTGCGGAGACGCTTACGAAAGGATTCCTTTCGTCTCAGTATGCCGACGCGATTTCATTTTCGATTCTTATTATAATTCTTCTTGTGAAGCCTGCCGGCATTTTCGGGAAGAATGAAACGGTAAAGGTGTAGGAGCAATTAATGAAAAACAAAGTTTTACGAAATATGCTTATTCCGGGGGTGTGCGCGGTAATTGCCGTAATCGTTCCTTCCGTTCTTATTCATTTTTCCGTCATCGATGCGTATACGGCGCAAATTCTCACGTTGTCCGGCATAAATGCGATTATGGCTTTGAGTGTAAATATTATCTGCGGTATTACCGGTCAGCTTTCACTCGGTCAGGCAGGCTTCATGGCGATAGGCGCATATTCGACGATTCTGCTTACTGCGAACGCGCATCTGCCTCTTGCCGTTTCCATAATTCTCGCAGGATTTGTCACGGCGTTTTTCGGCTTTCTCATCGGATTTCCGACGCTTAAACTCGAAGGCGATTATCTTGCGATCGTGACGCTCGGATTCGGCGAGATTATCCGCGTAGTGCTTGTCAATATGAAGAAGTGGACGGGAGGTCCGAACGGCAAGCAGTTTCCGACGATTCTTACGCTGAATCCCGCAGTCGCCTATCTTGTTATTATCGGAACGCTTGCGTTGTTAATAATTCTGGTGCAGAACTTTGTCCGCTCGACATACGGACGGGCCGTTCTTGCGGTGCGTGAAGACGAGATTGCCGCAAACTCTACGGGAATCAGCGTTTTCAGGTACAAGATGCTTGGTTTCGTCATCGCGTCGTTTGTCGCAGGAATCGGGGGGGCATTGTATGCGCCCTTTATCGGATTTGTAAAACCTGAGCAGGCGTCTTTTACGAAGAGTATCGATTATCTTATTTTCGTCGTCTTCGGCGGCATGGGTTCCACGACGGGGAGTGTCATTGCGGCATTCGTGCTTACCTACCTGCAGGAATTTCTGCGTTTCCTCCAGAATTACCGGCTGCTCATCTATCCGGTGATCCTCATCCTTGTGATGATATTCAGACCTCAGGGGTTCCTTGGAATGAAAGAGTTCTCGTTTGTAAACACGTTCGACAGGATTGCCTCCAGAATTTCACATAAAAAAACAGAAGCAACGGAGGAACCTAATGTCTGACGAAAAGAGACTGGTGCTTCAGGCCACGGACGTTTCGATAGTGTTCGGCGGTTTGTGCGCAGTGAGCGAATTTTCATGCGAACTGCGTGAGGGCGAACTTATAGGACTGATTGGTCCGAACGGAGCCGGCAAAACGACTCTCTTCAACATGTTCAGCGGCATATACACGCCGACGTCGGGACAGATTTCGTTCTGGGACCGTAACGACGATGTACACATAATAAATAAAATGAACCCGGCGCAGCTTAACAAACTGGGAATCGCGCGCACGTTTCAGAACATACGGTTATTCGGTAATCTTTCCGTGTCCGACAACGTTAGGATCGCGCTTCATAACCTGCGCACTGTTGCGCCCGCCGACGTTCTGCTGCGCACTCCGCGTTTCAGACGGGATGAGAAAATGATGACCGAAAAAGCGCAGGAGCTTCTTCAGCTGTTTAAAATTGATAATAAGCGGAATGAGCTTGCGAAAAATCTGCCGTACGGCGAACAGCGTAAGCTTGAAATTGTACGCGCGCTCGCGTCGAACCCGAAACTCCTTCTGCTCGACGAACCTGCGGCCGGCATGAATCCGCAGGAAACGGAAGAGCTTATGAATATGATCGGTTTTATCAGAAAGGAATTTCATCTGACGATTCTGCTTATCGAACATGATATGAAACTTGTCATGGGGATATGCGAACGCATTATGGTTCTTGATTACGGCCGTATCATCGCTTCGGGCAAACCTGAGGAAATAAAATCCAATCCGCAGGTTATTAAAGCGTATCTCGGTTCGGAGGCAGTGTGATGGGTATCCTTCTCGACGTAAAAAATCTTTCAGTGTCTTACGGTGCCATCAAGGCGCTGCGCAGCATTTCATTTTCGGTGGAAGAGGGCGAGGTTATAACGCTCATCGGCTCGAACGGAGCGGGAAAAACGACGACGCTTCACGCCGTTTCCAACATTCTTAAAAAGCAGGGCGGGACTGTCGAATTCGACGGTGAAGACATCACGAACACCGCTCCCGATAAAATCGTGCAGAGGCACCTTATTCAGGTTCCTGAAGGCCGCCGAATATTTCAGAATCTTTCCGTGCGCGAAAACCTTGAGCTGGGCGCGTATCTCCGCAGAGACCGGGATGCGATAAAGGCTGACATGGAGAAGGTTTTCGAGCTGTTCCCGCGCCTTAAGGAACGTATAAAGCAGAGTGCCGGCACATTGAGCGGCGGCGAACTGCAGATGCTCGCCATGGGCCGCGGGCTTATGGCTAAGCCGAAACTGCTTCTGCTCGACGAACCTTCGATGGGTCTTGCCCCGATTCTTGTCGACGAGATTTTCTCGATTATTCAAAAAATCAACGAAGAGGGAACGACGATTCTGCTTGTTGAACAGAATGCATACAAGGCGCTTTCCATAGCCGACCGCGCGTACATTCTCGAAACGGGCGTTATTTCCAAGAGCGGAAAAGCCGAGGATCTGATTGCCGATCCGTCCGTAAAAGCCGCATATCTCGGCGGTTGAGCCGGAATGCAAAAAGTATGCTATAATAGCAGTATACAGAGCTTTTAGTGGAGGAATACTATGATTGTAAAAGATGTAATGTCGCGGAATCCGATATATGTTGCGCCGGAAACAAGCCTCACAGAGGCCAAGGCTCTTATGGTAAAGAAGAATATCAGCAAGCTGCCCGTCGTGGATAAAAACGACAGACTTGCCGGAATCATAACGAAGAACGACCTCGCGAAGGCCGGTCCGTCGGAAGCGACTACGCTTGATATGTATGAAATCGGGTATCTGCTTTCAAAATTGACAGTTGAAAAAATAATGACAAAGAAAGTCGTAACGGTTTCAGAAAACGAAGTCGTGGAAGAAGCTGCCCGAATCATGGTCGACAACCAGATAGGCTGTCTGCCCGTCATGAAAGACGATATTATGGTCGGTATTGTTACGGAAAGCGACCTGTTCCATCTTTTTACCGATATGTTCGGAGCGCGCCACAGCGGTGTGCGTGTTACGTTCAATACGGACGATAAACCGGGGCAACTCGCGAAAATCGCCGATAAAATTGCAGCATTGAAAGGTAATATTGTTTCAGTCGTGACAAGGGAATGTCAGGATCCCGGTAACCGCCGCATCACCATAAAGGCGACCGGCATTACGATAAATCAGATGCAGACAATCCTTACGGACTGCAATGATACCGCCGAGGATATACGCGTCGTGTAAGGTGCCCACTTTGTTTGATTTTGAACCTTAACGGTAGTATCTTGTAAGTGATGAAAGTACAGGCTGAAACACTCATAAACAGATTTCTCAGAACTTACCGCAATATTTTTTCTGATAAGGATTTTTTACGTGTGCTTGTAAAAATGGGCATCCGTGCATCCCGCGGCGAATGTGAAGAATATTTGGATACGAACAGCTGCGTTTTTGCGCTCAAGGGCGGTTTATACATTACCCGCGCCGGAGCTTTTACGAATAAATATTTCAGCTTCAAGCCGACCCGGAAAGAAGTTGAGCAGAATGTTTTTGCGGCGGGAGGACGGTGCATGCCGTTCGTCGATCCGGAAGTATTGCCGTCGGCATTGAGCTTCGTGTATAAAGGTGAGATTTTACCGCAGAAGTTCGCCGAGTTTGACAACGGTACGGCCGCCGACATGTTCGCTTTGTACGGAGAAGAATTTGCGTCCCAGTACATTGCCGCCGATCCCGCCAACGCGGGAATGGATATTGCGTCTCAGGATTTTGAACTGCCGTCAAGGGTTAATCTGACGGCTAATTCCCTTGAGCCGCTCGTGAAATACGGCGGATTCAGATACGGCGACCGTATTCTGTGCCGCGTCACGGACTGGGATCTCGGGCAGATTGAAGTAATGCCGGTAAAGCGCAATGAAAATCCGATGCAGATACGTTCCGACGATCTTGAACGGCAGAACTGGTATGACGATTTTGAAAAGGCACTGCTCGCGAGTTTTGATTTGTCCGGCCCCTGCGGCTCGATCGAAGAACAGCTCGCGGTTGTGTTTCTCGACAACAGCAGAAAACTCTGCACTGAGGAATGCGGCTCTGTCGAGGAATTTCTCATGCAGAGTAAAAAAATCGCATACGAACCTTTCGGTGTCGAAACACGGTTGTGGCTGAACGGAGAGGAAGTTCCCGCAGTCGGAAAATGGAATGAAATACCGGAAGCAGACTCCTCCGACGACGCGGAATCGCGCCTTCTCAACGAGCTTGCTGTACCGGATTACATCCTCGATGCATTTATTGAAAATCAGCTGTTTGACAAACGCTATGAACCGGAGGAAATTGTTTCGGCCCTTTTACCAGGCAGCGTTCGTCTGTCGGCTGAGGAGCACCGGTTCTTTTTGTTGCACATTGATTCCAGACATGCTATACTAAAAAAGACGTATAATTGGTTTGCAGACTTTACAATTGGTGAAACACGCAGAAGGGCATTAGCTTTATACAGACAGGCGAGTACTCTTATTTTTGAGATAGACCGCTCAGCCACAAACCTGGAACGTTATCCTCAGCAGGAATTAGTAATCCTTTCACAGATTTTCAGTCATGTTATGAGAATTTTGGAAATGGTTGAACTGGATCCCGGAACAGCAGCGGAAGAAACGGATGAAATTCAATTGTCGCTTGAGGGAATGGAATGCAATTTTGACGGTATAAGCGGCGAGCTGATTGATACGGTTGAGACGGAAAAACGGAACGGCTTTGTAGTAATAAAATGAGAGGCGGGAGAATCAGGATGAGTTCAGAATTTGATATTGCGCGGCTTATTCATAAAGGCGGAGTGTACGATAACGTCGAGGGGGACACCCCTGAAGGCGTGTACAGGAATATCAGCACGATGATTCCGCTCCCCGCTTATACGACGGCAGAATCTGTCTATGACGCGCTGACTGCACGCGAGCGGGTTTTGAGCACGGCCGTCGGCAACGGGATTGCGCTTCCGCACGCCCGTGCCCCGATAATGAAGTCGGAGGACGAGCAGCAGGTGTGTATTATATATCTTAAGAATCCCATCGACATGAAAGCTCCTGATGAACGCAGAGTGTTTGTTATGTTTGTGCTTCTCACGTTCAATTCACAGTCTCATCTGAGGATTCTTTCCAGCCTTGTAACATTGTTCAGAAAACCGCAGTTCAGGAAGCTGCTGGAAAAACATGCAGGAGAAGCAGAACTGCTCAATGCAATCCGTGAGCTTGATTAATTTTTAACATAAATATTTGGAGTTGTGTATGAACGAAAATGCAATTAAAGCTGTTGCAACATCTGTCCGCAGTTTGTCGATGGATGCTATTCAGAAAGCGAATTCCGGACATCCGGGAATTCCGCTGGGAGCTGCAGAACTTGCAGCTGTGCTGTACGGGGAAATCCTCAAATATAATCCTGCTGACTCAAAATGGCCGGACAGAGACCGCTTTGCGATGTCGGCCGGGCACGGATCAATGTGGCTGTATTCGATTCTTCACCTGGCAGGGTATAAAGTATCGCTCGACGATATTAAAATGTTCCGGCAGGTCGGCTCGAAGTGTCCCGGACATCCGGAGTACGGCGAAACGGACGGTGTCGAGAACACGAGCGGTCCGCTCGGACAGGGTGTTTCAATGGCCGTCGGTATGGCGATCGCCGAGACGATGCTTGCAGCCCGTTTCAACACATCCTCTCACAAAATAGTAGATCATTACACGTATTCGCTCGTCGGAGAAGGCTGTCTTATGGAAGGCGTTTCTTCCGAGGCGTGCAGTCTTGCGGGACATCTGAAACTTAATAAGCTTATCGTATTTTACGATGAGAATAAAATCAGCATAGACGGTTCTACCGATATAACTTTCACCGACGATATTGCGAAACGCTACGAGTCATACGGCTGGCAGGTTCTTAAGGGCGATATGTACAAACCTGAGGAAATTAGTAATCTTGTCGGGAAAGCAAAGCAGAGTAAAGACAAACCGACGCTCATCATGCTTAAGTCGATCATCGGGAAATATGCGCCGAAACAGGGAACGCCGGATGTTCACGGAGCCGCGCTCGGTGTTGAAGGCGTAAAGGCTGCAAAAGAGGCGCTCGGTCTGCCTGTAGAGAAAGAGTTCTACGTCCTTCCCGAAGCATACGAGTATTTCAACGCACAAAAGCGTGCACGAGCACAGAAAGAAACCGACTGGCAGAAAGAATTCGACGCATGGTCGAAGGAGAATCCCGAGCTCCGCAGGGAATGGGACGCATTCTATTCGGATGCGGCAACAGCGGACATTCCGGACGTGACGTTCAAGACGGGAGAGGCGCTTGCAACCCGCGACGCAAGCAGCAAGGCGATAAACATGATTGCCCGCCGCTACGGAAATTTCGTCGGCGGTTCGGCCGACCTTATGGGACCGAACAAAACAAAACTCGACGATTGCGACGGCGTATATACGCCAGAGAACCGCAAGGGACGCACGATTGAATTCGGCATCAGGGAATTCGCCATGTCCGCCGTTTCCGCCGGCATTAAACTTCACGGCGGCCTTCGCCCGTTCGCAGCAACGTTTCTCGTGTTCAGCGATTATCTTCGGCCGTCGCTCCGCGTTGTTTCAATTATGAAGCAGCCGGTGATATACGTATTCACACACGATTCGATTTACGTCGGTGAAGACGGTCCGACACATCAGCCGATTGAGACGCTTACCGCTCTCCGCGCAATTCCCGGCGTTCAGGTTCTCCGCCCTGGCGATGCTGAGGAAACAGTCGAGGCGTGGAAAATGGCCTACGAAAGCAAAGACCATCCCGTCTGCCTCGCGCTTACGCGCCAGAAACTCACCGTTTACGAAAAGGCCGACCCGGACTGGAAAAACACGGTGAGGACGGGCGCATATATCGTTCAGGAAGGAAGTGCAGAGCCTGATATCACCGTGCTTGCTTCCGGTTCCGAAGTGGATATGGCGCTCGACGCTGCGAAGCTCGTTCCTTCGAAAAAGATACGCGTCGTATCCGTCATGGACGTAAAACTTTTCGGACAGCAGGATAAAGTCATCCGCGACAGGATTATAGGCAGCACGAAGCGCGTTGTCGCGGCGGAAGCCGGCATAGCCATGGAATGGTTCCAGTTCGTTCGGAACAGGGAAGACATTTTCAGCATCGACCGCTTCGGCGAGTCAGGCCCGGCCGAAAAAGTGGCGGCTGATATGAAGTTTACACCCGAAGATTTCGCGAAAGTCTTAGCGCGGTAGAAACCTGTATTGTAAGAATCGACGCGAAAGTGCTCGAACGCTGAACTGAATTTTGTTAAAACTAAAAAAGCCCGGTTGAGCATTGCTCTGCCGGGCTTTTTGAATTCACGATGCAATTTAAGCCGTTCTTTTTTTCGGCAGCATCCTGTTTGTTTTTTTCGCGTAAATAAAGGTTCCTGCTGCTATACCGATTCCCGCAAGAATCATGCCGAAGCACAGTACCTGTCCCGTAGAAAAATTGAGCAGCGACGTGTTTATGTAAATAGGCGCGTTCGTATCCTTTGCGATCCGGTAGCCGATGTCGGCATCTGGCTCGCGGAAGTATTCGATTACGAAACGGATGAGGCCGTAACCTGCAATGTAGATGCCGGAAAGTTCGCCGTCCCATTTTTTGTGTTTGCGCAGCAGCCAGAGAATGAGCCACAAAACGAATCCCTCGAAGAACGCTTCATACAGCTGACTCGGATGGCGCGGCAGATTCACGAGATTCGTTCCGGATTGTATTGTCATGCCGGCCTGTGCGGCGAATTTCTGCACCCAGTCGAGACCTGCGGAAAACTTTTCCGCGTCGGGAAACACCATGCCCCACGGCATCGTCGTGATTCTGCCGTACAGTTCGCCGTTGAGGAAATTACCGAGGCGTCCGAACGTGTAACCGGCCGGAATCGCGACTCCCATGGCGTCTATCCATTTGAAGCAGGGACGTTTATGGCGCCAGCACCAGAAGAACATGCCGAACAGTCCCCCGATGAAGCCTCCGTGGTACGACATGCCCGCAAGTCCGGTAAACTGATGCGTCGCGGTGTCGAACGGCCAGAAAATGAGCCACGGTTTGTGGCGGTACAATCCGCTCGTATCGTAGACGAGCGTCGAGAAAATGCGCGCGCCGATGAGCAGAAAAATAATGCCGCACGCTATGAAGCTGAAAATATCGTCTTCCGTTGCGGTAAAAGAGCCGTCGTTGAGGGCGCCTTCATGCATTTCCCTGCGGAGCACGAAAAATGCAGTTACAAAAGCGCAGATGTACATGAGCCCGTACCAGCGCAGCAGTCCGAGCACGGGAATCCCGGGAAATATTTCCGGATGAATCCAGGAGGGATAGGTTACATAGAGCGGTAAAAACGACATTGTGATGTTCCTTATATTTTAAAACCCTGAGAAGCAGCCTGTACGAGTTTCGATTTCAGCAGAAGGTTTTCCTTCTTGAGCTGCGTCAGTTCGTACTGCTGGGTTTTTATTGTTTCTGCAAGTTCTCCGACTGTGAGCGTTCCGCTTCCGACCAGGTCGTCGATGCCGGAAAGCTTGTAGCCGTAATCTTCATCCGCTTCTTCCGCTGCAATCTGGAATGAATCGGATCCCTCCGCACCCGCTTCATATGCCTGATCGAACGTTCGCGGTTCGGTTGCAAGGATTTTTTCAGCGATGCGGTAAATTGCCTGCGAAAGTACGGCCTGCGGTTTGTAAACGATAACAGGCAGCTGAGAAGCGAGCGCTTTGTCCTGAAGCGAATCCCGGTACATGATGCCGAGGTGTTCTATTTCGAGCCCGAGATACTGGCTGCACGAGCGGCGGATGCGCTGCGCTTTGTCCGCGTCTTTCGGGTCGTCTATCATGTTCATGACGAGCCTCGGCCGGAATGCTTTCATGCGCGATATAAAAAGTTCGGTGTTTGCCGGATCCGCATTCTGCAGCGTTTCGACAAGTTTCGGAATGTACAGTCGCTGGAGCGAAGTAGAATCTTTCCGCAGTTTTTCGAGCTGTTCGAACCCCGGCGTACCTTTTTTGTATGTCGTGTACATGAGGCGGAATACGGCGTTTTTGAGAAATAAATAACCGTTCAGCGTGGCTGTGACTGTCGGAGCGGTGACGACGATTCCCTGCGGGGAAAGCAGAAACATATCGAGTATAATCTGATGAGTGCCCGCGCCGAGGTCGAGCACGAGGTAGTCCGCGTCGATACTCTGAAGACTGCGGATAAGCCGCGTTTTTTGAAACGGCTTGAGCGAAGTGAGGCCGGGTATCTGACTGTCACCCGCTATGAAATTGACGTTTTCATATTCGGTGGGTGCAATAATATCTTCAAAATTACCGTGATCCGTGAGCCATGCTCCGAGACTTGCGGTCGGAATAGTATGCTGCCCGATAACAAGATGCAGATTGGACGCACCGAGATCGAGGTCCGCCATTACTACTTTTTTACCGGCCTGACCGAGTGCAATAGAAAGGTTTGCGGATAAGAGACTTTTTCCGACGCCGCCTTTTCCGCTGGCAACAGGAATAATTTGCATATAATAAGTATAACACACCCTCGCTTTTGTGCATAGTTGCAATTTTCAAACCGGTAACGTAAAATAGGCCCATGAATACTATCAGCAGAAGTAACAATAGAATAATCCGTACGGCTGTCTCCGCTGTGTTTTTCCTGGGAGTTTCGATTGTCTCGTCCCAGTGTTTTGCCCAGTCCTCGGTAGATAATCAGTCCGTTTCAAATTTTCAGTACATGAAGAAGATAAGCGCGGTCTTCGATTATGTGCAGCAGAATTACGTCGATGAGGTCGACGCAAAGACGCTGTATGAGGGAGCTCTCAAGGGGATGCTCGAAGCGCTCAAGGATCCGTACACGCTGTATCTTGATCCGAACACCATGCGCGATCTTTCCGACACGACCGCCGGCAATTTCGGCGGCGTCGGTCTTTCAATAAGCAAGCCGACGGAATCGAGCCCTGACAAGCCGGCGTACGTCGAGGTTGCTTCTCCGATAGAGGATACTCCCGGGGCGAAAGCAGGCATTCAGTCGGGAGATTATATTACCGCCATCGACGGGCTGCCGACTCCCGACATGACGATGGAGGAAGTCCTTAATCATCTGCGCGGGCAGGCTGGTACACCGGTGACGGTGTCCATTCTCCGCGGAAAGGATATTAAGTTCGACGCAAAACTCGTGCGCGCGGTAATAGAAGTGCCGACCGTTAAGTACGGCATGATAAACAGCACCGGCTATCTGCGCATCATTGAATTTACGCCGGAAACACCGCACCGCGTGCAGGAAGCGCTCGACTCGTTTGCAAAGAGCGGTTACAAAAATCTCATTATAGATCTGCGCGACAATCCCGGCGGTCTTATTACGAGCGTCGTCGACGTTGCGGACAAGTTCATCGATTCGGGAACGATAGTCGCGACGAAGAGCCGCCTTAAGTTCGAGAACAACGTGTACACGGCGAGTAAGGACAAAACGACGGTGCCTGCGGGAATACCGATCGTCGTTCTTATTAACCGCGGTTCCGCATCCGCATCCGAAATTCTTTCCGGTGCGCTCAAGGACGATCATCTTGCCTATCTTGTGGGCCAGCGTTCATACGGGAAAGGTTCCGTCCAGCAGGTGATTCCGCTCAGCGATACCGACGGATTTAAAATGACGATGGCGCGGTACTATACGCCGAGCGACACGAATATAGACAAAGTCGGTATTCCTCCCGATAAGGAAGTGCTCTATCCTGAACTGACCGACGACGAGGAAAAGGCATACGTCGCGCTTGTTAAATCGAACGACATTGCGTCGTACGCGGACGCTCATCAGCGCATGACCGAAAAAGATATTGCTGCTTTCGCTCTTGAGCTGCAGAAAAAATATGCGCTTGATGCGAGCCTTCTGCGGAGACTTGTCCGCCTTGAGGTGACCCGCACGACGGGAACGCCTCTGTACGATCTCGATTACGATATACAGCTGAACGCCGCGCTCGACGTTCTTAAAACGTCCGATTTCCGGCAGCTTGTAAAGTCGACGAAAACGCTGAAAGAACTTCAGGATGAGGCTGCTGCGAAAGACGCCGAAAAGGCCGTATCAGTTTCGAAGTAATGCGTCAGTTTATTTCTGCGGTGGTACCGGATAAAAAGGGCATTCTTTCGATAACAGGAAAGGATTTCCGGTATCTGCGCCGGGTGCTTCGTATACGAACAGGCGACATGATTGAAGTGCGCCTGAGCGACGGAGCGCTTGTACCGATGACCGTGTGCCGTATTGACGACGCTGCCGGCAGTATTGCGCTTCAGGTATGCTCCGTTTCAGGACAGAGTTCCGACGGGAATGTGACGCGCGGTGTAGCTGCGAGCGCTGTCGATGAGAGTGCGTCCGCCGTCGAATACACGCTGTTTCAGTTCATCGCCAGACCGCAGAAGATGGAGCTCATAATCCGTCAGGCTGTCGAATGCGGCGTAAAAAATATCGTGCCGGTTATAGGCGCGTATTCGCAGAAAGGCAGCGTAGAGGCTATGCAGGGGAACGCGTTGAAGTCCGAGCGCATCATGCGTGTAATCCGCGAGGCGCGCGGGCAGAGCGGTTCTCCCGTAGAAACGACCGTGCATGAACCGGTGACGGCGTCTCGGGCTGCCGCAGTATGGAAAGATTTTTGCAGCGGCATTGCCGCGGAGGAAGCCGCCGCGGTCGTACTTTCCGAACGCTCCGAGTTTTGCGGGCCGCTCGGTAAGATAACGGCAGCCCGTTCCGCACTGAAGAAAGCGGCGGTCGCTGTTGGCTGCGAAGGCGGCATCAGTCCTGATGAAATGGATATGCTGCGGAACGGCGGATTTGTTCCCGTTCACTTTGCATGCAATATCATGCGGTGCGAGACTGCGGCGCTTTACGGCATTGCGGCGCTTCAGACCGCAATAACGAATATGTATGCGTGATAAAAAGAGGTGGAAATATGTCTATTCAGAGAATAACGATTGCAGGAGTGCCTGTAGATATATGCCGGTCGGAAAACCTTGAGGAAGAGGTGCTTGAACTTCTTGCAAAACCCGGGACAAAACAGATAATCTTTTTGTCGGTATGGAATCTGCTCAAGGCACGCAGAAACAGCGAGTATGCGGAGTGCATTCAGAATGCGGATCTTGTACTTCCCGTTTCAAAAAGCATTATCAGCGGTGCGAGATTTCTGAAAAAATCCATTCCTGTGCGGTATAATCCCTTTAATGCAGTCATTGAAGTTCTTTCGATCCTTGAATCGCATTATAAATCGGTGTATCTGCTCGGGGCCCGCAAGATGACGCTGCAGAAAGCTGAAGCGAATGTCCGCGCGACATTTCCGGCGCTTCAGGTTGTCGGACGGTATATCGGTTACTATCCGAAAAATGCGGAAGAGGCCGTCGTTGAGGCAATCTACAAATCGTCTCCGTCTCTTGTGCTCGTGAGCGAGGGAATTAAGGAAAAGGATTTTTGGGCGTGGCGCCGCAGAAATCAATTTTCATCAAGCATATTCGTTTATTACCGCGACGCGCTCGGTGTTTTTTCGGAACGGATCAAACGAGTAAATGAAAAGACGTTCAACAGAGGACTGGAAATTTATTCGGAGATATTTCACAATCCGTTTAAGATTTTTTTGATTTTCCCCTTCTTGTGGTATATACTGATTATTGTCTGGTATCGTTTGTTTAAAAAGTGATCAACCCTCCCGGTGATTCCCGTTCCGTATTTCAATCATGTTGTGTTGTTCTCGATAAATACGGAAGTAATCGATTTATGCCGGCATGCACTCGAACCCGAATATTCGATACAGATAGTCGATCACGCAGTGCCTCCGCCTTTTTCCCTTCAGGCCTTTCCGTGTGTTGTACTTATAGATGCCGCATTCATTGATGGCGCGTTTGAAGAGATGACGGAAAAAATAAAATCGCGCACACTTCCGCTTTTTCTCGTCTCCGTGTCGGCACGTTTTCCCGCGGATGATTCTTTACGGAAGTGCTGTATTCCTTTTCCCTGCGATCTTGATTTGCTGCGCAATTTTGTCGAACGGCGGATTGCGTCGCTGCCTGACGTGGGACTTCAGCCCGATAAGAAATGGATACTGAAAACCGAAGATGCCGATGTCGCCGGGTTTGAAAGAATAGCGGGAAAGTCGAAAGAAATGCTGTCTGTAAAAAAACAGCTTGCGGATATCGCTTCGAAAGATTTAACAATTCTGCTGCTCGGCGAAAGCGGAACTGGTAAATCACTTGCCGCCGAGCTCATACATAAATATTCACACAGAAGAGACAAATGCTATGTATCGGTCAATATGGCATCTATTCCCGACAGTCTTGCTGAAAGCGAATTGTTCGGTACTGTTCCGGGAGCGTATACAGGAGCAGTAAAACGTCCCGGCCGTTTTGCAAAGGCAGACGGCGGGACTCTGTTTATGGACGAGATTGCGGAAACAACTGTAAATCTGCAGGCAAAACTGCTGAGCGTGCTCGAAACCGGTAATTTCTGCAGCGTCGGTTCAGATACGGATCGTCATGTCGACGTGCGTTTTATCTGCGCCGCAAATAAGGATTTGTTCTCGCTTTCGCGGAAAGGAAAATTCAGGGAGGATTTGTACTACCGGATAGCCGACTATACTATCGTTATGCCGCCGCTGCACGACAGAAGCGGCGATATCAGGGAAATTGCGGAAATACTGCTGAAGGAAAAGGGAAAAATACTGTCCGACAGCGCTCTTGAGATGCTGATGCGGTACGACTGGCCGGGTAATGTGAGACAGCTGAAAAGCTGTCTGCGCCGGGCCTGCATACTCACAAAGTCCTCTGTAATCCAGCCTGAGAATATCAGGTTTTAGGGACGTGCTGCGTTTTTTGAGTTTCTGTCCGCGATGCGAGGCCGGCGGCTTTTGTGAATGTTTTTTCTATATATTGTGCTTCACCTTCCGACAAAGCCGCTCTCGACAGAACGCTCCGCCAGAACATTTCCATATCGGCGCGACCGGTAACGCTGAAGAATCCGATTTTCTGCAGGTTATCGGCAATAGCCGTGACAGTTTTGTCGATTCGTGAAAGCGGAAGCGGTGTGTAGCCGGTAATTCCCTTATTTTTTTCACGGAACAGGTGATAGCAGATGATTTGCACCGCATGAGACAGATTGAGCGAGGCGAATTCTTCGCTTGACGGAATCGTGACGCCGATCGTACATTCAGCCATTTCTTCGTCGGTGAGGCCCGTTCGTTCGTTGCCGAACACGGCGGCGACGATTCCTCCCGCGCCGGAAACTCTGTCTCCCGTAATATCGGCAGCCTCTGCAGCGAATTCTTCCGGCAGCAGCAGTTTGCCTTTCCTGTTTTTTCCCCGCCGGCGCGTCGTTCCCGCAGAAAGAGAGCAGTCGACTGTTGCTTCGGTGATCGAATCATAGAAACGTGCCTGTTCCCAGATATAACCGGCGTGAATTGCCAGAATGTGTATTTTTTCATCGTCGTAATCAGTACGCTTTCCGACGATACGCATGTCGGTTATATCGTTGTTCGCCATTGCTCTGCAGGCGGCGCCGATGTTCCGGCTTTCTTCAGGACGCACGAGCAGGACGCAGATTTTTTCCAGATTCATAATCCGAGTATACTTTCTTTCCGGATTATACGCTATATAATGTAACCAGAGAACAAATTTGTTTTTCTCTTTAAAAAACGGTAAATGAAGCCGATACTGAACACAGAAGATGTATTCTCAATTGGTACATTGATTTGACATTATAGTAATTTTTGGTGTATCATAGTAGAAACTTTAAAAGTTTTTTTCCGGATAGCGGAGGCATATGGTAAACAGTAATAACCTGGTTCCGGGTTTTAACGAAGAAAAGGACGACAGCCTTAAAATTTCGCTCGAAAAAATTGACGAGATTTCCAACGGGCTGTGCATATATCTTAACGGATATATAGATACATATAATTCAAATTTTTTTCAGAAAAAGATACAAAAAGTCGTAGAGTCCGGATTTATTAATCTTATTTTTAACTGCTCGTCGTTGAATTATGTCTCGTCGACAGGCATAGGTTCTTTTACGGCTTTTTTGAAAATGGTAAAACCGAAAGGCGGCGATATTGTTCTGCTCGAGATTCAGCCGAAAGTGTATGAAGTTTTCCAGCTTCTCGGATTTTCGCAGTTTTTTAATATCAAAGATACGACAGAGGATGCTGTATCTTTCTTCAAAAACGATGCCCCTGCCGTCAACAGCGTATTCCCCAAAGTATTTGCATGCCCTGTTTGTACGAAACGTCTTCGTGCAACACGGTCGGGCCGGTTCCGCTGTTCGGAATGCAAGTCCATTCTTGCTATAGACGCACAGGGAAACGTTTCGCTCGGTTGAACGGGTGTTTTCTCATAAAAAGGCCGGATGCACTGCATTCCGGCTTTTTTTATGTTCGGGCGAACGGTGCTGTGTCGGAGCATAACCTGTGGATAACCGTGGATAAGTTGTGGATAAAAATAGAGAAAAAAGAGATGAAGATTTTTTTCCCGGTAAAATTTTTCCACATCCCGAAAAACTTTAATCTCACTGCAACTGCTTTTGTAAATACTTGTATTATAAATAATTAAACGGTTAAATCATATCCAGTCTATTTTCTGGTATTGTGAAGAGATAAATGTTGTACGGATTTTTTCTTTCGTCTTGTTGATAACCTGTGGATAAACAGTGAATTAGTATGTGGATATATGGGATAATAAAATTATAAATCTGCCGATAATATAAGGGAATACGTATGATTGGAGACGTAATGATAAAGTCACTTAAAAAAGCACTTTTACTGATACCGGCATATGCGGGAATCCTTTTGGTAAGCTGCGTAATCGGTGTGCTCGTATACATGCTCTATTTTAATACAGCGGGACTCATTGCCGGAAAAACGCTGCAGTTGTTCGACAGTCACGCACTTTTTGAAGGATTTTTTGTTGTCATGCCTGTCGTACTCGTGCTTTCGGGAACGCTGCTCAGCTGTTACCGTATCCGGCATTCGGGAGGCGGCATCCTTCCCGTCGTTATGTACGCGCTGCTGGGAGCTGCGACCTGGGGCATAGTGTACCCGGTTTTCATCGAGTCGAAAAACCGGTGGCAGACAAATCCCGGCATGGAGATACCTTCGCTTACTGCGGGGTATTTCAGGCACGCGGGAAAAAACGTTGTGTACGTACCGTACGGCAGCTTATCCGCAGAAGAGTGTCCCCATGATGCGGATGCCGTCGTAATAAACGAAAATGCAGCGCCGGAAGACGCTGTTTCGATGCAAATGATAAATTATGCCGAAATGGCCGATGAATCAGCCCCGTTCAAAGATATCCTTATACGCGAGACTATTCCGGTAATGCCGGGATGGATTATGGACGGATTTGCTGCTATTGAAACACGCGCGGAATACGCCTGGAATGCCGGCTACGTGAACTGGCTCAGCTTTATGTCGTTCGGACTTGCGCTTTTTTCGGTATACGCGTTGACGTTCTGCAGCGAATGGCGGCTCATAGACATTATATATCTGCTCGTGATGGAGTCCGGCGTCATATCATTCAATCTGCTTTACTTTTCCGATTATTTTTTGCAGTTCAGGGAATCTGCCGCCGGAATCGGAACACAGATGAAATTCCTTACCGCTCTTGATGAGCCTGTGCTTGTCTGTGTAAATGTGTTTTTCTCGCTGATATTTGTTTTTATCGGAATTACGGCGGCGCTGACTCGGGGAAGAAAAAATAAAAGGAGAGGTATATGAAACGTGTGCTTCAAATACTGTTCGGATATATCCTTTTTTGTTTCTGCGTCTGTCTGGCCGCCGGATTTTTTACCGGTGCTCTGCCGGAGCTTCTTGAAAAATCGGTACGCATGTACAGACTGTACGCGGGACTCAGACTTTTCTGCCGCATACTGCCCGCCGTCGCCGTTACAGGGTTCATAATCGGCAGCGCCGTCTCGTTCGGACGCAGCCCGGAAGGAAGCGTCATGCGTTTTTCTCCCGCGATGTTCGAAAGATACCGTCATGTCATCGTCATGGGACTTGTCTGTTCGTTCGTACTTACGTGTGCGGCGGAGATAGGAACGCCGTTTCTCGGGTCGAAGCAGCAGCAGCTTGAACAGCTGCCGAAACTCGTGCGCGAGTACGTGCGTATCGGAACGAATGCATATGCTTCCGGCGATTCCGGTTCAGCTTATCAGTATGCGCAGCTTGCGGTAAAAATAGACCCGAAATCGGGTGAGGCTCTGCAGCTTGCTGCGAAGGCCGAATCTGCGGTTAAATCTTTCCGTAAAAATCAGAAGTCCGCAATACTGCCCGAGATTTCCCGGGGCGTCAGCGAGGAGGGATATACCGTGAGTGAATTGCGGCAACGTGCCGAAGCTGCATACGCAAAGGGAAACTGGTTCGACGCGCATTATTATGCGGAGACGGGCATTTCCGTCGCGTCGCCGAAGGACACCAATGTCGAGCTGCTGAAACAGACCGCCGCGGCCGCATGGAATAAGCTGTCTCTGGCGGAGACACCCGCGGAAACGGAGGAAGAGCGCGTGTACAAGCGCAAACTGGACGGGTATAAGCTGCTCATGGACGGTGATAATCTGAAAGCGTATTATGTTTTCAGAACGTTATCCATGCAGTCTCATGCGTTATCGATAGATCCCGATGTCGTACGGTATCTCGGGCTTGCGGGCGCGCGGCTCGCTGCCGAAAGCTTTTTTATAGACGAAACGTTCAATATGCAGGAATTCGAAACCGCCGGCAATGTGTATTTTACGATACGGCGTGCAGACGGTTCGACCGACATCGTATACATCAAAGGTATAACGTCGATGAAGGGGACCGACGGAATGGTCCAGTATCTCCGCGGCTTATCGGTTTTTTCCCTTGATAAAAACGGTGCGTACGCGCGGAGTATGTACGTGCAGTACGCGAAGCTGCTTGAAGTGCCTGTGTCCGATTTCGACGATGGCACGCGGATTGCTCTCGGAATCGACGGAAGAACCGAATATGTGCCGTATGTGCTGCTCCGGTCCGTAGACCGCGACACGGACGGAATTGTTAATAAACCGCTGTACTGCTATGCTGATGCCGGTGAGGAAGACGAAAAAGGACAACTTGTCCTTCCCATTCCGTATGACGATTTCGAACTGCTTGCTGAAGCATCAAAGGGTGCGGAACTTATGAGCATTCCGGCACTTTTTCATTTTGCCGGAAAGGCTGTTCAATACGGCTATTCGGAGGAAGTGTTCGGTCAGGTTATGCTCAACAGGATACTGTATCCGCTGTTCATTCTCGTGATTATCGTCTGTTCCGCAAGTTTTGCATGGAACTACCGCATCGGTGAAAAGCTGATGTTCAAGACTGTCTGGACGGCCGCGTTTCCTTTGTTTTCCGTTCTGGCATATATAGTGTTTGAGGCGCTTCTGTGGCTGTATAAACTGTTCAATTATGTATTCCTCGGTGCGGCGGGAAGGCAGTACGCGCTTCTTGTCGGATGCGGAGTATATATTGCAATTCTCATTATCGCTTCCATTGTGTTTCTTGCACGGAACTCCGCAGATGCGGCCTGAATATTTTCCGGTAAAATGGCGGAAATATGCCGTTCGATTTTTAAAAAAATACGGATTCGTTCTGTTTTGCACTGCGTGCGGAGCTGCCGCGGGGCCCGGCGGCGCTTCTGCAGGATTTGCCGCCGGCGCTTTTACAACGCTTATAGTGATTCGTGTCCGGAAAGAAAAGGAATGGACGAGAGCCGTTGCACAGGGAACGTTTTCAGGTATCCAAGGCGAACCGTTTCCGGGGGCGCTGTACATATGCGCACTTACTGTCGACTGTCTCGGCGACAGTGCGGAAGCCGCACGTCTCGTTAAAAACGCTTTCGGCACGGAATATCGTGCCGACTGGCATTCGCTGTGCCGTTCGGCCGCCGCTGCCGGGCAGCTGAACAGCGATCTTCTCGTTGAATGTCTTGCACACAGCATCAGAAAGAACGGCGACCGTTTTCCCTCCGCAATGATACGGCGCATATTCACATTGCTCGGTGCTGCGGAATTTTCGTGGAACAAAAAGCAGGAGACGGAAAGACCGTCGCAGTATCTCGCGGAACTGCTCGACTATCACTACGTGAGCGACGAGCTTTCCGCCGCGTACGACGTGCTCGGCCTTCCGTCCGACGCGACGATAGAGCAGGTGAAAGCAGTGCATCGTAAGCTTGCAGCCGAATATCATCCCGACAGCTGCGCGGCGGGCGGAGAGATTTTTCTGCGCGTACAGGCAGCTTATGAATTTATTTTACGTCGACAGTAGTTATGTGGGCGCCGACCGACTGCAGACGCTCAACAAGGTGTTCGTATCCGCGTTCAATCTGATACACGTTGCTTATGCGGCTTTCTCCGTGTGCGGCCATAGCGGCAATGACCATCGCCATGCCGGCTCGCACGTCGGGGGAAACGAGGTGGTCTCCGTGCAGAATGCGCGGGCCGCACACAACGGCGCGGTGCGGGTCGCAGAGCGTGATGCATGCTCCCATGTTGATCAATTTGTCGACGAAGAACATGCGCGATTCAAACATCTTTTCGAATATGAGTACGGTGCCCTCGACCTGCGTTGCGACGACCGTCATGATGCTCGTCAGATCAGGCGGAAATCCCGGCCACGGAGCGTCGTCGACTTTCGGCGTTGAACTTCCCATGTCGTTGTTTACTTTAAGCTCCTGCACTGCAGGAACAGTAAGTTCGGATCCTTCTATCGTCCACGAAATGCCGAGTTTGCAGAATCCTGTGCGCAACGGTCTCATATCGGCCGGATTGATGCCGGTTATTCTGATGGAGCCGTGTGTTGCCGCCGCGAGTCCGATGAACGAGCCGATTTCCATATAATCGGGGCCTATCGTGAATTCGCACCCCTTAAGCTGCTTCACACCTTTTATTCTGAGTATGTTGCTTCCCGTGCCGGTGATGTCCGCACCCATGGCGGAAAGCATGTTGCACAGGTCCTGCACGTGAGGTTCGCTTGCCGCGTTTGAAATGATGGTGGAGCCTTCCGCAAGGACAGCCGCCATGACGGCGTTCTCCGTCGCGGTGACCGACATTTCATCGAGAAAAATATCAGCGCCTGCAAGCTTGTTCGCGGTAAAAACGAATTTGCCGTTAATCTCGACGCGGGCGCCGAGCTGTGTGAGCGCGAAAAAATGTGTGTCGAGCCGTCGCCTTCCGATGACGTCTCCGCCCGGCGGAAGCATTTCCACTTTTCCCGCGCGTGCAAGAAGCGGCCCCGCGAACAGAATCGACGCACGGATTTTTTTGGACAGCTCCGCGGGAATCATTGTATTTTCAATTTTTTCTGCAGTGATTTTCCAGCTGTGTTTGCCGGCGCTTTCCGCCTTTGCGCCGAACGACTGAAGTATGCTCAGCATAACGGAGGTGTCTTCAATGTCGGGAATATTGTGCAGTATTACAGGTTCCTGCGTAAGAAGCGCGGCCGCAATGCACGGAAGCGCTGCGTTTTTGTTGCCTCCGGCCGCAATCGTTCCTTTAACGGGAAATCCGCCGTCAATCACATATTCATGCATCGTGTTCTCCGGAAATAACTCGGGCAAGATTTATTACAATATCGGCAGCTTTGCTCATTTGGCTGAGCGAAGCCCATTCCGTGCGCGAATGAAAATTATGCGCGCCGGTAAAAATATTCGGAGTGGGGATTCCCATTTCCGTGAGCCTTGAGCCGTCCGTTCCGCCTCTGATAGGCGTGTTCACCGGTTCTACGCCCGAATTGCGGTATGCCTTCTCAAGGTCCTGCACGACCTCAGGATGCGCATCGAGACCATCTTTCATATTGAGGTACTGCTGTTTGTGAACGATTTCCACGCTGCCGCCGAATGAGGCCGCAACAGCTTCCGCGAGCTGCCCGACGATTTTCTTGCGCTTTTCAATGCCGTCGCGGGTAAAATCCCTGAGGAGCAGATAGACCTCCGCCTTTTCTATGCCGCCGGACAGTTCGAGCGGGGCATAAAAACCATCCCGTTTGTCGGTCGTTTCGGGCGACTGGCGGCCGGG
The DNA here is from genome assembly GCA_002399405.1 of Treponema sp. UBA4873. Classification (GTDB taxonomy): domain Bacteria; phylum Spirochaetota; class Spirochaetia; order Treponematales; family Treponemataceae; genus Treponema_D. Next base: position 109,772 of record DHDP01000014.1, on the reverse strand, counting down.
AAGATTCGCCGTAAACGATGAAACCATGGAAACTGCATTTACCATGCCCGCAGCCCGCGCGTCGCCCGTGTGAGCAGCTTTTCCTGTGAACGTCACTGTCGTACCCACAGCGTTGAAACACTCCGTTTCAAGCTGGCCGATGTGGCCGCCGTCGACGGTGTATGCGCGCTTCGAAGAAATGAGATTGAGCGGCACTTTATCCATACCGTGTCCCGTTTCTTCGTCCGGCGAAAAGACCACTTCGATTTTTCCGTGTCTGATTTCTTTGTGCGAGGCGATAAACGAAACCGCCGTCATAATCGCCGCGATTCCGGCTTTGTCGTCCGCGCCGAGCAGCGTAGTCCCGTCCGTCGTGATTATTGTATCGCGTTCGGCGGCGGCCTGTGCAAGCGCGCTGTCCCGAGAGGGATCAAGAATTCCGCCGCCCGCAAGACTGATGACAGCGCCGTCGTAATCCGCATGGACGGAGGGATTAACATTTCTGCCGGTTACCTCGTCGACAGTATCAAGATGAGAAAGCATGCAGAACGACGGTATTTTCCCGCAGCCGGCAGATGCCGGAAGAACTCCGTATACGTAGCAGAAATCCGTAATCTGCACAGAGGTGAGCCCGATTGCAATCATTTCGGAAGCAAGCATCCGGGCAAAATCCTTCTGCTGCGGTGTAGACGGAATGACACCTTTATCAGCTTCTGCCGAACTGCTTTCGGAATACGTTTTGACGTATCTTAGAAAACGTTCAAGCAGTTCCTTCTCTTCTTTTGATGTGCTTTTGATATAATTCATGTCACTATAATAAGTCTTTCGGCATGATTTTACAACATATGAAGAACGTATATATTCTTATTGGTAATATCGGACTTTTGTGCTATAGTATTACCATGCGTTTTACAAGTACGAGAAACAAAGTTGATACAGTCGGATTCTCACAGGCTGTGCTTGATTGTATGCCGGCCGACGGAGGGTATTATGTGCCTGCCGATACGGAGGATCTCCGGCGCTGGATTTTATACACTGATGAAAACACGACGTTTGCATCTATTGCAGGAGCGCTCACGTCAGCTTTCATAAAGGACGAATTCAGCCCGATAATATGCGAAACGATTGCGACGAAGGCGTTTCCGTTCGAACCGGTAGTGCGTCAGCTTGATGATACGTATTTTATGCTCGAACTGTTTCACGGCCCGACGGGATATCACCGGGATTTCGGCATTTCGTATCTTGTTGCCTGCCTTGAGACTATGCTTCAGATGCGTGACAGTACCGCTGTTTTTTTGTCGGTAACGCGCGCGGAGCTCGGTTCCGTTCTCGCTCACGAACTCAGGGACAAAAAACGCATAAAAGCGGTCGTCGTTTATCCGAAAGGTACTGTTCATGGAATGCAGGAAAGCGATTATATATGGAACGGCGGCAATATTTATCCGGTGGAAATAGAAGGTTCGGAAGCGGACTGCCACGCTTTCGTGCGCAGCATATTTTCTGATCACGATTTTGTTGCAGCGAACAGACTTACAGTTGCAAATACCGCGAATATCGGACGTCTGCTGCCTCAGGCTTTTTTTTATCCGTTCGCATTTTCCAGACTTAAGAATAAAACTGCGGGCGACATTTACTATGCGCTTGCGCCGGGCAATTACAGCAATATTGTGGCAGGATTATACAGTTGGCAGTTTGCGCTGCCGCTTAACGGCTTTCTTACGCCGGCGACGGACGCGCTTACCGTCGATACGATGGGAAACTGCGTTCTGCTCGATTCAGTTGTTCCGCTGAATAAACGACAGAGTGCGGATCCGACCGATCCGTCGAACCTCGAGCGTCTTGAAGACGTTTTCAGCGCGAATAAGCTCATGATGCGTAATTTCATCTATCCGGTAAAACTTACGGACGATATGGCCGACAGCGCCGCAAAAGAGCTGTTCATGAAGTACCATATATATGCTGACCGCCATACGGCGCGCGCATATGCAGCTGCGAAAGCGAACGACGCGATGATAAAGGAAGATACCGGCGCCGTTGTGGTTGTTGCCAGAGATCACCCGTCTCTTTCCGCCGATTATATACGGCATACGCTCGGAGAAGCCCCTGAAATGCCTGAGAATATCAACGCCGTGCTTCGTCCTGTGTTATTGAACAGACCGACAATAAAAACAGTTCAGGAATTGCGGAATATTATCAGCGGTATCAACAATTAAAAAACCGTCCCTCAGTCTTTACGATAGGGACGGTTTCTCCGTTATTAAATTTATTTTGGCTCGACTTTTTTCGCCGGTTTCTTCACAGCGGTTTTTTTCGCTGCCGGCTTTTTCGCCGTCGTTTTTGCAGCAGGTTTTTTAGCCGCAACTTTCTTTGCTGCAGGTTTCGCGGCACCGGCTTTCTTTACCGGTGTCTTTTTTTCCGCAGCCTTTTTCGCTGCCGGTTTTTTAGCAGCCGTCTTTGCTGCCGGTTTTTTCACTGCAGGTTTTTTTGCAGTTGTTTTCTTAACCGCCGGTTTTTTTGCTGCCGGCTTCTTTGCTGTGGTCGTTGCCATAGTCATCTCCTTGCTTTTCCCGTCAGAAGAACTGACGGATATTATTTTTAAAGCCTTTGTCTTCTTCGAAGATTCAGCTTTGATGCTTTTCTCAGGTGCGAACTTTTTGACGAACAGTTCGCACTTGTATGATGCTTTCAGTTTAGCATCGGCAAGAAGGGCATACAGCTTGAGTACGTCGGCTTCCTGTGCACTCTTTGTTTGAAGCAGCGCGAGTGCGGTAAAATATGTCAGACTGCTGTCCGACAGCTCCTTATTAAACCATTCTACACCATTAAATGAATTTTTTCCAGTAAGCAATACCGCATCTTCTTTTTCCACCAGAAGAGACGCGACTGAGTAAGCTGCTGTTTTGATATTTTTTACTGAGGAAAAATCTGCCGCAGGTGAAAGCGCGAACAGGCGTGCGAGTGTATTGCGGATTGAAACATCTGCAATACCGACGTCGCCGACGGAGGTAACAAAGTTACTGACAGTGCTCTTCGCATATTCAGCGAACTTGCGTGCAAGAGAATATTTTTTTGCGCATCCGTTTTTTGCAAGCGCGCAGACGGAGGCCCAGCATGAAAGCAGCAGAGCGGAATTCGTTTCACCGGCCATCAGCGTACGCAGGAATGTGTTTCCGTCTTTTATGTTATGATGTACTGATTTTTTTGCCGATGTTTTATTACCGCGGATATCCGCATATAATCCGGCGATGCGTGAAAATGCAGCGCTGAATGACGCGAATTGTTTTTCCGGTTTTTCAAGTTTGATTCCGTCGTCTTTTGCAAAGTCCGCTGCCGTTTTGTAAAACGCGTCGGCTGCCGGTTCTGTTTTTTTCAGCATTCCTTTTATTAAAACCGTAATTCGTTTCGGTGTGTTTTCCGGTGAGGCAGCAGCAAGAAGCACTGCGTTCATGCCGGGAAGAACGGTCTGCGCAAACTCTCCAAACGCTTTATACAGCTCTTTATATTTGATTTCCTCCCATTCTATTTCGAAGTCTTCACATCCGCGTCCCGACAGCGTCTCGCAGAGAATTTTCCAGCGGTGGTCGGGAAGGTCCGTCGTCTGGCGGATATCAGTGTACACCTGCGACTCGAATCCGTTGAGCGCTGTGAACATACCGTGCTCGCAGATATCGCGGCTTGAACGCACGAACCACAATCCGGAGCGCTGCTCGCGTAAAATGCAGTATTTATCGTCTTCGGCACTGAGCATGAGTCCTTCGGAAATGCTCTTTGAACGCATCAGTATGTCGTTTTCACCGCTTCCCGTCTTTACCGCATATTCGCACGATTGTTTTATCCAGCCGGACGCGCGCTCATACTTGTTGTTGTAGAATACGATCGTGCATTCCCCGCCGGCATTATTCGAATACGCGAATATGTTTTCGTTGACGCGTCCGCTGTCCCACACATCGTAGAAAAGAAAATTTTCCACCTGTGCAAAGAGGTATCGCTTTTTCATAAGCGGGAAAATATCGTGCCGGTGGCGAGCAACGAGTTCCTTGTCAGGCTGTTCGTCGCGGTATGCCTTTGTGTATTCCATTCCGTATTTTTCTTCAAAACCCTCGATTTGTCCATGTCCGAACATCGGGAGGCCCGGCATTGTTACCATGAGCGTGCACACGCCGAAGTATTTGTCGCCCTTCCCGAATTGTGCGACGGCCGTTTCCTCATCAGGATTATTCATGAAATTTACGAAACGCTTCAATACCTGCGGATCGAACCTGATTGTGTTTTTTATTGTGTCCCGGTATTTCTGATTTTCTTCTTTCTTGAGCATATTCATGAACGCGCTGTTATAGACGCGGTGCATGCCGAGCGTGCGGACGAAATATCCTTCCATCATCCAGAATGCTTCTGCGAGAAGAAGCGTGTCCGGTACTTCTTTCGCGATGCGGTCGACGACCTCGCGCCAGAATTCCTCCGGAATCGCGTCGTTGAACTGCTGCGTCGAAAGTCCCGTCTCGGACCTTGTCGGAATGTCTCCGCCGTGTCCGGGTTCCGGATACCACAAACGCCTGATGTGTTTCTTCGCGAGAACCATCGCCGCGTCGAAGCGGATAATCGGAAAATTTTTTGCTACTTTGATGATTTCCTGTATGACCTGTTCCCGCGCTTCGGGGTTGAGAAAATCTATCTGAGCCGTGTCGTTCCACGGCATTCCCGTTCCGTCGTTTCCGTGATAAATGTAGCGCACGTCTCCCGTACTGTTGTCGACGCGCTTGAATACGACCGCGCAGTCAGTTTTGCTGTAGTAGTGATCCTCAAGATAGACGCCGACCCTGCCGTCGGGCGACAGATTTTCACCGTTGAACGAATACTGCGGGAACGGACAGTCGCGCCGCTGGATGAACAGGTCCGGTTTTTCGACGACCCATTTCGAGTCCATGCCCGTGTGATTCGGAACCATATCGGAAGCGAGACGGATGCCGCGCTGCCACAGACGTCCGCGGAGGTTGCAGAGCGCATCCCATCCGCCGATGTTTCCCGCGATGTCATAGTCGTACAGACTGTACGCGCTCGCCGCCGCTTCGGGATTCCCGCATATCTGCTTGATGCGCCTGCTTGCGTGACTTCGTTCCCACAGCCCTATGAGCCACAGGCCTGTAAATCCTTCGTCGCGCAGCGCGTCGAGTTCTTCGTCGGGAATCTGATCGAGACGTGTGACCGGCCGTTTGTATTTTTTCGTAAGCTGATCGAGCCATACGAGCACCGTTTTTGCCATAAGCACGACTTTCGGCATCCAGTCGCTGTCGGCGCTGAAACGCTCGTACTCTTTCATAAGATTTTCGTAATTGTACGGAACCATATCCGGCGCTCCGCCGTTCACCGGTTGCCACGCGGCTTTTTCCTCTTCGCGTATTGTATCGAGTCCGGCGAGCAGCCGTTTGAGCCGTTCGCCGAGCATGCCCGCCCAGTGAAGGCGGATGTAATCGAGCTGTCCTTTCAGACTTTCGGGACTGAATACGACAGGTTCCCTCAGCAGCGAAATAAGGTCGTGATTGAACGGACCGAATACGGGCAGCGCTTTTACGTATGTCTGCAGCCGGGCCCAGCTCTTGTCGTACAGCGGATCGAGCGCAAGTTCACTGTCGTCGAAAAGAACGGAGAAAGACCTGAATGCGGGGTTTTCGTTTGCGAGGTGAAGCAGTATAAGTTCTTCGAGCGCCTGCTCTCTGTTTGTGCGCATTTTTTTTGTCCCGGCATCGAGAGCGGTCTGTGCAAGGTGCTGTCCGGCGGTCAGTTTACCCTGATATACCTCTGTCGGCGGGAAATACGACGTGAAGGACAGCAGCAGTTTGTCTACGTTTTCCCTGCCGAATCCTGCGTCCAAATCCTCAAGCATTCCGGTAAAGGCCGTTCCGTCTTTATCCCTGCGGTAGAGCATGCAGACATAATGGAGGATTTCATCAATAAGTCCCATGGCGTTGAGCTGCCCGGCGGAAATGCGTTTTTCGTGTTCGTTGCGTTTGTCGAACAACGCGTTGAGTTTTTCCGCGAAGGCCCGCACGTTTTTCATATCGGCAAGAACAGCATTACCGGTCGACGTGTACGTTGCTTTGTCGAAACTGCAGAGGTCCCTGATTTTTCTGCTTACATGGAATTCATTGTATGAAATTTTCACTTGCTCCCTCCTGATTAAAGGTCAACAAAGCTTCTCTTTGTTTCCGATACGAGACATTCATGATTGCTGCACAGCCGCCCGCAATCATTCATTCTTCTCTGTGTTTTTCCGCGACAGTCTTAATGTTAAAAATAAGTTCGTCGTCTTTTTCGATTGTTTCAATCGGTGCCGGCATGCGGTATGTCCAGTTGAATGCGCTGACCGTTCCGGGAATATTAATTCGCTCGTCCGCCGGTTTTTCGAGCCAGTATGATTTGTTCATGTAAAGGAAATCCTGGAGCGGATGAATGCACCACATGCTTCCCGCTTCGGCCGCGGCAGAAAGAATACAGCGTGCCGTTTCCGGCGTGAACGATTTATACTCATCCGGCCGGCTGCCGAATGACGAAGCGTACGTTTTTGCAAAAAGTGACGACGCATAGGCATCCTGTTCCCACCATTCGCGTATCGTCGGCGAGTCGTGCACTGACGTCGTCGCAACAGAGAGTTCCGGGTATTCGCTGAACGGAACGTACGGCTGACCGTCCCTGTTCCACTCACGCGCCCAGCGCACGACGCGCAGCGACAAAATATTGTTTGCTTTCATAACGGCGGGAAGACAGGGAAGATTCACACCCAGATCTTCGCCGCATGCAGTCATACCGACTGAACCGGTAAGCGCGCTTAATATATCAGACGCCTGCTTTTCCCAGAGCTTTTGTTCGTCGTCGGCAAGGGAAACGAACATATTCTGAAGTTCCTTTTTTTCATCGCCGCTCAGCGTTTTCCACGCCGCGGACGACGTATATGTCCACACAGGTACGAACATGTCTTTTTCCATTTCAATGAGACATCTGTTGAGCCACATCTGCGCGAGCTGCTCCCTGATGCGGTTTGCCGCGTCGTTATTGCAGAGCGTTCCGAAGTCGAGTCCGTAAATATCTTTGTCGCCTTTTATATTCGTATTGAAAAGCCACAACTCTTCGTTCGGCAGCTGCGTCATGCACGTTGCGAGGATTTTATGCGCGCTTTCGTAATTCCACGTAATATCCTGAACGACGCCCGTTCCGACGTGAGGCTGTGAAAGCCATCTGATGCGCCCGTCGTCGAATCCCGCTTTGTGCAGTTCTTCCCGCGTGATTGCCCTATACGGCTCGGTATGCCCGAGAACGGCTGTCGTATCACGTTCGGGAACAGCCCAGATGCGGAAGAATCCTAAAATATGGTCCAGACGGTACGCGCCGTAGTATTGCGCCGCGGAAGCAAGCCGCTCTTTCCACCACGCATAGTCCGTCGATTCGAGATATTTCCAGTTGTATGTCGGGAATCCCCAGTTCTGTCCTTTCGGATTTTCTCCGTCGACCGGCGCGCCCGCACGCAGCGACTGATTGAAAATATCAGGCTGCGACCACGCGTCGCAGGAATCTTCGTTCATGAGAATGGGAATGTCGCCTTTCAGTATGATGCCCGCCTTCCGCACCGCGTCCGCAGCGCGTGAGAACTGCTGCGCTGCCCGCATCTGCGTCCACGCGTAGAACAGGTGTTCCTTTTTATCGTCCGTTCCATCCCAGCGTGCAGCAATTTCCTTCCGATTAACAATACGGTCTCTGTCTTCCCATGATTTCCATGTCGACTGCATGTATTTCCATTTTAAATTTTTGTAGACTGCGTAGGGGATAATCCACCGGTTTTCTTGTATCCATGCGGCAAGCTCTTCGGACGGATTTCCCGTTTCCGCCGTTTCGGTTGCCGAATAAAGCATTCTCAGCAGCCCGATTTTCGTATTGAGAATTGTATCGTAATCGTACCTGTTTTTGTACGGATTGTTCTTAATAAAACCGTCGTATTTTTCCGCAAAGGATTTATCCGACGAATATTTTTCTGAAAATTCGGGAAGGTCTGTGAGAGAAATGTACACGGGATGCAGCGCGAACGCCGACAGGCCGCTGTACGGCGACGATTGTGTTCCCGTATCGTTGACGGGAAGCAGCTGAATGATTGTAAGATCCGCTTTTTTACAGAACTGAGCAAATTCGGCAAGCGCCGGAAATTCTCCGATGGCAGAATATTTTTTTGAATAGAGTGCTCCAAGCGGAACGACGACTCCTGTGCGCCTGTCGCAGGGAACACGTTCTGACGGTTTTTGTTTATCGTTATGGTCGTTTTTCATTCTATATATTCTAACACGATATATAGTTTTTTGGTAGCAATTATTTCAAAGGCGGCAAATGCTTATGCGTCCGGCACTTCAGGCACGCGCATTTGCAGGTCAGGGTTGGACATCCTGTCCAACGAATCCTGTTGTCCAGTGCCACACGGGTTTGCGTCAGGAAAATACATCCGTGTATTTTCCTGACGAGGCAAATGCTTTTGTGGTCAGCACTTCAGGCACGCGCATTTGCAGCTCAGAGTTTGACATCCTGTCCAACAAATCCTGTCACCCAATGCCACACGGGCTTTGCAAGTGCATTCGAGAACGGCTGGATTTTGTTAAAGTCGGGGAGCCAGCTTGTGTCGTCGGATAAATCCTGATAAAAAAGATAGCTGAAATCGTACGCGTCGATGAGGTCACGCAGATCTCCGTCCTCTGTTTTATTAACAAGACGGTTCTCGATTGCCGAAAGCGCCTGTTTCCGCTTTGCAAGATGAGCTTCATCCTCCTTGAAGGGAACGGGCGTATACTGCGACATGAGGGAAATTACGGCTTTACCGTCCGCATTTTTTTTGAGCCATTCGAGCGTATCCGCCGTTTCTTCGAATCGTCCCGGCAGAAACAGATGTCTGATTATCACGCCCTGCTGTATTTTTTCCTTCTCGATGCCGTTCACGGTCTTTGTTATTATTTTGAGGGGATTGTTTTTTATCATCCAGATAACGGCTTCCTTTGCGGCGTCGGGATAATCCTCTGCGGCGAATAATTCTTTCGCGAGCGTATTCGACAATGTCTTGAGATCGGGCAGCCATACGGTGACCGTGTCTTTGAGCAGCTCGAGCATATCGACTGATTCATATGATGATGTATTCCAGCAGTATGGAATTATAACGCCCGCTTCACGTGCGGCTTTCAGATATTCCGCAAGCTGCGGAATGATATGACTTCCCGTAACCAGATTGATGTTCTCGGCTCCCGCATCCTGCAGGCGGAGACATATCCCGGTGAATTCGTCCGAGCTTACAGAACGTCCCATACCTTCCTGGGAAATCTGGTAGTTCTGGCAGAACGCGCAGCGAAGTGTGCATCCGGTGAAAAATATGGTTCCGCTTCCGCCGTGCACAGTGACGAGCGGTTCTTCGCCGAAGTGCAGGCACGCCACGGCAATACGCACGCCGTTCGTCTCGCCGCAGAACCCTGTCCGTCCGGCAGCACGGTCTACGCCGCATCTGCGCGGGCACTGTACGCATGATGAATAATACTGATGCATATCGGTATTCATCAGCAGACGGCCTTTCTGTCGACAAGTATTGTCATAAGGCCGGAAAGAACTTCAATAGGAATATCCTCCGCCGAGTATCCTGTAAGCCGTCCGATTTCTTTCCAGTCGTCATCCGAAAGCAGGTCCCCGTCTTCGGTACTTCCGTCAAGAAACGACATCATAGCGCCGAGTTTGTCTATATGTTCGTCGGTCGGCTCCTCTGCGGGAGTGCCTGAGTTTTCTATATACGCCGTAAGCCAGTAGCCTGCGATGGAACGGGGAAGTTCACCGGGGATGCGGATACTGTTTTCAAACAGTTCCGCGGCCTGTCTGCACGCACGGGAGGCATCATACCGGCCGCCGTTTTCGGCCCGTACCTTTTTGACTATGCGCCGGATGTCGCTCCTGAATTTTTCTATATCAGTCATATCCTTACTATATATAATTTTATTTTCCTGTGGAAGGGGGGATGAAACGGCAGAAAGTAACCTGCCGGGGGCCTTCGTGTTTTTATGTTTTTTAAATCTTGACAAGAAGGGCAACTACTTTTACACTAGTGACATGGACTTGAGAACTGTTTTAACCACTGATACTGTCGACCTTCATTTGAAGGGAACAACGAAAGAAGAAATCATCGACGAAATGCTGGACATACTTGTAAAAGCCGGCAAAGTTACAGATAAAGCGGCTGCACGAGAATGTGTGCTTGATCGTGAACGCAAAATGTCAACAGGCATGAAACACGGTATTGCCATTCCTCATGGGAAGACTGATACCGTGAGCGATCTCGTCGCTTGTATCGGCATTTCCGATAATCCGGTTGATTTCGACTCTCTTGATCAGGAACCGTGTCGTATATTCATTATGACATTGTCACCCGTCAACAAGACTGGTCCGCATCTCCAGTTTCTGGCAGAAGTGAGCCTTCTGTTCAAGAGCCCGGAAAAGCGCCAGCTTATCCTCAATACGCAGGATAAGGCAGAAGTAATAAAAATTTTGACCGAGTAGAAAGAACGATCAGTATCAAAGGCGACCTTTATGCACGGCATAGAGGTCTTTTTTTGTTTCAGTGTTATCAAGGATACTATGAAACTGGAAGCGCAGTTTGAAAACAAAAACGGGAAACTTTTTTCGATAAAGACAGGCAGAGAGATTCGCACCGACAATCTCGTCAGAGTCGATTCAGCGTCGATTGATGCGGAAGCTCTTTCGTCCATAGAATTTGCAGCGGAATTTACGGGCTGCCGTTCGGCACTGCTGGGGCTGTGTCTTGCATGGAAAACCGTGGAAATTACACCGGAAGTATACAACGAGGAATTTCTTGCGGCGCTTCGTGATTTTCTCAAAAACATCGAGGCTTCGGACGTGTACGCTGTAATCGTGCCTGAAACGGACGGAACTGCATGCGGAGCGGCACTTGAACAGTATACTGCGGCTATGGTGCATGCTGCGCGCAGAATAAAAGACTGTGAATCAGTAATCGGCTTTTCTTTGCCGCCGGAACTGGCCGCCGACGGTGAAGCTGCGTCATCGTTCATGAATGCTATGGCTGTAAAGCATGCCCAGTATGTATATTTCTCGGCGAATGATACCGGCAATACGCAATTAGTACCGTACCATATGCGATAAATTACACTGTTTTCAATAAAATTCGTATGAAAATCACTTTTTTCTCCAAATTCGCTTGCATTTAAATTGCTTTTATGTCAGCATACGGTGGTTTATCTTGAATTCTTATTTATGGAGAGTAACTTATGGAGAGTAAATTTATGACTTATCAGGGAGAAAAGAATGAGTTCGCTGCAGCATGCCGGGGGATAGTATTTTTATCCGTCGTTCTGGCCGCTGCGTCGCTCTGCGTGGCATTCTTTCTTCCTGCCCGACAGGTGATTCCGTTTACTTCGATTGTGGAAAATGAAGTAAACGGAAATAACGATGTAACAGGCGACTTCGGTACGTTACTCGAGGAAGTCGGCTATTCTGCATCAACAGTACACAAAGGTGATGAAGGACTTGCTTTATACCGTCAGCCGTCTTCCAAGGCCGCAGTTGAGTGGTTTTATCTTCACGTGACCGGAGACCGCGATGTAGCGATGGCAATTCTCGGAGCTGCCGACAAGAATGATATTCCGTTGTCGCTTGCGTTCGCACTTGCGTATACCGAAAGCCGTTACAATGTGCGGGCGGTGAATTACAACTCGAATACGTCTATCGATCGCGGTCTGTTCCAGCTTAACAGCAGTTCTTTTCCGCAGTTATCCGAGGCTGATTTTTTTACGCCGTCAGTCAGCGCAAAATACGGCATGTCGCATCTCCGCTTCTGTCTTAATGTTGCGGGCAACGAAGTTTCGGCACTGGCGATGTATAATGCCGGTACGAATAAAGTGCGCTCGAACAGCACGCCTCAGTCGACGCTTAATTACATCGGACGTATTATGGTGTATAAACAGATGCTTGAAAAACTTTTTTCCGATGAAGTGCTGGCATATTACGACACGAAGCTCGACATGAGTGCGACAGTCGCATATCAGAAGTAACAGGATAGCGGGCTGTCCAATCTCTGCGCCTGAAGCTGCGTTTGCAAAACTCGTCTGATTTTTGTAAGAGTCTTGTTTAGTCATCTTTACAATCTCACTAAAACATTGTTAAATATTTCACAGTAATTGCGAATTCCGTTCGTTTTCGTCGGAATTTTCCGAATTTCCGGTGTCCGTCCGTTCGTATGAAATTGACCCGGAGAACTTTAAAACGATAGTATCGGAGGCATACATGGGAACCGTTTCTGAGCCCACGAAGCGGAGGCTTGTACTTCTGGCGCAGCTGCTTTTGCAGCAGAAGACAGAGCGCATAACTTCGGCTGACGTACATCAGCTTACAGGCTGGTCCGACTCGCTTATCCGGCATGATATAGCGTCGATCGGATTTAAAGGCGGTGTTTCCAACGGGTATACTGTCCGCGAACTGCGGGAGGCTGTCTGCGCTGCGCTGAATATAGGCGGTACGGATGTAAAAATCAAGTGCTGCATTGTCGGGCTGGGCCGCCTCGGTGCGGCTCTGCTTGACGACAGCATTTTCAGCGGGACTGCATACGAGATTGCTGCGGGATTTGACCCGAACGTAAACAGAACGGAGATTCTCCGCTCTACGTTTCCGCTGTATCCGGCTTCACGGCTGGAGTCGGTTATTCCGGCCGAGCACATTGTGTACGCCGTTCTCGCCGTCGCGGCTAAGGACGCGCAGCAGATTGCGGACAGGCTTGTGAAAAGCGGAATACGCGGCATAGTCAATTACACGGACGTTGTGCTTGCCGTGAGCGACAGCGTCGCTGTGGAAAACGTGTCGCCGGTAACTGCGCTGACAAATCTTTCTGCCCGTACGGGTGAAAGTAAAATATAAAATGAAATGGGGGTTACTTTATGAGTCGTGTCTACAACTTTTCCGCCGGTCCTTCCTGCCTTCCTGAGGAAGTTCTTAAGGAATGCGCTGCCGAGATGCTTGACTGCAACGGAACAGGTCAGTCTGTTATGGAAATGAGTCACCGTTCGTCGGCTTTTAAACCAATTATTGAAAATACAGAGAAACTTGTCCGTAAGCTCATGAATGTGCCTGACAATTATAAGGTTCTGTTTCTGCAGGGCGGCGCAAGCATGCAGTTTGCAATGATTCCGCTTAATCTTGGAATAAAGACCGGAAAGGCGGCTTACATCAAAACGGGTATATGGGCAAAGAAAGCCGAAGCCGAAGCAAAGAAACTCGGCATTCAGGTGACGGAACTTGCTTCAAGCGAAGACAAAAATTTTACGTATATTCCGCGGGTGGAAAAAGTTACCGGCGACTATGACTACGTGCATATCACACTGAACAATACAATAGTGGGAACGCATTACGAATACATTCCCGATACCGGCAGCATTCCGCTTGTTGCGGATATTTCTTCGTGCGTTCTTTCCGAACCGCTTGACGTGCGTAAATTCGGGCTGCTCTACGCAGGTGCACAGAAGAACCTTGCGCCGGCGGGTGTCACGCTCGTCATTATCCGCGACGATCTTATTACCGAGACTCCGCGGCCGGGAACTCCGACTATGCTTACGTATAAGACGCATGCCGATGAAGGCAGCATGTTCAATACGCCGCCGTGCTATACAATCTACGTTATGGGCAAAGTGCTTGCATGGGTCGAGCGGAATGGCGGCGCGGAAGGAATGAAGAAGCTCAACTACGCGAAAGCGGAACTTTTATACGAGTACCTTGACAACAGTCAGTATTACCATGCGACCGCGGAGAAGGGAAGCCGTTCGATCATGAATATTCCGTTTCTCACAAGGGAGACTGATCCCGACAAGGCGAAGGAAGTCAACGACAAATTCGTGAAGGGCGCCGCGGCGGAAGGCATGGTGAATCTTGCGGGCCACCGGCTTGTCGGAGGAATGCGCGCTTCCATTTACAACGCAATGCCGATCGACGGCGTAAAGGCGCTTATCAGATACATGGACAACTTCGCGAAAATTAACGGTTGATTTTTTAAAGGGGTATTGTATGCTTAAAATTCAGACATTAAATAAAATCGCCGCAGTCGGACTTGAACAATTCCCGCGTGACGATTACGAAATCGCTTCTTCAATCACGGATGCTGATGCGGTGCTCGTTCGCTCCCAGGAGATGCACGATATGAAGCTGCCGGAGACGGTAAAGGCCGTCGCCCGTGCCGGCGCGGGGACGAACAATATCCCTGTGCCGGAACTTACTGCGAAGGGAATCGTTGTGTTCAACACGCCGGGCGCAAACGCGAATGCCGTCAAGGAGCTGGTGATTCTTGCGCTGCTCATTTCGAACCGCCCCGTGATTGCGGCGAACGCATGGGTGAACGGACTTTCCGGAAAGGGCGACGAGATTCCGGACCTTGCGGAGAAAGGCAAGTCGCAGTTTGCCGGACCGGAGCTCAGGGGAAAGACGCTCGGCGTTATCGGACTCGGCGCAATCGGCGCGATGGTGGCGAATACTGCGGTCGAACTCGGCATGACGGTCATAGGATACGACCCGTTCATGTCTGTTGCGGCCGCATGGAAACTCAATACCAACGTCAGGTATGCGGAAACCCTCGACACGCTGCTTGCGAAATCGGATTACATCACGGTCCACGTTCCGCAGACGAACGAGACGAAAGGATTCATCAACGCCGATAAAATCAGCGCGATGAAAAACGGCGTCCGTATCATCAACATTGCCCGGGGCGGTCTTGTTAATAATGCCGACGTGCTTGCTGCGGTAAAAAACGGAAAAGTTTCGTGCATGGTGACGGACTTTGCCGCGGAAGAACTTCTTAATAATCCTAAAATCATCTGTCTGCCGCACCTTGGTGCGTCGACGCCGGAGGCAGAGGACAACTGCGCCGTTATGGCAGTGAACGAACTCCGCGAATTCCTCGAAAAGGGCAATATCACCAATTCCGTGAATTTCCCGAAAACCGTGACCGACAACATGATTGTCTCCGGCGGCACGCGCCTCTGCATTTCGCACAGAAACATTCCCGGCATGGTGTCGAAGTTCACGACAATCCTCGGCGAGGCGAATATTAATATCGGCGGGATGATCAATCAGAACAAAGGCGATGTTGCGTACAACATCATCGATGTCGACTGCAGGGTTTCTGAAGAGACGACAGCAGCCCTTGCGGCGATCGAGAACGTCATGAACGTCCGCCCGATTTTTGCTTAAAGAAACACTGTTAAAATTTTAAAGTCCCCACGACGGTCTCGTCATCGCTGCGGGGCTTTTTATTTTTCCTCACCTTTTTTGCTGCGCGGGGACTGGGGCCCGCAATGTCGTCGCTGAGTTCTTCCGCGCTGTCGTAATCATCTGATTTTTTTGTAGCGTTCCGCCGTGTACCTGTTTTCCTGCCGGTATTTTTCGGCGCGACGAGGAATGCGAAGAGGCTTCCGCAGAGCCCTCCTGCGATGTGCGCGATGACTGATATGCCGTCGGTCTGAAGTGTTCCGGCATTGTAAAACTGTCCGCCTACGTACAGAATGAACACAAGGATAAACGACAGCGGTATTTCGTTCTTTGCAAGAGACGTATACGACGTAAGAATTATCATCATAAAAACAATGTCGCTCGCACCCATTTCCGGAATGGAGATGAAACACGCGTTTATGACGCCCGTAACGAGCGCAGTCGTCGTCATCATGAGGGTGAGCATGGGCGAGCCGTACCTGTCCTCGAGTATGGGACCGAGGAGCAGTATAAGCGACATGTTTGAAATAAGATGTGTCCAGTCGGTATGTCCGAATACGTGGGAAAAAAGGCGGAAGTAGTCGAGCGGCAGCTTCCAATTGAACGGATGTACGCTGTTTTTTCCTCCAGGGATGATGAAAAGCGCCGTAGAAAGCTGATGCTTGAAAACATACATGTCAAGCAGCATAATGACTGTGCTGAGCATTACGAAGGAAAGAGTGACAGGCGCGTTGTATGTGATCCTGATTCGGGGCCCTGAACCTGTTTTTTTTATCATAAAGGAATTATAGCATATATTGGATTGCTGCGCAAAATTGTGTATATTATAGGTATGGCTGATTTTGAAAGAACGGAAGACAGTGAGGTTTCGGCCGATGTGGCGGATGAAGCCGGGTACGGCGTTCCACCGAACGGTCAGGTCGTGTTTTACAACGACGACTATACAACGAAGGATTTTGTCGTCGACGTGCTTGTATCCGTTTTTCATAAATCAGAGGCTGATGCCTGCGATATAATGGAGACTGTCCACAGGACCGGTTCTGCCGTTGCAGGCGTGTATTCGTACGACATCGCTGCGACGCGTGCCGCAGTTACAAAACAGCGTGCGCGCGAGCAGGGATTCCCACTGAGAGTAGAAGTACAGGAAGTGTAGGGGAATTATTATGGAAATTAGTCCGCAGCTCAAAAAAATATTGTCGCTTTCTTTTTCAGACGCAAAATCATTGCGCCATGAATTTTTTACGCCGGAGCATATCCTGCGGACGGCACTCCAGTTCGAGTCGGTGTGCGGTCTGCTCGAAGCGAGCGGCGCCGATGTGGCGACGATCCGCGACACGGTTGAGGAATATCTGACGAAACAGGTGCCTGTCGCCGCCGTTCAGACGGAAAACAGGCAGGCATCCGAACCTGTCGAGACGCAGGGATTCCAGGAAGTGATGAACCGTGCCGTGTATCACTGCGCGACAAGCGACAAACAGATGCTCGATATAACGGACGTGCTTGTAAGCATGATGGAAGAAAAGAAAAATTACTGCGCATATTCGATGCGGATGGGTGGTCTTGACCGCATGCGTCTGCTTGAAGTCATAAGCTCGATGAAGGGAGCGGACAACGAAAATCCGTTCGCCGGCGATGACGACGACGATTCCTCTTCCATTCCTGAAACGCCGCAGAAATTTATACCGGGTATGCAGACCGGCGATGAATCGCAGGGCGATAACGCCCGGAACGCGAAAAAATCCGCGCTGGAAAAATACTGCGTCGATTTGACTGAAGAAGCGAAACAGGGAAGACTCGACACGCTTATAGGGCGCGAAGAAGAGCTCGACCGTACGATTCAGATTCTGTGCCGCCGCAGCAAAAACAACCCGCTGCATGTCGGCGATGCGGGCGTCGGAAAAACGGCGATTACAAACGGGCTTGCGATCAGGATTGCGGAGGGAAAAGTTCCCGATGCAATAAAGGGTTTTTCGATTTACAGTCTCGACATGGGGCTTCTTCTTGCGGGAACGAAATTCCGCGGAGACTTTGAAGACCGTCTGCGCAAGATAACCGACGAGCTTATGAAAAAGCAGAAGGCAGTCCTGTTTATCGACGAAATCCATATGATTATGGGCGCGGGAACGACAGGCAACAGTACGATGGACGCTGCGAATCTTCTGAAACCGGTTCTTTCATCGGGAAGAATCAGGTGTATCGGCTCTACGACATATGAAGAATATGCGAAAAATTTCGAAAAGGACAGGGCGCTCGCCCGCCGTTTCCAGAAAATTGACATAAAGGAACCGTCCCCCGACGAGACGCTGCTGATTCTGAAAGGCCTGCGCAGCAGGTACGAGCGTTTTCACAACGTGGTGTACAGCGATGCCGCCGTCAAAGCTGCGGTCGATTTGTCGGTGCAGTATCTTCCCGACAGACGTCTTCCGGACAAAGCTATAGATATAATCGACGAAGCCGGGTCGTATCTCAAAATTAAGAGCAGAGGCGGATTTCACGGCGACGTAAAACGCCGCGACGAGGCTCTCGTTGCGGCCGATGAAGCGCGGAAAGAACTGACTCCTGCGGAACAGAACGGCCTTGCGGTCGAAGACGCTGCGAACAAACATCCCGTCGTTTCAACGGCGGTTATCAGAATGGTGACGGCGAAAATGGCGCGCGTGCCGCTTGAATCGGTAACCGGCGACGAACGGGGGAAACTCCGCACGATTGAAAATACGATGCATACCGAAATATTCGGACAGAATGCGGCGGTAACCGCGGTTGCGAATGCGGTGAAGCGTTCGCGTGCCGGCTTCGGCAACCCGGACAAACCCGAGGCGAGTTTTCTGTTTGTCGGCCCGACGGGCGTCGGAAAAACGGAACTTGCGCGTTCGCTTGCCCG
The DNA here is from genome assembly GCA_002399405.1 of Treponema sp. UBA4873. Taxonomy (GTDB): domain Bacteria; phylum Spirochaetota; class Spirochaetia; order Treponematales; family Treponemataceae; genus Treponema_D. The sequence continues at coordinate 91,627 of DHDP01000014.1, read as the reverse complement.
CATACTCGGCGAACCGCTGCTTCGTTACGACATGAGCGAATATCAGGAAGAGTATACCGTCAGCCGTCTGATCGGTTCCGCACCGGGATACGTCGGATACGAGGAAGGCGGTCAGCTTACCGAAGACGTCCGCAAGAATCCGCACGCCGTTGTTCTTTTCGACGAGATTGAAAAAGCGCATCAGAAAATATACAACGTACTTCTGCAGGTGATGGATTACGGATTCCTCACCGACAATCAGGGACGGAAAGCCGACTTCCGCAGCTGCATTATTATTATGACGAGCAACGCGGGTGCGCAGGAAATGGAAAAGGGGTCGATAGGCTTCGGTACGTCCGATGCGGCAAACGACGATGCGTCCCTGCGTGAGGCAGTCGAACGCACGTTTACGCCGGAATTCCGGAACAGGCTCAGCGGCATCATCACGTTCTCGCATCTCGACAGAAACATCGTGCGCGATATTGCGGCAAAGGAAGTGAAACGCCTTTCGGAACGTCTCGCGGCGAAGAAAGTTACGCTCACCGTTACGGACAAAGCGCTCGATTACCTGGCGGAAAAAGGTTACTCCCGCGAGTTCGGCGCCCGCAACATGGCCCGCACCGTGGAGGAAGAAATTGCTTCTCCGCTTACCGACGAAGTCCTTTTCGGAAAGCTTTCTTCGGGCGGAACAGTAAAGATCGATGCAAAGACAGGGAAGAACGGCGGAACGGAAATAGTGTTTACGTATGGAAAACGCTGAGTGGCAGGAACAGCTCGGCCGGGAACTGTACGGGGCGGACTTTGAGTTTTCCCGTTTTCCCGTCCGCGACAGCGGCCGCCGCGGGCTGCTCGGATATACTGACGCCATTACTCCGTCGCTTGTGTTCTCCGCATACCTGCAGGGGATATTCCCGTGGTACAACGAGGATGAAGGCGACCCCGTCTTATGGTGGTGCCCCGATCCGCGGTTTGTACTGCCGGCTGACGAGCTGCACGTACCGCGCAGCATCGACCGCTTTCTGAAACACACGCCGTATACATATACGATGGACAAGGCGTTCCCGGACGTGATGCGGGGCTGTTCTGCGATGGAGCGCCCCGGTCAGGACGGCACGTGGATCGGACGGCAGATGCTCGACGTGTACTGCAGTCTTGCCGAGCGCGGGATTGCGCATTCCGTGGAAGCGTGGCACGACGGACGGCTCGCGGGAGGATTGTACGGAGTCCTTATCGGTCAGACGTTCTGCGGCGAGTCGATGTTTACGGTGGAGGACAACAGCAGTAAGAGCGCATTCGTGCTTTTTGCACGCGCGTTCGTCAAATGCGGCGGCAGGCTTATAGATTCGCAGGTGTACACCGACAATATGGCGCGCTACGGTGCGCGCAACATAAGCCGCACCGCGTTCCTGCGCATGGAAAGCACGCTGCTTGCGGGAAAACTCAGCGGGAACCTGCGCGGGACGTTCGAGGGAACGAAGTGATATCACTTGTACTGCTTTTCATAATTCACTAGAATACTATATATATGAACGCTATTATTACAGTTGTCGGATCCGATAAGGTTGGAATTATTGCCAAGGTGAGCACGTTTCTTGCAGCCCACAAAATCAACATTGCCGACATTACTCAGACTATTCTTTCCGGCAACTTTGTTATGATGATGATGGTGGATCTCGACGGTGCTGATATTTCTATTGACGAGCTTCGCAAGTCGATGAGCAGGGAAGCTGAAGAAATGGGTGTTGAAATCAATATCATGAACGAGAAGGTTTTCAGCGCAATGCACCGTATTTAAGGACATGCTGATTTTACTCCGGTAGCGAATCTGTATGTTTCGCTGTTTTCGAATTTCTTATTTTTTTTATTTGGTTCTATGGGAATAAAAATCTTTTCACATAAGGTGCCGCGCAACGCATCAAGTGCGGCGAAGGATATGACTGTCGGGGATCCGGCAAAACTTATTCTGCTGTATTCAGCTCCTCTTTTAATCGGCAACTTGTTCCAGCAGATGTATAATATGGTCGATACCATCATTGTAGGCCGTCTGCTCGGACAAAACGCGCTTGCCGCCGTCGGCAATACCGGTCCGATGAATTTCCTCGTGCTCGGTTTTGCGTACGGCTTGTCGTCGGGATTTGCCGTCATTACGGCGCAGCGGTTCGGCGCAAAGGACTGGGCGGGGCTCAAACGCTCGACCGCCATGAATATCAAACTCAATGTTGCGAGCTCCGTCGTTCTCACGGTGCTCGCCTGTGTGCTCGCCATGCCCATCCTGCGCGTAATCAACACGCCGGAAGAAATTATTAATCAGTCATACAGCTACATAATCGTCATTTTTATCGGCATTGCGACGTGTACCATGTACAACTGCGGCGCGTGCATTCTCCGTGCTGTCGGCGACAGCAAATCGCCGCTTGTTTTTCTTATTATTTCGTCGCTTCTCAACATCGTGCTCGACATTGTTCTGATTATTAAGACCGATATGGGAGTCGCAGGCGCCGCGTGGGCGACTGTCATTTCGCAGGCGGTGAGCGCGATATTGTCGTTCGTCTGGATTTACGCGAAGTATCCGATGCTGCACGTTCACCGTTCGGACTTTACGCCCGACGTGTGGTTCGCGAAGCAGCACATATCGATCGGCGCGAACATGGCGTTTCAGTTTTCCATCACTGCAATCGGAGTCATAATCCTTCAGGGAGCGCTTAATAAATTCGGCCCTGCAAAGATTGCTGCCTTTACTGCAGCGCAGAAAGTCGAACAGCTGGTGACGATCGCTGCCGGTACGTTCGGTGTGACCATGGCGAATTACGGCGGCCAGAACATGGGCGCGAAACGTCTTGACCGCGTGCGGGAAGGAACGAATAAAGCTGTCGTGATTACGATTCTGTTTTCAATACTGTCCGCTGTTTTTGCAGTAGCGCTTTCGGATCAGCTTACGGGATTGTTCCTCAAGGATGCGTCGGAGGAAGTTCTCTCCGCGGCGCGCATGTATCTGCGTATAACGGCTGTCTTCTATCCGATTCTGTTCGTGCTCTTTATTTACCGAAACGTTCTGCAGGGAATAGGACGCGGGTTCTGGCCGCTCATGGGCGGCGTGCTCGAACTTGTTGCGCGCACCGCTGCGGCATATACGCTTCCGCTTGTGTGGGGATTCGCCGGAGTATGCGTTGCAGAGCCGATGGCATGGTGTGCAGCCACTTTTCCTCTGGCTGTCGCGTATTACATAATAATTAAAAAGATTCGCTGAGTTTGTGAGGCACCGGCTCTGGCGCCATCGCCGGTGGGTGTGCAGCCACTTTTCCTCTGGCTGTCGCGTATTACATAATAATTAAAAAGATTCGCTGAGTTTGTGAGGCACCGGCTCTGACGTCATCGCCGGTGGGTGTGCAGCCACTTTTCCTCTGGCTGTCGCGTATTACATAATAATCAGGAAGATTCACTGAGTTTGTGAGGCCCCGGCTTTAATATCGTCTGAATACTCTCCCTGCAGCAGCAGTACGGACCTCCCTGCAGCAGCAGTACGGACCTCCCTGCAGCAGCAGTACAGACCTTCCTGCAGCAGCAGTACGGACCTTCCTGCAGCAGCAATACGGTCCTTCCTGCAGCAGCAATACGGTCCTTCCTATAGTGTAAACAGACGTGTGCAGAACCGCCGCCATCGCCGGCAGGTCCCCTGTCCTGATTTTTTACCCGGCTGCACCCGCCGCGACGGCGGCGTAGTCTCCTATTCTGTCGCCCAGCGCGGCCGGCACGATCGTGCAGACCGCCGCAGCCGCAGGAAGAGCTTCTTTCCGCACTGCGTCTTCCATCGGTCCCCGGAACAGTTTTTCCGAGCGCGCAAATACGCTTCCTATAATAATCCGTTCAGGGTTGAATAAGTCGATAAGCATCGCGATTCCCTTTCCCAGATGTTCTGCCGATATGCGGTATACTTCCCGGGCAAGTCCGTCTCCGTTTTCGGCTGCCGCACCGATCGATTTCGCCGTGATTTCTTCGTCGGACAGAGCGAGCAGTGCAGAATTTTGCCCCGCCGCCCGTGCCTTCTGTACAAGTGTTCGTCCGATCCGCGCGATTCCGCCGCCGGAACAGAATCCTTCAAAAGAACCTTCCTTGCCGTATCCGACAGGACCGTTTTCCGCAAGTCTGATATGACCTGCCTCTCCGGCCAGCCCGTTCGTTCCCTCGTACAGCCGGCCGTCGAGAATGAGTCCCGCGCCGAGTCCCGTGCCGAACGTGAGGAATATGAGATTGCTGCATCCCTTTCCGGCGCCGAATTTCCATTCGGCTACGGTGCATGCGTTCGCGTCGTTCTGCAGGCGTGCCGGTATGCCGAGCTTTTCGCCGATATACTCGGCGGCGGGAACGCTGTCCCATCCCGGCAGGTTCGGCGGCGACAGAATAACGCCGGTTCTGCTGTCGAGCGGCCCGCCGCAGCTTATACCCGCAGCCGCCGGGTGAAGCTGTTGTTTTTCGATGAGCGTAAGTGCGGCACCGGTGAGCGAGTCGAGCGTCTTCTGCCACGGCCGGTTTCCTGTCGGAATCTGAATCCGGTCGATGATTCTGCATTCGTTTTGTACCCAGTCCGCCTCTGCGGCGCATACGGCGCATTTTGTTCCGCCGATGTCGAATCCGATGTATTGTTTCATGGAATCCTCAGAATGTGATTATTTCTTCGTACACTTCGATGGCGTACTGATCGGTCATACCCGAAATATATTCGATGACGCATTTTTCGTACGACTCGTTATCGTTTACGTCGAATACCTGTTTCGTGTTGTAACGGAGAATCTGCTTGCGGTCGGCGTGATTATGCGGCTTGTAGTTCGTATATTTTACGAGCCAGTCTTCGAAAGTCGCGCACAAGTTGGGATAATAGCGCAGCGCCTGCGCGGCCCGTCCGTTCTGCGCATACGGCTGGACTCGCATGAGCGTGCGGTACAGTGTCTTGATTATTCCGGTCGCGTACTGCTGGAATTCGCGGAGCCGCCAGTGATTGTAGATATGTGCATAGTTGAATTTTTTAAGCTCGATGATGAATCTGAAATATTCTTCCGAAAAGCACAATCCTTTTTCCGGGCTGCTCTGCTCGCACAGGTCGACTATAAGATCGTTTATGAGGACGGTCGTATTCACCGCCTTGCCGCTTCTGAGCGCATGTTTCGCTTTTCCGTCACCTTCGAGTCCGAGCGTCGTCGCAACAATTTCGCGCAGCTGACGGTACGACGCCATATCGAGTATGTGATACGCCCGTGCGTCTTCGATGTCGCGGCCCAGATACGCTATTTTATCCGCGATTTTGACGACGCAGCCTTCCCACGTATACGGCTGAATCAGGCCGGGCCGCTTTATCGAGTATAAATCGATCGCTTCGGCGCGAGGCCGTATTCCCTGCTGGTCGATTTCACCGCAGTGGCAGATGAGCCCGTCGCGTACTGCGTACGTGAGGTTGAGCGGCTGCTGCGCGCCGTCGGGGTCGGCGAGCGTCTCGATGTAATCCGCAAAAAAAAGACTGTTGCGCTCGTGCCAGAATTTTCTCGGTGCGTTTGCCCCTTCCTTTTGCTGCAGCAGCATGTTGAGACAGTCTTCACCGTGATGGCCGAACGGCGCGTGACCTATGTCGTGTCCTGTCGCGATTGCGGTCGCGAGCTGTTCGTTGAGGCCCAGATATTTTGAAATTGTCGCAGCGACGGAAGCGACGTGACTTACGTGCTCCATGCGCGTGCAGATGTGATCGTTGTGCGGCGCGAAGAATACCTGCGTTTTGTGCTTGAGTCTGCTGTACGCCTGACAGTGGAGAATGCGCGTGTAGTCGCGCTCGAAGTCGGAGCGGATATCGTTTCCCCGTCCGTACAGCGGCGTCTCCCGTGTAATGCATTCTTCCCAGTTCTTCTGCCCGGCGCCGCAGCCGGCGTCTTTAAAAGAATCTTTCATATCAGTCCTTTTATACGGTCAGTTTACCCTGATAATACGGTCCGCTCTGTGTTCGTACGACTTCCCGGGAGCTGCCTGATGTCCGACAATGCAGAATCCGACTCCTTCGAAACTGTCGGAAATGCCCCATTGTTTTTTGAGCAGTCTGCCTTCCTGCGACCGGAACACCTCCCGCGCGCGATGAATCCAGCATGCGCCGAGCCCAAGCGACGAGGCTGCGAGCAGCATGTTCCCGATGACGAGCGAGCCGTCCTCGACGAACGTGGGTACGCTGCTGTCTGCAAGCACGGCGATTACTTCCGGTGCGCCGTAGAACGGGTCGGATGCGGTTTTCATTACATCTGCATTAAGCTTCGAGAGCGTGTCGCGGATTTTTTTGTTCGTGATTACGACGAGTTTCGCCGACTGAGCACCGCCCCCGCTTGCGGCATAAAGTCCCGCCTGCACGACTGCGTCAAGTTCATCTGCGGAAATACGTTCTGCTGAATATGCTCTGCAGCTTTTTCGCGAGAGCATTGCGTCGATAATTTGGTTTGTTTTCATACGTACATAATAGTAAAGAAGAGTTAAAAAAGAAAGGCCACCGTCAAAAGGAGGAAAAACGGTGGCCTGTTCTATTTGCATTGGCTGCTTAGTATACTAAATAAGCAAATAAGCCGGAGTCTGGTTACAAATATTTACAGGTATTTCCCCCGGGATGATTTCTGACGCTTGACAAAATTCGTAAATCTGTTATTCTGTAATGGATGACATTATGACAAAAAAGCATAATTTGTCAGTTTGTTTTTAAGTAGGAGAATCACATGGCGAAAAAATACGCATTTTTATTCCCGGGCCAGGGTGCACAGGAGCCGGGCATGATAAAGGATGTCTGCGAATCTTTTCCTGAAGCACGCAGAGTCCTTGATTCAGTTTCAGCAATTACCGGAAAGGATATGGAAAAGCTGCTTTGGGATACAGAGCAGGCAGAGCTCAGCCGCAGCGACAACAGTCAGCTTGCGATTACGACTGCGTCTCTGGCGATTGCGGAGGTTCTCAAAGCGAAAGGAATTGTTCCGTCCGCGGCCATGGGATTCAGCCTCGGTGAATTTCCGGCGTTGTGCATCGCCGGCGTTCTTTCATTCGACGACGTTATCCGCGTAGTCCACAAACGCGGTCAGATTATGCAGAAGGTGTGCGAGGAGATTGCATCCGCAAACGCAGGCCACGCTCCTGGAATGAGCGCCATCATCGGACTTCCGCCCGAAAAAGTGCAGGAAATCTGCAGCGGACTTACTGACGTATATGCGGCGAACCTCAACAGCGTCAAACAGACTGTCATCAGCGGAACGGCTGACGGCCTTGCAGCTGCGGAAAAAGCAGCGACGGAAGCAGGAGCGCGCCGCGCCATCCGCCTGTCGGTAGCGGGGCCGTTTCACAGTCCGCTTATGCAGAAAGCCGCGGACGAATTTGAAAAAGTAATTGCCGGCGTCGCGTTCGACGATCCGAAAATCGATTTGTTCAGCAATGTGACAGGTGAGAAGGTGACAAAAGGAGGCGACGCTAAAAAGAACGCCGTGCTTCATCTTACTCATCCTGTTCAGTGGACGTCCGAGGAAAAAGTACTCGGCGGCATTATGACCGCAGATGCGGCAAACGAATGGAAGGTTCTTGAACCGGGCGTCGGCAAAGTATTGAGCGGGCTCTGGCGCGATTCGAGTTTCGGTGAGAAATGGGAAAGTTCGCCGGTTAATTCCGCCGAATCAGTAAACGGAGTCCAGTGATGCTGCTTACGGGGAAAAAGGCGCTCGTTACCGGTTCAAGCCGCGGTATCGGACGAAAGATTGTCGAGACATTTTTGAGCGAGGGCGCCGAAGTGTGGGGCCTGTGTTCGCATTCCTCCGATGCGGAAGCCGAGCTGGACGCGTTTGCGTCTTCGCATACTGCGAAGTTTCACGAAATATGCGCCGACGCGGGAAACGCCCTGCAGCTTTCGGAAACGGTGAAAGCTGCTCTTGCGGATGCCGGAGGATTCGACGTGCTCGTAAACAATGCGGGCATTACGAAGGACGGCCTGTCGTTCCGCATGAAACTGGAAGACTGGCAGAAAGTGCTCGACGTGAATCTTACCGCAGTGTTTGTCGCTTCGCAGATTGTTTCCAACGATATGATTCACAAAAAATCAGGCTCAATCATCAATATGTCGAGCATCGTAGGAATTCACGGCGGTGCCGGACAGGTTAATTATTCTGCGAGCAAGGCCGGCCTCATCGGCTATACGAAAAGTCTTGCGAAGGAAGTCGGAATGCGGGGCGTGCGCGTAAACGCGGTCGCTCCCGGATATATCGAGACTGATATGACGAAAGCCGTAAACGAAAAAGCACGCGAGGCGTGGCTTGAGCAGATTCCGCTCAAACGTCCCGGGCAGACGTCCGACGTTGCAAACGCGGTGCTGTTTCTCGCGAGCGACATGTCTGCGTATATTACGGGACAGGTTCTCGGAGTCGACGGCGGACTTGGTGCGTAACAAAAGGGCACCTCTAAAAACTCACTTTCAGTGACTTTTTAGAGGTGCCGTCGAGTTTTAAGTCGTTGTAATATCACGACTTAAAACATCGCCCTTTCAGAGTTACCTCTAAAAACTGAAGTTTTTAGAGGTTCCCAAAAGAATATAAAAGTATAAGATAGGAGTTTTTAATTTATGGAAAAGAGACGCGTAGTTATAACCGGAATGGGAGCAATCACTCCGCTCGGAAATTCAGTTGAAGAGACATGGAATGCTGCGAAAGAGGGAAAAAGCGGTGTCGGCCTCATTACGCATTTTGATGCAAGTACGTTCAAAGCGAGATACGCCGGTGAAGTGAAGAACTTCGAACCGTCTCAGTATATGGACGCCGCGTCCGCACGCAAAATGGCGCGTTTTTCTCAATATGCCGTTGCTGCTTCCAAAATGGCGCTTGTCGATGCGAATCTTCTTGACAACGCTGATGTGCTTTCAAATGCGGGAATCTTCATGGGCGTCGGTATCGGCGGATTTGAAGTGACGGAAGACAGCTGTGCGAAATATCTCGAAAGCGAACAGCACAAATGCCCGCCGATGGCAATCCCCGAACTTATTCCGAATGAAGCGTGCGGCAACATCTGCATGGCGTTCGGAATCCACGGTCCGGCACATACGGTAACGACCGCGTGCTCGAGCGGAACAGACGCAATCGGCGACGCACTCGATTTTATACGCACGGGAAGACGCGACGTGTGCCTTGCGGGCGGTGCGGAAAGCACTATTAACGGATTCGGAATTGCGGCGTTCGAAGTGCTGCACGCGCTTTCGACGTCGTTTGCCGACAATCCGGCGGCGGCGAGCCGGCCGTTCGACAAAAAGCGCGAAGGTTTCGTCATGGGTGAGGGCAGCGCAGTTTTTGTTCTTGAAGAATACGAGCACGCAAAGAAACGCGGTGCGCACATTTATGCGGAAGTTGCAGGCTTCGGCTCGACCAGCGACGGGTATCATCTGACGGCGCCGAATCCCGACGGTGTCTGCGGCGCCGCCGCCATGACGGAAGCGCTCACCGATGCGGGCGTAAAACCTGAAGAAGTGCAGTATTACAACGCACACGGAACAGGTACGCACATCAACGATCCGAGCGAAACAAAAATGGTCAAGAATGCGTTCGGTGAAGAAACCGCGAAAAAACTTCATATTTCTTCGACAAAAAGCATGACTGGGCACTGCCTCGGTGCGACGGGTGCAATCGAAGCGATGTTCTGCGTAAAGGCGATTCAGGACAGCTTTATTCCTCCGACAATCAATCTCGACGAACCCGACGTCGAGGGCGGATGCGATCTCGACTACACGGCGAATAAGGGAATCGAATGCAATGTCGATTGTGCGATGAGTGCGACGTTCGGTTTCGGCGGACACAACGGCGTTATCGTGATTAAAAAGGTAAAATAATAATGAGCGTTACTACTGATATAGAATCCCTGCTTCCGCACCGCAAGCCGTTTTTGTTTGTCGACGAAATAGTTTCATGCGACGAGCAGGGCAGCGTGAGCACACGCATGTTTACGGACGAAGACTTCTTCTTCAAAGGACATTTTCCGCAGTATCCCGTAGTGCCCGGCGTCATCCTTATTGAAACGATGGCCCAGGCGGGCGGTGCGGCTCTGAGTTATCAGAAAAAGTTTAAGGAAGGAAGTCTGTTTTTTCTCGGTACGGTAGATAAAGTAAAGTTCCGCCATCAGGTCCGCCCCGGCGATACAGTGCGCATGGAAATTACGAATCTGCGCGTTACAGAGCACATGGTGAAACAGTCCGGCAAAGCGTACGTAGGCGAAACCCTGGCCGCCGAAGCCGAGTGGATGTGTCTGGTCGGCGCAGCCGACCACGTATAAATAAATTTCCCTGCACTAACGCGCGAATGCGCGTATGTGTCTGGTCGGCGTAGCCGACCAAGTTTAATAAAATTCCTATCACAAGCGGCCGGACGGCCGCATGGGTCTGGTCTGCGCATGCTTTTACGAAAGTGTGCGCCCTTTTTTTATCCGCGTTGTTTAATTATAGTTCTGTTTCAGCCACTCGCTGAGACGATCGTTCAACGGTTCTCCGGGTTTGCTGCCGGAGTTTCCTGTTTCTTCGGTGAGATACGGAATGACGACCTGTTCCTTCATGTCGGCCCATCCTGCGGGAAGTTTTTCCGGCACGCTGAGCATTTCTGCAGGCGGCGTGTTTGAAAGAAGCATCGTGTAGTACAGCGGGAGAACGTGTTCGTTCACTTCCTTCAGCGATGAAAAACCGCCGGCTATGCCGAACCTGTCCGTGTCCAGGTTCATTTTTGCCTTATGTTCAAGAATAGCGTGCTGCGTATCGGCATTGAGAAACCAGGCGATGAAATCAGACGCCTGTGTCGGATGCTTCGACTTCTGCGGAATTCCGAGCATGACGAGCGAATCCTCCAGCGGAATTTTTTTATCCTGATAAATCCAGCGGTAATCGATTTGCGCAGTCTGCTCGGAAGAAAGGTGGAACAGGACGTCGCTTGTTGTGAATGCAAAAAGCGTACGGCCCGATGTGACCTGCTTGTACGCAGGCGTGTACAGATATTTATAGATGAAATCCTTCTCGATTTTTGACGATGTGTTCGCTTCTTTTGTCCAGTTCCGGAGATAGGTGATTGAATCGGCAAGTCCCTCGGCGTTCCACGTAAACGAATTTTTTGATTCGCGGAAACGCGCTCCTGTCGTTTTTGCCGCAAAGTAAAGAAAATTGCTGCTGCTTTGCGGCGTAAAACCGATACGCGTATAAAGGCCGCTGTCGTTCTGTTTGTTGTACGCGGCCCCGGTTTTTCGTATCTGCTCGAGCGACAGCATGTAATTGTCGTCTACGAGTTCCTGATTGTCGGTGGAAAAAATCACGGCCGGAAGGTTGAAGCTTACCGGCAGCAGATACTGGGTGCGTTTCACCTGCCCTGCGGAGAGAAGCTGTGTATAGAATATTGATGACGGAATATGTTCTCGGTCGAATATCGTGTCGAGCGGACGGAACCGTCTGCTCGTTTTTTCCGTGCGGAGCCACGGACCGATTACGACATCGGGCGGCGTTTCACCGTTGAGAGCGGAAAGCGCCTTCGACGGATTTTCCTTGTAGACAAGAAGCGCTTTTTCGTCGTCGTGGGTACTGTTGTACAGTTCGATATATGATGCGAACTCCGGTATGTTTGTCCAGACTATAATGTGTTTTTCGTTTTTTACAGAGCATCCTGTGCACAGCAGGACCGCTGTACACAGAAACACAAGCGATGTAATGCGGGACGCTTTTTCAGGCACGGCCCATTTCTTCAGCTGTTTCATATATGTCAGAGTATACCGATTCGATTTTATCTTCGTCTATACTGCTGAATGCGACACGGAGCGTTCTGCTGTCGATTGAAATCGTACCGATTCCCTTTTCGTTCAACAGTTTTTTCCGCAAATCCTCCGCGTTTACTTTGTTTACGTGGAAACTCATGAAATATCCTGAATTGAACGGCAGCGGTTCGATGACGTCCGACTTGTGCGTGTCGACAAAGCTGCGTACTGCCCTGTAGCGTGTTTCAAGCAGTTTACGGAAGAACGCTTTCTGTTCTTCGTGAGCAGGGTCGCTGAATGCATGCATGAGCATCGACTGCGTCGGGGTGGAACTGCATGAAACCGACGAGCGGATGACGCCCATGAGCTTTTTTAAGAGAGCGTCGTACTGTTCATCGGTGAGTCCCCTGCATCCGAATGTAAGGAATCCGCAGCGGAATCCCCATGCGAAATCTTCTTTTGTCGGACCGTCTGCCTTGACCGCCAGTACATTTTCGTGGATGTCTGCCAGATATGCGAACAGCGACTGCTTTTCGATGTTGTCTTCGTAATCGAGACCGAAATATGCATCGTCGCTGAAAATGAGCAGTTTTGCGCCTGTCTCTGCGGTTTCCCGTACGATGCGGCAGATTTCCATGACTTCTTCATGTGTCGGGCTGTATCCTGAAGGGTTCTGGGGGAAATTGAGGAGCAGCCGCACCGAGCCGTATTTCTGCGCTTCTTCCTTTACGGCCTTTTCAAGCGCCGGAATGTTGAATTTTCCGTCTTTAAACATTTGAAACTGGTGAAATTCAGCTCCGCGGCGTGTCTCGGCGACGAGTGCGTAGTTATCCCATGCAGGGTCGGAAGTGAGCAGCGGCTTTGTGCCGTCGAGAAACAAATCAGCCACGTAAGAAATACCTGCAGTCAGTCCGGGGACTACGACGGGCAGAGATATCTTTTTGTCCTTAAGCAGCGGATTTTTCTGCAGCATTTTTTCCTGCCACGTTTTGCGGAGGTCCGGAGTTCCTCCCGTCGGTGCATAGGCGACGAGCTCTCCCGGTTTGAATGCCGGTGCGCTTTTCTGAATTGACGGCAGAATGGCCGTCGTGCCGTTTATGACTGTCATGCCGATTGTGCCGTTTGCTTTTGTGGCAGCTTTTTTTGCATCGTTGCTCTGCGCAATAATGCCCTTCGGGAAATACATGCGTACGCCCATATCGGAAAGGAGGGCCTCGACGGCTGTATTTTTGAGTATATTGTTTAATTCTTGTGCTAAAGGATTTAACATGGTAGAGTAGATTATATGAAATATGCGGAGATTGTCAATTGTAAATCTGCATATTTATGCAAATTTGAGGGTGCAAATGGAAAAAAATAACATAAACCAGGAAGATTTGACGCAGTGCCGCGACCTTATTGAAAAATGCCGCAGCGAGGCGCAGAAACGCATAGTCGGTCAGACATCTCTGTTCAACGGGATTATGACGGCTTTTATAGCGGGCGGCCACGTACTGCTGGAAGGCGTTCCGGGGCTTGCAAAAACGCTCGCGGTTCGTACGTTTGCGGAAATTTCAGGGCTCGACTTCAAGCGCATTCAGTTTACACCTGATCTGCTTCCCGCCGACGTTTCGGGTACGCTGATTTACGAACAGGGGAAGGGCACGTTTTCCGTCCGCAAGGGACCTGTTTTTACGAACGTTGTCCTTGCCGACGAAATAAACCGGGCGCCGGCAAAAGTGCAGTCTGCCATGCTGGAAGCGATGGAGGAACGTCAGGTGACGATCGGCGAGGAGACGTACAAGCTTCCCGAACCGTTTTTCGTTCTGGCGACACAGAATCCGATTGAGCAGGAGGGAACGTACAATCTGCCGGAAGCCGAGCTTGACCGCTTTCTGGTAAAGCTCGTCGTGCCGTATCCGACGGCACAGGAGGAACTTGCAATCGTAAAGACTGCGGGAAACGCACCTTCCGTGCCTGTCGATAAAATTCTCACTAAGACTGATATGAAAAAATTCCGCAGCCTGCTCGGTGAAATCGTGTGCGACGACAAAATCATAGAATATATCGTCTCCGTTACGGCCGTTACGCGGCCGTCGTCGGGGAAAAAAGCCTCGGAGCACGACATTACGCGGTATATCACGTTCGGCGCTTCTCCCCGGGCGGGTATTGCGCTGCTGCAGTGCGCGAAGGTTTCCGCACTTTTTCAGGGCCGGTCGTTCGTTCTTCCCGAAGACGTAAAGACTGTGGCTCCCGGCGTGCTGCGTCACCGCCTTGTCCTTTCGTATGAGGCTGCGGCCGACAATATTACGACGGATGAAATCATCGCTCGTATTCTCGATTTTGTGCCGGTGCCGTAATGAAGCAGCATTTTCTTGCGGTAAACAGAGAATCTCTCGCAAAGCAGGCGTCGCTGCTCCGTATTGCCTCGATGAAACTTGCCGACAGCCTCCGGGCCGGTACGTTCCGTTCGCTGTACCGCGGCCAGGGGATTGAGTTCAGCGGAGTCCGTGAATATCTGCGGGGCGACGATGTTCGCGCGATCGACTGGAACGTAACCGCACGCATGGGAAAACCGTTCGTAAAACTTTTTGAGGAAGAACATGAACTCCAGATTTTTCTCGTCATAGACAGATCTTTTTCCATGTTCACCGGTTCCGGAAAAAGATCGCGGTACGAGACTGCGGCCGAAGCGGCTGCGCTCATAACGATGGCCGCGGAGGTGAACGCAAGCAGCGTCGGGGCTGTCATCTTCGACGGTGAAATACGCTTTTCCTGCTCGCCCGAAAGCGGCCGCAGGCGTACGATGCTGCTGCTTACCCGTCTCGACGAGACTGACGGGAGCGAATCCGCAGGCTCGGTGCTCGGGAGCGCACTTACAGGAGCGGGGAAACTGCTGAAAAAACGGTCGCTCGTTTTTGTCCTGTCCGATTTCCGCAGCACGTCGTGGATTGATCCGCTTGCGTCTCTTGCGCAAAAGCACGACGTTGCGGCCGTCCGCATTACGGATGCATCCGATAATGAACTGCCGGAAATGGGAACCGTTCCGTTTATCGACAGCGAGACAAAAACGCGTCTTGTACTTCCGACGTCGCTTTCGTCTTTCAGAAATGCGTGGCGGGCTGATAACAGGCAGCATCTGGCCGGATGGCGGGAGAGCTGCAGAAAACACGGGGTCCTGCCTCTTATTATTGCTACCGACGATGATCCCGTGCGCGTGCTTTCGAATTTCTTCGCTCACCGGGGGCAGACGGCATGAAGAAATTACTTGCCGCGGCTGCCGCGTTTGTGCTGATGTACAGTTTTCTGCGGGCGCAATCCGACGTGACGCAGAGTACGCTGCCGAAGAAAATATTCATCGGCGACACTGTCGAACTGCAGTACACGTTCCGTTCAGCAGTCGATTTTTTTTCCGATTCGGACGATTCCGCAGCGTTCCGTGAAATCAGCGTTAAATCGCTCGGGTTTAAATATGAAACCGACGATTATACCGTAACGAAAGCGTCGCTCGGGCGGAACGGTCTTTCGTACACGTTCAGCATGACGTTCATACCGTGGCGTATCGGCAATATCGATTTTCCGCCGTTCGATCTTGCGCGTGCCGTATACGGCACGACGTCTCCCGCTTTTTCAATCGACATACAGCCTGTTGCCGTTTCCTCCATTCTTCAGAATGCCGACGACACGTCGCTCCGGCCCCCGGCTGGTCCGCTGCTGCTGCCGGGAACAGTCTATGCGCTGTATGCGGCCGCGGTAATAATAATTATTATTCTTGCCGTTCTGATCAGACTGATTGTTAAGTGGCCCGTTATCTGCAAAGCGCGCAGAGAGAAAAAACTTCTGCGCTCGTACGCCCGCAATGCGAAGGATCTGTTCCGGCAGCTCAGACGTCTTGAAAAAAACGGTCCGCGTATAACCGACGGAGAGTTTTGCGCCGAACTTCAGCGCCTTATACGCCGGTATCTCGATTTCCGGTACGGATATCATTTTTCGACAGTCCTTACGTCGCAGTTTATGGCCGCGTTCGACGACGTGACAGCCGGCACGCTGTCTGATAAAAAGCAGCATGCAGCGGAAACGCTCACGGCCGTCATGTCGCGCACCGATTATATCCGTTACGCGCACGACTCGATCGATTCGAAGCGGCTGCCTGCCGGACAGTATGAAGCGAAACTCGGCGGAACGGAACGGGAACGGCTGCTTGCCATGACACGCGGCGCTGCGGACAGTTTCGAGGAGGTGCAGTAAATGCCCGACTTTCAGAATCCGGCTGCCTTTGCGCTGCTGCTGTTTGTTCCTGCGCTGTATGTGCTGCGGTCCCTCGGCATATTGACGCGCATTTCGTTCCCCGTAACGCTTGCCGACTGGAACGGTCCCGTATTCGAATGGAAGGGCGGACTGCGCGTTTTTGCGTCGCATGTATCGAGGGTTCTCGCGATTGCGGGATTCGCTGCAGGCGTCGCGGCGCTCGCCGATCCCGTCGTGTATCATCAGGAAAAAGTGTATACGTCCCGCGGTACTGATATTCTGTTTGTCGTGGATACGAGTCCTTCGATGGCGGTGAAGGATATTGCAGGCGTATCGCGTCTTGACGCCGCCCGTCAGGCGATACGCGCTCTTACGGCTGATAACGGCGGCGTGTCGTTCGGACTTGTCGCTATGGCGACGGAAGCGGCGGTCGTCGTCCCGCCCACGATGGACCACAGCATGTTCCTTGCCCGCCTCGATACGCTCGCCGTCGGAAATCTCGGCGACGGTTCCGCAATCGGCACGGGATTGAGCACGGCGGTGTATCATCTTGTGTCGTCGTCGGCTCCGAAAAAATGCATCGTGCTGATTACCGACGGCGAAAATAATGCGGGCTCCATTCATCCCGAAACCGCGGCCGAACTTGCGGGGAAAAATAATATTCTGCTGTATGCGCTCGGGGTAGGAACGCGCGGAACAGTACCGCTCGACTATGTCGATCCGAAAACGGGCAAAGTGTATTCGGGGTACCTGGAATCAAACTTCGATCCCGCTCCGCTGAAGCAGCTTGCTCTGTCTGCCGGCGGGAGATATTACGGCGTGCAGACGGTCGGCGAGCTGGCGAACGCGCTGTCGACGATCGGACGCGACGTCAGTGTCGTTCAGTCGTATCATCTGAAGTCGGAAAGCAGGCGGTATTACGACAAGCTTGTTCTTGTGTCCGCGCTTTTGTTCGCTGCCGCATGGCTTATACGCCGCATGTACCTGCAGGAGTTCGTGTAATATGTTTTTTAATTGTGAACGCCCGTATGCATTTTACGGCCTCGTTATCCTCATCCCCGTCATACTGATTGCCGTGCGGCAGTACAGGAAAATTATTAAGCAGACTAAAAAGCTTGCAGGCGTTTATTCATGCATCCCGGAAGGAAGGCGTATGAAACATCTTCCCCGGATTATTATTACGCGTACCACTCTCCGCTGTCTTGCATGGATTATGCTTGTGTTTGCGTATGCGGGATTCTCATGGGGTTCTTACGGAGTACCCGCGCAGAAGAGCGGCAACGCCGTTTCGTTCGTGTTCGACATTTCATACAGCATGAACGCCGACGACGCTCCCGGCGGATTAACAAGACTCCATGCTGCGGCAAAATATGCTGATATGCTCCTGCCGCGCATGGAGCAGACATCAGTTTCCGTCGTATTCGCAAAGGGCGACGGAGTTATCGCCATTCCGCTTACGGAGGATACCGCCGTCGTGCAGTCCCTGCTTGGAACGCTTTCCCCCGAGCTTATGACGGCCGCAGGCACTTCACTCGGCAAAGGAATAGAAGCTGCGCTCCGTTCGTTCCCGTCCGACTCTGCGCAGGTCAGACGCATCTGGGTGTTTACTGACGGCGACGAAACTGACGGTCTGCTTACGGGAGCGCTTGCGGACTGCGTCAGATACGGTGTGAACGTTTCGCTGATAGGTTTCGGAACGGAGCGTGAAGTCGAAGTGACGGCCGGCGACGGTAAAACAAAGGTCGTTACCGCACTCCGCTCCGAAAAAATGAAAAAGGCCGTGGCTCAGGTTTCGAAGCTGGGGCTCAGCACGAATGCGGATGTGTCGGTGCGATACATAGACGCGACGGAAGCCGGTTCAGCGCTCGAATTGCTCCGTCCGCTGAAATCAGGCAATACAGGCGATGAGAAAAATCTGTCCACAGTATCATATGAAGCGAAGCCTGTGGAACGCTATTCGCTGTTTCTCGTCCTTGCACTCATTTTCTTTGTGTCAAGTTTTGCCGCTGCGGAATTTGATCCGGAACATCCGGTAAAGCTTTCCGCAAATCAGGGGCTTCTGATTTTTCTTTGTGCCGTTCCGTTTTCGTTTGTTTCCTGCAGCAGCGGAAAATTTGGAAACGCACAGGAAATTATGCGCAGCTCATGGGCGTGGTATCAGAAAAATTACCGGAGTGCGACAGCGGGATTTCTCCGCGCGGAGGAAAATGCGGCGCAGAATAACGATATTATCACCGTGCAGTACGCTCAGTACGACCTTGCGTCCACGTACATTATGCAGGGTGAATACGACGTCGCGTCCGGCTGCCTGAAACAGATTACTCCGGAGGCACCGTCTCAGATACGCTATGCGGCATATTATAATTCCGGTATCATCGCGTACCGGAACGGTAACTATAAGGATGCGGTTGATTATTTCCGGAATGCGCTGAAAATTGACGGAACGAAAATGGAAGCGAAGGAAAATCTTGAGATAGCGCGTCATCAGCAGGCAGCTAAAGACGTTCACGGAACGGAAAGTACTGTGATTCCGGTTTCGGAGAAGGACGATGCGGCTTCAGCAATAGAAAGTGCAGTATTCCAGCGGATACGGGAGAACGACAAAAAACAATGGAAGAACAGCGAATCGGAACAAAAATCAGAATCGGCATCGGATTATTAATTTTCTCTGCGCTTCTGGCGAACGCCGCATCCGCGCAGTCGTCTTCGGAGATACGCTCGCTGCGTGTAACGCCGCAGAACGGCGTGGTGTACTCGGGAAGCGACTGTATGTTCGTGCTCGTCGTCCCGGCAGCGAAACCTTCGGACGTACAGGTTGAAACGCCTGTGCTGCCGTCGGGAATAAGCTTCGTTTCGATGCGCCGCACCGATTATATTGAGAAAGGAGCGCAGGCAGGAACGGAAATTGATTTGTGGTTTCGTTTCCGCGACGCACGGGAATATTCGCTGCCTCCGCTCAAAATAAAAATCCGGAACCGTTCGTATTCGATCCCGTTTAACAGCGTGGCTGTCGTTCAGGATCCGGCGACGCTCGTCCCCTGTCTGATACTCAGATTCGAGAACGGAACGGAAGTTAATAACACGCAGCAGTCCGCCGGACCGCTCTTTACCGTTGCGGCCGGCGATAAAATCGGATTTACCGTATTTGTGCAGTATGCGGTGCAGGTGATGAATCTCGAATGGACTGTTCCGAAAGACGCTCTTTTTACCGAAATACAGAAATATGAAATTACGGAAGGAAAGCCGCGCGGCAGGGAGTTTTCCGCAGAGCTCGTACCGGTGGGGCGTTTCGAATGGCAGCCGCTTGCGGCAGGAATCACTGCACTGCCCGGCATGCACCTCACGGCGACGACGTACAGCGGCGGTCGCGTCACGCTTTCGCAGCCCGACATGCGCGTTTCAGTTCTTCACGCAGAAAAGAAAACTGCTGCTCCGGCAGACAGCGACGAAAGTTATTTTACATACGCTTTTACCGAGGCAGAAAAAACGGAGACGGAAAAAGTACGTACCGCCGCGAGCGAAGCCGATTGTGAAAGACTTGCCTCCCTGCGGATTCAGGAACGTCACTCGTTTTTCCAGCGGAAAGCGGCGGCGGAACGGCGGGCATTCGAAAAAGATCTTGGTGTTACGGAGGGCGGCAGCGAACCGAGCGAACCGTTGTTTCTGCTCCTGCTGTCCTGTACGGCCGCAATCGCGCTGTTTGCGGTGATTCTGTTCGTGCTGAAGAAACGGAGGAATGCGGTCATCAGCACCGCGGTTGCCTGCGTTTTTCTTGCCGGCACAACGGTTTCCGGCATGCATCTTTCCGCGATGTACGGGGTTTTCAAAGGGGGCAGCATTCATTCCGTACCGGATGAATCGTCTGACTATGTTTCCCCTGCGGACAGCGGACAGCGCGTGCGCATCGAAGAAGTTGCCGGCAAGTGGATGTATATTCAGTACGGCAGTACCGGC
The DNA here is from genome assembly GCA_002399405.1 of Treponema sp. UBA4873. Classification (GTDB taxonomy): domain Bacteria; phylum Spirochaetota; class Spirochaetia; order Treponematales; family Treponemataceae; genus Treponema_D. The sequence goes on along the minus strand of DHDP01000014.1, from coordinate 71,710 downwards.
GGCTGGATTTTATCTTCTTCCGTTATTGTGATAAGATAGCGTATAATGGGTTTGGAGGTCCGTTATGGATTTTGGCGACATTCTTGATCAATGGGACAAACAGCAGAAGAATGCTGCTGGAAAACAGAAAGAAAGCGGAAAAAATCAGGTATCGCACAAAAAAGCAAACGCTCCGACGCCGGAGGAGAAGGCAGCTGTCCGCAGCAGGGCAATCGACCCCGGCTTCGACAAACGCATAAATCCGGAGGAAGCGTGGCTCCGCAGATACGGTACCGTCGATAAAGACAGAATTGCGGATGAAGCTGAGGAACGCGCACGGGAAAATTCGCAGCACTACCTCAAGAATCTGCCCGTCGAGGCGCGCCTTGACCTTCACGGCCTTACGCAGGAAGAGGCGAGGAACAGACTCAGTTCGTTTGTCGGAGACTGCATGCAGCGTGGTGTACGGAAAGTGCTTCTTGTTCATGGGAAGGGACTTCATACGACGGGCAGCGACCCGGTGCTCGGTGAAGTCGTTCGTAAATTTATCGAAACCGACAAACGGTGCGGCACGTCGGGACACCCGGACAAACGCATGGGCGGAAACGGCGCGACATGGCTTGTGCTGAAAGCATAATTATTCGTGAACGGAGATAAAATCATGGAAGACTATAAGATTACCAACGGTATTATTTCTATTGCAGTGCACGGAAAAGGAGCAGAGCTTTCGTCCCTGAAGAAAGGGGACGTTGAATATTTATGGAATGCGGATCCTTCCGTGTGGAACAGGTCCGCACCGCAGCTTTTCCCGATAGTCGGTACGCTGTCCGGTAATGAATACCGTTGCAGCGGCAGAACGTACCGCATGACGAGGCACGGATTTGCGCGCGACAGCATGTTTTCCGTGACCAAACAGGCCGATAAAAGCATCTGCTTCACACTCCGCGACACGCCTGAAACAATGTCCGTATATCCGTTTCCGTTCGTCTTCGACGTTGAGTATATTCTTACGGGCAGTACGCTCACGTATACGTGGCGCGTAACGAATACGGGAAAAAATCCGATGTATTTTTCCGTCGGAGGTCATCCCGCTTTCATGTGCCCGCCTTCGGAAGGCAGCTTTACCGGCTGTTCGCTCAAATTCGGCGGTCAGGAGCCTGTAAAAGACATTACTTGCAGGACAATAAACCCTGACGGACTTCTGCAGCCGCGCACCGATCATTATGCGCTTGCCGACGGTATTCTGAATATTACCGGCGATATGTTCTCCCACGATGCGCTTATTCTTGAAAACAGCGGGATTCACGCTGTTTCGCTGCTCGACTGCGGCGGGAAAGAATATCTTCGTGTCGATTTCGATACGGATATATTCGGACTCTGGTCGCCTCAGGACAAGCGCGCACCTTTCCTGTGTGTTGAGCCGTGGTACGGACGGTGCGACTGCGTCGGATTCAGCGGTGAACTTAAAGACCGCGAGTGGGGAAATACGCTTGAAAGCGGAAAAGTCTTCGAGAAATCATTTTCCGTCACAGTCATGTAAAGTGATATAAATTGAATAACAAAAAAATAGTTTAAAAACTATTGTAACATTTACAATAAACAGCTATTTTTTATATAAATACTATGTCAGAAGACCTTTATGAGACACTCGGTGTGTCGAAAACAGCGACAGCTGATGAGATAAAAAAAGCATACCGCAACCTCGCGTTCAAATATCATCCGGACCGTAACCCCGGCGACAAAGCTGCGGAAGAGAAGTTCAAGGCGATCAACGCTGCATACAGCGTGCTCGGCGACGAGACGAAGCGTGCGCAGTACGACCGCTACGGTTCTTCGGAGAACATGTTCAGCAGCAGTCAGAATCGGAATCAGGAGCAGTACTCATACGGAAACAGCGACGGTACGTACGGCAGCGACGACGCATTCTGGCAGTGGTTCAGCGGCGGCGCACAGAACAACGACTATCAGCAGAGGCGTTACACCTACACATGGTCTTCAGGAGAAAATTCCGGGACACGGGAAGAACTGCATTCACAGCTCTACTCAAAAATTGCGCAGACGATTTTCGGCGGTATTATCAGCAGTTTCCTGGGGCCGTTCCTCCCGCTTGTATCGTTTATCTGTTTCTTCGTCATGATAAACGGCATAGTGGGAATCGTAAAATCTGTTATTGGACTTATAAAGTTAGATAAGCAAAAACCAGATAAATAGAATTGACGCTTAGCGCTGACGGAAGATGATTCTTCCGCGGTTCAGGTCGTAGGGAGAAAGGGCAACCTTTACGGTGTCGCCCGGTACGATCCTGATGTAATGTTTGCGCATTTTTCCTGATAATGCTGCAAGAATGAGATGTCCGTTCTGCAGTTCAATCTTGAAAGTCGTGTTCGGTAAAGCTTCTTTTACAACACCTTCGACTTCAATAGCTTCCTCTTTAGCCACAATTCCTCCAAATAAAACGTAACGAAATACGAAAAAAGTTGTTTTTTTACTAATTTGCTCTTACATTAGTATGTATAAAACTTATGTACTTGTCAACACAAGTGAAAACGGGAGTAGCAACTTATGGATAAGAAATTTATCGAAACTACAAAAAAAGATCTGCTTGCACAGCGCACGGTGATTCTAGAGTCTCTTGCGGGACAAAGTGATGACATGAAAAAGCTCGTAAAGTCGGCGGAAGCCGGCGATGTAATAGACGTTGCGTCGGACGCGATAGATCGTACTCTGCTTGATTCTTTAGGTTCCCAGGATGCGGCGCGGCTGCAGCTCATCGACAATGCGCTCGACCGCATTCAACAGGGAAAATACGGACTCTGTATAAAATGCGGTAAAGAAATTCCCGTTCAGCGTCTCAAAGCGCTTCCGTATGCGCTTATGTGCGTGGACTGCGCCTCTGCGGAAGAACGCCGGCACCGGTAAATCCGAATTAAATCTTCTGACTCTTTACTGAGCCGGCGTCGATGAACATCGTTTCAACGTAGCCGGCTCTTTTTGCTGCCGCCGCTGCGCGGTCGAACGCACAGTCGAGATCCTGACTGCGGTGTGCGTCCGAGTTTATCATGACGGGAACGCCCGTGTCGTGAAGTATGGCGAGAAAGTCGGCGGACGGATAGACATCGTCCATAGTGCCGCGTGCAATCGCGCCGGTGTTTATCTCCGCGATTACGCCCGAATGCTTTGCGGAGTTTGCGGTTGCGACGAGCTCGCTGCGGTACCAGCTTTCGTTTTCGTCGAAGAGGTGCAGCTTCCAGTTCTGCCTGCGGATTACGTCGGGATGTCCCCATATTGCAAAGTCCCCTTTCTGCAGCATTTCTCTCTGAAGTGCGAAGTATGTACAGACCGCTTCTTTCGTATTTCCGTTGAAAAGTTTTTTGATTCCTTTCTGCAGATTTTCCGCAGCGTCGTCGGCGCAGAAATTTCCGTTTTCGTTTGCAATATAATGAACGGAGCCGATCAGATAATCGGGCCTGAACTGCGCATAATCGCTCATTCGCGGCACGGTAAACCCCGGAACGTAGTCGGCTTCGAATCCGCAGAGTATCTGCATGCGTCCGCTGTATTCCTCTTTGAGATTGCCGACGACGCCGACGTACTTGTCGAAGTCGCGCGGCGCAATGTGCCATAGAGACGCGAACGGATACATGCTGTGTCCGGAAAAGCCGAGAATATCGAAGCCCTTGTTAAAAGCGGCTTTTGCCATGTCTTCCGCACTTTCCCTGCCGTCGCAGAACGTCGTGTGCGTGTGATAATTAGTTTTCAGAATCTTTTGCATGCTCATTTTTCTCTTTCTTCCATTTGTCAGAACTTAATTCAAAGAATACGAATTCGTCTTTGAATGCCGTTAAACTTTTCTTTATATTTTCAATGTCGGACTGTCTGGCCTGCCCGTTGATGAGCGCACCGTATTTTGCAAGCGCGTTTGCGGAGATTGCCGCAGAACTTCCTCTGAGCGTATGTCCGATGCGCCTGAGCTCCTCGAAGTCCCGGCACCTCACCGCCTGCTCCGCGTGATAAACAAGCGCAGCTGTCTGGCTCCGGTAATCGTCGATGAGCTGGCAGCCGAGCACCGTATTGCCGCTTACGGTGTCTTCGAAATCCTTCTGATCCCACGAGTCGTTTATGGAAGCGGTACGGCTGTCGAGGATTGCAATTTCCTTCGCTCCCGGCAGTTCAATGACGGTTTTCCACTTTTCGAGAACGGCCCTGACGCCCGTGCGCTTGAACGGTTTTACCAGAATATCGTTCATGCCTATTTTCCGGTACTGCTCGAAATCATTTTCGTCGTTGTTCGCCGTACAGGCGATTATGATTCCCGAATAATTATGCAGCCGTATCTGTTTTGCAGCGTCGGTCCCGTTCATGACGGGCATCTGTATATCCATAAAGATGATGTCTATTCCCGGATTTTTCGAAATACAGTCGACGGCTTCCTGTCCGTCTTCCGCTTCAAATACGGCGGCGCCGTACGCTTTGAGGAACGTAGCGAGCAGCTTTCTGTTGAGCGGATGGTCTTCGGCCACAAGAATGCAGAGGCCTCGGGCGACTTCAGAATCGTCTTCATCCCGATTCTCCGCCGCCGGTTTTTCGTCGTTTTTCCCTGAGTCTACTGTCTCAAGGTCGAGCGGCGTGTCGTACGATTCCTGCAGCAGGGACAGAAGAAACTGACGCTTGACGGGCTTGTACAGATATCCGTTGAAAAGATTTATGAGCTTCATCTTAGCTTCCGCACCCATCTGTCCTTCGGGCACAAGCAGATACAGCTTAGAGTCGTTTATTTCCGGATCTTCCTTGATTTCCCACGCGAAGTGCCAGCCGTCGACCTTGGGCATTCCCATGTCGACGAATACAATGTTTACCGGCCTGCCGAGCTTCGCCGCATATTTCATGACGAGTTTTCCGTCTTCGGCATTATCAGCATGCTGAATGTCGGTAAAGCCGAGCGATTCAAGTTTCCGTTCCATGCTTTTCATCGCAAGCATGTTGTCGTCGACGACAAGAATGCGTGTGTCGCGCGGAATATGGACGATGTTGTTTTCAGCGGGAGGATTAGGTGAGGCGGCGAGGGGCAGTGTAAACCAGAAGATTGAACCGCCGCAGGGATTCGACTTTACTCCGATTTGTCCGTGCATCGCCGTAACGAGCCCTTTGCATATCGCAAGTCCGAGACCCGTTCCTCCGTACCTGCGGCTTATAGACGCGTCGGCCTGATAAAAATCGGTAAAAAGCATTTTCCGCTTGTCTTCGGGGATGCCTATTCCGGTATCGGTTATTTCAAACAGCATCGTGTCGTCGTCTGCTCTCGAAAGCTCCAGATGAACGTATCCCGTCTTGGTGAACTTAACCGCATTTTTAATAATATTAAGCAGAATCTGCTGGACTCGTGTGGGGTCTCCCATGACAAGCTGCGGCAGCGTATAATCGACGTCGGTAACGAGCTCGAGTCCTTTGCTGAACGCCTCGACGCTCACAAAATCAACGACGCGTTCCGTCACCGTCGCGACGTCGTACGGTATCGATTCGAGTGTGAACTCCTGCGATTTGATTTTCGTAAAATCGAGAATGTCGTTTACGAGCGCCAGCAGAACGTTCGTGCTGAACTGGATCTGACGTACGTATTCCTGCTGCTCGTTGTTAAGCTTTGTGTCCGAAAGAAGTTCAAGAGTTCCCGTGATTGTCTGAACGGGTGTACGTATCTCGTGAACTGTATTTGCGAGAAAGGTAAGTTTCTGGTCCGAATCAATGCTAGAGTTTCCCATGAAGAAGTTCTATCGATTTCTGAATGATTACTTCCGGTTTCTGCGGTTTTACCAGATACCGCTTCGCACCGAGACTCAGCGCCTGAACAACAGCGTCTTTCTGCGTTGCCTGCGAGTAAATAATAATCGGAACGCCGCTGTCCGATTCCTGCAGCCGTTTGAGAATGTCGAAGCCGGAAATGCCCGGCATGAATATGTCGAGAATTATAAGGTCGTACTTGTGTTTGTTGACGCCGGTAACGAATTCCGTACCGTTGTTGTACAGATCGCATGCGGCGCCGACCGACTTGAATGAGTTTTCAAGAAGTTTAAGAATGACCAAGTCGTCGTCGACGATCGCTATGCGGAGAACGTTGCCGAGCGCGTCGTCGTCCTCAATAACTCCGGTATCGGAATAAAAACGTGTCTCTATCGACCCCGGTGTCCGTTCTTCCTCTGATGTAAGAATTTTGTCGGTAATAAGATCGGACACGCATGAGAACGAGCTGCTGTCGACGAGGGAATTAAGCACGCGGGAAAGGTTCGTCGCCACTTCGATCCCGCTGTACCGGGGGTGCCCGTTTATAAGCTCGCGCGCGAACGAACTGAACGACAGCACTTTCACGTTCTTGCTTTGAATTTTCGGGTTTGCAAGAGTGTTGTCGAGCAGCTGTTCAAGATTGGAACCGTCGACGAACGTAAGATCAAGATTCGTCATCATGAGGATTACTTTCGGTGTCTCCATCTTTTCGTTTTCTATCATTTCGGCGAGTTTGTATTTAAGCAGCGCCAGTTTTTCGCGGTTCAATCCCTGCGCAACTTCTATGAAAATAATATTTCCGTTGCGATGTATGTCGAGCACGCACGGCGTAACGTCCATCGAAAAAGAAAGCTTGAGGATGTGTCCGATTGATTCGAAAAGAACGTCGAATTTTATGGGCTTCGTGAAGTATTTGATGACGCCGAACTGCGCAAGAACGGAAATATTCGACCGTTCGACGAGGGGGCCTGCCGCAATAATCGGTATTCTGGAAGCGTTCGGATCGTTGTATTTTTTTTCAAGAAATTCAAGAAGGTCTTCAAAACTGTCCTGTACATCAAGGATGACAAGATCGGGAAGAGTCGAAATCATCTTTGTAAACGCATCACGTTTGCCCTGCGCAACCGAAACAGACACTTTTTCGGTCGAAAGTTTGTCTCTCAGAAACTCGCGGAAAAGTGGTGATGCGTCGATGATCATAACATTTTTCATATTATTCTATTTTATCCATAATGGATGAAACTGACAAGTCTCAAATTCCGCTTTTTGTTTTTCGATAATAGCTGTATTATATAAGCATGGTAAAAGCTGCTGTTTTCCTTGCTGACGGATTTGAAGAAATCGAGGCTCTCACGGTAGTCGATTATCTGCGCCGGGCAGAGGCCGATGTCACAATGGTTGCGGTGCCTGTCGTAACGATGAAGGCGCCTGACATGCCGACCGGTGCGCACGGTATTACTGTCCGTGCCGACTGCGGGCTTGAAGAATATCTGCGTAAGTTTTACGACGAACTCCCCGACTGTATATTCTTACCGGGCGGAATGCCCGGAGCGGCGAATATCGGGGCGGATGAACGCGTGCTCAGGTTTATTGTAAAATGCTTTGACGCAGGGAAGCTTATAGCTGCAATCTGCGCCGCTCCCCCGGTCGTCCTCGCAAAAACAGGTATCCTCGCAGGGCATAAATACACGTGCTATCCCGGCATGGAAGACGGATTGAGCGACTACTGCGGCAATCCCGACAATATGATGAAATGTATGAAGGGGAGCACGCTTGTCCGCAACGTTCCGTTTATTACCGACGGAACTATCGTCACCGGCCGCGGTCCCGGATGTGCGGAACAGTTTTCAATGGAGCTTGTGCGCATCCTTTTCGGCGAAAAACTGGCCGCACGTATACACGACGGCAGCATACAGCGGTAGTGCTGACAATCAGTCCGCATTACTGATATAATCAGTGCCATGCATTTTCTTGTATTGAAGCAGCTTGTCATCATGATGCTTATAGCTGCGCTGTCGTTCGTTTTTTCGCGCAGAAACAAATTCGGTGAAACAGAGTCCCAGTTCCTGAGTAAGGTTCTGCTTTTTTTTGTAAATCCGTGCCTTATCGTAAATGCGTTCAACATACCGTATGATTCGGATAAAATGCGGCGGCTTGCGTTCATCATTTTCATCTGCATCGGCGTGCATCTGCTGCTCACGCTTGTCGCAACTCTCGCCGTACATTCGAAAAACGAGGCCGGGCGGATGCTCGACGGACTCGACCGCATCGGCATTGTGTTCACGAACTGCGGATTTATCGGTATTCCGCTCATCAACGGGGTATTCGGTCCTTCCGGCGTGTTCTACCTTATGGGGTATATTGTGGTGTTCAACGTGTATCTGTGGATATACGGCGAATACCTGATGTCGGGCCGCGTCAACTGGAAAAAAGTGGTGACGAATCCGAACGTGATTGCGGTCGCCGCCGGTCTCGTCCTGTTCTGCCTTCCTTTCACGCTTCCGGGGATTGTTGCGAAACCGCTGTCGCTCATAGCCGACCTGAACACGGCACTGTCCATGATTCTGCTCGGCATGCTGTTTGCAGGCTTCCGCAAATCAGCAGGAGGCGTTTCGTATACGGGGCGCGTTATTAAGGCGTCGGTTGTCCGGCTCGTCGTTTCGTCGTTTGTGGTTCTGGCGTTTTTGTATGCAGTGTACCGCCTGTTTCCCGGTGTGACCGATTTACGGGAAATACTTTTTGTCGTATACATTGCGAGCCTCTGTCCGACGGGCATGAGCTCCTCGACGTTTGCGTGCGTGTTTAAAAGAAACGCCGCATATACGAGCCTCACTGTATCCGCGACGTCCGTTTTGTGCATTGTCACCGTGCCGCTGTTTGTTAAGCTTGCGGAACTGTTTATAAAATAACAACAAAGGACTGCGGATTAATTCATTGAGATTTAATCCGCACATCCTTAACGTTTCGACGGAAACGTGATATGCTTTAAATCATGATCAGACTTCTGGTGAAATTATTCATCCGCAATCCGGACGATACGGAAAATCCTGCCGTCAGGGAGAAATACGGCGTTGTCTGCGGCGTATTCGGCATTTTTCTCAACGTTCTGCTGTTTTTCTTCAAGCTGCTGGCAGGCATCGTGTCAAAGTCCGTCGCTGTCACAGCTGATGCGTTCAACAACCTTTCCGACGCGGGCTCGTCTGTTATTACGATTCTCGGTTTTAAACTTTCTTTTAAAAAACCCGATGCAGAGCATCCGTTCGGCCACGGACGACTCGAGTATGTTTCGGGACTGATTGTTTCGTTTCTTATTATTCTTGCGGGCGTCGAGCTGCTCAAATCTTCGGCGGAAGCCGTTGTTCATCCGGAACCGGTGGAGACGGGACTGCTTTCGGTCGTCGTGCTCGTCGTATCGATCCTTACGAAATTTTACATGTACGTGTACAATCGCGGCGTGTCGAAAAAAATCAAATCGGCGGCGATGGATGCGATTGCGCGCGACAGTCTCAGCGACACGATTTCCACTTTCGTCGTTCTTGCTTCGATAACCGCCGCACGTTTTATTAAGACGCCGCTGCCGCTCGACGGCATTGCGGGTATGGTCGTTGCGGTGTTTATCGTCATAAGCGGTCTGACTGCCGCAAGGGAAACGATAAATCCGCTGCTCGGCGTGCCTCCGTCCCCGGAATTTGTTAAGGAAATAGAAGCTGAAACGCTTAAGCATAAGCCGATTCACGGAATCCACGATCTTGTCGTGCACGATTACGGTCCCGGACGGGTTATGATTTCGCTTCACGCGGAAGTTCCCGGCGACATGGATATTTTCGCCCTTCACGACGTGATAGATAACGCCGAGGTCGACATTGCGAAGCGCTTTAACTGCGCAGTGACAATCCATATGGATCCGATCGATTTAAAAAACGACGAAGTGAAAAAGATGCGGGAGTTTGTTTCAGAGGAGGCCGTGTCGATTAATCCGGGAATTACGGTGCACGATCTCCGCATCGTTCCGGGGCCGACTCATACGAATGTCATTTTTGATGTGGTGAAACCTCTTTCGTGCCTGATGAACGACGAAGAACTCCGCAGCACGCTTTCGTCGCGCATAAAGAACGTCCGTCCCGAATGTATCTGCATCATCAGCGTCGACCGCCCGTTCGTATGAACGTCTCATACTGATACGGAAGAACGTCGTTCGTTATCCTGTCGTTGATTGTTTTTTTGAAATCGGCCTGGTTGAAATCCGGGAACCGGACATCTCCGTCGATATCCGCGTCTATCTCCGTGATGTACATCACGTCGCAGAGCGGAATCGCCTCTTCGTACACATTTGCGCCGCCCGCGATGAAAATGTCGCTGAGATCGGCGTGATCCGCCGCGTAATCGAGCGCTTCTTTCAGGCTGTGCGCCGTGTGAAGATTGCAGAAATCGGTAAATTCCTTTGTGTTTGAAAGAACGATCGTCATGCGGTTCGGAAGCCGTCTGCCGATTGATTCATACGTTCTGCGTCCCATGACGACGACGTTTCCCGTCGTAAGTTCCCGGAAACGTTTCTGTTCGCCGTCGAGTTTCCACGGTATTTGTCCGTCCCTGCCGAGTACTCTGTTTCTTGCGTAAGCGGCGATAATGGCAATCATGCTTCGATTTCTACGAAATTTCCGACCGCATTTTTCTGGGCGTACACGCTTCTCTTGCCCTTATACGGATTTGTAAACTGCTGCATCTGGGTACGTACCTGCGAAATATGGATGCGGAGGAGCTCTCTGTTCTTCTCGTTCTGAACAAGTATCTGAGACTGAAGGTTCGACAGCTCGGTCCGAATCGATTCGATTGAGCTGTTTTCCTGCTGCTGTGCCGGCACGTTTGCCGAAGCATACATTTCGGACATCGGAACAAGCACTTTCTGGATGTTTGTGATTCCTGCAACAACCTGCTGTTCGAGTTCTGTATGCGCGAGCAGCGATTCAGTATCTTCCGCAGTGATCGACTCCTGCTGTTTTTCGAGGACAGTAAGGTATTCGCGGAATTTATCGCGCTGCTGGACGAGCAGTGTGCGGAATCGTTTAAGAATCGCAACGCGTTCGTCGATTTCCTGCTGAGTTAATTCTTCCATGCTTATCCCTCTATATTAAGGACATTTGAGACTGTGGCCGATGGCGCGTTCGCAGTACTGTTTGCAGCCTGCCGCCATGAATCGGTGAGCTGCCTCATCATATCAAGTACAAAATCGATTTTTTTCCTGTCGTGATTTATGTTCGCGGCCATCAGCTCGTTGTTGAAATAGACGTACAGCGACATAAGATTCTGCGCAATTTCGCCGCCTTTTTCCATATTAAGCGAAACCTGCAGCTCCGTAATTACAGCCTGTGCTTTCTGCAGGCAGCTGTTGAACTTCTCGATGTCGGGAGCCCTGACAGTTCCGTCCTGGCCGAACAGCCCTGAAGCTTCCGCCAGTCTGCGGACAGCCTCCTCGTATAGCAGAACAACAAGATGCCCCTGACTTGCCGTACGTATATTTGTATTCTTATACGCGTTATATGCCTGATTATACCCCATTTTGAACCTCCCGTACCATATTTACGGCAAATTTTTACCTTAAAAAGACAAACACCCGCATACATTATCGGACGGTGAAAAAAAAACTTTACATAAAAGCTGTTTCTCCGCCGGTTTTTTATGTCGACAAATCGTTCAATAAAGCGTATATTTTTAACAGAGGTTTCTGATGAGCGACGAGATTAAAGATAAGAAAAATGATACTCCCGATGACAGGGATCCGTACAACTTTTTTAAATTTGCCGGCCCGGAAGACGACGACGGCAAAAAGAAAAAAGATACAAATAACGATAACAGACCGCATTTCCCGTTCTGGGGAATAATGCTTCTCATCCTTGCCGTTCTTGCTCTGGTGAATGTTTTCGTCGTGTCGAAACCGGAAGATCTCGTTGATTTTTCCGAATTCCGCCGGCTCATTGACGACGGAAAGATTGTTTCAGTGGAACTCGGCGATACGTATTTTGTCGGATACGGACCCGAACAGCCTGTCCAGGCCGATAAAAATGCGAAGGGATATATGCTGTTTCCCGCCCAGACGAAAAACCGCACCGAGTACAAAACTGTCGGCGTGCTTATGCCCAGTTTCATCGACATGCTCAACGAGAAAGGCGTCGAGTATAAATTCGTAATAAAACAGAATAATTATCTTGTCCAGATTCTCATAAACATTATTATACCGTTCGCACTCATCTTCCTTATGTATTTCCTCATTTTCCGCAAAATGGGCGGAGGCATGGGCGGAGGTATGGGAAGTATCTTCAATGCCGGACAGTCGCGCGCGAAAGCCGTCGACGAAGGCAAAGTGAAGACGCGTTTTGCTGATGTTGCCGGCGTCGACGAGGCGAAGGAAGAGCTTGTGGAGGTCGTCGATTTTTTGAAGCAGCCGAAAAAATACACGGAAATCGGCGGCAAAATTCCGAAGGGCGTTCTGCTTGTCGGACCTCCGGGAACGGGAAAAACGCTGCTCGCCCGCGCGGTTGCAGGTGAAGCCGGCGTGCCGTTCTTCCGCATCAGCGGCTCGGATTTCGTCGAAATGTTTGTCGGCGTCGGTGCGAGCCGCGTCCGCGATTTGTTCCGGACTGCGCGCGAAAAAGCACCGTGTATCATATTTATCGACGAAATCGATGCCATCGGAAAAAGCCGTACGAGCAACCTCGGCGGCAACGACGAACGCGAACAGACGCTGAATCAGCTGCTCGTGGAAATGGACGGATTCGACAACGAGAAAGGCTTGATTGTCCTCGCGGCGACGAACCGTCCCGACATCCTTGACCCGGCTCTTCTCCGTCCCGGCCGTTTTGACCGGCAGGTTGTCGTCGACAGACCGGACGTGAAGGGCCGCGAAGCCATTCTGCGCATTCATGCGAAGAACGTGAAACTTGACACCGACGTCGACTTCGGTGCGATCGCGCATTCGACGGCAGGTTTCAGCGGAGCTGATTTGGCGAACATCGTAAACGAAGCGGCGCTGCTCGCCGTGCGCGGCGGCCGTAAAAAGGTGACCATGCCCGACTTCGACGAGGCCGTTGAAAAGACGATTGTCGGTCTGCAGAAGAAGACGCGCGTCGTAAAGGAAGAAGAGCGCCGCATTGTCGCGTATCACGAGACAGGCCACGCGCTTGCCGCTGCATTTACGCCGGGCAGCGATCCCGTTCATAAAATTACGATTATTCCGCGCGGCATGGGTGCGCTCGGCTATACGATGCAGCTGCCGGAAGACGACACATACCTCAAAAGCGAAAAGAAACTCATCAGCGAGGTGGACGTTATGCTCGGCGGACGCGCCGCGGAACAAATCATCTTCAACGAAATTTCGACGGGAGCCGCGAACGACATTCAGCGCGCGACCGACACAATCCGCAGGATGATTACCGATTACGGTATGAGCGACCGTTTCAAGAATATGACGCTCGGCAAGTCCGGGCAGGGATACGACGGCGGCGAACCGCAGCTTGTCCGCGAATACTCCGAGACGACGCAGCAGTATATCGACGAGGAAATTGCACGCATCATGGCGGGCCGGTATAAGGCCGTTCTTGCGCTGCTCAAAAAGCACAAGGAAATCCTCGAATATATTGCGAACCGGCTTCTTGAAAAAGAGACGATGGACGGCAAGGAATTCGAAGAAATCGTCAAGGCCGAGGACCACTGTAAGGAACTCGAAAGCGCCGCGAATACGGAGCAGAAAGCGCTTCCCGCTGCTGAATAACCGTTACTTGACGTGACGATATATCTCTACTAAAATGGTTGCATGTTAAATAGGAAAAATACCATCCTCCATGCAGCCGTTTTTTTGGGCTTAACAGTCTGCAGCGCTGTATATGCGCAGACTATTACGACTGCAAGTGCATATTTTAAAACTGTTTCCGAAAATTACGCGACGATAAAAGACTACGAAGCTGATATGGATCTTTCCGTAGGCAAGCAGCAGATGACGGCAAAAGTATCTTTCAAGCGGCCCGATTTGCTGCGCCTTGATTTTTCGGACCCTGCGGATCAGGTTATTCTGTTCAACGGCGACATGCTTACTATTTATCTGCCCGGAGCGTCAGCCGTACTCCAGCAGTCCGTTCAGTCGGACGGCAGCGGTGCAGGAGGCGCTTCCCTTGCAACTCCTCAGGGTTTGTCGCTCATGAGCCGCTATTATACGGTCGCGTATGAAACGGGACAGGAGCCCGTTCCGCTCGACGATACGTCGGACGAAAAAGTCATCAAGCTGGTCCTCAACCGGCGCAACACGGCCGAAGCTTTCCGTTCCATTAAGCTTGCAATAAACGCGGAAACAAAATTGATTCGCCGTGTTGAGGCCGTTACTCCGCGCGGCGACGAGTTCGTCTTTAGTTTTACGAACTATAAACTCAATCAGGATATTTCGGATCAGCGGTTTATTTACGACCCGCCGTCATCGGCAAATAATTATAATAATTTCCTACTTTCTAACTGACATAGAGGCTTACTGATTATGGAAAGCTACGGTACAATCCTGCAAAAGGCGCGAGAAGATAAAAATCTTGATATCGATACAGTTGCCCGTGAAACGTCGATCACGCCGGAATATATCCGCGGACTTGAAAACGAAGATACCGGCGTGTTCCCCGGAGAACCGTATATGGTCGGTTTTCTCCGTAATTATGCTGAATATCTCGGTGTAAATCCTGAAACGGTACTTTCGCTTTACCGGAGTAAAGCAATTCAGGAATCTCCCGTTCCTGAAGGTCTGCTTGAGAAACAAAAGCCTTCGTTTTTCAAGCCGCTTGCTATAGGCTTGTCCTGCGCTGCAGTGCTTGCGGTTGTTCTTGTCGTGGTTTTTGTTTTCATCAGAAAACCGGCGAATAAGGACGGAAATATCGTCGTTGAAAAAGGGATGACCGCCAGAAAATACGAATTAAGCGACAAACCGTTCGAATCCAGACTGTTCCGCGGAGATCAGATTACCGTTCCTTTGACGAAAGGAAAAGTCATTCTTACAGTCAGCGACACGCTTGCTTCGTTCGGAATCGATACTCCCGTCGGGAAACTGTATACGGATCTGGCGGAAGAGTCGGAGCTTGATATAGACGGCGACGCGAATCCTGATATTATTGTGTATGTCTCCGATATTTCCCCGACTGATGATTCGCGCGGAGCTGAAGTACGTCTGCTTCTGAAACAGCAGAATGCCGGCAATCAGCAGCTTGAAACAGCCGCCGCCCCGGATGTGCAGACAGAAGCTGACGGAGCTGTCCCCAAACACAAACAGCAGGTAATTCTGCAGGATACCCGCGCCTATCCGTTTACCGTGAACGCAACGTTCCGCGGTCCGTGCGAATTCCGTTACAGACTCGACCGCAAGTCCTCCGAAGAAAGTTATTTTACGAACGGTGATATTGTTACGATGACTGCGAATAACGGAGCCCGTCTATGGATGTCGAACTGCAACACCGTGAAGTTTACTATTATTGCGGATACAAGAAGTTTCGATCTTGATATAGGCAAAGCGGGACAGGTCCTCGTCGAAGACATAAAATGGGTAAAAGACCTGGACGGAACTTATAAGCTGGTGGTTGTAGAACTTGATTAATTTTTTTATCGATCAGCACGGATGTGCAAAAAATCAGGTCGACGGCGAGCTGATTATTTCCCGTTTGTCGGCCATGGGCATGAAGCAGATTTTTGACCCGTCCCTTGCGGACGTTATTATTGTTAATTCGTGCGGGTTTATAGAATCCGCGAAAAAGGAATCCATCGACGCCGTTATTTCGGCGAAGCGGAATTATCCCGATGCGAAAATATTATTAACGGGATGTCTGGCGGAGCGTTACGCGGATTCGCTGAAAGATTCTCTTACCGAGGCGGACGGGTTTTTCGGCAACGGCGATATATCGAAAATCGACACTATTATTAAACCGCTTGCCGCGGGGCAGCGTCCGGTTCTTGTGCCCGAACAGAAAGGTGTGTGCTGCGGCGACCGCCCGATGATCCTTTCATACCGCGGCTCTGCCTATGTGAAAATAACCGAAGGATGCAGCAACTGCTGTTCCTTCTGCGCCATCCCGCTGATCCGCGGAAAGCTGCGCAGCCGTCCGGCCGATGATATTGTGAAGGAAATACGGCGGCTCACCGACGACGGCGTATACGAAATAAACCTCATCGGACAGGACCTCGCCGCGTACGGAACGGGCGAAAGCGACGATGTGTTCGGCACGGGACGTTTTGAACTGCCGCGCATCGGCGGCTCCGGCGGAAACTGCGGTACGGACAAACCGTCCGCGCTTTCTGTGCTGCTCGGTCGGATTTCCGCGCTGAAAGGCGTTTTCGTGGTCCGTCTGCTTTACATTCATCCCGACCATTTTAACCGCGACATTCTGCCCGTTATGCAGCGTGACGCGCGTCTGCTTCCGTATTTTGATATTCCGTTTCAGGCGGGGGACGACGGACTTATCCGCGCGATGAACCGAAAAGGTTCCGCGAAGGAATACGAACGGCTTGCGAACGACATCCGTGCGGCGTTCCCCGAAGCTGCGCTCCGTACGACGTTTTTGACCGGCTTTCCCGGAGAAACTGACGAGGCTGCCGGAAATACGCAGGAATTTCTCAGGACAATCAGGAGCGACTGGTCGGGATGTTTTCCGTACAGCCGTGAGGAAGATACGCCTGCGTACACCATGAAAAACCGCGTTACGCAGAAAACTGCGAAAGAACGGGCTGCGGCGCTTGAGGCGATTCAGTCTGAAATCACAAAAGAGCGTCTTGCGGAACGGTGCGGAAAGGAATACGATGTGCTCGTTGAGGAACTCGTGAAAGGCGAGGAAGAAGGCCTGGCAATCGGGCGCGCCTGGTTTCAGGCTCCCGACGTGGACGGTTCCGTCGTCATCCGCTACGACCTTGACGACGAGGTTCAGAAGAACGCCGTACAGCCGGGCCGCGTTGTGCGGGTTTATGCCGACTCGTCGGGCGAAGTGGACATCGACGCGCATTTTGTTTCCGATTTGCCTGTTAATAAAAAACTGCCCGGATCTCCGCTGCAGTATGCGACGGAGCTGAGCCAAGACGGAGAATAACATATGGCAGAGGACGAAATGCTTCCGTCATATCTCGACAGACTCAACCCTGAACAGAGGGAAGCCGTCGTTCACGAAGGCTCGCCGCTGCTTATTCTTGCAGGCGCGGGTTCCGGAAAGACGCGCGTCATAACGACGAAAATAGCATATCTTATCGGGAACAGGCATGTGGATCCGTCAGCCATTCTTGCGGTCACGTTTACGAAAAAGGCAGCGTCGGAGATGGCCGAGCGTGCGGTCGCGCTCGAACCGCGTGCCGGCCGGGCTCAGATACGGACGTTCCACTCGTTCGGCGCGTGGTTTCTGCGGAAATACGCGGACGAGGCCGGGCTTGCAGGTTCATTCACCGTGTACGACGACGACGATATGGCGACGCTCGTGACGAAAGCGGTGCCGTCCATGACGAGGCAGCAGGCGCAGCTTTCCGCGCATAAAATCGCGCTCGCGAAAGATTACTGTCTCGGCCCTGACGACGACCTCTCCGATATAGATCCGACCGGCGACCTGTCGGCAATTTACCGCGCCTACGAAGAACGCCTTCACACGACAGGTAACGCCGATTTCGGCGATCTTATTATGAGACCGGTGAAAGTGATGGATGCGAATGAACGTATCCGCCAGCAGATGCGGTACCGTTTCCGCGTCATCATGGTCGACGAGTATCAGGATTCGAACGTGGCGCAGTTCCGGCTGCTGCAGTCCCTTTCCGGCGTTGAAGAAAATTCCGGAACATACGTGTGCGTCGTCGGCGACGACGATCAGTCCATCTACCGGTTCCGCGGCGCCGACGTGGGAAATATTCTGTCGTTCCGTGAAAAGTTCCCCGGCACAAAAATTATTAAACTTGTACGCAATTACCGCTCGACGGCGAAAATACTCGAGGTCGCGGACAACGTTGTCCGGAACAACGAAAGCCGTCTCGGAAAGACGCTCAAGGCCGAACGCGGCGAAGGTAAAACGCCGGTGCTCGTGTATCTTCCGGATCAGGATTCCGAGGCCCGCTTCTGCGCGGATCTTATTCAGAAAGCCGTGGCGGACAAAAAAAATCAGTCGAAATACAGCGACTGGGCCATATTATACAGAACGAACGCGCAGTCGCTCGAATTCGAAACGGAATTCCTGCACCGCAAGATTCCGTACGTCGTCGTCGGGTCTCTGAAATTCTACGAACGCGAGGAAATCAAGGATACGCTTGCGTATCTTTCGCTTGCGGCGAATCCCCGGGACGAGATTGCGTTCCGCCGCGTCGTCAATAAACCTGCGCACGGCGTCGGAGACAAGACTCAGGACGCGATTATAGAAAAGGCCGCTTCATATTCCCGGAACCTTATTGAAACAGCCAGAGAATGCGTGCCGTCCCTGAGTAAAAAAGCAAAAGAGGGCGTGACGGAATTCTGTTCCGTGCTCGATGAACTTACTAAATCGTTCAATCCCGACGAGAAGCTTTCGTATTTCGTCGAGAAGGTGCTCGACAGATCGGGGCTGCTTAATTATCACAGAACGCAGGATGAAATTTCCGGGACGCAGCGGGCGGCAAACATGCAGGAACTTGTGAACAGCGCGGTGCTTTATCCGTGTACCGAAGACGGCCTGCTGCAGTTTCTGGACACTATCGAACTGGACCGCACACTCGATGCGGGGACCGGAGAAGCTGCGCAGGATTCCGTCACGCTGATTACGCTGCATAACACGAAGGGTCTGGAGTTTCCCCGCGTCATCATTACGGGAATGGAGAACGGCATATTTCCGCGCGGAGACAAGACCGGGGGCGAACTCGAGGAAGAACGCCGTCTGTTCTACGTCGGCATAACGCGCGCGAAGGACGAACTGTACATAACGTCGTGCGCACAGCGGCGTCTGTACGGCCGTACGGAGTTCATGGAACCGAGCCTGTTCATCGAAGAGGCGGGCGACGTGTTCAAGGTGCTCGGCGCGGAAAGCCGCAGGCAACGCGGTTACGGAGCATACGGAGCGGGCGCCGGCATAAATTCCGTAAAGGGAAACGAACTTTCCGAGCGGTGGAGTAAGGGAACGAGAGTGTATCACGACGACTGGGGATACGGTCAGGTGATTGCCGGCAGCGTAAGCGACGACGGAGAGTTCGTTGTTACTGTTCAGTTTGAGAGCGGCGGAAAAAAGAAATTCCTGCCTGAATATCAGGCTCATTCATTGATGATTGTAAAGGAATAACGGAGGCGCTGACATGGAAACTTCGAAGGTGTATTGGACTGATTTCAGAACGACTTTTAACGAAAACCTTGCACAGAAAATGGTACGGCTCGCGAAGACGGCGGGGATCGGGAATATTGATTTCGACGGCAAATTCACGGCGATAAAACTTCATTTCGGAGAGCCGGGCAATCTTGCGTACCTTCGTCCGAATTACGCGCGCGCCCTCGCCGATCTGGTGAAGAATCTCGGCGGACGTCCGTTCCTTACTGACTGCAATACGCTGTATCCGGGGCTCCGCAAAAACGCGCTTGATCATCTTGACGCGGCGTTTATGGACGGATTCGATCCGCTCGTAACCGGCTGCCATGTAATTATCGGCGACGGACTAAAGGGAACGGACGAAGCGCTCGTCGATTTTCCCGAAGGGGAATACGTCAGGCAGGCGAAAATTGGCCACGCGGTTATGGATGCGGACGTATTCATCTCGCTCACGCATTTCAAGCTTCACGAATCGACCGGATACGGCGGAGCGATAAAGAACATCGGGATGGGGTGCGGAAGCCGCGCGGGGAAAATGGAGCAGCATAACGCAGGCAAGCCTGACGTCGACAGGAGCAAATGCATAGGATGCGGCGCGTGCGTCCGTGCGTGCGGTCAGAATGCCGTCACGCTTGCCGTTCCCGAAGATTCATCAGACGGAAAGAAAAAAGCATTCATCGATCAGGATGTATGCGTCGGCTGCGGACGATGCATAGGCGCCTGCCCGAAAGACGCGACGCATCCGTGCGGAGACAATACGAACGAAGTTTTGTGCCGCAAAATGGCCGAATATGCGGCCGCCGTCGTGAAGGACAGACCGCAGTTTCATATTTCGCTCATAGTCGACGTGTCGCCTTTCTGCGACTGCTATGCGGTGAACGACGTACCCGTCATTCAGGACGTGGGAATGTTCGCTTCGTTCGATGCGGTCGCGCTCGATCAGGCCTGCGCGGATGCCGTTAATAAACAGCCGCTGCTGCACGGTTCCGTGACGGACGAATGCGAACATACGCACGACGACTTGTCCATGGACGTGCATCCGACGACTGATTGGAACGCTCAGCTTGAGCAGGCGGAAAAAGTCGGTATGGGTACCCGCAAATACAATCTTATTAAAATCTGAACAGCCAGGAAATTTTGCCTGCTCAAACTGTGCCGCTGAGATAAATTATTATTTTCCCGCCTCAAGATACGCTTCTGTGTCGTCGGGGAGGCGTGCAAAAAAATCACAGCCTGTCATCTCCTCAAGAGCGTCGACGCTTATCCGGTACTGCTCCCATGAGCCGTTTTTGCCGCATCCCTGCGCGTTCGGTATGCAGACGGCAAGCAGCACCGTGTCTTTTGTAACGCGGTCTATATCGCCGGTATCTTCGGGAAGGACCATAATAATTTTCCACGTATACGCGGGAACCGCAATGCTCATGTCGGTGTAAGCGGGCATTCCGTCTTTTCCTATGACCGGTTTTCCGTTTTTACCGCGCTGCGGAATTTTTATCGAGTCGAAAGTCCCTTCCCCGCTCGTGCCGCCTCTGCCGTACGGTCCCGCGAAGATGTACAGTTCGTTTCCCCGTCCGACAAGCGCGCGTTCGTATTCCTCAAGGGCCTTCCATACGATACGGTTGTTGCCGGGAGCCTGCGGTACCATATTCGTCATAAGGAATGTTTCGTCGTTGTCTTCAACCGACGCTGTGCGGTCGGCGGACGGGCAGAGATGTCCGCGGTCGAATCCGTACAGTACGAACTGATAATCGCTCTGAACCACCCGGTACCAGCCGTCCGGAAGCGTACTGTCGGCGCGGAATTTGTTTCCCCGTCCTGCGTCTCCCGAATCGTCCGCGCACAGATGCCACGCAGTCCAGTTCGCCTCGTGCGTACTGTCGTTGTATGAAAGCGCGTACTGTTTTTTCTCGATGAGGTAGTTTGTACTGCTTTTTTCGTCGTGCTCCGCATTCGTCGGATTTCCGAAGTACAGCGCCGAATTTTCCGCGGCAGGCTGCTGCACAGGTTCTGCCCGAACGGCGGCCGTGAACAGGAAGACCGGCATCAGCATGAAAAATTGCAGCCGTAAGCGTATTTTGCGCATACCGGAATTATACGGTATACTACGAATAATATGAAGAACAGAACGGCTTCCTTTGTTTTTATTATTCCGGCCGCATGGTCCGCCGGATATTTCGTCGCTTTGGAAATTGCTTCTCCGTCGTTTTTTTCCTTTTCCTTCGTGTGGCTTTTCGTCGGGATTATTTTTTTCCTGCGTTTTCTGAGTATACGGGGAAAAAACGGCGACGAAGACTTCGTGCCGTTCGGCCGGCTCACGTCCGCCGTCAGGCTGATTATTATTGCTACCGCAGCGATTTTTGTTTTGACTGCCTCGGTGAACCTGTACTTTATCTGCACTCCGGCAGTCTCCGGCGGAACGGAGCAAATCCAGTACGTGATTCTGCTCGGCGGCGGAATCACGCGCGAGGGAAAGCTTGTGCCGGCGGCGGAACGGCGCGCCCTGAAAACTGCGGAGTATATGAAGGCGCATCCCGACGTAAAGGCCGTCGTTTCCGGCGGAAAGGGACCGTTTGCGCCGTGTGCGGAATCGCTCGTCCTTGCATCGGAACTTGAACGTCACGGCGTTGCGGCGGACCGCATTATTCAGGAAGACGAGGCGCGCGATACGATTCAGAATCTTTCGTACAGCGCCCGGCTCATGGCGCAGGATTCCGGCACGGACATTCGGGAGACTCTTTCGAAGCCCGTCGCCGTCGTTACGAGCGATTTTCACCTTGCGCGGGCGGAGCGCATCGCGCGGCGGCTGGGATATAAAGCGGTGTACGGAATACCTGCCGGAACGCCGCGGCTGTTCATACTGAATTCTTACGCGCGCGAAATTCTTGCGTACTGTAAACTGAACATACGGATTCTGCTTACGCATAAACCTGCGGAGATGTACTAGCATGTGCGAAGTGTGCAGACGGGGCTGGTACGACGGCGCCCCGGGTGATTTCAGCGCGGGGCCGCTTGCAGCTGTTCACGAAGCTGCGGACGACGTCGTCTGGCTTTTGAACCGCGGGTACGGCATACGCAGCGCAGTCACTTTTGCAGGAAACCACTATCAGCTCACCGAGCATCAGCGGCTTGCGCTTGAGCGTGCGCTTACGTCCGATGCGAAACGCGGCGACAGGAAGCGGCGCGAGCTGAACACGCTGAACGGTCAGGTGTGGGTTGACGGCTTCAACATTATTATTACGCTTGAAACGGCGTTGTCGCGCTCTCCAGTATTCGCTTCCCGCGACGGCGTTATACGGGATCTTGCCGGTCTTCACGGAACGTACCGCATCATCGACAAGACGGAGCGGGCCGTCCTTCTTATGTTCGAACATGTTTTCGGAGCGGGAGCGGCTTTCGTGCACGTGCTCCTCGACAAACAGGTTTCCAATTCCGGCCGGCTCAAAAAATTTATCGATTCAGCTGCGGAAGAAATGCATTTTGCCGCGGATGTCGCGCTTACCGATTCCGTCGACGCTTGGCTCCAGCGTGAGGATTGTGTCGTAACGGCTGATTCGGTCGTGCTGGATAAATGCCGGAACTGGTATAATCTTACAAGCCGCATCATCAGAAGTGAAATACCTGATGCGTGGATAGTGGATATTTGATTTGTTTCTGAACTATTTTTTATATACGGGTTCGTCTTCCGCCGCGCTGAGCGCGAGGGACGCAAGGTCGTCCGTGTACTGCGCTTCTGCGGCTTTCTGCGCGGTCGTACCCGACGTCTGAAGTGATTCCATCTCCTGCGTTTTCTTATCCTGCCGTATTTTATTAAGATGCTGAGCCGAGAGCAGAATCTCGGCAGCTTCCTGCGCGCGGACATGAAGCACCTGCGCAACCTGTGCTTCCTCAGCATCCGCAAGATTTTCGAGCGTCGTAAACGCTTTTGTTAAAATGCGCGCGCGCTTTTCTCCTATGCCCGGAATCTGAAGGAAAACGCTTACGGTGTTTTCCTTCGTGCGGAGATTCTGGTTGCGGCTTGTCGCGAAACGGTGCGTCTCATCGCGTACGCGCTGAAGCAGTCTGAGCGCGTCGCTCCGTTTGGGCAGGTTGAGGGGAGTACTGTCTCCCGGGCGGTAAATTTCCTCGTCGCGTTTTGCGAGACCCGCTACCGGAATGTCGAGATTGAGCGACCGTAGAACGCCTTCGACTGCGTTCACCTGTCCGATGCCGCCGTCTATGAGTATAAGGTCGGGCAAATCAGATTGTTCATTAACAAGTCTCGTGTAACGCCTGCTTGTCGCTTCCCTCATGGAGGCGAAATCGTCTATAAGACCGTCCGTCGTCTTGAGGCGGAAGTAGCGGTAGTTTTTTTTGTCGGGATTGCCGTTGTAAAAACTGATGAGGCTCGCCACCGGGAACTTGCCGCCGATATGCGCAATATCGAAACCTTCGATGCGCACCGGCAGCGTGTCCAGATGCAGCAGCGTTTTGAGCTCTTCAAGCGCCGGAATGTCGCCCCGCTCGCGCAGCCGTCTGATAATGTCCTCGTGCGCGTTCTCCGCAGCCATGTTGAGTGCTGCCGTATGCCGTCCTGCATTCGTCATCGTATCGGTTACTGCAATGACTTCCGTATCTGCGTCGAGCGTCTCGCGGAACCAGCGCATCAGGTCTGCGGGAGAGAGCTGGCCGCCGATTGAGAGAGAAGGTATGTAAATATGCGGCGGAACTTCGTCTTTGTCGGTGTAGTACGCATTAAGAAATTCAGGCATGAGCTCGTCGTCTTCGTTGAGACTTACGGTGCGGTAGTTGTCGCGTCCTTCAAGTTTTCCCGAGCGGAGCTTAAGCACCGTGAAGCTCACGAGTTCGCCTTCGCGCCAGTGCGCTATGTAATCGCGGTCTTCGCTGTCGAAGCCTTCGACGACGTTCTGATTCTGCATGACCATAAGCGCCTTAAGCCCGTCGCGGAGACGCGCCGCTTTTTCAAAATTGAGTTCCGAAGCCGCCTGCTTCATCTCGGCTGTGAGTTTGCTGACGCTCTCGTCGCCTTTCCCCTCAAGTAAATCGGAAATCTCTCCGATGTATTCATTGTAGGTCTCCCGGGAAATTTTTCCGCAGCAGGGAGCTTTGCACCGTCCTATGTGATAATACATGCACGGCGCATCGCGTTTCCTGAATGTTTTGCAGTGGCGGACCGGATACAGACGATAAAGTGTGTCGATAAACGTGTCGAGTGCGCCTGCGTCGGGATACGGTCCGAAATACGTGGAACCGTCCTGAAGTATGCGCCGGGTCTTAAAAAACCGCGGGAAAGGTTCATTCGTAATGCGGAGCACAGGATACGATTTCCCGTCTTTCAGGTTGATATTGTAGCGCGGATTGAATTTCTTGATGAGGTTGTTCTCGAGCAGAAACGCTTCATATTCGTTTGCAGTCGTGATATATTCAATCGACTGGGCGTGAGAAATGAGGAGCCTCGTCTTGATGTCCTTGCTGCCGGAAAAATACGACGATAGCCGGCTTTTCAGATTCTTCGCTTTGCCGACATAAATGACGTTTCCCTGCGGATTGCGCCACAGGTAAACGCCGCTTGAGGAGGGGGCTTTCAATGCGGTCTGATGTAATATCTCCCGTACCGTGTTGTTGTTAGTCATAGTAAATATGTACAACCTATATAGAAAGAAAATACTGATTTTACTCTCTCTTTGTCTAGTATATACGGGATTTTTACCGCAGATACTTTCCGCTGATTCGGTTACGCTCGGCGGAAAAGACGGCTGGTCGAAGCTTTCTCTGCGCAGGGGCGTCACGGAAGGAACGGGGCGTTTCGGATATACGTGCATAGAACTTGCGACGAACGCCCGTACCGGTGACCGCAATACCGACGCGCTCATCGACTTCGAAAAGCAGCCGTTTGCGGACCGTACGGGAAACTATTCGGTCGCTGCCGATTCGCTCGGCATGACGACGAAATCCGTAATGGGAAAGGGCGCGGCGCTCGGACGGGGCAGGGGCGGTATGATTCTGCGGGGCAGAACAGGTTCCGTATTCGGTACGGAAGGACTTGCGGGTTCTTTCTACATCGAATTCTGGCTTGCACCGTCGCTTTCGGAAAGCGGCGAAATCGTGTTTAACTGGCGTTCGTCGCGCAATCTGCAGCGCAGCGTACCGGGCGACCGGAAAAACGTCGTTCAGTATCAGATGATAACGGGCATATTCAACAGAAATCATCTCGAGTGGACGTTTACGAACGTGTTCGACGGATATGCTCAGGAAGACGTCGTCATAAGCGGTATAAAAAATATTGTGCCGGACACATGGTCCCACCACACTGTCAGCTTTGACGAGGAAAGCGGCCGCCTTGAATACCGCGTCGACGGACGGCTTGAGGCTGTCGAATATATCACATCGACGGGCCACGAGGACGGTACGGTGTATCCTGTATATCTCGGCGCGCCGGCGGACGTCGATCTCTGCCCGTCGTATACGGGAAAGATAGACGACTTCCGCATTCAGCGCGGAACTTACGACGCGGCGCTGCAGGAGGAATCGGAAGAAGCGACGGGTCTCGGGTATGCAAAATATCTGACATCGGGCGGACGTATTGAAACGCAGCCGCTGCTGACGTCGGTCGGAGCTTCGCTTGATTCAGTCTCCGCAGTTATGAATGAACCTGAACAGACGGCCGTCATGCTGTATGTACGAAGCGGCGATAATTTTTTCAATTGGACTGACACGTATCCCAAATGGAAACCCGTGAAGAACGGCGAAAAAATAACCGGTGTCGGCGGTCTGTATTTTCAGGTCGCTGCGGAGCTGTATCCGGACGGGGACGGCAGTAAAACGCCGTCCGTAACGCAGCTTGTTATTAATTATTCGAAGCAGCCGGAACCGCTTCCACCGTTCAAGGTGAAGGCGTCGGCGGGCGACGGATGCGTGACGGTGACATGGAGCTATTCCGTCGACGAATCGGCGGGAAGTTACCTCGTATATTACGGAACGCGTCCGGGCGAATATCTCGGCCGCTCTGCGGCGGAGGGACCGTCTCCCGTCAACGCAGGCAATACGACGTCATTGACGATCACCGGTTTAAAAAACGGCACGATATATTATTTTGCAGTATCGACGTGTTCGAAATTCGACACAAGAATAAACGGTCAGCTTTCACAGGAAGTATACGCCCGTCCGGCTGCGGAGGAATGAAAATATGAATCTTGAAAAAGAAAAGGAAAAGGCCTTCGTTCAAAAACGGGCGAAGGCTGCTGTTATTTCCCGCGATTTTGCGCTGGCGGCACGGTTATATAAAAGTCTTCTCAGGGAAGATTCCGGCAACATCGGATTGTTAAGCGCGCTCGGCAGCCTGTATGTGAAGGCGGGCGACGACAAAAAAGCTCTTTTGTATTACGAGCAGATACGTACGCTGTCTCCGAACAGTTTTGAAGCACTCAACAGCATGGGCGGCATTTACCGCCGTCTTCAGAGATACGACGAATCGATCAATGTGCTGCAGCAGGCTCTCGAGCTCGGGCTTAACGACACGCAGGTCAATTACAACCTCGGTTTTACGTACCGTTCAATGGGCGCGTATGATGAAGCGACCGAATGCTTTGAATCAGTCATCGATGAGAATCCCAACGACGTTCTTGCATACAATCATCTGGGCGCCATTTACGCGCTGCGCCGGGAACATCAGAAAGCCGTCGCCGTATATAAGAGGGGACTGCAGGTGGATCCGAACCATCCGATTCTTCAGCTTAATCTCGCGAAAAGCTGCGAGGCGCTTCATGACGATACGAATGCTGCAGCGGCATACGAAGCGGCACTCCGCGCAAAGCCCGGCTGGCTTGAGGCGATTCGGGATTACACGGAGCTGCTGCTTCGGCATCACAGGACGAAGGATGCGGCCGATCTTGTTAATAAGTCGATCGCGCTGTATCCTGACGATGTCGGCATACGGAATCTGCTCGGACATATTTATTTAAAACAGTATGATTACGATTCTGCGGTGCAGACATTCGAAAAGGCCCGCAGACTCGACGGCGGCGATACGGATGTGCTCAGCGGACTTGCCGAAGCATACGAGAAGAGCGGTAAAGTAAAATCCGCCGCCGAAGTGATGAAAAAAGTTGAGCAGGAGCAGCCGGATGATGCAGCCGTAACGCGGCAGTACGCGCACGTGCTTCTTTCCGCGGATGACTCCGGTACAGCGGCTGCAAAAATCAAAAAGGCATATGATAAAAACCGGAACGATGTCCGGACGCTTGATTTGTGCGGCCAGTATTATATCTGCCGGGACGAAGACGACAGGGCGGACCGCGTATACAGCAGAATAAATAAAATCGACGCGTCGTACGAGGAATATAAAAAAGAAGCGTCAGGCAGGTATAAACAGAGGGGCCGCCTCGACAAAGCCCGCAGATATCTGGAGCAGTATCTGACGAAACATCCGGAAGATCCTTCGGCTCTTATCGCGCTTGCCCGCATCGACGAAGCTTCCGGCAACGCGGCGGCGGCGCTCGAAGAGTATCACAAAGCGCTCAAATACGATCAGTACAATGTTCTTGCACGCCGCGAGGCTCAGCGTCTCGGCGACATAATCAACGAAACGAACAAACAGCGGCAGGAAAATCAGAATGTTTCCGCCGACGAAGACAGCGGACTTGAAATCGTAATGGAAGCGCCGGAAGAAGCGCCTGTTGATTCGGCGGCTGCTCCCGATTCGGAGCAGGAAGAAGAGCCGTTCGATTTTGATATGATGGGCGACAGTCTTTTTAAGGAAGACGACGAACAGGATCCGTTTGCTTTTTCCGATAAGGAAGATGAGGAAAACGAGGCCGGCGAGGAACCGCAGGGGCTTGACCGGCTTATTCCGGCCGACCAGCCGCTGGACCAGACAGGAAATACAAAAGATACCCCGGAAGATACTCAGGATATTTTTGAGGGCATGCCTGATAATTCCGGGCAGGAATTATCAGGACAGGGAGCGTCCGGGCATGAATCGTCAGGAGCCGCGGATCAGTCTGTTCCCGGCGACGGTGATGACGGATTCGGCGCGGAAAATATCGATGAGGATCCCGAACGTGAGATTCAGTCTCGGGCTCCCGCACTGGCCGCGGAGCCGGAACTGCAGCAGTTTCCGTCGCCGTCGGCCCCGTCTGAACAGGGGAACGATTACGCACCGGAATCAGAGGACGCTTCTGCGCCTGATTCCCGGCCGTGGGAGCGTTCCGAACCTGATTCCCGCCAGCCGGAGCCCGAAGACGGCGGAGTCACCGGCGAAAGTCTGCCTGATTTTACGGGCGGCTCGTCCTCTCCCGACGATACGGCCGCGGCCGATGGTGAAATCTCTAAGCCGGAACAGGCTTCGGAAGACGGAAAGCTGGAAGAAACGCCTGAAGAACAGGAATCGCACGGAGAACCGGCGGCAGCACATCAGCGCGCGGATTTGTCCGACGACGCGCTCGACAGGATTGCGGCTGCATTGAACCGG
Source organism: Treponema sp. UBA4873 (assembly GCA_002399405.1). Taxonomy (GTDB): domain Bacteria; phylum Spirochaetota; class Spirochaetia; order Treponematales; family Treponemataceae; genus Treponema_D. The sequence continues at coordinate 43,183 of DHDP01000014.1, read as the reverse complement.
GCGAACGCCGTAAACGATTCCGCTCTGTCCGCCGCGCGGGAAACATACGATGCTGCCCGGATGGCGGCCGACCGCGCGGGGGATGCTGCGCAGCGTGCTGCCGATTCGGCGCGCGGTGCAGGGGAAGCTGTCGAATACATCAACAATAAGACCGAAGATGCTGCTGCGAAGGCGGCGGAATCTGCAATACAGAAAGTACGGGAAGCCGCGGAAAAAGCTGCCGCGGAACTTGAGGAAAAACAGAAAGGTCTTCTGCGTACAAACGAAGAAACCTCGTCTGCGGATACGGGCGGAACCGCAGCAGAGCAGCAGCCGGCCGATGAAGAAGTGTCTCCCGGTTACGATGCAATGATAGATAAAGCTGCCGGGATACTTCCCGAAATCGTGACGATGCTCGGAAAAAAGGAAAATACGGAAAAGTTTGCGACCGAACTGGAACTGTTCAAAAAGCTCCGTGCGCTCTGCGAATATCTGCCGCCCGATAAAAAAGAATCGTTCATGTCGAGCAGAACACGTCTGCTGCTTGATTATGTGATTGCGAAACTTTCCGGGCAGCCGGGACTTATAGCGACGGCCGAAGAACTCCGCAGGACGAAGCTGCTGTCTGCTATTTTCCCGCCTGATGACGACATATCAGCATCGGGCGGAATTCCTGACAGACAGCTTGCCCGCGCCGTGATTGAAAACATGCGTGAAATGGTGCAGGATCTGCCCGACGCGCATCTTGCAAAGGCGCTCGACGATTGTGCCGTCGAAGCGCTCGGAACGCTCGGAACGCTCTGATTACGGCAGACGGAATATACGTGAATGGGTAATCACTTCGTTGCCTGTTTTCGTAATCAGCACGTCGTTTTCAAGCCGGCAGCCGCCGAGTTCTGCGTCGTATAATCCCGGTTCGAGCGTGACAATCATTCCCGGCTGGAAAAGCAGCGACTGAGGCACTTTCGTGCTGATGTGCGGCTGCTCGTGTATCTCGAGGCCGATTGCATGGCCGAGTGTATGGGGCATCTTCATCTTGCCCGAAGAGAATACCGTGTCGGCCTTTACAGCGGCGTCGTGAATCGGATTTCCCGGCCGGTACAGTTTAAGACATTCGTCCGAGGCTTTCTGCACAAGGCTCACGAGTTTTTCCTGTGCCGACGTCAGCTTTCCCTTCACGACGGTGACAGTCGTGTCGCTCGTGTATCCGTTGTAGACGACTCCGAAGTCGAGTATGGAAAGTCCGTCGTCTGGCCATTTTGCGTCCGTATAGTTCGGGAAGCAGTGAATGGCCCAGCTGCGCGACGGACCTGCTGCGAGCGTGTCAAAACCGGTGCGTTCGCATCCGTTCGCGCGGCATTCGCGTTCGATGAGCAGCGCGACGTCCGTCTCCGTTTTTATTTTTCCCGCTTTGATTTCCTGTTCGATTTTGTCGATTATCATATCGCCTACGCGCGCAGCCTCTTTCGTGCATGCAATTTCGTATTCGTCTTTTATCATGCGCAGACCGGCGACGTAATCGTGCACACCGTCTTCGTGGCAGCGCACGTCGCAGCCCGCAAGAACATCGACGTATTTGAGGAATTCCGGATACGGCGTCGACGGCGGCAGCTCCACTTTTTTATTCTGAAAATGGCTGCTCGCGTTGAGATTCGTTTTTACAGCTTCGAGCGCGGTGTTGTTGTATTTTGTGTACGGTATCATTTTGTCGCAGAAAGCCTGCTGCTTTGCAAGATTTTCATCCCACGGAACGAGGACTGAATATGCGTCGTCAAAAATAATCAATACGGCGTCCGACGGGTGTCCGGTAAGATAGCGGATTGCCGGTTCGCGGTGCTCTTCTTTGTCGATGAAAACGGCCGCACCTTCACCGGAATTCTTCATAAATTCCGCGGTTTTTGCGCGTCTGTCCGCATATATTTTTTTCATTTCATCTGCTGATGGTATTTTCATGTTATAAAAACCTCTTATATACAATATACTATTTTTTTGTACGCCTGGTGAATTTTCCGGCAACAGTCTGCACAACCGGGTCTCTTGTAGCGACAAGAAGCGCGATTCCTGCGGCGGCAAATACGAGCGCCGTGAGCACGACGGGCATTCCGTCGGAAATCAGTCTGTTGTGACCTGCAAACAGCCTGATTACGTACGGACGGACAAAATATGTCGGAATCGACGCAATAATCGAGTACACCGCTATTTTCAGCGCGTAGACGACGAACGGAACGAGGACTTTTTTCGTGTTTACGGAATGCGTACGCGGCATTGCGGCAAACAGAAAGACCGTATTTGCGCAGCTTGCGACGGAGAGCGCGAGTGCAATTCCGCCGCCGCTCATCGGACGGACAAGAACGGCGGCAAGGACGATGTTTACGCCGAAGTTTACAAGTCCTGCGGCCGTCGGAATCGTGGTGTTGCTCTGCGCGTAATACGCAGGCGCGAGAACACGGTTAAGCGCGATGAAGACGAGCCCCGCCATGTGGAAACGGAAGACAGTGAGCGTCATCTGTACCGATTCTTCGGTAAAATTGTGACTTTTATACACAAGCGAGATGATTTCGCGCCCGGTGATGAGCGAATAGAACGTTACGGGAATCGAGATGAGCGTGATTATCTGCATTGCGCGGGTGAGCAGCGCGGAATAATCATCCCATTGTTTCTTCTTGGCGAGTCCCGACATGTCGGGCAGAATCACGCTGCCTATTGAGACTGCGAATATGCCGAGAATAAGTTCCTGAAGACGAAGCGAATACTGGAGACTCGAATATATCCCTATGCCCGCCCTTTTTGCGAGCGTGCTTGAAACGAGGTCGTTCACCTGATACGCGGCCATACCGACGATTGTCGGCAGCACGAGCGCAATCACTTTGAGCGTACCCGGATTGGTGAACGCTTTTTTTATCGATGCGAAAGAGACGCGCCATTCCGTTTTCAGAACGAACGGGAGCTGGAAGACCGCCTGAACGACTCCGCCGGCCATAACGCCTACAGCCATTGCGCGTGCGGGATTCGCCATATGGGGCGCGAGTATGTACGTGGCGGCTATCACGATTACGTTGAACAGTACCGGAGCGAATCCCGACGGTGCAAAAACGTCCACACCGTTCAGAATTCCCTGGAAAAAAGCTGCAACGGAGACGAGAAGCAGGTACGGAAACATGATTCTCGTAAGAAGAACAGCTTCCGGCACTGTCGCAGCGTCCGTTTTGCCGTAGAACAGCTTTATGAGCAGCGGCGTAAAGATAATACCGAGCAGAACGACTATTGTCGTAAAAAAAGTGACGAGCGTGAGCGTTGCGGATACGAATTCCTGCGTTCTGCGCTTGTCTTCATCAGTATGTGCGTCTTCAATATATGCCCGGAACGTCGGAATAAATGCGACTGAAATGCTGTTTTCCGCGAAAAGCCTGCGGAACAGGTTCGGAAGCTGAAATGCTATGCCGAATGCGTCCGCATAGCTGCCTGTCCCGAGAAACGACGCTTTTGTCATCTCCCTGATAAGCCCGACGATGCGGGAAAGCAATGTTACGAATGAAAGCCGCAGACCTGATTTGACGAGCGAGTGCTTCTGTTTTTCTGCCATAGATTTATTCAGAATACTCAAGTTGCCGAAAATAAGCAATGCTCGCATGACGGAAAGAAAAAGTCTCTTTGGTTGCCTAAAAAAGCTTTTACCATTATTATCTATATATATACATGCGTAAAGATGTAAATACAAGGATATATAATGGCTGAAATACAGAGTGCTACCGGAAAGAATGTTGTACAGTTTACTGCAGAAAATCTGCTGCCGATTCGAATCGGTATTGATGTCGGCTCGACGACGGTGAAAATCGCCGTGCTCGACGACGACGATACGCTTATTTACGGCGACTATCAGCGTCACCGCGCGGATATACGCAGCACAATCGTTACTGTCGTAAATCAGGCGCTCGACGTCGTTGAAGAGAAGGTTGCCGGCGGTACGAAACGCACCGTCAGCGTAAAAGTTACGGGATCGGGCGGTCTGTCAGTGTCGCAGTGGCTCAGTATTCCGTTTATTCAGGAAGTTATAGCCGCAACGACAGCCGTAAAAAAGATTATTCCGCAGACGGACGTCGTTATAGAGCTCGGCGGCGAGGATGCAAAAATTACGTACTTCCGCGGCGGTATAGAGCAGCGCATGAACGGAACGTGCGCCGGCGGTACGGGAGCGTTCATCGACCAGATGGCGGCGCTCCTTGAGACTGATGCCGACGGGCTTAATGAACTGGCCCGCGGCGCGCACACTATTTATCCGATTGCGGCCCGCTGCGGCGTGTTCGCGAAAACCGACGTCCAGCCGCTTATCAACGAAGGCGCGCGGCGCGAGGATATTGCGGCTTCCATTTTTCAGGCTGTCGTGAGCCAGACGATATCGGGCCTTGCGTGCGGCAAACCTATCCGCGGACACGTCGCTTTTCTCGGCGGCCCGCTTCATTTTATGGACCAGCTCCGCGAACGCTTTGTCTTAACGCTCAAGCTCAAGCCCGATGAAATAATCGTTCCCGAAAATTCCCAGCTGTTCGTCGCTCAGGGTTCCGCATATTCCGCGGACCGCAAATACAGCTGCGACGCGTGCGGCCCGGACTTTCATTTTCCGACGATTACGGAATTCCGCGCGAGTCTGAAGAACCTTATCGGCGCGGAACTCAACGAAGTGCAGCGCCTTGAACCGCTGTTCAGGAATCAGGAGGATCTCGATGAGTTCCAGACGCGCCACGCGCAGGAAAAAGCGAAGCGCGGCAATCTTGATTCGGTGAAGGGACCGGTGTTCCTCGGTCTCGACGCGGGCTCGACGACGACGAAAGCCGTTCTTATCGATCAGGAAGGACGAATCCTGTGGGATTTCTACGCGCCGAATGCGGGAAATCCGGTGGAACTTGCGGTAAAAGTCCTCAAGCAGCTGTATCACCGGCTGCCGGAAGACGTGTACATTGCGCGTTCCGTTTCCACCGGATACGGCGAGGCGCTTTTTCAGGCAGCGCTCAACGTCGATTCGGGAGAAGTGGAGACAATCACGCATTACCGCGCGGCCGACTTCTTTGTGCCGGGCGTTGAATTTCTGCTCGACATAGGCGGTCAGGACATGAAGTGTCTGCGCATGAAGGACGGCGCAATCGTTTCGATTCAGCTGAACGAAGCGTGTTCGTCGGGGTGCGGCAGTTTCCTGGACAACTTTGCGCATACGATGGGTATGGACGTGCGCGAATTCAGCAGGATTGCGCTGCTCGCACAGAAACCTGTCGACCTGGGCAGCCGCTGTACTGTTTTCATGAACAGCCGCGTCAAGCAGGCACAGAAGGAAGGCGCCTCCGTCGCCGACATTTCAGCCGGTCTGTCCTATTCCGTCATCAAAAACGCGCTTTTTAAGGTCATAAAACTTCGTAAAGCGAGCGACATAGGTATGAAAGTCGTCGTGCAGGGCGGCACGTTCAACAACGACGCTGTTCTCCGCGCGTTCGAGAAGATTGCAGGGGTGAATGTGTTCCGGCCCGACGTCGCGGGGCTCATGGGCGCGTACGGTTCTGCGCTTATCGCGTACGACCAGTGGCTCGACCTTACGGCTCCGAAGCCCGACGATCCGCCCGGCACGCCGCGCCGCGAGCTGCATTCCGGCATCACGACTCTCGACCAGCTCGATTCGTTCCACGTCGACCTTGAGCTCCGCCGCTGCGGAAAGTGTCAGAACAACTGTCTTCTCACAATCAATACGTTTACTGCCGGAGGTGCACAGCGCAGGTTCGTTACAGGAAACAGGTGCGAACGCGGTGCGGAAATCGGCGGCGACGTGCTCGACGCGAGCAATAAGAAAGACACGAACATTGAGGCTGCGAAGGAAGCGAAACTTCCCAACTTGTTCGACTGGAAATATAAGCGCCTGTTCCATTACGCGCCATTGCGTAAGGAAGACGCTCCGATGGGAGACGTCGGCATTCCGCGCGTCCTGAATCTGTACGAAAATTATCCGCTGTGGTTCACGTTCTTTACGAAGCTCGGCTTCCGCGTCGTGCTTTCGCCGCGTTCGTCCCGCATTGTCTACGAGAAAGGACTCGAAACGATTCCGTCCGAATCAGTCTGCTATCCGGGAAAAATTTCGCACGGCCACGTCGAAAGCCTGCTGCAGCAGGGAATAAAATTCATCTTCTATCCGTGTGCGCCGTACGAACAGCAGGAAGATCCCGGCGCGGGAAATCATTACAACTGTCCGATCGTCACGAGCTACCCCGAAGTTCTCAGAAACAATATCGATGCGCTGCGTCAGGATTCGTCCGTTCTCTACATGAATCCGTTCCTGCCGATTTACGACAGGAAGCGTCTTGCCGAACGTCTCGCGGAGGAACTTATTCCTCGTTTTCCGCAGCTGACAGCCGCGCAGATAGACGAAGCAGTCGGCGCTGCGTGGAAGGAACAGGAGAAATTCCGCCGGGACGTCGAGGCCGAAGGAGAAGAGGCGCTCGAGGAGATGATTCGCCGCGGCGCGGAAGGAATCGTGCTTGCGGGGCGGCCGTATCATCTTGATCCTGAAATAAACCACGGCATACCGGAGCTCATAAACGGCCTGGGACTTGCGGTTTTCACGGAGGACAGCGTCGCGCATCTCGGGAGCATCGAGCGTCCGCTCCGCATCATCGATCAGTGGACGTATCACAACAGATTGTACCGCGCGGCGTCTTTCGTGACAGGCATGCCCGACCTTGAGCTCGTGCAGCTCACGAGTTTCGGCTGCGGGCTCGACGCTGTCACGGCCGATCAGGTTGACGAAATCATGCGCGCGAAGGGACGCATGTACACGCTTATAAAGATAGACGAGGGCTCGAACCTCGGCGCCGTCCGCATCAGAATACGCTCGCTCATCGCGGCGGTGCGCGAGCGCGAACGCAACCACCGCAGGCCAGTCGTGAAGAGCGCCGCATATCAGCGTCAGGTGTTCACGAAGGAAATGAAATACACGCATACGATTATTGCGCCGCAGATGTCGCCTATTCATTTCCGTCTCATTCAGAAAGCGTTTGAATACAGCGGATATAAATTTGTCATTCTCGACGCCGTCGATCCGAAGGCCGTCGACATCGGTCTGAAATACGTCAACAACGACGCGTGCTATCCGTCCATCCTCGTCACCGGGCAGATGATATCCGCCCTGCAGTCGGGCAAGTACGACGTCGACCATACGTCGCTCATCATTACGCAGACGGGCGGCGGATGCCGCGCGACGAACTACATCGGATTTATCCGCCGCGCGCTCAACGACGCAGGCTGGGGTAAGATACCGGTACTCTCTCTGAACGCTCTCGGCTTTGAAAAAAATCCCGGATTCAAGCTTACGCTGCCGCTTATCGACCGTATTCTCATGAGCGTGATGATAGGCGACGTGCTTATGCGCGTGCTTTACCGCACGAGGCCGTACGAGGCCGTTCCGGGCTCCGCGAACGCGCTCTACGAAAAATGGAACGGACGAGCGGAGATACAGCTCAAATCGCTTTCGAGGCACGGCTACCACAAACTTGTTAAGAACATTATCGACGATTTCGACAGGCTGCCGCTTCTTCCCGTCAAAAAACCGCGCGTCGGCGTTGTCGGTGAAATTCTTGTTAAGTTCCACCCGACGGCGAACAATCAGATCGTCGAAACAATCGAACGCGAAGGGGCTGAGGCGGTCGTTCCCGACATGGTGAACTTTTTCCTGTATTCGTTCGCGACGGGCATATTCCGCCATGAAAAACTTGCGTTTCCGAAGAAAACGGAACGCAACGCCAGACTGCTTGTGTGGTTCGCAGGGCGTTACAGGACGCAGATTGAACGCTATCTGCGCAGCAGCAGACGGTTCGACGCCCCCGAGTCGATTTACGAGCAGATGAAAGGGGTTGACGACATCGTGCAGCTCGGTAACATTACGGGCGAAGGGTGGTTCTTAACTGCAGAGATGGTCGACCTCATAAAAGAGGGCGTGCCGAGCATCGCGTGCGTGCAGCCGTTCGCCTGTCTGCCCAACCACGTAACCGGAAAGGGCATGATAAAAGAACTGCGCCGCCGCTTCCCCGGAGCGAACATAAGCGCAATCGACTACGATCCGGGGTCGAGCGAAGTGAATCAGCTTAACCGTCTCAAGCTGCTTCTGTCGAACGCACCCGCGGGCAGACATCCCGACGAGAACGACGACGGCATGATCGTCACGCCCGACGGAAAACTTGTGAAACCGGAGACACGTCTTGCGGAAGGCGGCGCCGGCTTTATCGATACGGAACCGGTCGCTGCCGGCAGTATGCCGCCCGCAGCCGGCGCAACAGCGGCCGTCTGAAACCGCCGGTTTTTCCGGCATTTCGGAAACGGAGCAGCGGAGAATAACAATGGTGACGACGTATAAAAGGATTTTGGGTGCATCTGTATTTTTTATGACTGCATGTATTTCCGTTTATGCTGAATACGGCAGTTACAGAATTCCCGACTCGTCCGAAATACGCAGCGGCCTCGTTGAGACGTGGTTCGAAGCGCCTCTGAACGACGTACGCGCGAACCGTCAGGAACTGCGCCGGAACAGTGCGGGCGAACAGTTTCAGATACGGATTGAAGAATCGGAAACGACGTTTTCCGTTTTTGTGTCGCCGCAGGCGGAGCTTCCGGTAGACGTGTATTCGGACAAGGGAAAAAGTACGGAGATGCAGAGCGTCTATCCCGGCGATGCGCCCGGAAGCTGGGTGCTTGTCCGCGACAAACGTTCGGGAAATCCGCTGCGCATTAAATATTATTTTGCGAAAGACAGCGACGTCTGCGTGCAGTTCGTTCCGCTTAAGAATAACGCATATGCCGATTTTATTATTTTCGGAGGATATGCATCGCGGCAGGTTCCGACAGGTCTGCCTTTCGCACGCTTTTATACGGCATCGTTTGCCGACGTTGCGTCGTGGACGAAAAATACGCTGCCGTGGAAATATGCGTCGCAGCATACTGACATGTACCACAGCACGCTTCAGATGATAAACGTTATCCGCGAAAAACTTCCTGATCTTGTGTATGCGGATGACGCGATGTACGACGAGAACGATGAGCCCGTGTATATTTCCACCGGCGTACGCCGCGGGATTCCCGAAGAGGATGCGGATAAAATTTCGCTCTCCTCCGCGGGATTTGTAAAATGGATTGCGGACGGTCTTGTTAATCCGCTTTCCGGCAGCAGTCTGAAGCGGGCCCCGCTGCTTGTCCGGACTGTCGACAACGATCCGCTCGGATACCAGGGAATTATGTCCGAAAAATACAGCACGTCGTTTGCGCTCGACTGGACGCGGAATATTGCCGCTGCCGTTCTTTCCGTAAACGCCGGCAGAAATTATCTGTACCCGCAGTCGGGCGTCGACATGACTGAGGAGCCGTTCAGCGCGGAGCTGACTGCCGACGGAATAAAGAACTCTGTCGGATATATAAAGGACAACGGATATTCCGCGGTTGTGCTCAAACCGCTTATGTACGTGTTCGCATCGGAATATCCTGGCGAATGTTATCTTGCGGCGGTTCGCGAAACCGACCGCAAAGCTTCTCCTGAAGTGAAGGTATTCAATCAGTGCGCAATTTTGTTTCCTTATTTTGATACCGAAGGGAAATTCAACTGTGTTGTGTTCAGAAACGGCGCGGAATCTGCGATCGACGATTTCTGCCGGAACAACAGCAGCAATTTTATCCATCTGACGCGGATGAAAACTTCTGATAAATTCTTTCCGCTTTGACGAACGGCCATGAAGAGAAAAAATGTTTTTTTAATTGCGGTACTATTTCTGACAACGGCGCTGTATGCGGAAGAGACTGATATGGCGCTCTTCAACGAATTGTCCGCCGCATACAGCAGCGGATTTTATCCCGGAGCAGTCGAGTACGCTTCTCGCCTTCAGTCAGCGTATCCCGACTCGGTGTTCGCAGGACGCGCGCTTGTCATGGAAGGCGAAAGTCTCGTACGGCTCGGCCGCAGCGGCGATGCGGAAAAAGCGCTCGAAAAGGCGCTGGTACTTGTGGAAAAGGATCCGGTGCTTATTCATTCATGCCGCTACTGGACGGGGCGCGCGCAGTATGCGCAGCGGAATTACCGCGGCGCGCTGTTTTCCTTTTTTGAAAGCTGCAGAATAAGCGGAACGGGCGGACAGTATTACAGCTCCGCAGCCCTGTACGGCGCGCGTTCGTATTACGCGCTCGGACGGTATGCCGAAGCCGCCGCTCCGTTCGGGTACGTCGTTTCGAACGGCAGCAGATTTTCTCCGGCCGATTATGAGGAAGCCGTTCTGAAACTTGCCGATTCGTACAACAGAACCGGCTCGTACCGGCAGACGACGGAGCTTTACGGCTCCTTTCCGCAGGATTCACTGTCCGAAGACGTGTACGGCCTTTTTTCGATTTACGCGGGTGATGCGTACCTCGGACTGAAACAGTACAGGGATGCGTTTAATCTGTACAGCGCAGTGCTTGCTTCAGGACAGAAAAAGTTCGCGGCTGCCGCGCTTCAGAAAGCGTATGCCGTTTCGTCCGAACACCGGAGCGAAGTAGGCACCGATGCCGGAACAGTTCTTGCACAGGCGCAGAACGCGCTTGCCGATTCTCCCGAGCTCGTCTCGGAATTCTGGATGAGGCTCGGAATCGACGCATACAACCGGAACGATTTTGCAAAGACGAAGCAGTATTTTGATTCTGCCGGCGGCAGCGCGACCGATGCGATGAAACGGACTATGGCGTTGTACCGCGCGGAAATCACGCTCGGCGAGACCGATGCCGCGCACGCCGCCGCATATCTTGAAAAGGCGGAAAAGGATGCGCGGCTCGAAGAATCAGGCAGTGATTATGAGGCGTATGCGGTCCTCATGCTCAAGTACGCAGCGCTGCAGGGAAAATGGAACGACGTAAAATCGTACGCGGCAAAGATTGCGGATCCCGATGAAAAGACGCGGTATTACACCGCCCTTGCATATTACGGCACGAAGGACTACGAAACCGCGGTTAATATTGTTAAGAAAATAACTGCTGACGATTCGGATGCGCATGCGCTCGCTCTGTATGCGCGTTCTCTTGTGAAGACGCAGCGGATATCCGATGCGCTGCCGGTGTTTGAGCGGCTGGAAAAATCGGGAAGGATGGACGATGCCGCGCGGCTCGATTACGCTGAAACGCTGCTGCTTGCCGGAAAACTTTCCGCCGCATACGATCAGGCCGTACAAAGCGGCGGAAGCGATGCTCAGTACGTTGCGGGACTTGCGGCGTTCAACAGCCGCGACTGGAACAAGGCGGAGACCGGTTTTACAAAATACCGCAGCGCTTCTCCCGGCAGCGGCAAATATCAGCAGTATGCTCTTTTTTATCTGGGGTATTCGCAGTACCGGCTCGGCAAAAGCGGTGCCGCATATTCGACGCTTTCAGGTTTTGCGGATAAATATCCCGGGAACGAGCTGTATTGGAATGCGCGGATAACGGCCGCAAATGCCGCCGTCCAGAACGGTACATACGACCGGGCCGCGGAGCAGGCGGAAGAGGCGGTGAAAACCGCACCCGACGAACAGTCCCGCGAAAAGGCGGTGCTGCTCTGTGCCGGAATATACGCCGATGCAGGGAATTATGCGAAGGCGCTCGGCACGCTTTCTCCGTACACGATGCAGAACAACCAGTTCGGCATGAAGTGTTCGTATGAAACTGCGCAGATATTTGTCAGACAGGGCGAGATCGAAAAAGCAGACAACGCGTATCAGAAAATTGCGCGTACTTTCCCAGCTGAAGACCTGGCGGAAGAATCCATGTACCGCCGCGGGGAAATTTATTATACGGTAAAACAGTACGGCACGGCGCTTTCCCGTTTTGCCGAATATGAAAAGCAGTATCCCGACGGAAAGTTTACCGACGCGTCGTGGTATTTCAGCGCGGACTGTCAGGCTGAGCTCGGCAGCGCCGGCCGTGCCGTTTTACAGAACAGCGCGCTCATAAAAAAATATCCCGGCAGCACGTACATTTACGGCGCGATGAAGAATCTCATGATCCTTTACCGGCAGACGGGCGACTACGGCGATGCTCTTGAACAGGCCCGCGGTCTGCTTCAGAAGTTCGGAGAGCAGGCGCGGTCGGACGGAATAGCGAAACAGGCTGCGGAGCTCGAAAAACTTGCGGCAGGCAGCAGCGAGGCTGTCGTGAAAAAGCAATCCGAATATGACAGGAAGGGCGGACTCACGACGGCGGAAGGCCGGAAGGCAGGAACTGAGCTTGCCGCGCTGTACGCGTCTTCCGAGTCGACGCTTCCGCGTGCGGCCGACCTTGCGCAGCAGCTGCTTGCCGTCGAGAAACAGCATCTCGACGCGGAAAGCCTTGATGCTGCGGAGAACGCTGATACAGCCGGTTTATACAGCAGGCGGACGGGAAAAAATCAGGAAGCCGCCGGTTTTTATCTGTTTGCTGCGGAGCAGTACCGCGCGAACGGAAAAGACGACGACGCAGCCGCAGCTTTATACAACGCGGCGGATGCATTCAGGGCGGCAGGTAAAGACGGAGATGCAGACGAAACGGTGAAAACGCTGAAAAAACTGTATCCCGGAAGCCGGCAGGCGAAAAGTTTCGATTCATCGGGAAGGTAGATTATGAAAAAGAGCGTATACATGTATTGCACAGTGCTGCTGATTTCTGCGGCGTTTCTCTCCGCGCAGAACAGCGAGATAACGCTGCCTGACGTAACGACAGTCGTATCCGGCGACGCGCTTACGGCCGGTAAGGATGCTGTGCCCGATTTCTCCGAAGTGCTCCCATCAGTTCCGGAGTCCGAAACAGTGCTGCCTGAACTGCCCGGCGTGACCGCCGGAAAAAATGCCGGCGCCGATGAAACAGTCGTGAAAACGGAGACTGAGAATTCTGTCTACGCGGAAGGACTTGTCGGCGGCGGATTCCCCGGTTTTTTTACCGGCAACTTTTCCGTATACCGCTCGTCCGGCTCGGATCCGTTCAGATTCGGCTTTAATTACGACAGCGCTGACGGATATGCGCGGCGCGCGTTTTCCGATGGCTTTTACGACAGGACCGCAGCCGTAACGGGCGAAAAAACAATCACGACGGAGAATGCCGTCTATAAATTCAACGGCAGTTACGAATCGCTCGGAAACGGATTACAGGATCAGTATCCGGGCTTTTACGACGTGACGAAACAGACCGTCGCAGGCAAAGCGGACGCTTTGTGGACGCTGCCGAACGGATTCAGCATGCAGTCAGACATAGCTTCCGGATGGTACAACCGTTTTGCAGGCACAACCGGTTCGACTGCCGCCGCCGGATACGCGGAAAAGTCGGCCGTGTTTTCGCTTTCTCCGTCTGCGAAACTCGGATGGGGCGCCGGCGGTTTCTCGTCGTACTTCTCCGCCGCGTGGTATCTCCAGTCAGATACTGGTGCGGCGCTTTCGACCGGCAGCACGAACCGCGCCCGTTTCGGTACGGGACTCGGCTGGAAAAACGACTTCATACACGTTTACGGCGACGCCGCTGCCGTCATCGGAACTGAGGTCGGAGACAATCCTGTCGTCGTACCGTTTACGCTCGGAATCAGTTCGTCGTTCGCGACGGGACTTTCTTCCCGGAAAGTGTCTCTCGCGGCCGAAGGCGGGATTTCTTCCGAGCAGCCGCTGTACGCAGACCTTGAAAAGAAATACACGTTCAGCGCGCTTTCGGACATTCCAGGGGAGACGAGCGACTGGTACGGAAAACTTTCCGCCGATATACCGGTGAAAGGCGTTTTATCCTTCACGACTGATGCGGAATACAGGCAGACGGCGTTCGGCAACGGCGTATGGGAACCCGACTACGACGACGGTTCGTTCGTATGCGGGCAGTACACATATAAGCAGACCGACCGCAGCCAGCTGAGCACGGACGCGGGCGTTTCTTTTAATAAAGGGATACTTACGCTCCGCGGTTCGTGGAAAGCGCAGTGGATATACGTGCCGGTGCTTGAATATCCGAATACGCTTACCGTGTCGGCGTCTCTTCAGGGGAGCGATTCAAAGTGGGGGGCCGGTACGGAGCTCTGCTTTTTCCCCGACGAAGATTCCGACCATATGCCGGAACTTAATCTCTCCGGTTTTTACCGGCTCACGAAAGCCGTGCGTCTTGCCGTCACAGCCGATGATGTAGTAAAATTAATTACCGGCCAGACGCGTACGTATGCGGGCCGGTACATCGCAAGGAGCGGCTCGGCCGGCTTCCTTATAAAATTCTTTTTTTAATACGCAGGAGCAGTAAGAATGTTTGAAGCAATACGATCCGGTGGAATTCTCATGATACCGATTATTCTCTGCGGAATAATCGCCACATATATTATTATCGAGCGGTGTTTTTATTTTTACACGCTCAAAAAGCGCGACGGTAAACTCATGTACGATCTGAACGGTTCTCTTTCGGGAAACAATTACGAAGCTGCCGCCGTCGCGTGCGCGGAAGCTGATACGCCGACCTCTCAGGTTATTAAAAAGGCGCTCGACTGCCGCCGCTGGGATGAAAAGGACATGAAGGAAGCGGTCGAAGCGGAGATGGATCTCGTCATTCCGCGGTACGAGCATCTGCTTACGGCGCTCGGAACTATCGCGAGCATTGCGACGCTGCTCGGACTGCTCGGAACCGTAACCGGAAACATTAAGGCGTTCAACGTGCTCGGCGGCGGTACGGGAACGGGGGATCCTGCGCGTCTTGCAAGTTCGATTGCTGAGGCTCTCATAACGACGGTCGGCGGACTCGTCGTCTCGATTCCCTCCGTTGTTTTTCATAATTATTTTCTGTCGCGAGTAAATCACTGCATCGTCGAAATGGAATCGGACGTGACGTCGGTCGTTCTCCGGATTACCGGAAGGGTGAAATAATATGCAGCTCCACGCACACCGCCGCACGGTCACGTCGAATATAGACATGACGCCGATGATAGACGTCGTGTTTCAGCTGATTCTGTTTTTTCTCGTTTCCACGACGTTCGCAGTAATGCCGGGAATCAGTCTGAATCTGCCGTCAAGCAGTACTGCACAGAGTACGACGATGTCCGGCATAACAATTACGGCGGACAAAGACGGCGGACTCTGGTTCAACGACACGGCAGTCACGTTCGAAACGCTCGGCGGCGAACTTGCGGCATACGATACGAAGGATAAGAAACGGGAAGAAATACCGATTACGCTTGAAGCCGATTCGGAAGTGACGAACGGCACGATTGTGCAGATATTCGACGTAATACGCGAGATCGGATTTTCTGCGGTAGACCTTCGGACAAAACAAAAATGACGATTTTTTTTCTTCCCGGCAAAGAAGACGATATTCTCACCAGCGGCAGAAAACTGGGAATCACCGGCACTGCAGCGCTCTGGTTTGCGTTCGTACTCGTTTCCGCCTTTATGCCGGATTTTAAGAAGAAGACCGAATATAAAACGGTCCGCATAACGCTCGCTTCCGTTCCCGTCGAAAGGACGGTGGAACCGGCTGCGGTACCGGAACCTGCACCGGAGGAACCGGTGAAAGAACAGGTGCAGGCGGCAGCCGCTGAACCGGAGAACGTTCCGGCGCAGGTAAAAAAAACTGAACCTGCAAAAAAGGCCGCTGCCGCACGGAAACAGGAACCTGCGCAGACGTCCGGTACCGGAACAAAAAAAACGACGCCTGCAAAAACAGCACCGTCGTATAAAAAAAGCGTTGAGGAATTGATGGCGGAGCAGAGCGCGCAGAAGGAAAAAGACGTTCAGTGGGACGACAGTCTCTTTGCGGATTCGTCCGCGGCATCCAGTTCCACTGCGCAAAGCACTCCGCAGGCGAAACAGATTACCGGTGCTTCGGCATTGTCCGGCACGTCGGCGGCAGCTGCGCAGCAGAACGACGGGCCTGTAAGCTCGACATCTGCTGCGGAAAATAAAAAACCGGGAAGTGCCGATGCGTCGACGAAGGCCGCGCTCGGAGCTATCAATAACACGACATATACGCAGTCGTCGGGAAGCGGCGCGAGTTCTCAGACATCAGTGAAAACCGGCCGCAGTTCTGACGGAAAAGTTACTGTCGGAATGTCCGACGGTACGGCACGGACGCTGCTGTATCCGGCGAAACCGTCGATACAAATTTCTGAAGAGAATGCAAAAAAGATAGACAGCAGCCGTACCGTGAAGGTTAAATTTAAAGTGCTTGAAAAAGGAAATGTACCGCTTTCGGAAATCTCCATAGAGCCGACTTCGACTCTGACGCTCGAAATTCAGAAAGAAATCCGTGATCAGGTTTCTCAATGGCTTTTCACGGAGGCTTCTTCCGACGGAGACGCGGTTTTTACTCTTACGATTATTAAAAAATAAAAAAGGGGTTGCATTTGAACATACGTGGATTGGGCGAAATAGAAGCTGTCGGATTCGATATCGACGGAACGCTGTACAAACAGTGGCAGCTTCACGTACGCATGGCTTTTCATTTTTTCCGTTATAATCAGTTTTTTATGCATTACGGTTTCGTCCGCAACGAGATGCACCGCATGGACAGACTGGAAAATTTTTTCGACGTCCAGGCGGAACTGCTTGCGGACCGGATTCATTGTCCCGTTGAGGAAACGAAGCTCCGTCTGCAGCGGATCGTCTACGACGGATTACGCGTTCACTTTGAAACGATCCCGTGCTGCAGATACGTTCCCGAGACGTTCAGGGCTTTTCATGAAGCAGGCCTCAAGATTGCCGTCCTTTCCGATTTTCCGCCCGAGCAGAAAGGCGAACTGTGGGGACTTAAAAAATACTGCGACGTCATTCTCGGAACTGAGGACATCGGCGCGCTGAAGCCTTCCGTGTATCCGTTCAGAGTCATGGCGGAAAAACTCGGCGTTGCGCCGGAGCGTATATTGTACGTCGGGAACAGTATAAAATACGATGTTGCCGGCTCGAATAATGCCGGTATGAAATCGGCGTATTTCGAACCGTTCTGGCGGAAGCTTTTTCATTGTCCGTACAGAGGCGCTGATATTTCATTCAATGACTATCGTCAATTACAGAAAATTGTGCTACAATAAAAAAAGTAAATTCTGCTGTGTTGTCTGATACAGCAATTACTGGGTGGGCAAAGTGGTTATTATCGCAATTCTGGTAGCATCTGCGGTCGCGGCGGGAGTTTCCATCGCGCTCAGGCAGATGGACAAAGACAATAATACAATGGAAAAAGTCAAACGCTATGCCGACAAACGGCAGGCTGATTTTGACTCGTATTTTCAGGAACAGTCGAAGAAACTTGCATCCGCAAACGCGGAAGTCGAAACGACGCGCCTGCAGGCCGTCGCGGCAATAAAACGACTGGAAAAAGAACGCGACGATTTCACTCAGAAAGCCGGAGAACTGGAAAAATACGCGGGTGCCGTAAAGGCTGCGGAAGATAAAATAAACGGATACGATAAATCTCTTAGCACGCTTGCTGATATGACTGCGAACGTCGAAGAAAACCTGAACCGCCTGAAAAAAGAATCTCTTGTCGTCGAAAAACTCGACGGCCGTCTCGCGGAACAGAAAAAAACGATAGACGATATAGAAAAACATATTCCGAAAATCAGCTCGGAGTTTTCCCTGACGAACAGCGAACAGCTGAAAACGCTCGGCGCAAAACTGCTCGACGAATACGAAGCGCGTTCACGAAAACTCGCTTCGGACATTGCGGCCGTTGAAAAACAGGCGGAAGACGCGCTTGTGAAATTCCAGTCGGAGATTGCCGGCGTTTACGGCGAGGCGGCGCAGAAAGCCGACGAGCTTGAAGACACGGCGTTTAAACATCTGAGCGAGCAGGCTCAGCAGCGCAGTGACGCATATATTAAAGCCCTTGAGGAAAAAGCTTCGGAACTTGAAGCGCAGCTTGCGGCGCGCCTCGACGACGCGCAGAAACAGGTAGACGGACGCGCGGCGGAAGTTGAGAACGAGGTTTCCGGGCTCGAGTCGGAACTCGACAATAAATATCAGCAGCGGTATCAGGAACTGGCGGACAAGTACGAACACGAGATGGCGGAACTTGCGGCGCGCCTTGAAGCGGAAGCCGCCGATATGGCAAAGCAGATAGCGGACAGGACAGCGGCTCTCGACAGTTCGATAGACAGCCGTACTGCGGAAATTGTCGGAAAATACGACGGCCAGTATACGGAACTCGCGGATTCGTATAAAAAACGCGCCGACGAACTGGACGACAAATTGGACCAGCAGTATCTTATGCTGGCTTCAAAGCACACGCAGAAAGCGAACGAGACCGACGCGCTGATTGCAGCCCAGTATTCGACGCTTTCGGAAAAGTATAAGTCGCTTGCGGAAAAATCCGATGCGTCTCTGAATCAGCAGTACGCACAGCTTGCGGCAAAATATAAAGACCTTGCGGAGAAATCAGAGGCGTCTCTGAACCAGCAGTACGCATCGTTGTCCGGAAAATATAAAGATATTGCAGGAAAAACCGATGCGTCGCTGGGGCTGCAATATGCTCAGCTTTCGGAAAAATATACGGGCCTTGCGGGTAAAACCGATGCGTCTCTGAATCAGCAGTATCTTACGCTCGCTTCCACGTATGCGCAGAAAGCGGATGAAACGAATGCTCAGATTACGGCTCAGTATTCGGCGCTTGCGGAAAAGTATAAGTCGCTTGCGGAAAAATCCGATGCGGCGCTGGGCCTGCAGTATGCTCAGCTTTCGGAAAAATACAAACAGGCCGCCGCCGCTCTCGATGCGGCCCTTACCCAGAAAACGACGGAAGTTGTTTCTTCCTTCAAGGATTCGACCGGCAATGTTGTTGCGAATATCAAGAAGACGCTTTCGTCGCTTGATGAAAAATATAAGCAGCATATCGACGAATTCGGACGGAAATACGACGAGAAGATTGCCGCGGCACATGAAAAATACGCGAAGCAGCTCGACACGATCGACGGGAAAAACGACGGCCGCATTGCGGAACTCGACAAAAAGTATGACGGGACATATGCGGACCTGACGGGAAAACACAATGCGCGCATTGCGGAGCTGAGCAGCAAACTTAACGACATATACGCGAAGCTCGCCGAAGAGCTTACGCGGAAAACGGCTGAACTTGAACAGCAGGCCGCGTCGGTCAAAAATATATACGACGAAAAGGAAGGTTCCGTCGTTTCCGAGCTGAACAAACGCATTTCCGACCTTGACGGACAGTACAATCGGCAGATTACGGAGTTGCGCACACAGCTCGACGCTTCTCTCGGCGAAGCGAAGAAAACGTCCGATTTTATTGCGCAGAATGTTCAGACGAATGCAAAGAGCCTCGAAGGACTGCAGACGTCGCTTGGAACGCAGGTGAAGGACATTGAGGGGCGTTACAACAGTCTTTTTGAAAATGCCGTATCGAAAGCGGATTCTATGGAGAAAGTCGCGTTCGAAAAATTTACCGCGTCCGCCAATGACACTATAGAGAAATACCGCGCCGGTATTCAGAATAAAATCGACACGCTCAAGACGTCCCTGACTGAATCGCTTGCGGCTGTATCGAATCAGGCGGCGGCCTCCGTAAAGAATGCCGAAGATTCGGTCAGACAGCTGCAGTCGGAATGCGACGCGGCGGAGAAGCGCGCGGACAGCATTGCACCGCAGCTTGCTGCGAAAGTGAAGGCCGTGGACGACGAAATCGAAAAATTCCGTGTCCGGGCGGAATCGAAGCTTGCAGAGCTCGAAAAAACGCTGGGCGAATCAATAAAAAAGACTACGCAGCTTTCCGAAACGCGTGCGGAAGACGTGCTCAAGACGCTCGACTCACAGCTCGGTGCATATAAGAAAGACCTCGAGTATCAGTTTTCCCGGCTTGAAACGTCGGGAAAGGATGTGGATACGCTCGAAGCAAATCTCCGGCAGGCGATGGAAGAGATACGGAAGCGTGTGCTTGCCGATTTTGATACATTCACGGCCGACCAGCAGCAGAAGCATGGAGAATTTGCCGCATCGGTCAAAACCGATTACGACGCGATGGAAACGCAGCTTGCCGCTCTTGAAAAGAACATCGACGAGCTCAAGACGACGGCGGTCGGGAACGTAAGCGCGAAGCTCAAGGATTTCGAGGATACGTTCGACAACGACCTGAAGACGCGCGGAAACAAAATGCAGGAAGATCTCACTGCGTGGAAAAGTTCGTTCGACGGGAAACTTACGCTGTTTACGACCGACTATGAAAACGCGCGCCGTGCGATGGAAGTGAAATACAGCGAGGACATGCAGGCAAAGCTTGCGGCGCTTCAGGAAAAAAACGACGAGCAGATGAACCGGATTGCAGCGGGAATAAAAGATACGCAGACTTCCGTTCAGAACCGGCTCGACGACATCAGACAGACGGTGGACGGCTTCACCGCAGAGACGCAGGAAAAAGTAAGCAAGTCCCAGTCTGCGTCGGATGAATACCTGAAGAAGGCGTCCGACGAATATCAGAAAAAAATAAACGAACAGCTCGGCAAAGTGCAGAGCGGGCTGCTCGAAAGCCTGAAGTCGTTCGAGGAAGCCGTGACGAACAGGCAGGAAACGAGCTCGTCGACAATCGACGCGGCGCTTTCCGAATTCAACGCATGGAAGCAGCATCTGAAGCAGCAGCTCGATGAATCCAGCGAAATGTTCAGAGGGCAGCTCGAAAGTCTCAAGAGCACTTCCCAGAAAAAAATAACCGAAGCGGAAGCGGCTCTTGCCGCTGATATGACGCAGCATGCGGCCGGCGTAAAAAAACAGCAGGACGATCTCGTTTCGCAGATTACGCAGCTGCAGTCGAGAACGGACGAATCTGTTGCGTCGTATGAAAAGCGGTCGGAAGAAATTCTTACTAAGCTGCAGGATATGTACGGAGACATGCTCAAAGACACTGAAGAGCGCGTGAGCAAACAGAGCGCGGACTCGACGCAGAAACTGAACAGCCTGAAGGAAAAAATCGATTCCATCGAAGTTGCAAACAGCGCAAATCAGGCGAAATTCGTTCTCAAAATGCAGAACGACTCGAACGATATTCAGAGCCGCATGAGCGAGCTTAACCGCGAGCTGCAGAACGTAAAGTCCCAGATGCAGGTGTACGAAAAAGCCGACCAGATGAAGAAGCAGCTCGATGAAAAAATCGCGGCTCTCAACGAGGATTTTACGAGAATCGAAGCGTTCAATCAGACGGCGGCGAAACTGACCGACCAGTATAATGCGATCTGCAGGATAAGCGAGGAGATCAATACCCGGTTCAGGGATTTTGACGCGCAGAAAGCGAAAATCGACACGCTCGGAAAGAAGTACGATACGATGATCAATCTTTCCGATACGATGGATAATAAAATCAGCGGACTTCAGACGACGTATGACCAGCTGCAGAATATGGAAGTAACAGCGCGTGATTTTCAGGAGAAACTTAACGTCATTGCAGGTTCGTACGACCGCCTTGAGCAGAAACAGGACGTTATCGACCGCGTGAACAAGGACGTCAACACGTCGTTCGACAACCTCAAGGCTCTCGAAGAGCGTCTTAAGGCGTGCATCCGTCAGTCGGATTCACTGCCGCAGGAAATAAAGGACGTTCAGACCAACGTAGACGAAATTATAAAAAGCGGACCGAGGATAAGCGATGCGGTGACGAAGCTTTCTTCGCTGCAGGCGCTGCTTGCCGAAGCGGATAAACGCATGGATGCGCTCAATTCCGCGCGGCAGGGGATCGGCCGCAGCGAATCACGGCTTGAAGAGCTCAGGAACGATATTGAATCGAAGTTCAAGCTTTTGAATCAGATAACGAAGCAGGATCTTGAAAAGCATCCCGAGAAAAGCGACGAGCGTTTGTCGCCGCAGGACCGCGAGAACATCAAGTATCTTAAGCGTCAGGGCTGGACCATTCCGCAGATTGCAAAGCGCATGAACCGGACTCAGACGGAAATCGAAATGGTGCTTGAACTTCCCGACAATATGTGATTAATAACTGAATTACCGACGGGCGTCCCCTGAACGGACGCCTTTTTTTACGGTTTTTCGAGCAGACACGAGCACCACGCTTCGACGGCGTTGCCCTGTCCGACGTCTCCCATTTTTTCGCCGGTTTTAGCTTTAACAAAAATCTTTTCACTGTCGGTGCGGAGAATTCCTGCTATGGAACTGCGCACGGCGTTCCTGTAGGGAAGAAATTTCGGCTGCTCGAGTTTTACGATGCAGTCCATGTTGACGAGACGCCAGCCGGCAGCCGTAACTTTCCGCCACACAGTTTCGAGAAGACATGCCGAGTCGGCGTCTTTCCACTTGTCGTCTTCGGGCGGGAAAAAGCTGCCTATGTCGCCGAGCCCTGAAGCCCCGAGCAGCGCGTCGGTTATTGCATGGAGCAGCACATCGCCGTCCGAATGGCCGGCTTCCCCTTTGTCGAACGGAAGTTCTATTCCTCCGAGCAGCAGCCTGCGTCCGGCTGCGAGCGGATGTATGTCGTACCCGAGACCGGTGTGAATTATTGCGCGTGAATCGTTCATTGTTTTATCCATATCCGAAGCGAACGTTATTTTTCTGTTGCGGACATCGCCCGGAACAGTGACGACGCGTCCGACGTATTTATCCCAGATTTCAGTGTCGTCCGTGTACGTGCATCCGTCGAGCGCCGCTTTCCGGTGCGCTTCAAGAAACTGCGCAAACAGGAACGCCTGGGGAGTCTGGACCGCCGCGAGTGTGCTCCGCTGAAGATGACGGATGATGATTCCGTGTCCGTCAGTTTCCTTCTGTGTGTCCACGGGCGTAACTGCCGGTACGGACGCACCGTTTCCGACTGCCGCAGCCGCCGCGTCCCGTATTATTTTCCCGGTTACGAAAGGCCTGGCCGCGTCGTGGACGAGCACAATATCGCATGTCGTTCCGGACGAAGCGATTGCTTCAAGTGCGCATTTTACCGACGCACAGCGGCTTTCTCCTCCGTGCACAAAAATCAGCTTTGTCTGCGTAAGAAGGGATGCCATGCTTTTATCGGCTGATAATGCCGCCGCCGCATACGATTCGTCTTCGTCTGCGGGAATTGTAATTACAAGGATTGAGCAGTGGAGCGTCTGAAGGAAAGGTTTCACCGCTTCGGAAAGGACGGTGCCGTTTCCGAGCGGGAGATATTGTTTTCGCACCGAAGCGCCCATGCGTGAAGAAGAGCCTGCCGCTGCGATGACAACGGCCGCATGAATTGAAGAAATCGAACCGTCAGTCATTCAGCCGTAATTCCTTAGAAGCTGTCGTTGTCGAAAGAATCGCTGCTGCTTTCGGAATCGTCTGATTCATCGGCCGCGTCATCGTCGGAATCATCCGTAGAATCTTCTTCCTCATGTTCGTCCGTTTCTTCCTCTTCGTCATCATGTTCGTCCGACGATTCTTTCTCTTCCATGTCGTCCATCAGATTGTCGTCTTCGTCATCATCGATGTTGACGACGTGTTTTACTTTCGGCGCCGATCCGAGCGGTTCAAGTTTTGCATGGATGAGCGATTCGACTTCCTTTGCCGCCTTCCCCATAGCGAACGAGATTTCGTCCTCAAGGAGCTTTCGTGCGGAGTCGTATAGTTTCCGTTCAAGGATCGGCAGTTCCTTCACCTTGCTGCGGTTATACAGGCAGCGTACGATAGTGGCAATATCGAGAATGCTGCCCTTTTTCAGCAGGTCGAGGTTCATCTGATAACGCAGTTTCCAGTCGGACGTAATCGGCTCGAAATCGTCAGAAAGAAGATTGAGCGCCCGTTCCGCTTCGTCCGCCGAGACGATAGCACGGATGCCGAGTTCTTCCGCCCGGTCGACGGGAACCATAACGACCATATCGGAAGCTTCGATGTAAATATTGTAGTACCACAGCTTCTGTTCTTTAAAGACCTGCTCCGTAATATCTGTAACTTTGCCTACCCCCTGGCTGGGATAAACGACTTTCTGATTGATTTTGAATTTTGTCGCCGGTACTGATGTTTTCACTTTAGTAGTAGATTTGTTTCCTTTGCTTGTTGCAGACGATTTTTTCCCCGATGGAATAGTTTTTGAAGACGCAGAAACTTTGCCCGATGCTGCGGATTTCCCTGTGGACGATTTGCCTGCGGAACCTGATTTCCCTTTTGAAGAAGATTTTATCGTCTTTACGGACTTTCCTGCTGCAGCTGATTTTCCCGTCTTTCTCGAAGACCCGGATTTTACCGGCTTTCCCGAATTAGTTGCTTTTGCCATATAGATTATAGAATACCATAAATTCGCAAAAAAATCAAATTATTGCTGCAAAACTTTTCCGGAAAACAGTAATAAATGCGAAATATTGCACTATCTGCTTGCAACTATTATCTTTTTATACTAATATCATGTATACGTGTGCTATGTCTGATGGACGCATGCACGATTAGTCGGACTGCCTTTAATTCTTTTCCAATCCCATAAAACTGGTTACGGATTTCTGGTTTATATGCTTCCTGTCACTCTCGTCACACGAATTAAAGGGCGGTTTTAACCGGCCCGCAGGATACAGGTATACATATGGAATCAGAAGAAATCTCTTTTGAAGACCTCGGTCTCGATGAGCAGACCCTGGCAGCGGTAGCCCGTAAAGGCTTTGTCACTCCGTCACCGATTCAGGTGCTCGCAATTCCGCGGCTTTTGAACGGCGATGCGAACGTTATTGCGCGCGCACGTACAGGTACGGGAAAAACGGCGGCGTTCGGTCTGCCGCTTGTGCAGAAGCTTCGCGACGGAAGCAGTTCCGTACAGGCGCTTATTCTTGAGCCCACGCGGGAACTCGCCATGCAGACATGCACGGAAATGCAGTCCTTTACGGAAGGCAGATCTCCGCGCACGTGCGTTGTTTACGGCGGCGCTTCCATGGGGCAGCAGATACGCGATCTGAAGCGCGGAGCAGAAATCGTCGTCGGTACGCCGGGACGCATTCAGGACCACCTTGAACGCGGCACGCTCGATATCAGCAAAATAGACTATTTCATCCTCGATGAAGGCGACGAGATGCTCGACATGGGCTTTATCGACGATATCGAGGCGATATTTGAGAAGGCGAATCCCGCGAGCCGCATTCTCCTTTTCAGCGCGACGATGCCGGCGCCGATTCTCAAAATCGCCCAGAAGTTCATGGGCGAATACGAGATTGTCGAGGAAGAAGGCGTCGTAGACGAACCGCTTCTTATCGAACAGAAATACTGGGTGGTGCGCGAGAGCGAGAAAATAGAGGCACTCGTACGTCTTATTGATTTTTCCGATGATTTTTACGGGCTCGTCTTTACGCAGACAAAGATGGATGCGGACAACGTGTGCCGTCAGCTCGACGAGCGGGGATATGAAGTTGCGGCCCTTCACGGCGACATTGCGCAGAATCAGCGCGAGAAAATTCTTGCCCGTTTCCGCACCAGAAAAACGCGTATTCTCGTTGCAACCGACGTTGCTGCCCGCGGCATCGATATTTCGGGGCTGAGCCACGTTGTTAATTATTCGCTTCCGTTCGACGGCGCAACATACGTGCACCGCATCGGACGAACGGGCCGCGCAGGTTCGGCTGGAACTGCCGTAACGTTCGTGAAGCCTGAAGAACGACGCAAGCTCGGTTACATGCAGAATGCCGTGCGGAAAAGCACGAAGGGAGAAATGAAGGAAGAGTCGGTCCCGACCGTAGACGAAGTGCTCGACAAAAAACGCGCACGGCTTTTCGAACAGCTCAAAGTCGACATCGGTCTTGGTAAAAACGCGCCGGCGCTGGCCGTTGAAGATGAAACCGCGGAAAACGATTCGTCCCTGTCCGACAGCGATGAAATCGTACCGATTGAAGGAGACGCCGTTCCGGCGGATGCAGACGCTGCGGAAGACAGCAGTGCGGAAACAGGGGAAACAACTGCAGAATCTTCCGGTGCGCCGGTTGAATCGCTTATTATTCCGCCTTCGCAGTTTGCGGATATGGCCGCCGAGCTGTGCAAAGACAGCGAACCTCAACAGGTTCTCGCGGCCGTCATGTCCGTCATGTACGGCAAGTCGCTCGATAAGAAACGCTACGGTTCAATAAACAGCATGCGGCAGCAGGGCGGCAGCCGCGGATTCGCTTCCGACGGCGATCAGATGCGTCTGTACGTACAGATGGGCCGCCGCGACGGATATAACCCGCGCGCCATAGCCGATTACTTCAGCGATCTGCTTCATATTCCGGGACGTTTCGTCGACCGCATCGACATATCGGCGAACTTCACGCTGCTCAGCCTTCCTGCCGCATCGGCGAAAAAGGCGCTTGAGATGGCGAAGCGCGACAGCAGCATTCCACATATGCACCTCGACACGAAAGACGGCGGCTGCTTTGACGGTGAACGGAGCGGCTCCCGGGGGGAGCGCGGAGGCCGCGAAGAACGCCCGTTCCGCGAAGAGCGCGGGGGCCGCGAAGAGCGCGGAGGATTCGGCGGCAGAAGAGGCGGTTTCGGTGAGCACGGCGGACACGGTAAATTCGGACGCAGTGAGCGCGGAGGCCGCGAGGATAAAGGAGCGGCAGGCGGTTATGCCGGCGGTTCGTATAAATCGCACGGCCGTCCGAACGTTCATACCCCGACGGAGCGTAGCGGAAGCGCAGGATTATACCGCAGAAAGTCGTCGGAACGGGCGGAACGATTTTAAGTTCAGGACCGTCCCGAAGATTTCACTTGAGGGACGGTTCCGTTATTGCCGGTCCATCGGCTGATTCGTCTGCGCGGCATAGAGCCTGATCCAGTGCTTTATAGGTTCCTGCCAGACGTCGCAATAAGCGCCTTCAAGCAGAAGCCGCTCATACATAAAGTTAATGTGATTGATAATTTCGAGCCTGTCGTCCGGCGCGATTGTATTGTCGTACGCGAACAGACTGTTAATAAAATTTACTGAATCATATGTCGTAAACTGCTCACTGTGCTTTATCGTCATCATGTATAAAGCCGCGGGAATGCAGTTTACGCTGTGCTGTTTGACGAAAAGTACGCTTTCCCCGATGGCGACCGCGTCTGCATAGAGTTCCTTATTCCACAGGTCCTGTTCCTTTTGCGTAAAATTTTCTTTAATGAACAGATTTCTGAAAAAAGAATAGCAGCCGGTGACAATGCAGATATGAAGGCTCGGCACGCACAGGTAGTGGGGATCATTTTTATGGATGAACCGGAACTGTTTGTTCTTTTTATAATCGGGACGATGTGTCGTCGTGAGGCAGTATCTGTAAATCGTTCCGGCATCTTCATACAGCGAGGCTATAAAATTAATATATTCAGTGCAAATCGGAGCTGCTTTCCGGATGCCGAATCGTTTAACAAGCATCGAGATCGGCCGTACGAAATAATTGACGAAGTTAAGATATATGCCGACTTTCTCCGGTGTAAACGGTATTTTATCGTCGACTTTAGAATCTATATAAATAACAGGAATGTGAATTTTATGTTTCTTTTCCTGCTGTTGTATCTTCACGAAGTTCACATATACTTTTCGGATAAGGTTGATATATGCTGCGCGGGTCTGCTTTGTTAAAGCCATTGCGAACCACGGCAGAATACTGGAAAAGGTCCTGGAAGACCTGATTGATGCATCGTCACTGGTTTTGTTTTTCATTTAAATTCTTCTTCCTGTCTGATTGAATCCAGAAGATTAAGACGCGTCTGGTCAAGTTCGACACACAGATTTTTCTCCTGCGTCGGAAGGACAAGCCCTTTCGGTCCGTTCTTCGCACGGCGCAGATGTTTCACCTGCGTGTAATACAGGTCGGCCTTTCCGGATTTGCGTGCTTTAGAATAATATATGGCAAGATTTGCTGCGTCAAGCAGTATGTCGAGCGGAACTGTTTTTCCCGGTCTGTTTTTTATGAATACGTACCCGCCCGGAAAATCGCGCACGTGAATCCACATATCGGGACCGCGTACGTAATGGCGCAGCAGATCGTCGTTCTCGTTTGCATCGCGGCCGACAAGCAGGTACCACCCGTTTACCGTATAGCTGAGTCCGGGATGCGTTTTCTTTTTCTGCTGCTGCGGTGTGGAATCATGACGCAGCAGCTGTTCTATGCGTACGGGATTCTGTTCATGCTGTATATCGGCATACATTTTATCGAGCGCGGCAATCTGCTTTTCTGCAAGCTCAATGTCATGCGCGAGCTGTTCGGACCCAGACTGTGCTTTATGATAGTTCGTATAGTATTCAGCCGCATTTTCCTGTGCATTCTTTCCGGGATCTATGCGTATGCTCACCGTATTCCCGGTGTTGTAGTCGGTGCATTCAAGATGATCTGATTTTCCGTCGAGCAGATATCCGTATGAAAGAATGAGGTCCCCCTGATGTTTGTATTGCCCTGCATTCAGGAATACAGACTGCTTTGCCTTGAGATTTTCAAGCGCGGCCGTCCGTCTGCTTTTCGTTACGTTATACCATTTTTCCGCCTGTTCAAGCAGCGACTCGCGTGAAAGCGTACGCGCATGCTCGCCGTACCAGATGTCGACCTTCTCGTTAAAAGAGAGCGGGGCGGCTTCCGGATGCTGAACGTTGTACTGCTCCTGTATCTCTTCAAAGGTACGCACAGGCCATTCTTTCCCGGATTTTGAATCATCAGGAACGGGCGGTATAAAAGCACTGCCCGTCGTTTCATTTTTGGCCGGTCTGCGGTACATGGAATCGAGAATCGTATTGTCTTCCGTGCAGAGCAGAATATTTGCCGCACTGCTCCAGAGCCGGATATACAGTATGAACCGTTCGTCTCCGTGCGACAGTTTCAGCGCTATAACGCGTTCCAACCCTATCTGCACGCAGGAGTCGATCCGCGCGCCGCGTATCCGTGATTTCAGGAATTCCATAAAACGAAGCGGTTTGTCGTTGCGCGTGATTTTTCTGCGCGTGCTGTTTATTCGGCATGCGTCGTGTGCGGTGCAGATAAGAATTGTTGTCGGAGCCGCGTTTTTGTACGTAAACAAAGCGAGCGTGTCGTATCCCGGCTGAATAATATCCTGTATAAAAGCACCTTCGAGAGACAGCTCGTCGAGAATTACGTTGATTTCGTTACAGTTGAGAGACATAGATAGTAGATTATATCCAGAATCGAAGTAATTTACTATGGGAACAAAATGTACGGTAAATATACACAAAGTACCCTGTTTTCGAAAATAGTTTGCTTAGTTACCTCATACAGAAAAGCAGTCCGCTTACGCGAAAAATAAAAGTCCCCTTACTTTCACGCCCCATAAACGTCGATAAATATTTCAGATCTGGCCGTTTCTGGGAAAGTTTTATTCGTTTCAGCGTATACCAAAAACCGTCCGCGGAGCAGGAAATAATTCCGCGAGCGACTCTCGCCTATTCTGGCGAGCCGGAGTCCGCGGAATTATTTCCTGTGTAAGCGGACAGTTTTCGGTACAAGGCGACTCAACAAGATGTTTATGAGAACCGTAATACTCTGTGTATATTTACCGTACGTTTTTCTTGTTGACAAAATTACGGCAATATGAGAATATTCCTGCATGACATTCATTTCTACAGTAGTAGTACTAGTCGTCCTCGTTGTAGTAGCAGTAGTAGTTTATAAGACTGCCGGAGCGAAGATGCTGACTGTGCGTATGTAGAATTACATAAGGCCACTTGGCGTAAAAGAAAGCTCTCCGGCAGACGGGGAGCTTTTTTTATGCCCGGGCGGTTAATTCAACAGGGAGTGCGTATGAGAAAAACCGGTGCAGAAATCATCGTGAAGCTGCTTGAGATGGAAGGAATAACGACAGTCGCGGGAATTCCGGGAGGTTCGATTCTTCCGTTGTACGACGAACTGAACAGAAGTTCAATCAGACACATACTTGTCAGACAGGAACAGGCCGGCGGCTTTATCGCGCAGGGAATGGCGCGCAGTACCGGAAAACCCGCGGTATGCCTCGCGACAAGCGGTCCGGGGGCGATGAATCTGCTTACCGCTGTTGCCGATGCACGAAGCGATTCCGTTCCGATTATCGCAATTACCGGACAGGTGAACACGTCGCTTATCGGCACCGATGCGTTTCAGGAAGCCGACACGTTCGGATTGTCGTTTCCTATTACGAAACACAGTGTGATGGTAAAGTCTCCGGAAGAACTTCTGCATGCAATACCCGAAGCGTTTGCGATTGCCGTAAACGGCCGTCCCGGCCCGGTGCTGATTGATGTGCCGCGCGACGTTCAGTGCGCTTCCTGTGAATTTGACGAATGGCCCGACGTAAACGCCGTGAGAATACACGACATACGTTTCCATACGCCGGCATCGGAATATGCCGCCCGCATGGAAAAAATTACGGAAGCGCTTGTCGTTTCGAGGAAACCCGTGCTGTACTGCGGCGGCGGGTGCAACACGGCGGCCGCATCGGAAGAGCTTAAGAAATTTCT
The DNA here is from genome assembly GCA_002399405.1 of Treponema sp. UBA4873. Taxonomy (GTDB): domain Bacteria; phylum Spirochaetota; class Spirochaetia; order Treponematales; family Treponemataceae; genus Treponema_D. The sequence goes on along the minus strand of DHDP01000014.1, from coordinate 12,880 downwards.
GAAGAGCTACCGGCTGCCTGTCGTAACAAGCCTTATGGGACTCGGCTGTATTCCGGAGTCCTCAGGCATGTCCGCCGGTATGGTCGGCATGCACGGTTCGTATGCGGCGAATGTTGCAATGCATGAAGCCGACCTTGTTATCGCCGCAGGCGTCCGTTTCGACGACCGCGCGACGGGTGCCGTTTCGAAATTCTGCCCGAATGCAAAAATAGTGCATATAGACGTCGACGCGGCGGAAGTTAATAAAATTGTGAACGCGGATATCTCCGTCGTTGCGGACGTCGAGTCAGTCTTTCCCATCCTCGTGCAGCTTGCCGCGGAGAAACAGGAAAAATTCGCATCCGCGTGGCAGAATGCCGAAGCCCGCGCCGTGTGGCTTGAAAAAATCATGAACATAAAAAAAGATAACTCCTCGCTCGAGAGCGGCCGTCCGAAAAATGCCGGAAACAGTAATCCGCGTGCATTCATAGCGTCCGTGCCGGAACTTGCCGGTAAAGCAGGACTTCCCGGCGGCAGTCTGATTGTGACGACGGACGTCGGTCAGCATCAGATGTGGGCCGCGCAGTATTATCCGGTAGAAAAGCCGCGCACGTTTCTTACTTCCGGTTCGCTCGGCACCATGGGATTCGGACTTCCGGCTGCTGTCGGCGCGGCGCTGGCGAATCCCGACAGGCAGATAGTGTGCTTTTCCGGCGACGGTTCGATCCTTATGAACATACAGGAACTGGCGACGCTCGCGGAGCAGAATCTTGCCGTAACGGTCATCGTTTTTGAGAACGGCACGCTCGGCATGGTATACCAGCAGCAGAAATATTTATTTAATAAAAATTACAGCGCAAGTACGTTCGCCGCACGGCCGGATCTTGTTGCAATCGCGCGCGGGTTCGGCATAGAAGCTGCAGACGCAGCGGACGACGACGCGTGGTATGAAAAAGCGTTCGCGCCGGACCGTAAGCGTAAGCCCTTTTTTGTGCGCGTAAAAATCGACAATGAAGAGGATGTTCTGCCTTTTGTTCCGGGCGGGAAGGCGAACGTGGATGCAATAAAATAATCAGGCCGTTTCAGACTGCAATTGGCGTATGCACTGAACATTGAGCTTTGTCAGGAAATCAGCAAGTTCTTCGGGGCTTTGCTTCATGCCGTTCTCGACCCACCGCTGAATAACGCCGATTATGCCGTCCGCGATGAAGGTGAACGTGTTTTCAACCTTTTCCTGAGTCGTTTTCGGCGCAGTGATTTTATACGCCTCTATGCTTTTATCGTGGGCGAGTTTCATAATCCTCTGGAGAAAGGTATATCCTTCGTCCGTATTGAGAATGACTTTACACGTTTCTTTGTTCTGAACGAGAAATACGAGCAGCGTAACAAGAAAACCGTGGTCGGCATCAGTTACACAGGTACCTTCAAGCACGTATTCTATTTCATGAAAGAAATCCTCTTCCAGCTGCCTGAACACGTCATACGGATCGGCATACTGCAGATAGAACGTTCCCCTGTTGATTCCCGCCTTTCTGCATAATGCCGTAACGGAAATCGTATTGATCGGCATCGTCTGCATCATGTCTATGAGCGATTTTTGTATTATCATACGGGAATATTGTTTCCTGCTGTCCAATTTCTGTTCTTCCATATAAAATAACAATTCCAGTCCGCCGTCAAAGTTACCGTCTGATGTCAGATTCTGTACATTCCGGGATAAAATTGTACAGGAACGGGCCGGGCGGTTTTATTTTGCACATCAATTTTTCCGCCTCCATAAATATACTATAGAAAATTAATTAAGTTCAAATCATTTATAGAGGTTTTATCGGTGACTCGGTTCAGCTTTGTATGGATGTCATCGACAGAAAGAAACAGGTCATCGACATGAAGGGTGAGTGAGTATGGCGAAGATATTTTTAACCGGTGCTTCCGGAAACATGGGAACGATGGGAATGCAGGAGATTCTCAAAGACCCGGAAAACGTCGTAACGACGCTTGTGCTGCCCACGGAACGCGATAAACAGATTATGAAGCAGTACGAGGGAAATCCCCGCGTAATAATCCACTGGGGGGACTTAACCGATTATGACGCCGTTAAAAAATGCGTTCAGGGCAGCGATATTGTGCTGCATGTCGGCGCACTCGTTTCTCCCGCCGCAGACTATCGTCCTGAACTTGCCATGAAAGTGAATTACGGTTCCACGATAAATATTATCAGGGCAATTAGGGAAACGGGAGGAATTGAAAAAGTAAAGCTCGTATATATCGGCACAGTCGCAGAAACCGGAGACCGGATGCCTCCCATACACTGGGGAAGAGTCGGTGATCCTCTTAAACCGAGCGTGCACGATTATTATGCAGTGTCGAAAATTGCGGCCGAACGTGCCGTCATTGAATTGGGACTGAAATACTGGGTGTCGCTCCGTCAGACAGGTATTCTTTCAAAGCACATGGCGAACATAGAAGACAGCATCATGTTCCACAACTGTCTCGACAACGTGCTTGAGTACGTAACCGACCGTGATTCCGGCGTGCTGCTCCGCAATATCTGCAGGCCGCTGCCCGATGGTTTCTGGTGTCACATCTACAACATCGGCGGCGGAGAAACGTGCCGCGTCAGCTGCTATGAAATGTTCAGGGAGATGTTCGGCCGTATAGGTATTACGGACCTGGATGCCGCGCTTGAGGGAAACTGGTTCGCGACGCGGAATTTTCACGGCACGTACTATCTGGACAGCGACAAGCTTAATAATTATCTCCATTTCAGAAGCGGTTCGCTTGAGTATTTTTACAAGTTCTACATGGAAAAACTCGGCGGAACGGCAAAGGCCGCAAAGATTATCACGAGACTGCCCGGCGGACAGAAATTAATCGGCGCCGTTATGAAACGCCGGTTCTACAAACTTGCTATGGGCGAACGCGGTACGATGAATTTTATTAAAAACAACCGCAGCGATTTCATTAATCCGTTCTTTATTTCCGCAGACGAGTGGAAGAAGATTCCTAAAATCAGCAGGATGAAACATTTTACCGAATGGGATAAAGTCGTACATATTGACCACGGATACGACGAATCGAAACCGGAATCGCAGTTGTCTCTGACTGATTTGAAACAGGCCGCGTCGTTCCGCGGCGGCGAATGCGTTTCCGGATCGATGGCGGCGGGCGACATGAAGACGCCGCTCAAATTCCGCTGTGCGTTCGGACATACGTTCTCCGCTAGTCCGCGGCTTGTACTTGAAGGCGGCCACTGGTGTCCGCAGTGCGAACGTGAAAGCTGGAACTATCAGGAAATGGCAAAAGTAAACCCCTTCTTTGCACAGGTATGGTATCCGCTGCACAGCAGGAACGAGACACCTCATACGTACAGGAAAATAGTGTCGGAACTCGACGCCGCTGATAAGGAAAATCCTCCTGAAACACATTTTTAATTATCATAATCGGTTTTTAATAAAAAAACGCGGTCCGTTAAGAACCGCGCAGGTAATTTTCGTTCTGTTTTATTTGTTCGGGAACTTTTTCTTAAAATCCCTCAGCAGTTCGTCTGTTTGTGTTGCGCCGTCTATGTCTGAGAGCTCGCCGCGTTTGCGGTAAAAGTCGATGAGCGGCTCCGTCTGTTCGCGGTATACGTCCATGCGGTGCAGAATCGCTTCCTGCTTGTCGTCGTCCCTCTGATACAGTTCGCCTCCGCACTTGTCGCAGATGCCTTCCTTTTTCGGCGGCATTGTAAGCACGTTGTAGTTTTCACCGCATTTTCTGCACACGCGGCGCGTCGAAAGCCGTTTTATAACAATTTCGTCTTTGATGACAAAGTTTACGACCGTAACGTCTTTGCAGATGCCGGTGAACGCTTCCGCCTGGGGAATTGTGCGCGGGAATCCGTCGAGTATGAATCCGTTCTTCACGTCGTCCTGCTCAAGACGTTCTTTAACAAGCGCACAGGTAATGTCGTCGCTTACAAGCCCGCCCGCATCGATAATACCTTTCACTTTTTTTCCGAGTTCGGTCTGATTTTTGATTGCGGCGCGGAAAATGTCTCCGGTAGAAATGTGCGGAATTTTGTAGTCTTCAGCGACTTTTACGGCAAGAGATCCCTTTCCTGCTCCCGGCGGTCCCAGAAAAATGAAATTCATATGAGCTCCTATAATCAATAAATTAATCCATTTTACTCTTAAATACCGTAACCCGCAAGTATCTTTGACTTGTCCGTTGATTGACAAACGCGGGATATACGGTATCATGAAATAATCTCTGATTGATCCGCGACGATTTACGCGGAGGTGAATTCCGGAGGCGCCTATGATGTGCACAATGTATACTGATCCGACAAAGAATCTTGTGATGTTCCTGCCCGACGGCGTAACTGATGCCGAAATTCTTGCTCTCTGCGCGGTTGCTTCCCCTGAAGACGATTCGGACGACGACAGCGGCATAAAGCCGACAGGCATCATCGATTTATACAATCTCCACGCAACGTATTCGCTCAACGAAATGACGCCGAACAGTTTTACTATTCAGCTGTAGCATCGTTTCCTGCTGCGTCAGTTATTGTAAAAAACGCAAGTTCCGTTTCCCAGCTGAAAATAGTATTCGTGCATGCGCTTTCCAGCAGCCGCACGATTTTCTCCAGCTCTTTTGCCCCGACTGCTTCCGCTATCTTTGCGCCGTACGCCGACGTACGTACGTCGAACCATTTTTCCAGTTCCGTTTCCGTAATGCGCCGTTTTTCGGCAAGCAGCTGTGAAGCTGCCTCAACCCTGAATCCTCTGCCGCGGAACGTGTCCGCAATCGTCGCAGAGTTCCAGCTGAACAGGGGATTGTTCCTGTCGCCGAAGAAATCCGCTTCCGCCTGATCCATTTTCTGCAGTATCTCCGCGTACGGCCGCACTGTTGCGGGCGAGAGTATCTGTTTTTCAACAAGCTTCGCAATGTGCTGACCGTTCGACGGAACACGCTGCGAGATGACGATGCTCCACTCCGGTGCAAGCGGACTTTCTGCTGCCGGCGGCTCGATGTCCGTGTCGGATTCGGAATCGGAACGGTCCGTAAACGTAAATCCTTCCGGTTTCTTTTCGTGAGCTACAGCGGCGAACGAATCGGCAAGCGCTTTGATTGAAACGTCGGAGACGAACGGATTGCGGAAGAAAATACGGTCGAACACTGCTCCGTCGTATTCGAACTTTGCAAGCACGTCCGCAAAATTTTCAGGCGTAAGAAAATCAGGCTGAGCTGTCTCGGGACGGAACTGCAGAATCGGACGGTCAAGATCGCCGAGCGTGCGGCCGTACTGCTCGAGTATGTCCTTTCCCTTCTGCGTACGGCATACTCCGCAGGTAACGCCTTCCGGCGTGCGCCGCGCTACCTCCCAGAGCAGCAGACCGTCGTCGGCGTTCCACACAAGGCAGCGGTGGTGTCGTGCAAGGTGCGCAAGCTGCGTCATCGTGTCGCGGACGCTGAGCAGAATTTCCGCCCGGTTCGAGTCAAGCCGCGACCGCCACGATTTGTCCGCCCGGTCGAGTGCGGTTTCTTTCGATTTGTCCGAAGGGCTGAACGTGAGTTGCTCGTCCTTCTGAACGCTGCCGCCCTTGAAATGCGCGTTTATCCACCATTCGCTTATCGGATTCACGCCGAACTCCGACTTACCGGCTTCATCAGGCTGATTGAATCCGCTGTTGCCGGCAGTCGTGTTTCTGCTTCCTGTTACAGCGCTGTCAGAGTCGGGCGCGGAATTAATAATTTGTCCGCGGTTTGCGGGCTGTTCCTTTTCAAGTATGGCGGCAATCTGAAGCTCTCTGCGCGACAGCACGTCTTCGCGTATTGTCTTTTCATAGCCCTGCGTGCCCGGCGTATAGAATACCCGGCCGATGAGCGCGTCGGGCAGATACTGCTGAGCCACCCAGTGGTCGCGGTACGCATGCGGGTACAGATAGCCTGCTCCGTGTCCGAATCCTTCCGCATCGCGGCTTGCGTCCCGCAGATGGTTCGGCACTTCCGCGTCTTCCTTTTCCACCGACGAGAGCGCGTCGAAAAACGCCATGCTGCTGTTCGACTTCGGCGCAGTGGAAAGGTAGAGCGCCGCATGCGCAAGAAAGTAACGTCCTTCCGGCATGCCGACGCGGTCGAACGCCTGCGCGCAGCTTGCGACGACGGTGACTGCGTTCGGATCGGCAAGCCCCGTATCCTCGCATGCGGAAATCAGCATGCGGCGGAAGATGAAATCAGGGTCTTCGCCCGCTGCGACCATGCGGGCAAGCCAGTACATTGCCGCGTCCGGATCGCGTCCGCGGAGGCTCTTTATGAACGCGCTGATGATGTCGTAATGGTAATCGCCGTCGCGGTCGTACAGAACGACTTTTTTCTGAATCGATTCCTCTGCCGTTTCCCTGCCGATGTAGATAGTCGAGCCCCACGCGGGGACGGGCGGATTCGACTCGGGTTCCCATTTTTCAGGCGTCGTTTCGACCGCGAGCTCGAGCGCGTTGAGCAGGCTGCGCGCGTCGCCGTTTGCAGTCTCTATAAGATGCTCGAGCGCTCCCTTTTCGAACTCGACTTTCCAGTGTCCGTACCCGCGTTCCGTATCGGAGAGTGCCTGAAGAGCGGCTTTCATAAGATCGTCGTTCGTAAGCGGTTTCAACTGGAAGACGCGGCTTCTGCTCACGAGCGCCTTGTTTACCTCGAAAAACGGATTTTCGGTCGTCGCCCCTATCAGAATGATTGTACCGTTTTCGACCCAGGGAAGAAGCGCATCCTGCTGAGTGCGGTTCCAGCGGTGCACTTCGTCTACGAACAGAATCGTCCGCCTGCTGTAGAGGTTGTAGTAGTCCTCCGCCTGTTTTATGGAAGCGCGTATGTCCGCGACGCCCGTGAGCACTGCGTTGAGCGTGATGAAGTTGCTTTTTGTATGATTTGCGATGACCCGTGCGAGCGTCGTCTTTCCCGAGCCCGGCGGTCCGTAGAAAATGACCGACGAAAGCTGGTCCGCCGCGATTGCGCGCCGTAAAAGCCGTCCTTTGCCGATAATATGGTCCTGCCCGATGTATTCATCGAGCGTACGCGGCCGCATCCGTGCGGCCAACGGTTCGCGGAGGTATCGTGCAGCGTTTTCAAAAAGAGGATTATCATCGTCGGACATATATAAAAGTATAGCAGAAAGCGGAGAATTGAGCTACGAGAAAGCGGAAATCCCGGCGAGCTCGTTGCGCGAGCCGGGGCAATTTCCGCAGAGCAGGATTTGCAGGATGCAAATCTGTAACAGAATGCCAATTAAGGTACTATCTCGGCGCACAAGGATGTGCGCCTCTGGAGGAGCACGAATACCGGTGAACCGGGATTCGTACCAAGCACTATTTGCATAGATGCAAATAGTGCGTCATTCCCTGTTCCAGTTTCCTCTGCCCGGGTAATATGACCAGAGACCTATGTCGTCGTAGTCGCCGGTCGATGAAGATGACGTGCCGGAGAAATCAGCCGATGCATATATCGTTGCCGCTGTTTCCGTGTCGGACGGATCTACTGACAGCATGGCAAGAATACGGTACGGCGAACCGAGCGCCGAGTCGGCATTCGTTGAAAAATCTTCGGTACTGCTGCCGGGAACGCCGCTTGAGTTCGACACTTTGTACAGTCCGCTTCCGTTTGTTCCGAGGATGATGGCGTTGCTTGTAACGGCCATGGAAATAATTTTTGTTATGCCTAAATCTCTGGACGACGAAAAACTTGACGGATCGGTCGAATAATACAGATTGTCGCTGGATGCATAATAGTAATACACCGGATCCGAAGATGTTGTATCTTCCGTCGCGTTGGAACCGGTCGCCCACTGGTCGCGGAAATAGACATAGCCGGAGGAATAATCGTATATGGCGGAACACGATGATGTACCTGCGCCGTATGTTGATGATTGTGCCGATAAGCCGCTTACTGATGTCGTACTGTCGTCTTTGAGTATATCACCGTCGAGTAAAAACACTCCGCTGCTTGTCCTTAGATATGCTTCCCTGTAATCAGGGTTCGGTGTATTCGTGCAGAAGATTGTCGCTGAACCCGATGTGACGCTCAGACTTTTATTCCATGTCGAGCTGGTGTAGTCGTAATAATACAGATATTCCGTATCCGTAACGTTTTCACCTTCGTCCTCGTCTTCCTCGTACGTTACGCCGAGCGCGTACAGGTATGTGGAATCCGCCGCAAGCTTGATAATCTGGGTGCCGTTGAAAGCCTTTCCGTAGTAGTCGTACGAGACGGACGTGAGCCCGTCCATGCATTTTGTCCATGAAATATGCGATGCGGAGGACGCTGCTTTATAGTAAATATTTCCGTTTTCTATAAAAATATATTCCGTATTGTCCGACGGATTTTTGTATCTGACAATCGAGTTGATTGTGCCCGATATTGTCGCATCGTCAAGCGTTACTTCGTTCATGATTTTTGAGTAGATGACGTCCTGACATCCGGTGAAAAAGAGCGGCGCAAAAATCAGCAGCGACGTACATGCTGCTGTCCCGATAATTTTAGTAATTTTCATATCATATCCTAGAAGTGGTAGCGGGCTGAAACCGACGCTGTCATGAACAGGCCGTCGAAGTTATATTTGCTGTCGGAATACCATTCGGGCAGCCACAGGAAACTCGAACCGACTCCGAAAGACCAGCTTTCGGAGAACCGGTAGAAGACGCCGACTTCGGGTTTCAGCACAAAGCCGGGGAAATATTTTCTGCTCTGATATGTTTCGAACGCTACTCCCGTGCCGAGCGAAATGGGAAACTCGAACCGCCAGAGTGACGGCTGGAACATGACACATGCAGTGATCGGCCAGAAGTTGAATATGTTACTTCCGATAGTCGGGTTGTAGCCGACCATGGCGTCGCCGCCGACTGCAAACCAGCTTGTTAAAAAGCGGCGGTATCCGAGCTGTGCCGCACCGCCGACGTACAAGTGTCCCTCAAAATTGAGCGGGAAACTCGGCATGAGGGAAATCTGTATATACTGATCGCCTGCGCCGTTCATTTTATATTCATATACGCTGCCGTCGTCATATTGGTCGCCCTCATCAGAATTATCTGCAAATGCTGCCGGTATGCACAGAAGAAGCATACAGACGAGCGGTAAAATCCGTTTCATTTTTCCTCACTGATAGAATAATTATCAAAAAAAAGATATAGTGACTATATCATTTTTTAATGCTTTTTATCAATTATATAACTATTTCGGGGTATTACTGGTTACATGCCCGGGGGATGAACGATGAGTGCAGTGATTATCGACGGGAAACAGATAGCGGCGGATGTGCGTGCCGGCGTTGCGGAACGAACTTCGCGTTTGAAAGAGCGGGGCGTCACACCGTGTCTGGCGGTTATTCTTGTCGGAGATAATCCTGCGAGCGTTTCATACGTCACCGGCAAACAGAAAGCACTTGCCGAGGCCGGTATGGCGGACCGCTCCGTGCATCTTCCCGGAAATACGACCGAGACTGATTTGCTCAAACTGATTGACGGACTGAACCGGGATTCTTCCGTTCACGGTATTCTCGTCCAGCTGCCCCTTCCGGAACATATCGACGAAAACAAAGTGCTGCTTGCGATCGATCCGGCGAAGGACGTTGACGGATTTCATCCGGTGAACGTCGGCAATATGGTGATAGGCCGTCCGGCGCCGCTTCCCTGTACGCCGCACGGTATCATCGTTATGCTGCAGAAAATGAACATCAAAACGGACGGCGCGCACGCGGTCGTAATCGGCCGCTCGAACATCGTCGGGAAACCTGTTGCACTGCTTCTTTTGCGCAGGGAATGCAACGCGACCGTCACCGTCTGCCATACGGGTACCGGGAATCTTGCGGAAATCACCAGGCAGGCGGATATCCTCATCGCTGCCGCCGGGCGCGTGAATACGGTTACGGCCGATATGGTAAAACCCGGTGCTGTCGTTATAGACGTGGGCGTGAACCGCATTCCCGATGAGTCGAAAAAGAGCGGCTTCCACCTTGCGGGTGACGTCGACTTCGAAAGAGTTAAGGAAATCGCTTCATATATTACGCCGGTGCCGGGCGGAGTCGGCCCCATGACGATCGCCATGCTTATGGTAAACACGCTTGAAGCTGCGGAGCGCACTCTTGGAAAATAAATCGAAGAAAATCCTGCGCGATATTCAGAGCGAAGCGGACACGCGGGAAATACCGCTGCAGAAAGTAGGCGTGCGCGGACTCCAGTATCCGGTGCAGGTGCTCGATAAAGTGAACAAAACGCAGCAGACGACGGCTACCGTCGATCTGTTCGTGAATCTTCCTCATCACTACAAGGGCACGCACATGAGCCGCTTCATAGAAATTTTTCACAAGCATCACGGCGACCTTACGATGAAGCACTTCCTCGAGATGCTCGACGAAATCCGCGGAAGTCTTTCCGCGCAGTACGCGTACGGTACGGTGACGTTCCCGTTTTTTATGGAAAAGAAAGCGCCTGTTTCAGGGGAAGCGGGCATCATGAGCTACACGTGCTCGTACGAAGGCAGCGTCGGCGGGAACCTGCGCAATTTTTTCATTTCGATTGCCGTTCCGGTGACGACGCTGTGTCCGTGCTCGAAAGCAATCAGCGACTACGGTGCGCACAATCAGCGTGGCATCGTGCGCGTAAAACTGCTGTATTCCGATTTTTTCTGGATTGAAGACGTGATTACGATGATTGAAGGCTGTGCGTCGGGCGGTCTGTATTCTGTTCTCAAGCGCAGGGATGAAAAATGGGTGACCGAGCACGCGTATGACAATCCGCGTTTCGTCGAGGATGTGGTGCGCGAAGTCTACCTCGGCCTGCGCGCGTTTCCCGTCGGGAAACCGTTCGCGTGGTTCAGCGTGGAAGCGGAGAATTTCGAAAGCATTCACAATCACAACGCGTATGCCCGTACCGAGTACGGCGTCCGCCCCATCTCTCAGGAAGGATATACCGAATGACGTACTTTTTTGAAACATACGGGTGCCAAATGAATACCGCGGAGTCGGCTTCGCTTGAGCAGCTGCTTATTGCGCGCGGATGGACGAAGGCCGCCGACGCGCAGGTTGCCGACATGGCCGTCATCAACACGTGCTCTGTCCGTGCAACGGCGGAGAACCGCATTTTCGGCCGTCTCGGCTGGTATTCGGGACTCAAGGCTGTGCGCGGCAGGGAGCCGGGAGCAAAGTACAAATCCCTTGAACTTGCCGCCGGTTACGTACAGGACGGAGCAAAACCGCTGACGCTCGTCGTTACCGGCTGCATGGCGGAGAGACTGCTTTCGTCGCTGCAGAAAGATTACCCGTGCATCGATTACGTCGTCGGTACGTTTGCGAAGCAGCATTTCGGCGACGTAATTGCGGCGGTGCAGGAACACCGGCATGCGGATGCGCTTGACGACGCTCCCGGCTACGAGTTCGCGCCGCTTTCATACGAGCCGGGCGCTTTTTCCTCGTACGTACCGATCATGCACGGGTGCAATAATTTCTGCACATACTGCATCGTGCCGTACGTGCGGGGCAGAGAAGTGTCCCGTCCGGTGAGCGAAATCGTTGCGGAACTCGATACGCTTTCGTCTTACGGTGTCAGGGAAATAACGCTGCTCGGTCAAAATGTTAATTCGTACCGTGACGGCAATGTCGACTTTGCGGAATTGTTAAAAATTATTGCGGATCACCTTGCTGCGGTAAAATCTCCGATAGGCTGGGTTCGCTTCATGTCGAGCCATCCGAAGGATTTGAGCGACGGCGTCATCACTGTTATCGCAGAAAATTCCGTGCTCTGCCATCACATCCACCTCCCGGTTCAGCACGGTTCGAACCGCGTCCTGAAGGCGATGAACAGGCGGTACGACCGCGAGTCCTATCTTGCGCTCGTCGAAAAAATCAGAAAGGCAATTCCCGACGTTTCGCTGACGACAGACATCATGCTCGGTTTTCCAGGCGAAACTGAGGAGGACTTTGCCGAAGCGGTGAGCATTCTGCAGACGGTGCGTTACGAAAACGCATTCATGTACTATTACAACCCGCGTGAAGGAACGCCCGCCGCCGCTATGGACGGCCAGATTCCGCTTGAACTGAAAAAAGACAGGCTGCAGCGCATAATCGACATGCAGCTGAAAATCACGTCGGAGGAAATGCAGAAGCGCGTCGGCAGCACCGTAAAGGTGCTCGTCGAATCGGTGAGCCGCGACAGCAGCGCGGAGGTGCTCGGCAAGACAGAGCAGGACGAGCGCGTGGTGTTCTCCGGTGTTGAATCGCTTATCGGCAGATTTGCAACGGTCCGGATTACCGGGCTCAACGGGCAGACATTCAAAGGCGTTCTTGCTGAATAAGATGTGCGGGGGAGAAAATCAGGTATACCGCTTCATCATCGATTCAATAAGAGCATTCAGAGAATCGACGTCTATATCGTCCAGTGCAAGAATTTCATCAATCATTTTTCGTATTTTAGGCGGGATGATTTTTTCGCTCGGCGGCAGGGATTTTCCCGTTACCAGATACTCGACTGTTACTCCCAACGCCTGTGCGATCTTTACGGCAGAATCCGCATTCGGAATGGAGTTGTGCCCGGTGAGGTAATTGCCGAGCGTATTTCTGCTGATACCGGTTTTTCCCGCCAATTCCTTTAATTGTATATCCTGATATTTCAATTCGGATTTTAGGTTGTCGCGAAAACTCATGGTAAGAGAATATACTTAAATATAGTCCGAAAATATTGACAATAATTAAATAAGACGTATAATTGTTTAAAATAATTAAATTTAACTATTATGCTAAATAAATGATTAATTTTAACCTAAACCGGTTTCAGGGGCGTAAAAAAGATGAAGGAAAAGATAGTAAGCACCATGTGGGTATCAATAGCACTTTCCTTCATAATCAGTGTTTCCCTCATGCCTGTCATCATAAAAA
>DHDP01000003.1 GCA_002399405.1 Treponema sp. UBA4873 | reverse complement strand
CTTTCTATTCCCGCTACTGTCTAACTTTTTCGGACGCGCCAGCAGAGCAGGCGGGTTTCCCTTACACTAAAATATCAACTTTTCCGTATTTCCCGATAACGAGCGATACGGCTTTTTTTATCTGATCGACATCGGTCAAATCGGCCGGGACAATAAGACATTCGGATCCCGCTTTTTTTATTTCCCCGGCGACACTTTCGAGCTTTTCCGCCCGGCGTGCGATGACAGCCAGCTTTGCCCCCTGACGGGCAAGCGCAAGGGCAAACTGTTTTCCGAGACCGGCAGACGCTCCGGTAACAACGGCAACGCGATTATGTAAATCAAACACGGCAACCTCTCTTGAATTCCATAGAACTCAGTCACGTTGAATCAACTATAGTAGCAGTCCGTACAGAAGGCAAGAAACATTTTTATCAGAATGTTTCACCGGAACGATGAGATTTGGTATGATTTCTGCTTATTGTATTATTTAAAATACGGCGTAAACGGTTCAGGCAGACGGGAAATCATGAGCTCCGACATATCAGCTACAGGTTCTTTCATGCCTTCCGAAATCCAGAGACACATCACATCGAAATTCCCGAAGATATAGGACTGCATCAGTTTTCTGTTTTTCCAGTCATCCATGTCGACGTTGTTTTTCTGTAATATGGAATAGTGCAGTTCAATGCTGATTTTCAGGATATGGTCGCGCAGGCAGTTCATTTCGTGCGATTTAAGTGCGTTCTGATAAAAGACCAGATTATTCCTGATTTCACGATAAATTGAACAAACGGCCTGTTTCCATGTTAAATCCGTTCTGCACCGGTATAAAGTTCTGTTTAACACCGTATCGTAGTACGCATTGAGCAGTTCATATTTATCATAAAAATGGCGGTAAAACGTCGACCGGCTCACTCCTGAATTTTTTATGAGCTGTAAAACCGATACGTTATCGATGGAATCGGTTTTTAATTCTCTGGTTAGCCCGTCATAAAGAGACTGAATGGAAAATGCATTCGTATCTACCGCGCTCGTATCGTTTCCTTCCTTGCCGGCTGCATGTAAATATACACCTGTTCTTTATAATACAGTCAAAAAACAGGTCTGAAAAGAGCCCGGTACCGGAGGCTGATACATACAAAAAACATTGACTATGCATATGATCCGCAGTAAATTATGCAAAATTCAACGGAAGTCTTTATGCAGCAGTCTTATCTCCGTCGAAATACGGCAGAAATTCCGCAAAGGACAACGGGTAAATCCGTACTTCATCTCCTCTACCCCTGAACTCACTAAAAACATCGGAAGAAAGAAAACGTGAATTACTTCCGGTAATCGAGCAGTTCTTCATGTTCACCACTGTCAAAAGCAATTTTTACGACGTGATCTTTGGTAATTCCAAGAGAACGCAGATACTCATAATACAGATTGAACAGGATAAAGGACTTTCCGCATCTTCGTACTCCTCCAATACTCCTGTTACGGGAAAAGATGATTTTCTACCGTTTTCCGTAATAAGTATACACCATCTTATGAAAAAAGAAACTATCTGTCGACGGACTCTTATTGAAGTATGTACCTTTTTGTTTACAGGATAAATGGCAGCGTGACAGGAGGGAGCACCAAACGGCTCATGCCATCAAGAACCTGCTGACGTATAATAGGCCACAGTGTTTTCACAAGCTGCTGATTTTTAAATAACAGCTGCAGTTCTTTGTCCGCCCAGAGCTCTGAGAATTTTTTTTCGTCTGCAATTGAAAAAGACACCCTAAAAATGGTTCTATGTGTATAAATAAGAGAGTTCTGATAATTAACAAAAAAATCATACAAAGGATTGAACAGTAAACGGGTCTTATCAGTAATCACGGGGTCATCCTTTTTTAATTTCATATTCCATGAAATCTGCATTTCTTTTGCTTCTGCGGGAATATCTCCGTTTCTTTCAAATTCAATTCTGACCGGCTGAATATTTTCCAGCGCAATGGTTTTAATAAAATCAGTATATATTTTCTGTTTGTCTTCCATAAAAAATCCTTTTATCAGGCCGGCTGGTCAGTTGATGTGGAAAGTGTTCCTACGGACACCGCATCCTCATAACCATCAGTTACATCAGAAAACGGACTGCTTTTCGGATATTGTAATTCTTTCTGAACCATCGGTACGACAACATTTACAACTTTACCGTTCAGAATATTCGTTCTTCCTTCAAGTTCATCCCGTTCCTGTGCAGAAAGTCTTTGATACAGCGTTTCGAGACCTCCCCAGCGGCATACAGAAGTATAACATGCAGAACTTTCTATCCGTTTCCGCTGAGTCATTCCGATTTTATCCTTGTTTTTTTCATACATTTCACAAAAAACGAGCGGATGTTCTGCGAGCTGCAGCAGCAGACGGTTTGTTGAACCGGGAACCGCCTTCCCTGTTTCATATGAATTGATTGTCAGTTCTCCCATGCCAAGAATCAGCCCGAATGCTTTCTGGCTTGCGTTATATTTTTCACGCAGATTCCGGACAAAATCAGGCGTTACTGCTTCATATTTTGCAGTATACGCTTCCCTTGCAGCAAGAAGATTAGCATCAATCTGTTCCATTGTTTCAAACGTTTTACCGCAGACTGTACACTTATAGGCAACAGCGTCAAATTCAACTTCTTTTCCTTTTATGGAAACATGTTCCCTGCTGTGTACTTCTTCTACATCACGTACCGCTTCACAGTCCGGACAGGACATCTTAATCATAGTCGCCCTCCTTATGAAAGGACATCACCACCCCTTCGTCTCCCGTTTCGTCTTTCCATATTTTAATCTTTATATAAATTCTGATAGTCTCATACTCTGATAAAAAAACCATTACGCTGCCGGGGGAGCCGTTGTCGTCCGAAGACGGTCCCTCATAATAGTCATCACTTGTCAGTGTATACAGGAACTCGATAACATCCTCTGCGGTAAGTCCATGCTCCAGCATAAATTCCCTCGTTTTCCGCACGTTTCGCGGCTGCACAACGATTATTTTACCGTCAAGCAAAGGTTTTAACCGGGCAATGAAAATTTCTGCCGATAAATTATCTCTCAAGAATACGCTCTCCTAACTATCGGTATCCTATAATACCAATATAATACACGACAGTGAAAAACACAACGTATTTTTCATATAAAAACATCTATTTCGTCGAGTCATTTCATTGCGAAGCTTTATTTCAAATTCCGACCCGCACACTGCCCGTTCGCGGTCAAGACGAGGTATATAGAATTCACGTTTTTCCTTCGGCGTTTTTTCCGTCGTAAACGTCGGAGACGTAAAAATGAACCGGAGAGAATCGATGCCTTCCAGCTGTTTTTTAAGCTCATTGAACGCATACATCGAAAACGATGCGGCAGCTATAGAAAGCTTTGCGTGAGGATGCAGTTCTTCGGTAAGGTCGTCTTTCAGCAGATGCCGGACATTGTCGATGATTTCCACGATAAACACTCTATTTTATCCAGTATATCACTAAAGGTCCGTTTTAGAAAGCCAAAATATGCAAAAAAAATCAGGCGCCGGCCCTCCCGGCCCTCAGATCCGGTAAGGCCGGGCGAAGAAACCGCGTAACAGCCTCTAAATATCCCCCTGAAACACAGAACCTGTGTCCCTGCACAAATACTGAACGGCCCTGCGCCCCGAAGAAACCGCAATGGGCAGCCCGCCGGGACTCCTCAGACGCTGGCTGGCAAAATAAACATTTTTGATACTTTTCGGCTTCGACGGATAACTTTCATATTTCAGGCCCTTTCCCAGGACAGTCATCCAGGATCCCCTGAAGGAACCAAGATACCGTTCGTAAGTCAGCGGGGTTGCTACGTCCCAGACAGCAACTTTTCCGGCAGTCTGCGGATATTTTTCTGCCAGTATCTGTATGAAAGCTTTTGCGAGTTTTTCTTTTTCCGCCTTATAGGTACCGTTTTCTCTGCATATTTTCCAGAAATCATAACTGTCTCCGATGATACACGAAGTAACGGCCGTACAGCCGTCCGGCGCATATCCGTCATAGCCCGCATAATTACAAACCATGACGATCGGCTGTAATATTCCTCCGCATACAAACGGATGTTCCGGAACAAACTGTATTCTTTCCGGCAGACCGGACAGATCAGCTTCCACACCGGCACAGATAAACGTGTTAAGCAGCGGGACCACATTTTTATGCATCCGCTTAGTCCACGGTTCCTCTATAGGAGGACTGAACAGCGTATCGACGGCAGAAAGCGTATCGCGGGTAACAATAACTGCGTCAGCCGGAATTGTTTCATTCCCGATACGTACACCTGTCGCTGCGCCGTCGCAGACACTCACACAGCCGACAGCTCTGTTGTACATGATTTTACCGCCCAGATGCTCAAAGTAATCCGCCATTCTGTTTACCATACCCACAGATCCGCCCTCAGGATAGCCTCCGTCGCCGGAGGCAAGCGTCGCAATCGTAAAAAGCAGTGCACCGGCGCTGTAATCGGGACCTACGATATTTTTAATCATCATCTGCAGAAGCGGACTCTTAAACCGTTTGATATATTCTCCGACAGTCTGGTTAAAATAAACCAGCATGCAGGGTAAGGCAGCCAGCATTTCAAGAAGTATCTGCAGCGGAACAGAAGATTTGTATTTCGCCTGCACACCGTTTATATCTGTTACAGGCATACTGATTTTTGTAAATTTCCTGATATCAGTGCACAGCCGGTTGATTACCTTTGCGTCTTCCGGCGAAAGTTCCAGAAAATGGAGGCGGAGTTTTTCAAGATCACGATAAAGGCATGCAGTTCTGCCGTTCCAGTCAAACACCTGAAACAGGTCACGATTATGGACCGTTACATTGCCGCCCAGTGCGCCGACTTCACGCCAGAGTCTGTTCAGAGGCGTCTGTGCTGAAGATCCGGTCAGCCAGTGCATACCGCCTTCAAACAAATATCCCTTTCTCTTCCAGCTGACCGAAGCCCCTCCCGGAAGTGAATCGCTCTCATAAATAGTTACATCAAACCCGCTCTGCCGGGCATAAATGCCTGCAGAAAGCCCTGAAATTCCGGCACCAATAACTGCGACCTTTTTTATGATAGTATCCTCCTGAACAGTATAGACAAACCGGTTGCCTTCCGGACATGAAAGTTCGGGATTCATCACTATCTGCTTTTATATATCTACAGTATTATAACAGATATTTGAAATTTTATCCTGCATAGACCGAAAAAAAGAAGACTTTTTCTTAATTACAATCATAACCACCCTCCAAACGCAACATCATAAATTTAAGCACTAAAAGGCAGGTCTGATGTTATTCATATACTTATTTGCAGAATGAAATTTCCGTTCATGAGACGCAGATTTTCTGACAGGCAGATAATAATTTTCCATATCAGCCTGTAGTTCCATGAATAATAACCTGCGTTCTGTGTCATCATTTTCTATAAGCAATAGAAGATAAGATAAACGGTTTCCTTTGTGATATACATAACACAGAACGGTTCATTGACTGTGTTGTACTGCTTTATAAAAATCCGGCATTGCGGTCGGAAACAGCAGACCGCAATATTGTCCGTGCCCGGCTGTTTTCCGTAAAAAAAGCAGTAAGTGCCATGGAAGACATTTACCGGCAGCTTATACAGCCGGAACGCAGTTCTCCGTAAATCCGCCGTTTACAAAAAGCAAAAAACAAAAGCAAAATAACTATTGACAAATCGGACTTATTGAAATACCCTAAACAAGGGTAAGTACTGTAATATGCTTTGCCTTATTAATAGTCGCAAAAGGTAGCTGTTCAAAATTAAACAATCGGGCATAGCGTTAACTATTCCGGCAAGATATTATTTTGTTCGCAATACGGGTGCGTGTAAATTACCTGTAAAGAATATTAATAAAGGAGAATCGGTATGAGAAGCATTACGAAGTTAGACTTGCAGTACGCGCACAGATTTTATGGATTTAAAGGCGAAGCACAGTATTTGCACGGTCATACGGGTATCCTGACCATCGAGGTTGAGGATTCTGTTAATTCCGGCGTAAATATGGTTTTTCCCTGCAATGAAATTCAGAAAACCGCATGGGAAGTTCTGAAAAACTTTGACCATGCGCTGATTCTGCGGCAAGATGACCCTCTGCTGCCTGCAATCCTTGATGTTTACGAAAAGCAAGGCATTAAAAACGGCGCACCCACCAATAAAATGAAAGGTCCCGCTTTTAAGACAGAGCTTGCAACTGCATATCCCGAATGTCGTTTGGTGGTAACCAAAGAGACCATGACTGTTGAAGGTATGATTAAAATTGTTTACGATTTGCTAAAAGATAAGCTGAACATCGCCAAGCTGACTTTTACAAGCGGTGTGAATGCGGCTTCCGAAGAATTTCAGACGAATAACAAGATTGACCGGTGCCCGCTGTGTGGCATTGCCTTAAATGAAAACGGTGTATGTCCCAAGTGCGGATATAAGAAGTAATTTTTCGTTATGGCGAAAATACATATCGAAGTTCTCGGATTTTGAAGATGCATTACAATATTACACAGCCGTGAAAAATAAAATGGAGGTATTACTCACAAGAAATGTTAAAGATTACAAAGGAAAAGATTTAGTGATACAGACACCTGAACAATTTGTTACTCAGCATTGAAATCGCTATTTCAAACTTTTGATTTAAAAGAATTATATATAGATAAAGCTGTACAGCTGTGTGAAAACTAAAAAAACAATCCGGAAAAGGCTATATATGTAAAAGGGAATAACTTTTATATACGATCACGAGTTCCGGAATATGGTCCGTAACACAATACACCATATTTACGAAATACGGATCTGCCAATGACAATCTTCATCTGCAGGCAGAGTGATATTATGTTCCCGTTGAATCCGCAGGAATCATTCATTCCACGGGAATCATAATCTCCACGACGCATCTGTCCGACGCAATGTCCCATACCTTATACGACTCTATCGTCGGATATTCCGCCTGTCTGCAGGTACTCTGCGGCAGGAATTTTTCATGAATCAGTTTCCACGTATTTTCCAAAACATTTTCCGATATTTTACCTTCCGCCGTGAATATGAGCCACTGCAAGTCGGGATAAACATAGCTGTCGAATCCCGGATGATCTTCGCCGCATGCTATACCGACCATATAATCGTTCCGGCCTTCAGCGTCAAACCCGAAACAGAGGCCGAGAGTCTCCTGCCCCTTTTTTCCGAAACTTTGAATTTTTTCATAACTGCCGTCGGCTTTACATACGGCCCATGTTCCGCCGCCCTCCGGGGTCACAAGTCTTTTCCCGACGACTTTAAATGATTTCCGTTCTGCTGCCCGATAGTTCATCACGAATGCTCCTGTAATTATAAATGCAAAGTTGAATTACGATTCGCGTCAGTCAAAAATATTATGTTTTTTTCTACATTCCGATATAATTCAGTACGCCGTACACAAGGAAAGCCGGCCAGACAATCGCTTTCAGAAGTCCCAGCACGCCGAGCCAGAATGTTGCAGCGTGGGAAATAAAATAAACAGCTGCGCCGATAAGTCCGATTCCGTATACGGCTCCCGCCGTTCCTGCTCCGTTACCGTTGTGACTGCATCCCATACGAACCTCCTCCCGGGAAACGATGATTAAATCATCTGCAAAAAATTCTGAATACTATCTGAATGATTATAGATGAGCGGAAAGCCCCCTGTCAATTCGTGAGTGCCTTTCTTCATCCGTCAGCACAGCGCGCGCATATATTCCATCAGTTCCCTTTCATTTTCAAATATACCGTCAAAAGGCATTCTTATCATGGGATTTAATTTCGCGCCGGGGAACGCATTGAACATTTTTTCCGCATCGCTGAACAACGGACCTGCAAAATATAATTTCATTTCTCCTCACTTTCCGAAAACGGATCCTCGTCTTTGTTTTCATTCCGGACATATTCAAGCGCAGTACTGATTTCCCGGGCGGTTTCATAACCGACTTTATCGGAAACGAATCCCAGGCTCATGTCGATTCCTGCAGTTATGCCCGACGAGGTATAGTATTTTCCGTCCGTAACCCAGCGGGCTTTCCGTACCCATTTTACCTTTTCACTCTGCGCGGTCACCCATTCCCATGCAATTTTGTTGCTTGTCGCCCGCCTGTTGTCGAGCAGCCCCGTCTTCGCAAGCAATGCCGATCCGGTGCAGACACACAGTACATTTTCACTCTTCTCCGCTGCCTCACGCAGTTTTTCAATAAACTGACTGTCATTAACAAGCTGACGGGTGCCCCATCCGCCGGGAATCAATACTATATCATTCTGCGCAATCTCTTCAATCTTTTTCGTCTGCACTTTCGTATTCGCAGAGCCCGATACCAGTCCGCCGTGCAGTGAAAAATAATCAACACGATACATCTGGTTCAATTTGCTGAAAACTTCCGCAGGTCCCAGTGCATCCAGTGTTGTAAAATCTTCAAACAGCAGCACATTTACCGCTTTCATCAGGCATCTCCTTCTTTAGTGAAAAGTCCGTGTATTTTCGTCGTAGTATACAGCCTCTCTGTCGAACGATTCCGCCAACTTTCCCGTCGGGGGGTTCTGTTCAGCGGCGTTCAGTAATGCAGCTGTATTGTCTTATCCGAACCGCTTTCATCCTGAATTGTTATTTCCAGCGGATTAACGGAAAACAGCAGGACTGTTTCAAGCTTATGCTTCGAAAACCGACTGACGGGCTGTCCGTTAATCTTCGTTATCCGTGTGCCGCATTTGATTCCGCTTCGCTCTGCAGGTTCGTCCGCCAGCACGGATGTCACCAGCAGGGAATCATGCTCTCTATTCCATCCGTCGATTCCGTATTTGTTAAAACTCATATTCGGACGGCCGCACAAAAGCCATTGTGAAATTCCGTTTCGCATAAAAAGCGGCTCTAAAACGGTATTGTGTCTGTAATACAGCAGCGTGTTCCGGTATCCCTTGCAGTCGAAAATAATATTATAGTGCTTCAGAAAATCTGCGCCGATGTTTCCGGCCCGTTCGAATATCGGTGCGTAATTTACTATTCCGTTAATATTCGAAAAACCGGTGATATTTTCATATTTCTGAAAGCGTAAATCGCAGCTGTCCAGTTTCACCCGGTAATACGGCGTATTGTTGCTGTTATGAATCTGCGTATATTTTTCTGCGGGGATGTCGGTCGCTCCGGGTAACGGAAAAAGTATGTTTCCGCTCGAACCTGTATCGACGAGGAAAGGAACGCTGTGTCCGTCTATATAGCACTGTATCTCGGGATATATGCCGTCGGCATATTCCAAAGGAATTTTTTTGGAATATTTTTTCGGCCGCTCTTTATACGCCTTCAGTTTTTTCCCGAAATACGATATCTCAAGGTAATATCCGCTGAAGACGGGCAGCCCCAGGATTCCGTCTATATCCGTATACATCAGATTCGTATTGTGCACTATCATGAAGTCATTCTTAACAGTAGTTCCGCATATCCGAATCGAATCAAGTTTCTTTACTTCAGGGATTGAAAATTCGCCATTTAAAAACAGGCTGTCGACTTTCACGCCGGCATCTTCAAGGTTGTCCGTATTATTTCTGGTGATAAGAAACGGTCCGGCGCCGGTGTCGAACATGTATTTTCCGGAGCGGCCGTTTACATCGGCTTCAACAATAATATGGTTATCTGCAAGCGTAAACGGAACCTCAAAAACGGGGTGCGGTCCCCCGCAGCCGGATAAACCGAAACTCAGCAAAATTAAAGCAACCGATGCCGCAGCAGGTATTTTCTGTCTGTTTTTCATTTACCCTATTATAACACAGATTTATCGGCATTTTCCGTTTATATTGCTTTACAAAGGATATATTTGTAAGTAGTATTGCAAAAATAGTTCTGTATAGAACATTTTTCAGGAATGACAGGCATGCAAAATATCAGAATAGGACTGGAACTGCGGACGCTGAACAACATGATCCGCCGCCGCTGTGATTTTTCTTCACACAAAAAGAAAATTCAAACTATAACGGGAAACAACGGCTGGATTATCGGTTTTCTCGCGGAAAACACCGGAGCCGGACGCAGCGTTTACCAGAAAACAATAGAGGAACATTTTAACATAACGCGCGCTGCGGCTTCAAACGCCCTGAGTCTTATGGAACAGAAAGGACTCATAACCCGGATTGCAGATACGCAGGACGGAAGACGGAAAAAAATCGTTCTCACGAAAAAAGCCGAACAGCTGAAGGAACTCATGAAAGAGGATTTCGATTTGTTCGAAGCGACGCTTACAAAAGGTTTTTCGGATGAAGAACTGCGGATGTTGTACGGATTCTTTCAGAAGATGAAAGACAATCTGCAGGATAAATAGGAGTATATGATGATTAAAAAACTTATGGAAAGTATCCGGGAATATAAGAAGGATTCCATTCTGGCCCCGGTATACGTCGTCTTCGAATCGGTTCTGGAAGTTATTATTCCGACGCTTATGGCGTACCTTATCGATTACGGAATTTATAAAAAAGACATGAGCGTGATATATAAACTCGGCGCCGTCCTGATTATATGCTCAGGTCTGTCGCTGCTTGCCGGATTCCTCGCGGGACGGAGCGCTTCAATAGCGGCCGCCGGTTTTGCGAAGAATCTGCGCCGCGACATGTATTATGCAGTCCAGAATTTTTCTTTTTCCAATATCGACCGGTTTTCTACGGCAAGTATCGTCACGAGGCTTACGACTGACGTGACGAACGTTCAGAACGCCTACATGATGATACTGCGTGCGGTGTTCAGAAGTCCGTTCATCATGATTTTTGCGCTCATCATGGCGTTCAGGATCGACGGCGGCATTGCGTTCATTTTTCTGATTATTATTCCCGTTCTCGGATTCGGGCTGATTTTCATTGCCTCGTACGTGCATCCGACTTTTAAACGGGTATTCAAAACCTACGACAAGTTGAACAACGTCGTTCAGGAGAATCTGCGCGGGATGCGCGTCGTAAAATCGTTCACGAGGGAAGGTTTCGAAGAAAAAAAATTCGGGTCCGTTTCCGATCTGATCTACAGGGATTTTTCCAAAGCGGAAAAAATCCTTGCATTCAACGCGCCTCTCATGCAGTTCTGCGTATATGCGGCGATGATTCTCATATCATGGCTCGGCGCGAAAGCGATCGTCGCCTCAAATAATAATCCCGCTGTCGGACTTTCCACCGGCGATCTTACGGGCCTTATTACCTACACTATGCAGATTCTCATGAGCCTGATGATGCTTTCGATGGTGTTCGTGATGATTATCGTTTCCCGCGCGTCGGTGGAACGTATCGTCGAAGTCCTCAACGAAAAGAGCGACCTTAAAAACGGTGAAAATCCGGTGTACACGGTCAAAGACGGAGCGGTGACGTTCGAAAACGTTACGTTCGCATACGCGCGGAAATCCGACAAACCTGTTCTTCAGAACGTATCGGTTTCCATTGCGGCGGGCGAAACGGTCGGCATTCTCGGCGGCACGGGATCTTCAAAATCGAGTTTCGTGCAGCTTATTCCGCGGCTGTACGACGTTGTCGGCGGAAAAATCACCGTTGGCGGAATAGACGTGAGGGAATACGATATAGAATCGCTCCGCAATCAGGTGGCGATGGTGCTGCAGAAGAACGTTTTGTTCAGCGGCACGATCAAAGACAACCTCCGCTGGGGAAATGAAAACGCGACCGACGAAGAAATGATTCAAGCGTGTCAGGCGGCTCAGGCCGACGGCTTCATCCGGGAATTTCCCGAAAAATACGACACGTACATAGAGCAGGGAGGAACGAACGTTTCCGGCGGACAAAAGCAGCGGCTCTGCATCGCGCGGGCTCTTTTGAAAAAACCGAAAATTCTGATTCTCGACGATTCAACGAGCGCCGTCGACACGAAGACGGATGCGCTGATCAGGAAAGCGTTCAGAGAGCAGCTTCCCGATACGACGAAAATTATTATTGCACAGCGCGTCACGTCGGTTCAGGATGCCGACAAAATCATCATTATGGACGACGGTAAAATAAGCGCGGCGGGAACGCACGAGGAACTGCTTGAAACAAACAGTATCTACCGTGAAGTCTACGAATCGCAGAACAAAGGGAAGGCTATTCATGAATAACACGAAAACAGTACACAGCGACGGCAGTTCCAAATCATCGGGGAAAGAGGCCGTCAGGCGATTTAAACCGGGGACCATAAAAAGACTCCTCTCGTATATGGCGGAATACCGGCTGCATCTGGTTCTTGTCGTCGTTTTTATTATTTTGAGCTCCGCGGCGAACGTGTCCGCGTCGCTCTTTCTTCAGATTCTCATAGACAAATACATACTGCCGCTTCTGGGAAAGGCAAATCCCGATTTTTCCAGCCTGCTCAAAGTGCTTACGCTCATGGGAAGCGTGTATCTCGGCGGCGTGCTCACGACGCTGCTTTACAACAGAATTATGGTCGTCATAGCGGAAGGAGCGCAGAAGAAAATCCGCGATACGATGTTCACGCACATGCAGTCGCTGCCCGTGAAATTTTTCGACACGCACAGCCACGGCGACGTTATGAGTTACTACACGAACGACACCGACACGCTCCGTCAGATGCTGTCGCAGGCTTTACCTCAGCTGTTTTCGTCGGTCATCACGATAGTGACGGTGTTTATTTCCATGATGTATCTGAGTCTGGTGCTCACGGCTTTCGTCGTCGTCTTTACCTTCATTCTCCTGAAGGTTATTAAATTTCTTGTGGGAAAAAGTGCCGGACATTTCATGGAACAGCAGAAATCGATCGCGGAAGTGGACGGTTACATAGAGGAAATGATTAACGGACAGAAAGTCGTAAAAGTCTTCTGCCACGAAGAAAAGGCGAAAGAAAATTTCGACTCAAAAAATGAAGAACTCTGTCACAGTTCCACGAAGGCGAACATTTACGGCAACGTCACAATGCCGGTCGTAAACAACATGGGATATCTCCTGTACGTGCTGCTCGCCATGCTCGGCGGCGCGGCCGGAATCGCGGGCGTGAACAATATCAGCCTGACGGGCGTCGGCGTGCTTTCGCTCGGAACTATCGTGTCGTTTCTCACATTGTCGCGCAGCTTCATCATGCCGATCGGACAGGTTTCCATGCAGTTCAACATGGTGATCATGGCGCTCGCCGGTGCGTCGCGGATTTTCGACTTTCTCGACGAAGAGAGCGAAAAGGACGACGGATACGTGTCGCTCGTCAACGCAAAACAGGAAAACGGTGAACCCGTCGAATGCAGCGAACGCACGGAAATGTGGGCGTGGAAACATCCGCATCAGGACGGTACCCTCTCCTACACTAAAATGGCGGGAAAAATAGTTTTCGACGACGTCGACTTCGGCTACGAGGACGACGAACTTGTTCTGCACAATATAACGCTGCAGGCGGAACCCGGACAGAAAGTGGCGCTCGTCGGAGCGACGGGAGCCGGTAAAACGACAATCACGAATCTCATCAACAGGTTTTACGACATTGCGGACGGGAAAATCCGCTACGACGACATCAACATTAACAAAATCAGAAAACCCGACCTGCGCCGGTCGCTCGGCGTCGTTCTGCAGGACGTGAATCTTTTTACCGGAACGGTCATGGACAACATCAGGTACGGAAAACTCGACGCGACGGATGACGAATGCATTGCAGCGGCAAAGCTTGCGAACGCGGACAACTTTATCCGCATGCTGCCCGACGGCTACAATACCGTTCTCGAAGGAGACGGCAGCGGTTTGTCGCAGGGACAGAGGCAGCTCATTTCCATCGCGCGCGCGGCTGTTGCCGACCCGCCCGTCATGATTCTCGACGAAGCGACGTCGTCGATCGACACGAGAACGGAGGCCATCGTGCAGAAAGGCATGGATGCGCTCATGAACGGAAGAACGGTGTTCGTCATAGCGCACCGGCTCTCGACGGTGCAGAACTCCGACATCATAATGGTACTCGACCACGGACGCATCATCGAACGCGGCAGCCACGACGAACTGATCGCGCAGAAGGGAAAATACTACCAGCTGTACACGGGAGCGTTCGAATTGGAATAAAGCAGGAACAGTATGCGCCGGATTGACGAAGCCTCTGAATTTTGTGAAAATCCAGTTGAGGAGATAAGATGACTGCACCATGTGCGCAGTCGTCCGCTCCGATTGATTTTTTACAGGAGGGAAACAGAATGAGTATATTTCCAGGCGTCGGCAAGCGCATTGTGCGCCTCATACACGATTCCGAATTTTTCTCCCAGAAAAGGCAGATTATGCCGCTCGAATTCAGGCCATTCTCAAAACAGCGGCAACAGTCATTCTCTACACGGATCTTGAGGGAACTGATACATTCGGCGCCAGTAGAACAGATATTTTACACTTATTCAATCAGATAAACGCAAAAGCATGTATCGTCATTTCAAGCAGGAAACGCATTTTTCTCTTATTTTTCCGGGAAGCAAAATAGATAAAACAAAATACAATAAATATGATGTTTCTGCGGTTACGAAACTCTATTCCTACTTTTTCATATTTTCGTATTACCTTAGAAACATAGCACCGAAAAAATCGATTGAAGCAATTGCAGACGACAAGATAACGGCCGATCAAATCGTTTCTGCAGCAACAAGGGATAACGAGACGGTAACATACAGCTCGTACGACGTAGGGTACTTTTCCAAACCGGCATCCGTATCTACCGGCGATTTCATCGATATCATCGGACTCAACGAAGGACATCACCTGTTCATCATAGGGAACATGAGCGGGAAAGGATTGAGCGTAAATATTGTTACACTGCTGCTCAAGTCGACAATACGTTCATATCTTTCCGTCACGCATAATTTCAAGACACTTGTCATGAAAATAAATTCATATATACGGGACAATCTGCCGAAGGGAACCGTTTTCTACGGTATGTTCGCTCTCATGGATTTTCAACAAACACATTTTACTATATCAACTGCGGAATACCTGCCATAGCTGTTTTTTCAAAGGATATAAATAAGATTATCGATATACAGGGGCCCCCTCATATCCTCGGCTTTAAAAACGATATTTCCGCATTTCTGGCTGTAAAAAGTCTAAAATTGAATAAAGGCGACATAATCGTTGCATACAGTCATGTACCGCCCGCCAAGCCGGCGGCCTGATGTGAACCGCTCAAAGCGGTTTATTTTGTGATCAAAAACAGCTGTTTGTCGGGTTTT
>DHDP01000008.1 GCA_002399405.1 Treponema sp. UBA4873 | reverse complement strand
TTGATAAATATATACCATTTTTAGATACTTTTGTATTATTATTGGTGATACATATGTTCTCCATCTTGTTGTTACAAAAACTGTCAAATTTCTATCGCCCACCGTGAGAGTCGTTCCGCAAATATTTACTACTAATCGGGAAAGAGATACATCAGAGCAGAGGAAAAGACGATCTGCTCAAGTCGCTCGGGGTGTAATAAAAAACCGGTCACTGCGGAACGTATATAGAGATGAGCAGTGGCCGGAATATAATAGTTTTAAGTGTCTCTCAGTGATTATTCAAAATCAACACTCCGCCCCGTAGCAGCTGACTTTCTCGCAGCTTCCATAATGCACAGCACGCGTCTGACCTGCGGTATGGTTACAAGGAACTCTTCCTTTCCGGTAAATGCATTATAATAATTTCTGAAATAGTCTTCATGCCCGGTTCCTTCAACCGGAACATCTTCTTCTATTAATAATCCTTTTTCCGGCGGACCGAACGAGCGTGTCGGCCCCGACGCTGTCATGGTTCTTTTATCGGGGCTATTCTGAAGCAGATGCGTCGTCTGCACGATTTTTCCATGAGGAGCAAATCCGTCCGTATATGCAGTACCTTTGTCGCCGCCCATAATCCAGTGCCGTTCAAACCATCCAGATTTGTCGGAAAGCATATAGGTACCAAGCTCTATTTCGCCTGTAACACCGTTCTCAAAGCCCAGTAAAATTTTAAAATAGTCGTCGACTTCCTTATTAATAACATTCCGGATGTCGGCGTAAATAGTTTTTATTTTTCCGTCAATCATCCATACCATCTGGTCTATGAGGTGAACGCCCCAGTCGTAGAGCATTCCTCCCCCTTCAGATTTGAAAACATGCCAGTCGTGCATGTTGCCGTTAAAACCGTAAAGACTTGATTTTACCATATATGTTTTCCCAAGAGTCCCAGAATCATAGATATTTTTTATTGTACGAAAATCAGGATCGAACCGTCTCTGCTGATGAACGGTAAAATGTACATTCTGCTCTTGAGCAAGAAATGTCATTTCGTCAAAATCTTTCACAGAAAGCGCAGCAGGTTTTTCACACAAAATATTCTTACCTGCCCGCGCTGCTTTGCAGACAAGTTCCTTGTGCTGATTGTTGTTCGCAGCAATGAGAACGACATTAACATCTTTGTCGTATATAAGGTCATCAGGATTTGTATATCTTTTTATTCCCGGTTTTACATCGGAAAGCTGGGATTCGTCCTTATCGCAGATTGCAACGACGTGATAACCGTCCATACGGGTGAGCATCTCTTCGTGAACGTGTCCCATAAAACCGTGTCCGATAATGCCAACATTTACTTCCATAATTTATACCTCCTGTACATTCTATCCTATATATTCCATCAATCAATTACATCACGAATTGGTTCAAATACTGTTTGCTTAACCGGAGCGACTGTAAAACAGCTTCGTCGGAATTTTCAAACGATCTGTCCTCAACTTCTATGCATGCATATCCGTCATACCGGATATCCGTTAATGCAGAGACAAACTTTCCCCAGTCAACATCGCCCAATCCGGGAATCTTCGGTTCCATATATTCAAGCGGATAGGCCATGATTCCGACTTCGGAAAGTTTATTCTTTAATAGTTTTATATCCTTAAAATGAATGTGAAATATTTTGTCTTTGAATTCATAAATCGGATTTATGTAGTCCATCATCTGCCATACGAAATGGCTCGGATCAAAATTCAATCCGAAGCTGCTGCTTGGTATGATTTCAAAAATCTGATGCCAGATTTTCGGCGTTGTCATCAGATTCTGTCCTCCCGGCCACTGATTGCGGTCGAACAACATCGGACAGTTTTCTATGGCTATCTTAACATTCTTTTCTTCCGCAAATTTAACAATAGGCGGCCATATTTCTTTTACAAGGTCCAGATTCTGTTCCACAGTTTTATTCTGGTCTCTCCCGATAAAAGTCGTCACCATATTTATTCCGAGCGCGCTGCTTGCGGTAATAACCTTTTTCAGATGCTCTGTATTTCGTCGTCGTTTTTCAATGTCACTGTCCATTGTATTCGGATAATATGCCAACGAAGATATTTCGACATTTCTCTTTCTGCAGTAATCGTTAATACGGATAATTGCGTTTTCTGACGTATCGTCTACGTCAATATGGCTGACACCGGCATATCTTCTGACGGCTTTTTCATGAGGCCAGCAGGCTGCTTCCACGCATTTGAATCCCATATCGGCGGCGGTATCTATCATTTTTTCAAAGGAGTATTTCCCAAGAATCGAGCTGACAAATCCAAGTTTCATAATATTTCTCCTGTTTTTCCGGCAGAAAAACTGCTGCATGAAAGTCCCCTGTCCACGGTTATTTTCATGCAGTGTTTTCTTTATTTCAGATATACCTCTTTGCCGGTATCGGCTGATTTATAAATCGCTTCAAGAATCTGCGTAACGACAAACGCCTGTTCCGGTTTTACAAGCGGTTCAGTCCCGTTCAGCACGGCCTCGAGCCATTGTTTGGCTTCGAGATATCCCGGTTCGCTCTTGTTCCCTTCAAAATACGCAATACCGCCGGCCTGCGACAGACGCTCCTCCGTGAGCATTCCGTTATGCCCTCTGTTGATGACGACGTCGTTCTGCGGATAACTCATGCCGGAGTGTATTTCGGCTCCGGCTTTCGTACCGCACAATGTCGTTGCCGCTTCCCTGCTCTCCGAGACATTAAGTGCCCATGCCGCGGAAAGATTGATAACGGCGCCGTTTTCCATTTTTATCATGCCGAATGCGGAATCCTCCACGTCAAACGTTTCAGGATTCCACGGACCGAACATGTTGCCTTCCGTCGCCTGTTTCAAATTTCCGAGTTTATGAAACACCGCACCCGACACGCTCACCGGATGATAATTGTTCATCATCCAGAGCGTTATGTCGAGCGCGTGTGTGCCTATATCGATAAGCGGCCCTCCTCCCTGCAGCTGTCTGTTCGTAAAGACGCCCCATGTGGGAACTGCGCGGCGGCGGACGGCATGTGCCTGCGCATAATAAATGTCTCCCAGCTCGTCTTTTTCGCAGCATTGATGCAGCATCATTACTTCCGCTCTGAAGCGGTTCTGATATCCGACGGTGAACTGCTTTCCGCTTTTCTTCCATGCTTCGAGCATCATAGCTGCGTCGGAAACGGACGCTGCCATCGGTTTTTCACACATAACATTTTTTCCCGCCTCAAACGCGGCTACCGTTACCGGACAATGAGCGACATTCGGAGTAAGCACGTGCACGACGTCAATCGCAGAATCCTTGAGCATTTCGTGATAATCCGTGTATACTTTTGCGCCCGGTGTTCCGTATTCTTTTGCTGCCTTTTCGGCACGCTCTTTAATAATATCGCAGAAGGCGGTCATTTCGCATAAATCAGTAAGCTGCTTCAGCGCCGGCATATGTTTCTGATTGGCGATACCGCCGCAGCCGACAAGTCCGATTTTAAGTTTTTTCATTTCGATTTCTCCTTAATAGTAATTATTAATTAATAGCAACAACTCTTGTGCGTTCTCCGCCTGCCGGCATCGGATAATACGCGGGCCAGACAGCGAGCTTCAGTTTCACGTCGTGCGAACCTTTTCTCAGTCCGCCGTCCGCCAGCACATGAATATACAGCGGTTCTCCGTATTCCCATTTATACGAAGCAACAGTTTCCGCTTCATTCAGCGTGAACCAGTCTTTCCGGTCAAGACTTACACGGATTATCTCTTTCGGAACCGAAATTCCGTCGACGGCAACTTCAAGGTCGTATACCATCGACAACGGAATGCCGCGGTAATAGGTAATCAGCGTCTGCAATTCAAAACCGGTTGTTTTTCCGTTTTCGTTAATATTTTTACATGAACCGTCCGTAAACACATATCTGTCAAACATTGTTTGTCACCTCCTTTTTTCAGCGGCCTGTATATTTTTTCAGCATCGCCTGATGCCGGCGGACATTTCCCGCACCGTCGACAGGTTCATTCGGAAGAACGAACCTGTTCCCCTCGTACTCTGTTGCGATATATCCCTCCCAGTTCTTTGAATCGAGATACTCGATCACTTTTTTATACGGAATAGAATATTCTTCTCCTGCATCCGTCATCTCATACAGTTTTCCGTGAATGCTCTTAACATACGGGATATATTCATCAACGACGCTGAACGGCGTATTTTCATATCCGCTCGCCATAATCCAGAATTCCCGGTCGATAGGCGCTTTTATCATTTTCTGTACTTCGGGAGGAACATCGAATTCTCCGCCGTTACGGCTGCTGATATATGTACGCGGATCGGATCCTTGATTGAATATGCCGTCTACAAAATCGGCCAGTTCCTGATTCAGACCGAACTGACTGAAATATTTCCGCGATATGCGGGGATACCTGCTGCAGAATATGCCCATGTCCAGAACGATACCGACATATTTCGTATGCAGCTTCTTCATCACCTTCAGATATTCCTGTGTGAGTGCGCCGCTGAAGCTCATGCCGGCGTGTATTTCAAGCGCCATTGTCACATTCAGCTTCTCCGCAAGCGGTAAACACGGCTCAATGAGTGCCGCATCTGTGTTTGACACAAGACGAACCAGCGTAAAGCCGAGATTGTGCGCATTAATCAGTTCGTCTTTAAGCAGTTCTTCCTGTTCTTTCAACGTCAACCGTCTGTTGTGATACAAGGTGGAATTAACAAAGATATCGTCGCTTACCGGATAGAGATTGTACTTCTTAACAAGACTCTTCCAGTTCGAGATTGTCTCTTCCGTCGGATGGGGAGAACCGTGAATCATCTGGTCCGAGAGTATCTCCACCCCTTCGGCCCCCATGTCCGCAAGATCCCGCAGGATGTCTTCAAGAGACATCCTTTTTGTTGCATATTCATCCTGATAGCTGTACAGGCTGACAGCGCGTTTTATTCTGCTCATAATACCTCCTCACGTGTATTACTAATATTATTTTCAAACAATTCTTATATGAACTAATTCGCAGCGACCGCAGTTTTCCCGTTCAGCAGATTCACTTTATCCGTTACAACCATTGTCAGATAAACGGCAGCAAGCAGCATCACACCCCTGATTCCCTGCGTGATACTTCCCGTCGCGCCGCACATGACGAGCCCGTTTTCCAGCAGGACAATCATGAACGTACCGATAATAAGTTTATACAGTTTCGTTCCGGTCCCGCCGCTGACAGGAATGCCGCCGATAAACATCGCCATCATGACTTTCATTTCAAAGCCGCTGCCCATCGTATTGTTTACGCCGCCTACACGGATAAGCGTAAAGACTCCGGCAATACTTGCCATAACTCCGGACATGACGAATGCTGCAATCTTAATCCGCTTAACATTTATCCCCGCCATTTTTACCGCATTCTCATTTTCCCCGATCGCTTTTACATACGACCCGAAGCGGGTGTAATTGAATACATATCCCGTTAGAAGTACCAGCAGAATAACAACCGGAAGTTTCACTTTTATGTCGTCAATAAAGAGCATATTCGCAGGGACCATGATGACGTTCGATGCAAGAAGCCAGTTCACCAGTGCGCGGATAGCTATAAGCATTGCGAGCGAAACCATAAAAGAGGATACCCTGAGCCGGGCATTTATTTCGCCGAGGAATAATCCGGAAAGTGCCCCTATACCGACAGCCGCCGGAAACATCCATAGGGAACCGAATTTGACGGCGGCGCTGCATCCCGCAAACGAGGCCAGTGCAAGAAGCGCTCCCTGTGAAATATCCGTCGCTCCCATCGCAGCTACCATCATCATTCCCAGTCCGCCCAGAAGTATTGCGACAGACTGATTGAACAGATTCATAATATTCTGCGACGAATAGATGCGTCCCTTTGTTGCAATGTCGAAACAGATTATCAGGAGTGCAAGTATAAAAAACGGAACCAGCGCCGACAGTTGTATTTTTCTTCGCATCATAACATCACCTCAATAATTTTTTTCTGCGTAAAATCCGTATCGCGGTTCAGAATCCCGGCGACAGTTCCTCGGCGGAGCACGACGATGCGGTCCGCCATGCCGATCGCTTCCTGCAGTTCGTCGGTAATAAGCAGCACGCCCAAACCTTTTTCTTTCGCTTCTTCCAGAATCTTCTTATAGATGTACGCTTTTACGCCTATGTCCACCCCGCGAGTCGGACAATCGAAAATAACAAAAGAAAGATCTTTTATAAGCCATCTGCTCAAATTAACTTTCTGCTTGTTGCCGCCGGAAAGGCATTGAATAAGCTCGCTTGTGTTTTCCGCCTTAATGTCGAATGAAGCGGCCGTTTTCGAGGCCAGTGTATTTACCCTCCGGGGATTAAGGAATGCAAATCTTCCGGAAAGGTTTTTTACGGAAGGCAGGCTGATGTTTTCACGGATGCTCGCATTTAACATGAGACCGTCATAATCCCTGTCTTTTGACAGGTATGCTCCGCCTGATGATATCAATTCCTTTTGCGTACTGATTTCCGTTTCCGTCGGTTTATATGTGACAGTTCCGGTACGTTTATCCTCAAGACAATACAGGCTGCGCCCAAGTTCATGAATGCCGCCGTCGCTCAACCCGCATACTCCGAGTATTTCTCCTTTGTGAAGCTGAAATGTTACGCCGTTGATTTTTCCGGGAACCGTCACATTCCGTACATCAAGCAGTATTTCGTTTGAAAATGCCGCTTTTTTGTCATTACGGTAGTAGCTCCCGGTAAATTCCCGCCCGATCATCAGCCGCTTCAATTCATCCATGGACATTTCCGCCGCAGGTTTCGTTGCGACGAGCTGTCCGTCTCTGAGTACGGAGATCTCATCGCAGACTTCCATCATCTCGTCGAGATCATGCGTTATCATCAGGACTGATTTTCCTTTCCGCGTAAATTCCTTTATCAGTCTATACAACATATTACGCGTATCCTGAGAGAGAGCCTGGGAAATTTCATCAAGTACAAGAACATCGGGATTAACGGCAAGCGCACGGGCAAGCTCCAGCATCTTCCTCTGCTCAATTGACAAGGCGGATGCAGATATATCCAGCGGCACTGCAGGTAAATTCCATTCAGAGAATTTCATTCGTGCCGCCTGCTGCATTTTATTAATATTAATAATCCCGCGGGAATAAAACTGCCCCATATGCCCAAGGAACAGATTCATTGCCCCCGATAAAGTCCCTATAACGCCCAGCTCCTGCACAACCATTGCGACTCCCTTTTCATGCGCCTCCAACGGGGAATCAGGAACGTATTTTTTCCCGTCTTTGTACATCGTGCCGCTGTCCGCTCTCTGCATACCGCAGATTATCGATGCAAGCGTTGATTTTCCGGAACCGTTTTCGCCCGCAAGACCATGTACCGTACCGCGTTTTATTTCTATACTGATATCGCTGTTCGCCCGCGTTGCACCGAAATGTTTGCATATATTCTCAATACGTAAGATTGCATCGTCCATCATTTAACAACCTCTTTCGTCTTTATGTTTGAAATGATTCCGCAGAAAATGACAACCAGGCCGAGCAGCATTTCCTGTCCGGTACCTGACGGTACGCCGAGCAAAGTCAGAATGTTGAACAATGCGGAAATAATTATTGAGCCGACCAGAATGCCCGCGGACATGTCGATGAGTTTTGTGAATCCCTGCGCCAGAAGTACGACGGCAAGCGATTTGAAAATAGTATTCAGACTGGCAAGACCGCTTTTAGGATATATGACGCTCACATCGCTTATGTTAATAACTGCTCCCAGTCCGAAGAACACGGAACCGATCAAAGCGCCGATCAGAATCGTTTTTTTTTCATTTATTCCCATTTGTTTCGCGACGGTACTGTTTCCTCCAATAGCCTGTATATTGATGCCGATATTCGTACGGTTCAAAAGAAAATATGCAGTTATAAAACCTGCAATCCACATGATTGTCATAAGCGGAGTCGTACCGAATATACGGTATGATTTAAGTGTACAGGCATTATTTCCCTGTGTTACACTTCTGATGGAGCCGTATACGGAAATGATCGATTCAAAAATGAGTGCCATTCCAAGGCCTGAAATCCACGACGGAATCTTCAGTGTGACGGAGCAGCGGACGCTCAGCTGCTCGCAGATAACCGCAGCAAGTACAGCCGTAATCAGTAATCCCCAGTATCCCCAGCCCCATTCCATTGCAGCGACGGACCCGATATTTGCCGCCAGTACAATCGTCGCACCTACAGACAAATCGATGATTCCCGCAGTAAAAATAAAACTCATTCCCCATGCGACGAAAGAGGGAAAAACCGCATGGCGGATAATCGATATAATATTTTGTCCCGTCAGAACCCGTCCGCCGAGCAAAAAATTAAGTATGATAAACAGCAGAATCACTCCGCCGGTTAATTCCAGACGTATGAGTCTCCGCCGTTTTTTCAGTTCTGCCGTATTATTTATTTCGTTCATCATGAACCTCCGGTAGTGTTCCGTGCTGTACCGGAAATGCAGCACGGAAATTATTTTTTTCAGTCTACAGAAATCCCGGCTGATTTCATTTCTTCTTTTGAGATTTTTCCCTCTTTGTATTTTCCCAGTAAACGGTTCTCGAGCGAATAATTCTTTATGACATCCATAAAAGCATCGTAATTAAAGGCAGAGTTGTTTTTCCCGCTCATTTGTCGCAGCTCGTCCGGGCTGTAGCAGTATTCATTCAGAAAAAATTTTACATAGAGCGAGTATTGACTCTTGGGGACTTCGAACGGCATCACCTGGTCGTACCAGATCATATTGCCGCGCGCATCCTTCAGCGGCGTCCCGTCAATGTAATTCTGAAGTATGACGGCACTGAGCATACCGCAGACCCAGAAATCACCGTTGACCATTTCCATGGTGTTTCCCTGGAACAGTTCGAGCGCAGCTTTGTCAAGCCCGGAAGTAACGACTTTTGTTTTAAAATTCTTGCTTTTCAAAGCATTACAGGCGGCAATACCGAAATCCGAACCGACTCCGTAAATGAGATCGGGATTCGGATTTGCAATGAGCGCATCTTCAATCTGCGACTGCGCTGCATCGGCGGAATCCGTGTGAAGCTCCGAAAGAACTTTTCCGCCGCCCGCCGCATATGCTTTTTTAAAAGCTTCAAGCCGCGGTGTATCTGAAGGATCTCCTACCGATGAAGAAGAAATAATGCACGTTTTATATCCTTTGTTCAGTGCGAATTTTGCAATCGCTTCACCATACACGGAATTGGCTGGTGCAATGGCGCCGGCAAAGTACGGGTTCGCTTTGAGCGTTGCGATGATATCGGGATTTGTGGGAATCTTGTCGTTCAATACAAACGGAACTTTCGCATCCTGACACATTTTCGAGACTGTAGGATACAGGGTTTCGACAGGCAGCCAGATAATGAGTCCGTTTACACCGTGCGAAATCATGTTTTCAATATCCTGAATGATTTTTTCGACGGAGAATTCATCATCCATTGCCAAGGGTGTTTCTCCAAAAGCGTCTATAACTGCCTTCGAGTTATTTGCAAGGCTGAGCAGTGCATACGAATTGCTGCCGAAATAGTTATAACCGATAACGACCTTGCTGTTTTCTGAAACGACAGCTTTATCTGCTGCCGTTCCGTTTTCACCTTTCGTCCCTGCTGATTTGCGGCAGGAAAACATCATCCCTGCGCATAATCCCATAATCAGCACCGATTCAATTACTTTAATAACGTTTTTCATGTTTCCTCCTAAAAACGTTCCTGCATATTATTAAATCCCGGTCAGTTACGATCCAGAATTCTGTCCGCCATATGCACCCATCTTGACAACTGCTGGCACGAATCAAGTTCGGGACAGTACATAGTGTAATGATGTCCCTCGTATTCACTCGCAATATATCCCGTGTATCCGCTTTTCTTTATAATTGGCAGAAGTTTGTCGCAGGGTATGACGTGGTCGACCTCATCGGGTCCCATGTACCAGAATTTTCCGTGTATATACAGCGTATACGGCAGAACTTCGTCGAGCCATTCCAGATTGGCTGTCCCCGTACCATAGATGCTGAAAACTTCTTTAATAAAAGTTTTTTCTCCTTCCGTATAATCGCCGGCAAGGAGCTCTTCTTCTCCGTGCCCTGCGGCATGAAGCGCTGCAATTTCTTCGACTTTTTCTTTTCTGCAGCCGTATTCCTGTATCGCCTGCTGCATATGAGGAACATGCGGATTTTCGGCAAAAATACTGAAATCGGGAACGACTCCCAGATAGCCGCCTCCTTTCGCCATAAGCTTCAGATATTCCTTCCATACCGGTACATCGGGGTTGTGGGGATGATGCATTTCAATCGCAAGCGGAATACCGATCTTCTGTGCATACGGAAGCATTTTTTCATAAACAGCGGGAGAAATAGCATGCTGCGTTCTGACAAGATCAAAGCCCATATATTTTGCATATGTCAAATCGTTGATAGTACTCTGAATAATTTCGGCTTCATTCAGGTCCCGGTCCGAATGAGTTCCCATATCTATGTATGCACTGTAACAGACAGGATGAAGATTATATTTATTCAGAAGATTAATAAAAGTGTCCATCCACCTGCGGGAAGGATGCGGATATTCCGGTATCATCTGACAGGCAACGAGTTCAATTCCCGTATAGCCCATCTCCTTCGCTTTTGCCAGGCAGTCCTCCAACGTGAATTTTCCGCTCACATATTCTTCGGTTAATGAGTACAAAGTCAGACTGAGCTGAATATCGTTATTCATCGATATCCTCCTTTGCAACAAGCATTTTTGTGCTTTTCGAATCAACGACCATATACTGACCAAAATAGCCGGTATA
The DNA here is from genome assembly GCA_002399405.1 of Treponema sp. UBA4873. Lineage (GTDB taxonomy): Bacteria > Spirochaetota > Spirochaetia > Treponematales > Treponemataceae > Treponema_D. The sequence continues at coordinate 41,592 of DHDP01000008.1, read as the reverse complement.
CGGTATCCTGTGTTTCATTTCGATTGAGACAGAATGAATTCCGGGATGCAGCCCGCCTTCCTGCAGTATGAGAATCCCCGCCTTATCAAGAATGAACCAATATTCCGCATACAGATCTTTCAGCTGTGACAACAGGAACTGTTTCCCGTTGAGCTTAAAATAAACACTGTTTTCCGGAATCCGTTTTTCATCGACGGAAATCTCAAAACTTTCGATGCAGCTTAAAAAAGTACCCCGGTAATTCGGATACTGACAGTAAAATTCGTATCCGAGTATCATGTTGCCGGCTTCGATATTTCTGATACCCTCTCTTTCGCTTATCAGGAATTTACTGAATCCTTCAAACGCAGCCATACGTTACCTCCTGTAGCTTCGTCACTCCACAACAAAACAAGTATGGGTCCACATATGAAAATTGTCAAGTTTTTTCTGAAAAAATAAGTTAACAACAAAAGCCAATAATTTCATTCTGTATAATAGTTTTTTTACACAGATAATTCATTACAATATACAATTATACAAATAGGGTAAGTAAAATTGATTTTTCACGCATTTTGAAATTTCCATACTTTCTTAAATTTTACATATTTTATGAAAATTTTCATTGCTCTTAATTTTTTTTTATGCTACAATCCGTGCTATAATTAGTAATAAAAGAAGGGTGATTATGTCAAAATTGCGTTATCAGGAAATTTCAGAAAAATCAGGTGTTTCGTTGTCTACAATAAGCAGGATTTTCAATAATTCCACCAAAGTCAACGAGGAAACAAAACAAAAAGTTCTGGAAACTATAAAAATGATGGGATATGATACAACGAAGCTGGTTCAGGCTGTACCCAAACAGGAAGGCATTATTGTCTTCAATATTCCGAATGTCGACAATCCTTTTTATAATCCGATTATACAGGGTGCAAAATCCGCAGCACTACAGAACGGATACAATTTATTACTGAATATAGACGACTTCAGCACACAGGACAGTTTTGATAATTTTATTTCTTTCCTCAAGAAAAATAAAATAATAGGTCTTATTTCCACTAATTGCCTGAGTGAAAGCCAGGTTTTGAAAATTAAAAATACACTGCCCTTTGTACAGTGCAGCGAATGTATTCAAAAATATGATATTCCGTATGTAACGATCGACGATATAAAGGCGGCAAAAACAGCCGTAAATTATCTTATCAGTCTCGGTAAAAAAAACATCGCAATCATAAACGGTCCCAGCCAGTACAAATATGCACAGAACAGACTGAAAGGGTATCTCGAAGCGCTTACAGAAGCCGGAATAAACAGAAATCCCGCCTATATTCTGCAACTGGAAAAATTCGATTATGATATTGCATTGTCTGCCGTTTTGCGAATATTAAATTCCGAAAAAAAACCGGATGCCGTTTTCGCCACCAGCGATATTTTTGCTCTGGCATCAATGAATGCCTGTTTTCGTTCGGGACTCAAAGTCCCCGACCAAATTTCGATCGTCGGATTCGACAACATCCAGTTTTCATCGATGAGCACGCCGGCCTTAACGACAATAAATCAGCCGCAGTATCAGCTCGGTTTGATAAGCTGCGATATGCTTACTAAACTTCTGAAAGGAGAACCTGTTTCCGTCAGACAGATGATACTCGATACGGAATTAATTATCAGAGGAACTACAGCGCAAACGGTGTGATTATTAATATCTCATTTCCGTATGAATATTAATATCGCTGTTGATACATTTCCGGATAAATCGCGCAAAGGTTTCTTTTCATAGCAAGCTGATATGAATATATTGAATTTCCTGCGGCGTTAATACAGTATTGATTGACAAAGTATTGTTCTCAACCTCGCATTGTATAATCTGAATTCCAGGGACGCTGATATTTTTTAAATACTCCAATTCGGAATTACTTAATTGCCTGGGTAATCCCATACGTGACCATTCCTTATAAATATTTCCATCCGCTTCACTGACTGAATGTGTTTTTACGATATAATTCCCTTTCGCTGTATTCTTCAGATGAAACGAAAACTGTCTGTCTTCGTTGTTTTCATAATAATCGGAAAGCTTTGCAATATCATGTATATCCTCCGATTTCAAAAAATATCTTAGATCAAGCCGCTTGAAATTATGGCACATGATAGAATAGCTGTTATGTGTCCGTCCGTAGTGACGATAACTTCATCATCATTATACAACAAATAGTTTTCAAGAAGGTTGAGCAAATAAAAATACCATCGGATGTATCGGTCTGAAAGTCGATGAATTTGGAGTTCGTTTCAAAAATTTCCTGACGACAGAGGTTTTAAATAACACGGCTATTTATTTTGAGCAGCATCTGCTGTTTTTCTATTTAGAAATTTTGAAAATAGATGAACAAAGAAACCGGTAAAAAGCGCCATAACAACAGTTCCTTCCCTGACAGCACGGAGCGTATTAAAAAAACATAAGGAAATTATTATTGTACACACAACAAGCGTTGCATCGAACGCAATTTTAACTTTACCAAATTCTTTTTTAGTTACAGTTGTTATTGCTCCGACAATAGCCTCGCCGGTGTTCATGCAAATATCCGCGGTATAACAGAGTGTAATACCCCATGCAAGGAAAACAGTCCCTGCCAATACAAATAAAATCGATTCCCAATAATTATGCATAACAACGCCTCTCATTAAATAATTAAGAGAGTCCAGAAAAATACAGAACAGAACTAAAATAGGAATCTGCAGCCAATATTTTCTCTGAAATCGCTTATTCAATAAAATAAGTTGAATAGCAAGAAACACTGCACTTATTACTAATGTCCATCCCCCTATAGTTACCTTGCTGAATTTCAAACTGAAAATATACGGAATCGAACTGATTGGAGTTACCCCCAGATCCGCTCTTATTGATAAAACGATTCCGAATGATTCAAAAATCAATCCTGCAGCCAGCAACAACCATCGTCGCAGGATTACCAATCTTCTTTCCATAATAGATGCCTCACGACCTGATATTATACCATAATCTTATGTATATTCTTAACCACATGTATCCGGGATAATTTCATACCTCCCGAAACAATGAATAATATCATGCTGCCCCGCAAAGCCTTTCTGCCAGAGTGTCGAGTTCCTGCTGCGTAAGGTATCCGCCGTTCACAAAATGAGCGCCGATCTCCTGCTGCAGGTCTTTCACGTCCGCCACCGGCTTTCCGAGCATCTGTTCGAATGAATACTGTAAAAGCCGGTAATCGCGGAATTCCTTTATTCCCGTTTCGTTTGTCTTTTGATAATCGGCTGCAATGCTTTTCCAGTCTGCACCGCAGAGCGCGGCTAGTACCGCCGACGTTACGCCGGTACGGTCCGTTCCGAGGCGGCAGTGAATGTAATACGGCCCCGGATGTGAATTAATAAAACGCACGATCTGCTGTATTACATTCCCGAAATCGGCTTCGGCGGAATGATAATAAACGGTATTGTACGAAGTATCTATGAACAGCTCGTTTCCGGCATCTATGATCGCCTGCTCGTACGGAGAGATTGATTCGCCTGCCGCCGCCGAAGGTTTTTCGTCGCCGGAAAGCGTGATTATCGACTTTATGCCGTTCATCTCAAGCGATTTTTTTACAAGCTCAAGCCGTGTCTGCTCGGTATCGTATTGTCCGCGCGATTTTTTATACGGATGATACCCGCGCCACAGCATCGTCGTTCCCGGTACCCTGCGTACGTTCGTCAGAACGGAAACCTGCGCGGGGTCGTTCAGATCGAATTCCGCGAGCTTTTTTACGCGGTCCGCAGTCGCCGTATTTGCAACGACAACGGCAGGATCGTCGCCGGGGAACAGCATCAGATTGTTCGTCGCCATCTGATATCCCGGAATGTCCGAAACGGCCGGTGGTTCATCCGCATTTTTTCTGCCGCCTGCATATACGTAAAATTTGAATTCGGGAAAACCTGAGTTTCCGGGAATACGGACTTCTTCAGCGTTTTTTGTGAGCGTCCATACACTCCCTCTGAACTTCATCATACTCCACGATTCATCAGTTCCCTTCTTCCAGCCGTTGAACGAACCTTCGACATAGACGCTGTCTGTGTCGTCAATTTTATATACCGCCGGATCAAAAACGAACACAACGCTGACGCCGCCGTCAATAAGCTGATATCCCAGTTCTCTGTTCAGCTTATTGAGCGTAAATTTCTTCTGTACGCTTGGTAAAACAGGCAAATTCTTTTTCCCCGAAGCTGCCGCACACGTAATAATCAATCCCGCCATAAACCCCGCCATCATTATTTTTTTCATACTCATTCCGCCTCTTTTCAAATTATACTTCATGACTTCTCTGTGTCAAGAAAATCATCATATTATTCTCCTAAAAAGTTCAAAAATAATCATAATACAAATACTTTTATTTTATTTATTGCATCAATCATAAAATGATTGTACTTTCGGAAAATCAACACCTTTCTATAAAAATCATCAGGCAGTCGGGATTTAATACCCCTCATACGCCCCAAGGAGCGGGGTATTAACCCCTCCGCATGAATAAAACTGTCTGAAACCGCGTATTCCTGCCGATAGTATATAAAGGGCACCTCTAAAAACTGAAGTTTTTAGAGGTTCCCATAAAGAGAGGTATATATGCCGTTAAAAGTAACAACGAAAAAGAACAACCTTACCACATCGTGTCAGAAAGTTCCCTGCCTGTTCATAAGCAAAGAAGAAGGAAAAATCACCCTCCAAAAACTGCTTGACGAAGCAGCCGATGCGAACACGACCGTTACACGGGCGGACCTTGCCGCCGGTATTCAGATTCTGACCGAAACAGCAGAACACCTGCTGTGCGACGGATACCGGGTGGAGTTCCCGTTCGTCGATCTGTATATGAAAGCGGAAGGTACCGCGAAGGACTTCTCCACACCTTTTACACCGACACGGAAAAAATCCGATCATACGTTTTCACTTCATGCGCTTGTTCAAAAAAAAGAAGACAAGAAACTCCGGCAGGAGGTACGGTGGATGCGCGTTATGCACAATATTTACGGACATGCGCCCGTACTCACGAGGCTGACTTACTTCTACGACGACAGTACGATAGCCGTAATCGGGCGCCATCTTGATTTCGACTCCGGTGACAGCGAAAACGGTTTGTATGTCAGAATGAAAGGGAATTCCGAAAGAATTACCCCTGAACGGTACATTTTTATAAAAAGTACTGAAATCATTGCAAAATTCCCTGGACTTGAAGCCGGCGAGTATTATGCCGAGGTAAAAAACAACGACCAGACATGTTCTTATTCGTTTTCGGTACAGTGAACCGCTGCGGTTTTCGACCTGCAGACTGCCGGGATACGACAGAAATCATTGCGTTAAACGATCCGTATACCGCTATGTTCCGGCAGAAGCATCACTGATAAATATTCGACGCATCATTGACGGATAAATAACGCATCACTGATAAACGGCCGGTGCACAAGTTACGCGCTAGCCGTTTATCAGTGATGCGCCGGACAATTATCACTTGTCCGCTGGTGGAATCCCACAGATCCGCAGGCCGTATAATACAGTACTTTAACTCATTTACTGCGATGGTTACTGCCGTTAACCTGCCGGATAAAAGTGTTATTGTTGTATGCTTTCTTTCGTGTTATACTGCTTCAACTATGAGCGACCGATGTTATAACTGTTTCCGCCCCGTACAGTACTGCCTCTGCAAATACACAAAACCCGTCGATCCGGGAGTCAAGTTCGTGCTGCTCATGCATCCGAAGGAAGCCCGCCGCCAGCGGACGGGAACGGGGCATATCACCCACGTCACGCTCGTGGATTCGGAAATTCTCGTAGGCTGTGATTTCTCAAAAGACGTGAGGCTGCAGGAACTGCTTCACGACGGACAGTACTTTCCCGTGCTGCTTTACCCCGGAGAAAATGCCTGGACTGCGGAAAAGGACGGTTTCAGGGAAACTGTCGGCGGCAAAAAGCTGCTCGTACTCGTCATAGACGCGACGTGGTTTTGCTCGCGGAAAGTGATCGAGGCGAGTCCGTTTCTGCTCGACCTGCCGCGGCTGTCGTTCTCGGGGCAGTACCGTTCCGAATTCACGTTCAAACGCGAGCCCCGCCCGGAATATATCTCCACTATCGAGTCATGTTATTATCTGATAAAGGAACTGCAGGCAGCCGGTCTTGCCGATAAAGACGCCGATCCGGAACCGCTCATGACGGTGTTCCGGAAAATGGTGCACGACCAGCTGCAGGCCCAGAACGACCGCATAGACGGCAAGCTCCCGGATACACACGCCTATAACTGGAAATACAGGAAAAAGATAGAAATCCCTGAAAACGTACGGTAAATATACACAGGGGCTTCCTCTTACTGCATCTTTTCGTCCAGTAAACGCCGGTAATTATTTCAGACGCACTGACGTTCAGAAATGTTTATTCTTTCCGACATGTACAGAAAAACGGGTAGCGTAGCGAAAAATAATCCGCGTGCGACTCTCGCCTATTCTGGCGAGCCGGAACACACGGATTATTTTTTGCGTAAGCGGACCGTTTTTCTGTACAAGGTGACTAAGCAGAATCTTTTTGAAAATCAGAGCATTCCGTGCATAATTACCGCACGCTTTTTACAGCTGAGTACCTGTTCTGATTTTTTCCTCAAACCTCTCCAGCTTTTTCCCATCGAGCGGATTCTTTTCTCCGGCAAGAACTTTGCGGAGGGCGTTCATCTCCTCGCCGGAAAAATTCACGCCTTCGTTCATGTGGTTGACGAAGGAAGCTGTCGCAAGCGGAGCAACAGCCCGGCACATATCGAGAATCACTTTCGCATATTCGCGGATTTCAAGCTGTGCATGGCTATCGAGGCGCAGTTTCAGGAAGTGGAACAGATTGTGCAGATCCATCTCCCAGTAAAATTCAGTATACAAAGAAAGCGGCAGATTGATGCGCGCTATTTCGCGTGCGAGTCCGCCTTCGACAAGCTCCGTGTAATTTCTATACGCGGCCTCCTGTCCGTCGGCAAACCGGGTGCGGATTGTCTCCGCTTTTTCAGGCGGGAACGGCTCGGACGCGCGGCCCTGTTTATTGTCGGTACTCTGCGGCGCAATATTTCCAGCCGCCGGAATATAAAATTCGTCCTTCATGATTGAGTAGCGTCCGGACACTTCGTTCATGCGTCCCGTCCGGTGGCGCACCCACTGACGCGCGACGAAGACCGGCATTTTAAGGTGAAACGTCATGACAACCTGTTCGAACGGAGACGTGTGCTGATGACGCAGCAGATAATCGATAAGCGCACCGTCCTGCGATACTGTTTTCGTGCCCTCGCCGTATGAAACGCGTGCGGACTGGACAATACGCTGATCTCCGCCGTAATAATCGACGAGGCGGACAAATCCCTTGTCAAGAACAGGATATTCCCTGTCGAGAATCGCTTCCGCTTCCGGGACTACACAATGTGCCATAAAAACCTCACAAATTATTTTTTATCTGATTTTTTTCCGGCTGATTCTCCGCCTGCCGGTTTATCGGTTACGGGAGCGGAATTATCGTCGACAACTTCGACATTATCGACAACGATCGGTCTGTTCCGCCACTCGTACAGCACATACACCGTACTTACAAGCAGAACAACGACACCCAGAATCCGTATAATAATCATTCCGATCTGCTGCGGGATAATAAACAGGATGACGGCGCATATGGTGGAAACGACGGCTTCCAGTACATATTGTTTTCGTTCTATACCCGTATTGCGCAGCTTCGCGACCGCATACAGTTCAAGCACTGCGGCAACGAGAAGATACGCGGCAAGCACATACAGCATGACTGTCCACATCGTTTCCGCAAATTTCAGCGGAAGAACAATTGCAAGCAAACCGATTATAATACTGATAATCCCGCGTATAAGAACGGCAAACTGAAAATCTTTATCGGAGACAAGCTGTCTGATTTTAGCAAGGCTGAAGATGCCGTTTACAACCGCCTCAATGCCAAGAAGAATAACAGCAACCTTTATACACTTATCGGGCGCGACAATCATCATGAGACCAACAACAGCAAGCAGTACTCCGAGCATAAAATTAGTTTTTCTCATATGCAACCTCATTTATATAACCCTTTCAGTATATCCCATATTCATTGAATAAGGAATAACCGGGGAAAGATTTGCCGTTTTTCTTGTTTACCCTTGACACGACGCCCTGATTTCTGATATTTTTTATAAGCGTCTTTTGGAGCGATGTCCGAGCGGTCGATGGAGGTAGTCTTGAAAACTATTGAGGAGCAATCCTCCGGGGGTTCGAATCCCTCTCGCTCCGCTGCATAAGGAAGCGTGGTAGAGCGGTAATACAACGGATTGCTAATCCGTCGGTTCCCCAAAGGGCCGGGCAGGTTCAACTCCTGTCGCTTCCGAGAGATACAGCAACAAATGTTGCATGTTTTTATTTGAGACTATAGCTCAGCTGGATTAGAGCATCACCCTGCGGAGGTGAGGGTCGCACGTTCGAATCGTGTTAGTCTCGTACAGGTTTTTGTAGACCTGATTGCGGCTTGCCGCAGTGAATAATTACTTCTGGAAAGATGCGAGAGTGGTCGATCCGGACGGTCTCGAAAACCGTTGAACCCTTACGGGTTCCGGGGGTTCGAATCCCCCTCTTTCCGAACCGTCTCTTAAAAAGGCGGATTTCCGGTTCGATTTTTCTTCATTATTTCCTTAAACAGTAATTGTTTTCTCATTTATTTTGGAAAGATGTCCGAGTGGTTTAAGGTACACGCTTGGAAGGCGTGCGTACCCAAAAGGTACCGGGGGTTCGAATCCCCCTCTTTCCGTAACCGAGCCCAGTGATGGATTCAGGTCCCATGCAGAATAACGTTGGCAAACCCCGCCAGAGCCGGAAGGCAGCAACGGTAGTCAAAGGTTGTCGTGCCGTGGTGTACCTGAATCCTTCACTGGGCTTTCTTTTTATACACATGTAAGCGCAGGAGGCGCGTTTCTGCGTTGCGGAAATTACGCAACAGTGCGTATCCGTTCCAGCAAAGTCGGATGCGAATAGTTGAACACGCTGTATATCCGCGCAGGCTGGATTTCGCTCTTATTCTCCTTATTCAGCTTAATAAGCGCGGAAGCAAGCGGTTTTCCTGAACCGCACAGCTGTGCCGCAAATTTATCTGCAGCGTATTCGTCTTTACGGGAGAAAGCATTTTCAACAACTCCCGCCAGAATTCCGTAGCTGCCGAACACTTCGGACAGCAGAAACAAACCGATGAACTTCATATGGGAGAAAACCTGTTCCTCAACAGGAAATCCGAATCCTGTATACAGCTGTTCCGTACCTATAAGCTGGTTCATAATAAACAGCACTGCATACACAAGAGGGATTACAATACAGAACCGCTTAACAATATGATGTTTCTTGTAGTGTCCGAGCTCGTGACCGAGAACGGCGCCGAGTTCATCGACGGTAAGCTGATTCACAAGCGTGTCGTACAAAACAACGCGTTTTGCCCTGCCGAAGCCGGTAAAGTACGCATTAGAGTGCCTACTGCGTTTTGAGGCATCCATAACAAACACGCCGCTGGCCTTGAATCCCGTACGTTCAAGATATTCCGTGACACGCTCTTTTAGTTCTCCGTCTTCCAGCGGCGTAAATTTATTAAAAAGCGGTGCTATAAAACGCGGATAAATAAAAGACACGAGCAGAGAAAATACCACATAAACGGTAGCGAGCATCCACCACCAGTCGTTCACGTGTTCGAATATCATCGTCATGACGGTTAATAAAAATGCCGCGACAATCAGATTAATAATAACCGATTTTATCCGGTCCTGAATCCACAGTTTGAACGTCATTGCGGAAAAACCGTATTTTTTCTCTACGACAAATTCTTTGTACAGCTCGAACGGCAGAGAAACGACAGCCCCCGGCACTGATGCAAAGAAAGCAAACAGCAGCGTTGTCCAGTACACGTTGCCCGTTCCGTTCCATAATTCGGAAAACAGCCGCGGGTAAAATCCGGAGAACAGGAGGAAAACGCCGAACACCGTCGTTACGATGTTTTCGGGGATGAACGACCTGTATTTCGCGTCTTCATACTCGCAGGTTCTCGTCTGGTCTTCAACCGTAATATATTCGGCCAGCTCCTGCGGAATTTCGCGGCCGTGTTTCCGGCGGAAAGAAAAATCGACATATTCGAGCCACTGGTTCAGGCAGAACGAACAGGCAACACCAATACAATAGATGACAACAAACATATTTGAAAACTGCATGATATCACTATACCGCTTTCCCTGCCCGCTGTGCAAAGACTACAGTACTTTTTTCCCGCCGATGAACAGTTCCCTGACTTTTCCCGTGAGCACCATACCGTCGAACGGAGTTGCTTTTCCCTTGCTCAGGAATACGGAACTGTCGACCGTCCATTTTTCTTCAGGATCCGTGAGGACCAGATCCGCGTCGCAGCCGGAGACGAGCAGTCCTTTGTTAAGATGCAGAATCCTTGCGGGGTTGGCGGACATAAGCTGCGACAGTCTTTTTGCGCTGAGCTGACCTTCCGCAACAAGTACCGTATTGCATACGGCGTAGGCGGTTTCGAGCCCCGTAAATCCCGGAGCGCCGGCAGCTTTGTCGCCGGACGTATGCGGCGCATGATCAGTAGAGATTACGTCGACAGTACCGTCCCGCAGCCCCTCGAGCAGAACAACGCGGTCGTCTTCGCTGCGGAGCGGAGGATTCACGAGCGCGCGGATAAACGGCTCGTCGGTACCGCACAGCGCAAGATGATGCGGCGTGACTTCGCACGTTATACGAAAGGATTGTTCCGCGCGCGGCGGCGGCGTGTAACGCGTACCTTCAACCGCCGCGTCGTATGCCGCATCGGCTTCATCCGCGGCATAATCGGCTTCCTCGTCGCGGATACTGTCTTTCGCAGCGCGGACTGCGTCCATAGCTGCAGCCGTACTCACATGCGCTATATGAACGTGGCAGCCTGCTTCGCGTGCAAGTGTAATGTTGCGCAGCGTCGCGGTATTCTCCGCCAGGGCAAGCAGATCGTCAGCCTGCGTGAGCAGCATCTCGATTTTATCGAGCACCGCGTCGGGGATGTCATCCTCATCGGCAGCGGTACCCCACGCCGGCAGGTGATACTGTTCCATAATTTTCAGCGCTTCCTGACGGTACGGCTTCGCTGCTTCCGCAAGCGAAGGATCTTCGCTGTGGCAGCTCACAATAAGGCCGAGCTTCGCCGCTTTGCGCATTGCGTCGAGCATGACGGCGGCACTCGCCACTTCATGACCGTCTTCCGTGATAAGCGGAACGTGCGACGGATCGAGAGAATCGATATGACTCGCATCAGATCCGCCGAAATCCCTCGTAATGCTTACGGACTGAATGAAATTCGCCAGATTGAGAGACGCGGCTTCTCCGTCGATGCTCAGCGCCATATCGCGCGAAGAGACGACAGGAGTCGTATTCGGCATGGCGACGACCGTACCGAAACCGCCTGCGACAGCGGCGTGAAGGCCCGTATTCAAATCCTCCTTCTGCGTCTGTCCGGGATAGCGGAAATGCGCATGCATGTCGATGAACGCAGGCGACAGCGTAAGTCCGCCTGCGTCGTGATACTCGACGGCACAGTTCGTATATCCGTCTTCCGCAAGGACGGAAAGTGCAAGCGCCTCCACCGTTTTTCTGTTCGTAAAATAACCGGTGTATACAGCGCGTATTTTGTCGTCAATCACGAGCAGCGCTCCCGGCGTATCGGTTGATTCGTCCAGAAGGCGCGCGTTATAAATAAGAAGCGCGTTTATCATGTACGCGTCTCCACGGGATTTCCCCCTTCGCCCGCGGTATACAGCGCATCGCAGTATTCACAGCGGTACAGCGCCTTTTTCTTGTCAACGAGCAGAAACGTCGACGGAACATAATGCTCGGTGGCGGTTATGCAGCGTGGATTTTTGCACTGAAAAACGTTCTGCACGCGCGTGGGAAGCTCCATTTTTATTTTTCGTATGATCTTTTCGTCTTTAATAATATTCACGCAGATGTTCGGATCGATAAACCCGAGTACGGAAAAATCAATATCGATGATGTTGTCGACTTTAATAATGTCTTTCTTTCCCGTCTTCTGCGACGGAACGTTCATAATAAGCGCGGCCGTAAACGGCGCCCCCTCGAGTCCGAGCCATTTGAATATTCTCCAGCCGCAGCCTGCACGGATATGGTCGATGACAAGACCGTTTTTAATCGTATCTACGTTCATTTAATAATCCTCCGTTCTTTACAGACATCCTGTAATTTTTGAGATGAGCGCCATGCGCGCGTACATGCCGTATTTCACCTGTTTGAAATACGCCGCGCGAGGATCGTCGTCGACAGCAGGAGAGATTTCATTCACGCGGGGAAGCGGATGAAGCACTATCATATCCTTCCGCGCGAGTTTCATTTTCGCTTTGTCCAGAATGTAGCTGTCCTTCAGGCGGATGTAATCCTGCTCGTTGAAGAAACGCTCCTTCTGAACGCGGGTCATGTACAGAATGTCGACTTTATCTATGACGTCTTCAAGGCGCGTCGCCGTTTCATACGCTATTCCGGCGGGAGCGAGCACGTTCTCCACAATATATTCAGGTATCGTCAGCTCGGGCGGGCTTATGAAAATGAATTTGCTGCCTTTATACCGGCACATCGCCTGCACGAGACTGTGTACGGTACGCCCGAATTTGAGGTCCCCGCAGAAACCTATCGTATGCCCTTCAAATCCGCCGCGCAGCTGTCTGATAGTCACCAAATCAGTAAGCGTCTGCGTCGGATGAAAATGTCCGCCGTCTCCCGCATTGACTACAGGACACGCGGAATATTCGCTTGCCAGAAGAGCTGCACCTTCCTTCGGAGTCCTCATAGCGATGATGTCCACATACGACGACACGACGCGGATTGTGTCGGCAAGCGTTTCGCCTTTCGACGCCGAGCTGCTCTGCGCGTCGGCGAAACCTTCCACGGAACCGCCCAAATGGAGCATCGCCGCTTCAAACGAAAGGCGCGTCCTGGTGCTCGGCTCAAAAAAAAGTGTCGCGAGAATTTTCCCGCGACACACATCCTGAAAAGCAACCGGATCAACAATCATCTGTTCTGCAAGCGAACAGATTTCATCGATTTCTTCCACTGAAAGGTCATCCGGTTCAATAAGGTGACGTCCTTTTAACATGACAAAATCCTCCAGGCATTTTTCCGAGTATATCACAAATCAGAGCAGGTGTAAACAAAAGCTGTTTTTCGCGGACAGACGATGTTGAAGGAGAATTCTTAATATGATATGGTAAAAATATTTATACGCCTGCATCTGTTCAGAGAGCAGGACGCAAACATCCGGTGAGGGAGGACTAACGGGATATGGATACGGCAATATTACAAAATCGTCTGCTTACAGTGACGATAAACGACGAAAACGGCCTGAAAAAACGGTTCGTACGAATGGGCACGGTCGGTCAGGTTCAGCTGGCCGGCGGACCGGCTTTCTGCGCAAGGGAATACGCGGACACTACTCCCGGCGGATACGGGCTGGCGGAGGAATTCGGGATCGACGAACCGCTAGGCTATGATGAAGCCGGAGAAAACGGCGTTTTCCTGAAACCCGGCGTCGGCTGGCTCAAAAAATCGGGCGGAGCGCCGTATCACTTCGCGACGGACTACCGGCTGGAATCCCCCGGACATCTGGAAGTGCGGTCGGGCAGCGACTGGAGGGAAGCTGTTTGGGAATCCGCACAGGGAAACGGATACGACTGCCGGTTGAAGAAGAGCTACAGGCTGGAAGGCGACCGGCTTATCACTGAAAATACATTCGTCAACTGCGGCAGCCGGCCTTTTGCCGTTACGGAGTACTGCCACAACTTTCTTTCCATCGGCGGAATACGGTTTCCGGAAGGATACAGGTTGTCATGGCTGCACGGAACAGGAGCGGAGCAGGCGGACAGCCTGCTTCAGTTTTCATCATATCCCGGCTATCTGTCCTTTTCCGGAGAGGAATGCGCGGGCGTTACCGGTTTCGCGCTTTCCTGCGGACAGTGGGAAGTCGACGAGACAGTAGACTTCGAGGTGATAAAAACCGCCATATGGGCAATGCCTCACGTCGTCTCGGTCGAGCTTTTCAAACGGATTTCTCTGGAACCGGGAAAAGAAGCGCACTGGTCGAGAATCCACCGTTTTTACGGAAAACAGTAGAAAAGAATTGTGACACGAAAGAAGCTTACGTATATAATGAAGTCATGACAGATTCAGAAATGTTAAAATTACAAAACGGCAGCGATATCCGCGGAACGGCCGTCGAAGGCGTGGAAGGCGAACACGTCAATCTTACGGAAGACGCGTGCAACCGCATAGGTCAGTCATTCGCATTGTGGCTCGCCGCAAAACTCGGAAAACCGGCAGCGTCGCTTAAAATCGGCATAGGACGGGACGCCCGCATCTCCGGTCCCGCGCTCGGAACTGCGGTTGCGCACGGACTTGCGGCGCAGGGCTGTACGGTCGTCGACTGCAAACTCGCAACGACCCCTGCAATGTTCATGTCCGTCGTATTCCCCGAAACGAAATACGACGGCGCCGTAATGATGACGGCGAGCCATCTTCCGTTCAACCGCAACGGCATCAAATTCTTCGATAAAGACGGCGGACTCGAACACGAGGACATAACTGCGGTTCTTGAGAAAGCGTGCAGCCTTCAGGTGACAAAGGCCGACATTTCAAAATGCGGCACGTTTGCGCTGCTGCCGCTTTACGCAAATCATCTGAAAAACACCATCTGCAGGGAGCTTAACACGGACGAGAGCAGCAGACCTCTCAGAGGACTCAGAATCGTCGTCGATGCGGGAAACGGCGATGCGGGATTCTTTGTAAGCAGCATACTGAATCCGCTCGGCGCGGACACGACGGGAAGTCAGTTTCTTGAGCCGGACGGCATGTTCCCGAATCACATTCCGAATCCGGAAAACAAAGCGGCCATGGAAGCGGTGCGAAGCGCGACCGTTAATAATCATGCGGACCTCGGACTCATATTCGACACTGACGTCGACCGCATGTCGGCAGTCTTCCACACGGGGGCGGAAGTGAACCGCGACGCAATCATCGCGCTCGTCTCCGCAATCATCGCACCGTCTTACCCGGGCGGAACCGTCGTCACCGACTCCGTAACGTCGGACAGGCTCACCGTCTTTCTGCAGAACGTGCTCGGTATGAAACACCTGCGCTACATGCGCGGATATAAAAACGTAATAGACAAGTGCAAAGAGCTCAACGCGGAGGGAATTGTTTCGCCGCTTGCGATGGAAACGTCGGGACACGGAGCGCTCAAGGATAATTATTATCTCGACGACGGTGCGTTTCTTGCCGTAAAACTGATAATCGCGGTCGCGCAGGCTGCAAAGCAGGGGAAAAAAATCGACAGCCTCATTTCAAAACTTCCGCCGCTCGTGGAGGAAGGCGAATACCGTTTTAAGATTAACGCGGACGACTTCAAAACATACGGCAGCAGCGTGCTTGCAGAATTCAAGGCGCGCGCGGAACGTGCCGGATACGACATGCCCGAATCATATGAAGGAATCCGCATTTCGTTCCACGACAGCGGCATACAGGGATGGATGCTGCTCCGCATGAGCCTGCACGATCCTGTCATGCCCCTCAACATCGAAGGCGGCCGACAAGGGGACCTCGCAAAAATCGCCGAAATCGCGCGGAACCTGCTGCAGGGATTCGACAAACTCGACATGTCGTGTCTGAAATAATTACCGGTGTTTCCAAAACTAAAGGGAAAGTACAAGTTTTACACAGCCGTAGGGAGAATCGGAATACGAGAGGAAGTCGCCGATAATTCCGGCGGCGTACGAGGACACGCCGCTGAGACGACGGGCTTCGTATAATCCGTCGGTTTTAGTTTCACCCGATACGACGAGCGGATTGATGTACCGCTGTTTCACTTTGAGCGACACGCAGAAATGACCGGGGAGAGGTTCGTCCGTATGTTCTATATGCGTCATTGTACGGAACGTGCGGAACAGACGTTCAAATTCTTCATCTCCCGAATATGCATCGAACAATCCTATCACATCAGCCTCGCTGCGAGTGTAGCAGTCGTCTTCGGAGAGCAGTCCCAGTTTCATTGCTCTATTAACAATTTCGGCAAGCAGCTGAAGCGTAAGTTTGTTCTCGTTGAGCTGGAGCACGTGCCCGGTGTTGCAGAACCTTTGGCAGTAGTCTTCCGCAATATGCAGCGTACGGAACCCGAGCTCCGGTTTTCCGTCTTCGCTGCGGCAAAGCACTATGTCGTTATACGCGGTGGCGACGTCTTCAAGCGTCCAGCTGCCTTCGAGCGCCATGCCCGACGGAAACATATACTCGAGACGGTCCGCCGAAAGCTGCGGCACTTCGTTGTCGGCAACGGGATATTTGTGGTAGTCCGCGACCTGCTCAGCCGGGAGCCCGTCCCGGTCAAGCAGAGCACGGAGCGCTTTGTCGTCTTTTACCATGCGGATATTCGCGTCTTCGGTGCTTTCCTGCGTAAGGGCGTCGCCTTTTCTGAAATCAGCGACATGACTGAAAACGGGCGAAGAAACGTCGTGGAGCAGCCCTGCAAGCGTCTGGGCTTTGTCGTGCGTAAAATGCCAGATGATGAGCGCGACGCCCGTGCTGTGGTCGAGGCGGGAATAATAAAACCGGTTGCGGTACAGCGGAGTCCAGTCGGTGCCGCAGAGAAGACCTACGCCCGCGAGCCTCCGCAGAAGAGGAAGTTCCGTATAATCGCGGAGAAAGTCGGGAAAATCAGGCGAAAGTATTCTGTAATAATCATCTACGGAAGGCACGAAAACCGCAGGATGCATAGTAAGCATTGCATCCCACGTAAGTGCACTGAACTGATTTTTGGGCATAAATAAAATATACTATTTTTTTACCGGTGCGGATTTCGTGTCTTTTGCAATCTCAACAACACTCGTCACGATTCCCGCCAGATTCTGAATATCCGACGGAATAATGATCTTCGTCGCCTGCCCGTTCGCGGCCTTTTCGAACGCTTCGAGGCTGCGCAGTCTGATAAGCGCTTCGTCGGCAGCCACGTCCTTTATCATCTGAAGTCCCTGCGCGGTCGCCTTCTGCACTTCAATTATTGCCTGTGCCTCGCCTTCCGCCTTTTGAATCGCAGCTTCCTTCTGCGCTTCGGCCGCAAGAATAACGGACTGTTTCTGACCTTCCGCAACGAGAATCGCACTCTGCTTCTGGCCTTCCGCAATAAGTATCTGCTGGCGGCGCTCACGTTCGGCGCGCATCTGTTTTTCCATCGCTTCTTTGATTGCTTCGGGCGGAATAATATTTTTTACCTCAACCCTGTTCACCTTTATGCCCCACGGGTCGGTCGCCTCGTCGAGTATGCTGCGCATCTTCGTATTGATGACATCCCGGCTCGTAAGCGTCTCGTCAAGTTCAAGATCGCCGATTATGTTGCGGAGCGTCGTCGCGGACAGATTCTCAAGCGCGCTGATGGGGTTTTCCACGCCGTACGTATACAGTTTCGGATCGGTTATCTGAAAATAGATAACGGTATCTATCATCATCGTGACGTTGTCTTTCGTGATGACGGGCTGAGGCGGAAAGTCGAGTACTTTTTCCTTAAGGCTCATTCTGTTCGCGACGCGGTCGATAAACGGAACCTTTACGTGAAGACCCGTGTTCCACGTCGAAATATACGCGCCGAGCCGTTCCAGAACCGCAGCCTGAGACTGCGGAATAATACGGATATTGGCGATGACGAGTATCATCACAATCACTATAATAACAACGATTACATAAACGGACATTTCACACCCCTTCTGAAAATAATTATTTTCCCACAGCCTCAACTGTCACCGTATTGCCCCGCACGCTTATTATTCTGCAGACAGTTCCCTCGTCGAGTTCCTTTCCGTCCTTACTTTCTGCAGGCCAGTAAGTCCCGTTGCATTTTACTTCCCCCTTTGCAAACTGCGTTATTGCCTTTGTCACCGGAACAGTCAGCCCGATAACGGCATTGACATTCGTCCTGTTTTCTTTCCGCCCCTGCATCTTTTTAAGGAGAAGCGGACGGGTAAGGACGAGCAGCACGCAGGAAAGAACGACGAAAATCAACACCTGCCAGCGGAACGGCAGCGGAGTCATTGAAACAAAAATTGTTATAAACGCTCCGCACGCAAACCAGAGCGTCGTCAGGGTCAGAGTAAAGGATTCGACGACAACGCAGACAATCATCACTCCGACCCAGAACCAGGGAAGATTATTCAAAATCCACATACCGGCATCATTCATACCGATTAGTATAGCACAGATTGCCGGAATATCAATACGGCTTATAGTAAAACCGCGTCACTTAATCGTTCGGACGTACGTAGAATTTTCCGAGTATCTGCTGGGAATGTACAATATTAATAAAAGCGTGCGGATCGGTTTCTTTGATTTTCTTTGTCACTGCGCGCACGTCGTCGCCGGAGACGACGGAATAGAGCATATCCCGCCGGGTGTTTCCGTAGCAGCCAGTCCCGGTAAAGAGCGTCGCATCGTGGTTCGTCGTGTCGTGAATCGCTTTGTAAACGTCCGCAGCTTTGTCGGTGATGACGAACATCGTCACCTTCTGATACCGTTTGTATACGGTATTCAGCATCTGCGTCGACGTAAACTGGAATAATATGGAATACAGAGCGCGGTTCCAGCCGAACATGATTCCCGCCGCACAGAGAATGGCCGCGTTGAAAATGAGAATATAGTTCCATGCGTCTTTACCGAATTTTTCCGAGATGAAAATCGCGATAAAATCGGTGCCTCCGCTCGTCGCACCGGCGAGCAGGCAGAGATATACGGCAACCGAACTCAGCAGGCCGCCGAACACAGAGGCAAGAAGCACGTCCTGGGTAATGTTGAATCCCGGCAGAATATCAGTAAGTACGGACGAAAGTACGATCATAAGGCACGAGTACAGCGTGAACCGCCTGCCTATGTATTTGAAGCTGATGACGACGGGCACCGAATTCAGCAGAATAACTATAGGGCTGTACGGAATTTTCAACGAGAAATACTGTTCGGCGACGCGCTGGATAAGCAGTGCAAGTCCCGTAAATCCTCCGGGAAACAGATTGCCGGCCCGGACGAACGTCTTTATATTGACAGCCATAAGCAGGGCCCCGCAGCATATCAGAAATATGCGCTTAACGTATACACCCAGACCGCCGAGAGCTCTTTCCGAAATTGTTCTGATTTCCTGCTGCATAGTATAAAGATATAGTATTTCAAACGAACAGGCAAATAGTTGTTGACGCCGGAGTTCATTGCACTTATTCACGATATCATGTATTGTCAAAATCCGGGGTTATGACATGAAATTCGGTACACCGTCCTTCTATAAAAGAGCGCTTGCCATCGCGCTGCCCGTAATGGCCCAGCTGTTAATTCAGAATCTCGTATCGCTCATCGATAATTTTATGGTTGCGGGACTCGGCGACATAAAAATGTCGGGAGTCAACGTCGCAGGGCAGATAAACTTCATATTTCTCGTACTTGTGAACAACGTACTCTGCAACGGCGGCGGCATATTCATGTCGCAGTATAAGGGCGCGCGCGACAAAAACGGCATGCAGCAGGTGTTCCGTTACAAACTCATCGTGTGCCTCATAACGGCTGTTGCGTTCACGGCGTTCTGTGCGATAAACCCCGCGCCGGTGCTCGGTCTTATGGTGCGCGGAAATTCTGCGGCGGCGGCAATAGTCGCGGAAGCGGCGGCATACGAACGCGTCATCGCATGGACGTGGATTCCGATGGTCATAACGACCGCAATCACTTCGTCCCTGCGGGAAACGGGGGAAGTGCGCATTCCGCTCATCATCTCCGTCGTCGCGACGTTAATCAACACAATCGGGAATTATATTCTCATTTACGGAAATTTCGGCGCACCGAGACTTGAAGTAACGGGCGCCGCAATCGCCACAATCATCGCACGTGCAGTGGAAGTAATCACGTTTATTGTATACATCAACGTAAAGCGTCCCGATTTCTTCACGCACGTACGCGACATATTCAAAGTCAAACTGAGTCTCGTCGGCACGATTCTCGCAAAATCGGCGATGATTGCAGTCTCGGAAATGGCATGGGTCGGATCGGAAACAGTTTCGACCGCGCTTTACAACAGCAGAGGCGGAGCGGAAATCGTTTCGGGGATGGCCGCGGGATTCGCAATTGCGAATCTTTTTTTCATAAGCTTTTCGGGCATATTCACCGCGACCGGCGTCATCATGGGAACGACGCTCGGAGCCGGTAAACTCGAAGAAGCACGTGAACAGAAAAGCTGGATTGAAAACGGCTCCGTCATATTCGGCATTTTCTTCGGCCTGCTCGGATGCGCGAGCGTTCTGCTCATACCGTTCGTATACGCCAATCTCAGTACGGCCGCACGTGCGGTTTCGCGCGGACTCGTATTCACGGCGGCTGCATACATGCCGCTCTGGTGTCTTGCAAACTCACAGTTCGCGGTCTCCCGCACGGGAGGAGACACGACAATGGGCGTCATCGTCGATCTTACCGCAAACTTCCTCATCTATCTGCCGGGAATGTTCCTGCTCACGAAGTTCACCGCGCTCGGTCCTGTGGCAATGTATGCGATAGTCAAACTGTCGGACGTTGAGAAAATTATAGTCGCCTCGATATGGCTCAAAAAAGAGCGCTGGCTCAAAAACCTTGCAGCAGAAAATGCCGTGTAAGCATTATCAGTCTGTATCGGACTTCTACAGGCGGAAATTCGGTGCAAAAATATACAAGCTTTCCATCGATGCAGGCTGCACCTGCCCCACACGCGACGGAACAAAAGGAACGGGCGGATGCATTTTCTGCTCCGCCGCGGGATCGGGGGATTTCGCGGCACCGCGCGGGCTGTCCGTTGCACAGCAGATTGCACGGGCAAAACTGCTCGTACAGCAGAAAAACAGAAACGGCAGATACATTGCCTATTTCCAGAACTTTACGAATACGTACGGCGATCCGGCGGCGCTTGAAGCAGAATACCGCGAGGCGATTGCCGCCCCTGACATTGCAGGCATTTCAATCGCAACGCGTCCTGACTGTCTCGACGGCGGCATATTGAACCGCATCGCATCGCTGTGCAGCACGACGTTCGTTACGATTGAACTCGGACTGCAGACAACGAACGAACACACAGCCCGGTACATACGCCGCGGATATGAGAACAGCGCATATGACGACGCGGTACGCAGAATACACAATGCCAATCCGTCGATACACGTCGTCACGCACGTTATTTTCGGGCTGCCCGGAGAGAACGACGCGGATATGCTTGAAACAGTACGTCATTCGGTACGGGCAGGTACAGACGGGATAAAAATCACCGTTCTTTACGTACTGCGGGGAACGGCACTTGCAGAAGAATACGGAGCCGGAAGATTCCGCTGTATGGAAATGGAAGAATATTTCGATATAATATCCCGTGCGATTGAACTGCTGCCGGAAAACATCGTAGTACACAGGCTTACGGGCGACGGCGCGAAACGCCTTCTCATTGCACCGTTGTGGACTGCTGACAAACACGTTGTCCGCAACGCAATGGAGCGCTGGTTCGACGCGCACGATGTTCTTCAGGGCAGGAACGGGGCTGTCCCGTAAATTTCCGGGACGGACTGCTGAATTTGCGGTGCTACTGCTGAAGGCGTTTCAAATCATTCTGCAGCACTGCGCTGTCGCTTACCTGCAAAAGTCCCTGCTGTACGGCATTAAGTGCGCCCTGCCTGTCGCCCGAGTTGTACAGAGTGGCGGCTCTGTTATGCACTTCCGCAGCGTAATTTCTGCGGTATATGCTGCGCTGATTTGCGAGCACGCCGGCATCCGGGAGCGCCTGCAGTCCACGTTCGAGCAGCGCCGCAGCATCAAGCCATGCGCCGGTATCCGCTATATTCGCGGCTGCGTTCGAATACGCAAAGGCCGCAAGCTTTACGTATTCGTTTTCGGGAAGTGCCGGTTTATTTCGGGTAATCAGCGCGAGCGCTTCGGTAAGCGGCTGAGTCGACACGGCGTAGTTCAGGCTGTTTACGAGTGTCCCTTCGTACATGTCCCTGTAATCGCCTTCATCAAGCCGGGGCCGGTATTTTTCCAGAACGGCGAACGAACCGTCATAATCATTATCTTTCATGTACCTGTTGAGGATATTGCCGACAGCAGCAGACGCATATGAGTGGTACACAGGCGAATCGCCGAACAGTTCCTCCGCCTGTGCCACGAGCGCAAGACCGTCCTCATCTTTTCCTTTGTCAGTGCAATCGACCGCAGCGTTATACACGCACTGAAAAAACGTCGTAAGCGACAGGGATGAATTGTCCTGAAGCTTCACCGCGTCGACGGCGAGTCCTATTGTTTCGTAATCTTTCTTCTGCTGCTGCAGCATCGACATACGGTTGTTGTAAATAAGCGAAATAATGCGGCGGTCGTCGACGTTGCGGCGGTTCGCATAATTCTTCGCCGGAACCGTCACGTATTTTTTCCGCGGCGACGAACCTGACGACAGCTCTTTTTTCACGCCCGGATCAAATCCGTACGGATTCGTCGTTTCCACGTCGATGTTCCGTCCTCCGGTACTCACCGTGCAGAACGCATGAAGCGGCGTTTCCACCGCAACGACAGGAATCCCCTGGCGTTTCATAAAATACATGAACAGAATGCCGGACGACACGCAGTTGTAAACGCCGGAGGTAATCGCGGTATCCACGCGCGTCTGCGTGTCGGAATACGACGAAAGAAGATTTTCATACAGTAATGAAAGCGCCTTTTCCGCGCGGCCGGCGGCGTCACCGCCTTCGGAAATCTGCGGAGCCGCTGCCGCATACGCCTCGTGCAGCTTTTCAAGCAGCAGGGGAATCTCCTCCTCCGAAGCGCCTGACGCTATAAGCGCGGTGCGGGCAAACAGTTCCGCATCCATTACCCCGCCTGTGACAGCCTCGCCGGGAATGCGCGGATCCGCAGCGAATCTGACGACAGAAACGGACGCCGTTTCCCGGGACGCCGTCTGCAAAGACGCCGCCCCCTGAGACGGCAGAGCGGAGCAGAATGATACAGATACAATAAACGGAAGCAACCGTTTCACAGAAAAGTTCATATTCATCATTATATTCAAAAGTATTTTCATAATCCACCACAGAATATATACTGACGGTATGGATAACGACTATATCGGACAGAAAAGAACTGCGGAGGTGTTTCCCCCGGTTCTTCATGCTTGCGGAAAAAGGCGCATAGCCGTATGAAAATCGACCGCCTGCT
Organism: Treponema sp. UBA4873; assembly: GCA_002399405.1. GTDB lineage: Bacteria > Spirochaetota > Spirochaetia > Treponematales > Treponemataceae > Treponema_D. The sequence goes on along the minus strand of DHDP01000008.1, from coordinate 18,309 downwards.
CGCAGTCACCATCTATCTGCTCAATCACGAAAAAACAAGCGCGTCCGCGCTGGCCCGGCAATTCGAGGTTTCCGTACGGACAATCCAGCGCGACATCGAGTCGCTTTGCCTCGCAGGCATCCCCGTAGCGGCAGAATACGGTGCGGACGGCGGATATGAAATACTGGATACGTTTCATCTTGAAAAACAGACGGTGAATCAGTCCGACTATCAGTATATCGTAACGGCGCTGCAGGCACTCGTGTCGGTATCAGGCGACAGAAGCGCGGCAGGCGTACTCGAAAAAGTACAGGCTGCGTCGGAAATATACGCTGATTCGGACAGAAAAAACGCGGCAACGGACGCACACTCCCCCGGAACGGAATTGCAGCTCGATTTGAGCATCGCCCTTGAGAATCCGGGCATAAGCAGCACTATTTCCGTCATACGCGACGCCGTGCGGAAAGGGATGCAGCTCGAATTTCTGTACACCAATTCAGCAGACGAAACAAAACTGCATACCGTCGATCCGGTATTCGCCGTATTCAAGTGGTATGCATGGTATCTGATTGCATGGTACGAACGGAAACAGGCATACTGCATGTTCAAACTCATACGAATGCAGAACGTGCACATAACCCGCACTCCATTAACAAAAAAACACGACGCTGAAAAAGTACGCCGCGGACTTGACGAACAGCAGGATACACGGAAATACATCGAACTAAAACTCCGCGGGGAGGCGTCTATAAAAATGAAGTGCCTTGAATACCTGCACGGAACCGTTACAGAAGAATATCCCGACGGCAGTTTTATGCTCTCGGCAGCCTTTCCCGAAGAAGAGTATTACTGGTACTGTACGCTGCTCGGATTCGGAACAAAAGTACGCGTGCTGGAACCGCCGGAACTTATCGAGCGGATACGGAACGACTGCGCGGCACTGACGGCATTGTATCAAAACAGGAGCGATTGAATGTATGTATGACATACAGCTGTCGTACATTGTGCAGTATACTCTGTAATCAGAGTGAGGTGCGTATGAAAGATGTATATGCAGAATGTCCTGTTTTTGAAAACGACATGTTCCGGCTCAGGCTTATACAGGAAACAGATGCGGAAGATTTACTTTCCGTTTATTCCGACCCGCGTGCAGTCCCGCTGTTCAACAGCGACAACTGCAACGGAGATGATTTTTACTACCGGACAATAGAACGTATGAAACAGGCTGCCGCGTTCTGGGAAGATTCCTACCGCAGCAGATGGTTCGTACGGTGGACAATCATAGACAAATCAACCGGAAAGGCCGCCGGAACGATAGAATTATTCCGTCGGGACAGCGATGACTTTTTTACGGACTGCGGCCTGCTCCGGCTCGACCTGGGCAGCCGGTACGAAACGCAGGAAATAATCACCGGAATCATACAGCTGATACTTGCACCTGCATACGAATTGTTCGGCTGCAGCATGATTGCGACAAAAGCGGTACCGGCAGCTGCCGGACGGAGGCGGGCGTTGGAACAGGCAGGATTCCGTCTGACGGAACAGCCGTTGAAGGGACACGACGGCACGGAATACGGCAGTTATTATTATCGGACAAAGGAGCGCATATGACCGTCTTTTTATATGTGACGGATACGCTGGCAGACTGGGAAATCGCATTTCTGACTGCCGAACTGTATTCAAAACGGTTCTTCGCCGATAAAAGAACAGACTGTAAAATCGTGAAGACCGGAATGACGGACGAACCGGTAACAACGATGGGCGGCATGAAAATCATTCCCGACTGTACGGTCGACGATATCGTACTGAAAGACGGCGACATGCTTGTTCTTCCCGGCGCAGATACATGGCTGTCACCCGTACACGACCGTATTCTTGAAATTGCGGACAAACGGATACAGGCAGAGCTGCCCGTCGCGGCCATATGCGGAGCAACGGCAGGACTTGCACGGACAGGCGCGCTGAACCGCAGAAAGCACACAAGCAACGACGTTTCGTTTTTAAAACAGACCGTCCCGTCTTATACCGGTGAACCGTTGTATGTACAGGATTCTGCCGTTTCGGACCGGAACCTCGTGACCGCGTCGGGACAGGCACCTCTTCTGTTTGCGTATGAAATACTGAAACTGCTGCACGTATTCCGTCCCGACACGCTTGAAGCGTGGAAAAACCTGTATCTCACGAACGAGCCGGTATATTTTTACAGGCTCATGCAGTCACTGTCTGTGCAGCAATAAGAATGATGCACCGCTGACGCGGAGTTTTATACTTATCAGGAGGAGATGTTATATGTCGGACACATTTGATTTTAAAAAAGAGTACAGGGATTTGTACCTGCCGCCGAAAAAACCGGTCGTCATAGACGTTCCGGAAATCACCTGCATCGCGGTTAACGGAACGGGCGACCCGAACACGTGCGCGGCATACAAAAACGCGATGGAAGTACTGTACGGACTCTCGTACTCAATCAAGATGAGCAAAATGTCGGGCACGCAGCCTGCGGGATATTTCGACTACGTCGTTCCGCCGCTCGAAGGATTCTGGATGCTCGGCGACGGCGGGTTCGATTACGACGGGCTCAGAATCATCGACAAAAATAAATTCGTATGGACGAGCTTTATCCGTCAGCCGGAATTTGTTACGCAGGAAGTATTCGAACGCGCAAAGGAAGCGCTTCTGAAGAAAAAAAGCGGCGTCGATTTATCCTCAACGGCGCTCGTCACTTTCGCCGAAGGACTGTGCGTCCAGATTATGCATACAGGCACGTACGACTCGGAGGCGGATGACATCAGACGTATGCACTCGTTCGCGGAAGAAAACGGATACGTACCCGACTTCACGAACGGGCGGCGGCACCATGAAATATACCTCGGCGATCCGCGCAAAACCGCGCCGGAAAAACTGCGCACGGTAATCCGTCATCCGGTGAAGAAGACAGCTGCGGTTTGAACAAACGCCGGCAATAGGATATGATAGCTTCACCGGGGTTATACATGGAAATTACCGAAAAGTATCCGCCTGTACAGCTGCTTGCCGCTGTTGCTGTTTCCGCCGCATCGCTGATCGCGTCGTACTTTCTGTCGAATTTTATAATGCAGCGGCTCGTCACGGTGATTTCCGGATTCGCATACCCGGTCGGCGGATTTCTCTGCATGTGGTTTACGTTTACCTGCCTTTTTCTGCTCGGCTGCAAAACCGGCATAACGACGGAGCAGTGCCGCCTTATCCCGGTAAAACTTTCCGCGCGCTGGATTATTGCTGCGTTCGTTGTCCCAGCCGCCGCGTATGCGGGGTTTGCACCTTCCGCGCAGGTCACGTTCAGCGGAAGTCTTTCCGACATATTGTATACTGTCTTTTTTGCGGGAATCGGCACGGCAGTCGCGGAAGAGGGCGTATACCGCGGAATTATGAAAACGGCGATCGGACGCAGATGGGGAACTCCCGCGGCGGACATTCTTCCGGCCGTCGTCCAGGCAGCGCTGTTTATTATTCTGCAGAAAGCGGGATTCCGTTACGCATGCAGCGCCGCAGTTTTCTTCCTTGCACAGGGACTGTTTTTATCGATTATAGTCGACAAAAGCGGAAGCGTCTGGAACGCGGCGGCCGTGCGCGCCGTATGGAACATACTTTTTGCCGGAACGATTATTCTCATACCGGAACATAACACGGAAGTGATGCTGTGGTCGGCGGCGGTATTTTCAACCGCGGCAGCACTCATCGCAGTGCATGATTCGGCGGCTCAATAGCCGTCCGACATCTCCCTGTTATTGTCTTTGATGCAGAGTTCATCGTACACGAGACTGCGCTTGCGTAGTTCTTCCTTCAGCTGCTTCGGGAACGGCATGTTGCGCCAGAAAATTCCGCGCACTTCCTTATCGAGCCGCTGAACGCCGGTAGATTCTTTCATCATCCACAGAAGGTAATCCTCAATGAAAAACTGCTTAAGGTCTCCCTTGAGTTTCTGGCGGTCTATAAACTGATAATATTGGCCCGTGAGGCCTTCTTCCATCCAGTAGTACGACGCCTTTTCCTTCGCAACCTGCCAGCGGAGATCCGCAACAGCCGTAAGGACGGCAATGCGCAGATCTTTCGGGTACATCGGAATAACAATACGGCCGCGGCTCGTGACAAGATTGTAGCGGTCGAACGGCTGCCAGCAGAATCCCTTGTCGCCGTACGTCGGAACGAGCAGAATGTACGGGATTATGCGGTTGGGGACGTTTTTGTGAATGCGGCAGAACGCTCCCGGGTCAACCGACTCAACCCAGCGCAGAACTTCGAGCACGTTCTCGCGCGTGCCGGTTCCATTTTCCGTGCAATGATAGAATTCGCGCGTAAAAATCGGAAACTGATTTCCCTGCCGGCCGACAGTAATTTTTGCCATCTGGCGGACTGTGTCGAACTCCGTTTTGAGATCACCGGTATTCATCTCCACAATATCGGGACCTTCCGCCAGCTTATTCTGAACACTGTCGTATATGCCTTTCGCCTCTTCATATTCCTTAAGAGCCTTCGCAAGGTCCTTGTCGTTGCGGGAGAGAGTATGCAGCTTTTCGCTTATGTCGGAAAATTCCTTTTTCTGTATTTCCGTATACGGTTCAGTGTGCTGGTCGAGTCCGATGCGGGACTGATGCGTGCAAATGTCGTCGATAAGCCTTTTGAGTTCGACCTCGAGCATATCGCGTTCGTGCTCTTTCATTGTAAGCGTATTTTCCGCACTCTGAAGTTTTCCGGAGTTTTTCGACTGCAGCTGCAAAAGACGGGATTGTTCCGCAAGTGAAGCTTCGTCCCCTGTCTTATTAATTTTGGGCGTATGGGCAGGCTCGTCGGTCATCGACGGCTTCATGCGTCCCGAAAGAATTTCCTTGAACCATTCGTCCATATACAATATGGGCTCGCCCGTCCGATTCTCCGTTATTATCCGGGAAAAAAACAGTTTCTGCTCCGGTTTGAACAGCGACGGAAGCAGAACGCCGAAACGCATAAGCATCCGTTTCGGCAAAGGCAGAGACACGCTTCCCGTCTTCGGCGACATGCCGCGCAGCAATTCCCAATACGCACTTATAATATTCTGTCTGTATACGGAGCGGTCTTTCGGGTCCTGACTTGTAAGATACTTTGAGAACTGCACGTGAACACGCTGTGCCGCTTCGTTTTCCCCGGAAAGCGCGGTTTTGTAATACGCCTTGTCGTCAAAAACCGATGAAGGCGCGTCGTTCAGAAGTTTTCCCGCAGGTCCGAATTCCCTGATGCTCAAGTCGACATCATGGATGTTTCTTGCTGAAAAATCATTACCAGCCGCAGGCTGATTCTTTTTCCCGGAAGATAAAACGCCGGTCGCTTTTTCAACGGCTTTGACATCAGGGACATCTTCAGGTTTTGATTTTTCCGCCTCTGCAAGGAGTGCAGCAATAGAAGGGTCAAGTTCCTGTTCGCTCATATCTTACTCCAACCTTTTGTTCCGTTATTATAACATGCACACTGTATTACCGCAACGCGAAAGAACCGGAACGAAGCGTTACCTCACCGCTTTCAAGCGTCCGCACCAGACCGTCATCAGTCTTTACAATAAGTTTTGCATCGTCGGTCACGCCCTGAACGACGGCAGTATAGTTTTTTTCGGCCTGATTAATAACGGGACTTACCGTAATTGTCATGCCGGTAAGAAGGGAACGTCTGCGGTATTCTTCCATCGCCGCCGCAATACCGCCGTCACCGACCGTATAAATGCCGAGCACGCCGGTTATAACGCCGGCGGCAAGAGCGCTGCGTTTCGTATCAGCGTTTCCGCCGTCGAGAACCGCACCCGCCACATCCGCGAGTTCGGGAGGAAAACTTCCCGGCAGGATATTTATGCCGATTCCCACGACTGCGGAATCTATACGTCCCGTTTCAAAATTAGTCACACCTTCCGCAAGAATGCCGCATACTTTTTTTCCGCGGAGAAACACGTCGTTCACCCATTTTATGGACGCGTCCGCTCCGTACACAATCTTCAGCGCCCGGCATACGGCAACGGCGGCCGACGCCGTAAGCACGGCGGGCGAGCTGATGCCTTTTTCCGGTGCGTAAATAATCGACAGGTACAAACCCGAACCGGGGGGTGAAAAAAAAGGACGACCGAGCCGGCCTCTCCCTGCAGTCTGCTGTTCCGCAATAATAACCGTGCCGTTAAGTTTACGTACGTCGGAAATTTCTGCGCAGAGGCGCCCCGCCTCCGCGTTCGTCGAGTCGATTGACCCGTACACCTTCACATGCGCGCCGACCCCGGACGGAACAAGAGCGGCGACGGATTCCTGCGAAAGCATATTTCCCGTTCCCGCAAGATGATACCCCCTGTTCGTCACCGCATCGACCCGTGCACCGTGAGCGCGCAGTACGTTCACGGCTTTCCATACGGCCTGGCGTGAAATACCGCAGCGTGCGGCAAGTTCCTCACCGGACACAAATCCGTCGCCGGTACGAGGTTCTGCCAGTTCGCGAAGCACGGAGTCTCTCGTCTTCACTCCTTCCCGCCCAGCATGGTAAAATCGCCGGCCGGACAGCAGAACGCAATGCCGCTGCCCGGTTTTTCAAGACATGAAAGTGTTTTTATTGAATCAAGGACGGCCTGTACCTTTTCTGCGCCGACAAGTATTACAAGCATCTCTTTTTCGGGTACGATTTCCATACCGAAAAATTTCGCGTCGCCCGGTTTAGCCGTGCCGCGTGCGTTAATAACAGTGCCGCCGCCCGCGCCCGCTTTCTTCGCCGCAGCCATTATGTCGTCGGCATATCCTTTATTCGCAATCACCGTTATCATCTGATGAGTCATTGTCTGAGCCATATAATCGTCTCCTCCGGCAACAACGCCGGCCTTCATAAAATACGTCGAATCAATCGTAAAAAGTACGCCGAAATCCCTGCGCTTCGTTTCCGATGCCGTCTCTATCGCTTTTAACACAACCTGTTTCTGTTCTTCGGAAACAAGAATATACACTATATCCTTCGATGTGTCTCCGAGAGCAAGCGCCTGAAGCAGACCGTTTGATGTAATATTACGTCCCATAACGACGGTACCGCCACCGGCACCCGCCGCTGTTGCTGTCCGCGTAATAAATTCCCCGCTGTCGTGCGGGACGACGCATACAAGCAGACTGAATGCTGTCATTTTTCAGTACCCCCTTTTCTATTTTTGTGTTTAAACACAAGACCGAGAATCTGTATCGCAATAAGCGGCATCATCGCAATAAGCGCTATGACGCCGAACACATCTCCGCTGCTGCCGCCGGCCTGCGACGCCCCGAGCGTGAAAGAAAGGACGAACGTCGAGCTGATCGGTCCCGAGGCGACGCCTCCCGAATCAAAAGCGATCCCCGTAAAAATTTTCGGACAGAACGGCATGAGAAGCAGCGCTATGATGTACCCCGGAACAAGAATGTACATGATGCTGAATCCGTTTATTGCGCGCACCATCGCAAGCCCGATTGCAACAGCGGCGCCGGCGGCAAGAAACACCAGAAGCGCTTTTCGTTTTATTGTGCCGCCGGAAATAGATTCAACCTGATCGGTCAGAACCCACACTGCAGGTTCCGCGCACACGACGACTGCCCCTATGAGCAGTCCTGTGCCAATCAGCAGAACGGACCACCATCCCCCGTACTGCGAAGCCTGCGCGCCGAGCAGTTCGCCGAGTCTTCGGCCTGCTTCCATAAATCCGCCGTTCACGCCCGTAAGAAAAATCACGAGTCCGACGAAAGCGTATATGAAACCCGTTACCATACGCTTTACCTGATGCGGAGGCATGTGAAGCAGCAGAATCTGAAACACAACGAACAGAGCGACAACCGGAAGAAGCGACAAAGCGGCCTCTTTCGTGACGGAAGGCAGCACCTGGATGAAGGCGTTCAACCCGAGTACGGCAGCTCCCCCGGAACCAGAATCAGACGCCTGAGGAGTTGCAACGACATGATGGGATAACAAAAACCCGTACAGAAGAACCGCCAGAATCGGTCCGACCGACGCCATACCCGTGAGGCCGAAGCTGTCGCTCTGCGAGTCTTCGTCCGCCTTGCCGGTTTTTGTCCGGACGGCTGATACGCCGAGGCCGAGCGCCATTATAAACGGTACGGTCATAGGCCCGGTCGTAGCGCCGCCTGAATCGAATCCGATGCCGACAAAACTCTGCGGTCCGAAAAAAGCAACAATAAAAACTATTACATATGAAATTGCAAGAATTATTTTTAAAGAAAGATGCAGCACCGTGCGGAGAAGACCTATCATAATGAACAGACCGACGCCCGTAGCCACCATTATTATAAAAAGCCGTTTATTAACAAGGGGAAAAACGGTGCGCACCTGGTCCGCCAGTACCTGAATGTCAGGCTCGGCGGCGGTAACAAGAAACCCCATAAAAAACGAAGCGATGAGCAGCAGCGGCAGATTTCGTTTTTTTGTTAATTCGGAACCGCACTGCTCACCGAGCGGTAAAATACCGATATCCACGCCTATCAGAAAAACAGTGAGACCGATTATCAGAAGGATTCCTCCGATAAGGAATCTCAGCATCAGACTCATTCCCAGCGGCGCTGCCGTCAGACCCAAAACAAAAACAATTGCCATAACCGGTAGAACAGAAAAAGCTGTCTCCCTGAATTTCTGGACTATGTTCATCCGTTACTTCCTGTCTTACCTGTGTTCATCCATTACCTTCCTCTTTTTTCCGTTCATAAATTTTCCTCTTCCCGCTCATTTTTATTTATAGCAGTTCCAGCCGTTTTTCTCTATCCCTTCGACCCAGCGGGCGGCCATTTTTTTTGCGCCTTCAAGATCGTGGTCTTTGTAATTCCCGCATTCCTTTTCCGTCGTAGCGGGAACGGGTTTGTCCCACACGGCGACTTTCCTGAGCACGTTCACCAGATGCTCCGCGATATACGCCTCATCGTGGTCGCCGAAAAGCGTAAAATAAAAACCGGTGCGGCAGCCCATCGGTGAAAAATCAATGACTCCGTTCATTTCGTCGCGGATGTATTCGGCGACAAGATGCTCGAGCGTGTGTACCGTCCCGGTCGTCATGAATTCTTTGTTCGGCTGCGTAAAACGGATGTCGAATTTCGTCACGACATCGCCTTTCGGACCGACCTTTTTGGAAGCGAGCCGCACGAACGGCGCCGTCACCTTCGTGTGGTCCAGATTAAACGAATCCACATTGTATTTTTTCTGTTCCATAAATGAACCTCCATTCCGTTTGATAAAAAAATTCTGGCAGGGAATTACGCTAAAAAATCCGCTGCGGCGAACATTCCTAGGACAATCGATGCGCTTTCCTCCGCGCACGTTTTTTCATTAAACGCGCTTGCCGCTTCCTCGCCGTCGTCGGCCATGTCCGACATGGAGCGGATAATCACGAACGGTACATTGTTAAGCCAGCATGCATGCGCTATCGCAGCTCCCTCCATCTCTACGCAGGCGGGATCGCATGCTTCGCGTATGCGGTTCTTCATTTCTCCGCTCGACACAAACTGATCGCCGGAAGCGACGCGGCCTTTCACAAGCTTGTATTTCTTCGCGAATCCGGTCGCCGCAAACGCTTTTTCGGCAGCAGCCGCAAGCGGTTTGTCCGCAGGAAACTGATATACGTCCATCTGCGGAATCTGCCCGGGTTTGTAGCCGAAACACGTCGCGTCTACGTCGTGATACACCGCGTCGGTGGAAACGACAACGTCGAACACGCCCAGACCGTGCGCCACTGCGCCCGCAATCCCCGTGTTGATTATATGAGTAACGCCGAATTCAAGAATGAGGCGCTGCGCACAGAGCGCCGCGTTCACCTTGCCTACGCCGCTTTTTACCGCGACGGTGTTTATTCCGTTAAGTTCGCCTTCATAAAACGAAAGCTTCGCCGATTCGATTTTCTTTGCCGTGCCTGTGCCGCCGGAAGAAGTCATGGCAGCGACAATCGTCTGCACCTCAACATCCATCGCGCCTATTATGCCGACTTTTCTCATAATTCCGCCTGCCTATTTTCTGTTATTTTTATCTTTCCATTCTTTCCGCGTAAGGTAATGATCTGCAATATCGGGCCGCAGTTTATCCCGTAAATTGAATTTATCGATTCCGAAGCGCATAATCCGCTTGTAGACAATAAATCCGAGAATCATTCCGAGAATGAAAATGAGCGGATACGCAATCTGGAACGGAAGCGGCGACGCCGATTTGAACACTTTGTAGATAAGCCATGCCGCAAGAATATACAAACCGACCATGATGACGAGCGTCACAATGATTTCGACGACGCTCGCGACAATCATGAAAATCGTCGAACGGTGTTTCATTTCGGTCTTTTTAATAAAAGCTGCGCGCTTTGCTTTTTCTTCCGCGTCCTCAAAGCCGTGCTGCGCTGTTTCATTTTCTTCCATTGTTTTCCTCCTTCTTCGTTTTTTCTTCCTCCGCAACCGACACAATAAACGAAATAATAAGGATAATTCCGCACACAACGATCGACGAATCGGCCACGTTGAACGTCGGCCATCTGTCGAATCCCAGAATGCCGAAGAATTTTACGTCGATAAAATCAACGACGCCCTCGGCACGCGCGAAACGGTCTATGAGATTTCCGAGCCCGCCGCCGACAATTCCGCAGATTGCCCACCGCTGGAGGTGCGTAAAACTATCGTTTCTGAAATAAACGACGAGCACAAGTATAATGACGATAAGCGGGATTACGGCAAAAAGAAAATGTCTGATTGTATCGGGAAGGCTGTCTCCCACGCTGAACGCAACGCCGGTATTCGACACGTGGACAATGCGCAGCAGTCCGCCCAGAAACGACTTCCCGATTGTGAACGGCGGAATCGTTTTTACGATGATGAATTTTGTTGCCTGATCGGCAAGTATAATCAGTACGGTAAGCAGAAGCGGCCATAATTTGGGCGCACTATTTTTATCGGTTTCCATGAATAAAAGTATACTGATAAAGCGGATACTTTTAAAGACCGGTCGGAATGTCGATGAATACTGTCGCGATGTGTTTTTCCTTTTCCAGTTTCGCACGCACGAGGTTGACGCCGACCGTCTCCGTCTGATAGTGGCCGCCGGCCAGTACGTTTATGCCAGCCTCTTCCGCGTAGTGATACTGCTCGTGTTCAAACGCACCCGTTATGAATGCGTCGAGCCCCGCAGCGGCAGCCTGCACCACATCCTCGCCGGCGCCGCCCGAAATAATGCCGACGGTGCGTATTTCCTTCACGCCGAAGCCGAGAACGGCAAGCGGCTTTTCGTCCGGCAGCATGACGCGTCCGGCAAGCTCTTCCAGTGTTTCCGGACGGGAAAGAACGCCTTTCACGCCGATGTTCATTCCGCGCCATTCCCCGAACGGTTCGACTTTTCTGAGTCCCAAGCGTTCTGCAAGGCCCGCGTTGTTTCCGACTTTTTCATTAGCGTCGAGCGGAATGTGATACGCGCACAGCGCAACGTCGTTCTTCAGAAAAGCGGCAATCCGTTTGTAGTGGACACCGGTAATCACGCTGCAGTCTCCCCAGAAAAGCCCGTGATGAACGAACAGAACCTGGGCCCCATGGGCGGCGGCCGCTTCCGCAGCAGCAGTACACGCGTCGACCGCAAAGGCAACCTTCGTTATCTGTTTTTCATCGGGAGCGCTGTTCTGAATCTGGATGCCGTTGCGCGACGGATCGCCCGGAAAATTCTCGCGGTGGAGAAACGAATTGAAATACGAATCAAGTTCCGAAAGTGTCATCGGCTTATTTCCCTGCAGTAAAAGCATCGATTGATTTTAACACCGCATAGCGCGGAATAAACAGCGTCTTATCGCGGGACAGTCCGAAATAAGATGCGACAAGCGGATCAGTCTGCTCGACGAAGCCGAATCCCGGAGTTTTGTATTCGGGAATGCTGTCGAGCGCAAACACGCCCCGCACTCTGCCGCCGGACTGTTTCATCACGTCGACGGCGGCCGTATCAGCCATACCGTCGCTTACGATAAAGAACTTCCCGCCGTCGAATTCTGCGTCCGCAATATCAATCATCGCGTTATATTCGCGTATCATGCCGAACGTATAAAAATCCTTCTGCCGTACGAACTGTTCTTTGTCGTTCAAATACGAGACAAGCATTGCGAACCGCCGTACAATGCGCCAGTCGGCAATCGTATTGAACCATCCGCCGTCTTCCGCGCTGAAGTCGCACGTAACGACGGTATATCCCTTCTCCGCAAGCAGAATCATGTACGGACGATAAGCCGCCGCATCACCGCGCTTGTCGCTGCCGACGATCACGACGGCGTCGCCTGCCTGTTCCGCCGATTTCGTATCGGCCGGTCTGTATACATAAAGCTGCGCATCGGTTCTGTCTGTATACCCCGCAGCGGAAAATCCCCCTCCGAATGAACCGGTAAGCCTGATTTTCGTCTCGGTAACGCCCGAACCGGAGGCATTCATATTGACGGGCGCAAATTTAACGATTACGACGCCCGTCAGAAGCGAACAGATAAGTACAACAACCGAAAAAAATATGAACACCGGGCTGTAGTGGTCTACATACAACCCGGACGCGGAACGCGCAAGGCTGTGTAAATTCGTAAAAAACGCAAGAATCGAAACTGCAAGGATAAGAATCGAGATAAAATCAGCATTCCACGCGGCTGTCTGCAGCAGTGCAATTATCACCGCAAGCGGGGCAAGAACAGCAAGTGTATCTACGCGCTCATATTTCAGGAAAAAAATCCTGCTGCTGTTAACAACGAGCAGAAACACTATAAGCAGTTCGCCTAAAACAGAATACGTCATGCCTTATAGTACATGAAAAAAAATAAATCATCAACGATTGTAGTCCCTTCCTTTTCTTAAACAATTATGTTATATTACTACAATACTGATATATGTACAGAGTAGATCAACTGTCCGGCCGCACGCGGCAGGATCGCTGGTTTTTCGCAGATGAATAAAACGTTGGAAAAAGTATGACTGCACAAAAAATGTCTGTTGATTTGGACAAAATACGAATGGCGGTCCGCACGGGAATACCGTTGTCGATCACCACATACACGCTGCCTCATGAGATGGAAATCTACATGAACGATGTCCTCACGGCCTTTCTTACGGAACTTAACCAGCAGCAGATGATTCAGTATCTCAATTATTGTCTCAATGAGCTTATTACGAACGCAAAAAAGGCCAATACGAAACGCGTTTATTTTAGGGATAAAGAGCTCGACATCACAAACGAAAACGACTACAACCTCGGCATGAAAACCTTCAAAGAGGACATGCTCAATAACATAAATTACTACCTGCAGCTTCAGAAAAAAGAGGGATTGTACGTAAAACTTCTGCTGCAGATGCGGAACAACAAAATCAAAATCGAAGTACGCAATAATTCCGCGCTCACTGTTTTTGAATACAAACGGATACACGACAAACTCGCACGCGCGCAGCAGTATACATCGGTGGAGGAAGCGCTCACGCAGATTCTCGACGACACAGAGGGCGCTGGTCTCGGCCTCGTCATTATGATTCTCATGCTTGAAAAAATCGGTCTTACCGAGGAAAATTTCCAGACACTCTGCGAAAACGGAGAGACAATCACGCGCATTATCCTCCCGCTCAGCGAAGAGATGCAGAAAGAAATGAACATTGTCTCGGCGGAATTCGTCAGGACGATCGACGACCTGCCGCAGTTTCCGGAGAATATTGTACATCTCAGCCGTCTGCTCAGCGACCCCGATTCAAAAATGTCGGACATCGCCATGCAGATAAGCAACGACGTTACGCTTACAGCCGAGCTGCTCAAGCTCGTCAACTCGGCGGCTTTCGCGCTTGCAAATCCGTGTGCAAGCATCGCCGACGCAGTTAAACTTGTCGGCCTGCGCGGCATAAAAAATCTGCTGTACAGCATCGGTTCCGTACAGGCATTTACGAACGTTTCCGGCAGCAGGGAAGAACTGTGGACACATTCGTACCGCGTTGCGTTCTATTCATACAACATGGCGCGCAATTTCTGCACTTCGGAGCGCTCCGTTATCGACGACGCATACATCTGCGGTCTGCTCCACGACATGGGCAAAATCATATTCGAAACGGCTCATCCCGATCTGCTTGCCAAAGTCATGCAGATATGCAGGACTAAAGGCGTATCGCAGGATATATTCGAAAAGCTCATCTCGGGCGTAAACCACGGAGAAATAGGCGCCAGAATTGCGGAAAGATGGAATTTCCCCGAGGTAATCACATGCGTCATCCGCCATCATCACGAACCTGAGAATTCCCCGAAGGAAGCACGGCGGCTCACGTCGCTCGTCTACCTGTCTGATCTTATGGTTCATTATCAGCAGGGAGAAGTTGATTTTTATCAGATTGATCCGGAAGTGCTCAGAATGTTCAAAATTTCCACCGAAGAACAGTTTAAGAAAATTTCCGACAGGCTGAAAAATGCATTCGACAGGGAAAACACCCGCTGATTGAACCGCCGGCGAAATCAGTCCGGCTTAAAACCACGTCTGATTTCTGCAGACGTTCCGGTTATTCGTGCTTCAGGGGTGCTGATTTCCGGACTGATTCAACCCACTTCTGCATAAGAATGCCGAACGCGACTCCCACGTTGAGCGAGGCTTTCAGCCCTTTCATAGGGATTGTCACGCGGCCGTACGACGCGCGCGAAAGCGCCTGAGGACTCACGCCGAGTTCCTCCGAGCCGATTATGCAGATTCCCTTTTCCGGAAATTCGAATTCTTCGAGCGGCGTACCGCCCGTCTCAAGCGCAAAAACGGGCGTATCGGCAGGCAGCTCGTCCAGTTTTTTCCGTTCAAACCCCATCGTCTCAATACAGCCCATGCTGCTGCGCACGGCGCGCGTCTGTCCGGGGTCGACGCAGAACGGCGACAAATATACTTTTTCGGCGCCCATCGCTTCTGCTGTTCTGAATATTGAACCTATATTGAACGGCGAGCGGATATCCTCCGCGTACACGCACATGCCGGTATAAAACTCCCGGCTGCGTACAATTCCGTTTTCATCAATGGGCGACGCGTGCGGCGCGATGACAAGATCCCATTCGGCAGGAAACGTCCCGATAATGGCAAGCAGATGATTGCGTGCGCAGTTGCAGACGCGGAGCTCGTCGAACGGTTCCGCCTGCACGAGCGCGCGGAGTTCGTCCGCCGCATCGGGCGGCAGGGCCGGATCTGCAAGGACAAGTTCCGCAAGTTTTCCGGTGTATTCCGCACGCGTCATCGACGGGAAATCGTACGTGCAGTCCTTTTCCGCAATGCCTGCAATATCGCGCTCAAGCACGCCGAACGTAAGCGCAAGCTTGCGCCGTTTCTGCCCGCCCTGAAGCTGAAAGAGTTTTCCGGGATCTATCATCTGATTACTATGCCTTAATATGCCAGTTTTAAAAGGTCGAACAGGTCGTCCGTCGTCATGCTGCGCGGAAGCGTCGTCATGATTTCAAGCTGCCCGGCATCCTCAACCGCAAGCGCCAGCTGCTCGATGGAAACGGACAAGTCCTTAAGGCGCGCGGGCAGATTCGTTTTCGCCAGACGCTGTCGTATGTTCTCCGCGAAACCGGTAACGGCTTCCGCGCCTTTGACGTCGGCCGGCACGGCGTGCATGCTGTGCGCCAGTTTTTCAACGCGGTCGATTTTGAACTTCCCCGTGTCTTCTATAATATACGGAAACAGAATCGAAGTGATAAGCGACCGCGAAATCTTGAACCGCGCGTTTATGCATAACGAGAGCAGCGTGCCCACGCCGGGCGAGCTCGACGCAGCGCCGAGTGAAGCCATGCAGCCCGACTGCGACTTGAGGATTTCCGCAGGCGTCGTAATCTCGAGCGACGGAGCGCCGTCAAGCGCGTATCCCATAAGCTCCGCGGATTTCTCGATGAGCATGTCGCTGAAGAACGTCGCCTTCTGCGACACGTACGATTCGAACGCAAGGCAGAGCGTCTCCAGCGACATCGCCGTATTCTGATTTTCCGTGAGCGTAAGCGTCATGTTCGGGTCGATAAGCGCAAGACGGCATAATCCGTTCTGCCCCTTGAGCATCTTTGCCTGATGGCAGCGGGAATCGATCACGGGAGTCGCGGAAGTATAAATGAACGGCTCCCGCATCGTCGTCGGCACACAAATCAGCGGGATTGCCCCCGTCGTCGGGACGGCACCGTCGACGAAGTCGTACAAATCGTGATTCTCGTTGTACAGCGACGCAACAGCGCAGCCGACGTGCAGAGCTTTGGACCCGCCTGCCGCGATGATTCCGTGAATGTGTCCGTCGCGGGCAAGCGTAAGCGCACGGTCTATAGTCTTAGTGTCGGCACCCTCGCTGAATTCGTTGAAAACAAAAAAATCAACTTTACGGTCAATAAGCGGCTGCAGCACTTTATCCGCAAGATTTACTTCCTTGAGAATCGGGTCCAGAACAACCATATAACGGGATCCCCATTCGCGTGCATACTGGCCGAGCCTGCTTACAGTGTACGGGCCTAAAACAATATTCGGTGAAATACGAAAAATGAAATCTGCCATTTCTACTCTCTGTCTCTTTTCTTCCGGTTATATCAAAAAAAAAAGACGGAATACTCCTTCCGTCCTTTTTTTACTTAATTACGTAATTTTTTCGTTACAGACTACAGTCCGAAGCCGGCCATTATGCGGTCTGCCGCAGAATTGATTACTGCATCGTTCAGGTAAGACGGATCTTTTATTTTCTCTTTAATTTCCGCAACGCGGTCCGCACGGACATCAGGCGTTTCCGCAGCAACCTGCTTCATGTAGTAGACTGTTGCCATCTCTTTTGCTTCATCGGATACATTGATTGAATCGGCTCCGGCATTTACGCTGTCAGCACCATTGACGCGGTGAGTGTTCTGTACGTTGTTGAGAGGATTTATTCCTCCGATTTTATCTATCATCATTTCGTCCTGCCCCTCTACCTTTTAATTATCGGTAGATTCATCAGAAAGTTGAATTTTTTTTGTCCCTGAAACAAAAACTGCAAATTCACCTTTTATTGAGTCCCTCGAGGCAAAGGTATCGCGGAGCTCCGCGGCCGTCGCGTCGAGTATTTCCTCATGCAGTTTCGTCAGCTCACGTCCGATAACCACGCGCCGGTCGCCTGCAATATCGGCCAAATCCGTCAGGAGCTTTACGATTCTGAACGGAGATTCGTACAAAACGACGGCATCGCCCGTTTCAAGCAGTTCGCGAAGCCTGCGCCGCCGTTTTCCGGGTGAAGGCGACAAAAATCCCTCGAAAATGAGCGTTTTTCCGCCCGAACCGGCAACGCTCACGAGCGCCGCAAACGCAGAAGGACCCGGAACGGGAACAACGGAATATCCCGCCTTCCGCACAAGCTCCGCAAGCACCGCCCCCGGATCGCTTATGCCGGGAGTTCCGGCGTCGCTCGCATACGCAACATTCTGATCTTTTTCCAGCAGGGCGATGATTTTCTCCGCAGCTTTTTCCTCATTCTGCGCTCTGCAGGAAATAAGCGGCTTCCGTATTTCAAAATGTGTCAGCAGCTCCAGTGTGTGCCGGGTGTCTTCACAAGCTATTATATCTGCGTTTTTAAATGTTTCAAGCGCGCGGAAAGTAATATCTCCAAGATTTCCTATCGGCGTTCCTACAATATATAATGCTGCCACATCAATAGTATATCTGCAAGGAGACGGAATAACAAGCCGATTTTTTTTACTTGACAAATCGGATGATTGATTTATAATATAACTACAACGTTGTAGTTATATTATAACATTGTCGACTATGGTTCATTCATACAGAACCAGACAGGAGGTATATTGTATGAAAAAAATGTTGACGGCTCTTGCAGTTCTTGCTGCATCGGCATGCATTTTAACCGGCTGCTCGGGCAAAGCATCAGAAAAGGCACAGGGCAAAGTATTCAACATCTACTGCTGGAACGAAGAGTTTCAGAGCCGCTTCAAGGATTTTTTTGAAGCGTCGGGCAAAGTTCCCGCAGATGTGAAGGTTAACTGGATTATCACACCGAATCAGGGCAACGCGTATCAGAATAAACTCGACGAAGCCCTTCTTCAGCAGGAAAATGCTTCCGCGGACGACAAAATCGACCTTTTCCTCGTCGAAGCCGACTACGCGCTTAAGTATGTCGACACGCCGTATACGCTCGACGTAAAAAAGGACATCGGCCTTACGGACGCTGACCTTGCGAATCAGTACAAATACACAAAGGATATCATGACCGATTCCGAAAAAGTGCTGAAGGGCGTCTCCTGGCAGGCATGTCCGGGCGGATTCATCTACCGCCGCTCTTTCGCAAAAGAAGTGCTCGGTACTGACGATCCGGCACAGGTACAGGA
>DHDP01000001.1:189849-295982 GCA_002399405.1 Treponema sp. UBA4873 | reverse complement strand
TTTTTATGATGACAGGCATGAGGAAAACACTGCTCACGAAAGCGAGAGCTATTGATACCCACATAATTTTAATTATATCTTGTCTTTTTACGTTTTCAACATACGTGTCTTGAGACTTTCTCTATTTTTGTTTTATCAAAAAGCATAGAAATCAGGTTTATGGACAAATGCGGCTGTCCGCTATAAACTGAACGCATCATATTTTGGAGGTTATTTCTCATGCTTCCTGTCATTCTTTCGGGAGGATCGGGCACCCGTCTTTGGCCGCTTTCCACGCCGGACGTACCGAAACAGTTTCTTCCGCTCATGGACCCCGACCGTACCATGATTCAGCAGACAATCACCAGACTTGACGGACTCGATTTTATGTCTCAGCCGCTTGTAATCTGCAACGAAAAACATCTTCCGCTCGTGCGTTCCCAGCTGAAAGCGATAAACAGGCTCGGCCGTCAGGTCATGCTTGAGCCGGCAGGACGAAACACCGCGCCCGCAATTGCCGCGGCCGCTCTTTACTGCATGGAAAACGAGAAAGACGGACTCATGCTTGTTCTTGCTTCCGATCACACAATACTCGATATCCCGGCGTTTCAAAAAGCTGTCACCGCCGCACGCGACGCGGCGGCAGGCGGAAAATACGCGCTGTTCGGCATAGTGCCGACACGTCCGGAAACAGGATACGGCTATATTGAAACCGCAGCTGCGGACGATTCAGGCGTACTGGCAGTCGAAGCGTTCAAGGAAAAACCCGACGCGGCCACTGCGGAACGGTATGTCGCGGCAAAAAATTATTTCTGGAACAGCGGCATGTTCGCAATTCCCGCAGGCCTGCTTCTCGAGGAAATGCAGGATATGGAACCGGAAATGCTCGCACACGTAAAGGACGCATACGCGGAAGCCGTCCGCACGGACGAATCAATCAGGCTCGACAGAAAAAGCTTTGAATCGATAAAAGGCAATTCAATCGACTACGCCGTCATGGAGCGCACGAAGAACGCGGTCGTCATTCCCCTCAACGCGGGATGGAGCGACGTCGGCTCGTGGGATATGGTCTGGGAACTTTCCCATAAGGACAACCACGAAAACGTTACGAACAACATAACGTTCTTCAAGGACGCATCCGGCAACATGATTCACACGGAAGACGACAGACCGGTTGCCCTTCTCGGCATAAAGAACTGCGTCGTAATCGAATCGAAGGACGGATTATTAATTGCGGACAAGCAGTATGTGCAGGAAGTAAAAAAAGCGGCGGAAAGTTTTTTAAAATAAATCATGCGGAGCCCCGGACAACGATTCAGCTGCTCCGGGACTCCGCACATCGTCACTTTATTCCGATTTCACCGTTCCCGGCAGAAGCACAAGGCCGAGAGCGAGTACGACGGCAAATACGATCCACGCGACGATCATGTTCATAAACAGACCGCCGAAGAAGAAACCGATAAGCGAGCTGACTGCCACAAAGACCGCGTACGGCATCTGTGTCGCGACGTGTTCAAGGTGCGGACAGCCCGCGCCCGTCGACGACAGAATCGTCGTGTCGGAAATCGGAGACGCATGGTCGCCGAAAACAGCACCGCCGACAACGCCGGCCGTACAAATCATCGAGGAATTCACGAGCGCTCCCGGATCAAGCCCTTTCGCACGGGCAAGACCGACTGCAATCGGCATGACGAGCGGAATCATAATACCGAACGTCCCCCAGCTCGTGCCCGTCGCGAAGGAAATAAGGGCCGAAAGCGCAAACACGATTGCGGGAATGAACGCAAGCGGGAAATTCCCCCTTACGACGAGTTCGGAAAGATACGCGCCGAGCCCCAGACCACCGTCCGCCGGCGACGATTTAATAATGCCGCCGATCGTCCATGCCATTGCAAGAATTATGAGCGCCGGAACCATTGATTTGATTCCGTCGCGGAGCGCTTCGCCCGCCGTGCTCAGTTTCATGAGCCCCCGCGCCATATAATAAATATACGTCGCCGCAATCGTAAAGATAATCGCGTAGAAAAGTGCGACAGAGGCGTCGGTGTCTTTGAACGCGTCGCCGAGTCCGATTGTGTGAAAGGCCTGCGCAAACGACGTAATTTCCTTTCCGTCCACGGAATTCTTCCACGTCGTTACCGGGAAAAAAACGAGCGCTGCGGCAATGAGAAACAGAATCGGGAAAAGCATGTCGACCGGTCTGGCCCTGTCGTTCACGTCGTTCTCCACTTCGCCCGAGACGGGGCCGTATTTTTCTTCGTTGTACAGTTTTCCCGTTTTTGCAAGCTCTTCGGAGGCTTTCATCGGGCCGAATTCGCGCCCCGTGACTATGAGTGCAAGAACGAGAACGAGCGTACCGATCGCATACAGGTTGTACGGAATCGAACGGATGAAAAATTCAAACGGCGTCATTCCGAGAGCGTCAAATCCCTCCGAGCCTTTTACTATCGACATGACCGTAACGACCCAGCTTGAAATCGGAGCTATGATGCACACGGGAGCCGCAGTTGAATCGAGAATGTACGCGAGTTTTGCGCGGGAGACCTTCGTTTTGTCGCAGATCGGACGCATAATCGTTCCGACTGTAAGAGAATTGAAATAGTCGTCTATAAAAATAATAAGTCCGAAAATGAACGACATTATCTGGGAACCTTTGCTCGTCTTCAGTTTAGACGACGCCCACCGGCCGAACGCGCCGGCAGCGCCCGTTTTTGAAAGCATGCCGACGAGCCCGCCGAGCAGCGCGCAGAACAGAAAAATACGGATGTTCCAGCCGTCGGCAAGCGAACGGGCAAGCGCATCCGTAAGGTTCATAACCGCAAGTGCGGGATTTCCGCCTGCAACAATAAGCGTTCCGGAAAGAATTCCGAGGAACAACGATACGATGACGTCCTTTGTAACAAAAGCGAGGATAATCGTCAGGAGCGGAGGAATAATCCCCCATATTCCGAAACTGGTCATTTTAAAAAAAAGCCTCCGTGGTAAAACAATGAATGTCATATTCTACCACGGAATATATCGTTTGAAAATTGTTTTTATGATTCGAGCTTCATGTCGCCGTCCTTTATGAGTCCGCGCTTTCTCATGAATGCATAAATCACATACGAAAGAATTCCCGGCAGTACGACGTCGATGATAATCATCTTTATGATAATGAGCGCAGTGCTCTGCGTTCCGGCCATAGCCTGATACGTCATTATCTGGCCGACAAGTCCGCTCGTACCCATTCCGGCGCCTGCGGGAAGCGTCTGCATTTTGAACACGCACGACGCGATGGGACCCGTAATTGCCGAAGCGAGCGTCGGCGGAATCCAGATAAGCGGATTTCTGCAGATATTCGGAATCTGGAGCATGGATGTACCGATTCCCTGCGCAAAAAAGCCGTTGAGACCGTTGTCTCTGAAGCTGATGACTGCAAAGCCTATCATCTGCGCGCTGCAGCCGGCCGTTGCGGCTCCTCCGGCAATTCCCGTCAGTCCGAGGATGATTGCAAGCGCGGCGGAACTTATCGGCAGCGTAAGAATCATACCCATGACGACGGAAAGCACAATTCCCATCCAGAACGGCTGAAGCTCGGTCGCTTTCTGAATCGCGCTGCCGAGCCACAGCGACGCGGAGGCAAGAGCCGGTCCGAACAGAACGGCGGCGGCGCATCCTGAAAGCACGGTAACGGCAGGAACGACGATGATGTCGACTTTCGTCTTCCCGGCTACAAGTCGTCCGAGTTCGGCTCCGACGAGCGCCGCCACGAATGCGGAGAGCGGATCGCCCGGTCCGGCCATAAGAACGGCTCCGCCTTCGGTGATGAACGCGGCCGATTTGTACGTAATCGCCGCGATGAATTTCGTCGAATAAGCGCCAACCGTTCCCGTAAGCAGACTTCCGTAGATTGCAAGCTTCGGCGCACCGAGCGAATGCGCGACGCCGGCTGCGATTCCGGCGCCTGTAAGAACGGTGAGCATCTGCCCGATGCACACCATGAAGCGGCCGGTATATACGAGGGCGGCGTATCCGCGCGAACACGTATACGCGCCGTCGACAATGTTCAGACCGGAAGCGCCGGGGAAAAATCCGCCGATCTGTTTAATAATCAGTCCGATGATAAGCGTGGAAAACAATCCGAGCGACATCCCTCCGAACGCATCGACAAAATACCGTTTAAAGTATTTGTTCATAACAACCTCCCTTGGAGTAAATGAGAAAATTTTTTTGGGGTTGATATACTCGTTGATGCTGATACGCACGGTGCCGTAGCACGATGGTAATGCCGTTCCGGAGGGGAATCGGCTGTGGGTCATCACAAACGTAACATCGCAGCCTGAAATATATCAAATATGCACCGGAAAATCAATTGCGGACCGCGGACAAAACTGTTCCAAAGGCGCCGCACAACCGCTATAATTACCGTCATGACAGAAAAAGACGAATATACGTTCCGGCAGGTTTCCCCCGGCGATGCCGGGCAGCTGCTTGAAATATACGCACCGTACGTGCTGCACACCGCAGTCTCTTTTGAATACGACGTTCCCTCAGTTGAAGAATTCCGTTCGCGCATCAGCAGCACGCTGTCCGCATATCCGTATATTGCCGCGGTAAACAGTTCCGGCAGAATCGACGGATACGTGTACGCGTCGGCGTTCAAAGCAAGGAAAGCGTATGAGCGCAGCGTTGAGCTGTCCGTATATCTGCGGGAAGACTGCCGCGGAAGAGGACTCGGAACGTCGCTGTATCAGCTGATAGAAGAAAAACTGAAAAAGCAGGGAATACTGAACCTGTACGCGTGCATTGCAACTTCTCCGCGCGCTGCGGACAGCTATCTTACGAACGCGAGCCCCCTCTTCCATACGCACTGCGGTTTCAGAACAATCGGAAAATTCTCCAAGTGCGGATATAAGTTCGGTTTATGGTACGACATGATCTGGATGGAAAAGCTGATCGGTATCCACGTAAGCGAAACTGCGCTGCCCCCGTCTGCGGAGGAATGGGATATCTACGACGTGAACAGATTCCCGACCGGACGCACGATGATACGCGGTACGCCGAACAGACCGGGCGATTACCATATCGTTGTCCACGTGTGCGTCTTCGACAGTCACGGCAATATGCTCATCCAGCAGCGCGCACAGGGCAAAAAAGGATGGCCCGGCAAGTGGGATTTTACGCTCGGAGGTCACGTTGTCGCGGGCGAGACAAGCAGACAGGGAGCCGGGCGCGAACTCCGGGAAGAACTGGGCATTGCGCTTGCACTCGACGGCGCGCCGTATCTCACCGTAAATTTTTCGGACGGATTCGACGACTATTACCTTATTGAAAAAGACATAGCTCTCAGCGCTGTCGTGCTGCAGAAAGACGAAGTACAGAACGTAAAATACGCATCAAAAGAAGAAATCAAGAAGATGATTGCGGACGGTACGTTCATCGACTATCACGACGGCCTCGTCGATCTGCTGTATGCGATGAAAACCTGCCGCGGCGCTCACGCTTCAAGCGGCACACGTGAGGCACAAAAAGCGTAATTATGATAGAATAGTGCCGGTATGTGTAAGAAAGTTCCCGCATTCTGCACGGCAGTATTTTTTTCAGCAGTCCTTTCCGCGCAGCCGGCGCAGACAGCAGTTTCCGCGACCGACCCGTACGGTGTCGATTTCTCAAAACTTTCAGGACGCCCTGCGCTCGTTTCCGAATACCGCGGCGACAATCTGGACAACCTTGTTCTGCGCAGCTCAAGCAATTACGACAAGGGACTGCTTACGTCCACCCAGCTGTACGACGAAAGCGGACGGCTGAGGTCGTCGACGCGCTACACGTATTCCGAAAACAGTCTGCTCACCGAAATAGCAGGAACAGATGCGGGCGGGGTCCGGCGGTGGAAATACACATACACTTACGACAAATTCGGGCGGCAGAATGAAGAATCGTCTTTCACCGGTACGGACGTACTTGAGTGGAAAGCCGTTTCATCGTACAACGCGGACAGTCAGCTTGTCTTACGGATAACCTACGACAGCAAAAACTCAGTCACGCTCAGGGAATCGTTTAAATATAACGAGCGTAATTTTATCTACGCCGATATAACGCAGTTTCCCGACGGAAAAGTGCTCAAGCGTATTATCTACACGTACACAGCCGGCGGACACGTCGCATTCGAAGACCATTACGACAGTTCGGGATTTTACGAACAGGTAGGTTACTCCTACACGGACGGCGGAAACATCACGAGTTTTTCTTCCGTCGACAAAAATGGAAAGCTGAAAAGCAGAACAGTGCTGCAGTACGGCCGGAGCGGAATGATTGAGAACGAAAAAATCTACGAAGAGGGAAAAACTCTTTCCGCCGATATCACCTATGTCTACGACAGCACCGGCAACTGGATATGGAAATACGACGGTAAGACATATACGCTGCGCAAAATAATTTACGGAGAATAACGGTATGGCATGCATATTACTCGTTGAAGACAATCAGTTGATAACGGAAGCGGTCTCGGGCTATCTGCAGGTGGAAGGATATCAGACCGTCGTATTCAACAAGGTCGCAGGCGTACTTGATCTTGTTAAACGCGGTACAATCGATCTCGCCGTGCTCGACATCATGCTGCCGGACGGGAACGGTTTCGTGCTCGCAAAGGATATCCGTAAAATTTCAAACATTCCGATAATATTCCTCACCGCGAAAGATTCAGAATCCGACCGCATACTCGGCTTTGAAACGGGAGCGGACGATTACGTATGCAAGCCGTTCTCCACGAAAGAACTCGTGCTGCGCGTGCAGGCGCTGCTGAAACGCACCGGTGCAATAGGGAAAACTCCCGCAGGAAGCAGACAGATGTGGTCGCTCGGAGAAAACGTTCTTGAGATAGACAACGATAAACATACAATCTTCGTCAGCGACAAGGAAATATATTTAACGGGCGCAGAATGGAAACTGCTGCTCTATCTGACGGGCGCGCCCAATCAGGTTATTTCGCGCGAGAAGCTGCTGACGGAATGCCTTAATTATTATTTCGAAGGTTCAGAGCGTACGATCGACACGCATATCGCAAATCTGCGCACAAAGCTCGGAACGGGCGACTGGATAGGCACGGTGCGCGGATTCGGCTACCGGTTCAACGGCGAAAACAAATTATGACGAGCATTTTCCGTAAAGTATACATCGGACATCTCGCCGCATCCGTAAGCGTTCTCGCCGTTATGTCGCTCATTTTTCTCTTTGCAATCCGCTCTTCAATTTCGCACTGGAACCGCGACGAGAACACGGAAATAGAAAAAATGCTGCTGCCGCGCATATCCAAAGTATACCGGCTGAAGGGAGAACTCGATTCAAAAGCGCTGGAATCGTCGCTGCTGCCGTATATGACTGACTCAATGTACGTCTATATTTTCGACCTGAACAAACGTCCGGTGCTGCTTATGTACAAGGGCAGGCGCGTCACGACCGACGCCGTTGAAGCGCAGGTCGGCAATATTTCGACGTTTCTTTCGCTGAATACGCCAGCGCAGATAAAAGACAACAGCAGAATCGTCGGCTACCTTTCCGTAAACAGTGCGGATTTTCTCACATACCGCGCGAACAGACAGTTCATCTCGTCGATGCGCAACGCAATACTCGCCGGCGCAATAACGGCAATCGTCATAGCGCTTGCAATTTCGGCGTTCATTTCTTCGGTATTTTCAAAACAGACGTCGTCGCTCGTCGACGAAATAACTGCGCTCGGAAACGGCAGCCGTTCGGTTTCGTTCACTCACCTCGACACCACGGAGTTCGACCGTATCGCAACGTCGGAGGAAAAACTGCAGGACCAGCTGCTCAAAGAAGAATCGCTGAGACGCCAATGGATGCAGGACGTGTCGCACGACCTGCGCACGCCCGTCACGGCAGTCAAAGTGCAGCTCGAAGCGATGGACGACGGAATTCTTCCTGCGACCGAAGAACGACTTTCGAGTCTGCTCGGCGAATTGCATCACATAGAAAAACTTGTGAACAACCTTCACGACCTGAGCAAATACGAATCACCCGAAATGAAAATAACGCCGGTGACGATTTATCCGCAGGCGTTTATAACAGACACAAAAGAGCGGTTCGAACTGCTGGCGTCGCAGAAGAACATCGCATTCTCGTGTACAAGCACATTCAGCGAACCGTTCACTGCCGACGAATTTCTCCTGCAGCGCTGCGTATCGAACATCGTGCAGAATGCAATCCAGTACACGGCGGGCGGCGGAAGTATCCGCGTAACGATGACGTGCGGCGACCCCGGATCGACTACTCATCAGACAATCACGATAGAAGTGGAAAACACCGGCGAACTCAGCAGGGAAGATCTGGCACATGTGTTCGACAGACTGTACCGCGGTGACAAATCGCGTACAAACGGAGGATCGGGGCTCGGCCTTTCAATCGCAAAAGCAATCATGACTCTGCATGCCGGAACGATAACCGTGTCGAACAAAGACGGAATGGTCTGCTTCGCCATTACATTTCCGTTCCGCCGGACGGCAGAACCGCAGACATAAAAAAGGCCGGAATGAAATCAATCATTCCGGCCCCGCTTTCATAGTTTTCTGTTTTCAGAAATTAGTTGGCAGCAGCATCTGATGCAGGAGCGGTTTCAGCAGCATCAGTCGTAGATGCAGCGTCCGTTGTTGCAGTAGAATCTGTCGTAGCCGCAGCAGCATCATCCGTTGTTGTGGTTGTTGCTTCAGTTGTCGTTGTCTCTGTTGTCGTATCAGCAGCAGCTTCTTCTTTCTTGCTGCATGAAACAGCGAACATAGAGATGAGAGCGATTGCACTGACGATCATGATAATCTTTTTCATAGTATTTACCCCTTTAATAAAGATTCGGATTTTGTAAGGAAGGTCAGGAAGCCAGGCTTCCCGGTGCGTTTCCTTTTTACGTCTCAAAATATAGCAGATGCATGTCAAGGTTCGGCCCTCGGAATGTCAAGATTGTGTGAAGATTGAAAAAACGTACGGTAAATATACTCTGATTCACCCTGCTTACCGGAATAAATTACATTTAGTCACCTCATACAGAAAAACGATCCGCTTACGCGAAAAAAAGTATTTCTGTAAATCGTTATGTCTGAAATATGTGCCGGGGTTTTTAGAACGAAAAAATACGGCTCGCAGGAAACGGAAGTTATTCGGGGATAATCAAATTTGAAATATGAATATACAGGCCGCCGTATCCGCCGTCGGCTCCGACAGAGAGCGGATGCATATCCTCTTCCAAATACACAGGGTATACTGTTCCGCCGGAAGTCGTATTGTATTGCACAGAAAACGTAATAACGTACCCGGTATTTTCTTCGGCTGCGGTTTTTTCCCACCAGTTTTCGAAGTATTCGTAGATTCCTGAAATCGATTCGAACGAAATGTCGCCGAGTAACGGATTGTCGGTAAATTCACCGGGGTCGCTGTTCTCTCCGTAATCGATTTCCGCTGTTCCGCCGCTGACCGTTACGGAAACAGGAGCATACACATAACCGTCTCCCCATCTAACCTCATAAGTGAACGAATAATCACCCGGTTCCGTCCATGCGGAACGGTTAATCGCAAATGCAGCATAATCGGGAAATGTCGTACCGGGCTGTGCGTCGTCGGTGCAGGAGCTCAAACAAAAAAATATACCAAAAGCCACTATCGGTAAAAGCAGACGTTTTGCCATGTTGCCTCCTTTTATCGTTCTTTTTTCAGTTTCAATCCTTTTTCCAAAAAACAAAAGAACGCTTTTTTTCAGAAAAGTGCTTTTCCTTCAGACAGCAAAAAAGACTCTCCTGTAGCACGATGTGAGACTGTTTTCCTGCACTAATAAAGGCTGTCCTGTAGCACGAATAGAGACCGTCCTGTAGCACGAATAAAGGCTGTCCTGCTGCACGATATGAGATTCACAGTGTGCAATAAGTAAAAAGCATGACTTTCTCAATGAATTTTTTTGTACTTTTGCAGTCTCTGACACTTTCAGAGCCCCCCGCAAATTATTTCCGGCCCAAGCTGACTTTTTCCCGTTTATAAACGCCGGTAAATATTTCAGACGTAACGGTGTTTACAGTAATACTTATTATCATCGTATACAGAAAATCGGAACGCCGCGTGTATATTTACCGTACGTTTATTGCAGCATCATCTGGTCGTTGGACAGCTCATGCTGCTTGATGATGCGGAACTGTTTAATAATATCGTCCATAGTGAGATTCGACTTTTCGCTGGCAGGCACGTCGAGGATGATTTCTCCCGCGTCCATCATGAGAAGGCGGTTGCCGTAATCGAGCGCCTGCTGCATATTGTGCGTCACCATCATGACAGTAAGACCGTAGTCGTCAGCGAATTTCCGCGTCAGGTCCATGACGATTTTCGCATTCGCCGGATCAAGGGCCGCCGTATGCTCGTCGAGCAGAAGCAGCGCGGGATGCGACATGACGGCCATGAGCAGCGTAAGTGCCTGCCGTTGTCCGCCGGAAAACTGCTCTACGTTGTCGTTGAGCCGGTTCTCAAGTCCCATGCCGAGCTGTTCGAGCTGTCCGCGGAAAAAATCGCGCTGTTTGTTTGTAAGACTGATGCGGAGTCCTTTCCAGCCTTTCTTCCAGCATATCATCATGTTGTCCTCAAGCGACATTTTTCCCGCGGTCCCGAGCAGCGGATTCTGGAAAATGCGTCCGATATATCCGGCGCGCCGGTATTCCTTATCGTGCGTAATATCCCGCACCGTACCGTCCATGTCGAGCAGAATACGCCCTTCCGTCGGCTGCAGCGTTCCCGCAATCACGTTATATAAGGTTGATTTGCCCGCGCCGTTCGAGCCAATCACCGTTATGAAATCACCTTTGTTAATTGTTAAATCGACGTCTCTGAGCGCTTTATTTTCGTCGGGCGTATTCGTATTGAACGTAATGCTGATATTTTCAAGCGTAATCATTTTTTGCCTCCCGCCGCACCGGCCTTCGAGGGACGCATGAAATGCTGTTTCAGATTCGCGTGTCCCTGCAGGCTCGAAATAACGAGACAGAGAATTATCAGGAGTCCGGTGATAAGCTTGAGGTCGTTGCTCGTCAGGCCTATTTTGTATCCGTAACTGCGGCCGACGAACATGAGCGCGCGGTAAACAATCGAACCGATTATGACGCGGAGCGTCTGCAGCGAAATTCTGTTCGAGCGCAGAATAAACTCGCCGAGCATCAGGGACGCAAGACCGCTTACGATGACGCCCGTTCCGCTTCCGACGTCGGCAAATCCGTTGTACATCGCCGCGAAGGCGCCGGCAAGGGCCGCCAGACCGTCCCCGAAACACACGCCGATGCCGCGCAGAATCTGCGGATTTACGCCCTGCGACACGACCATCTGCTCGTTCGCTCCGAGCGCACCCATCGTAAGGCCGATATCAGTGTGGAAAAACAAGTCGAGCAATCCCTTCAGAAGCAGGACGAAAATCACGAGAAACGCAAGAATGCCCCATTCCGGAGAAACGGACGGGAACGTCTGAGTCATCCACGCCGTAATGCGGGAGAAAGTCGTGTCGATTTTCAGGAAAGATACGTTCGCGCGGTTCGACATAATACGCAGATTGATCGAATACAGCATCGTCATCACGAGAATGCCGGCAAGCAGATCAGGTACGCGCAGGCGCGTATAGATAAGCGTCGTAAAAAAACCCGCGGCAATGCCTCCCGCAAAGGCGACGACGAGAGCGGCTGCCGGAGAAATACCGTGCAGAAGACACGCCGCAAGAATGCAGCCGCCCAGCGGAAACGAACCGTCGACAGTCATGTCGCAGAAATTGAGAATACGGAACGAGGCAAAAACTCCCAGAACCATAATACCGTAAATAAGGCCTTCAATCAGAATACTGTGTATCATGTGAGCTCCACGTAATTGTTTATAGTAATTTATTTTCGGAAATATGTGAAGAAGGCGCAGCAGAACGCACATCGGAACCGGATTTGCTTAACAAAGGCAAATAACTGTATACTTGAGTCACTTTTTAATCATACATCATTCAGGAGAAGTTTTTATGAAAAGAATCGGTGCGTTTTCAGTTCCGGCAGCGCTGTGCGCAATCATGCTTCAATCGACGGGTTGTACGGATAACACGACGACAAAAACAATCACCGGCGGCGGCTACTCATATAAACAGATAACAATTGAGGAAAAAAACAAATATGCGGAAATCAAAGTCCAATATCCGCAGTTCGACGGATACGCTGATTTGAACAGGACTGTCGACAAAACCGTCGTCGTTCCGTACAAAGCGTTCAAATCGACCGTGAAGCAGGACTGGAAGGAAATGGACAGTATCCGCAGGGAATCGGGTTTTGCAGCGGCTACACCGCCGTTTTCATACGACGTCGGCTCCGGTCCCGTCATTCTAAACGACAGATATATTTCGATGCTCTTCACGACGTATGCGATGGAAGGCGGTGCTCACGGCGACACGACGCTCAGCTCAATAACGTACGACAGGGAACAGAATAAAATCGTGTCTATTATAGAAGCGGCGGGATACACTGTCGAAGAGCTGTCTGCATATTGCAGCGGTTATTTTATGAAGAATCTGGATTCCGGCAAAGGCAGCAAAGAATCGGAAGATGAATGCGCAAAATGGATTGCAGAGGGAACCGCTCCCGAAAAAAAGAACTACGAAAAATTCACATACGACGGAAAGACACTTACCGTTTATTTCGAACCGTACATCGTCGCCCCGTACGTCTACGGCATCCAGAAAGTACCGATACCGGCAAAATAATTAACAAGAAACCGAGCGTTTTAAACAACAGAATCCGTCCCGAAAGTCTGACGTACGGGACGGATTCTGCTTATCATATTTATTATTATTATTTCTTTTCAGTCAGCGTTCCGTTTTCGTAAATATAGTTCGCCTTGTCAATGTACTCCTGCGGAATCGTAATGCCGCAGTTCTTCGCCGCGTCGAGGTCGAACAGTAAATCGCTGTCTTCCGGCTGCGTCATAAAACGCACCGGAAGCTCCGCGGGCTTTGTTCCTTTCAGGATCTTTACGACCATGTCGCCCGTCGCGCGTCCGGCTTTATAATAATTAAAGCCGCTCGCCATGAAAATTCCGCCGTCTTTCGCTCCCGTAACGTCGCCGCTGAAAATCGGTTTTTTCGCTTTTCCGAAAACCTGAACGAGGGACGGAAGCGCGCTGAAAACCGTGTTGTCGGTAGTAAGATAAATACCGTCGCAGCGGTTCACGATTGCATCCGCGGCCTGCTTTACTTCCGCCGATTTCGTGATCGACTGCGTCACAAGCTGCAGTCCCTGCTCCGCGCATCCTTTCTTAACAAGTTCGAGCGCGCTGATGGAGTTTGCCTCGTCGCTTGTGTAGATGTAGCCGAGCGTCTTAATCCCCGCAATTTCCTTGAACAGCTTGATATGCTGCTCAGTCGGAATTGCGTCGCTCATGCCGGTAACGTTTCCCTCGCCGTGTTCGACTGTCGAGACGAGTCCCGCGCCGACCGGGTCCGTAACCGTACCGAAGACGACGGGTATGTCCTTGATTGCGTTCGCAAGTGCAACCGCGACGGGAGTCGCAATACCGACGGCGGCATCGACTTTTTCGTCCTTAAATTGAGCCGCAATCTGAGCCGCCGTGTTCACGTCGCCGTTCGCGTTCTGCTGATCGTACGTCGCTTTTATGCCCGCGTCGTTGATCGCATCCATTATTCCCTGCTCTACGGCGTCGAGTGCGGGATGCTGTACAATTTTCGCAATGCCGATTTTGTATACTTTCCCGGATGCAGCCGGTTCTGCGGCCTTTTTCCGGCATCCGGTCAAAGCCAGCGCTGCACACGCGGCTGCACACGCCATAATTGTCTTTCTCATAGTCATAACTCCTGTAAAAAGTCAACAAAGTTTCGCCCTGTTACTACGTACAGTAACAAATCATATACTCCATACGGAATCATGTCAAGTATCCTATAAAGGATATCAGACAAGTTTTTCAAACTGTCCGTTTACTTAATTTTATTGTTTTTTTACTTAAATAATGATATAGTATCAGTATGCCCAGAAAAAAGAAAACAACACTATTGGATATTGCGCAAAAAATGAACGTCAGTACAGTAACGGTTTCAAAAGCGCTTGCGAACAAGGACGGCGTCGGAGACGAGCTCCGGCGGAAAATAAAGGAAATGGCAGTCACCATGGGGTATACCACTTCCGCGTCGAACACCGTCGACCCGCGGTCGAACGGTACCGGCAACATAGGCATACTCATACCGTCCCGTTTTTTCAGCAGTAATTCGTCGTTTTACTGGAATTTGTACAATGCGCTCTCAAACGAACTGCTCAAACAGAATTACTACTGCATCATGGAGCAGCTGAGCAGCGAAAACGAATTCGACCTCGTCATACCGCACATGATTCAGGATAAAAAAGTCGACGGCGTAATCATTCTCGGTCAGATAAGCGTCGATTATGCGCGCTTTTTTGCAACATGTTACAGGCAGTTTATCTTTCTCGACTTTTATCTTAACGATGAAAATATCGACACGGTCACGACGGATAATTTTTACAGCGAATACATCATGACCGACTACCTGATTTCCCAGGGGCACAAGGATATCCGCTTCGTCGGTTCCTTCAAAGCGACAACGTCCATCAAAGACAGATTCATGGGATTTATGAAAGCTATGCTTGAAAACGGTTATCATGTGAGCTTCGACGAAATAATCGAGGACCGCGACGCGACAGGTATGAACATCCCGATAATACTGCCGGAAAAGATGCCGACCGCGTTCGTCTGCAACTGCGATGAAACTGCAATGCACGTAATCGATGCGCTTAAAAAGAAGGGGATTTCAGTTCCTGAAGACGTTTCCGTTGCAGGATTCGACAATTACATTTCAAGCGGGACTGTTTCGTCTCCGCTCACGACGGTTAATATAGATCCCGCCGTCACGGCCCGCGCCGCGGTGGAGATCATTATTAAGAAAATAAACGGATTACCGTACAATCACGGTCATACGGTAATCAGCGGAAAATTACTGCTCCGCGATTCGGTAAAAAAAATCAGTTAATAAAATCCTGATTTGCTTTTATGAGCGCGATTCGCTTTTCGACCTGCCCGCGTGAAGTCAGCGAATCTTCAGGCGTATGCAGGCAGTAATCGACCATTCTGTCTATCGTCGATTCGGCGACGTGCATGCGCGTGTCGCTCGAGGCATAGTACATAAACAGGCGGCCGTCGGCGGCGGCTACGGCCCCGTTAATAAATACGACGTTGCTCACGTCCCCCGTTCTTTCTTCCCCCTGCGGTGCAATCAGGTAGCCGCCGGGGCGTGCAATCACTCTGGTCGGATTTTCGAGGCTCGTCATGAACGCGTATATGACGTAGCGGAAACCGTCCGCCGTATTCCGTACTCCGTGTGCAATATGGAGCCAGCCGTCCCGCGTCTTTATCGGAACCGCGCCGACGCCGTTCTTCACTTCTTTTATCGTGTGATAAACCTTTGCGTCGATAATCCGCTCGTCATTCACTTCAGGGCGTTCCATGCTGTCCGCAAATCCGGCGCATATGCCGCCGCCGCTGCCGGTTTCGATAAAGCCGTCCTGCGGTCTTGTATAGAACATGTATTTTCCATTAACAAATTCCGGATGAAGGACGACGTTGCGCTGCTGACTGCTTTTCGTAATCAGGTCGGGAAGCCGTTCCCACTCCGCAAGGTCTTTCGTCCGCACAATGCCTGCCGCGGCAGTTGCCGACGACGTGTCGCCTGCCGGAGCAGTCGGATCCCTGCGTTCAGAACAGAACACGCCGTAAATCCAGCCGTCCTCGTGGCAGGTAAGACGCATATCGTACACGTTCGTATCGGGATTATCGGTCTGCGGCAGAAGAACCGGCAGCCCTTTGAATTCGAAGTTGTCGATGCCGTCCGGACTTTCCGCAACCGCAAAAAACGACTTGCGGTCCGCCCCTTCGACGCGTACCACAAGACAGTATTTTCCGTTCATTTTTATCGCTCCGCTGTTGAACGCCGCATTGATGCCCATGCGTTCCATAAGATACGGATTCGTTTCCCTGTTCAAATCGTACCGCCATGAAAGCGGCGTGTGTTCCGCAGTCAGCACCGGATGTTTATAGCGTATAAAGATTCCGTTTCCCGGATACACCGGCTCATTCGGCCGCCTTACAAGCGCATCGTGTTCCGCTTTCAGCATGGCAAGCCTGTCGTCGAAATTCGATATCATCATGATTTTCCTCCGAATTAATAATCATCATCCCTTCACGGCTCCTGCCGTAATTCCCGTATAAATCTGCTGCTGGCAGAGCAGGAAAATAACAAGTGCGGGAAGAAGCGAAATAATAACGCCCGCACAGATAAGGTTATACTGATTTCCGAGCGGCCCCGTAAACGTATACAGCGAAATCGCCACGGTTCGTATTTTCGTGTCCTGAAGATAGAGCCCCGCACAGTAATACTCGTTGTACGTCGCGACTCCCTTCAATATCATGCTCGTGACAACAGCGGGCTTCAAAAGCGGAAGAATTATTTTCCAGTAAATCGTATGGTACGAAGCACCGTCTATAATCGCCGATTCGTCCAGCGACGGCGAGATATTTTCCATAAATTGGATGAATATGTAAATGGAAATGACATCCGTTCCCATCTGCATGATTATATAGCCGTAGAGATGGTTGATGAATCCGAGTTTGCCCATAATCTCGTACACGGCCACCTGCATGGCGATTCCCGGAAGGAGTGTCGCGAACAGAAACAAACGACGGATAAGCCTGTTTCCCGGAAACTTGAACCTGTTGAGCACATACGCAAGCTGCGAACTTATAATAATCGAACCCGCGAGAACAAATGCAAGTACGACTACGGAATTAATAAATGCCCGTCCCATATCCGCAAGCTGAAACGCTTTTGTAAAGTTTTTAACATACCATATGCGCGGGAGAACCATAACCGACGTCGCATTGTATTCCTCTGTGTTTTTGAATGCGGTTATAAAGCATGAGGCCAGAGGAAGAAGCGTCCAGAACGCAAGAAAAACAAGCACTGCGTATTTCAATGCCGTCTCGATCGAAGGACCTGTTCTGTAATAATAATTACGCTGTTTCATAATACGTCCCCTTTCCCAGAATTTCCGGTACCTGCTTTTCTGAACATATATCTGAAAAATAAATTCTGCAGGATTGTAACAAGAAAAATGATTGCAAGCAGAAATACAGCCATTGCGGAAGCAAGTCCGACTTTCTGACTCGTATGAGCTATCTTATCCATAATGATAAAATACGTTGCCGTACCGTTTGCTCCCCGCGATGCAATGACATACGGCGGTTCAAACGCACTCAGCGAACCGCTTATTGAAAGGATGATGTTAAGAGTAAATATCGTTTTTATACCCGGCAGGATGATATTCCTGAACTGCTGCCGCTTATTCGCCCCATCGAGTTCCGCCGCTTCGTACATTTCAGGATCTATCGACATAATCGCGCCTATAAACAAAACCATATTGTTTCCCAGATA
The DNA here is from genome assembly GCA_002399405.1 of Treponema sp. UBA4873. Taxonomy (GTDB): domain Bacteria; phylum Spirochaetota; class Spirochaetia; order Treponematales; family Treponemataceae; genus Treponema_D. The sequence continues at coordinate 278,515 of DHDP01000001.1, read as the reverse complement.
GCGCCACACGGACGTTCCGACGAGCATGACGTTGTTCAACCCCTGCGTTTTGAGCCAGTACGGCAGCTTTTCAAGCGGAATACCGAACCAACCGAGTACCGTATCAAAAACATATCCGCGTGTAAAGAAAAATTTAAAAATAAAACCGATTGCGATGCCGTTTATCAAGTACGGAAAAAACAGTATTCCTTTGAAAACATTCGCGAATCGGAGTTTAAAACTGAGAATCGTTGCCAGAAGCAGTGCAAGAACAAGCTGCACTACAGCTCCCGCCATATAGTATAAACTTAATTTGAGCGAACCGAAAATGTCGCTGCGGGTAAAAATATCCCTGTAATTCTTCAGACCGATGAAAATCCGTTCGCCGACATATTTCATGTTAAAAAAACTGAACCCTATCATCTCACAAAACGGAAGATACGTAAAAACGAACAGAAGCAGCAGCGGGATGAGAATAAACGCACAGATAATAATTTTCTGCTGTCCGTAGCTGCTTTTCAACTTCATTAAAAATAAATTATTTATAACTTTCGATGTCTGCATCAGGATCTCCCTTGAATAGTATAGGCCGGAGAAAGACCTCCCCGGCCTGATGATTATTATTGATAAATTATTTCACTTCCACGTTTTCTGTGTTCTGTGCGTCAGCCCATTTTTTGTTCCATTCGTTCATTATTTCGTCGAATGTCTCATCCCTGTTTGCCGCATGTTCAATAATTTTCTGAATCTTGTCGTTGCCGCCGTTGTTAATATTAAGCTCGGAGTCGGCATTCAGTTTGTTCAGAAGGTCCTCCTCACCGGAGACAGCAGGATTGTCGGAAACGTATGTAACGTTGTTTTCCGCAAATGAAGCGTATGCCGCAGGATAGTTGTTGTCATCTGCTGCAATAGGAATACCGCCTTCGTTGTAAGCAAAGCCTGATTTTTCCGTCATCCATTTTACGAACACGAGAGCTGCTTTCTGATTGTCAGCGGAAGAATTCTTATTTATACCGAAGCAGTAATCGGGACCGGCGGAAGCATACTGTCTGCCGCTTACTGTTATCGGGAAGGACATATAACCGATATCCTGCGGATTCGGACCTGCGCTCTGCATCTGCGTAAACGCCCACGAACCGAGAACCATCGTTCCTATTTCACCGCGGTTGAGTCTTCCTTTTGAAGATTCCCAGTCGGTCGTCGTGTAGTCATCTTCGATAAGGCCGGCGGCGGAAGCGTCGTAAAGTACTTTATACACAGCATACGCATGTGTATTGTCACCCTTATCTGCAAACGGATTCTTCTCGTGGAGCATGACGTTGTTCAGATAATCCGCATCGCCCGTCGCGGAACCGCTGATATACGCATCCCATGCACCCATCGTCCATCCGGCAGCATAATTTGTGTAAAGGGGAACGGCCTTTGTATTTTTCCTAATAAGCCTGAGAGCGGCAAGGAATTCGTCGGGAGATTTCGGAATAGATGCAATCCCGGCATCCTTGAAGACTTTTTTGTTATACAAAACACCCTGCGCATTTCCGGTGGACGGAACGCCGTACACTTCCTTTTCGTATTCCCATTGTGTCGCAAATTTTATTTGTTTATTCATCGTATCAAGATCCCCGAACGACACGAAGTAGGTGGCAAGGTCCTTCTTGTCGATAGTCGGAATCATCATGATATCGCCCCAGTCGCCGCCCTGCAGCCGGAGAAGTGCCGTGCCTGCGTAGTCTGTTACACCTTCCGCGTTTACGGTGATGTTCGGATACATCCTGTTGAATTCTTCAAGATATTCCGCAAATGAGACTCCCGGATAGTCAGGCTTAAGCATATCGGTACGATGGGTAAGCAGTTTGATTGTCGCTTTTACGTCCGTATACGTTTTTCCAAGCTCCACATCAACATAGCTCAATTCTGCCGATCCGCCGGCGGCCGCTTTTTTGCTGCACCCTGTAACAAACGCTGTCCAAAACGCAGCCGCCAGCATCCCCAAAAAAAACATCTTTTTTATTGCCATACGTAACTCCTTTTCTCTGTTGCAAATCATTTAGCTAAATTATACCACAACAAACTATCATGTCAAATTTAGTTAACTATAAATATTACCTTATTATTTGTACACTTTTACTACAAAAAAGCTAATTAAAATTATCCGGACTGAACATTATGAAGTATTTGTGATATAGTCATTTTATGCAGACCATACATAATCACCTTATTACAATAAATAACTGTCATATAGAGAATGAAAAACGCACGCTTATAAACGATATTTCCTGGACAATGCGCTCGGGCGAGGCGTGGCTCGTCATCGGACCGAACGGAAGCGGAAAATCAACATTTCTTTCGGCGCTTGCGGAGAAACTTTCTGTTGTGCCGAATGAGGTCTCCGGAAAAACAGCGCAGGAACCGCTGCCGCTCTACTCTTCCGTTTTCGGCGATTCCGTCGAAATTGTGTCGCTCGAACGCGCGGCCGCTCTGATTCAGGAAGAGCGCGACAACGACGAAAGCGAATACACTGAAGGCGGCGTGGACATCGGACGGACGGGGCGAATTTTCATTGCGGAGCCGCTTACCGGCCCGTACAAAAAAGGAAAGCCTCTCCCTGAGACAGTAAAGCGGATCGAAGCATATCCGGCAATAAAATTGTGCGGCGTTGAAAAAATTCTCGACCGCGGCATAAAATACATGTCGACGGGAGAAATACGCCGCACGCTTCTTGCGCGGGCGCTTATCTCCGGAAAAAAATTATTGATTCTCAGCGATCCGTTCGCAGGCCTCGACGTCGACAGCCGCGCAATACTGCTCGACTTCTTCAGCACGATTACGGGAAAGCAGCTTACTGAAAACGGAACGGATTCGGCATATCCGCACATTATCCTCGGTATGGAACGATACTACGAGATTCCCGATGCAATCACCAATGTGCTCGAGTTCCGCGGAAACAGGATTTCGTTCTGCGGAACACGCAGAGAGTACGAGCAGATAATCAGCCGGCGGGAAGCAGTAAGCGCAAAAACGCGCGGCTCGGACAGAGCTGCGTTTGCGGAGCGGATTACCGGTCTGCAGAAGGAAACGGAAATTATTATTAATAACTCTCCGGATGAATCCGCATCGGAAAAAGAAGCGGACGGCGTCCCTGAAAAGCTCATCGAAATGCACGGCGTGAACGTCGGGTGGGACGACTGCAAGGTGCTTGTCGACCTTACCTGGACGCTTCATAAGGGAGAGCACTGGCTCATCCGGGGGCCGAACGGTTCCGGCAAAACGACGTTCCTCGAACTCATAACGGGCGACAACATGCAGGTCTACTGCAACGATGTACGAATGTTCGGCCGGAAACGGGGAACGGGCGAAACAATGTGGGAGATTAAGGCAAAACTCGGCATCGTGTCGTACAGGCTCCACGTCGAGTACCGTATGGTCGGCGGAACGAACCTCCGCAGCGTCATCATATCGGGTTTCAGGGATTCGATCGGGCTGTACGAGCAGGCGACAGACATCGAAACCGCCGCAGCGGACAAATGGCTTGCGCTCGGCGGATTTTCAGGGCGCGAAACCGAATCGTTCGGAGACTTAAGCTACGGAGAGCAGCGCGCAATTCTTATTCTGCGGGCCGCGGTAAAATGTCCTCCCGTGCTGATCCTCGACGAACCGTGCCACGGTCTCGACGAAAGTTACCGGCAGAAAATTCTTGATCTGCTTGAAACAGTCGCGGCAAGCGGGACGACGACGCTGCTCCACGTGACGCACGAAAGCGACGAAGTGCTGCCCTGCGAAAAACACATACTTGAGCTGCATCCGGGCAAAACACCGATGTATGAAATATTAACAATATGATTTACAGGAGAAGAAACTGCATGATGCACCGCGTAAGAAACAATCTTTTGCTTGCACTTTTTTTTATATCCTCCGTACTTTTTCCGGCGAATGCAGGCGGGAAAAAAGATACCGGTACTGCAACGCAGAGCCCCGGCGACAGAGCCGCCGGGATTCTTGCGGAAAACGACGGAGCCGCATACGAACGCGAACCGATTACCGGAGAACCGGTCGCTTTTAAAGAAATATGGGGATTCGTCATGCAGTATTCCATGGACGATCTCGATTTCGACGCTCCGGTAACGGACATAGCTTTTTTTTCGGCCATCATCGACAACTACGGAGACCTGGCCGAAATCCCGGACAGGAGCAAACTTCTGCCTTTTACGGGGCGGGCACATCTTGTGTTCAGCTGCGACAACAAAGCTCTTGTGCATTTCGCGCTTGACCCGCAGTACAACATACGCGGAAAACTTGAAGACGCACTCGTCGCAGCGACGGCGCAGTACGACGGCCTTGTCATCGACATGGAATACATACCCGCACTTGACCGCGACAATTTTCTTTCGTTTCTTGCGGACATGAAAGGAAAACTCGCCGGCAAAACATACTCGATCTGCGTTCCCGCGCGCACAAGAACAATCACCGACGACATGTTCCCGTATGCGGAAATAGGAGCGATAGCCGACAGAGTTATTATCATGGCGTACGACGAACACTGGAGCAGGAGCCTGCCGGGCCCCGTTGCGTCCCTCGACTGGTGCGCCGGCATCGCCGATTACGCGCTCACCGTAATTCCGCGCGAAAAAATCGTCATGGGGCTCCCCTTTTACGGACGGACGTGGACCGATGAAAATCACGCAGGCGCGTGGAGATACCGGACACTCAACCGCCGTCTGATAAACAACGGCGTCACGTCGATCACCAGAGACGAAGGCGGCGTTGCGATAGTCGAGTATCCTGCGACGGTGAACGTAACGGGCTATTTTGACGACGCATGGTCGCTGCTCCTGAAATGCCGCACATACGCGGGTAAAAATATAGAGAACATATCGTTCTGGTGTCTCAATCAGGAAGATCCTGTGTTCTGGAACTGGATAACGACAACCGGCGGACAGTAAACGCCTGCACTCATAATACATCCGTGCGGAGCAGGTAATACCCGCCGCTTGCGGAGGAGTTGTCGATTTCAGTACAATAGGTACTAATTCATAATCAATACAGAGGTTTGTATGATATTTTCTCCGGTCGAAATTGAAGAAACGGTAAACATGTTCATGCGTCAGAAGCTCGACATCCGCGCCATTACCATGGGTATTTCACTCCGCGACTGTGCATGCGAAGACGGCAAAAAAGGCCGCCGGCGGATCTACGACAAAATCATGCGGTATGCCGGAAAACTCGTACAGACCGGACGCGACATAGAAACCGAATTCGGCGTGCCGATCATCAACAAACGCATTTCCGTTACGCCGATTGCAATGGTTGCGGAACCGAGCGGCGAATCAAACTATGTACCGTGGGCTCAAACGCTCGACAAAATCGCAAAGGAGCTGAACATCGACTTCGTCGGCGGATTCTCAGCTCTCGTGCAGAAGGGCATGACCCCGGGAGACCGCACGCTCATCGATTCTATCCCTGAAGCGCTTGCCGTCACCGACAGAGTATGCTCGTCGGTCAATCTTGGAACAACGAAAAGCGGCATCAATATGGACGCCGTGAAGCTCATGGGAGAAATCGTCAAACAAACCGCGGAACGCACGAAAGATAAAGACGGACTCGGCTGCGCGAAACTTGTCGTCTTCTGCAATGCGCCGGAGGATAATCCGTTTATGGCCGGCGCATTCCACGGACCGGGAGAAGGAGACGTCGTCCTGAACGTCGGCGTTTCGGGACCGGGCGTCATTCTCGCTGCCGCAAAAGAGTATAAAGGCAAACCTATAGACGAGCTCGCGGACGGCATAAAAAAAATGGCTTTCAAAGTCTCGCGCATGGGACAGCTCGTCGGAACGGAAGCGGCACGCCGTCTCGGCGTAGACTTCGGCATTCTCGACCTGTCTCTCGCACCGACACCCGCAGTCGGCGATTCGGTCGCGCGTATCCTTGAGGAATGCGGCATCGAAGGCGCGGGCGGACCGGGAACGACGGCCGCGCTTGCCATGCTCACCGATATGGTAAAGAAAGGCGGCGTTATGGCGAGCACAAAAGTAGGTGGTCTCTCCGGCGCGTTCATCCCCGTCTCGGAAGACGAAGGCATGATAAACGCCGTCAAGCAGCATTCAATCTGCCTCGAAAAACTGGAAGCAATGACGACAGTCTGCTCCGTCGGTCTCGACATGATTGCGATACCCGGCGACACGCCCGCAACGACCATCAGCGGCATTATGGCCGACGAACTTGCGATAGGTATGGTTAATAATAAAACGACGGCCGTCCGCCTTATCCCCGTTCCGGGAAAAAAGGAAGGCGACTGGGCCGAATTCGGCGGATTGCTCGGAGGAGCTCCGATCATGCCGGTTAATAAATTCGGCTGTGCTGATTTTATTAACCGCGGCGGACGTATTCCCGCTCCGATTCACAGCTTCAGAAATTAACAATGCGGCTCGTTCCCGTCGATGATTCGAACCGTCAGCAGGTTCTCGTTTTTATTGCCCTGCACGAATCATCGTGCGTAACGCTCGCTGAAAACGTCAGACGGAAGGCAGAAGATATTTTTGCAATCAGGGACGACGGCGGGAAACTGTCGGGCGTTATTGAGGCAAAGCACACGCTTCTCCACTGCCTGCCGGATGCCTGTAATCAGGATAAATCCGCACAGCTTAAACTGTTGCTTGCGGCCTTTCTTCACGACAGAAAAATAACATGCATAAACGGCGAAGAAAGCGGTTCCCTGTTCGTTATGCGGATTCTTGCGGAGGAAAACATACATCCCGCTGCAGTCAATCACTACGCGCTTATGACGCTGCCTCGGGAAAAACCGTTTTCCGCCATCGCACTGCCGCAGGGCTGGCATGTAGTCCGCTGTCACGACGAAGACGCGGATGCGCTTATGAACCTGCAGAGCGCGTATGAGAAAGAGGAAGTGCTTCCGCCGTGCAGAATGTTTATGGCCGCGGTCGTCAGGCAGAACCTTGAACACATTCTCCGCAGCGAATATGCGTTGGCATTACGCACGGACACAGGCGGTTTTGCCGCAAAGGCGAACACGAATGCAATCGGCATTAATTATGTGCAGATAGGCGGCGTGTATACCGCTCCGGAATACAGGGGACGCCGGTATGCTGCGCTGCTTGTTGGTACGCTCGTGCATAAGATACACAGCGTAAAAAAAAGGCCGGTCCTGTTTGTTAAAGATTCAAATGAGTCCGCAGGGAATCTGTATGCTTCGCTGGGATTCGAAAAAACGGGAAATTTTATAATTGCATATTTCTAAATATCTGCGTAAAATAGATTATTACATTCTTTAAAAACTGGAGGACACTAAAAATGTCTGGAGCACTGGTCGCGCGACTCGTCGCATTCGTCCTGTACCTTGCCTTTATGATTTACATCGGCCTGCGGTACATGAAAAACAACAATTCATCTGAAGATTTCTTCCTCGGAGGCCGTAAAATCGGTCCGTGGATGACTGCTCTGAGCGCGGAAGCATCCGATATGTCCGGATGGCTGCTCATGGGACTGCCGGGAGTTGCCTATCTTACAGGTCTCAAGGAAGCGTTCTGGACTGCCGTCGGACTTGAAATCGGTACGTACCTCAACTGGTTTCTCGTTGCGAAGCGCCTCCGCAGATACACCGAATCGTGCGGTAATTCGATCACTATTCCGGAATTCCTCACGAATCGTTTTAAAGACAAAACGCACACGATTTCCCTTATATCGGTTATCTTCATTCTGATTTTCTTCACAATTTATACGGCAAGCGGATTCGTCGCATGCGGTCAGCTTATCAATTCCGTGTTCGGTGTTCCGTATATTCCGGCTGTTCTTATCGGCATGGCCGTAATTCTTGCGTACACAATGGCCGGAGGTTTTCTTGCCGTATGTGCGACAGATTTTATTCAGGGAACGCTTATGTTCCTCGCATTAATCGTCACGACTGTCGTCATGATAGTCGTACTCGGCGGTCCGGCAGCAGCAAACGCAAAGGTCGCTTCGTTCGGGGCACAGTTCCTGAATCCGTTCGTCGACGACGGTGCGGGATTCGGCGCTATGGCAATCATCTCCGCACTCGGCTGGGGGCTCGGCTACTTCGGTATGCCGCATATTCTCGTACGCTTCATGGGCATTACGAGCGACAAAGATATTCCGCTCTCCCGCCGCATCGCAATGGCATGGGTAACGATAGCTTTCATCGGTGCGCTTATGATCGGCGCATTCGCAAAAGCGTACCTTAATCCGCCGCTTGCTGCAGGAGCACAGGAAACGGTCATCATCGAGACAATCAAGCAGATGTATCCGGCTTTCCTCGGAGGCATATTCCTCTGCGCCATTCTTGCGGCAGCCATGAGCACCGCTGATTCGCAGCTGCTCGTCGCAGCGTCAGCTTTCAGCGAGGATTTCGTTTCAACGATTCTCAAACGAAAGCTTTCCCAGAAACAGATGGTCGTCATCAGCCGTCTTACCGTTCTCGCAATCGCACTCATCGCATTCCTCATGTCGCTGAACGAACACAGTACGATTTTCACGCTTGTAAGCTATGCATGGGCCGGTTTCGGCGCGACATTCGGACCGCTCATTCTGCTCGCACTGTTCTGGAGAGGCGCCACAAACAAGGGCGCAATAGCCGGTATAATCGCAGGCGGCATCACGGTCATCGTATGGCACAATCTGCACGGCGGTATTTTCGGCATATACGAAATCATTCCGGGATTCATCATGTGTCTGCTCTTTGCCGTTATCTTCAGCATTGCAGACAAAAATAAAAACCCTGAAATGCTTGCGGAATTCGACGCATATAATGCGGCGCTGAAGCAGGCGTAATTTTAAAACTAAACGTCCCGACTGCAATACCTTTAGAGAACGACATACCCCGACGCAGAACGTCGAGGTATGTCGATTAGTGCGGATTAATAATTAATTTTACAGGCTACAGCAAGCTGCACAGCATCGGATGAAATCATTGCAGGAACTATCATAAAACTCACATCATCAGCATAGAGAGACCGCTTCAATTTTCTATTATATTCCTTTGCATAATTAAACGGACGGATTGTTTCTATTATTCTCCAGACGGATGCTGCTCCGACGGCGACGCTCATACCTATAATCCACGGAGCGGCTGTACGTATCTCGTCGTCTGTGAATTCATACGTGTTGTCGTATGTCCCGGAACCGAGATTGTCGTATAAAGCCGAACAAAGTCCTATATAACACGCAATCGTTGCGATATCGCATGTTGCGTCGATGACGGTAGATGCAACGGCAAATTTCGTGTCGCCCTGAACGTAAGAACCTACGCCGTATCCTATTCCAAGATTAAGGGCAAACGGCCACCATGGTTTTTCATTTTCGGAATAAACGGCGTCTTTCTGCTCATCCGTCAATGAAAGCGCAACCTGTCTGATAGCCGATTCATTAGTGAAAAGTCCCTCGTCTATAAGGTCGTTCACTTTTTGTACATTATTGTTTTCTGCAAAAACAATTCCGGTTAATAAAAAAGAGAAACATAAAGCTGCTGCAATTTTTTTCACTTCAACAAACCTCCGATATCTGATTTCTACCGGTATACATAAAATAAGATAAAAAAGCAAGCCGTTCATTTCCGATTACTTTGCAAACTTCCGCCGATTCGCTATACTATTTCCTATTATGGCAATTCTCCATTTTGAAAACGACTATCTTGAAGGCGCTCATCCGCTTATTCTGCAGCGCCTCATGCAGACAAATTTTGAAAAAACGCAGGGCTACGGCCTTGATGAATACAGTGATGCTGCAAAAGCGAAAATACGCACAGCATGCAGCCTCCCGAATGCGGACGTTTGGTTTCTTGAAGGCGGCACCCAGACGAACGCGACCGTTATAGACGGGCTGCTTCGTTCGTATCAGGGCGTAATAGCAGCGCAGACGGGACACATAAACGTACACGAGGCGGGCGCGATCGAGACGTCCGGCCACAAAGTAATCGCGCTGCCTCAGCGCGACGGTAAACTTACTGCAGAGGATCTTACGAAATACCTCGAATCGTTCGACGCCGACAGCAGCAGGGACCACGAAGTCGCGCCCGGCATGGTGTACATTTCGCACCCGACGGAATACGGCACATTGTACACAAAAGCAGAATTAACAAAACTGAGCAGCGTGTGCCGTTCCCGCTCCATCCCGCTGTATCTTGACGGAGCGCGTCTCGGATACGGTCTTGCTGCGGACGGTACCGACGTCACGCTCGAGACGATCGCGCAGCTCTGCGACGTATTCTACATCGGCGGGACAAAAGTCGGCGCGCTGTTCGGAGAAGCCGTGGTCGTGACAAAACCCGAACTGCTTCCTCATTTTTTCACTATTATAAAGCAGCACGGCGCACTCGCGGCGAAAGGGCGCATTCTCGGAATCCAGTTCGACACGCTGTTCACCGACAATCTGTACTTCAAAATATCCCGCGACGCAATCGACGCTGCGATGATTATTAAAAATGAGCTGCGGAAAAAGGGATATACTTTTTATCTCGATTCGCCGACAAACCAGCAGTTCATTATCATGGAAGACACGGAACTCGAACGGCTTGAAAAGACGGTCGGCTGCAGTATCTGGGAAAAATACGACGGTACGCACACCGTTATCAGACTTGCGACGAGCTGGGCTACGAAAAAAGAAGACGTGGAAGAGCTGCTGCGACAGTTCCGGCGGTGATTATTTCGCGAACGGCAGAACGCCCTTCGCCTGATATTCGCCCGCAAGAGCGCCGAACATCGCGTCGAACGTATACGCCGACCAGCTGTATCCCATGATGACTGAATCGGCCCAGTCGAAATCCAACGCGCTCACGGGCGACATTATAGAAAAAATAATAACGCGTTTTCCGCTTTCCTTCAGCATCCGTGCGATTTTTGCGGACTGCGTGTTCGCGACGCAGCAGATGACCGTATCGTAACCGGCAGCATTCGACAGAATGTTGTCGCTCATGTACTGCGTTTCGTTCGGTCCCGGTTCATACGTAAATTTAAAATCGCCGGTTTTTGAATACCGCCTTTTTCCTTCCGAAAAGAAACGCGGCATCGAACCGACAAAAAGCACGCGCCCCGCCTGCTCCGCAGTAAGCGGCAGAGTGCCGCTTTTATACACGGTGATGGAGCGGCACGCCTGTTCCAGAAAAAATTTCTGCCCGTCTTTATCGGGAATGGATTTTGCTATGCCCGCCGGATCAGGATACAGCGGAGCCGCGTTTTTGCTCCGGAAATACTCAAGTTTCGCCTTAACAACGCGGTATGCGGCGTCCTTCACGCGCGCGCGGAACGATTCGTCGGTTTTAACAAGCTGAAGGTTGTTCGTCCACAGCGATTCGTTCAGACGCGCAGTGGTTGAAGAAATAATAATATCGTTGCCTGCTTCTATGGCAAGCCTGAATGCGTTCGAAACGGAACCGGCATACTGAGTGTCTCCGTTCATCATCATGTCGTCCGTAATAATGAGTCCTTCGTAACCGAGTCTGCTGCGCAGCAGATCGGTAAGGAAATATTTCGACAGCGACGCAGGGGCACCGGAGGAATCTATCTGAGGAAAACTCAGATGCCCCGACATGATTGCCGGTATGTGCTGTCTGATAAGATACTCGAACGGCACAACTTCCCTGTTCATGAACGTCTTTTCGTCAATGTTAATCACCGGCAGTTTCACGTGCGAATCGCTGTCCGTGTCGCCGTGGCCCGGGAAATGCTTCGCAGTGGGAATAACGCCCGCAGCGACGCATCCCGCGGAAAACGCAGCGCCGAGCACCCCCGTGTCTTCAGGGTTGTCGCCGAACGAGCGCGGACCGATGATCGTAGAATTGTGATTCGTATACAAATCGACGGAAGGCGCAAAATTAATATTTATACCGAGCGCTTTTATCTCGCGGGAAATATAGTATCCGCTGTACCATGCGTCTGCCGGATATCCTGACGCACCTATTGCCATGTTGCCGGGTGTAATCGCCGTGCCGCCTTTTACATGGCGTATCCAGCCGCCCTCCTGATCAGTTGCGACAAAAAGCGGTATTTTGAATCTGTTATACGATGCGGCGCGCTGAAGCTCAGAAATCGATTTTGCAACAAGCGTAATATCGTCGGTATTCCAGCCGAAAACCTTCACGCTCCCGAGCCCTCTGTTCACCCACTGAAACAGCAGCTCATCGGGTTCCGCTCCTGCCCAGCCGAACATAAATATCTGAGAAAGGAGTTCATCATCAGTCATGCGGTCAACAAGCGTTTCCGCAAGCCGATCGGCCGGATAGTCGCTCCAGAACGTGACATTTGAAGGAAGCTCTTCGGAAAAAAGCGGAAGCGCCGTTAACGCAAATATGAAAATTAATTTTTTGAAGACTTTCACTTTGCGTCTCCGGCACCGGAAAGACTTCTTACATACATATCCGCCTCGTGTGCGGCTATTGCGCCGTCCGATACAGCGGTAATAATCTGACGGAATGATTTTGCACGCACGTCTCCGGCACAATACATTCCCGGAATACCGGTTTCCATTCTTTCGTTCGTTATGATGCAGCCCAGCGAATCTTTCGGAAGCGTGTCGACCAGTTCCGTCCGCGGATTCATGCCTATAAAAACGAATACGGCGTCAGCAGACAGCTCAGTCCGCGCACCTGTCTCCGTATCCTCTATAACGACAGACTCAACGCGGTCTTTACCGCGGATTTCTTTTACGACTGTATTATATCTGACCGTAATATTTTTATTATTCTGCACCCGCTCGGCGGTCGGTTTGTCGGCACGCAGCTGCGCACGCCGGTGAAGAAGCATCACATGATCCGACAATGTCGCAAGGTAAAGAGCCTCTATACAGGCAGAATCTCCGCCGCCGACAACGACAATATTCTTATCACGGAAAAACGGGCCGTCGCACACCGCGCAGTATGAGACTCCCGTTCCGGTAAATCTCTTTTCGCCCGGAACGTCGAGCGGACGGTGTTCCGCTCCCGTCGCAATGAGAAGCGCAGGAGCCGTATAATCAGTCTGTTTTGTACGGACACGAAACAGCTGCCCGATTTTATCTATGGAAAGAACCGCGGCCTGTACGATTTTTGCACCGAAAGATTCAGCCTGTTTCTGCATTACGGTTATAAATTCGTCTCCGCTTACCGGCGGATATACACCCGGATAATTCTCAAGCTGTGCAATCTGAAGCGCCTGACCGCCTGCTCCCGAAAGATCGAGCACAATCGTCTGCAACCCTGAACGCGCCGCATATTGTGCAGAAGCAAGGCCCGCCGCACCGGCGCCTGCAATGATGTAATCACATGAAACGTTTTCCATTATTTATTACTATATCAGTTTTTTTATCCACCGTCCATGAAAACTTACAGCGGCAAAAAAAAGCGGAACCGCACTGAGGCGCGTTCCGCAGTATATGTAAACGGACCGCGGCTTCGCCATGACCGGCCCGATAAAAAAACCGGAATATCACAAGACATTCCGGATAAAAGGCGTCGAGCGGAATTGAACCGCTGCATGAGGGTTTTGCAGACCCGTCCCTTACCACTTGGGTACGACGCCGTCTATGACTATATCAAAACCGGCGTGTTTTGTCCAGTGCTGAAACAGAGTTTGTGAAAACGGCGTTTACGGATGCCGTATCCTGATGTACTCCCGCGGCGAAAGGCCAGTCACTTCCCTGAAGACCTTACTGAAATACTTAGGATCTCCGTAACCTGTTTTTTTCCCTATTTCGCAGATCTTACAGTTGGAATCGAGCATCATTTTTTTTGCAATACCGATGCGGTATTCTTTTATATAAGTCGAAAAACTGATCCCCACTTCTTTTGTAAAAAGGTGACTCAGATAATCCGGCGTAATACCCGTTCTTTCGGCAATCTGTTCAAGCGATATGTCGCTGCTGTATGAAGCCGCTATATAATTGATTATCTTTCGGACGGTAAGAGAATATTCCCGACAGTTTTCATTTTCGCAGACTGCATACATATCTGCAAGACAATCCAGACAGTCAACCATTTCACCGGCAGTACAACAGTTTTTCAGCGCGTCAAATACGCGAAAATCCTGAATTCGTTCGTATGCATTGACGTTCAGTTCCTGATAACAGACGAGAATTGAAAACGCATATCCGGTACATGCTCTGATAATCCGGGGCGGCGTATACCGGCGGGTTTTAAGAAAATCGACAAACTGCCTGTTGATTTTCTTCAGTTCCACGGCAGCATTATTTTTTATCGCATAGAGTGCTTCAATGTCGAATTGCCGCGGTAAAGCAGAATTGTCCGGATGTATACTCTCCACAAGTCCGGGAGTAATAACCTTTTCGTTTCCGATCGACAATGCCCATGAATTCAGCGTTTTTATCCTGTCCTTCATACCGGAAAGTTCGTTTATATTTTCGATTTGAATCAGTGTAACCGTACAATCGTGGAATCCCGATTTAAAAACAGAATAGATGAGATTGTAATTCAGAATTTTTTCTATTTCCGCAAACGGTTTGTCCGTAGTAATAAACAGCGGCAGAAATCTATCGCCTTCCATGATCGAAATATAATAATCATGGAAATCATAATACTGACAAAACTGTACTACGACTTTTGTGAGCGCTTCAATGTTGTCGTTTTTCCCATAATATAGAGTGAGCAGATACCTGTTTCCGGTCAGCAGCGTTGCATTAAGATTTCTGAGCGCTTCCCGGGAAAACACAGCATCGTTTTGAAGAATACCGGAAAGAATCATGTCGCGTTTTATAGTGGTGTCCGCTCTGTGTGCATCTTTCAACTCGTTGAGCTTTACAAGATTCCTGATTACGTCTTTCAATTCTTCATATGAAATCGGTTTTAATAAATAATCCTGAACGCCGTATTGTATAGCCTGCTGAGCATACCGGAATTCGGCATATCCGCTCAGAATAACAAAAGCAGGCATGCCGGAGTTCATTTCAGGAGTCCGCCGAAGCTTTTCTATCATTTCGAGTCCGCTCATTTTCGGAAGTTCGATGTCGACGAATGCCAGATCCGGACGGTATTTTACGGTCATTTCATATCCTTCCTGTCCGTTTGCCGCTTTACCGCAGATTGCATGTTCAGGGCTGGTTTTAGTTATCAAGTCAGCAAGTCCTTCACGTGCATTGTATTCATCTTCAACTATCAGAATTTTCATCGAACGCCCCCTTTTCGCCGCTTCCTAGTTTCTGCGGGGGATGATGATTGTCACTTTCGTCCCCGTATTTTCTTCACTCGAAATCGTCATACCGGCTTTATCCCCATAATATATTTTGAGTCGCTCGTATACGTTTCTGATTCCTATTCCGTTTCCCTTATTTTCCGACAGAAGCCGAGCTACTTTTTCTTTTGGGATGCCGTTTCCGTTATCTTCTATAATAATACGTATGAAGCTGCCCTGAAAAATACCGATACGGACGGACAGCAGTCTTCCTGAATCAAATCCTTTAAAACCGTGGATGACGGCGTTTTCCACAATCGGTTGCAGCAGCAGTTTGTAAATCCTGCAGTTTAAAACTTCATCCTCGACGTCGAATTCCGATTTAAAGCAGTTATTGAATCTGACTTCATGCAGATACAGATATTTTTTGAGCCAATCGACTGCTTCGAAAACGGTTACTTCTTCATTCGGCATTCTGATGCTGTATCTTAATATCTGGGCAAGGTTGCTGATCATCTCGCTTACTTCATAATTTTCGCGTCTGATCGCCATCCAATTTATACAGTCGAGCGTATTATACAGAAAGTGCGGATTAATCTGCGCCACAATCGCGTTCAATTCGTCTTCCCGCCGCTTGTTTGAAATTTCGTAAATATATTCACTCTGTTTCTTCAGGTTGCTTATAAGCGTATTGATTCTCAGAATCATATCGTTGAATTCTCTGCTGATAAAAATCAATTCACGCTCGCCTCTCAATTTGATATGCGCGCTGAAATCTCCCTGTTTTACCTTTTGAATTTCCTCTACTATACCGTTGACTGATTTGGAAAATCTGTTTGAGAACAGGAAAATAAGGACAATACAAACGGTGATTATCAGCAGCGTCGTTCCCATTGTGATTTTCCACAACATCGTCGTTTCGTAAAACATGCTGTTTTTATCGATCAGATTCAGTATGCACCAGCCGGTATTGCTGATTGCAGCAGTGTCAACAATGACGCCGTCCTGTTTGTTGAGGGGAACGGCCGGCAGAATAGTATCGATATCGTAACCGGCCGCAGTTTTGCCGAGCATAGTGCCGATATACTTTTTGTTGCGGAACGATACGATGGTTCCTTCCCTGTCTACGATAAACGAGTACTCTCTGACATTTTGTTTTTTACCGTTCGTGATATTGCAGATATCCTGCAGCTGTTTTTCATTTATTGTCAGCATCAGAATTCCCAGATCTTCACCAGTCTTCACATTCCACGCCCGTATGCCGAGAGTATACAGATACTTTTCCTCATTATTATAATAATAACGCCTGGTATTCAGCAGCATAACGCGTCCGCTGTCGTGAACTGCTTCATAAACCTGTTCTTTTTCCGAAGTAGTCCACGAATCCCATACATAATTTTTTGCACTTAAACTTTTTTTATCGTAAAATACACTGTAGAATGATTTGTTAATAAAGGTAATGTCTGCTATCTCGTCGCGAATATCGGCATAGGAGGCCAGCAGATCCCGCAGCTTCAGGCTGCACGATTCTTTTTCAAAATCGTCTCCGTTGTTGACTCTCATTTCATTCTGGACAATAGTATCGTCGGTAACGATTCTGTACAGTATTTCGCGGTAATATTCAAGATCGGATTCTATATTGTTTTTTATGTACGAAAGATTGTTGCTGGCAAGCGTGTTGATTTTCTGTTCCAGATAATACCGGCTGAAATTGTAGAATACTTTCTGCATAATCAGAATCGGGAAAACCGAAATGATAATATAGATGAATATCATTTCGGTTTTGATGCTGTAATGATACCTGTTTCGAAAGTCGGGATGTCTTATAATTCTGTTCATCGTTTTTTCAGTATACCACAGACGGTTTGGAACCGTTAGTTTTTTCCGGTCTCCAAACTGCAGTTCTTCTGCTATTCTGACAGTTCCGTCAGAATACAGCAGTACCGTTCGCGTCTCTTACGAATATCGGTATTGTATCGAGCGGAGCACTGCATTCGATTATTTGCCCGCCGTCGTACACTGTTCCGGAGACATGATTTTTCCAGCGGACGTCCTTCGGAAGATAAACCGTTCGTTTCCGCATACCGGCATACAGTACAGGAGCGACGAGAACCGAAGGCCCGAACATATATTCGTCGGAAACCGTCCAGCAGATATTGTCTTCCGGAAAATCGTAAAACAGCGGCCGCATGATCGGTGTACCTTTTTCGTGTGCGTCTTTCATGCATTCTGTTAGATACGGTTTCATTCCTTCCCTGATGAGTATATATTTCCTGAATATATTATACGCTTCATCACCGTAACTCCAGATTTCGTTCGCGGCTCCGCTCGGGCATAATCCTCCTCCCTCCGTGCCGAGCGGAGCCGTATGCGGTTCCCGATCTCCGTGCATCCGCAGGACAGGACAGAATGTCCCGAACTGGAACCAGCGGATTATCAGTTCACGGAACGCCGGATCGTCGGGATTCCCGCCGTGGAATCCGCCGATGTCGGTCGTCCACCAGGGAATGCCGGCCATTCCCATATTAAGACCTGCGTAGAGCTGACGCCGGAGTACTTCAAACGAAGAATAAATATCGCCCGACCAGACCAGTGCGCCGAACCGCTGACTGCCTGCCCACGCACAGCGTACGAGATTGATGATATTCTGCTGTCCGTTTGCTTTCATTCCGTCAAAGAAAGTTTTTGCGTACATAAGCGGATATATATTGCCGACCTGCAGCACCGTTCCAAGGTGATACCGGTACAGGTCATAATCATACACAGAATATTCGGGTTCCGCTTCGTCGAGCCAGAATATCCGTATTCCCCGGTCGTAATAATTCTGCTTTATTTTTTTCCATACGAATTCGGACGCCATTGGATTCGTCGGATCGAAGAAGACCGTATCGCCGAGATAGTCCATCGTCGTACGTATGCCGCGGTCCGTGCGGACAAGATATCCTCTGTTCATCATTTCTTCGTAATTTTCGCAGGTCTTGTCGACAGTGGGCCATACAGATACCATCAGTTCAATTCCCATTTCCTTCAATTCTTTTATCATTCCGTCGGGATCGGGCCAGTATTTCGGATCGAATTTCCATTCGCCCTGCTTTGTCCAGTGAAAATAGTCTATTACAATAACGGAAAGCGGAATATGACGTTTTTTGTATTCCCTCGCTACAGTGAGCAGTTCTTCCCGGGTCTGATACCGGAGTTTGCACTGCCACAGTCCCATCGCATATTCCGGCATCATCGGAACCGTTCCGGTTACGGCTGCATAATGCTGCTCAATTTCGGCAGGAGTGTCTCCCGCAGTTATCCAGTAGTCGATCTGCGAGGAGGACAATGCGGTCCATTCCGTTATATTTTTTGCAAATACGACTTTTCCCACAGCAGGATTATTCCACAGGAACCCGTATCCGAGACTCGATACAAGAAACGGTACGCTCGCCTGAGAGTTCCGTTGAGCCAGTTCGAGAGAACAGTTTTTCAGGTTAAGAAACTCCTGCTGATACTGGCCCATTCCGAACAGCTTCTCTTCAGGATCGGATTCAAACCTGACCGTAATCCGGAAGCTGTTCCCTTCGATCGGTTTAAATTCCCGCGCCTCAAGTTCGAGTGCGCTGCAGTCGGTCAGCACGTTTCTGCGGTTCCGTACGAATTCTTCAAGTAATAATTTACCTGTCTGATTATAAAACGAAATCTTCCCTTCCGCCGTAACTTCTGCCGCAATTTTTCCGTTCACTATTCTGGCTGAACCTCCATCCGTCTCCGTAACGACAGCGGAAGATATTTTCGATGCAAGCAGTGCCCAGTTCGTTTCGTCCGTTTTCGCGGCAACGGTGGAACGGATTCTCAAACCGTCTCTTCCCCATGGTTCCAACCAAAGGGTTTCATGGTTATAATTCCAGACGAGTCTATTCCCTTCTGTTCTGAAAAATGAATACATATTTTCTCCTATAAACAAAAATCAAGCGGGAGCTGCTCTATTCCTCCTACATTGACCGGCCGTCACCCTTTTACCGCTCCCGTTGTCAGCCCTGAGACAATATACTTCTGCAGAAATACGAAAATTATGATGACGGGAATTGTTATAACCGTTCCGTATGCCATAATGCAGTTCCACCGGATACCGTATTTGCCGATAAAATTGTAAATTCCCGCCGTCATGGACCGCATATTTTCCGAGCTGACAAACGTAAGCGAATACGCAAGGTCTCCCCACGCGAACAGAAACGAAAAGACTGCGCACATTATGATGCCCGGAGTGGAGATCGGCAACATGATTTTCAGAAATGAGGTGAACGTGCTGCAGCCGTCTATCTTCGCGGAATCTTCCAGTTCCTTCGGCAGGCTCAGAAAATAAGTCCTGAGAATAAGAATGACGAACGGAATACCGATAGTCATATCGGCAAAAATCGGCGCAAAGTACGTGTCGATCATATTCAGTTTATTAAAAATAAGATACAGCGGCGTAAGAATGAGCGTCGCAGGAAGCATCTGCGTAACAAGAAACAGCATGATGAACGCTCTGCTTCCCTTCATTTTAAACCGTGCCAATCCGTACGCTCCCGGTATGGCCAGCACGCATGAAAGTATCATTGCGGATAATGCAATAATAATACTGTTAAGAAACGATCTGAAAATATTCGAACCGCCGGCTACCTGGCTCACGTATGCGTCAAGCGTCCAGTGCCGCGGCAGCAGCGTGGGTACTTTCGCAAAAATATCCGCATCAGTCTTGAATGAACAGGATATCATCCAGTAGATCGGAAAAAGCATGATTGCCGCTATAATAATGCTTACAATGCTGAGATTCAGTTCATTTTTTCTGTCTGATTCGTTCATTCCATCACCTCGTCTTTTCCTACAAGCCTTATATATATCAGACCGACCGCAAACAGCATCAAAAACAGGATGTTTGCTACTGCCGCTCCTTTGCTGAATGAATACTGGGAAAATGAAAGCCGATACGCATAAGTAGACATCAGTTCCGTTGCGTCGACCGGTCCGCCGCCGGTACTGACAAAAACCAGATCGAAAACTTTAAACGTATAAATAACACCGAGAATGACTACCGACAGCATGGAAGCTTTCATAAGCGGAAGAGTTATCCTGAAGAAACGCACAAACGCATTCGCTCCGTCGACGGCGGCCGCCTCGTAGTAAGAGTCGGGAATATTACTCAGGCCGGTTGTGAGCAATATCATATTAAACGGAATTCCGATCCATACGTTAATGCCGATAACACTCGGCATGGCCATGTTAAGCGACACAAGAAAATCGAGCGGTTTTGAAATAAGATGCAGATTCAGCAGAATTTCATTAACAATACCTCCGCCGGAACTGAGCATGAATTTTGAAAGCAGCGCCGTCACGGTGACGGGAACCATCCAGCTGATGAGCAGTATGCCTCGAATAGGTTTTGCAAGCCTGAAATTCTTACTGAACAACAGCGCAAGTGCAAATCCTATGACAAACTGCAATATGATGCTTCCGGCCGTAAAGACGATCGTGTTTATAATACTCGTCCTCATTGTCGGAATTTTGAAAAGATCGATATAATTCCGCAATCCGACGAATTTTTCACTGTGCTGACCGATTGTAATAACATCGGTATTGTTAAAACTCAGAACGAAATTATAGATGATCGGAAAACCGACAAGCGCCAGCATAAAAATAAGCGACGGAAGAATAAAATAATATCCTTCTCTGTTTTTTCTGCTAAAATAGTTTTTCACAATAGTACCGCCTTCCGGCTGCGGAAAAATTCCGCTGATTTTTCCGCAGTATTTTTTTTAACACTTTTTACTGCAAGGCAGCATCAATAGTTTTCTGAGCTTCATCTGCTGCTTCTTTTGGTGATCTCTGATTGAGCATTACCTGCTGTTCCGCCGTGTATAAGGCGGCCGATATTTTCGGCCACTGAGCGCTCGGTCCGCGGGGTGTCGCATAATCGAGAATAGTGACGAACGGTTTCAAAAGCGGATCCTCCAGCGTTTTATCCTGTGAGGCAAGACTCTTCAGGCACGGAATGTATCCCATGTCGTCTATATAAAGGAGCGAATTATTCACCGTAAATTTGAGAAATTCCCAGGCTTCAGCTTCGTGATGTCCCTTGATGATACCCATATTTTCTCCACCGGTAACCGACGCGTATTTTAAATCCCGGGGAATTTCAATAATTCCGAAATTCATCTGCGGCGCATCCGTTTTAACGGTTTCGATGTTCCACGGACCGTTGAGCATCATGGCAGCTTTCCCTGTTGCAAATTGCTTTTCCGCGTCTGCCTGAGTCCAGTTAATCGCTTCCTTGCTGATATATCCTTTTTTCACATATTCCTGCAGCAGTGCAAACGATTTGATTCCTTCCGAACTGTTTATTTTGTCGTAGGCGGCACCGGTTGAATAGAGCCACGGCATAAACTGAAAAGACCCCTCATCGTTTTTGATTGCCGAAATTGCAAGACCGTATACACCGTTTTTACTCAGTTTTTCACACACAGCGGTCATTTCGTTCCATGTAGTCGGCGGATTCGTGATGCCGGCAGCTTTGAACATATCCTTGTTATAAAAAAAAGCAAGATCGTTGGCTCCGAACGGAACGCCGTAATATTTATCTCCTGATTTGCAGGAAAGCAGCGGCCCCGCATAAAAGTCGCCGACCTTCGAGCCGAAATCTCTGTTAAAATTGTCCGTAACATCGGCGAACAGTCCCATCGAAATACGGGACGCATAGTCGCAGCCGTCGATAAGAACGATGTCGGGCAGCTTGTTTGAAATGAGACCTATAGAAAGCTGCTTGTCCATTTCGTCGCGCGGAGTAAAAACTGCATCGATTTCGATATCGTTCCGGGATGCATTGAACGCCGTTATCAGCGCCTTAACGCCGCGCTGGGAATTAACGCCCTCGAAATAATCCCACATCGTCAGCGTTACCTTTGATTTTGTCTCTTCCGATTCGCCGGTAGTCTTCTTTTTTGAAGAGCATCCTGTTGCAGCAAGAGTGAACATAGCTGCAGCCAGCAGACATACAGTAATTCTACTGATTTTCATTTTTTCCTCCTGTCATTCATTGGTAATTCGAATTATAAAACAGGAAGGTACAAAAACAATCGTACAAATATGATAAAGGTAGAAAAAGCTGACATGAATTTCGAATTTTGATATACTTTCCTGACACAACTGACCCGGAAGATATGTTCCGACGGGAAGGAGCACGAACATGTCTGATATGCGGCGCATCGTTGAGGAATTCCTCGGCAAACGCATTCTTTCCAAAGCCGATTTTATCACGCTTATAGACAACCGCGATGCACTGATTCCGCAGAAAGCACCGCTGGCTGCAGGTACGTCGACCGCACGCACCATGCTTAAATCGCGTGCCGCGGCAACGAGTCGCAGTATATTCGGCGACAGGATATACACGCGCGGCATTATCGAATTCACGAACTACTGTAAAAACGACTGCCTTTACTGCGGCATCCGCAGCGGCAACGCGCGGGCCGACCGCTATCGTCTTTCAAAGGACGAAATACTCGCCTGCTGCCGGACAGGCTACGGTCTGGGTTTCCGTACGTTCGTTCTGCAGGGAGGAGAAGATCCGTACTACACCGACGGCATGATCGCCGGCATTGTGCGCGAAATAAAAACAGTTTTCCCGGACTGCGCCGTGACGCTTTCCGTCGGCGAAAAGGAATACGACACGTACAAACTGTGGCGGGAAGCCGGAGCGGACAGATATCTGCTCCGGCACGAAACGGCGGACGACGAGCATTACCGGAAACTGCATCCCGCCAGCATGTCGCTCGAACACCGCAAGGAATGCCTGCGCAGCCTCAAAGCGCTCGGCTATCAGACAGGAGCGGGCTTCATGGTCGGTTCCCCGTACCAAACGACGGAGAACATTGCCGACGATCTGCTCTACCTCGCCGACCTTAATCCCCAGATGATAGGCATCGGTCCGTTCATTCACCACGACCAGACGCCGTTTGCGCGAGAAAAGGACGGCAGCGTCGAACTTACGCTGTTTCTCCTTTCGGTCCTGCGCATTATGTTTCCGAAGGTACTGCTGCCGGCAACGACGGCACTCGGCACGCTGTCGCCGGACGGACGCGAACAGGGCGTTCTCTGCGGCGCGAACGTCATCATGCCGAATCTTTCGCCGCTCGAGGACCGCAGAAAATACATGCTGTATAATAATAAAATATGCACCGGGGAAGAGGCCGCGGAATGCCGCGCATGTCTGGACAGACGCATGAAATCAATCGGGTATTCCCTGACCGTATCGAGAGGAGATTATTAAATTATAATTATCCGTTTTACGGGTGGTTATGATCGTGAAAATGCTGCGCTTCGTATTTTCACCGGCGCACGAGCCATAAAAAAACAGACCGCCCTGTTTTAAGGGCGGTCTGTTGAAGACTGTTATATACCTGTATTATTTATACAGTTCGACAAGTTTCTGCAGATGCTCGTAGCGGGCCTTTGCAGTATCTTCGTTTCTCTTGAAGAGAACATTTGCGCGCTCCGGGAACTTTACCTTGAGTGCCGAATAACGGGTTTCGTTGTTCAGGAAGTTCTGGTATGTTCCGTCGCCCGGCTGTGAAGTCAGAGTGAACGGATTCTGTCCCTGCGCCTTAAGCGCCGGATTGAACGAGAAGAGGTTCCAGTAGCCTGATTTGACCGCCGCTTTCATCTCGTCCTGGCAGTGGTTCATACCGCCTTTGACGCCGTGAAGTTCGCACGGTGCGTATCCGATGATGAGAGACGGACCGTTGTATGCTTCAGCTTCCTGAATCACTTTGAGCGTCTGTGCAGGATTAGCGCCGAGGGCAATCTGAGCTACGTACACATAGCCGTAACTCATTGCAATTTCAGCAAGAGATTTCTTGCCGATTTCCTTGCCGGCTGCCGCAAACTGGCAGATTTCACCGATGTTGGAAGACTTGGAGGCCTGTCCGCCTGTATTCGAGTACATTTCCGTATCGAACACCATAACGTTGACGTTCTCGCCGGAAGCGAGCACGTGGTCGAGACCGCCGAAGCCGATATCGTATGCCCAGCCGTCGCCGCCGAAAATCCAGACCGACTTCTTCTGGAGGTAGTCTTTCTTTTCGAGAATGGAGGAAATCACAGGACTCTTCGGAGCTTTCGAAAGCTCGTCGATAAGCGCTTTTGTCGGTTCGGCATTGGCATTTGTGTTGTCCTTCGTCTCAACAAACTTGGCGATTGCAGCTTTCAGCGTCGCGCCTGTTGCGGTATCCGCAGAGAGCGTATTGAGCTGTTCTATAAGATTGTCGCGGATGTATTTCTGTCCTTTCCACATACCGAAGCCGTGCTCCGCGTTGTCCTCGAACAGAGAGTTTGACCACGCCGGACCTTTCTTAGAATCCCTGTTTGCCGTATACGGACACGTAGCCGCCGGACCGCCCCAGATTGAAGAACAACCGGTCGCATTCGAAATATACATATGTTCGCCGAACAGCTGCGTAACGAGACGGCCGTATGAGGTCTCAGCGCATCCTGCGCATGAACCGGAGAACTCAAGCAGCGGCTGCTGCAGCTGTGAAGCCATAATTCCCGGCAGCTGACTCGTTTCCGGTTTTTTGGTCACGTTTGCAACGAGGTAATCGAATACCGGCTGCATATGCTCCTGAGATTCGCGCTCGACCATGGAAATGGCCTTCGTCGGGCAGACGGTAATACACTCGCCGCAGCCCATACAATCAAGCGGAGTAACGCTTATCGTAAATTTGTAGGAAGCAATCTTCGGGTTCTTCGCAGGCGCGAGCTTGATGTCTTTGGGAGCCGCGGTTGCTTCCGCTTCGGAAAGCAGGAACGGTCTGATTGTGGCGTGAGAGCAGACGAACGAGCAGTTGCAGCACTGGATGCACTTCGACGCATCCCATTCCGGAACCATGACCGCAGTTCCGCGTTTCTCGTACGCAGACGCGCCGAGTTCGAACTGACCGTCGGCATACTCGCTGAATGCGGAAACAGGCAGGCTGTCGCCGTCCATAAGAGCAATCGGATCCATAAGATTTCTGACCATTTTGACGGTTTTCGGCAGTCCCTTGAGCGCGGTCTTCGCCGGATCAGCCTTCGGTTCTTTCCATGAATCGGGAACCTTCACTTCGTGCAGTGCGTTGACGCCTTCGTCGATGGCTTTGCAGTTCATATCGACAACGTCCTGACCTTTCTTCGCGAACTTGGCAGTAACCTTTTCCTTCATGTATTTAACTGCCTGATCAATCGGAAGAACGTTCGCAAGCTTGAAGAATGCCGACTGAAGAACGGTGCTCGTACGTTTGCCGAGACCGATTTTCATGGCGATGTCGACTGCGTCCACCGTGTAAACTTTTATTTTGTTGTCGTAGATGTATTTCTTTGCGGCTGCAGGCAGGTGTTTGTCGAGTTCCTCGTCGTTCCACTGGCAGTTGATAAGGAACGTTCCGCCCTTCTTGACGTCCTGAACCATCTTATATCCTTTCTCGATATACGACTGGTTGTGACATGCGACCAAATCAGCCTGATTGATGTAATACGGACTTCTGATCGGTTTGTCGCCGAAGCGCAGGTGGGAAATTGTTATACCGCCCGTCTTCTTGGAGTCATACTGGAAATATGCCTGAATGTATTTGTCCGTGTGATCGCCGATGATTTTCGTCGAATCCTTGTTCGCACCGACAGTACCGTCGCCGCCGATACCCCAGAATTTGCACTCGACCGTACCTTTTGCGGACGTAATCGGAGCCGGTTTGACTTCCGGCAGGCTCAGGTTCGTAACGTCGTCGACAATGCCGATTGTAAAGCGGGACTTCGACTTAGCCTTCTTGAGCTCTTTGTAAACTGCGAAAATGCTTGAAGGCGGTGTGTCCTTTGAACCGAGGCCGTAGCGTCCGCCGGAAAGAATCACGTCGTCGCGTCCGGCCTCGCGGAGCGTTGTCGCCACATCAAGATAGAGCGGCTCTCCGAGCGAGCCCGGTTCCTTCGTGCGGTCGAGAACGGCAACTTTCGTCGCTGTTTTCGGAAGCGCTTTGAGGAACGCTTTCGCATACCACGGGCGGTACAGACGTACTTTGAGAAGACCGACCTTCTCTCCCTTCGCCTTGAGGTAGTCGATGACTTCCTCAATAACGTCGCAGACGGAACCCATCGCGACGATGACGCGGTCAGCATCCTTCGGGCCGTAGTAGTTGAAGAGATCGTACTTCGTTCCGAGCTTCTCGTTGACCATCTGCATGTATTTCTCAACTACGGCCGGAAGTTCATCGTAGACCGTGTTGCATGCTTCGCGGTGCTGGAAGAAAACGTCTCCGTTCTCGTGAGAACCGCGCATTGCCGGATGTTCCGGGTTAAGAGCGTGATCGCGGAAAGCTTTGACTGCCTTCGTGTTGATCATTCCCTTGAAATCCCTGTAATCCCACTTCTCAATTTTCTGGATTTCATGCGACGTGCGGAATCCGTCGAAAAAGTTAAGGAACGGAACTTTACCTTCAATAGCCGCAAGATGGGCCACCGGTGCAAGATCCATTATTTCCTGCGGATTCGTTTCGCAGAGCATTGCAAAACCTGTCTGACGGCAGGCATATACGTCGCTGTGATCGCCGAAAATATTCAGCGACTGTGTTGCAACTGTACGGGCAGAAACATGGAATACGGCAGGGAGCTGCTCGGCAGCAATCTTGTACATATTCGGAATCATGAGAAGAAGGCCCTGTGATGCGGTAAACGTCGTCGTGAGCGCACCCGCTGCAAGAGAACCGTGGACGGTTCCCGCAGCACCCGCTTCCGACTGCATTTCAATAACCTCGGTTTTTGTTCCGAAAATATTTTTCTGACCTGCTGCAGACCACTGGTCTACGACGTCAGCCATTGGTGATGATGGAGTAATAGGATAAATGCCTGCAACTTCTGTAAACGCATATGCTACATAGGCCGCGGCCGTATTACCATCCATCGACTGCTTTTCTCTGGACATTTAACATGCCTCCTGTGAATAATTAATAGTCCTAACTACGGATTATCTATGAATTACTTTTTCAGAAAATTCTGCCTTAATTCTACACTGTCTAAATCGATTTTACAAGTAGCAGAAATCCTCAGATAATAAAACCGTTGACGATTTTTTCCATCCGTCCGACAGTTTCCTTATTGTCCGCAGCCGAACTGTCCACTTTGGAAACGGCATCCTGAAGATTCGCAGCCGCAAAAATACTGTCGGAAACGGCGGATACAGTCGTACGGGACGCTTTCACGACGTTCTGCATAAAATCACGCACACTTTCCGCGTTTACGCTCTCTTTTTCGGCCAAATCCTTTATTGCCTCAATGGCACCCACAACTTCGCCCGTCGATTTCATCGTTTCTTCTGCGCCGGTCCGCTGCTCTTCCATCGCGTTCGATATAGTACGCACAAGCTCGCCGTTCTCCGTAACCCTGCCGGAGATATCCCTGAAGGACGCTCCGGCCGAACCGATTGCCTCCGCACCCGCGTCTATCTTGCCGATCATATCCTTTATATACTGCTGGATTTCATGAGTACTTTTTGCGGAAGACGTAGCCAGAGAGCGTACTTCATCGGCAACGACCGCAAAACCGCGCCCGAATTCACCGGCATGAGCCGCCTCGATGGCGGCATTCATGGCGAGCAGATTAGTCTGCGCCGCAACCTGCTGAATCACATGCACCATCTCCTGAACCTGCGTGGAAGATTTCTGTATCTCGTTCATGCTCGTCACCGCGCGCGATACGGCTTCGTTTCCCTGCCCGCTCGTGGCGGAAAGAGCTTCGGAAACGCCCGCAGCCTTGTGCGCCATTTCCGCGACTGACGCAATGTTCGCCGACATTTCGGAAATCGAGGCGGAAGTCTGCTGAATCGCCGACGCCTGCTCAAGAACATGCTTTTTTACCGTTTCAGCATCGGACACAAGATTTTTTATGTTTTCGTCGGCGTGGGATATGAGTTTTTCCTGCTCAGAACTCATGTCGTTTATATTGTTGAACGACGCGGTCATATCGTCGATTGCGGAGGAAGCTTCCGTAACCGCCGACGAAATAGTTTCCGCGGAACCTGCGACAGCAGACGTATCGCTCTTTATTCCTGAAACAATCGAAGCAAACTGATTCATAAGCCTGTTGATCGACGCAGTGAGCATGCCGAAATCATCTATCATCGTTATGTTGATCCGGGACCGCAGATCACCTTTCTTCGCTATGTCGTCGACAAGGCCGGCCGTTTCGCTGATTCGTCCGCGGAGACCTTTAAAAACATACCGAACGGGAAGTATGCAGAATGCCGCGGACAATACGGCCGCAAGCGTGCCTTTCTTCAGAAACAGCGGAACGAGCGCCGTCCCGGGGACCGCCCCTTTGTCGATCGCAAAAAAAATACCGTACGGCACAGTGAGCATGTTAATCGCCATAAAATACAGCACACCGAAGAAAACGACAGCCAGCACGGCAGTAACGTCAGAGCCGCGCTGCTTTTTGTGCTCGTCGAGAGATTGAACCTTCAGCATACCGCGCATAGGCGCAAGTTTTATGTTGATGCCGTAAATCGTCGTAATCGCAGAGATATATCCGAAACCGAACGCCTGACCGACAACGAGAAGGACGCGCGACAATGAGAATTCCGTTCCGTCCCTGATAAGTCCCAGAATAACCATTGCAATCTGGCCGAAAACGAAACCGATGAGATTGGCCGCAACGGTGAGTATCGTAAGGCGTTTATAACACCAGAGCGACGCTGAAATTTCTTCAGGAGAAGCGTCAGGCCCGCCCGATTTGACCCGTTTTATCACTTTGTCAAAAGGACGCGTAATTTTATACACGATGCAGCTCACAACAACCGCAAGCGCCGCAGTCAGCAGCAGTGCTGATACGAGCGCCGATCCAAAAAGAGTCGTCATATCGTCATATATAAACTTAAGCGCAAAAAATCTGAGAAAAAAAACGCTTATGAACGATACGGGAATAAAAAGCGACAGATAGCCGGCAAAAATCGACATGTAAACCTCTGTATTATAGATATATCATGATTCCCCGCACTTTGCCAGAGACCGCCGATTAAATCCTGATTAAATATATGGAGAATTACCTCCGGAGTTTTTTTAAAATTGAATTTCGCCGTTCCGGAGAATCATCTTTGTTGAACCGTCTTCACAGGTAAGCACGATTGTCGGATCACGCACCACCCCGTCAAGATGGATAAGTGACGGTGCGTCGTTGTCGTAATTCTCGCCGATTGCAAAATGGCATGTACGGAACGCTTTTTCATCCTCAAGCATGTTGCCCGTTATGACGGCGGCAGGATTCAGTCCGATGCCCAGTTCGCCGATATTGCGCGCATTGCGGCGGTACACAAGTCCCATGCCGTCCGGCAGTCTGCCTTCTTTTTCCATGGCGACGGCTTTTGTTTCTGCTTCAAGTATTGTTTTTTTGAGCCGCCGGGCTTCGTCGCCGCCGGTAATTTCCGTAACAAAACCTGCGGAAACCTGCACGGTAATCGGCGTCTCGAGCAGGGCGTCGCCGTCGCCGAACGTCATTGAGCCGTCGAACACTATCGTGCCTGCACTTCCCGCAGGAAGAACAGCGCCCGTGCTGCCGGTACTTTTTTCGGGAGGCACATTTTTTTTCACGTTTCTGCGTGTAATCCTGTCCAAGAGATTTTCGGCTTCAGCAAACGGTTCCTGTCTGTTGCCTGTTCCCACGACGGGACTTATAAAAACTTCACCCGATGGAATATTTCCTCCCGTACCGGGCTTCGAAAAATCACCGTCGTCGTTGAGCGCTTTTCGTCCTTTCACCGGAACAACAACATCAGTTCCGCCGGGAGCCGTAACGTGGACAGTAACCGCGTTTTCATACAACTGTTCGAGCGCTCTGCAGCGGCGTGCAAGTTCGTCATAATCAATCTGTACGGTACGTTCATACATGGACTGCGTAATGCCCGGCGTCCAGACCGCGCGCATAGTCTTTTTCCCGTACAGCAGATAGTCGAAAATATGATCGTACTCGACATTCCGTTCATCCTTGTACGGATGCGCGGCGCCGTGCGGATCTTTGCCGAGCTTTACTGCGGAAACAGAGAAACATACGTCCGGCGCCGCTGCAATTGCCGCAAGAATTTCCGGCGCTGCATTGTCCAATGATTTTTTCGCCGGCTGAAACATGAGTACCGGCTGCGCGCCGGCATCACGTGCAGCTTCAAACAAATCCTGCGCAACGACATTCGTTTCAGGATTCGCGATGATGAGGACGCGTTCGTCTTTTTTAACGCGGCACACATCGCTGATCATCGTCTGCGCAGGCGTAACTTCCTTTTTCATTATTGCCTCTCACTTGTCTGTATATAAAATATACATACGGAAAAGCTAAGAAGCAATATCAGGAAAGAGGATGATTACTGCTGCTGTGCTTTTTTGCAGCTGAAAATCACGAATTCCGGCGTTCCGTTCTTCCCGTTTCTGACGGAGCCGCCGCATATCACTTTTTGTCCGTCGAGTCTGCGGAGGTCTTTAAGTGTCGGAATCTGCACGGGAGGCTTGTTTCCCGTTCCCTGTCCGCCGTCGGGCGGATTGCCCGGCATTCCGGCATTAACCTGATTGTCGGAACTGCCGCCCGGTCCGCCGGGACCTTTGCCCTGCTTTCCGTCGGGAGGTTCAGGAAGTACGACTTTATACGATTTGCCGTCGATTGACAGGTACACGTCCCTTTCTTTTCCTTTCACGGACAGAAATCCTGTGTACGTCTTCGTCTGCATACCGCCGGGGCCCTGTCCCTGTCCGCCCTTTTTCTGCACAGGTGTTCCGTTCATGTCAGGACCGCCGCGCATGTCATTCCGCTGTACGGAAACAGGCTTGTGTTCCGCCGTATACGGTGCAAGTGTTCCGCCGTCGGCCAGCGTAACCGTCTTCCCGGCAAGAGCACTGTTATCAGTATTTGTAACATCGTAGTAAATCGTGTGTCCGTTCGATTTGATGTTTGCAAACGAAACGTCCGTATCTTTGAGAGTCGAAAGATACGAATTGCCCGTCACGTTCCAGACTGCCGATTTTTCAAGCGTAACTGATACGGAGCCGTCTTTCGTACTGTTCACGGCACCGGTATAAACCGCATTGGCCGCGAGTACGAAATCCATACTGCTTATGCCGTCGCACAGAATATTGCCGGAAAGCGTCTGATCGTGCGCCGTAAGCAGAAACGTTCCTCCGTTGCTTCCCTGACGGCCCCAGCCGCGCTGTCCGTCGTTGCCGGAAACCTGCACGAGCGTTCCCGACTGATACGACAGCGTGCATCCGCTCAGCTCCGCCTTTGCGTTTGTGTTCGTGATGTAAAAAAACGGACCGTCCGACGTGGACGTAAGTTTTGAATTCTTCGCCGTGAACACCGCCGTTCCCGTTCCGGCGTCGCCGGAAAAACTCTGATACAGCATAATGCCGTGCGTTCCGGCTCCGGTAAGATCGCAGCCGTCAAGCGTAATTGAATTTTTCCCTTCAACCGCGGCTATCTCCGCGCCCGATGCGTTTCCGGTAAGTCCGGTTGCCGTAATATTTCCCGTCGAATAAATATTCGGCGAGCCGTCTCCCGCGGTAGAAACTTTTCCGCCGGTTACCGTTATGGTGCCTTCGCCGCGGTCGGTCGCAATCGCGGCGCTGTGTGCGCCTTCCGTCGTAATTTCGACATCGGAGGCATTGATTGTGCCGTCATATGTCGCATCAAGTCCGCGCGACGAGTTTCCCTTCGTGTATATTTTCAGTCCCGTCACAGTTATAAGAGAGCTGCCGCCTGACGCAAACACGGCGTTCGCACCTTCCGCATCAGAAGTTATCTGCACATTCCCGAGCGTCATCCGACCTCCCGACGAGGCGAGAGCGACTGCGTTCATGCCGGTAAAATTGCTCTGATTCGCATCCGGTGAATCACCTGTTTTTAAAAGTACAACGCCGGAAAGCACGAGTTGCCCACCGTTCAGCACGAGTACGACGTTCTGTCCGCGCTTTACTGATTTCAGCGTCTTATCCTTTACCAGTACCGATTTGCCGTCGACAGTCAGTTCGCCCGTAAGGACCACTGTCGCATTCTGATCCGGTCCGGGGCCGGGTTCTGCGCCGGGACCATTGTTCTCTTCCGGCATCTCAGTCACTGTACCGCCGTTCGGCATTGTATCTTTCGTTCCATGCGCAAATGCGCTTAACGGAACGACGAGCGACGCAGCAAAAACGAAAATTACTGCGCTGTATTTCTTTGTCATAACATACCTCCGTATTCATATACACAAACAATACCGGCGCAATCCTGTTGGTTTCATACATCCGGCATAATCTTTTGTTATGAGAAACAGTCTTAAACAAAACGTTCGGCGAATATACACGGAGTCTCCAGCCGGGATAAAAAATCTGCGGGGCCCAGCGACGGCAAAAAAGGCAGGGACCTCCCTCGCTTCCCGCGCCACGGTCGCTTGGCTCGAACCCCGCCTTTTTTGCCTGCGTCCCGCAGATTTTTTATCCCTCCCGCTGCGTCTGAAATATTCACCGGCGTTTGTAAACCGGGAACAAAGGTGTCACTATTTTCGCCCCGTAAATGCCGGTAAATATTTCAGACGTAACGATTTACAGGAATAAATACTTACTCAGCTTATACAGAAAAACGGGTAGCGGAGCGAAAAATCATCCACGTGCGACTCTCGCCTATTCTGGCAAGCCGGAACACGTGGATGATTTTTCGCGCAAGCGGACCGTTTTTCTGTATAAGGTAACGAAATGTAATCTTTTCTGATAAGCGAAATCGTCCCGTGTATATTTACCGTACCTTTTCATTAGCGGTATAATCGCAGTATGAACATCTGTCTTTTTACTCAGGATGAAATTAATAAACCGCTTTCGGTACACGACAGGCGGGGCGAACATATTGTTAAAATTCTTCACAAAAAAACAGGGGATACTTTTTCTGCCGGAATCATCGGAGGAATGGCCGGAACTGCAACTATAACAGGAATTACCGGAGAAACGTCTTCCGGCGGAGGAACTGTTTCGTTTTCTTTCAAACCGGAGACCGACGGAAAACCGCTTTATCCGCTTACGCTCATCATCGGTTTTCCGCGGCCCATCCAGCTGAAGCGGCTTCTCCGCGACGTCGCGGGGCTCGGTGTCTGCGCGGTGCATCTGACGGGAACGGAGCTCGGTGAAAAATCGTACATGCAGTCGTCGCTTGTCGAACGAGGGGCTGCGTATCAGATGCTGCTAGACGGAACTGTGCAGGCTGCGGGCACGCACGTTCCCGAACTGTTTCTGCACAGGACGCTCCCGGAATGCATGGACGCGGTGCACGCGGACGGAGCTGTAAAAATCGTGCTGGACAACGTGCGCGCGTCGTGTGCTCTCACCGGTTTTCTCTCCGCGCATCCCGTAAAAGACACAGGACATTCCGGCGTATCAGTTACGGCGGCAATCGGCAGCGAACGCGGCTGGACCGACAACGAGCGCGCGATGCTCGAGGCTGCCGGTTATACGCGCTGTTCGATGGGACAGCGCGTTCTCCGGACCGAAACGGCGGCGGCTGTCGCGGCAGCAGTTATTCTTGCAGCAATGGGCAAGCTGGACAATTAATAATTCATAATAAAGGCCGTTCGGTGAGTAAAGTTTACCGAACGGCCTTTATTAAAATCAGTTCATTTTATCAGTCAGTCGATGACGTCCATGCGTTCGACGTTCTTATCGTAATCCACGCCTGCTACGTCGAATCCGTTCGTCGCAAGAAAATCGTGTCTGTAACCGTCAAGGTCGCAGTACGCTGCAAGATTGTCCTGCGTTATTGTCTCCATGCGCCCGGTGCATATTCTCTGAACTTCAGGATCCATCTCGAGGTCGTCGATGCGGATACGGTGCCCGCTGTCCGTCGGAACAGGACCGGCTGAACTGCCGGCACCCGTGTACAGACGCTCTGCAAACAGCCGTTCCATCTGTTCGATGCATCCCTCGTGCGTTCCCTTTTCTTTCATCACCTTGAAAAGAATCGAAAGATACAGCGAAATGACCGGAATAACCGCGCTTGAGCGTGTGACAAGTCCCTTATTCACTGAAACATACGCGGCGCCGCCGACGGAAGCTTTCATCTGTCCGTCCAGGTCACGGGCTGTCTGCTCAAGGTCTTTCTTCGCCATACCGATTGTACCGTCGCGGTAAATCTGGTGAGTCTGTTCCGGCCCGATGTAGGAGTACGCAACCGTGCGGCAGCCCTCCGCAAGAACGCCGGCTTCCGTAAGCTGTTTGATCCAGCGGCGCCAGTCTTCTCCGCCCATGACTTTTATTGTGCCTGCAATTTCTTCTTCCGTTGCGGGCTCCGCGGAAGATTCTTTGAGCGTCTCCGTCATAATGTCGATGCTCTTTCCGCTGTACGTCTTTCCCTGCGGTTTAAGGACCGATTTGTACAGCACTTTCGTGTCGGGGTCAGTGCGTACGGGACTTGCAAGACTGTAAATAATAAGATCGAACCTGCGTCCGAGTTTCTTTACTTCATCAATAACCTGCGCGCGGGTTTCATCGGCATATGCGTCCGCATTGATCGTAACCGAAACGAGGCCGTCTTTCTTTGCCGCACGGTCGAACGCCATATTGTTGTACCAGCCGGGCGTGCCGCCTTTCGTCTCGGTCGGCTCCTTCTCGAACGAAACGCCGATTGTGTCGGCCCCGTACTCAAACGCCGCGGAAATGCGGCTCGCAAGTCCGTATCCCGTCGAACAGCCGAGCACGAGCACCGTCTTCGGTCCCTTTCCGCCTTCTTTTACCGACTTCGTACCGCGTTTTTCCTTCTGCGCTTTCACGTACGCAATCTGATTGTCCGTTTCTCTGGCACATCCGACCGGATGCGAGTTAATACAGATACTGCTTCTTACCATCGGTTTAATAATCATTTTGTTTCTCCAAATAAAAAATAATAGCTATTCGTTATACCGTTTTATGACGACGCATCCGTTGTGGCCGCCGAATCCCAGCGACGCGCTTGCGGCAACGTCGATTCTGCCTTCGACACCTTTGTTCGGAACATAGTCGAGATCGCAGCCGTGCTCAAGATCGGGGTTGTCGAGGTTGATTGTCGGAGGAAAGAAATTCTCGTCTACGGCTTTGACGCAGAAGAGCGCCTCAACGACGCCGGCCGCACCTATCATGTGTCCCGTCATACTTTTTGTCGACGATATTTTCATCCTGTACGCGTGATCGCCGAACGCACGTTTTATCATCTTTGTTTCGGCTTCGTCGTTTGCGGGCGTCGACGTTCCGTGCGCGTTGTAATACTGCACGTCATCCGGTTTCACGCCCGCATCCTGAAGCGCGCGCGTAATGCAGAGCGCACCGCCCGAACCGTCGGGAGTCGGCGCCGTAATATGATACGCATCGCTCGAAGCGCCGTACCCGGCAAGCTCGGCGTAAATGTGCGCACCGCGTTTTTTCGCGTGTTCAAGCTCTTCCAGCATAAGAACGGCCGAACCTTCCGCCATGACGAAACCGTTGCGGTCCTTATCGAACGGGCGGCTCGCTTTCTGCGGACAGTCGTTGAACGTCGGTACCAGAGCCTGCAGCACCTGGAAACAGCCGATGCCGAATCCGGTGATGCACGCGTCCGTTCCGCTGCCGAGGCAGACGTCGAGACGGCCGCTGCGTATCATGTCCATTGCAAGTCCGAGAGAATCGGTGCCCGACGCGCAGGCAGTGGAAAGCGTCCACGCGGGGCCGTGAATACCGAGCAGCATGCTCACGTTCGCGGCGGCCTCGTTCTCGAGCATCATAGGAGCGGTGAGCGGCGGAATGCGGTTTACGCCGAATTTCGGGTCGCTGTATTTTTTAAATCCGTCCTCGAGCGCGTCAAATCCGCCGATTCCTATTCCGGTAATAATTCCCGAATTGTCTCTGCCGAATGATGTATCGTCGTAGCCCGCGTCGCGTACGGCCTGAATGCATGCAGCCGTGAGAAATTTCGTAAAACGCGCCATCTTCCGCGTAAGTTTATGATCGACGCCGTACGCATCAAGCGAGAAATTCTTTACTTCTGCTGCAATTTTTACGGAATAATCGGCCGTATTGAAAAGCGTAATGGGGCCGGCGCCGCTTTTTCCGGCACGGATGCCCGCCCATGTTTCTTCAACCGTATTTCCGAGCGGTGTAACAGCTCCCAGACCGGTAATGACTACACGTCGTTGTGACATTAAAAACTCCTGGGCACTAAGTATAACACTGAATAACGACTTGTGCATTATTCAGTGTTATACTTAGTGTACCTGGGATGACATTTTCCGTCAATATGTCAGACTTTCAGTGTTGAAATGAGAAAAAGATCGTTCCGGTTCGGCTTTTTAGGCGCCGTTCCGTTGTCTTTTTCACGGATTTCGACGCGGCGGATTTTTCCGCTGATTGTCTTCGGCAGTTCCTTTACAAATTCGATGATGCGCGGATGCTTGTAGCTTGCCGTCTGATGCTTCACATAGTCCTGAAGCTCAATCTCAAGCTCCTTGCTCGGCTTGTAGCCTTTGTTGAGCACGATCGTCGCCTTTACGAGCTGTCCGCGTTTCGGATCCTCGACGCCCGTTACGGCGCATTCCAGAACTGACGGATGCTGCATAAGCACGCTTTCAACTTCAAACGGACTGATTCGGTAGCCGGAGCTCTTGATAATGTCGTCGGTGCGTCCGACAAACCAGATGTAACCGTCTTCGTCGAAATACGCCGTGTCCCCTGTATGATACAGCCCGCTGTCGAACGCAGCCGCCGTAAGGGAAACGTCGCGGTAATATCCGGCAAAAAGGCCGAACGGTCTGCCCTGGTCAACATGGATGACGATTTCGCCGGTCTCTCCGGTTTTGCACCTTTTCCCGTCCGCACCGATGATGTCCACGTCGTATCCCGGAGCAGGCTTTCCCATTGAACCCGGTTTCGGATTCATGCCGGGGAAGTTGCCGACGATTACGGTCGCTTCCGTCTGTCCGTACGCCTCGAACATTCTGATTCCCGTCTGCTCGTAGAATTTATTATACACTTCCGCGTTGAGAGCTTCGCCGGCCGTCACGCAGTATTTAAGCGCCGACAAATCGTATTTTTTCAAATCCTGACGAATAAGATACCGGTACACAGTCGGAGGAGCGCAGAACGTCGTCACCCTATAATGGGAAATTTTCTGAAGCATTTTGTCGGGTTTGAAGCTCGTCATGTCGTATGCGAACACCGCGGAACCGGCGAGCCACTGCCCGTAGAGCTTGCCCCACACCGCTTTCGCCCATCCCGTTTCCGCGACGGTAAGATGCAGACCGTCGTCGACGACGTTCTGCCAGTATTTCGCGGTAACAATGTGTCCGAGCGGGTACAGGAAATTATGCTGCACCATTTTCGGATATCCCGACGTGCCCGACGTAAAATACAACAGCATAATATCTTCATTATTCGTTGCGGCGGCTCCTGACGGACGCGGGAAATCGGCCCTGCACGTACCGCACGCCTTGTGAAAATTAATCCAGCCGTCGCGGTCGGGTCCTACGGTTACGAGTGTTTTTACGGTCGGGGATGCTTTCAGAGATTTTTCGATTTCTTCCTGAACACCGGGTTCGTCAAACGACACAATCATTTTTATTTCCGCCGCGTTATTGCGGTACTCAATATCCTTCGCGAGCAGCTGGTCCGTCGCAGGAACGACAATTGCGCCGATGCGGTGAAGCGCGATAATAAACCACCAGAACTCGTACCGGCGGCGGAGAATGAGCATTACCGCGTCGCCTTTTTTTATTCCCTGCGCAGTAAGAAAATTCGCAGTGCGTTTTGACATTTCGGATATATCCGCAAAAGTAAAAATATGTTCCTCGTCGGAATCGTCACACCAGACAAGCGCGCGTTTTTTCGGATCGTCCGACGCATACCGGTCCACGACGTCGTACGCAAAGTTGAAATTCGCAGGTATCCTGATTTTGAAATTTTTCTTCAAATCATCATAATCCGTATACTCACGGGCGTTCTCGACAAATTCTTTGTACAATACCATTTACAGTTCCTTATAAAAAAACAAATTCCGGCTGACTTTCTATATCAGATTCGACACACTAATTTAAATAAAGTTGCATTTATTATGCCGGTTTTTACCCGGCATGTCAAAAAAAATTATTTCCGGTGCCCTGCGCGCACACTATGTACATATATAGTTTTCTCTCCGGCAATATGATATATTCTCACCATGAACATTCAGAAACCAGCGCACTCCTCAGACGCGCGTACCTTTTACCGCGCGCTTTTCGTCTTAGTCGGTCCGATTGCGCTCCAGAACCTCATCACTGCGGCGGTCAGCTCCGCAGACGTCATAATGCTCGGGTATGTCGGGCAGACTGCAATAGCGGCCGCGTCGCTCGCCGGCCAGGTACAGTTCGTGCTCATGCTTTTCTTTACCGGCATGTCGTCGGGGCTTATCATGCTCACCGCACAGTACTGGGGTAAAAAAGACACGGAATCAATCGAAACGCTGGCAGGCATTGCACTGCGTTTATCGTGCACAACGGGCCTCATCTTTACGGCCGCGGCGTTTTTCTTTCCGCGCGGCCTCATGCGCATTTTTACGAACGACGAAGCGCTCATTGCTGCGGGCGCTGACTATCTGCGCATCGTGAGCTTCTCGTACTTCCTGCTTTCCGTCTCGCAGATTTTTCAGGCTGTTCTGAAAAGCATCGAACGCGTAAAGCTCGTCACTGCGCTTGCTGCAAGCGCGCTCGTTCTCAACATATTCCTCAACGCCGTATTCATATTCGGCCTGTTCGGAGTCCCAAAATCCGGTATAAAAGGCGTCGCGCTCGCCACGACCATCGCGCGCATACTGGAGCTCGCGCTTACAGTCGGCGTTTCGCTCCGCGTCAAAAGCATTCATCTGACACCGGCGGTCATTTTCAGACGGAACAAACTGCTGTTCAGGGATTTCGCTCACTATTCGCTTCCCGCACTCGGAAATGAATTCATATGGGGAGCCGCGTTTTCAATGTACTCGGTCATCATGGGCCATCTCGGGGAAGATATAGTTGCGGCCAACTCAGTCGTAAACGTCGCGCGCAATCTCGCATCGGTTCTCTGCTTCGGCATGGCGTACGGCGGCGCTATTCTCATCGGCAAGGAAATGGGAGCGGGAAATCTGGAAACAGCGAAAAAAGACGCATCGCGCCTGTGCCGGAGTACAATCGCGGCCGGCGTGCTCGGCGGTGTGCTGCTGCTCCTGTTC
Source organism: Treponema sp. UBA4873 (assembly GCA_002399405.1). GTDB lineage: Bacteria > Spirochaetota > Spirochaetia > Treponematales > Treponemataceae > Treponema_D. The sequence continues at coordinate 239,192 of DHDP01000001.1, read as the reverse complement.
CGCCCGCTCGTGTTCAAAATCGCAGTTCTCACGCCGCAGGCGACGCAGTTCCTCAGCATCATGATATACATCAACGCTTGTTCCATTGTGGGAGCGGCGATCAACACGGTCATCATCTGCGGTATTTTCAGGGCGGGAGGCGACGCGAAATTCGGTTTCATTCTCGACACAATCTGCATGTGGGGTGTTTCCGTTCCGCTCGGACTGCTGTGCGCGTTCGTATTCAAACTTCCGCCGATTATCGTATATCTGATTCTGTACCTCGACGAGTTCGAGAAGATGCCGGTCGTCGTCCATCATTACCTGAGCGGTACCTGGGCGAAAAATATTACGCGCGATTTTTCAGGAAGCGATCATGTTTGACGTTATTCAGGCAGGCGAACACACCTGGTACATTGAAAATCCGGCACGGGTCGGCGTGTATCTCGACGGAACTGATGCGTGGCTCATAGACGGCGGATACAGCGACACCGCGGCAGAACTTATATCCGGCATACTTACCGCACGCGGGTGGAAACTGAAGGGAATCATCGTTACGCACTCGCATCCCGACCATTCGGGCGGATGCAGCTGGCTGCAGCGGAAAACCGGCTGCGGCGTTTACGCGCACGGACTCGAAGTCGCGCTCACTCAGTTTCCGATCATACACCCGTCAATCTCGTACGGGGGGTTCCCGTGCAGAAGTATCAGGGGTAAAGGAATGATGGCGGAGCCGTGCGCCGTGCAGGAAATGGCGGGCAATATTCCCGCCGGGCTCGAAATAATCCCGCTGCCGGGACATTTTTTCGATATGGTCGGAATACGCACGGACGACGACGTCGTGTTTCTCGCCGACAGCATATGCAGCGAGACAATCCTCAAACGGTACGTCATCACGTTTCTGTACGACGCGGAAGCGTATGTCGGGACGCTTGAAAAAATAGCGGACATGAAAGCCGCGCTGTTCGTCCCGTCACACGTCGCGCCGGTCGGCAGCATTCGGGAACTCGCGCTGCTGAATAAAGCAAACGTCCTTTCGGTCGCCGGCGATATTACGGACTGGTGCGGTACGCCCGTCACGTTTGAAAAACTGCTGCAGAAAGTCTTTACCGAATACAAGCGTGCCATGAACTTCGAACAGTACTGCCTTGTCGGAAGCACGCTGCGCTCATATCTTTCATGGCTCAAAGACAGCGGCAGAGTACAGACCGTGTTCAGGGACAGCGAAATGCTCTGGTGCAAAACGCCGCTCAGCTGATAGCCTTGCTCATCCAGCGTTTCGAATGCCAGCGCAGAATCATAACGACGCCGCGCGAAAATTCGTCGCTGCCGATGCTCCACCATACCGCGGTAAGTCCGTAGCCGAGCTTCATTCCGAAAAACCAGCTGCCGGCCACCATTATTCCCCACATCGAACAGATACCGTAAAACACCGGAAATTTCACGTCTCCGCTTCCTTTGAGCGCGGAAATCGTTATAAGGTTCATCGAGCGGCCGAATTCGTAATAGATGCTTATGAGGAGCAGTATCTTAAGCCGGGAAATAATGTCAGGATCGCGCGTGAACAGCGAGACGAGCTCCGTGCCGAACAGATTGATAAACAGTATTGCGCCGAGCGAGCACGCCGAACCTATGAGCTGATATTTGTAGACTTTTCTGTATGCAACGCCGGATTTTCCCGAACCGACGAAATATCCCGTCTTTATCTGGACGGCGACGCCGATTGAGTTCGCCAGGACGTACACGTAGCGCACAATCGTCTGCGCGTACACGAGGGCCGACATCGAAACAGTACCGAGCGTCGACACCATCGCCATAATGACGATCTGCGCGACGTTGTAACTTATGCTCTCGCCCGCCGTCGGGATGCCTATTTTAAGAACTGTCGCATAGCTTTCCCTGTCGAGCCGGAACACTCCTTTGAACGGCATTTTTATTTCGGAATGAGAACGGATCATATAGGCATATATAAGACAGGAAACAAACTGGGAAACGACGGAAGCCCAGGCGGTACCCGTTACCTCGAATCCGTTTTTAATAACGTAGATCGCCAGCGTGTTTCCGGCAAGATTAACAATATTTGCGGCGACGGTGCCGATGAGCGCGTCTTTCGTATATCCGTACGCACGGAGAACGGCCCCCTGAAGCATATTGAACGCGGTCGCGAGCGCGCCTATCCCGCCGAAAATAACGAAATATTCGGTTGCAAAAGCACGGACATCGTCCTCAATGCTGTACGCAGCCAGCAGAGGTTTTGTCGCGAGAACGACGAACAGCGTAACCGCGGCGCCCACATACAAAGCCATCGCGGTGCTCGCCTTCGTTACGCGTTCGGCCTTCTCCGTTTTGCCCGCTCCGATATACTGCGCAAGAACGATGCTCGCCCCCGTGCATATAATGTTGAACAGGAGCTGGGTAAAAAAAATATACTGCCCCATCATGCCGACGGCTGCAACCGCGCTGTCCTTGTACGAACTGAGCATGAGCGTGTCGGCGGAAGCGACAAGCGTCCTGAAAAACGTTTCTCCGATAATCGGAAGCGTCAGCTGAAACATCGGAAGGGCGGCTCTGTTCACCGCGGCGGCGGATTTCGGTTGCGCTGATTCAGTTTTTGGGGAGGGATCCATAAAGTCTCATACGAAAAGCCGTGCTTTTAATTTTTTCTGCACGGCTCAGCGTATATTATTTATTGAGTAATTGCAATAGAAACGTGTCCGGACGGATGCCCCTTATGCTCCGTACGTCGCGATGAACACACCCGCCGCAATCGCAGTTCCTATGACGCCCGAAACGTTCGGCCCCATGGCGTCCATAAGCAGGAAGTTCGACGGATCAGCATCCATGCCAACTTTATTCGACACGCGCGCGGACATCGGAACGGCGGAAACTCCCGCAGATCCTATAAGCGGATTGATTTTTTCCCTGAGGAACAGGTTCATCACTTTAGCCATAAGCACACCGCCTGCCGTTGCGATTGCGAACGCGAGAAGACCGAGGAAAATAATGCCGAGGGAGTTCGGATTCATGATTTTCTCCGGCGTCATCTGGCTTCCGACACCGAGCGAAAGCAGAATTGACACAATGTTAAGCAGTTCGTTCTCCAGAGTCTTCGACAGGCGGTCGACAACGCCCGACTCGTGGATGAAGTTTCCGAACGCAATCATGCCGATAAGAGGAGCCGCCGGCGGAAGCAGCAGGATTGTGATGACGAGCAGAAGAATCGGGAACATGATGCGCTCTATTCTGCTCACCTCGCGCAGCTGCTTCATCTTAATGCAGCGTTCTTTTTTCGTCGTAAGCGCCTTCATAATCGGCGGCTGGATGAGCGGGACAAGCGCCATGTATGAATACGCCGCGACAGCAACGACCGCGAGCATTTCCGGCGCGAGCTTCCCGGCGACGTAGATTGTCGTCGGACCGTCGGCTCCGCCGATGATTGAAATGGCGCACGCCTGAAGCATCGTATAATCTATTCCGGGGATAAGGTTCATGAGCGCCACGCCGAACATCGTGAAGAATACGCCGAGCTGCGCGGCGCCTCCGAGAAGCGCCGTCTTCGGGTTCGCAATAAGCGGTCCGAAGTCGGTCATCGCGCCGATTCCCATGAACACGAGCATAGGGAAAAATTCGTTGCCTACGCCGGCGTCGTAAATAATATGAAGCATGCCGTTCGGCGCGTTGCCCATGCCGGCGCCCGGAATGTTCACAAGAATCGTTCCGAACCCGATCGGTATAAGCAGCAGCGGTTCAAAATCCTTCGCTGCACCGAGATACACGATGAGGAATCCTATTGCAATCATTGCGAGCGACTGCCATCCCGGTGCCGACGACGCGAACGGCTGAATAGCGGGCTGACCGGAAGTTTCCTGAACAGCCTGCGCGGCAGACGCCTGAGGTTTTCCCTGAATCATCATGTAGATACCGGTCGATTTCCAGATATTCACAATGAACTTTTTCGCGTTGATGGACGGGACGTTTTCGCTTCCCTTAATAATCGCCGTGTTCATGGTGCGGAAAGAGGCCTGTTCATCCGCGTTATTTTGTGCGAACGCGGTGCCCTTAATGTTGAGCGCAAGCACGACTCCCATGATGATGAACATTATGCAGAATGTTTTCTGTACGGAATTTTTTGCAGTATTCATATCATTTCTCGTCCTTATGAATTGCGGCAGCAACGGCGGCTACTACTTCGTCATCCGTGTTCTTTACGTCGTTTATCTGTTCGGGTTTCTGCTGTTCTCCGCATACGTCCTTGTCGAGATGAAACGCGTGAACTACCGCATGCAGCGCGTGCATCAGTATAATCATGATCGCCAAAAAGACGAAAACGACGCCCATTCCCAGTACTGTGAGCAAACCGCTCTGCTGCAGCATTTGTGTGATTGTCATTCTTATACCTCCGTTTCAAGTGTAAAACTTTCTTTTTTTGTTCTGTCGACCTGCCCGTGATGTTTTATTTTGTTCATAAGCGCGATGAATCCGCTCGATATGAAAATCGATGAATAACAGCCGCTTATTAATCCGACATTCAGCGCCGAGGCAAAGTCCTTAATGCTGCCCGTCGTAAATATAAACAGCGAGATGGAAGCGAACATTGTCGTCGCCGTAGTGATGATCGACCGGCTCAGCGTATCGGAAAGAGCCTTGTCGAGCAGATAGATGAAATTCTTTTCGTCCGGATACTTTCTCACATTTTCCCGCAGGCGGTCGAGAATGACGACTGTTGCATTTATCGAATATCCGATAATAGTAAGAATCGCCGCTATAGTCGTCGTCGTAAATTCCATACGGGTCCATACGACGAACGTCAGCATGATAAGTGAGTCGTGAATGAGCGCGATTATGGCGCCCAGCGCATAATCCCAATGGAACCTGATAAGGGCATACAGCCAGATGAGCACGAGCGTGGCTGCCACGAGCAGAATCGTATTTTTAACGAGCGTCGTGGAAAACTGAGAACCGATATAGTCGGTGCTTATTTCCTGAACGTTTTCCTTACCGAATGCCGCGTACAAATCACGAAGCACTTCAGTCGCCTGTTCCCCGCTTTTTGTCCTGTCCGCGGTACCGAGACGTATCTGAAACGTTTTCTGCGCCGTATCTCCCGAACCGGTTTCCTTGACTTCCGCATCTTTCTGCGACGCAAGCGCTTCCCGCACGTCATCGGAGGTGACGGTCTTCCCGGCCGGCTGCTGAATCGAAATCTGATCAATCAGGCCCGGTTTGAATTCCAGACCGAAGTTCAGCCCTCTGAAAATAAGAGCAAATACTCCGCTCAAAATAATGAGCGAGCTGCAGACTGCGCAGGGAATAAACGCCCTGCTGAAACGAATTACCTTTTTCATATATTCCTATGCTTCCTGAAAAAATTAAGCAGCTGTTCAACGGCTTTGAATACAATCTCGGGCAGTACAACGCACAAAACAATCCCGAACATGGCCGTCAACACTATCTGTGTAAACATATTTTCCATAGTACACATCCTGTCTAAAGAGAAATTATTAATTTTGCGGATAAAGTTACGGCGGAGTCTACTTGAGCGTTTGAAGGGTCAGAATTGTGTCACGATACTTGTTTTCGAATTGGGTATAGGCATCCTGAAGCGGCAGATAAGCCGATTCTGCGCGATACTGGAGAATACAGCCGGAATTTGCGGGGCATATATGAAAATTGAATCCGCCGTCATTTCTCAACGGCGCAGACTGCTGTCGTCCGGTCGTTTTTATTTCATTGCATTCAGGTTTCGGGGCGGACATGCCGCTGTCCGCAAGCACAACCTCCGTGTGTTCCGCCGCCGATTGAAGGATGACGGCATTGTTCTGCGCAGTATACACACCGTAGGCACATGCATATCCGGTTGCGGATATTAACGCGAGAACCAGCGAAAAAAATGTACAGGCCTTTCTGCACAGCATAGCAATATACTAATTTATAATCAGAAAAGCTTCAACTGTACGGGAACAGGCGGCATATTCTTCAAAAAGCTTTCCTGCGGCGCCTGCTGTACCGTGTCGCCGGGATTAAGCCGCCCGAGCAGAAGCGGCGAGTCGGGGTCATGGAGCCGGTAATTTTCGAGCGCTTTCTGCGGATTCCGGTTTGCGTAGCAGTATCTGCAGCCGTTTATGCACGTATCGTACGCGCCGATATCGCGGCTTTCCATGCAGCGGCAGCCGTGACGCATTCCTCTGTGCTTCAGGTTGCGGAATTCCACGCCGTTCGCATGCCCGAGAATCTCAAGCGTCATGCACCCCGACCGGTTAATTCCGTACCGCGAGAAATCTGCGTCCGTTCCGCATGTCTGGAGCGGAATGTTATGTTCCGCCGCAAGTCTGCCGAATCCGCAGGCAAGCTGCTCCATTTCTACGGGAGCAAGCGGAATCAATTCGGGCATATTGAACTGAAGTTTCCGGTATATTTCCACAAAGCTGAAAACGCAGCGGTCAATATGCCCCGCAAGCCGCGACGAAATATACGCAAACGTCTCGAAATGACGCTTAACCGTATACGCTTTCGTGAGCAGCACGGGATCGTAACGCCACGCAATACGCTGCCGGCCCGCAATCCGTTCGAGATTCAGAAGCGTCCTGATACTTTCGTCGACGGAAGGTACGCCCGGCTCAATATCCTTTTCGTACGCCGTTATGGTATAAAAAAAATACGTATTAAACCGGCCGGTAATTTCATGCAGCCGGGGCAGAACGGGAGCATAATTTTTTGAACAGAATATGACGCCGTCGACTTTTTCGGGAGTCAGCTCATACCGCGTCACCTTGCCGGGAAACAGCGGATTGCGGGAAAGAACGTACCCCTCGCGGAAGCGTTTCAGAAGCCAGTCAGTGTAATACTGGACGGTGTCGGTTCGTCCGCCGGTGTTTATGAGCATAAAGCCTGTTACTTAGTCTTCTGAAACGCATAGCGGCTCGTGCCGTCGTACGTGTGAATAATGCCGCACCGCATGAAGCCGAGTTTTGCGAGCAGATGCTGCATCGGAATATTGTCGGCGTGCGTGTCTATGCGTACGTTTCCGCATTGTTCGAACGCCCAGTCGATGCAGAATGCGGCCGCACCTTTCACGCTGTGCGCCGACGCAATCCGGTGAACCACTCCGTAGCGTTCATCGTTGAGCCATGCCCCGTCGTAAATCCGCGCATACGTTTCATCAGCTCCTGTTTTAAACACAAATACGGCGGCAATTGTATTACCGTCGACGCACACACAGCTTATTCCCGCGGCAATATCATCCTTAACAAGTTCTTCTGTCGGATAAAACGTCCCCCACTGGCCCGGATTACCGTGCAATTTCATAAAATCCTGCGCATCGCGATAAATCTTCATTACCGCAGCCAAATCAGCAGGCGTCGTTTTTCGTATCTGCATACTATTTAATAAGTTTTCCTTTGTCTACGAACAGTTTTCTGTTTCCGTCCTCCCGATGCGGCAGAACGTCCGCTTCCCATTTTTCCCTCGGCACGTCTTCAATGCTCACGGAAAAATGTTCCAGTCCCGTGCCGAGCGTGCGGCTTGCAGCCTCAACAACGTCTCGTGCGACCGCAGCTTTAAGCTCGTCGTCGCGCCCGGGAAACATCTGAATCGTAATATGCGGCATAAAATCCTCCTGTTTCAACGATTACTGATTTTAACGCACTTGTGCTTCGTCGTACAACAGCACGCGGCCGGTATGAATGTTTCCGCCCTTATGATATACTCAAAAAATGGTAATCACCCATTTGATTTTCGATTTGGACAACACGCTGTATTCATCCACAGCGGCGATGGACAGCGGCATCACATTCCGCATGCTTTCCTGCGTCGCAGAATTTTTTAATATAAGTTACGATGAAGCGGTTGTTCTCAGGAAGCAGAAACTTCCCGGATTTTCGACGACCCTCGAATGGCTGCGTCGCGAAGGATTCACTGATACCGAATACTATTTCGCGCGCGTACATCCCGAAAACGAAGCGGACGAACTTCCCGCCGATCCGAATCTGCGCCCGCTGCTTGCATCAATCAATATACCAAAATCGGTGCTCACTAATTCTCCGAGAGAACACGCCGACCGTGTGCTCGCAAAACTCAACGTATCGGACCTGTTCACGGGCGTCTGCGACATCCGCGACTGCGGTCTCAACGGCAAGCCGTACGCCGGTGCATACCTGAAAGCGCTCGAAAAATGCGGCGGGTCTGTTGACAATACGATTTTTTTCGACGACCAGTACAAATACACAGACGGATACGAAGCGCTCGGAGGTACGGCAGTCGCAGTCGGTACGGAAAACGGCCCCCATCTGCGCGCCGATATGACGGCGGCGCGGGAAAATAAACAGCCGCCGCATCCCGGCCGTACCCTGCATATGCCGTGCATCTACGATCTTCCTGCCCTCTTGAAACAAACGGCAGGTTTGTAGTATAGTATGCAGGTTGCTAAACGGGGATATAGCTCAGTTGGTAGAGCGATAGGTTCGCAATCTATAGGTCACCGGTTCGATCCCGGCTATCTCCATATTATTTATTTATAATGCAGTAAATTACAAACCTTGTATTTTGTAGGTACGGAAAATCACAAAAAATATTCCCCTTGACTTCAGTACTATATAATAGTACCATTTAATGGTGAACACAAAGCAACAGAAAACTTACGAGGAAATCTTCAAGGATCCGGTACAGTCAAATATTGAATGGAAAGATATTGAAAGCCTGTTGCTTGCGCTTGGTGCTGAAATTTCCGAAGGCAGCGGTTCCCGTGTCCGCATCAAATTGAATGATGAGCGTGCTGTTTTTCACCGACCGCATCCGGAAAAGGTTACAGACAAGGGAGCTGTCAAATCAATGCGCCAATTCTTGAATAATGCAGGGGTAAATTATGATGACGTATAAAGGTTTTATCGGAGATGTCGAATATGATTCTGATGCAAAAATCTTCGCTGGTTCCGTAATCAACAGCCGTGCTGTGATTACATTTCAGGGAATTTCCGTACAGGAAATCGAAAAGGAATTCCGCGCATCCGTCGACGATTATATAGCATGGTGTAAGAAGGATGGTGTTGAACCGGAAAAACCTTATTCAGGAAGATTCAATGTACGACTGTCGCCTACTTTTCACCAGAAAGTGGCAATCGCCGCAAAGAGGGCGAATATGTCGCTCAACGGTTTTGTAGAAAAATCATTACAGGATGAACTTTCCAAAAATCAGTATATGTAAGGCAAATTCAACCCCGTATTTTCCGAAGGATTGCGATTACATCATCTTTTTTCAGTACTTTTCCGCATGAAACAATCCTGCCGTCGATGATAAGGGCAGGCGTACTCATAACGCCGTACGATATTATCCGTGAAAAATCGACGATACGTACGACGGTCGTATCCATTCCGAGTTCGGAGAGCGCTTCTTTCACGGCATCTTCGAGCGCCCGCCCTTTTGCAGAACCTGAACCGAGCACTTTTACTCCCGGTACTGTTTTGAGCTGTTCTGCCTGTTTATTCGGTTCCGGCATCCGGTCGGTGTCATTTCTACAGCAGAGTGTGGAATTAATGACAGAGCACCTTTTCTGTGCCATACATCCCCTCCATGAAACCTGTTACACAAAACAACTACGCTGCAATCGCAGAGAAACAGTAAATCAGGACTTCTTACTTAAATAATTATTCTTTATCCAGCTCCAATTCAGAATTACATGGCAGACAATCCCTGCCGTCAAAATATAGCCGAGAACAGGATGCAGTATGCCGTAAATTTCATAGGGAATAACGTCATTCAACAATGCAGTACAGATAAGACAAAAAAAATCTACGGCAATTACGGGATTCAGTATCTTCAAAATTTTTGATTTATTCACATATCCTCCTGAAAAATCAACATCCTACTTTCAAGTATACATTGTTTTTCGCGAATTTCCAGAATCACCATATCCCGATTTGACTTATGAACGGTATACGGGTATCATTTAAAATGAACGGTCATTCGGAGGTGTAAAATGAAAAAACTATTCTGTTCTGTTTTGATTCTGTCGATTGCTGCAGCGGGAATGCTCTTTGCCGACAACAATAAAAATACAAAAGAAAGCTTAAAGCAATACCTTGATCCGGCGACGCTTGAAACGCTTTCGCAAAAAATCGTGAGCGGAGAAGAAACCGGCATCGTTATAATTGATGTCCGGCCTGAAGACACGTATCGGAAAGGGCACATTCCCGGTGCCATGAATATTCCGAACGGGCTTACAAAAGGTGCGTACGAGGACCTGAAAACAAAGGATATGGTGCTCTACTGCGAGACCGGAATCAGGGTTGAATTTGCAAAGAAAAACCTTGTGAAGGACGGATTCGATGTAACACGCATGCTTAATTTCGGCGGATTCTCCCGGTACAAAGGAAAAGCCGAAACGGCAGAATGATGCCGCGCCCTTGCAGCACAATGATTTATAACCAATAATTATACGAACCGCAGCTGATATCATCGTTGCTTATAATCTCTTTTTATGCTATTCTCTCCAAAATTGTTATAAGGAGAAATTTATAATGAGTACAGTAATTGCAAAAAGTCCTGCAGAAAACAAAAAAAGACGTGCCGGGAGTCTGATTTTTAAATTCGATATTATACTCGGAAGTGTTATTTTTATATTGCTTTTGACTATGTCGGTGATAACCACCCGCATGGTACAAAAAAGGGTCGCACAAAGCTATAAAGACGACTGTACTGCGCTTACGGAGGCAAGAGCGGACGCGGTATCACAGTGGCTTGCTGTATATGAAAACGAACTGCGGGTCTATACCGCAAACGACATCCTTAAGGACGGTTCTACGGAAGAAATATATGCATGGCTGCGGTCCGGCGCTGTTCCGCTGAACAGCAACGCGGATTTCATGGCGTTCGTCGATCTTAACGGAAAAGGATACAGAACCGACGGCACAACTGCTGATTTCAGCGACCGCGAATACACAAAACAGATGCTGGTGAACAAAAAAGAAACATATACCAGCAATCCCGTTCTCGATAAGGTGGACGGAAATGCCGTTTTTCACGTCTGCCGTGCCATCTACGGCGGAAATAAGCAGTTGAAAGGTTTTTTTGTAATAGCGGTAAAACTTACGGATTTACAGACTTTCATTGCAAATATCAGAATAGGTGAAACAGGTTACGCGTTCATCGTGGACGGTACAGGTCTTGTCATTGCACACCCCGACAGTAACTTTCCCATGAAAGTAAACCTGACGGCAGACGCGGTATCAGGTGCATCCGTCGGTATGCGGAAAATGGCACAGTCAATGATGACCGGAAAGTCCGGAAGCGGATGGGAAAAGAGCGGAAAAAGCGGACGTGCATTCATAGCATACACTCCGGTTACCGGAACGGAATGGTCGCTGGCTGTGTCGATCGACGATACGCAGGTATACGATGCCGCCAATTCCCTGGCGGTATTTCTTGCCGTTCTGGTGTTTATTATATTTATTGGGCTCATTCTTTTGACCACCCTGGTATTGTATAAGATGCTCAAACCGCTGCGTGTCGTTGAGAATGCGATTCAAAGTATCGCCTCCGGCAGCGCTGATTTGACGCAGCGTATAAGAGTTCTTACAAAAGACGAAATAGGCGCCATCGTCATCGGGTTCAACAGTTTTATTGAAAAACTGCAGACAATCATCAGTGCCGTAACGAATTCGAAGAATTCACTTACGTCTGTAAACGGCGATCTTCAGATAAATACACAGGATACCGAAGCGTCCATCACGCAGATACTCGTCAATATAGACAACGTCGGAAGCCAGATTACGTCACAGTCCGCAAGTGTCGAGGAAACGGCGGGAGCAGTCAACGAGATTGCATCGAATATCTCTTCCCTTGAAAAGATGATTGAAAATCAGTCCGCAAGTGTAACGCAGGCATCCGCCGCCGTTGAACAGATGATAGGCAACATCAAATCGGTTAATCAGTCCGTAGACAAGATGACGAGTTCGTTCAATGAACTTGCGCGGGATGCACAGAACGGTTCGAACAGGCAGCAGGACGTTAACGGGCTCATTGAACAGATTGAAAGTCAGTCGGAAACGCTGCAGGATGCGAACACGGCGATAGCCGGCATTGCAAGTCAGACAAATCTGCTGGCGATGAACGCGGCTATCGAGGCCGCTCACGCAGGCGAGGCAGGTAAAGGCTTCAGCGTCGTTGCGGATGAAATACGGAAGCTTTCGGAAACGTCGACCGCGCAATCCAAAACAATCGGCGACCAGCTGAAAAAGATAAAGGATTCCATCGGCGCGGTCGTATCGGCTTCATCGGTGAGCAGCACGGCATTTCAGTCCGTGTCCGACAAAATCAGGGAAACGGACGAGCTTGTACGTCAGATTAAGTCCGCGATGGAAGAACAGCAGGAAGGTTCAAAGCAGATCACCACTTCACTGCACGTGATGAGCGACAGCACAGCCGAAGTAAAAGCGGCATCCGCGGAAATGTCCGCCGGCAACACGGCGATTCTTGAAGAAGTCAGACAGCTTCAGGATGCGACGAACGTCATAAAAAGCAGTATGAGCGAGATGTCTGCCGGTGCCGGAAAGATACGGGAATCGGGTACGGGACTTTCGGAAATCTCCGGAAAAATGCACGAATCAATCAGGCAGATAGGCAGCGAAATAGATCAGTTCAAAGTTGTCTGAGCGGAACAGGTTAAAGTGCGGCTTCGTCCCGCACGAGCAGCTGCGTTATTTCACCGACATACATGTCGTGGTAATCCTTGTCCGCGTAGCAGGCCGCGTCGATATCAGGTGCAATGAAGTTCTTCGCTTCAATCGGCTGCCGGTATAATTTTTTGCAGACAAGTACGGCAGAGGCCTCGTCAAAATACGGGGTGCTGCCTGCGTGAGCTACGGTAAGCCCTGATTTCAGTATTTTGTCTTCATCGCGGCCGGAAACTGTTCCGAGGTATGAAAGCGTTTTTGCGTATTTTCCATGGTCAAGAATCGACAGAGAAAACGCCGCCGAATTGTCGATGAATCCTTTCGTATATCTGCTTTTCCGCACGAAAATGAACGCCACGTTTTTATTCCACAGAACGCCGACTCCGCCCCACGAGGCGGTCATCGTATTCAGCCTGCCGTTGTTTTCCGCAGTAATGAGCATCCACTCTTTACCGATGAGCCGGAAAGCACTTTCGTTGAAATCTTCGGGTTTTATTGTGTGAAATGTATTCATAAGCGGCTGGGGGGAGTCGAACCCCTCTATCAACCTTGGGAAGGTCGTATACTACCGATGTATGACAGCCGCATACAACAAGTTTAACTGTATAATACCGGAAAAGGGTTGTATTGGCAAGCAGGTTTGCAAACCGCGCCTCTTCCGGTATAATAGTAAATATGAAATTTATTCCTGACTATACGGTGCTTTTCTCCGACGACGACATTGTCGTTCTGAATAAACGTTCCGGACTTCTCATTGCTGCGGACCGGTACGATGCCGACGCACCACGTCTTGATTTATCGGCCGAAAAGGAATTCGGCAGACTTTTTGCCGTACACCGCATAGACAAAGACACTTCGGGCGTTCTCGTATACGCCCGTAACGCCGAATCTCACCGCGCACTTTCAATGCAGTTTGAAAACCGGGAAGTTGAAAAAACATATCACTGTCTCATCAACGGACGTCCGCTCTGGCGGACGCTCCACGTCGATCTGCCGCTGCAGCCCGACGGAGACGCCCGACACCGCACTGTGGCGAACAAACGGTTCGGAAAACCGACCGTTACGGACTTTAAACTGCTCGGCGTCTGCGGACCGTATTCGTGGATTGAGGCAAAACCAAGAACAGGACGGACTCACCAGATACGCGTTCATCTTGCCGAAAACGGATTGTGCATCGTCTGCGACCCGCTGTACAGCGGCAATCAGAAGCCGGTAAAACTGAGCGGACTTAAAAAAAACTGGCACGGAGACGAATTTGCGGAGCAGCCGCTGCTGAACAGGCTTGCGCTCCATGCGTATCAATTAACAATCACTCACCCGAAAACCGGCGAGCGGATGACGTTTACGGCGCCGTATCCGAAAGATATGGACGCGACGCGCAGTCAGCTTGCAAAAATATACGGGGCCGATCCGCTGGCACCCGAAGGGCCGCAGCAAACGGAATAAATAATGTACGAACTGAAAACGACGCTTGTCAAAAAATTACTGATTCTTTCCGCTGCTTTTACGTTTTCCGCGGTTTCCGCGTCCGCCGGAGACTGGCACTTTTCCGCCGAGCCGCTGTTCGGCGTGAGATACGGCACACTCGGCGAATACGTGTACACACCCGACACGAGCGGGAGCTATCAGAAACTGAGCGAACTCGACTGGGATATGAAACCTGTCTGGTATTACGGCGGGAAAGCGTCGTTCGGATGGCGCGGCATTTCGCTGTCGGGATATGCTGCGGGTTCAATTCCCGGCAGAACGGGCTCGATGTACGATTCCGACTGGCAGAATATCACGATCAACGGCGACGCGGATACAAAAACGAATTATTCGATAAGCGAAAACACACTGACGTCGTCGTATAAACTCGGAGCGGACGTATCGTACACCTTCTACCTCGACAAATACGTTTCCGTGCAGGCGATTGCCGCCGTCGACTACATGTACACAAAGATGGAAGCACGGAACGGATACGGCTGGTATGCCGACGCGGCAAGACTAGGAACGTCGGTCGGCTACTCATACGACAGCGATAATGCAATCTATTTTTCGTCGGGAGAACTGCGCGGAGTCGACTACACGCGGGAAGATATGCTGACATGGATCGGGGTAACGAATATCATTACTCCGTTCAGGCAGTTTACCGGAACGCTGTCTTTCTTCGTATCGCCTTATGCGTACATACAGTCGATCGACTGTCATTACGGAAACGGCAGCAATAATTATTATATCGACATAATGAGCGGTTTTTGTTCCGCCTATAAATTTGAAACGGCAGGAGCGTATAATTTTACAAAGAATTTTTCACTGCGGCTTACCGTTTCATGGATTTTTTCCGGCATAATAAAAGGGGAAGATTATTATTCAACTTCACAATCCGGCCCGTGGACTAAAGTGTCGGACGTACGGAGCGGCGCCGACTTCAATTACGGCGAAGCATCCATCTCAGTGCGTTATAATCCGAGTTTCTGACTGATACACCAGAATCTCAAACAGCCGTACCTTTAGCTGCGGTGTTCTGCACCATCACACGATCGACACCTTTTTTTATCCGTACTGACAGTATCCGTCTGCGCGCCTGGTCTTCGACGAAATACGCGACGTTTCCGTCGACGTACGCCTCCCCGACGGAAGGCAGACTGCCGAACTTTTCGAGCAGCCAGCCGCCGAGTGTGTTGAATTCCTCCGACTCGAGACTAAGCTTGAGAACCGCATTCACGTCTTCAATTTTCATATCGCCGGGAACGACGTATTCGTTTTTTCCCGCAAGCGTGATGCGCGATTCCGGTTCGATGTCCGAAGTGGCGTTCTCATCGGTCATGCGCCCGAAGACGACCCGCATAACGTCGTCCATCGTTACTATTCCCGCGGTGCAGCCCTGTTCGTCGAGCACAACGGCAAAATCGGTATGTTCTTTCTTGAACCGCGTAAGCACTTCCAATACCGTAAAAGTTTCGGGCACGAACAACGCCGGGGTCATACGCCGGCGGACAAAATCGCGGCTCTCCGCATCTTTGTCCGAACCGAAGAGAACGGATTTATAGTCGAGTATGCCGATTATCGTATCCGGCGTCCCTTCGTATACGGGAATGCGGGAACATCCCGATGCCATGAACATTCTGACGACACTGCCGCAGTCCGCTTCGACGGAGACGGCGCTTACGAGCGAGCGGTGCTTCATAATGTCGTGCGCGTGAAGGTCGCTGAATTTGAATATTTTATACAGCATTCTGCTTTCACCGGCCTCGAGCGTTCCCTCATGCTCGCTCACATCGATCATCATCTTGATGTCTTCTTCCGTCACGACATCGCTGTCGGCTTTCCAGATTTTTTCCGCAACGGAAGAAGCAAGCCGCGATATCTGCGCAAAAAACCAGACGACCGGAGAAAATATTTTTCCGAGTATCAGAAGAACAGGAGCAAACCGGAGCGCAGTCTGCGACGGGTGCAGGACCGCGGCCGTCTTGGGAATTATCTGCCCGAAAATCGTCACGCAGAACGTAATGACTGCCGTTGCAATACCGACGCCGCTGCTTCCCGCTATTTCCACGGCAAGCACAGTTGCAAGCGACGCAGCGAGCGTATTAATAAAATTCGTACCGACAAGCACAAGCGTAAGCAGCCTGTCCATGTCGTCTTTAAGACGAAGCGCAGTCTTTGCGTGCGGAAGTTTGTTCTGCGCAAGCTGACGCATTTTAAGTTTCGTCAGGGAAAGATATGCGGTTTCCGACGACGAAAAGAATCCGATGCATGCAATGAGCAGAACAAGTACACTAATGAACACTATAACGCGTATCATACTTATCACTCGTCCTCATCGGAATACAGTCTGAACACGCGGACCTGATCCACGCGGCGGTATTTTACGGACAGAACCCTGAACGTATAGCCGCGGAAAACGACGGCGTCGTTCGTACGCGGCAGGCAGTCGAGCCGCTCTTCAATCCAGCCGCCGAGCGTTTCATTTATTTCCGACGCAATCGGTATGTGCAGCGTTTCCCGCAAATCAATAAGAAGAGCGCTTCCCGAAATAATGAAATCGGACGTATCCGTAATTTTATGCTGAGGCATGCGCCCGCGTCTGTACGAACCGGAACCCGTCACGCCGAAAATTTCGCGCGAAATGTCGTCCTGCGTTATAACTCCGTCGGTTCCGGAATATTCGTCGATGACGACCGCAAGCGACTGTCTGTTTTCCCTGAGCATCGCCTGCGCGGACGACATTTTTTTCGTACCGGGAATAAAAAGCGGAGGGCGCATGACGTTCCGCACGAGAAAACTTTTTGCGGATTCCTTATAGGCAAGCAGATCTTTTACGTATATGACGCCGATAATATCGTCGATATCGCCGCGGTAAACAGGAAAGCGCGACAGTCGTGTCCGCTGCGCCTTTTCGATAATTCCGCGGTACGTCACCGTATCCGGCACCGCCACAATCCGCGTGCGGGGCACCATGATGTCCTGCGCTTCAAGGTCGGTGAATTTAAACACACGGTTCATCATCGCGTTCTCGTCTTTCTCAAGCGTACCGTCTTCGGCAGCTGCATCGATGTATGTTTTTATTTCCTCTTCCGTGAAGGTCTGCTTCGGTTTTTTCGTGTTCACGCCGAACAGATTCAGTATTGCGTGTGCGACTGCGGTAAATGCGATCGACACGGGTTTGAAAACGGCAACAACGACGGTGACAAATCCCGACAACGCATATGCAATAGAATCGGGATTGCGCGTCGACAGGACTTTCGGAGTAATCTCGCCGAAAATGAGCAGCAGCACTGTCGTCACTATTGTCGCAATGCCGACACCGTGTTCGCCGAACAAGTCGAACGCTGTCGCCGCAAGAATCGAGGAAAGGAGAATATTAACAAGATCGTTCGCAGCAAGCAGCGTGTTTATCAATACGTCCTTTTTCTCAAGAAGTCTGCCTGCGCGGACGGCGCGCCTGTCTCCGCTTTTCCGGCGTATACGGAGCCGGAGTTTATTCATTGAAAGGAACGCACTTTCCGCAATGGAAAAAAGCGCGGAAAGCGTAAGCAGGACTGCTGCAGAAACGAGCAGTCCTATAAGAGGAAGCGGATCGGCAGGGGGTGGTTTACTGCTTCCCATAACCTACTTCGCTTCTGTGGACGAACCGCCGGCTCCGGCATTCGCATCCGCAGAGGGCGCCGTGGATTTAACATAATCAATAGCCTGCTGGATGGCTGCGGCATGTTCGCTTTCGGGATCAGCGTCATATGCGGCCTGCAGATATCCGATGATAGCCGTGTAATCCTGAGAACCGACGGATCCGAGCAGGTAGCCTGCCGTATAATACGACTGCTGCGCATCAGTTTTGTTAAGCTTTCCGCCGGCCGCAGCATCGGCAAATATCTTCGCGGCGCCGGGATAATCGCCTTCGGTGTATAATCTGACGGCATCCGAATTTGCGGTTGCAAGCACGTATTTACTCACAAGGCCGGACTCGTTTTTCCTGTCAAGCTCCGGTACCTCCCGGTAAACGTCGACGAGGAAATCGCGGTAATTTTCGTCGGTGGCTTCATAGAGCGTGTCGATTGCTTTTACCTTCTCGATGCCGGAACCCTTTCCGGCGGCCGCTGCAAGATCGTTTACCTTTTTAATATCTTCGATTTTATCCGCAAGCATTGACAAATAGGCGGCGGGAGTAGTAATCGAAGAATCATATACTATGTACGAAACAAAATATCCGTCTTTTGTCGCGATGTAAACGGACGGTGTCATCTGCGTTCTGTACTGCGACAAAATCTGCATATTCCGTTTGAATTTCGCGGCATTGGCATCGGCGGCCTTCTGTTCCTTTTCAGTTGCATTTTCGGGCGCTACCGTTTTCTGATACTCTGCCTGAGTCACATCGATGTTGACGAGAACAAAATCCTTTTGGGCGGCGGCAGTGAATTCTTTCGTGTTAAGAATCGCATCCTTCAACGTTTTGCTGTATTCATCCTCTCCCGTTTCCGAAACGAGCAGAAGAACAGACTTGTTCTGTTTCGACGCAAGTTCCTTTGCCGCATCATAGTCGTGATACCAGCCGAACTCGTCGGCTTTCGCGCTGTTTTTTGTTAATGGCAGCACAACGAAAAAAACGACCGCTGCCGCTGCGATAATTCCGGCCGCAATCGACGCGATTGTAATAATCAGTTTTTTGGATACTTTAATCTTAGTGCTCTTTCCGGTTTCCGGTGTACCTTCCGGAATTTGTGTCGTTTCGTCAGACATTTTAATCTCCTGAATCAATGTAAAAGTTTTCTCACTCGTTATTTGAAATACCTGACGCCCGCCTCGAAAATATTCTGACAGGAGTTTTCGTATTTATTTTCCGCCGGATTTCCGGCGACGTTTTTAATAAGCTCCGCGGAGCGCCCGTATTTCCCGGTGCCGACAGTACGCTCGCTGTGCCCCATCTTGCCGAGGACGCGGCCGTCGGGGCTCGTAAGACCTTCGATTGCAAACAGCGAGCCGTTCGGATTGTCAGGTTCGTTGATTGCGGGAACTCCGTGTACGTCGACGTACTGCGAGAACACCTGTCCGTTGGCGAACAGCTGTTCGGCAAATTCCTTGCTGAGCACGACGCGGCCTTCACCGTGCGAAACGGGAACAAGATGCATGCGGGGATCGAGAACCGACGCGTCGTCCGTCCACGGGCTCATCGCAGACACCATGCGCGTACGCACGATGCGTGAAACATGCCGGTTTATTTTGTTGAACGTGAGCGTCGGAGTATCGTTCGTCATGTCGCGGATTTCACCGTACGGAACAAGTCCCGTCTTTATGAGCGCCTGGAATCCGTTGCAGATGCCCAGTACGAGCCCGCCCCGTTTTTTGAGCAGTTCCATAACCTGCGCCGCGACGCGTCCTTCGCGGAGAACGTTCGCAATGAACTTGCCCGATCCGTCCGGTTCGTCGCCGGCCGAGAATCCGCCTGCAAGCGCGAAAATCTGCGCATCGGCAAGTTCCTTTTCAAGCGCCGCAAGCGAATGCGCAAGCGCGGAGGGCGTGTTGTTTGCAAACACGAGAATCTTTGTTTCCGCACCCGCAAGGTTGAACGCGCGGGCCATGTCGTATTCGCAGTTCGTTCCCGGGAAAACGGGAATAAGCACGCGCGGTTTTTTAACGGGTGCCGCAAACGCTGTTTTTCCCCGTGCTTCTTCCAGCGATTTATGCGTACCAAGCGCAAACTGCGGAAGCGCAGGCTGCGTTTCCGCACCCGAGACGGGCGGGAACACCTCTGCCAGTTCCGATTCCCATGCACTTTCCGCTTCCGAAAGTTTGATTTTTGTTAATGATATTCCGGCGGACGCGTATTCGACCGTGATCTCCTGTTCCGCAATCGTCGATCCGATTTTAACAATCGTACCCGGCACAAATCCGCCGAGCCCGTGGAATCCGTCGCCGGCTTCCACGACGATCGCGCCGTAAAGCGGCGTGAACAAATCCTTCGCAGACGCGCTTTCTCTGCCGCCGAGTTTTTCCGCCGTGCAGGAAAGGGGCACCGCGGTGAGTGCCGCGCCTATTCTGTTTCCCATCGCCATTTTCGTAACTGCTTCCGCAATACCGCCGGCACCGACCGGATACATCGCGGAAACTTTTCCCTCCGCATTGTACGCGTAAAGTGCGTCGCTGTTTTTCATGAAGGCCGCAAAATCGGGAGCGAGCAGTTCCGAATAGGGAACGGTGACGAGATAGATGCCGTCGCCGGCTTTTTTGAACGAGCCGCCCGTAACGTGCTCCGCCTCGTCGTGCGCAACGGCGAACGAAACGAGCGTGTGCGGGACGTTGAGTTTTTCGAACGTGCCGCTCATACTGTCCTTCCCGCCTATGGAAGCGGTTCCCATCGCTTCCTGCGCGTCTATTGAACCGAGCAGCGCCGCCGCAGGATAGCCCCACGTCTTTCCGTCGACGGCGCGGCCGAAGAATTCCTGGAACGAAAGCCTGCACGAAGACGCCTTACCGCCGATGCACGCAATCTTTGCGAGTGACGAAAGTACGGCCGTCTGTGCACCGTGCCACGCGCTCCACTGCCCGACGCGCGGGTCAAAGCCGAACGCCATCAGACTTACCGTCGAAGTTTCGCGCGGTGAAAGTACCGGAATTTTAGCGGCCATACCGGCCTCCGGCGTGCACTGAAAACGTCCGCCGTACGGGAAGAGCACGGACGAAGCGCCTATGGAACCGTCGAAGCGCTCTCCCAAGCCGCGCTGCGAACAGCATGCAAGGTCTTCCATATCCGCAATCCACGCGTCGTGCAGCGACTTCGGAAGTTTTTTCGCGACGCTTTCGAGCGGGTTGACAAGCGGGGATTTCTGCTGCGGAGCGGGACTCTCTATAACGGCATCCGCTTCGTGATGTGCGCCGGCCGCGTCGAGGAAACCGCGCGCAATATCCACTATCGTTCTGCCGCGCCATTTCATGACGAGGCGGTTCGTATCGGTCACTTTCGCAACGACGACGGCGTTCAGGTTTTCTCCGGCGGCGTATTTAATAAATCTGTCCGCATCCTGTTCGCGGACGACGACAGCCATGCGTTCCTGAGATTCGGAGATTGCAAGCTCGGTACCGTTAAGACCTTCGTATTTTTTCGGAACCGCGTCCAGGTTGATGTCGAGCCCCGGAGCAAGTTCGCCCACTGCAACGGAAACACCTCCTGCGCCGAAATCGTTCGAGCGGCGGATCATGAGGCTTACGTCCTTATTGCGGAAAAGACGCTGAATCTTGCGCTCTTCAACGGCGTTTCCCTTCTGGACTTCGGCCGCAGCAGTCGTAACCGACTTTTCCGTGTGAACCTTCGAAGAACCTGTCGCACCGCCGATGCCGTCGCGTCCCGTACCGCCGCCGAGAAGAATCACGACGTCCCCGGGTTCGGGCCGTTCACGGATAACGGTGTTTACCGGAGCCGCCGCTATGACCGCGCCGAGTTCCATACGCTTCGCGGTATATCCCGGATGATAAAATTCGGTAACCTGTCCTGTCGTCAGTCCTATCTGATTTCCGTACGAGCAGAATCCCTGTGCCGCTTCGCGGCAGAGTTTTATTTGCGGGAGTTTTCCTTTAAGAGTCGCGGAAAGAGGCACCGTCGGATCGGAAGCCCCCGTAACGCGCATCGACTGGTAGACCCACGAACGCCCCGAAAGCGGATCGCGGATAGCGCCGCCGATGCAGGTCGCAGCGCCGCCGAACGGTTCTATTTCCGTCGGATGATTGTGCGTCTCGTTCTTAAACATGAGAAGCCAGCGCTCGACTGCGTCTTTCGAATCGGCGGGAACCGGTTTCCCGTTTTCATCAGTCGTATAATGCACGTCGATGTATACGGAGCACGCGTTGTTTTCTTCGGAAATTTCCATGTCGCCGAGCTTGCCGTGTTTGCGCAGATACTTTGCGCCGATGACGGCCATATCCATGAGCGTGACAGGTTTGTCAGTGCGGTCCGCATATATGTCGGTACGCATTTTTGTATAGTTGTCGAGCGACTTTTTGAAGAGTTCCGCATACGGGCCTTTTTCAATCGTAATATTCCTGAGTTCGGTGAGAAAAGTCGTATGCCTGCAGTGGTCCGACCAGTACGTATCGAGCACGCGGATTTCGGTTTCCGTCGGATCGCGTCCTTCCTTTTTGAAATACTCCTGAAGGAATTTAATATCGGGCAGATCCATGGCAAGGCCCATCGTACCGCTGTACGCCTGCAGTTCGCTGTCGTCCATGCGCACGAACCCCGTTACAACGGGAATGTCCCCGGGGACTTCAGTTTTCATTTCAAGAGTCGCAGGTTTAGTATCGTCGGTAAGACGGGAGTCAACCGGATTAATAAGATATTTTTCTATGCGCTCAACGTCTTTCGCCGAAACTTTTCCGGCAAGCAGCACCATCTTCGCGCAGTGTACGAGCGGCTGCGCTGTTCCGGAATCGGAAGAAAGTCCTGTCTGAAGAAGCGACAGACACTGCCCGGCGGAATCGGCGCGCTGGTCGTACTGTCCGGGCAGATATTCCCAGATAACGGCCGTCTCACCGTTTCCTGCAGGGAATGTATCGAACGTACAGTAATCGCTCTGCGGTTCGGAAAAAATACGCGCTGCAGCGGCTTTCGCAACCGCCTCGGTGACATTTTCCACATCGTAACGGTTCAGGTAACGCACTCCGGTCACGCCTGAAACACCCAGAAAATTCTTAATTTCCGAATAAATACGTCCGGCTTCGTTCATGAAGCCGGGCTTTCTTTCTACGTATAAGCGATACATTACTATATTATAGGGGAATAAAGTGTTTATGTAAATGTACAGTATGACGCTACTTTTCGTCTTTTTCCTGTTTTATCTTTACCTGCGCCCAGTCGTTTTCGTCGAAAATGCTGTCGTGAACGGTATACCAGTCGCCGGGGGCCACTGCGAGCGTGTTCTTATTCTGCTGCGACGGAATCCAGTTTTTCGTAGAGGTGAGCGTCACGAGTTTTTTGCGGCCGTCGCTCGTAATTTTGTTGCCCGTAAACGGATTAACGGGATTCGGAATAACGTCCTTCACGGCAAGCGTCGGAACGTCCGCGTTCGTCATGAACGTATCGTCGGTTTTAATATCTCCTGTCGCATTGAAATCCTTCACAAGCAGCAGCGGATGACAGAATTCACGCATAAAGGGCAGTTTTCTCTCCTTCGTAAACGCGCCGGTATATACGTCGCGTCCGTGATCGGCGGAAATAATAATACGCGTGTTGTCGTACACTCCCTGCGCCTTTAAATAGGTAATCCAGTCGCCGAGGCGGTGGATTGCCGCTGCGTTGCCGTGATAATGTTCGCTCGACGAAAACTGCGTCGTACCTCTGTTCGTCACAATCTCTACCGGTACGTAATCGGGCGCCTGACAGAGAACCGGATCATGCGCCGTGTCGTTGTCCATATAGGTAAACGTATTTGTCTTCGCGTCCGTTGCGGTGAGCTTCGGGAGAAAGTCGAGCACCGAATAGCTGTTCAGGAACGTGTTGTTGCGGGACTCAACGCTCGACGAAGCCCAGTAATCGCCGTCGTTGTATACCGCCTTACGAAGCGTAAGAGGCATATCCTTCATAAGCCCGTACCATATGAAATTACGTTTGTTAAGCGTGCTCTGAACTGCGGGTATGGCGCTTCCGTGCTCCCGGTACCACTCGTCCTTGTACTTGCGCATCGTCTGTACGGTATTTATTTTTTCAGGATAATCGTGCATGTAGCTCATGTCGCTTATCCAGCTGTAGTTCGCCCACGGCGCGTCGGCCATCGTCGAAGTCCAGCCGTTCTTTGAAAAAATACGGGGAAGAACCGCAAGCGCCTCGTTATGCTTGCTCACGAGCGATTCCCTGTCGCGTTTGTTAATTTCAAGCGGTGTATACTCGTACCCGCCGTAGAGTGCCGGCGCTCCCTGCAGGGTAAAAAATCCGAACGACACGGTGTTCGGATAATACGTAAAACCGCTGTATACCGATTTCAATGCGGGGTCCTCGTTCATGATTGTCGGGATATATCCGTTCACGGCCCTGTCGAGCATTATGACAAAAACGTTTTTTCCCGTCCTGCTCAGATGAAACACCGGGTCGACGCCTTCTTCCTGTTTCGGCGTATATACAGCCGCCAGTTTCCGGAATTCCTTATTAATATCGACGCTGTTTTTAATGCCGAGACCGAGAAGGCCCGCCGTAAAAATTACCATAGCGTACGAAAGTATTTTCAACTGCCTGTAATATAAAATCACCAGTATGCCGACGACGACAAGAAACATCGCCATGCTGTTGAGTACTATGTGGCCGGCGCTCGACTTGAATCCGTTCTCGTTCTCAAAAATAAGAAGCGGAGAAATAAAACCGTAATCCCCCGGGAATAGAAACGCGTTCACCGTTGCGGCAACCGCCGCCATGGCGAACAGCGCCGCAAGATACGACTGAATCTTTTTGGGAAACAGAAAATAAATTGCGACGGGCCATACGAAAAAGGCGCCGACGGACTGAAGGAACGCATTATTCAGAAAAAAGAGCGGCGTCGTGTAACTGTCGATGAACGAGAATTCCTGCGGAGAAGAAACGATGACGTTGCTCGGAGTTACGAATCCCGTAAGTACCGCATATACCGCTGCCGAAAAAATGAACAGAATATTACGATAGCCGTCGTGATCGAGCAGTCCCGAATGTTCCTTAGCGATATTGCTTTTAATAAAACGCCAAAGAAACGGAATGAACGGGACAAAAATGCTCACCGCTACAATGTAACCGGCCTCTTCCAGCGATGTTCCCGCCGCAATGAAATACACGTCGACCGCAAAGAGCATCGCCACAATCGTAATGTACAGAGCGCGTACCGGATGGCGCAGTTTGTAATAAACGTTTTTTACAAGCGAGAAAATATTATTCATCGTCCAGTACAGGACGAGTCCGGCCGGACTTCTGTAGAGAACAACAAGAAAAATAACGGCCATTGCGTACAGCTGGATTTTGTCACGAAGTTTGAATCCTCTTGTGTAAATCCCGCCGGCAACTATGTTGATGGCAGTCATCGCCATCGGAAGCACGTTCACAGGAAACGAGCCGATATGAAACATCGCGTCCTGCGCGCCGAGATCAGTAATAAATAAAAATCCTTCGCCCTTCAACTGCGGCAGATTCGACAGGAAAATATACGCGGCGAGAAAGAACGGAATCTGGATAAGCAGACCGAACGACGAACGCAGCGCCATAATGGGATGATAATGATTCTGCCGGTAAAACGTGGAAAGCATCATATACTGCTCGTCACCCTTGAAGACGGCTTTGATTCTTTTTACTCCCGGCTCAAGGTGTTTCCGGGTATTGCGTTCCACCTGCTGCCAGTGTTCCGCGACAATATACAGCGGCAGACAAATGAGCGTTACCGCAATGCTCACGCCGATGATGGAAACACCGTGCCGGTAAAATGTCGCATCGAACGCGACGTATACAAGTTCAATAATCTGAATTAACGGATAAATAATAATCGTGTACAAAATATTCCACATGTGAAAAACCTTATAAAATACCCTTTTGATTTTACCGGCAGCAGAAAAAGTGCCGCAAATATATCAGATAAACCATTTCTAAGATATGTCTGTTACAGATAATACTCTGAAGCCCACACAATGCCTGCCAGAAGAATGAGGAAGACAAAATTGTATACGGTAAATATTCTGAAATAACCGGTCCCCCGCATGTCTCCGCCTTCAGCTTTAAACAGCTTGTACGATATGACGCTTGCAAGCGACGCGATGAGCGTACCGAGTCCGCCGACGTTAACGCCGAGCAGCAGTGCACGCGCATTCCGCGTAAACCCGGACAGCAGCAGAGCCGCGGGCACATTGCTTATAACCTGACTCGTAAGGATTCCCGCTGCATAAACGGAAAACGGTTTCTTGAGAACGTCTTTGAGAAACCCGGAAACAGCCGGAATATCCGACACGGTGCCGGTAAAAATGAAAAATCCGACGAACGTGAGCAGCAGGCTGTAATCCACGTGCAGAAAAAGACGCGCATTGCACACCGCGGCGGCAATCACCGTAACTGCAAGCGCAATGCGGTAATCGATCACGCGGAATACGGCAAGCAGGTTTCCCGTGAGGACGGCGGCGTACACGAAGCACTTTACGAAGCTGTCCACGTACGCTTTTCCGAGCCGTACTTCTATCTTTCCCGCATTCCGCGTTTCATACAGAACGGCCGCGCAGAGCATCAAAAGAGACGGTATGCCTATACGCAGTGTCGCTGTGAAGAACGCAGCAGACGGCATATTATAGAAGGAATATAAAAACAGATTCTGCGGATTTCCCATCGGCGTAATGCACGACCCAAGATTCGCCGCAAGCGTTTCGAGAACGACGAGAACGGCGGTCATGCGCGGAGTAACGCCCCCTGTAACGGAGCCGCTGCCGGCTTTGCGGCAGATGATGAGCGTGAACGGAACGAACGTAAGAAGCGCAACGTCGTTCGTCACGGCCATGGAAACAAAAAACACAAGACCGACGAGCGCAAAAAACAGTACGCGGACGGAAGAGCATAAGCCGAGCACTCCCGCCGCAAGCGCGTCGAGAACGTGTATGCTCCTGAACGCCTGAATCGTAAGCATAAGGCAGAACAGCTGCGACAAGACGCGTACATCGATACATGCAAAAACACGCCCGGCAGACGGCCGTACGACACATACAGCCGCAGCAGCCAGAGCAACTGCCGCGCACATAACCGGCTCGCGCTTTAAATACAAAACAAACTTATTCATTTTATACCGTGAATCACTATGTTAACGAAAAAAGGACTGCTCTTCAAGAAAAAAGAGCAGTCCTTCCCCGCTGGAAATATTTTTACATTATTTACGCCCGGCTAACACAGCTGAGCAAAAAGGAGGAATCGTCAGCTGTCCGCCGGAAGTAATCGCTGTACCGGAATATGTCGTAAACACAATCGGCAGATTATAACCGGCCGGAAGATTCACTGTAACACTATTTGAAGACAGATTATGAAGAATGAACGCTTTTTCAGTATCGCATTCCATAGCCCACGAAGAAACAAACTCGTTTCCCGTATTGACGGCCTTGAAACGGCCTTCGTATAAAGCCGGATGAGCGGTTTTTATGCGGATAATCCGTTTATAAAACTGAAGCAGTGAATCGGGATTTTTTACCTGCTCCGCAACTGTAAGTGTGTTCTTATTATAGCGCGAAGATTCCCATGTCGTCTGAAGTTTGTCTTTTCCCGGCTTATTCCACATCATCGGGGTACGGAGTTGTTCGTCGGGTTTTGCGCCCATCATGCCGATTTCTTCGCCGTAGTATATAAACGGAACACCTTCCGCAAAAACGTACATTGCAGCCGCAAGCTTAAGCTGCGGCACCTGTCCGCGCAGCAGACCGGCAATGCGGTTCTGGTCGTGATTGGAGAGGAACGGCGCGTCTATATAATCAGGATTCGATTCGGCATAGCGTTCATACTCTCCCTGCAGTCCGTTGGCAAAGCTGTTGTTGCCCGCATTGCCGGAACGGATTTCGTCGACGATTTTCGTTCCCATATCGAAATGAAAGTCGGAACCGAGACCTGCAATGTACTGAGCCCGCGTCGAAGTCGGTTCCCAGACCTCGCCGACGGTAAACGCATCGGCGCGTACGCTTCTGTCGTACGACGTGATTTCTTTCCACCACGCAACGCCTTTCTCGACGGAATTTGTTCCCGCAGGAGTTTTAGCGCTGTTATACACGTGACCGGCGGCATCGTAACGGAATCCCGCCACGCCTTTGTCGAGCCAGAATTTCATCACGTTCCTGAATGCCTGCCGCAGAGCCGGATCGTCGAGATTGTAGTCGGGCATGCTGCTGCCGAACAGTCCCGCATAGTAATACCCTTTATATAAGTTCCAGACTTTATGTCCCCATATCTGCTGATTGATGCTGTACCGGGAATCGTCCGCCGATATCCAGCGGTACCACGTACGGTGCGGATCGTCCGGGTTGCGCGAATCGATGAACCACTGGTTATATACGGAAGAATGATTGCACGTCATGTCAAGAATGACCGATATGCCGCGCTTTCTGCACTCGTTGACAAGGTTCTGAAAATCATCCATCGTTCCGTAATCGGGATTGGTCGAATAGTAATCGTCGACGTCGTAACCGTGATACGTCTGCGACGGATAAATCGGAAGCAGCCAGATGCCGGTTACGCCGAGATCGTCCGTCGTCAGATCGTTGCCGTCGTTCAGGTAGTCGAGTTTTTTAACAATACCTTTAAAGTCGCCTATTCCGTCCCCGTTGCTGTCCGCAAACGAGCGCACGAATATGCAGTAATAGACACCTTCCGACGGCATATCCGCACTGCGGGCAACAGGGGCAAGCTGCGTGACGGCAAGCTCCGGCAGGGGTTCGGCGGCCTGTTTCACTGTCGTACCGCAGGAGGCGAACAGCAGCGAAGCGGATAATGCAATCAGACCGTTAATAATTTTTCTTAGTTTCATATGCATCATTCCTTACCGCCCGTTCCCGCGAGAGACTGCAGCAGCGATTTCTGTCCTGCAACGAACAGAATCGTAAACGGAATCGCGACGAGCAGAGCGCCCGCTGCAAACATGGTGAAATTGTCGTTTGCACGTCCGCTTATCATTTCGTACAGCCCGACGGCGAGCGTTTTCTTGTCGTCGCTGCGGAGAACGAGCCGGGGGAAAATAAAGTCCATCCACGGTCCGGTAAAACTTGTGAGCGTAAGAAACACAAGCTGCGGTTTTGCGGAAGGAAGCACCACCCGCAGAAAAGCCGTAAGCGGCGTCGCACCGTCGATGTATGCCGCTTCTGAAAGATCCTTCGGAACGGTATCGAAATAACCTTTCATAAGCCACGAATTGAACGGGATGCTTCCCGCCGAATAAACGAGCACAAGCGCCCACAAAGTATTCAGCCCGTTTATTTTCCACAGAATGACGTACGTTGCAATCATCCCTATGAAGCTCGGGAACATCTGCAGTATGACCATGGAAGCCATGACGGTTTTACGCATAGGAAATTTGAAACGCGAAAAGATATAACCGGCAAAGCTGCAGAGAACGACCGTGAGAATCGTGTTCATGCACGCCACTTTAAGCGTGTTAAGGTACCACACCTTGTAGTTGGTTCCGTGGACATCCGTCGTCCCCTTCACAAGTTCGTCGGGCGGCGTAAGCAGACGCCTGTACTGGTATAAAGACGGATGCTTCGGAAAAGGAACGATCGACGTGGAAGCGAGCGAGTTCGATTTCGTAAACGATGCACCGACCGTAAATGCAATCGGATACAGTACAATCAGAAGCTGAATTATTAATATAATAGTCAATATCACGACTACCGGTGAATTGCTGCCGGTTCTGTTTGTTTTCATATTTCACTTTCCTTGAAAGATTTCGTGCGGATGAAGTTGTACAGCGCAAACGGTACAAGAACGAGGAACACCAGAATGGAAAGGACGGACGCGAGATTGTACATATTCGGCGTATACATGGTAAGTTTGTAAATCCAGGAAATAAGAATGTCCGTCGCGCCCGCCTGAGTGGCAATCGTCTCCTGTAAACTCGGACCGCCGGCAGTCAGGAAGAAAACGGCGCCGAAATTGTTGATGTTTCCCGCAAACTGCATAATGAGAATAGGTTTAAGCTGATACATGACGAGCGGAAACGTGATGCTTCTGAACTGCTGCCATTTGTTCGCACCGTCGATTGTCGCCGCCTCATACAGAGACTTTGAAACAGCAGTCATACTGCTCGTGATAAGAATCATACTGTAGGGAAAACCTATCCATATATTAACAAGAATGAGCGTGACTTTAGCCATCGTAGGATCGGAAAGCCACGGGATTCCCCTGGTAATCATGCCGAAATACATGAGCGTACGGTTGATAGGTCCGAACGTTCCGTTCAGCAGGTTCGCCCATACGAACAACGAAAGCATCGTCGGAATCGCGTACGGCAGAATGAAAACCGTACGGTACAGCTTCGGCAGCACGATGCGTTTATCCTGCAGAACAACGGCAAAGAAGAAACCGACAAAAAAACAGGAAAACGTTGAAAAGACCACCCATACGACGGTCCATACCGCTACGCGGACGAACGAGCCTGCCCACGCTCCGCCGTACGCCTGTACGAACATCGTCTTAAAATTCTCAAGACCGACCCAGTCGACAAGATTGTTCGGCGGAATATGGTCGGGAGAAGAATAATTCGTAAATGCCACAAGCGCGGAAAAAAGCAGCGGAACAACTGTAAAAAAAGCGACCATAATAATCGCCGGTGTAATGCCCGCTGCTGCAAATGAATTTTCGGCAAGATCGTTCCGTGTTTCTTTCAGGGTCGGAAATTTACCGTTCTTTATTATTTTTTCCGCGTCTCTCTTTGCATTGATGACGTTGGAAACATAAACGGCAATAAAAATCGCAAGGATGATAAGAATTATAAGGCCGTTTATCATCATAAAAATGGAATGATCGCGCATCTTGACCGGTAATTCCGGATGCGGATCGCCGAGTGTGACAAGACCTTTCAGGCCTTTAAAAATACTGCTGTGCGCAAGAATCAGTATGACTTCGAACGCCATAAGGGTAAAACCGCGCAGATATTGTTTCAGAAACAGAACCTGCCCAAGACCCATGAAGCAGACCGAAGCAACCGGTGCTCTTCTGATCTTATTCGGACTTACTTTATTACTCATTCCGTACTCCTGAGTTTTTAAAAATAGACGCCGGCCGGAACATGTCACGATATGACGTGTTCCGGTCACTCTTACATTTCAGTAATTAATTATTTTGCAGCGTCCATAGCGGCTGCCGCGCTGTTCAAATCTTTCTTTACATCATCGCCGTCCCAGATTCCCGAATATGCGGCGCCCATTGCAGACCAGTACGTTCCCATCTGCGGAATCGTCGGCATAGGAATTGCGGATTTTGTCTGGGCGAGGATTCCGTTGCTGAGCGCATCGTTCGTCGTGATGTCAGTGCGCGGCGGAATCTGCTTCGTAAGCGAAAAGCGTTTGAGCAGACCGTCGTGACTTGTGAGGAACACGGCGAAATCGGACGCTTCCGCAGGATGTTCCGTGTACGCGCTTACAAAGGCAAGGCGGACACCCGAGAACGACGTCGCAGGTTTATTCTGTCCCGGGAATTCGGGAAGCGTGGTAACGCCGAAATCGACTCCCGATTTTGTAAAATCGGCGATTTTCCACGGGCCGGTAATAATCATGGCCGCCTTTCCTTCCGTAAATGAAGAGTTGCAGAAATCACCGGTCATATCGGCCGACGGAACGTCGAGAATCTGTTTCCGGAGATTCTGGAAATACGTAAGACCTTTTACCGCCGCGTCGCTGTTGATATTGTGCTGCTTGCGGTCGCTTCCGTCAGGTCCGAAAAGCTGTGCGCCGAACGAACTCATGAACATATATCCGTAATACGCGTCGCCGACGGGCCAGACAAGCGAATATTTATTCTGCGATTTGTCGGTGTACGTTTTTGCAAACGCAATGACGTCTTCCCACGTCTTCGGAGGATTCTTAACAAGTTTTTTGTTGTAGAACAGGGCATACGTTTCAATGCCGAGCGGATACCCGTAAACCTGACCTTTGTACGTCGCAGCCGTCTTTGCGGCCTGAATGAACGAATTGAGATACGCCGCGTCGGTATTCGGCAGAACGTGTCCGCCGTTTACGAGAGCGCCGATGTGATCGTGGGGCGCCACGAATATGTCGGCACCTACGCCGGCAGGACCGTCGAGTTCTATTTTCGCGCGCGCGTCCGTCGACGCGACGGGCTCGTATACAATGTTGATATTCGGATGTGTTTTTTTATACTCTCCGGCGGCCCACAGGATGTATTCCTTCTCAGGCCCGTCCGACTCCCAGACTTTAAGCGTCACTTTTTTCGACTTCTTCCCCCATGCAAACACGCATGCCGCACTCATAACGAGCGCGGTAACCACACATACAGCTCTTTTCATAGTTTCCTCCATACTTATATCTACCGGAACACGTCCGGATTTTTACTCCGTTAAACAAAGGACAGCCGCGGTAAGCGCGTCGAGTGCAGCCGAAGTCTCCGGCAAATATACGCCGGACTTTCCCGTATGCAGCACCTCCGCCTTTTCCGCGAGATTCTCCGCATCGTCTGCGCGGAATTCGTCGTTAAAAACCGCAACGCTGTCCGTCTTTATCTTGTAAGATCCGTACCGTACCGGACGGACCGTCGTACATTTTCCATCCCTCTCCTTCAAAAAGAACCGACGGGTTCGGTTTTGTACAGGCTGCATAAGAATCCAGTACGGAGGAAGATTCCATAAGCCCCATAATATCAAAACGGAACCCGTCGACCTTGTAATTTTTGACCCGGTAACTCGTTGAATCTGCGACAAGCCGATTCATCATGACGCGTTTCGCGGCAGTACGGATCAGCGTCGCCGAAAGATGCACTCCACACTCCCGTTTTTTCGTTCTTCGTCATCGCTGCCGTATAATCGGGATTCGCTGCCGAATCAGTTCTGTACAAATTGAGCACGACGTCTGATGAAGTCGACGCCCACAGCTTAAAAACCGGACGGCCGTCTTTATATGCGCATCAGCTAAACTACCAAGCCGGATTCTATTATTATTCCGCTGAAACTTTTGCATAAACATCGCTGCTTTTATCGGTCTTGAAAGTAATTGTATAGCTGGAACCGGCGGTCCACCCCGTAATGGAATTGTTGTTATCCGCTCCCTTTGTAAGCTGTACGTAATCTCCGCCGACTGCAAGTGCTGCACCTGTATATT
Source organism: Treponema sp. UBA4873 (assembly GCA_002399405.1). GTDB lineage: Bacteria > Spirochaetota > Spirochaetia > Treponematales > Treponemataceae > Treponema_D. The sequence continues at coordinate 206,288 of DHDP01000001.1, read as the reverse complement.
TTGTAGTCCATCCGGTCGTTGCAAGACCAAACGAATTATTAGTGTTGGAGGCATCATCGGCGACCGCGGTAAAAGTGTATGTATAAATATTATTATCATCAGTGCTTTCGGCAGATTTTGTCAAAGCGCCGGCGGACCAGCTGTTGAACATCCCCTGTACGTAGAACGTCCTGTCGTCGATCAGGCTCAGAGGTGTAGTAACTTCTTCCAGTTTTGCATAAACTTTTCCGGCCTCGCTGTACACGGTCAATTTGTAGCCGGCCCCTGTCGTAAGTTTTACGAGTTTTGCATTCTTATAGCCGCCGGTTCCGTTGTCATACGTAAGCTCGACAGCTGTCCCGTCCGCATCAATTTCCGTGGCAGTATCGGACGTTCCGCCGTAAGCTCCGCCGTTCCAGTTGCCGGATACAACAAGAGCCTTCCATTCAATTTCTTCAGCAGTCGACGTGAATGAAAGTGTGTACGTATGGGTGCTGTCATCCGTCGTTGTCCATGCTCCTGAGTTTGTCCAGCCGTTAAATCCGCCTGCAACTGCGCTCAGTGTCGGATTCGGAGCATCTCCGTAATCGTGCAGCACGCCGGAGCATCCCGCAAATGCGAGTACCGCGACGCCTGCAAGCAGTAATGAAAATATTTTTTTCATATCAATTCTCCTGATATAAGGAATTAAACTTCTTAAGAAGTTCCTGCATGAACGTCCTATTCGGACATCCATACAAATATGTCGCTACAAGATTCAGATCAGAAATCCCATCTTATTCCAAGACGAAGAGCTGCGTAGCCGTCATACCAGTCGACAGCATCCTTATCGCCGACTTCCGCACCTTTGTCCCAGCGTGCGCTTACGTTGGCATCCGTAAGGGCAAGGTTATCCTGACCGTCGCCGAAGTTCTTGTACGGATCCATGTTGAAGACAAACTGTGTGTACACGGTCGGTTTCTGAAGCTTGGAAAGTTTCTTTGAAACACCGATTGCAAATGCGAACGGATTGTTCGCATCTTCGTTGTAATCTTCAGCAGCGTCCGTACTCTTTACCGTCTTAATACCGATCGCTGCACTGGCTGTAATGTCGGACGGAAGTTTTATATCACCGACCAGCGTGTTGAACAAACGAATAGAATTGCTGTTATCAAGACCGTAATAAACATCAATTCCCTTAACAACGCTGTTTACGTCTTTGACGGTGAACGTTGCTCCGGCTCTCTTGAAAAGGAATGCGGAATCGGATGCCGCATATTTATTAGCGTCCGCGTCATCGACTCCGTCTTCCCAATCATAGGCGCTGTAATATACTTTTCCGTACGCGCTGATGCTCATGTTTTCCGAGAGCTTATACGAAGCTTTCGGGGTTGCAGTGAATTCCGCACCACCGTCGATGCCGAAGAGCGGCATCATATCTTTTCCGCAGCGTTTTTCGTACCAGCCGGTCCATGCGGAATCGGACGTGTATCCACTTACAAGGTCGCTGTCGCTGTTGAGTTTTTCAAGCGGCATTTCGGCTGTTGCGTCGAGACTGAGCGTAAGAGGTTCCACCGGCGTAATATATCCCGATAAACCGATGTTCTGGCTGTTGAGTTCGCCGAGCGTCTTTGAAAGATCAAACGTTCCGTCATCATGATTCTCGCGGAGGAAAAGCATTGAAGCCTGCGCGCCGCGCATGCGGTAATCGGCCGTTACGCCGAAAAATTTGTCGGGATCTTCATAGCCGGCTTTTGCTTCCGCAGCAATGTTCTGAATACCGTCGAACGTATTTGTCCTGTAGAATACGTCCGTCGAATAGCCGAAATAATCAGCCTGACTTGAAGCGCCGTTTGCGTTAATCTGTGCAGAACTCATCTGATGAGTTGAAACGAGCCCCTGTGCCGCAACCGACAGACCGCCGAACTTGTCTTTAGCGCCGATAATGAAATCATGCTCTACAGGTTTGTAGAAAATATACTCTCCGTCATACATCCCGTTCGTCTGGAAATCCACGGCAAGGTCTTCATATTTTACGCCGGCCCATCCCCAGTAGCCGTATTTTTTGCCTTTGCGGTCAGCTGATTTATTAGGCGCGAATCCGGCATCAAGAGTAATATCCTCACCGAAGATGTGCTGCAGCTTCGAACCGAGAGAGAACGAATTGAAACCGCCGACGTGCTGATAACCGGCGTCCCAGTTCCCGTCGACTGTCTTCCAGATAACGGCCTGCCTCACATCGGGTTTTGCATAGTTGAATCCCGTGTACCAGTTCACGTACGGAGAATCGATTCCGAATTTCAGGTGACCGAGATACGGATTTGTGCCCGGCCCCGCATCATCAGAGTCTGTATTGTCGGAAGCCTTGCCTAAATAAGATACAGGATTTGTGAAAAGCCCTGTGAATGCATTTTTAAGGCCTTCCTCAATCGAAACGGTATCATTTCCGAAATTATCTTTCTGAGCAAGATACAGAAGCTTTGTATTGCCCGCATAGCCGTTCTCAAGTTCGGTTTCCGCAAGAGCAATTTCTACATAGAACGGCATGTCGGGAAGAATATTTCCTGTCAGTTTGTTGTAGGATTTCAGGCCGAGTGTGGCATTGTCAAAATCCATACCTTTCTTCGCCGAATCGTATGCACCCTGTGTACGGAATTTCGCCTGCGTACCGGCAACGGTCCACGTCATGAACTTAATGTTCGCCTTTTTTGCAGGTGAGGCATCCGCGGTATCCGCAGCCGGTGCGGCAGCAGCCGCCAAAGCGTCGACGTCCACAAGTCCGTTTTTCCCGCCGAATCCGTCGTCAACAGTATCAGGAGCTTTAATATCCGCGGTCCAGTTGCCGTCCGAAATGAATTTGTACTTCATGACAGTTCCCGCCGGAACAGTCTTAACGAACGTCCAACCCTTGTCTGTTTTTGTCATCGGCAGTGCGCCGTTCTGCCAGTCTGTAAAGTCACCGGCGATGGTAACTTCTGATGCGCGGGGATTTCCGTAGAAGAATGTGACTTCCACCTGCCCGTCCGCAAGTTTTTTTACTGATACATCAGCAGAAGCAGCCGCTGTGAGTATCAGCAAAACAGCAATGAAAGCATAGAACTTTTTCATCCTTTCCTCCAATTATTTATTTAACCTTTCTGCCGTCAATTCAGCAGACTAAGTTTCAGTTATTATTATCAGATCCGCTTTTCAAATTTGTCAATAAAAAAAATTACTATTACGCACATAATTTTATAATATTAATACTTTTACGCAACTTTATAATACTTTTTTTATATTATTATAAATGGCTGATTTTGATTGAATCCTATCGGCCTGTCGTGCTTATATACAGCAATTTTTCCGTCATCGGGAAATAGATACTTTTATTATATTATTTATTACTAAAATACTATTAACCGTTACTGTAAAAATATACAAAGGAACCGCCTGACAGCTGCCCATCTGGCGGTTCCTTTATAAATTGTGTCAGTTATTAACTTTTAGAACGGCGCATGTGAGCCCGTCCAGCGTTACTGTTGAACCGTTCGCACTTACACCGGACGGAGTCGAAATGGCAGTCGTACCGGCCGTATCTGCATCGGCATATACCGAATACGTTCCTGAGATTCCCGTGTCGACCGCCGCGGAAGTCGTTGCACCGTTCATGACGACGATCCATGTGCAGTTGTTTGCAGTATCGTTGATTTTATACGCCATCTGCTGCCCGGATGCTGTCGTAATCTGAGAAATATTGCTTTCCACAGCACTTTCCGAGCCGAGCCGGAATGCATCGGTCGCCCTTCGCAACGCAATCAGTCCGGCCGTATAGTCATGCAATCCCTGATACGCCGCATCAAGCGTCCACACAATCTGATTTATGTTGTCCGACGAGTCGTAGCTGTTGCGGACATAATTGCCCAGACATTCTCCGGAACCGGCCGCACCCGTCGTCGCATTCAGCCGCGGCTTCGTACGCCCCCGTTCCTGTCCGCCGTGCAGGAATGCGATTCCCTGACTCGTCAGGGTAACGAAGTTGCCCATCTTTATGCGTTTGACGAGTTCCGTTTCGTTCGCCGCGTCCGTAAGCCCAACGTTATATGAAATCGTATCGTGAAGGGTAAGACCGTCGTGGCAGACGAGAAACTGTACGTTGTCGCCCGGATCGTCGGCCGTATATGTATCGGAGCGGGACTTCGACGGCAGGCCGATAAGATTGTTAAAAAATCGTGTCGAATTGATTGTTGAACTGCCGGTGATGAAACCGGTACCTGCGTCGGACATGCCGCCCGCTTTTGTTAAATCACGGATATTATCGTTGAAAACCGCGCAATCATCGGTACTCGTCATATACGTCTGGTCCATCGCGCCGGAAACACCGTACTGCCAGCCCTCACCTATGAAGAGCGTATCGGGATTAAGCGCGGACGCCTTTACATATGCAGCCTCCACGGCGTCCGCGTCAAGCAGTCCCATAATGTCGAAGCGGTAACCGTCGACTTTATATTCCTTCGTCCAGTATTCGACCGAATCTTCCATGAGTTTCGCCATCATCTTCTTTTCCGTCGCGGTGTCGTTTCCGCATCCTGACTGATTGGTGAGGCTTCCGTCCGACTCACGGAAATAATAATCGGGAACGATTTCATCGAGCAGGAACGTTTTTGCAAGATGATTGTATACAACGTCGAGGATGACGCCCATGCCTTTTTCGTGGCACGCGTTAATCAAATCCTTGAGTTCCGTAACACGTGCGTACGGATCGGAGGCGGCGGACGAGTACCACCCCTCCGGCGTGAAATAATTGTGCGGATCGTAGCCCCAGTTGTAGTTGTTGCCTGATGCCGTGCCGCTGCTTTCATACGAACGGTCCGACTCGTTCCCGTAGTACCAGTTCAGGACAGGGAGCAGCTCTATATGCGTCACACCGAGAGACTTCAGGTAATCGAGTTTGTCTATAAATCCCTCATACGTTCCGCGTTTCGTCGAATCAACGCCGGAATCATCCGAAATAGTAAAATCGCGGACGGACACTTCATAGATGACCGCGTCTTCACGCTGTGCGAGAGACACATAGCCGTTCGTCACGGAGCCCATCTTGCTCGAGTCAAAGAGGAATCCTCTTCCCGCGCTGCCGTCCGTATCGCTGTCGAATGCAGCCATCGTTTTTGCATACGGATCGAGCACGTAATGAGATACGCCGTTGTTCGTTACCGTAAAGTTATAATAATATTCCCTGTACGCGGAAAGGCCGCTCCATGACCACACGCCGTATTCGCCTCTGGTCATGTCGAACGTCTGAGCGGGATTCGCATCAGCGGCTTCCGCATATACGTTCAGCACGGCGGACGATGCGAGCGGAGCCCATAATTTTACGGTGTCGGTTCCGTTCCACCCGAGATCGGAAACGGAAGACGCATCGAACCATGTGTCTACAAGCGAGCCGTCCAGCGATGCCGTCCGTGTGTCGACATCGCCGTTAGTGTCGGTCATCTTTACAGTAAACGGCCCCTTTGCGGCATACGTATCTTTCAAACTTGCCGACGTAGTAATACTTGTATCTGAAACTGACGAAACAGCTGCTTCGTTTCCGTTTCTGTCGTAGACTTTGACATTATCCGTTGAAGGAGTAACGTCGTTGTACGCGATTGTAATCGTGTTTTCACCGGTTATTTCCGCCGACTGCAATCCCATCGCCTGTTTCGTCAATTCCCTGTTTATATAAACAACGTTGCTTCCGGCGTTGAAAAACACTTCGTTATATTTCTGCGGAAACAGGAACGAAATGTCGGCGGAACCTGTCAGTTTTGTGCCGCTTGAATTAATAACGATCATGCTGACCTTCTGAGGATTATCCGCAAGCTCTAAATCAGTACAGACAAAATCACCGTTTTTGTGATCAAGCGCAAAACCGTCCGGCCACGAACGGCCCGCATCCGCGCAGCTGGTTGCAACGTCATCCCATACCCAGACTCTTAAATTAGCTGCAGAGCTTTTGTAATTGATTCGGAAATATCCGTCGGCAATCGTTTCCGAAGCATCGGGAAGCGTCGTGCCTTCCCCGTCACCACTGCCGGAAGTGTTCGCACACCCGGCGAGCATCCCCGCACAGAGCAGCAGGAACATAAAAAGTGATAATACTTTTCTCATATTTTACTCCTTATTTATTACTTATATCGCATTTATTGACATGCAATAAGTAAATTTTATTTTATTTATTGCCTCATTCTACATCGTTCCTGCGAATTTGCAAGAAAAATATTTTATTCTGCAAAAGAACAGAAAATCCTCCGGTAACATCGAACTGACCGTATGCAACGTCAATACCGGAAGGAAGTACACCTTACACACTGCTTCTACAGGAAATTTTTCACGCACAGAGGACTGCCCGCCGGTACATACAAAATGGGTATACGCGCGGTGGAGCGATGCCGTCATTTATCAAAAATAATTTCACGATCTCAACATGGAAAAAGGAAACCAGACTGGTTTCACGATGAAATTAGACTGGTTTCACGATGAAAACAGACTAGTTTCATGATGAAATCAATCCTGCTGCAGAAAATTTATAGTACATTCACAAAGTATAATCATGGCTTTCGCAGGAATTAATCATGTACTTCCGGAAGAATTGTTCAAAGCTTCAAGCGTTGTGAAGTTTATCTTTATACAGAAAATTCCGGAAAGCTGCCGGCGAAGCGCGCAAAATCATCAGTCCCGCATTCTGAAGAAGAGCAACTGCCTGTTCTTTGACTACGGTCATAACCTCGTTCCTGTAAAAATTGATACATTTCATTTAATAATACTATAGGGCACCTCTAAAAACTGAAATTTTTAGAGGTTTCCTATAGTTTATTGACATCGACAAACTTATACTTGTATCAAAAAATGCTCAGACCAAAAAGCCGGAAACTACTGCTGAACAGCCGTATACTGTAGACAGAAAAGGCACACAGGAACCGGTACAATAGACATATGAAAACTTTATAGCAGACGAACAGGCTCGTGACGCCGGGTTCCGTCACCGCATAAACCTTATGGACCGTGCACAGGAGCTGTCAGATGCGCGCAACATGAAAAAGGACGGGTTTCCCGAAGACGAAATTACAGAGCTGTAACGCGCTAATACGCAGTTACTTCCACATGACGAATCCGTCAGGCTGCACAACTCCGTCTTTGTACGCATTGCTCAGCAGAACAGTGCGGTCCGCACAATCTGCACGGCACGGCGCGGTTCCGAAATTAAAAAGCACGTCCAGCATTTCGGTTCCGTCGTCGGAGGTTTTGCGGATATGGACGACGCGCGCCGTTTCTTCCGATTCTTTTCCGTCGTACACGAACTGCACGCTGAAGCCCCGCAGGGCGCTCTGTGTTCTGCGAAGCGCTATGAGCGTCTTCATAAACGACAGTTCGCCGTCGTATTTTCCTTCTTCAATTTCCTTCCACGGCATGCATCGTCTGCAGTCGGGATCGTGGCCGCCTTCCAGCAGTACTTCCGTTCCGTAGTAAATACACGCGGAACCTGGCATGGCGAACAGAAACACGAGCTGCTGCACCGCTTTTCCGCGGCTGCCGCTCTTCGTTACAAGCCGGATCGTATCGTGGCTGTCCATCTGATTGAACAGCACTTCCTCAGTCTGACGGAAATACATTGTCAGACAACGGTTAATATTCTGCTCGAACTGCTTTACCGTCATAGTACCGGTAAGCGTAAAGTTGGAAATGGTATTCAGCAGCGGATAGTTCATGACCGCGTCGAATTCATTTCCCCGCAGCCACGGCAGCGAGTTGTGCCATATCTCGCCGATAATATAAAAGTCGCTTTTGAGCGCCCTCATGCGTTTCTGAAGTTCCTGACAGAACAGGTGGGACACCTCGTTTGCAACGTCGAGACGAAGCGCGTCTATATCGTATTCCTTCACCCATGTCTCGCAGACTTTAAGCAGATATCCGCGCACTTCGGGATTATTCGTATTGAGTTTCGGCATGGAGTCGGCGAACGCAAACGCGAAATACTTCCCTTTTTTGGAATTGTCGCCCGGTTTCGCCGGAAAATCAAAATCGTTTATCATGTACCAGCCGGCATATTTTGATTTTTCCCTGTTTTTGAGCACGTCCTGCCATGCGGAGAAATCCCAGCCCGAATGATTGAAGACGCCGTCGAGCATTACTCTGATATGACGTTTGTGCGCTTCCGCTACGAGGTGTTTCATATCCTGTTTCGTGCCGAACGACGGGTCTATTTCAAGATAATCGGTCGTGTCGTATTTGTGCTGCGTACGCGAAAGATTCACCGGATTCAGATAGATGCCTGTAATGCCGAGGCCGGTCAGATAGTCGAGTCTGTCCGTTATCCCCTGCAGATTCCCGCCGTACTCTTCGTCGTTCGTTACGGCCTGCTCCGGGCCGGCCCATGCCTTGAGCAGCCGCTCCGTAAGCGCTTCCCTGCAGCCGCCCGCGCCTCTGCTGAAACGGGACGGAAAAATCTGATACCACACCGTCGCCTTAGGCCAGTCGGGAGGCATACATATATCGGCCGGATTCATCCACGGGAACGTAAAACAGGAAAGATTGAACGGCAGCGCCTTAAATTCCGCTTCCGTGTAGAAACCGTCCTCGCAGCAGTAAAACACTCCGTCGCCGGCGTGCAGTTCAAAATAGTACCGGCAGCGTTTGAACTCGGGCTTTACAACGATTGTCCACCACAGAAATTTCTGCAGTTCCTTCACTTCGGTGATTTCAGTACGGATACCTTTCCATTCCCAGTTTCCACCGAGAATGCCGCCCGCAAACGGATCGCCCCAGACAAGAAACAGCTTTTTTATATCGCTGCCGGTGCGGATGTTTATTTCAAGTTCATCTTTATTAATCGGGTAACAGTAATTGTCGAACGCACGGTGTTCAATCGCATCAAAATTCATAGTAGCATCCTTATCTGATTAAGGATATTACTATTATTTTATAAATTATGCAATTAAAACGTTGTTATCGGGGAACAATCATACTAAAATCATACTTTCAGACATTTTTATTTACAATTCTGCTTTCATACTTTCCCGTTCTGATTTCGATAAAACGCGTAAAAAGCGACACTTTATTGTCCGCATTAAGACTGTCCCATATCAGGCCGGTAAAACCGTCGATAGGTCCCTTAATGCCGACAAGTTTCGGTTCGCCTTCAAAGCTCGGCAGCGGATTTCCGTTGCCCGTGTAGGTGTGGATAAAGCGCCCTGCTCCGTTCTGCGGATTCTCATACGCAAACGTAAACCGGTTGCAGCTTTCCGGATTCCCGTCCCCGCACTTGACGATTGAAAGCGCAAAGTTGTATTTTCCGCCCTCAATATGCATAACGCCGGAAATGCGGGGAGTGAAGTTCGGCGAATCGGGCTCGAATTCGCGGCTGCGAAGCGACTGCTCGAACGTCATCTGGTGGTCCATGCCGTCGTAAATCGTGTCGGTCTGATCGCCGTTCGTAACGATTGTCTTTGTGCCGAGCACCCGCACGGGCGCATAGATAATGAGGCTCGGATCCTTCATTTTAGACGGATCGAACGCCTGCGTTCTGATTCCTTCACCGTCAGTCACGAAAATACGGTTCCGGCTGTTTTCACTGCGCCCCATGATAAAATAAGCCGTTACCGCATACCGGCCGTCTTCCGACCGCCCGATGACAATCCCCCGTCCGGGATAATCATTTCCCCTGAGTTCTTCCGCCAATACTGCTGCTTTCATACCGTACCGCTCCTGCTTTTTATTATGTACGAAATCAATCCGTTCCGCAACATATGTATTTTCAGCCATACTGTATATTTTCAATATTTATTGACTAACTTAATAAACACTGTATAATGTTAATATAAATGAAAATCGATGAATACACGGAGCTTTTGACTCAGCGGTTCGGAAAATACTTCGATGTGCTGAGCGGCGGTATGTGGAGCGGGAAAAAATACGATCTGGCTGCAAAATACGCCGCACGCGAAACGCAGACGGTGCTTTTTAAAGAAAACGTGATGGATTTTTACGATTCGAAGGAAATCTGTCTCGTTTCATTCAACGCCACTCCGTCGTTTGTCAGTACGGAATTAGCCGGACTACCGGCGTTGGCGCTCGAATATGCGGAACCGTCGCGCCACCATAAGTCCACCGTCGTCACGCGCGTTTTCGCCGCCGAATCACCTGAAAAAGAAGCCGTTACGCTCGTAAAACGTTTCCGCTTCAACAAATCGTTCCGGTTTTACTTCTGGGGATATGTCGAATGCAAGACAATTCTCGTAGACCTCGCATCCGGAAAAGTATACACAAATCCTGCCGGTCGTCGGGAAAAGAAAATTTTTGTGCCTGCATGCAGCGGTCATAAATCTTAATAAAAGCATACATTATAAAAGGGGGATGGAATGAACTCGTTAGTCATTCTCATTTCGGCAATCGTATTTTTTCTGATTGCCTACATCTGCTACGGCGGCTTTCTTGCAAAAAAATGGGGCCTTGCAGGCGTAAAGGAAACGCCTGCACACCGTCTGCAGGACAACATGGATTACGTGCCCACGGACGCACGCGTTCTATTCGGCCATCACTTCTCGTCAATCGCGGGCGCGGGTCCCATTACGGGTCCGATTCTTGCGGCGGTGTTCGGCTGGGTTCCGGTGTACCTGTGGATAGTCGCCGGATCGATTTTTTTCGGCGGCGTCCACGATTTCGGTTCACTCGCCGCGTCGATCAACAACGACGGTAAATCCATCGGTGAAATCATCAGGACAAATGTGTCGAAACGCGCCCAGACGATATTCAACTGGTACGCGTGGGTAACGATTACGCTCGTCGTCGCCGCATTTACGGACATCTGCGCAAAAACGTTCGCATACGACCCCGCGTTCGGAAACCTCACCGGTGCGCAGGCCGGTACAGCCTCGATTATCTTCATCGGGCTTGCGTTTCTCTTCGGATTCGCACGCAATAAACTTCACGCTCCGCTCGGCGTAAGTACCATTCTCGGCGTCGTCCTCGTTGCCGGTGCAATCATCCTCGGATACTTCTGCCCCGTCCTCAAGTTCGGTGTGAACGGCTGGCGCGTTGTTCTCATCATCTACATCTTTGCGGCGTCGGTTCTTCCCGTCTGGCTTCTTCTCCAGCCGCGCGACTACCTCTGCTCCTTCCTGCTTTACGCAATGATGGCCGGAGCCGTCATAGGCGTATTCGTAAAACATCCGGCCGTAAACATGGACGCCTTCACCACCTTCACGGTCGGCGGCAGTTCCCTGTTCCCGGTGCTTTTCGTAACGGTCGCATGCGGCGCCATCTCAGGATTCCATTCGCTCATCGCGTCGGGTACGACGTCGAAACAGCTCGGTAAGGCAAAACCCGATGCGCAGGTAATCGGATACGGGGCAATGCTCGTCGAAGGTCTTCTTGCAATCGTCGCGCTCATCGTCGTCTGTTACCTGAGCAAAGACGGCATCACGGCAATCGCCGACGGAAACAAACTCGGCACTCCGGCCGTCGTATTCGCAAACGGTGTCGCAGAATTTATGAACACGTTCGGAATCAATCTGCAGGTCGGAAAAGTATTCGTTACGCTCGCATATTCCGCGTTCGCCCTTACTTCGCTCGACACGGCAACGCGCATCGGGCGTTACCTTCTTCAGGAACTCGCAGGAGAGGCAAAAAAGCCGAATGTCGTAACGAAGGCTGCATCCAACATGTATATTGCGACAATTCTCACCGTCGCAGTTTCCGTTATTTTCCTCGTAGCAGGGTATGCGAAAGTATGGCCTATTTTCGGCTCTGCGAACCAGCTGCTTGCAGCTCTCGCGCTTCTCGCCGTCACGGCATGGGTTCTCAACAAGGGAAAACATTCGTTCGAAACTATCATCCCTATGATTTTCATGTTCGCAGTCACGTTCACGGCGCTTGTTCTCATGATCATAAAGAACTTCCAGCCGGGCGGATTCATACCTCTTTCCGTGATTGCAATCGTGCTCTTCGTACTTGCAATTCTGCAGCTTATCGAAGCAGTCAGAGTGTTTACCCGCAGACAGGCGTAATTAAAAACGACAGGTTAAAAAATGAACGCCCTGCTCCGTTATGAAGCAGGGCGTTTTACTTTTTAAGAAATTTTATGCAGCAGCCTGATAATCCGTAACAGCTATATCAGTGACATGTGCCCGAAGCGAATTGACGATCTGTTCGAGTTTTTTTGCTGTTTCATCGGAATACGAAGTCTCTCCGCACTGCGAACAAATAAAAGCGGGAACGTTCTTTACAATAACTATACAGGTTCCCAAATCTGCCATAAAAGTAGCTGTTCCCTGTTCAAGCGGACCTTTACACATAAAACAAGTCATTCGCAATCCTCCTTCCCGTTTATTCTGCGTTTACGAAAATCCTTTTCCCAGCGGTCAACCACGGGATAATATGCAGTTATCATCCATAACAAGGTTCCGTCACTACCGCATACTACATGAAGTTTCCTGTCGGCTGTTGCCGCCCCCAGAATAAGACAACTGGGATTCGGGTAATCATCAGGATACTGTTCAATTATCTCGCCATGCATAACCGCATTTTCAACATCCGCCAACATAATTCCCCGCTGCAACAATCGTGTAAGAATATGATTTGTCCAGCGGATCTTATGTTCTGCACAAAGTACCTGCAAATCAGATAACTGTAATAAACGGTTCATGTATACTATTGTATACCATCACAAACCAAAACGCAAACGCCTTGTGCAATTTCCAAACTATTTTTCCGAAGGTTTCTTTCTTCCGTCGGCGGCCGCTTTTGCCATACGCTCGCGGGCTGCCTCAAGGTTGTTTACCATCATAATCGGCTGGGATGTCGCGTCGAGAACGTCGCGCCACATTGCGCCTTCCGGGTCGACGACGTTGCGGTGCATCGTTACGGCGCTGATCGGAATGTGCACGAACTTGTCGTGAACAAGGCCGACGACCATCTTCGTTTTTCCCGCCATAGCTGCGTGCACGGCGTTGTTGCCGAGGCGCTCGCAGTAAATGGAATCGTTCGCCGTCGTAACCGACGCGCGGATCTGATAGCCCGGGTCAATGTACTTGAGGTTATTGTGGAAGTGCTTGTCCTTAAAATACTTCGTAATCTGATCGCGGAGATAGACACCGATGTCGGCAAGCTTGATGTTTCCGGACGCATCAGTCTGATTTGTCTTTGTAAGAAGCTCCTGGCCCGCACCTTCGGCGACAATGATGACCGCATGATGCCGATCGACAAGATGCTGTTCAAGATTTGCAAGCAGGCCGTTCGGTCCGTCCAGATCGAACGGTACTTCGGGAATAAGGCAGAAGTTCGCCTCGTGGCATGCAAGCGCCGTTGCAGCCGCAATAAAGCCCGACTCGCGTCCCATGAGCTTTACAAGGCCGATGCCGTTAATCTGCGAATGAGCCTCCATATTTATTGCCGTGACGGCTTCCTTTGCGCGTTCAACTGCGGTTTCAAAACCGAACGACCGGTCGATGAACAGCAAATCGTTGTCGACTGTTTTGGGAATGCCGATGACGGCGACCTTAAGTCCGCGTCTGTCTACTTCGTTCGCAATGTCGAGCGCACCGCGCTGCGTGCCGTCGCCGCCGATAATGAACAGCATGTTTATATCCATCTTCTCAACGCAGTCGACAATGTCGTTTACCCGTTCGCCGCCGCCGCGGCTTGTTCCGAGGAAGGAACCGCCTATCTTGTGAATTTCGTCGACGTTGTCGGGATTCAGCTGGATTGTTTCAAAACCTTCATCGGGAAAAAATCCTTTGAATCCGTACTGGAAACCGAGAATACGGTTTACGCCGTAACGGTTATACAGACAGCGGACGATTGCGCGGATGACGTCGTTAAGTCCGGGGCACAGACCGCCGCACGTGCAGATGCCTGCTTTTACGTGTTTCGGGTCAAAATAAATAAACTCACGCGGGCCTGCTTTCTGCATAAGGTTGGACGACGTCTGGTCATCCTGATCTTTACCGTTGAACACGTTCACACGGTAACGCACATATGAATCGTCTTTTACATAATTTGCGCGGTAATCGCCTACTACCGTAGAAAGCTGAATAGGAGACTGAACTTTGCACGGTCCCAGTGTTTCGATGGTAAAATCGTATTTATCTGCTGCCATAAGTACTCCATAAAACCATATCTACTATAATCCAAAGTAACAAAATACTCTGTCTGTTTTATATATAGGTAGAATATCCGTAAAAACTGATTTATTCAATAGTTTTTATGTCCTATCCGAATGAACTTTTTATTTTCATAGTTTTTTTTCAGGGAAAAGTGTGTATATTGTTAATAGAAATTTATTTTTTTCAGGAGTTAACATGTCTAAAGGTGGTAAAAAAGCGATTATAATTATCGTGATTATTGCAGCTGTTGTGCTCCTGCTCGCCCAGTGCGGAGCAGGTACTTACAATAAAATGGTCACAATGGACGAGGACGTAACAAGCCAGTGGGCGGAGGTACAGAACCAGTACCAGCGCCGCTACGATCTGATTCCGAACCTTGTCGCAACGGTCAAAGGGTACGCGTCTCATGAAAGCGACGTATATACGCAGGTTGCGGAAGCGCGCTCGAAAGCGGGCGGAGTCGTCAACGTAGACGAAAAAATTCTCAACGATCCGGAAGCTTTCGCCAGATACCAGCAGGTGCAGGACCAGCTCGGCAGCAGTCTCCAGCGTCTGCTCATGGTGACGGAAAACTATCCGGAACTTAAGGCCGATCAGAATTTCCTCGCGCTTCAGGATCAGCTTGAAGGAACGGAAAACCGAATCACAGTCGCGCGGAACCGCTTCAACGATTCCGCAAAAACGTACAATTCGTATATCCGCACGTTCCCGAACAACTTTATTGCAAATATGTCGAACTTTGAGAAAAAACAGTACTTCACGGCGGCGGCAGAAGCGCAGTCGGCTCCAAAAGTGCAGTTTTAAGGAAACAACAGGATGAAGACAAAGACGATGCTGAAAAAGCTGAAGCTTTCGCAGAATGATTTCGAAGAGATTTCCGAAGCGGTCAGGAAAGTTGAATCAAAAACGACGGGTGAAATAGAAGCAGCGATTACGGCCGAAAGCGCACATTATGCATTCTGGGAACTGCTTGCTTCCGTATGTATTTCGGTACTTGTTTTTGCGGTGCTGCTGCCGTTTGCCGGGAAAATCAGCAGTGTATATGAACGCATCACTTGGACGCAGCGCATATGGGCGCTTCCCGCTTTATACGGTTTCGTCTGCTTTGTGTCGGTTTCCGCATCGTTTTATCTCTTTAATATTCCGGCTCTCGACCGCATTGTTATTCCGCGGATTGTCCGCACTGCCAGCGTTACGCGCCGGGCAATGCGGCACTTTACGGAAAGCGGTATTTACGAAACGGCAGAGCATTCGGGTATACTGATATTCGTTTCATACCTGGAACGGCAGGTGCGAATCGTTGCAGACCGCGGTATTTCAGCAAAAATTTCACCGGATTTATGGAAAATTATATCCGACGAACTCGCGGCGGACATCAAGTCAGGCAGCGCAAAAACCGGATTTATTAATGCAATAGAAAAGTGCGGAGACCTGCTTGCGCAGAATTTTCCCGCGCATGAGGAAAATCCCGATGAACTTCCCGACGGTCTCACCGTACTGGAGGATGCAGAATGGTATTAATCAGTAAAATAAACAAACCGGCCGCAGCGTTCATCGCATCGGTTATTCTTGCTGTTTTTCCCGCGTTTTCGCTCGACATCCCCGCGCTTACGGACCGGGTTATGGACGAAGCCGGTATTCTCTCAGGCAGCGAAAAATCCGAATTGACTGATTACCTTGAATCACTCGACAATACGACGGGTGTTCAGATTGCCGTCCTCACGATTCCGTCGCTCGAAAACGAAGACCTCGAAGGATACAGCGTACGGGTTGCGCAGGCATGGCGGCTCGGCGAAAAAGATAAGGACAACGGAGCTCTTCTTCTCGTAGCGATGAACGAGCACAAAGTACGCATAGAAGTCGGCTACGGTCTGGAGGACAGACTTACCGACGCAAAGTGCGGGCTCATCATACGCAATGTGATTACACCGGAATTCCGTTCAGGCGATTACGGAGAGGGAATCATCAAGGGTGTAAAGAACATGGGAGGCATCGCATCTGACAACGCGGAGCTTGTCGCAAAAAGCGTCGCAACCGGCGGCAACGAACAAAATGATAATGATACACTTGCGGCCCTTTTCTTCGGGTTAATTTTCCTTTTTGTATGGCTTATGGTTATTCCGGGCATGACGGGCCGCAGGCACTGGTGGCTTCCGTGGCTCCTGTTTCCGCTGTTCCGCGGCGGTACCCGCCCACGTCACGATCACCATAACAACTTCACCGGATTCGGCGGCGGCGGGTTCGGAGGAGGAAGTGGCGGCGGATTTTCGGGCGGCGGCGGCAGCTTCGGCGGCGGCGGTGCATCGGGGAGCTGGTAACGCCAGACGATTTTACATCCCTGTAAAATCGTCTTTCTCGCCATTT
>DHDP01000001.1:156918-189538 GCA_002399405.1 Treponema sp. UBA4873 | reverse complement strand
AGGTCAGACGATTTTACATCCCTGTAAAATCATCTTTCTCGCCATTTCTGCGAAATGGCGTGTACAGGGCCGCACATCCTTGTGCGGTAGGTCAGACGATTTTACATCCCTGTAAAATCGTCTTTACCGCCATTTCTGCGAAATGGCGTATACAGGGCCGCACATCCTGTGCGTATCGCCAGACGATTTTCAGATAAAGCGGCCTGCGGGGACTTTGAATATATCGCCGTAAAGTGCCGTTTTCGGAGTATTTTTCCTTCCATTGCCGATTTTTCCGATTTGCACTAAACTGTCCGTATGTTTTATAAGGTAATCCCATGTCCTACGAAGTAACCGCAACACGCCGGCGGCCGCAGCATTTCGAAGACCTCATCGGTCAGGAATTTGTTGCGGAAACGCTTAAAAACTCAATTACATCAGGGCAGATTGCCCACGCGTACCTTTTTTCCGGCCCGCGCGGCTGCGGAAAAACGTCTACGGCGCGCATCCTTGCAAAAGCGCTCAACTGTGAAAAGGGGCCGACGCCTTCTCCGTGCGGTACGTGCGCACACTGTCTGGAAATCACGAAAGGTTCGAGCCTCGACGTTATAGAAATCGACGGCGCGTCGAACACGAGTGTCAACGACGTCCGCCAGATTAAGGACGAAGTTATGTTTCCGCCGAACTCTTCGCGTTACAAGATTTACATTATCGACGAAGTTCATATGCTCTCGACGAGCGCGTTCAACGCGCTTCTTAAAACGATTGAAGAACCGCCGCCGTACGTTGTGTTCATTTTTGCGACGACGGAGCTGCAGAAAGTGCCGGCGACCATCAAAAGCCGCTGCCAGCAGTTCAACTTCCGGCTTGTTCCCGTCGAGAAGGTGAAAAATCTGCTTGCCGATGCGGCTAAGGAACTCGGCATTCAGGCGGACGACGAGGCGCTTTACTGGATTGCCCGGGAATCGACCGGTTCAATCCGCGACGCGTACACGCTGTTTGATCAGGTTGCGGCGTTCAGCGACGGGCATATTACGTACGACAAAATCCGCGACAAACTCGGGCTCGTCGGAGTGGACCGGCTCAACGAACTTTTTGAAAAATGCGCCGCGGGCAAACCTGACGACGCGCTCAATGTACTCGACTCATATCTGCAGTCGGGAATCTCAATCGAGCAGCTTATTTCGAACAGCGCAAATTATATCAGAAGTCTTCTGCTTATAAAAAACGGCATCACGAAAGAATCGCTTCTCGGAAATGCATCCGAACGGTACAGTGCAGACGTGATCAAAACATGGAATGCAATTCAGATAGAACGGGCTCTTTCGATTTTTCTCCAGCTCTACAGGGATGTCCGTTATTCGCTTTCGCCCCGTTACGAGCTTGAACTTGCGTTCAGCCGCCTCTGCTGGCTTTCACAGTACGTGTCGCCGGCGGAAGTAAAAGCGGCGGTCGATTCGGCGCATGCGCTTCTTTCAGGCGCGGCTGCCGCTCCGCAGCCGAAACCTGCAGGAACGCCTCATCAGTCTGTTTCAAACGCGGCCGGTGCAAACGATACTGCCGCACCCGAAACGACGCGGCAGGAGGTGCAGCAGCCGGCGGACGACCAGCAGGATGTTCCTCCCGCCGCACAGGGCACGCCGTCCGGTATACCTCATTTTTCCGCGCTTGACGAAATGCCGGAAACAGGTTCACCTCCTCCCGATACGTCCGAAGCGGGGCAAAACCACCCTTTTCCTGACGGCGGAGCTCTGCCGCCTGAACAAACAGCGGCAGCATCAGGAGCACGTAACGTGCCTTCCGCAGACAATGCGAACCCGTATGCTGCCCCGATTGTATCTCCTGAAAATACGGCGGACGCGTGGTCGAATACGGACGCTCCGCCCGACGGTGACTATGCGCCCGACGACGAGACTCCGCCCGAAAATTCCGATATGTCATCGGACGACGAAGGGACGGAAACTTCCGGTCCGGCAGAAGAAACTATGCCTGTTATCGACGATCCTTCCGATCCGCAGCAGACTGCATTGTACACGACCGCAGCCGGGCGTACGGTTACCGTTGCACAGCTGCGCGGTTCCGTCACTGCGCAATTGTCGATAAACGACGCAATGACGGCATCGGCATTGATGCAGACGTTCCCTTGGACCGTCCGGAACAACGAGGTTTCCACGCAGATCGAATCGCCGTATCAAAAAGCGCGGCTCGAACAGCATGTAAAAGACATTACGGTAATCCTTGCTGAAATATGCGGACGACCGGTAAATTTTTCAGTAACTTTAAAAGAGAAAGCCCCCGCAGGACAGGCCCATGAAATACCGCTTCAGGTAAAAATCCTGTGCAGTGTTTTCAAGGGAAACATTACTGGAGGAAAAAAATGAATCCGTTTGAATTATTACAGAATACGGCGAAACTCAAGGAAGAAGCGGAAAAGATGCAGGCCGAACTTGCGGCGATGACGGCGGAAGGTTCGTCCGGCGGAAAGATGGTGACTGTTTCCGTGAACGGTAAAATGGAGATGACGGATATTCATCTTGATCCTGTCTGCGTCGACAACCGCGACGTCAGGATGCTTGAAGATCTTATTATTGCGGCACATCACGACGCGGTAACGAACATGCAGGAACAGATAAAAGCAAAGGCCGGGCCGCTTCTGCAGAGTCTGAATATTCCGGGGCTCGGTTTCTGACATGAACGCGCTCGACGAACTCACCGATTCTTTTTCGCATCTTCCGGGCATCGGGAAAAAAAGCGCCGCACGAATTGTTAATTTTCTGCTCAGGGCCGACCGCACGTACGTTCAGCGCTTCGCGGGACAGCTCGCGGTTCTGCAGGATAAAATAAAACCGTGCTCGATATGCGGGGCGTGGACGGAAACCGATCCGTGTCCCATATGCTCAAATACGATGCGCGACAAGTCGAGCATCTGCGTCGTGGAGCAGCCGCAGGACGTTCAGACGATAGAATCAGCACACGAGTATACCGGATTGTATCACGTACTGGGCGGCGCGCTTTCTCCCATCGACGGCATAGGTCCGGACCAGCTCACAATCGCGGCGCTTCTGTCCCGTGTAAAGGACGGTACCGTGAAGGAAATAATAATCGCAACGAATCCCACCGTAGAGGGGGACACGACGGCTCTCTATCTGCAGCAGATTTTTTCAAAGCAGGAAAATGTTAAATTAACGCGTCTCGCATCAGGCATTCCCGTAGGCGGAGACCTCGAGTATACCGACAAGCTCACCTTAATGCGCAGCTTCCGCGGCAGAACACAGATACAGTAAAAGCGTCCGACCGTAAAAAAAAGCGCCCCGAAAGTTTTACTTACGGGGCGCTTTTTTACGTCGGTCTTTTATCTCAACAGACTCAGAACGTTCTGGCTTGACTGATTCGCCTGAGCGAGCATTGCAGTTCCTGCCTGTGAAAGAACATTGTCCTTCGTGAAGCTGACCATCTCTTTCGCCATATCAGCATCGCGGATACGGCTCTCGGCAGCCTGAAGATTCTCCGCGCCGATGTCGAGACCGGTAACGGTCTTTTCGAGACGATTCTGATATGCGCCCAAATCAGCACGCTGTTTGTTAATCTTTTTCATCGCCTCGTCAAGAGTTCCGATTGCGCGGTTAGCATCCTCGGGATTTTCAAGACTCATGATTTCTTCCGTACCGGCGCTGCGGAGCCCGAGAGCGGAAGCTGACATCGTACCGATGTACACCTGTGTGCGCTGATCCATGTTTGCACCTACATGAAGCCACATGGAAGCTGTGACTGTATTCTCACCAGTCGGGCGTGCAAAGCGTCCGGTGAGCATGTTCATACCGTTGAACTGCGCCGTACTTGCGATGCGATCGACCTCTGCAACAAGCGAAGAAACCTCCACCTGAATCTGCATACGGTCCTCATCGCTGTAAATTCCATTGGAAGACTGAACGGCAAGTTCGCGTATACGCTGGACAATATCGTTTGTCTCCTGCAGATATCCTTCTGTCGTCTGAATGAATGAAATACCGTTCTGTGCGTTCGTTGAAGCCTGATTCAGCCCGCGGATCTGTGCACGCATTTTCTCCGAAACTGCGAGCCCGGAAGCGTCATCGCCGGCACGGTTGATTCTCGTTCCTGAGGAAAGCTTCTCCATGTCCTTCTGCTTTGAAAGTTCAGTAATTCCCTCGGCACGCTGAGCAAACATTGCGCTCATATTGTGATTAATTACCATTTTTTGCTCCTATAAAATAATTGGGTATATCCGACAAACCGTACAAGGCTTGTTTCCCGGGTTCTACCACCCTATATATTAACTATCGGAATCCGGCGGAAAGTCTTAAGTACTTTTTTTCATTTTATTTCGGTTCATGTCTGCAACAGACGGAACAACCTGTTACAACGACGTGTTTTTTCCCGTCTTTCGTTTTATTAAACAGGCGCGCTACAAGATGACCGTCAGCCGGAACCGATTTACGGCACGCAGGGCATATGCGGTGCACGCCTGGTTCGCAGCGCGGATAGCAGTGCGGGCAACCGTAAATAATGCAGCGCTGATCGTTTACGGTCATCGGCCGGAACACTTTTGAAAAAAGCTCTTCTCCCGGCAGAAGCGGAGAACCGCACAACGGACAGTTGACGAACGCGCGGTGAGACGCAGTTGCGGGCGGTGTTTTTTTACTCCGTCCGATCCTGATAAAATACTGAAGGGCAAAAATAATGAGTATGACGGCGGCAGCCATAAGAACATAGTCAAGCATGAAAATAATTATACATTTTATTTCCCGGTTGTAAATCACGCTGTTTTTCATTATTATGTTTTTATGAATATACTTGTTGTCGGCTCAGGCGGACGCGAACACACCATCTGCTGGAAACTTGCCGAAAGTCCGCTCGTCGAAAAGATTATTGTTATCCCCGGAAACGGCGGAACCGCAAAAGAAAACAAATGCAGAAATGTCGATATAAACTCATGTGATTACCTTAAAGACGACGGCACATCCCCCTACGTGCAGATTGCAAGACACGAGGAATGCATCATGGCTGTCATCGGCCCCGAAGATCCGCTCGCGGAAGGACTTGCGGATGTGTTCTGGGCGGCGGACATTCCGTGCATCGGACCGAAGAAAGCCGGAGCGCAGCTTGAAGCCAGCAAAGATCTTGCAAAATCATTCATGCGGAAATATTCCGTCTCCTGCGCCGCAAGCGAGACGTTTACCGACGAGACAAAAGCAAAAGGATACATAAAAAAACACGGTGCACCGATAGTTATAAAAGCCGACGGACTCGCAGCCGGAAAAGGCGTCACTGTCGCCGCGACGGTGGAAGACGCGCTCGCGGCCGTTACCGACATTATGGATTCAGGACGCGTCGGGGACGCGGGCAAAAAAATTGTCGTCGAGGATTATCTGCAGGGCGTCGAAATTTCCGTACTTGCCGCGGTCTCGGTTACTCCGGAATCATCAAAGAAAGACGCGGCGCGTATTATTCCTTTTCTGCCGGCACGCGACCATAAACGCCTCAACGACGGAGCGAAGGGACCGAATACCGGCGGCATGGGAGCAGTCTGCCCGCTTACGGATGTTACGGACGAAACAATGGAGCAGTTCAGACGCGATATTCTCACACCGACGCTCAAAGGGCTTATTGCGGAAAAGTTCGACTACCGCGGATTCATATTCTTCGGAGTTATGATTACGGCTGACGGACCGAAGCTCCTTGAATATAACGTACGTCTCGGCGATCCTGAAACGCAGGCCGTCCTGCCGCTTATGGATTTCGACTTCGCGGCCATGTGCTGCTCAATCATCAACGGCACGCTCGGCCAGTTCAGCTTCAAATGGAAATCCGGATACGTGGTCGCTCCGTGCATAGTTTCCGGCGGATATCCGGGAAATTATGAAAAAGGGAAACCAATCACCATACAGAAAAAACTGCTCGACGACAGCGGCGCAAAAGTATTCATAGCCGGCGCACAGCTCGACCGGCGCGCGTCCTCTTCGGATCCGAACGCGACGGGCCTTGTCACAAGCGGCGGACGCGTGCTTGCGTGCAGTACGTACGGCGTTACCTTCGAGGAAGCATGGAAAAAAGCATACGAAGCGGTAAGCGCCGTGCATTTCGACAACGAGTTCTACCGTAAAGACATAGGGCTTCCCGGCGCCGCAGAATCCGGAACATTATAAAAAACTCAAAAATATTTTTTACACAAAAAAGAGCCGCCCGGAGAGAAGGGGTTACATGTTCCCTCCGGGCGGCAGAATATAGACAGCGCTTTACAGCGCGGCTATGCATTTAACAAATCTCAGGCCGGCGGCAGGATACCGCCCCTGAAAAGCGGGAAAATCATTGCAGAAGCATTCCGCCCCGGGATTTTCCCGCAGGATGATTGACATTGATGTCAATCAGATCTAGTCATCCTCGTTCTGAAGAGCGGCATATCCTTCTTCACCGGTGCGTACCTTCACAACATTTTCCACGTTGTATACGAAGATCTTTCCGTCGCCGATGTGGCCTGTATACAGGGCTTTTTTGGCAGCTTCAATGACCGTGCGGACAGGAACCTTGCTTACGACAATTTCAACCTTAATTTTGGGAAGCAGATTGATGTCGACAGGTGAACCGCGGTAATATTCGCTTGCACCTTTCTGCATACCGCATCCCATAACGTTGATGACTGTCATGCCGGTTATGCCGATTGTATTCATCGCGGCTTTCAGCTGATCGAATTTGTTCTGCCGGGTAATAATAACAACCTTTGAGAACTTGGCATTCGCACCCGTTTCACTGCTCGTTACCGTCGTTACAGGAACTGCCTGAGATACGGGAATATCGACACCGGCTTCCTTCGCCTGTTCGAGAACGGCGGGAGTGTACTGCGGCATAAAGTCAGCATAACCGCTTACAAGTCCGTGTTCAGGAAGATCAAGACCGCCGATTTCTTCGGCAGCAGGAACACGAAGACCCATTGTCTTGTCCTCAATCTTAAAGACAATCCAGATGGCAACTGCTACGAACGCTGCAACCGAAGCAACGCCGACAAGCTGGACAAGGAAGCTTCCCCACTGGCCAGTTGTGAACAGACCGCCGTCGCGGGCAAAAAGTCCGACAGCGAGCGTTCCCCATGCACCGTTCACGCAGTGTACGGAAATGGCGCCGGCAGGATCGTCGACTTTTGCAATTTTGTCGAAGAACTCGACGCTGAATACGACGAGTGCGCCTGCGATAATACCGATAATTGCAGCAGCCCACGGATCTACGGCGGAACATCCTGCCGTAATTGCAACGAGACCGGCAAGAGATCCGTTCATAGTCATTGAAACATCAGGTTTGCCGTAGCGTACCCACGTTACGCACATCGTCGTTACTGTTGCACACGCGGCGGCAAGGTTTGTCGTCATGAATACGTTGCTGACATCAAGAGCCTGCGCCACACTGCTTAAACCGTAAGAGGACGCCGGGTTGAATCCGAACCACCCGAACCAGAGGATGAACGTACCGAGACAGGCAAGCGTGATTGAATGTCCGGGAATAGCAACGGGTTTTCCCTTCTTGTCGTATTTACCGATACGCGGACCGAGTATTGCTGCACCGACGAGAGCGCATATACCACCCGTCATATGGACTGCAGTCGAACCTGCGTAATCGCGGAATCCCGTCCATCCGAGAATCGTAAGCTTTGAAAGCCAGCCGCCGCCCCATATCCAGTGTCCTTCAATCGGATAAATAAGAGCGCTGATTACGACAGAATAAATAACGTATGTTTTGAACTTTGTGCGTTCCGCCATAGCGCCGGAAACGATTGTCGCCGCCGTTGCACAGAACATCGTGTTGAACGCCAGGTGTGCCCACGTCGGTACGTTGCCGAACATACTCTGAGAAGCAAGCCTTGCGCTGAATAAATCGATACCGCCAGAGATAGCATTCGACGCACCGTACATAATCCCGTAGCCGATAATCCAGTATGCAGGCGTACCGCAGGCAAAATCCATCATGTTTTTCATGACGATGTTGCCGGCATTCTTTGCACGGGTCATACCTGTTTCAACCATGGCAAAACCGGCCTGCATGAAGTATACCAGAGCAGCACCAAGCAGCAGCCACATGGTATCCAGTTCCAAATTCGGGAAATTCTCCATAAAGTTCCTCCTCTATGTTAATAAAAAGAGGTGCGTTGATACGGAAGACCATCACGGGTTTTCCGTATCAACGCACCTCATTGTGCCAAAAAATATAACATACTGCGGAACAGGATGTTCCGCCTGTGCCGCGGGAACTCCGGCGAGATAATTCTGCGAGCCGGAACAGTTCCCGCTTAGTCAAAAAAGAACACGGATGTTCTTTTTTGGCTCAGACTCTGAAAAGCAGATCTTCGTAAGACGGGAACGGTTTGTAATCCTCGCCGAGAAGCGGTTCTATCTCATCTGCGGCAGCACGCGCTTCCGCCATCGAAGGAATGACTGCCCCGGCATATGCCTGAGCACATTCCATAGTATCAGCGTTTTTCTTCGCTGCAAGATGTTTCTTTGCGAGTTCATCGGCTTTGACTGCGAGCTCGTCGGTGAGCCCGTCAAGTTTTTTAAGCAGATTTGTTTCCGCAGAACATTTTGCACCGGGAACGACACTCTTCACATCGGCAGCCGTCTTGCTCACCGCGTTCATATATTTAAATGCAGCAGGCAGAATGTCCTTGTTAATCATCTCAAGCATCGTCTCAACTTCGATGTTGAGAACCTGGCAGTATTTCTCAAGCTTCACTTCGTAGTGGCTCTTCATCTCGACTTCGGTGTAAATACCCATCTCGGTGTACAGCTTGATATTCTTCGTTTTCAGATATTCGCCCATCGACTCGGGAAGATTCTTCAGATTGAGGAGCTTGCGCTTCTCTGCTTCCGCGAGCCAGCCCGCGTCGTAACCGTTGCCGTTGAAAATGATTCTCCAGTGAGCGGTGATTTCGCGTTTAACAAGATCCTGCAGCGCTTTATCAAAGTCCGCTGCACCTTCAAGCTCGTCCGCAAAACTTTTGAGCACGTCCGCGACAATCGCGTTGAGTGCCGTATTCGGACCTGAAATGGAAAGCGACGAACCGACTGAGCGGAATTCGAACTTGTTTCCGGTAAAAGCAAACGGAGATGTGCGGTTGCGGTCGGTCGTATCCTTCGGAATCGGAGGAAGGACGTCCACGCCTATCTTCATTTTCTGTTTCGTTACGTCGTTATACGGAGTTCCGTCCTTTATGGATTTGAGCACGGCCTCGAGCTCTTCGCCTACAAACATGGAGATGATTGCCGGCGGCGCCTCGTTCGCGCCGAGACGATGATCGTTTCCGGCGCTTGCGACGGAAATGCGGAGCAGATCCTGATTTTCGTCAACGGCTTTAATGACAGCCGTGAGGAAGAGCAGGAACTGTGCGTTCTTGCGCGGTGTGTCGCCCGGTTCAAGCAGGTTTTCACCCTGATCGGTCGACATGGACCAGTTGTTATGTTTTCCGCTTCCGTTGATGCCGGCAAACGGTTTTTCATGGAGCAGGCATACAAGACCGTGCCTGCGTGCCACTTTCTTCATGATTTCCATCGTAAGCTGATTCTGATCGGCAGAAAGGTTCGTCGTCGAAAAAATCGGCGCCATTTCATGCTGTGCGGGAGCAACTTCATTGTGTTCGGTCTTCGCAAGAACACCGAGTTTCCACAATTCGGTGTTAAGATCTTCCATGTAGTCGACGATTCTCGGTTTAAGAGCTGCAAAATACTGGTCGTCCATTTCCTGACCTTTTGACGGCTTGGCTCCGAACAGCGTGCGTCCCGTTATGCGGAGATCTTTGCGCTGGTTATAAAGTTTTTCGTCTACAAGGAAATATTCCTGTTCCGGTCCGACTGTCGTCGCCACATGACGTACATCGTTGTTGCCGAACAGATGCAGTACACGGATAGCCTGTTTATTGAGGGCTTCCATCGAACGGAGAAGCGGTGTTTTCTTGTCAAGCGCTTCGCCGGTATATGAGCAGAATGCCGTCGGGATGCAGAGTGAATGTTCTTTTACAAAAGCGTATGCCGTCGGGTCCCAGACAGTGTAACCGCGCGCTTCAAACGTAGCACGGCGTCCGCCGGACGGGAACGACGACGCATCAGGTTCACCCTTTACGAGCTCCTTTCCGCTGAACTCCATGATGACTCCGCCGTCTTTTGTCGGTGAAATGAAACTGTCATGTTTCTCGGCAGTGATGCCGGTAAGCGGCTGGAACCAGTGAGTATAGTGAGTTGCGCCCTTCTCTATCGCCCATTCTTTCATCGCGTGGGCAACCTGATTCGCAACGTCCAGTTCAAGCGGCGTTCCGTCTTCGAGCGTTTTCTTCAGCGCTTTAAACGTTTCTTTAGGCAGACGCTCCTGCATGACTTTCTGATTAAAAACCATGCTTCCGAATAACTCGGGTACGTTCGGCATTGTAACCTCCTATCTGGCCTGATAAAACTTTTTAAACAAAAAAAACGGCGATGTGAACTCTGCTTATAAAGAAGTGTTCACATCGCCATTGATGTTTACTGTGCATATTTATACAGTTTCTCAGAAAAAAGGTCAATACCCTGAAAGTATTTCAGTGGCGCTGCAAAAATTTACAACCGTGCGGCCGATTTTATAAGTTTGAGCGGGGTCATGCTGTACGAACTTTCCGCATGCTGCGATGCACATCCCTGCGCAAGAACACCCGTAACTGCGGCATCCTCCGCACTGTATCCCTGTGCGAGCAGCGCGCAGATAAAGCCCGCAAGCACATCGCCGGAACCGGCCTTTGCCAGGCACGGGCGGCCTTCCGTACTGATGAATATTCCGCCGCGGCACGAAATCACCGTATTTGCACCTTTGAGCACAAGCACCGTATGCGGAAAACGCGATGTAAACTTTTTAACATATGACAGCCTGCCGTCGGCAAGCTGCTGAATCGTATAGTCGCCGAGCGCGCACAGATTCATAAGCGACTGAAACTCCTTAGGATGAGGCGTGAGCACGACCCGCGCATCAGGACATTTTTCCGCAAACGAGTCGAACAGACGCATGATGCCGTCGAAATAAAACATGTCCGCATCAAGCACAAGTCCCGCCGTTTTATGAGCGGCAAGCCATTGTTCGACTGTTTTTACTATGTTGTAATCGCTGCGTCCGAGCCCGCTGCCTAAAAGAACAGCCGTCGTGTTTGCAGGCAGTTCCGTACCGCACATAAGTTCCGGCGGCATTCTGAACGCTGTTCTGCGTTTCGGAAGCAGATCAACAAGCGTGACAAGTCCCGCCCCGAAATTGAGCGCCGCTGTCCCTGCAAGAACGGCGGCCCCTTCCTTTTCGCCTGCCGCGACAACTGCGTGCCCGAAATCTCCCTTGTGCACCGATTTTCCGGTACGCACGGGAAGTTTCATGTCGGACGGGGCAAGAAGATATGCGTCGGGCACTTCGCTTTCAAACAGCGCGCTGCTCACTCCGATTCCGGCGCAGCGTATGCAACCGCAGAAATCTTTTGCCGCGTCGCTGAACAGCGCTGTTTTGCGGGCGCCCATAGTCACCGTTACGTCGGCCCTGAACGCAAGCGGTCCGTCCGCACACATCGTCGCAACCGCACCGAATTTGTCTATGCCGCTCGGAATATCGCACGTAATCCGGAAGCACGATGCATTGTTGATTTTTTCAATCAGCCCGGCAGTTTCGTCGTCGAGCGCTCCGTGAAAACCCGTACCGTACATGCAGTCGACCATAATTCCGCACGCAGCAAGCTCCTGCAAAAAAGAAGCGCGGCTTACAAAACGGGCTCCGGCGGCTGAGGCAGCCGCATGCTGCCTGATACAGTCTTCGGACTTCGGCTCCGCCGCGCAGTACACGGAAACAGGGATTTCACCGGCAATACGGCGGGCAAGCGCGTATCCGTCCGCACCGTTGTTGCCGCTTCCGCAGACTACACACACCGGCGCATCCTCCGTTCCTGCATGCAGCCGCACTTCCTGTTCCAGCGCGGCTGCGGCGTTCTCAATCATAACGCTTTCCGTGAGTCCGTATTTCCGGGAGACATACTGTTCAAGAGATTTTACATTTTCATATAATTTGTACATTTTACGATTTTACGAAAACCGTCGAATTGGAAAAATTATGCCCGTCGGCATCGGTCGGGATGGCGGAACATGTAAGAGACATCGTCCCCTTGTCGTCGACCGAATACAAAATACGCCAGGTCTTATTATCGGCAACTTCTTTTTTCGAAAAACCGGTTTTGCTCCCCGATTTCTTTATTTTGAAAACAATAAGCGCAAGCGTTCCCGAATACGTTCCCTGCCAGTACTGAACGTCGAGCGCTTCTTTCTGCGTAACGGACATTGTTCCGTCCCTGCCTATGACAATCGTCGTCGTAACTTTCTTTCCCTTATGTGTCCATGTTCCGCAGTATTTTTCATCGACAGAATTTTTTACGTCTTCGCCGATTTTCTTTCCCGTTTTTCCGAGCGCCTTGCCCAAAGATTTTGCCGCTTCGGCCGAATCCTTCCCGAACTTCTTCCAGTCCTGATTTATCGTCGATTCTGTCGTTTCCGAATCGTCGGCAGAATTCTTGCTGCCGGATTTTGCAAACGCAGGCGGCACAATCAGAAATACCGCCGCCACCGCCGTCATCTTAACAAAAAAAGACGTTGATTTCATTCTATACTCCTATAATTCGCGATCGCTGCACAACTGTCTGCAATCATTCATTTTCCTATTTGAGGAAAATCATTCCGAGAATGCCGGCAGGGATAAGATAACAGGCAAACCACTCGAGCTTTCCCTTCCTGATGATCCGCATAAGCCATGAAAGAGACGCATATCCGACGACGAACGCGGTAATGCATCCGGCAACGACGGGAGCGGCTCCTATTTCCGAAGAAACAGAACCGAGATCTTTCAGTT
Source organism: Treponema sp. UBA4873 (assembly GCA_002399405.1). Classification (GTDB taxonomy): domain Bacteria; phylum Spirochaetota; class Spirochaetia; order Treponematales; family Treponemataceae; genus Treponema_D. The sequence goes on along the minus strand of DHDP01000001.1, from coordinate 176,665 downwards.
CAAGGATAAACGCTCCGATGATTGCGGGAATGGAGACGATAAACGAAAATTCACCGGCGTCGGCGCGGTTCACGCCGGCCAAAAGTCCTCCGGCTATTGTAGAACCCGACCGGGAAATACCGGGCAGGGTACCTACTCCCTGCGCAAGACCGATTACAAGAGACTGTTTCCAGGAAATTCCCTCAGACGATATGATTCCCTTCCGTTTCTCTTTCTTTTCTATTAATGAAGATACAATCAGAATTACCGCGGTAAAAACAAATCCGCCGCACACCGCTTTTATAGGAAGTTCGGAAAGTTTCTTTTCGACAACAACACCGATAACGCCAGTTACGATTGTTGCAAGAATTATAGCGGTAACGGTTTTCCGTGCCGCTTCGTCGGTACGCGTAAGTCCGCTCGAACCATGGATTTTATCGGAAAGAGGGCGGCGCGTAATCCAGCGTCCTAATGCACAGAGCAGCTCCCAAACCTGGCGGCGGAAAAATAAAATGACCGCAGTAAGCGTTGCAACATGAAGGAACACGTCGAACAGCATCGGAACGTTCTGAAGTCCCAGAAGATTCTGGGCAACTGCAAGATGCCCGGAAGATGAAATCGGCAGAAATTCCGCAACACCCTGAAGAATTCCAAGAATAATACCCTGAATAATTGTCATGATTTTTATCATATCACAAGAAAGGGGATGCTGTCACCGGCAGATATCGTTGTCGAATATACAGAAAAACTGAAAAAATATGAAATTTCTGCAATTTTATTTATACTATTGCATAAAATTGCATAATTATGTACTATTCATGGAATGCAAACAAAGGCGTTTTGCAAAATCTACTATATGGGGGTAGTGGGTCTTGTAAAGCGTCTTTTTTTATCGCGTCTTTGAAAAAGACGTCAGGAGGTTACACTATATGCTTGAACGCGAGGGCCGCGTGCGTATTCCGTCAGGGTGCGCTATCTCTGGTATTTTCTCGAAGTCGGGCAAACCCATGAACGGCGAGACGATTATCAAATCGATCGCTACCATGCACGACCGCTCGAATGGACTCGGCGGAGGTTTCGCCGGGTACGGTATTTATCCCGAATACAAGCAGTATTACGCGCTGCACATTTTCTACGACAGTACTGACGCTAAACACGACTGCGAACATTTTCTTGAAGAACACTTCGATATCATCAATCTGTCAAAAATTCCGACATGCAAAGTCGATTCCATTACGGACGAACCGCTTATCTGGCGGTATTTTGTCTCACCGCTTCAGACAAAACTGTCTGCATCCGCACTCGACGAAAAAGAGTACACCGGTCAGTGCGTGAATCATATCAATACGCGTATAGACGGCGCATACGTTTTTTCCAGCGGCAAGAACATGGGCGTCTTCAAAGCAGTTGGATTTCCTGAGGACGTCGGCAGATTCTACCGCCTCGACGAATACGAAGGATACAGCTGGACGGCACACGGCCGTTACCCGACAAACACTCCGGGCTGGTGGGGCGGCGCTCATCCGTTCGCGTTCCTCGATTTTACCGTCGTTCATAACGGTGAAATCTCTTCCTATGACGCAAACCGCCGCTTCATCGAAATGTTCGGCTACAAATGCAATCTGCTCACGGATACGGAAGTCATTACGTACATAATCGATTACCTCGTACGCAAACAGGGACTGTCCTTCGAAGAAACGTCGCACGTCATTGCGGCCCCGTTCTGGACGACGATAACAAAAATGGAATCAGCAAAGCGCGCTCAGTACGAATTCCTCCGTAAGCAATTCGCCGAATTATTAATAACCGGGCCGTTCTCCATTCTGCTCGGATTCGACGGCGGACTGATGGCTCTCAACGACCGCCTTAAGCTGCGTTCCATGGTGTGCGGCGAGAAGGGCGACATGACGTATTTTGCGAGCGAGGAATGCGCTATCCGCGTCATCGAACCGGACCTTGAGCGCATCTGGTCGCCGGCAGGAGGCGAGCCGGTTATTGTAAAACTCTACGACGGAGTTGCACAGTAACACTGATTCTGCTTCGCAGAATCAGCAGTACTAAAGGAGTTAATTATGTTACCACAAGACTACATATATCCGCAGTTCACAGTACTTCGCAATCAGGACAAATGCATCGCATGCCGTGTCTGCGAAAGACAGTGCGCAAATCAGGTTCATTCTTTCGATGCAGAAAAAGGCATTATGGTTGCCGACGATTCTAAATGCGTGTGCTGCCACCGCTGCGTCTCGCTCTGCCCCGTACATGCGCTTCAGATCGTGGAAAGTCCGCACACGTTCCGTCCGAACGCAAACTGGTCAGATCAGACAATCAATGAGATATACAAACAGGCTTCCACGAGCGCGGCTCTTCTTTCTTCAATGGGCAATCCGAACGATCTGCCCGTTTACTGGGATCACATTCTCATAAACGCTTCCCAGGTCACGAATCCTTCGATCGATCCGCTTCGCGAACCGATGGAGACGAAAACTTCGCTCGGCAAACGTACCGGTGCAATCAAACGCAACCCGGACGGCTCGATAGCCGCGGAGATGCCGCCGCACATCGAGCTCTCGACGCCGATTATGTTCAGCGCAATGAGTTACGGCGCAATCAGCTACAACGCGCACGAATCGCTCGCACGCGCCGCAACGAATCTGGGCATCTGCTACAATACGGGCGAAGGCGGACTTCACAAGGATTTCTATAAATACGGTCCGAATACGATCGTGCAGGTTGCGTCGGGACGATTCGGCGTTCACAAGGATTTTCTCGAGGCAGGATGTGCGATCGAAATAAAGATGGGACAGGGTGCAAAGCCGGGAATCGGCGGGCACCTTCCGGGAGCAAAAATCACGGCGGACGTGAGCGCAACGCGTATGATTCCGCAGGGGACCGACGCTATTTCTCCCGCTCCTCATCACGATATTTACTCGATTGAAGACCTCCGCCAGCTCGTCTACTCGCTTAAGGAAGCGACGGCGTACACAAAGCCCGTCATCGTCAAAATTGCAGCGGTTCACAACGTCGCGGCTATCGCGTCCGGTGTTGCACGCAGCGGCGCCGACATCATCGCAATCGACGGCTTCCGCGGCGGTACGGGCGCAGCTCCCACACGAATCCGCGATAACGTCGGAATCCCGATAGAGCTCGCGCTTGCGGCCGTAGACCAGCGGCTGCGCGAAGAAGGAATCCGCAATCAGGTTTCAATCGTATGCGGCGGTTCAATCAGAAGCAGCGCCGATATGGTAAAGGCAATCTGTCTCGGAGCCGACGCGGTGTATCTGGGAACGGCGGCGCTTCTCGCGCTCGGCTGCCACCTCTGCCGTACGTGCCAGACGGGAAAATGCAACTGGGGCATTGCAACGCAGCGCCCGGATCTGGTAAAGCGTCTGAATCCGGAAATCGGCCACGTACGCCTTGAGAATCTTGTAACGGCATGGACGCGCGAGATGAAGGAAATGATGGGCGGCATGGGCATCAATTCGATTGAAGCGATGAGAGGAAACAGACTCATGCTCAGAGGAGTCGGACTGAACGACCGGGAACTTACGATTCTCGGTATTAAGCATGCGGGGGAATAGTCGCAAAAAAAACTTCGTGTTTTTTTTGCTCTGCGGGAATTGACCCGGCTCGCGCAACGAGCTCGCCGGGATTCCCGCTTCATTGGGGCCGGGCTTCCCCGTCCGGCACATGGAGGTTCTATGAAAAGAGTATATGTAAATGAAGAGTGGTGTCTGGCGTGCCATCTCTGCGAATATAACTGCGCATTTGCCAATTCAGGCATGAAGGATATGGTAAAAGCGCTCAAAGGCAAGAAAATTTATCCGCGCATTCAGGTTGAGGTCGGCACCGATGAAAACAGCAGGGCAATCAGCTATGCCGTCTCATGCCGGCATTGCGAAGAGCCGCTGTGCGTCAAAGCATGCATTACAGGCGCGCTGCATATTGAGGACGGAGTCATCTGTTCCGACAGGGAAAAATGCGTCGGATGCTACACATGCATTCTTTCCTGCCCGTACGGCTGCATCATGCCGTCGGAAGAAGGAAACGTCATTCAGAAATGCGAACTGTGCACGAAAAATGAAAGCGGACAGCCGGCGTGCGTCGCGGGATGTCCGAACCGCGCAATCGTATTCGAAGACCGCGGCGTTCCCTCCGAGGAAGAAGCCGCCGTCATGGAAGAAGAAGGAGGCGCAGAATGAGCGATTCGGCGAAATACGTAATTATCGGAAACTCAACGGCCGCTGTCGGATGCATTGAGGGAATCCGTCCGCTCGACAAAGACGGCTCAATCATCGTCCTGTCGACCGAAAAATATCCCGCATATTCTCGTCCGCTTATTTCCTATCTGCTTGAAGGACTCACGACGGAAAAACACATGCAGCTCCGCGCTCACAATTTCTACAAAATAAACAAAGTCGATTTCCGTCCCGAGACGGAAGCCGTTGCGCTCGACGCGAAAAACAAGACGGTGAAACTTGCCGACGGCACGACGATCGGCTACGAAAAGCTGCTGAATGCGACCGGTTCCCGTCCGTTCGTTCCGCCGATGGGCGGTCTGGACACAATGCCCGCATACTTCACGTTCCTCACGCTCGACAGCGCAAAGGCAATCGAAAAAGTCATCAGTAAAAAATCGCGCGTTTTAATAATCGGAGCCGGACTCATCGGTATGAAATGCGCGGAAGGAATTGCGGACCGCGTTGCAGACGTTACAATCGTCGAAATGGCGCCGCGCTGTCTTCCGACTAACCTGGAAGAAGCAGGTTCCGGCATTATTCAAAGCAGAATGGAGGAACACAACGTCCATTTTATTCTCGGAGACAGCGTAAAGCAGTTTACGCCGAACTTCCCGAAGGGGACAAAACCCGACGCGGGTAAATCACCTCTCGGCGGAACGGCGCTTACGAATACCGGAAAGACAATCGAATTCGACGTGCTTATCTGCGCGGTCGGCGTCCGTCCGAACACACAGCTTATAGAAGGTGCGGGCGGGAAAGTCGAAAAGGGAATAGTGATCGACGAAAACTGCAGGACGACGCTTTCCGACGTATGGGCAGCGGGCGACTGCACGCTCAGTTACGACATCTCCGCAGACACGAGCCGCATTCTCGCAGTTCTTCCGAACGCATACATGCAGGGAGAAAGCGCAGGTATCAACATGGCCGGCAGGGAAAAACCGTATACGACGGCGCTGCCTCTCAACTCCGCGGGTTTCTTCGGGCTGCATATGGTCAGCGCGGGAAGTTATACCGGCAAATGCATCGACGCGGGAAAACCCGCAGTTAAAGCACACGGCGACGTTCCTGCTTCTCCCGCCGAGTACCGGAAATTCTGGGTGGACAACGATCTGCTTAAAGGGTTCATCATCATCGGCGACGTCAAACGGTCGGGAATTTATACGTCAATCGTACGCGACAAAATTCCGCTCTCGACGATTGATTTCGATGCAATCAAGGACGAGCCGCAGCTGCTTGCGTTCAGCAGACAGAAGCGCGACAAAATCCTTTCCGCAAAGGACGACGTTCCCGCGACAAGCTGGAACTTTGCAATACAATAAGACGCTCCAAAAACATCACGGCTTCGCCGTGTAATGCAAACAAATTGTTATCTAGTGCGCGTTGCGCACAGACAATCCATGTTTTTGGAGCTCTGCGGGAATTGATCGTACAAAAAACATCCTGTTTTTTGTACTTCTCGGGAATTGCTCTGCAATTCCCGCTCAACAAAGGCCGGACTTCCTGTCCGGCACTGCGGGGGGGGGATTTTTATACCGCAAAAACAGCGGCAGGATTGGAGGTGGAAATATATGTTAAAGATTGATGCGACGCCGGAACTGACGTTCGACGTTCTTAATAAACAGATCCGCGGCTCGGACGAAAAACACGTGAAAATCTCGCACGCGATCGGGCAGCGGTACATAGCGGCGGGACTTGCCGGACGAAAAATCGACATAGACGGCACACCGGGAAACGCGCTCGGTGCGTATCTCGACGGTTCGACAATCGTCGTCGAAGGCAACGTTCAGGATGCGACCGGCGACACTATGAACACAGGTGAAATAATCGTTCACGGAAACGCAGGAGACGCGACGGGATACGCGATGCGCGGCGGTGCAATCTATATCCGCGGAAACACGGGATACCGCGCGGGCATTCATATGAAAGCGTATAAAACGCAGCAGCCTGTCGTCGTAGTCGGCGGAAAAGCCGGAAGTTTTCTCGGCGAATATCAGGCGGGAGGCACAATCATCGTGCTCGACCTGGAACCGCCCGTCAGGATTAACGGCGAAGTGACAGCCGGAGCGCCGATGGCACGCGAAATTACAGGCGCATTCGTCGGGACCGGTATGCACGGCGGCGCAATCTACCTGCGGACGGACAAAGCTCCCGAACTGCCGAAACAGATCCGCGTCACGATGAAGAAAGGAACCGAGATTCCCGAAATAAAATCGTACATCACGAAATTCTGCGAATATTTCAGCGACGTAAACAAGGAATCGATTCTTGCCTCGACGTTCGCAATATTGACGCCGGACAGCAACAATCCGTATAAGCAGCTGTATACGTCGAACTAAAAATAAGCGTACGGTAAATATACACAGAGTGCTTCTGGTTATCAGAAAGATTTTGCGGTGCCACCTCATACAAAAAAACGGTCCGCTTGCGCGAAAAAATAAATATTTTTGAAAATCTGCATGGCTGAAATATTTACCGGCGTTTACAGGGCGAAAATAGTCACATTTTTGTTTCAGGTTTATAAACGCCGGGGAAAATTTCAGACGCAGTTATTTTCAGAAATGTTTCATTTATCTCGCGTTGTACAGAAAAGCAGGGAGCGGAGCAGAAAATAATCTGAGTGCGACTCTGCGCGGGGAGCTTCGCTGCAACTCGTCCTATTCTGGCGAGCCGGAACACTCGGATTATTTTCTGCGTAAGCGGACTGCTTTTCTGTACTAAGGTTGCTAAGCAAAAAATTTAAAAAATAGATACGCTCAGTGTATGTTTACCGTACGTACTTACTTCTTTTCCATATACAATTCCACGTCGTCGAAGTTGCCCCAGTTGCCGGCGTTCGTATCGAGATAAATGCCGATTGTCACCTGCCCGTCCGTCACTTTAATATTGCTGACAGTGTACTGCTTCCAGTTTTTCCAGCCGGTATTTTTGACGTCGGCCGTAAGCTGCTTTTCCGCCCCGTCGAAATCCGCCGCAAAAATCCTGATTGATTTTTCACCGCCGCCGCCCATTGCCCACAGTGAATACGTGTACGTGCCGTTCGGAATGCCTTTGAACGTACGGGATAAGGTTGACTTGAAGCCGCTGTCAAGCCAGTATTTGTACGTCCATTTTCCCGTGCGCGCGTTCGACTTATTATTTTCCGCGAAACACACGTTCGCAGGTCCGTCAAGCACCCAGGCGCCGAGTTTTCCGCTTTCCCATGAAGGATCTGTAACAAGATTCACCTGATTGCTGACCGTCACGTCCGCGGTTACCCGGAATGTGCTGTCCTTTACGGTGCCCTGCACCTGCACGACTCCTTCGTTCTTTTCCGCAGCCCAGTCGTGCTTATCCCAGACAATTTCTCCGGGATGTTCCGCGTCGTTTTCGTACACGACTTTAATCTTTGCCGGCAGCTTCGGCGCCTGTCCCGGCATCGTTTTCACTTCAACTTTCTCCGCGGAATACGGAGCAAACGACGAAGCGTTCGCCGCGCTGCCGCCCGCCCGGTTCGTAAAGGCGCCTTTCCCGTATACCAGATTGAAAACAGCAAGCGACGGCAGCGCATGACCCGTAAAATCGAACATAGCCTGATTTTCCCAGTTGTTGCCTTCACCCGTGCGCCATCCGGCGCCTTTTACCGGAATCCAGTCGGGCTCCCAGTAGAAAACTCCGGTACCGTTTTTCACGTGACTTACCGTATCGATGATATCGCGGACTTCCGTCGCCTGCCCCTGGACCGACGGAACGTATCCGTTTTCGTCGTCGCTGTAAACGACGAACGCATTTCCCATACCGTCGCCGTCGTCTTCAGTAAACGCATAAGCGGTCTCCGCGACGATCATTTCCTTCCCGTATTTTTCGCCGATGAGCGTCATGTTGTTTTTCAGATTTGCAAGCGCACCGTGCCAGTACGGATAGAACGACAGACCGATGACGTCGAAATCGACTTTAGCGGCCGTAATCGGATCGAACATCGACATATACAGATTGTTGTCGCCGCCGTCGGCAAGATGAATCATAATTTTGATTCTGCCGTCTTTTCCCTGTGCGGCCCGCACACCTTTCGATGCGCTCTTGAGCAGCGAAATGAATCCGTCCATACCGCCGATGTCGGTGTCGGTTTTACCTTTCCATGTTTTTCCGAGGGGCCACATCATCCCGCCGTTGAGCTCGTTTCCGATCTGAACCATGTCGGGACGGACACCGGCTTTATCCATCTTTTTAATGCAATCCTCCGTAAACGATTCGACTGCTTTGTCGAGCTGCTTCGCGTCCATGTCGCGCCATGCTGCGGGAGTCTTCTGCTTCGACGGATCGGCCCACGTGTCGCTGTAGTGAAAATCGAGCAGAATCTTCATGCCGGCTTTTTTCGCACGCTGCGCAAGCCTGATATCAAGCTCCAAATTATTATTTCCGCCGCCCGACGGTTCTCCTTTTCTGCTCAGCACTTTTCCGTTCGCATATACGTCGCGTTCATTCACCGGATTATTCCACAGGCGGAGACGGATCCAGTCCACACCGTTTTCTTTGAGAATGGCGAACAAATCGTCTTCGTTTCCCTGCGCGTTGTAAAATTTTCCGCCGTTCTTTTCAATCTCACCGAGCATACTCACATCCGCACCGCGGATGAAATCCGGGGACAGACCGTCCACCGGCGCTACAAGAATGTGCTGCTTCACAGCATCGGCGGCAGTATTCGGTTTTGCGGATACCTTACCCGCAGACAAAAGAACTGAGACACATACGACGGCCTTCACGACTTCGTTTTTAAACATATACATTCCTCCGAAAATCAACACGATTTATCCACTCGTGTTGATTCAGTTTATACATAAATCGTAATTCCACTTCTTTGTTTTGTCAAATAAATTTTACAAAAGGGAAAAATCCGATTTTCAGGAATTTATTCCGCTTCAAGCTGCTTTCTGCATTCTGCGAGCTGCTTTTCTTCTTCGGGTGAAAGTTCGGGAAACTTCGGATTGATGTCGCGCAGCGTTTCAGCGAGTATTTCCGACACCAGATACCGCGTATACCATTTCTGGTCCGCAGGAACGACATACCACGGACAGTCCGCCGTCGACGTTCCGTTGATTGCGTCTTCAAAAGCCTCCTGATATTTGTCCCAGAACGCGCGCTCCTGTATGTCGTTCGCGCTGAATTTCCAGTTCTTCTCCTGCCGGTCGATACGCTCGAGAAAGCGCTTTTTCTGCTCTTCCTTCGACAAGTTAAGGAAAATTTTCACAATCCTGTATCCGTTGCCGTATAAATACTTTTCCCAGGCGGAAATATCCTTATATTTCTGACTGATGTAGCCGCTGTTGATAGTCCGCCCGGGCATTTTATAGCTTTTCCAGAACTCGTGCACTTTCACGACGAGCACTTCCTCGTAGTACGAGCGGTTGAAAATGCACATTTTGCCGCGCTCGGGAAGTCGTTTGTGATACCGCCAGAGAAAATCGTGCGCTGCTTCCTCCGTGTTCGGAGTTTTGAAGCTGAACACGTCGATGCTCTGCGGATTGACGATCGACATGACGTGTTTGATCGTGCTGTCCTTCCCGGCCGCGTCGAGCGCCTGCAGTATAATCAGCACAGATTCCTTCGATTCCGCATATAATTTTTCCTGAAGCGCGTCGATTTCGAACAGATTCTGCTCGGTCCTTTTCATGAGCTCGTCTTTCTGTCCGTCACGTCCGCCGGAATCGTGACTGATTTTGTTCAGGGCAAGTTTTTTTTCACCGTCGCAGCGGTACTCTTTCAACAGTTCAGCTGATTTTTCCATCGTTTATCTGTCCTTATTGTTAATAAACAATTTTATCCCGCGCCGATTACTGGCCGAAAATTCCCTTAAGTTTACCGGAAACGTCGTCTCCGCCCAGCGCGTCAATCGCCTGCCGGGCAGCTTTGCCGCCGGTTTCCTTTACAAGCCTGTCGGTAATATCCTTCTTAACCGAGGTGAGCTGCGAATTAACAGCGGAAAGATTCAGCTGCTGCAGTTTCATCGCGTTTTGAATATCGGTGAACTGCGCAATCTCCTCCGTGATTCCGCCCGTCTTTTCGGAAAGCAGGGCCGCGACCTGTTCTTTCGCGGCGGCCGTTATTTCCGTCATTTCTGAATTGAGCAGATTCCGGAAAATCAGCGCGAAACGGTCACCCGCGTCGGTCCCGAGCGTGACGCTCATTCCGTCGGCCCTCGTGTAACCTGCGGAAAAATCAACACTGAGAGTCGTAAACGAATCAACCGCTTTCCGGTAAACGCCGCTGATTACCGCAGGCTCGAAATCAGGAGTCGCAATTTTAAGATTATTCATATCCGCAGAGCCGGCCGCACTGAAACTGCCGTTCGCATTGCCCGATATGCGGCACCTGACGGCGGAAACGGCATTCATCCCGTAGGAATCTGAAATTTTTACGGAAACGGGAAAACCTGTTCCGGTGTAGTCTGCGGAAACAAGCGGATTTTTTGTCGCCGTCCGGCCGTCTACTACGGCGCTGATTGAATTGGAAACGCCGGCAGCGGAAAATTCTGCGGCAAACACAGCCGGACGTCCGCGTCTGTCGGGGTCGCTGCTTATCTCTTCGGCCGAAACATTCCAGCCGGGACCGGAACCGTACGCTTTCTGCACCAGAAATTTCGGCACAGTATCGCTTTTATACTGAATGTCCCGTCCCTTCATGCGGCGGGAAGTTTTCTTTGTTTCCGCCGCCGATTTCCCGGACGACGACGCAAGTTTCGCCGCCAGGTTAATTCCGTCATCGACATACGGATAATATTTTCCGAGAAGGCTGTACATAAACGCGTCGAGCGTGTCGTTAAACACGCCGCGGATGCCTTCATCCTTAAGCGTTTTAAATTTATTAATTTCCGCATCGGCAAGAGCTCTGTCTGATGCAGCAGCATCTTTGATTTTTCGGGAAAGCAGCGAGACGGATGCAGAGTCCGTCTCAAAGTCGGACATCACTAAGTCCGTTTCGTTTTTGAGTTTCTGTCCCTGCGAAACGGCGGTGTTTATGTTTTCCAGAGCTTCCTTAAGCTCAACCGGATCATTCACTTTCGACCAGTCGGTGCGTATGACTTTATCCGCACTGTCCGAGAAATCCTTTACGGACTTTTCCATTGCGGCTGGTCTGTCCTTCCATTTTGCGACAAGCGGTCCGACGGTTTTTCCCGCATCCTCCGCAGCCGCCGGCGATTTGAGGTTCGCCTGAATATTCTTAATAATATTTTCCGGCGTATAACCTGAAAACATGGACGCCAGTTTCGCTTCCGCTTTTGCCGTAAGCTCGTTCTGTTTCCCGCCCGCGTCTTCCGTTTTTTTCTTTTCCCCTTTATTTTGGAAAAGAGGAAGATATCCCGACGTCTTTCTGTCCGTTCCCGTTCTGACGTCGGCAATCGTGATGTTTTCCGCGTCGAATTTGCCGCGCAGCAGTTCAGTCAGATTGAAATCGAAAGCGACGTCGCCGATCTGAAACAGATTTTTCATGACGTCGTTTTTATCCGCCTGCTGAAGATTTTTCACTTCAAGCTTCGCGCCCAAAATGTCGAAATCGACGTACCCGACTTCCGTTTTCGCCGAGAAAACACGCTGCATGCCCGACACGATTATCTTCTTAACAACTATATCTTTGAACAAAAATATCACAATGCAGAGAACTGCAACAAACCCCGCAGCAGCGGCAAGAGGTACGAACTTAATGCCGAATTTCTGCGCCCGCACATCTTTCGCAATCCGTCTGAGCCGTTTGAAATCCTTTTTTTCAATCTGCATACCGTACGAAATACGCAGTCTGTCTTCGTGTTCCTTATCCGCCGTGAAATATCCTTCGACAAATTTCCGGTCGGCGGGAATATAAATTCTGTCGAGAATTTTTTTCTCAAGTTCCTCTTTCGAGTAGGATTTTTTCAGCAGCCCCGGCAGCTTCTTTGCAGCAGCCGCAGCCGGAGCCTTCGACGGTTTGTCTGTTCCGATTTTATTCATATCATCCGAGCTCCACTGCAGCTTTTACTATTTTGTTTACAAGAGGCAGTTTATAGAAAAATTTTCCAAACCGACTTTCGTTAAAACGCGGAGCAATCTTATTGCGCCATGCTCCGACAAACAGGCGCATCAGAAAATAGAGCGGCACATAGCAGATTATCCCGCAAACGAGAGCCCCGCACACAACTGTATTATTAAAACGAGTGAACGCGACGAACGGTACGTCGAGCAGCCGTGCGAACACAGGTTCGAGAGGAGCCCATGAGAGTATGAAATAACCGACCTTGTCGAACAGCGGGTCCGCGGCAGGAGCCGCAAGTGCACCCGCCAGCATCATAATAAAATATCCGCCTTTGTTTATCCGGCAGAACATAAAAAAAACAAGCAGAAGATACCACAGCAGATTATCTTTCGGCATAAAACCGAGCATCAGTCCGATGCTGAAGGCGTGCGCAATCTCCGACGGTTTCGAGTTGGAATTCAGCGCACGCACAAAGCTGATAATGTACCTGAGCATTTACACCTCTCTGTTCCGATAATTACTTCGCGATTTTTGCGGCAAGCTCCGCGCCCCGCGCTTCAAGCACGTCCAGATCCGACGGAGCAGGTGTTCCCTGCCATTCGTACTGCTCAACCTGATCCCATTTCAGCGGTTCGGAAAGCGCATCGTATTCCTTACGGCCGCCGCCTATCCAGCCCCAGCTTCCTATGCGCAGAGCCTTCTTGCCGACGTAGTGCTTACGGTTGAACAGGTCAAGAATCTGCACCATAGCGGGGAACAACTTGTACTCGTATGTCGGAGCCGCAATTACGACTCCTGCAGAACGATACGCAGCAGCCAGAACGCGGGACTCGTCCGTTTCGGGAATCTCGAGAAAATCAATCTTTATGGACGGATCCGCTTTCCTGATTCCCCGCACCACGGCCTCCGCGCCTTTTTTCGTATTACCGTACATGGAAGCGCAGATAATGCATATTTCACGTTCGCATTCGCCGCCGGTATTGTATCCGGCGTATTTTACGTAATTATTAATGATAGTTTCGGGATGCGCCCGCCTGATAAGACCGTGGCTCGGCGCCACAGTTTTAATAACAAGTCCCGCATCAGTCAGTTTTTTGACAGCCTGTTTTACGAACATACTGAAACTTGCAATAATCGTCGCGTAATAGCGCAGACTTTCACTCTCGTAAAATTCGAGTTCCTTATCCGTAAATTCGTCGTCGAAAATACGGTCGCCCGTCTTGCCGTAACCGCCGAACGCGTCGCAGCTGAAAAGCGTTCCCGACGCAGCGTCGAACGTGCACATCGTTTCCGGCCAATGAACGTTAGGAATTTCGTAGAACGCAAGCGTCACTCCGCCGAGGTCAAGCGTGTCGCCGGTTTTCACTTCGCGCACTTTGAGCGCAGGACAACGCTCCGTCGCCTTGAGAAAATTTTTGACAAGCGCACATCCCTTTGCCGTCGCGAAAATCTCCACGTCGGGATTCTGCGCCACGAACTGCTGCATATACCCGGTATGATCGGGCTCAAGGTGGTTGAGAATAAGATAGTCGATTCTGCCGCCGCCTTCAATTTCAGAGAGCTGCTTTTTCAGAAGCGCGACCGCCTCTTCCCAGTCGGCGGTAAGGTCTATGAGCGCCGTCTTCCGGCCGCGCACAAAATACGAATTAAGCGTAACCCCGTCGGGGATGGACCAGTATCCTTCGAACAGCGGATGATTGCATATGTCGGAATGGATAACAGAAATATACGGTGTGATTTGTTTTATATTACTCATACTATATATTTTATCAGGGTTTTCACATATCGACAATCAGGCCGCTGACGGGGGAACAGGTTCTATCGTACTAGCGGATACCTCCGCAAAGTACGGAATGGACGGGGCAGCTCCTTTCCGGGACACGGCGATCGACGACGCGACAGACGCGAGGCGGAGAATTTCGCCGGCCGGCATTTTCTGTGCAAGGCAGCTGATAAAGTACCCGGTAAACGTATCGCCGGCGAATATATCGTTTCGTTGCACATTAAATAAAACGTTCATCAAGGGTCTCTGTAAAATCAGCAACTTCTTTTCTATCTGGAATAGATGTTTGAGCTCCCTTTTTAGAAACCACTATGGCTCCTACAACATTAGCATACTTAACAGCTTTTTCGACCTCCATGCCAGTACCAACTTCAGTAGCAAACGCTGCTAAAAAAGAATCGCCAGCCGCAGTTGTATCGACTATTGGAACGTCAGGAGTCGGATAAGTAACAATAGTATCACTTGCAGCTTTTAAAACCTTCGCACCATTACGTCCGACCGTCACTATAACACAGCCGACACCATAAGAAATAAGTTTTCCCATCCCTTTTTCAAGATCGCGTTCGTCGGTAAGCATTTTCAGTTCTGTTTCATTGGGTTTTATATAATCTATATATTTATAAATTTCATGCGGCATCACGGCGGGAACAGGAGAGGGATCCAATACTACAATTTTACCCATTTCTTTTGCGAGTCGTGCAACATACAATACAGTTTCAACCGGAATTTCCATTTGAAGAAGAACCATATCACTTTGTTTCAAAACATCAATATTTTTATCAATATATTCAGCAGAAACAGTAGCGTTAGCTCCTGAAACAACAATAATAGAATTATTCCCTTTTCTGTCTACTTGGATAACCGCAATTCCGGTGGATACAGTATCACAAACAGCTAAATGACTGATATCGACATTAGCAGTTCTGAGACTATTACAAAGAATTTTTCCGTATGAATCATTACCTACGGCTCCCAATAGAACTGTCTGATTACCCAACTTACCAGAAGCGAACGCCTGATTTGCGCCTTTCCCTCCGGGAATCAGCTCCAATTTATCAGTCTTCTCTGTCTCTCCATCAGTAACTAAATGATGTACTTCGATACGAAAATCAATATTCAGACTCCCCACAACTAAAATTTTCATATATAATTTTTCCTTATTAATTAAGTATTCTGTATTTTTTTTAACCCTTGATACCGCTACTCGTAATTCCCTGTACATAATATTTTTGGAAAGGCAAAAAGAAAACAACAGGGATCAGAGCACTGATTATTGAAGCTGCATATAAACACGACCACAGTGTCACGCGCTCCATTTTAAACGAAGCTATTGCAATTTGAACGAGCCGAATTCCGGGAGAACGGGCTATAACAAGCGGCCAGAGATATGCGTTCCATTCGTTCATAAAAACCATTAATGCAGCAGTCACAAAAACAGGCATGCTTAAAGGCATGATTATTTTGAAATAGATTTTCGGTATGGACGCTCCATCTATTTCTGCTGCTTCGAGGATACTTTCCGGGAAGTCCTTGAAAAATTGATTGAACAAAAACAATACGAGACCGTCTGCCAGACACGGCACAATAAGTCCTGTGTATGTATCCACCCAGTGAAAACTATTCACAACACTGTAAAGAGGTAACGTAATAGATTCAAAAGGTATCATAAACGAAATAAGAATTGCGACAAATATAATCTTTTTACCTTTAAATTTAAATTTTGCGAAAGCCACTGCTGCAATACTGTTTATCAAACATCCTGCAATAATAGTGACGGCAGATACATAAAATGTATTCAAAAGCGGACGCTGAAATTTAAAATCGCGAAAAATTCGAATATAACTGTCGAGACTGAATTTTACCGGAACAAATGTGTGATATGAAAGCGGTCTTGCATATTTGAATATTTCGGTATCACTCCGTAATGAACACGCAATACCCCATAGCAGCGGAAACATAGTAAAAATCGCTATCATAATCAGAACAATCCAGAAAAAAGCATGGGAAATAACTTTTCTTGTCATTGTCAGTCTTCCTCCTCTGTAGTCAGCAGCTTGAACTGAAACACGCATATAGTTCCAATCATTATCAAAAGGATTGTAACGATAGCCGACGAACGGGAACGGTCTACAAACTGAAAGGCCGACTTATAAGCTTCATACATAAGAACATTAGTGCTTCCCTGCGGGCCTCCGCGAGTTACAATCTGCATAGGTGCAAAAAGAAGCATATTACTCGTAGTGTCTGCGACAAGTACAAACAAAATCGTATTTTTTATAAGCGGCAACGTTATATATATCGTTCGCTTGAACCATGTAGCGCCGTCGAGTATTGCCGATTCATAGATAGATGTATCTATCCCTTTTAATCCTGCAAGCAGAAACATCATCCAGTAGCCGACGCCTTTCCAGTTTGCTATAGCGACAATACACCAGAGGGCCTGTTTTTTATCGATAAAAAATCCCTGATTCGGTATACCGATAGTATTGAGAATACTGTTCAAAATACCGCTATTAACATCGAACATCATATTCCACAGAAGCGTTGCGACCGTTAATGAGATAGTCACCGGCAGATAATAAATTGTTCTAAAAACGCTTATTCCCTTAACCGCCGTACTGACCAGAAACGCAAAAATGAGTGATATAACAAGTTGTATCGGGGTAATAACAATATTCATTTTTATGGTAACCCATAGAGAATTCCAGAAAGTATTATCGTGGAAAAGTCTGATGTAAGTTTCCAACCCCCAATGGCCATTGTAAAAGACACCCTCAATAAGAGTCCGTAAAATTGGATATAATTTAAAAATAACGATGAGTATACAGGCTGGTCCAATCAGCATATAGGGCACTATATTTTTTAACCTGATATTTTTAGTATGCATATACTTCTTCCTCTTGGTATAAAAAAGGCGGAATTTCATAAACGATAATTCCGCCTCCAGCAGAAATCAACGCACTATTTTCTATATTTTACAAACGCAGTATTCAGCTGACTGATTGAAGAAGCAACAGATGATTTCACATCAGCTCCGTTCCTAATATCTTCTAACATTGCATTCACTACCGTCTCGTATTCTGAATAACCGGGTGTGACAGGACGCGGAACTGCCGTGTGCGCCGCTTCGTAAGCCGCTATTTTCAAATAACCGGGCGCATCAGTATTATTCGTTATGGCTTCAATTCCCTTCTGTGTGGAAGGAATATCTCCGTTCGCAACAAGCCACTTCGTATTTCCTTCTCCCAAACTCATATATTTGACAAACTCAGCAGCTTCCGCTTTGTGTTCAGAAAAAGCGGAAACACCAAAATGCCAGCTTCCCGTCGGAGTCGCGACTTTGTCTTCATATCCTCTGAAAGCAGGACAAGGACAATAGGCAATCGATTTAAACCCACTACGATCGGCTTCCGCTTGGTTCCAAGTACCTCCTATAAGGAAACAGACTTTTCCGGCCCGGAAATTATTACCGACTTCATCAGCCGTAACTCCGCGGAGCGAGACGCCGTTATCAAATGTACTCTTGTAGAATTCCAGAGCTTTTATCCATTCTGGTGAATCAAGGATTCCTTTTACAGTAAATCCGTCGGTTCCGATCGATGGAGCTCCTAGACTATTAGGAAGCGCAAGTATCTGATAAATTCGACCAACCTGTTCGAACATTAATCCTGCAATTCCATTCGTACCATTGGGGTCGACAGCTCTCTGAACTTTACCTGCAAGATCCACAACCTGTTCCCATGTTAAGCGATGATATACATCATTTTCCGGAATAGTAACACCAGCTTGTTTTACATAATCAGTGTTGTACCAAAGCAATTGTGACGATGTATTCATCGGCGGACAGTAAAATTTTCCATCCCAAGTTCCCGCAGTTACGGCAGAAGGAATAAAGCCATTTTTTTCTTCCGTCGTAAAATATTGATCCATCGGTTCAAGATAACCTCTGGTAACATAACCGGCGACCATCGGAACATCTACCCCGATAACATCATATTCAGAAGATTTTGATCCCAGTTTGACTTCAAGATTCTGGAATAATTGTTCCTGCTGATAACATTCCAGTTTTACTTTAACATTATGAGTTTTCTCATAATCCGCAATAATGGGATTCAATTTATCTTCCCATTGACCTGCTCCGGTAGTAACATAAACAATCTCTACACGATCTTGTTTCTCTGCTTTTCTGCATGCAAAAAACGAGAGACACAAAGCCAATACCAGCAAGCTACCTAAAATTTTTTTCATTTTTCCTCCTATGAAAAAACAGTATACATTTGATATTTCTTACTCAGCAGCAAATAAAATAATGAATATTATCAACAGATATCGCCCAATTAATTCGATCGTGTCAGCTTCTCGAATAAATCGCCGAAAAGTCTGTCACGGTCTATCCAATACACATATCGAATCAAATGTCCCGTGCGGTCAAAACTATAATGATTATCGTATTCACAAATGGGACTGTATTCCAACCTCGATCGTTCGAAGGATTCATCAAGAAGCCATGCAACAGCTGTAACATCCCAGATTACCCTGCTCCAGTACTTGCCCTGCGAACAGAGTGCTGCCTCTTTTACAACGATATCTACCAGATAGTCGCAAAATTCATTCTTACCCTTCAGCCAGCATTCCAGTTCCGGGCGGGTCGTACGGAATTCGGAGGCGACACCCATACAGGGAATCTGAACAACGGGAACACCGCTGCCGAACACAACTCTCGCAGCTGCAATATCCTGATATAAGTTGAATTCCCTGTTATCGGGCCAGTCATAACTATGCCCACCGAGCCACACAACCACGATCTTGTCCCGAATGGACGGTTCCAGCAATAAAGCTGACGCAATATTTGTTATTGCAGCTATTGCTACGACATACAGAGGATGTGTAACATCCTGTTTTTCTGCAAGCTTTATCAAATTTCTTGCGGCAGGTGAATCAACCGGTATTTTTTCATCTTTCAGATAATGAGGAGACCCCTTGTACACGACCGAATCGTACCGCTTTTCTCCTGTCAAAGACAGAACGTGAAAAATTTCCTCATAACTCCGTTCCATACCGTCTTCAGGACTGGAAGAATGAGCATTAAAAAACGGAGCAGCATTAATTGCCCGAACTCTCAGTTTCTCCGGCGATTTTAATAAATACGCCAATGCGAACTGATCGTCGATTTCATTAAATGTGTCGGTATCCAGCACAACATCGACTGCTTCTTCCGGTTGTTTCAGTCTCATAATTCTTTGTGTTTCGTCCACTTTCGCTAATCCTCCTTCAATTCTTTAACACTAACAAGCGTATTAATAATATCTGATATATTCATATAACCATTTCCTTTTTTCGTTCAGATTAGAAAATACAGGCTGACTGCAAAATAATATTTGCATATGGAGTTGCTTCTCCCGTTCTTATTACAGCCTTGCACGCCGAAAGTTTCTCCTTCAGTTCCTCATGCGGAACGAATGTAACTGATATACCGGAAAACAGCTCCAGAACTGCTTTCAATACCAACGGATTTTTTTCCTTTATTTCTTCTGCAAGAGTTATCTTCTCAACTTTCATGTCCAGAAGGACGATTTTGAGTACTTCGATAAAGCGGGGTACGCCCTGCTCGAGTGAAACGTCAATCAATTCAGTTCCATCCGGGCAGGGAAGTCCGCAGTCGCCTATGCACAACGTATCAGTATGCCGCAGATATGAAAGGACCCTGGAAATATCACTGTTCAAAATACCGTTTATTTTCATATACCTCTTAGTTAATCGATTA
>DHDP01000001.1:114193-156784 GCA_002399405.1 Treponema sp. UBA4873 | reverse complement strand
TAATCGATTAACTAAGAGGTATAATACCATCCGTTCTATGATTTGTCAAATCCTTATTGCAGATTTCTTAATATCTCTCTGTACTATATAACTCTGTCTCAATGACCATCATACCGATGAAGCCCCTGCCGTACGCCAAGCAGTCTTTTAGCAATATTGAAAAAGTCAAAATGGTTTGTATTTTCGATTTGACTTTTTACTTTCTGTGGTATTCCTGAATCTCCATACCATGCACCACACATACCGCATGCAATAGCACCTATCGTGTCCGTATCTCCGCCGACATTGGCAGCAAGACCGGCAGCGCGCATAACATCGCCTTGCGCATAATTGAAGATTGCAAACGCAGCCGGAACAGTCTGCATTATAGGTAGACCTGTTCCTATGCGGTAATAAAGAACATCCAAAAAATGCTCATCATCAATCAGTCCGGCTGTCTCATTAATTGCCCACCGAATTCGTTCTACAACGGAAGGACCGACTGTTTCATATCCCTGTGACTCACCCAAAACAGCACATTCACAGGCTGTCTCGATCAACGACGATAAATTGTTTATGCCATCAAAACACCCTGCAATTACCGCTGCAATGGAACAGGCTCCCGCATTTGCAACGGTTGTATTATGTGTCGGTTTGCATATCTCATAAACAAGCCTGACAAGTGCTCTCTTGTCAGAAAGAGAACAAATAATGCCAGCCGGAATAATCTTCATAGCAGCTCCATTTGTTACTCCGTTTTTACCGGCCTCCTCCGGCGGAATCCCCCGCTGAATCTGTTCCAAAGCTGCACGAGTACTCGGTCCGATAACTGTTCGATTTTTTCCTTCTTCCGCATCCCATTTTAAAACGTCCTCAACAAAACGATTTACAGAATAGACACCTTTAGTATCGCACAAATTTTCCGCTACCAGCATGCTCATGTATGTATCATCCGTTGTTTCACAGGGAACGAATCCCTTGCAAATAGGATTAACATCATCACCAGGTAAGAAAGTGTCAATTAATGAGAATTTTTTTTTGATATATGCACGAGACTGCATTTCAACAGGCATTCCCATGGCATCACCTACGGCAATACCAAGTAATGCGCCATATGCCTTTGACTCAAGTTGAGCGTCAGACAGAAAAAGCATTAACAGCCTCCAGTGTCGGACAACTTCGAGCCCCAATATTACTACAAGTCAGGAACGCACAAACCGTTGAAAATTTCATCGATTCGGCAAGTGTATAATTCTGATAGAGGTAACTGTACAACATCGCTCCCATATAAGAATCACCAGCCCCCGTCGTATCAATAACATTTCTCTCGACGGCTTTTTCTCTGTGGTATGAACCATCAGGAGCATAAGCTACAGAACCATCTTTCCCGAGTGTAAACAACAATGTACCATTACAATACGATTTCAAAAACTGTGCACATACATCTAATTCTTCCGTACCACAAAGCTGGAACAATCCCTCACGGCAAGGTGCAAAAAGGTCTACGTATGCTAATGAATCCAGCAGCTGCTTTTTACTGCATCCGAATGCATTCATTTGTGCAAGATTTACCTGCATATTAAATGCCGTTTTTTTATCGGCCTGTTTAGCAACTTTTAAAGCAGCGACAGCCGGGCCATACGGCATTAAATCGGTATAAAAAATATCTGCGGATGAAATATATGAAAGATCAATATCCTTTTCCTGCAGATTCAAAAAACAGTTTCCCATATGAAGCATAATAAATTTTGCACCGGTACCGTCAACAACAATATCAGTATGCAATGTAGTACCGTCTTTCTGGATAATCATTTTCCGATTGTCTATACCTTCACCGATAAAAGAATTCATCAACTCCGTCCCATGCACGTCATCACCAATTTTAGCAATAAAACCACAGGAGACACCAAGTCTGGATGCTTGTACAATAACATTTGCGCCACTTCCTCCGGGGAGGAGTTTTGTAGATTTGATAATACAAAACGAATCCTCCTTCGGAAGAGCATCTACTGACACAATTGAATCGACTGCTATAGATCCCAATCCAACAATATTCATAAAAATCCTCTATCAAGAATTACCTAATCCAACTTACATATAGAGTAAAAAAATGCAATTAATTATTTTCATATGCAAGTTTGACCATTCTTTCGGCGAGGCCGGATATCGACATCATTCCGAAACCATCAATTCCACTTTTGATAGTATCATGTAATGGTGTGATCCACATAGCCGGCAATGAATCGGACCCGAGCATCATTCCGACAACGGAACCTGTCGTTGCAGCATTACAATCTGTATCAAATCCTGCACTAACGCAAATTCCGATTGTTTTTTCAAAGTCCATATTTCCCCACAACAAACCGACCATACAAATCATCGCGTTAGAAATCGTATGACACCAATCATGACTTATTTTTTCATTATAACGGGTATGGATACGCTCCAAACAATTCTCATATGTCAGTTTTTCATCTTTGTACCATGAAACCACAATCTCGACGGCTTCAAAAAGACGGGAATGCTCAGGTATTTCTCCCAGACCTGCGTCAATCACATCAAGTATATCCTTACTGACTGCGGCTCTGGCAATCATGGCGGCAAATAACATTTCACCATAAATGCCATTTCTCGTGTGAGAAATAGATGCATCTTTCCATGCTAATGCTGCAGCAGCCTCCGGATCTCCAGGACTAATGTACCCAAATAAATCCGCTCTGATTTGTGCTCCTATCCATTCCCGATATGCATTCTCATACACTGCAGAATATGGTGGTAATATCAGATTCGTAAAATTACGATAGGCTATCCGTTCCGCCGTACATGCATGCAGAAACTGCAAATTCATAAGCCAGCTCTCCGCCATTTCATCGGAAGTAAAGCCTTTGCCATGTTCTTCAACAGTTTTCAAATTGAGAATCGTATAATTCGTGTCGTCATCTTCAGGCCCATATTTTACATTGTTGATCCAATTTATAGTATTGCTGCCATACACATGTCCTTCATCCTTAACACGATATTTTTCACGTAGAACAGTTCCAATTTTAGAAGAAAAATACCGTTTAGGCGGATAATTATCAGTATCTTTCATCATCCCTACAATCCGATCCCTGTACCACCCTTCTACAGGCTGCCCGAACAAGCATCCTGAACAACGGCCGAGCCATGCGCCATATACAAAACGATACAAATCAGGTTTATCAGGAATCATGTCTTTATCTTTATGCTTGGACATGCACCGACATGCTCTGATTTCCGTAAGATCTGAGGGCTCTGTATATTTATAATCCGGACGTATAGGGGCATTTTGCAACTTAGTCCATAATGCATGGGCCTCAGGTTCCATTGTATGTCCTTTATGAAACATCGATGTAATAGTCTTTACATCATCTTCATATTTACGAACGTCACGACCCTCATCCATACACTGAAGATATTCAGTTTCAATGGATTCAGAACAAGTAAGCCACTGAGAATTCATAACTATAACCTCCTGATTGTTTAATCAACCTTTTACACCACCTGCAGTCATCCCGTCGATAAATCTATTCTGCAGGAAAATAAAAAACAAAATGATCGGAACAGACACCATAACAGCAAATGCCATCATGCTTCCCCATTCCGTTACATATCTACTTGTAAAGCCATAAAATTTTACAGCCAGCGTAATTACCTTGTCCGTCTGAAGAAAAGTAACAGCAAACAGGAATTCATTCCAACACCACAGTCCCACAATAAGGGCAACGGTAAGTATTCCCGGACGCACAAGAGGAAGAACAATTTTCCAGAATATTTGCCATGAAGTTGCGCCATCTATTACTGCAGAATTAATAATATCCTTACTTATCCCCATAAAATACGAATATAACAGAAAAATTGCGAATGGACTGTAAATAGCACTGTACACAAACATCATCGGAATAAGATTATCTATCAATCCCATCTTTTGCAAAATAAAAAACAGCGGAATAATAAAAAGCTGCTTGGGTATAGTATTACAAACGAGAAAATACACTGATATTCCATTAGAGAACCGTAACTTCTTTCTCGCCAAAGCATATGCAGCCATACAGCTTGAAATGATAGTGATGAGCAAAGTTCCTGCAACAAGCAAAATACTGTTTATTGCTGCCTGCGACACCTGTCCCTGTATCCATGCATTTTTATAGTTAATACCGCTAAAAATCTTCGGTAATGCAAGCGGATTTCTCACTATCTCCATTCTGGTTTTGAAACTATTCAGAACCATCAGTGACAACGGTAGAAGCGTTACTAAAGCCATAAAAGTCAGCAGAATCCACATCACAACGACGCCAGTCTTATTTTGACGAATAGTCATGCCGCTTCCTCCTCGTGCTGTAATTGCATTCGAACATAAAATACTATCACGATACCGGCAAGCAGACTCATCACAAGTGATATTGCAGAGCCCATTCCCACATCATGTACATAAAATGAAGCCCGATACGACAATGTTGACAGCATCTCCGAACTGTTGGCAGGTCCACCTCCTGTCAAAATCCAGATGTAGTCAAAAGTCAAAAAAGACCAAATTATAGTCATAAGCATCATAAACATGATATTACCTTTTATCGACGGAATAATAACAAATAATAATTTTCGCCAGAAACCCGCACCGTCTATTTCGGCAGCCTCAATAATACTTTCATCAACCTGCCGCATAGCTGCCAGAAAAACAACAGCCAAAAAGCCCCACCAATGCCAGCAATCAATAAACATACATGTCCAGAGAGACTTTCCGATCTGCGTTAAGGGATTAATCAATTTAAAAGGTAAAATTCCGATACTGTTAATATATCCGAGGATTCCGCTCCGCGGATGCAAAATCATGGAGCTGAAGACAGCACAAATAACGACAGGACTTATAATTTGGGGAATAAAAAAAATTGACTGAAATATCGTCTTTCCACGACGAAAAAACAGTAAAACGACTGCTATAACAAGACCAAGTATTATAGGTACGATCAAAAAATAAATTGTCCATTTGATATTGTTAATAATTGCCGTATAAAAATTCGGGTTATGCAGAAGAGTAATAAAATTGTACAGTCCGTTAAATTTAGGACTACCAAGTCCATTCCAATCTGTAAAAGAAAGATAAATAGTAGCAAGCGCAGGAACAAGAATAATAGAAAAATTTATCAATAACGCAGGTAATATAAATAATTTATCAGAAGATTGCCAATCCTTTAGCGTAATTTTTGACACGTTATACCTCCATAAATAAAGTGTACCGATCTTAAATGACCGGTAATCTATCGTATTAGAATCAATTAGGAAGTTTTGGCACTTTATCGGCTTTCAAATCTGCCTGGAATGCGGCATTCAGATTCTGTAAGTAGTCCTGAACGCTCATTGTTCCAAGGAATACCTTTTCCACAGATTCCCAAAGATACTGATCAGTTTTTTCCGGCCAGAATGTCCATGTTGTATATCCATATTTTCCGGCATTCACAGCATGTCCGATCTCATCTATACAACGTGCATAGCGGGCATCAATTTTGTTACCAAAATCATTTTTGTTAAGAGTATTAATCGGAAGATTCCATTCACCAGGCCAATCGACATTGAGGTTTATAATTACTTGCTTGTCGGAATATAGCGTATTTAATAATTCTGCTGCAGCGTCAGGTCTTTTCGATTTTGCATTAATCGATAATGTTGCACCAATACCGACTTCATACAGCGGATAAGAAACATCCTTTGCTGACGGAATCGGTGCCCAGTCCCATTCCTGCCCGGTTTCCTTGAAAAAACCGTCAATACGCTGGAAATTCCAGGTTCCTGACGGATACATAACAGCACTTCCGCTTGCTAAAACCGAAAGAGCATCTTCATCGGAATAAGAAAAATAATCCGGAGTAAAATAATCGGTAAAGAAACGCTTCAAAGTTTCTGTTGCCTTGACAAAACACGGAGCCGTCCAAGATAATTTTCCCTCAAGCGCAAGTTTTATATTTTCAGGCCCTGCAATATGGTTGAAAAAAATTGTTACGTAATGTTCATTCGTAGGGCGCCAGTTGGCATTTCCTGAAACTATAGGTGTAATTCCCTTAGCCTTGATATTTGCACATAATTTTTCATATTCATCCCAGGTTTTTGGAACTTTCCATCCATTTTTATCGAATACGGTTTTATTGTAAAATATCACCATAGTCTCATATGTTTTCGGTAAAGCATATAGATGACCATCAATAGTACTGAGCTGGCGCATCATTGGGAACAGAATTTTATCCCATCCATACTTTTTTGCAAAATCATCCAGCGGATACAAATAACCTTCGTTTGCGAATTCCTGTACATACGATGGACCTGCAGTCTGTATCAGATCAGGTCCGGTACCAGACAACATAGCAGTCCGAAGATCCTGATCGTAATTCGCGTCGAATCGAATCGTAACCTCATAATCCTTACTTCTGCTGTTTACCACATTAATAAGATCATTACGCAGATGCTGCTCATGATCCGGGGTTGTTGACTCATACAACCAGAAGACAGAATCTTTCTTTGCTGTGGTTCCCGTTTTTTTTGCAGACTTTGCAAAGAGAACTCCGGCAAAAAGCGCAAGACATACCAAGACAGTAACACATCGTTTCATATTTTCCTCCTAAAAACACAACCATTATCAAATGTCTGTCTAAAAATATTTTCCTTAATATGTTTCTAAAACTTATGCAGCTGTTGTAGGAGCATTTTTATTCCGATCAAAAACTGTGAAATATTCCTCAGCTCACATAAAATTTTGATAATAAATGTCCAAATTAGCGGAATCTAGCCTATAGCACTTAGTTAATCGATTACGCAATCGATTAACTAAGTGCTATAGTAACACCACATTTTTCATTTGTCAAATTTTTATTGCATTTTTCTGCGTTTTTTATGCCTGGATATCAATCTAAAATTTTTTACAGGAAAACGATCATAGAAAGTATAAACATAAAAATGACTCCGCTTACCATCGGCACGGAAGTTCTTTTCACGATGCTTATTGGTGTAAGTTTAGTAGCCCCCGCAACAATACAGATAACAGCAGAAACAGGAGAAACGGCACGCAAAATATTTCCGGCGAGTCCCATGGGAATAGCAACAGCCAAAGCATTGATTCCTGCAGCAACGGCAAGAGTATACATTAGCGGTACCATTGCATAGAACAAAGCTGTACCGGATCCGCTCAAAAGTACAATCAATGCAGTGAGCAGTACAAGAATCAACGGTAATACGAATCCACTCGAACTGGTTCCCTTCATCACCGTTTCAAGAGTTGTTATGAGCCCGATTGACTTTAGCCCATTAACAAAAACCGTAGCAGCAACAAGAAGAATAACAATGTCAAAAGCATTCGCCATTCCTTTAAAAAACGAGGTACAATCTTTCATAACAGATTTAAGATTTTCATTCTTTATCAAATGACGAATTACTTCTACAACGATAGCCGAAAAAAAAGAAATCATTACGGCAAGCGGAACACTTAACGATACTGAAGGCCCTTTACAGATTCCCATTATATACACAATAAGCAGGAGAATAATCGGGAAAATAGGTAAAAGTGCGTAGATAATTTTATAAGCAAGCGAAGCATTGATTTCAGCAACTTTAGTTGTATCGATATCGGCTTTCATTTCTTCGACATCTACAACACCATCGGATTTGAGTCGTTTTATATCCTTCTTGTCATTAAATTTCTGCCAAACGTAATGAACAACCGCCATAAAAATTAAGGTAGGAATAGAAATGACTGCATGATACGCAAAAACATACTGCGAAGTCGTAAGTCCGGAAAATGCTGGATATTTTGCCAGTTCAGCCGCTATTGCAACGTTATCACCTCCGAGCGGAGTCGGCATAACCGTCGCTGTAGTTGCTATGACGGCAGCAGTCGTAAGGCTGGACATTCCGGCAGCTCTAAGAACCGGATACAGGGTTGCCAACAAAATAATAGCTAAGTTGGATGCACTTGGAACCACAAGAGAAAGAAGATTGCCTAACAAAAAAACAAAAGGAACGAGGATATTGGGAGATCTTATTTTTTTCAGCGGACGAGTCAGTACATACACTGTAACTTTATTCGCACCGATTGTAGTCATATAAGCGGCATAACCGCCCAAAATCAGGATAATAAGTCCAGCTTCACTCAATACAGAAATAAAAGCATTGATGATTACCTGGAAAGGATCAAGCCAATTGATGCCACTACCCGCTTTTAAAGGTTTATCCATACATACAGCCACATAAAGCAACAGCAATCCGACTGCAAAAAGAGTAATCTTAATATCAGCCTTCTTTATGAGCATCCAGATTACAATGGCAACTGAAGCAATCGCAAAGAAATACATAAAAATTGTTTCCATTTTTTCCTCCTGTTATGTTTATGGAAATACTAAATTATTCAGACAATTCAAAAGTCAACTGCATTTCTTCAAGCTATTAAGTAACCAGTCTTGGAATACAGCAGAATCGATATCTACCGCTACTTTTGCATTGTTTGGCCGATTTAAATACCCCTTCAGATCGACGACAGTCATTCCTAAGGTGAACTCTCCCTTCGTCTCAATTCCTACATAAGTCTCGACCATAGTAAACATCTCCGGCTTCAACAGATAAGCCATTGCACAAGAGTCATACATCTTTAAACCGTTGGCTAAACCTCTGGAGCGATAATGCTGAAAAAGCGAAAATATCATCTCCCCTGTATGATTAAACTGTTTTATCTTGGCCGAAGCCTCCGGATAAACGAGAGCTTTCCAACCAACATCAAGTCCCAACATGACGATAGGAACACCGAATTCAAATACAATACGAGTTGCTTCGGGATCTGTAGCAGCATTGAATTCTCCCATCACTGTAAAATTGCCACGACCGGTAGTTCCTCCCATCATGACCAATTCACGGATATTATTTTTCACTTCCGGATACATTCGGAAAAGAAGGGCAATGTTGGTAAGAGGTGCAATTGCAACTAGTGTAATCGGTTCCTTACTTGAAAGTATTATCTTTCTAAGCGCATCGACTGCGGAATCCTCCAGGAGATTCGATTTATCGCCAGGTTCAAAATCCCACCCGTCCATACCGGATTCCCCATGGACGTTTTTCGCAGGAACAGATTGCTGAATAAGCGGGCGGGTAGCACCAGCTGCGACCGGAACTTTTCTGTCAAAAAACTTCAATAATTTCAGAACATTGGCTGTCGTCTTTTCCACCTCGACATTCCCTGAAACAGTGGTAATAAGTCTGATATCAAGTTGCTCGGAAAATAACGCTATAGCAATAGCAACGGCATCATCAATGCCGGGATCGGTATCGATAATAACTGGACGCGGTTTTAACATATCAAATTTCTCCTTTTCCCTGATAGTACATAATCATCCCGGCACCATATATCTTATTAGGGCGCCTGATGAATCCGAATCTTTCATAAAATCCCTCTTTATGAGGAGTCGACATAAGGCCTACATATGCATTTTGGCATGCATGGTTTTTAATATACGACAATAACTGATCCATAATCATGGTTCCTACGTTCTGTCTTTGATAGGTAGGTATAACAACGACATCTTTTATGATAAATGCTATTTTATTATCTCCGATTATACGGGCCATACCTATTGGCTCGTTTTCATCGTTAACAACCAAAACAGTATAAATCGTTTTTTTTAATGCATATTTTATATCTTCAGTGTCATATTCTACAAACGGACCGGTTTTCCTTAGTTGAGTAAAAATTTCGGGAGTTACCCCGTTTTCGATAAGCTTCATATTTTTGCCCCTAAAAACGCAAACATTATCAGATATCTATGCGACAAATATTTTTTTTCCATATTTTTCAAAATTACATAAGGTGGTATATTTTTTTTCATTTTTTTTATGAATTTATCAATATGTTCGTAGCTTTTATAAAATTATGATAATCAATAACTCCCGATATCGTTTCGCTTTATATTTAGTTAATCGATTACGTAATCGATTAACTAAGAGGTATAATATCATCAGCTTTCTGATTTGTCAAATTTTTATTGCATTTTCCTGCATGTATCGCGAACGACGAGCTTCGGCTCCAAAACTATTTTTTTAACCTTTACTGTATTCGATTCGATCTTTCCGAGCAGTTGTTTTGTTGCTATTTCCGCAATTTCCTCTATCGGCTGGGCGACGGTCGTAAGAAGCGGGGATATGGCGCCGGACAGCTCTGTATTGTCGAATCCTATAATTGAAATGTCCGCTGGTACGGAAACGCCGCTGCTCAAAGCGGTGTGTATAAAACCGATTGCCATCATATCGTTGCAGGCAAAGACTGCCTGCGGCCGTTCTGCAAGGTCTCTGAAATGCGCAAAAGCTTCCTTTCCGCCCGAATAATGAAAATTGCCTGTGTACAAGTACTCCGGCGGAATGGCAATTCCGTGTTCATTGAGCGCACGCTTGAATCCGGCTACACGCTGAGTACTCGATGAAATATTCGCGGGACCTGCTATGCATGCGATTTTTTTAAACCCCAGACTGATAAGATACGAAGCCGCTTCATATCCTCCAAGTTCATTGTCCACAATGATATTGTCGACGGAATCATAATGGACGTCGCGGTCTACAATAACGACAGGTATCGCAGCGTTTCTGCATTTCTGCACGTCGTCGTCCGTTTCATCCGTTGAAATAAAAATAACGCCGTCGACGTGCTTCGAAATAAGCATATCAATGTAATACGACTGCTGCTGTCTGTTATTATCAGTATTGCAGAGAATAATATTATATCCGAGGGAGAAACACACACGATCCGTTGCGCGCGCCATTTCCGCAAAGAATGTATTCGTACAGTCGGGAACAATTAATCCGATCGACTTGAGCGAACCGCCCCGCAGTCCGCGTGCAATTGTATTAGGCTGATAATTCAACGCATTCATTGCGTCGACGACTTTCTTCCGCAGATCGTCGCTGACATAACGTGTATTATTGCATACATGAGAGACAGTAGCTGTAGAAACGCCGGCCAGTTTTGCAACTTCATAAATCGTTGAATTCATTTGCTACTAACTTTAAACCATGCAGTCTGTTTTTACAAGCACATCATCTCACTTTCCGCCGCATCGCGCCGTATACCGCAAGTCCCGCGAGCGGCATAAAGCCGAACACGCAGAACATGACGCGGTAACCGGACGCATCTATGAGCCATCCGCCGAACGACGAGCCCAGTACGTTTGCAAGGCTGCCCGCCACGGTAAACAGCGTCATGCTCACGACGACGCTTCTGCTGTTGTGCGATGCCTGCGTGCAGTACATGATGCAGGCGGGATAGAACAGGCCGAACGTGAGGCTGTGCATCATCTGTCCGAGCACTACGCCGGCAAGATTGGGGATGAACGCATAGAATGACATGCGCACGGATACTGCCGCGGTGCACACAAGAATGAGCGGCAGCGCTCCGTACCTGCGGATAAAACGGCCGCTCAGAAACATGAACGGAATTTCGCAGATTGCGTTGAGCGCCCACATGAATCCGGACGCATTGCTTTTGAGCGAGTCCTTCAAATAGAGCGACAAAAACTGGTTCGCGGGAACCATGCCCATGTACTGCATGAATATGACGAACAGTACCAGGAAATAGCCGGCACCGAACGAGGCGACTGTTTCCCTGAAGTTACCGGTCTGAGGCTCTTCATGTGCGGCGGAAATTTCACGTGCAGAACCTTTCACCCCCGCAAACGGCAGCACCGTTACGGCGAGGAGTACCGCAGGAATGCTCATCCACGCCGTCATCTCCGACAACGTGCACTTCTCAAGCACGATGAAATGCTGAAGAATCAGGCTCATCACGACGAAACCGATGCTGCCGAACACGCGCACATATCCGTAACGTTCCCGGTGTCCGTCGAGTGCACTGTTTATCATCGTGTCGCACACGGGAATTGCACTGCGGTAGAACGCCGCATACAGAGCGAGCAGAAAAACCGTAACGGCGAATCCGCTCCAGCGGAACAACGGCACCGGCATAGCAGCCATCCCCGCCGCAATTATAAGCAGAACGGGTGCCAGCCGCTTTGTACGCGACAGTGCGGGCGTAACAAGCAGCGGAATTATAATGCCCGCCGCGTTGAAGACGGCGAGCAGGAGACCTATCTGCGTCGTCGTATATCCGAACACCTGCAGAAAAAGCGGCAGATACACTGTCACAACGCTTACGACTGCAAACAGCATAAAATCGGGAACAGCCATTAACATAGCGTGCAGTATAGACTGAAACACTGATTTGTGCCATAAAAAAATACACGCGTTGACATATACCCCTTTCGCACTTAAAATGGTAACACATTTTCAGGAGACATACATGGGTATTCCATTAAAGGAAAAATACGGAAAATATTTTGCTCAGCTTACTTCGGTTTCACACGCTGCGGCAAAAATCAACGAAGAAAATATTTACCAGGAAGCGAATCAGAAGGCGCGGCAGTTCATGGACCCGCTTCTTTCGGAAAATCTGCTTCCTGATTCGGGGTTGAATCATATAGAAAATTTTAAAGCATTCTACGATGCGGTTGCAAAAGAAGGAAAACACGGACTTATCCTTATGGAGCACTACACAAATCTCGATCTCCCCGCGATTGTTTATTTCCTTGACCACGGTAAAGAAGACTGGCAGCAGGATTTTGCGAAGCGCGTTGTTGCGATCGCGGGTATGAAACTCAACGAGGAAAGCCCGTTCGTGCGGGCGTTTGCCGAAGGATTTACACGCGTCGTCATTTACCCGACGCGGAGTCTTTCGAAAGCCGAAGCGGCTGCGCAAACCGCAGAAGAGAAAGCTGAGGAAGAAAAAAAAGCGCGGAAAATCAACATGGCTGCCATGCACGCGATGGACGACTGTAAAAAACGCGGACAGATGATTCTTGTTTTTCCGAGCGGTACGCGCTACCGTCCGGGGAAACCGGAGACGAAAAAAGGACTGCGCGAAATAGACAGCTACCTGCGTCTGTTCGACGTGATGATTCTCGTGTCGATTAACGGAAATTGTCTCAGAATTAATCCTGCAAACCCTGACGACATGCTTATGGATTTAGTGGAAGAGGACAAACTGCTGCTCACTGCAAGTCCCGTGATCGACTGCAAAAAATTCCGGAAGGAAATACTCGACGAACTTCCTGCTGACGAGTCTGATCCGAAACAGAAAACTGTCGACCGGGTGATGGCCGTGCTCCAGCGGCAGCATGACGAAGTGGAAAAAATAAGGTTATAAAAATATCCGCAATACATTCTTACGGCTGCGTTCAGGCAGTCGTTTTTTTGTCTCTGATTTTTCTTAAAATATTATAAATCTCATTTAAAGTGTAGTTCTCTATTTTCTAAATAAAACTATTTTAAATTCAATCACATTTTAGAGTTAAGTGAGAAAATAGATAGTTGGAGCATTTTCTTCCGGAGGTTTACTTATGTCAAAAAGTAATCTTACAAACTATCTGATTTCACTGATTGCAATTATTATTTTTATCCCGCTTGTCTCATGCCAGGTAGGACTCGGCGCTGCCGTCGACACGGAATCACCGACACTGGAAATCACCTATCCGCCGGCGTCTGCTGTTATAAAAGGAGCATTCGTTCTTGCCGGCACATGCGACGACGACCGCGGCGTATCTTCAATCAAAGTCACGGTAAAAAACACCGATACTGATAAGTCCTACGGGTCATATTCTGCCACGATAACGGACGGTTCATCATGGTCTGTTACATTGAACAGTGAAGATACTTCAACAACATACGGTTTATACGATAGTTACAAAAAATGGATACTACCCGACGGTACATATGAACTCGACGTTACGGCGTACGATTCTTCGGAACACTCGTCGGGCACGTCGTCGCTGAGCGTCGACATAGACAATACGGCTCCCGTCCTTATACTGAGTAAGCCGCTCGCATACGGCAGCGGAACGGCCACCTCCTACGGTCGGACAATCAAAATTGCAGGAGATATTTCCGACGATCATACGGTTTCTTCGATTACGGTCTATCTGAAACAAGCGACGACATCCGGCCTCGACGACCTTATAACGCTGCCCGTCACCGATTTCAGCGCGATGTCGAGCGACAATCCGCTCGTCATTGCAAAATATTATACAGAGGCGGAAATTTCCGCAGAAACAGATGAAACCGAAGCAGCAGAGATGACGACGCTTCGAAAGAGCTATCTGTCTGTTTACGGAGATGATGCCGACAAAGACGACACGGAAGACAAAACGTATTACTGCGGCATACTTCTTGCCGATAAGGCGAAGACGTATCAGACTGCCGGAGACAGCGGAACGGGAAGCGGCAACGAGACGACTGTATATTATATCAACAACGATACGTTTTACAGCGAACTTATGAGCGACAGCAGTTCGTATTCGCTCACAGCCCCGAAACTTAAAACAATCATCAACGGTACGGGGAGCGATTATACTTCAACACAGATAGCTGCTATTGTAGAAATACTCGAGACCGCAGGCAACTACGCGTCGAGCACCGCGATTTCAAGCAGCGCTTCGTCGAAATTCTCACTCAACCCGGACAACAGTCCTACGTATGCAATCAGCGGGTATGAAACGGGAACTGCAAACAACACAAAGGCGGACAGCACGACGGGATTCCGCAACTACTCCACCGGTTCAACGCTGTATCTTTCGCTCGCTGCGGGAAGGGACAGCGTGTACGTCAAACCGTCGACGGTTGCAATGAAACTGTATAAACTCAGCAGCTATTCGGATTCGGATTATCTAACCGATACAAGCTCAAGCGACATACAGACAATTCTTGCAGCCGGCGACTGGACGGATGAGGCAGCTCTTTCGGCAAGTTACAGCTTTACGCTCGACTCGTCATCGTGTTCGCTGAAAGCAAACGCCTATTACCGTCTGGTCGTAACGGGAGAAGACAGGGACGGCAACGAACTCACGGCTTCCTGTTCCACGGGCTACGGATTCAGAGTGAAATCGAGTTACGACCCGCCGGAAATTACAATTACTTCTCCCGATGAAGATACGGTGTACTCGGGAACGACGGCCAATGCGGACGGATTTACGCTCAGCGGAACAATTACGACTGACGGGCTCAGTCTCGACTCTGATTCTCCTCTTACGCTTTCGGCGCTCGCCGTAACAAATACGTCCTCCGGTTCCGACGTTACAAGCAGCATTTCCTACACGACATCGACACCGGACATCTCGGGTTCGGACAGCAGTTACACGTTCTCTATAACGGTGACGGCGGCATCGTCCGACTCGTTTGTTCCTTCGACGACGGGAAAATACAAGTATAAAATAACTGCAACGGCGCAGGACAGCGACGGAAATACGGCATCCGCTTCGATTCCTCTGTACGTCGACAATCAGCTTCCGTCGGTCTCAATCAGCTCGGTAAGTCCGACGGCGACTGTCACAGACGACGACACCGAATACGTAAACGGCACAATCACCGTAAAAGGAATCGCGTCGGACAACAATGAATTGTCGGACGTCTCGTATAAAGTTTACAAGTCTTCAGATACCGCAAAGACGGCGCTTCTTTCGGGAAGTCTCGGTGCAGTCGAATCTCCCTCTTTTACCGTCAACACAACGGCACTGGACGACGCGTATGATTACTACGTCGCTCTCACTGCAACGGACTCGGTCGGCAACACGGCAACAACAACGGACCTTATCCATGTGAAACAGTGTACCGACGCACCCGTCGTTTCACTGAGCAATGCGAACACCGCAATTACGACGGCGACCGGCATCAGAAACGCGTACACGAACAGCGCGTCGATAACGAATATTTTCGGAACGTCGAGCAACAGTACGCTTCTCGGAACCATCACCGACGACGACGGAATCGCCGCCGTAAAAATTGCGTACGACACTTCCGAGAGCGGCTCCTACAGCAATACGATTCTTAACAATACTTCCGTCGGCGGAACCACTTCATATTCACTTTCGGGAGCTTCGTTCAGCAGTCTTTCTCAGGGACTTTATTATATTAAAATAACTGTAACTGACAGCAAGCAGGATTCTACCGGATATGCTACGGTAACCGCCGACAGCTTTGCGGTCGCAGTCGACAACGGCGCACCGGCGTTCTCCGACGTTACGCCTGCGTCGAGCATATCAAGTTATTATTCGGGAACAATGTCAGTTTCCGGAACCGTTACGGACGGAAGCGGATCCGTCACGCTGTCGGCGGCTCACGTTAAATATGCCGACTCGTCGACCGCATCGGGAGCGACGTCTTCACCGGCGTTCACCGCATCGAGCCCGGTATTTTCATCGGGTGCGGCATGGACCGACACGGTGATGCTTCCGACAACAAGCGGACAGTACAAAGTGACGTACACGGCAACCGACGAATACGGTCAGAGCACGACGTATTCCATCGCCTATTCGGTAGATGTGGACGTCCCGGTAATCGCGCTGTCGACGATAGACAAAACCGCTCTGGCAAGCGTCAGCCCGTATCTGAAGCAGGCGTCGCACACGTTTGCGGGAACTGTCAGCGACTCGGGCGACAGCGGCCTTTCCGCAGTGACGTACGCAGTCACAAACACAAGCGGTACGACATCCGCATCCGGTACGGCATCCGTTTCAAGCGGAACATGGAGCGCCTCCATAGATATGAGCAGTCTGGACGAAGGCCAGTACTCCGTTATCTTTACAGCCGCCGATGCGGCGGGAAACACTGCGAGCACGGACGCGCTTACAGTCTACGTAGACGGCGCCGCACCTGTTATCACAGTTACGACTGTCGGCGGCAGTTCTGCCTCGACGCTCGAATCATATTACAAAACAAGTTCTCTCACCGTTGCCGGCACAATCACCGAGACGTACCTTAAAACATTTACCGTTACTTCCGGTACCGGTACAATAACATATACGACACCTTCAAGCGGGACCGCACAGGCATGGAGCTTTACGATTCCGAAGGAAGGCGCATGGACCGACATCACCATAAAAGCGACGGACGAAGCCGGGTATACAACAACGAGCACGCTTTCAACGACGCTCGACAGTACGTCTCCTGTGTTCCAGACAGACAATACTGACTATCCCGATTATGTTAATAAGGCAGCATACAGCTCGAACTGGTACAACGCCACATCGCTGGGGATAAGCGGATGTTACGAAGAGGACACAAGCGGAATCGACACAATCTACTATCAGATTCTTCCGTCGGGATCTTCCACAGAAGCAATGACTTCCTCAAACTATGCGACTGTAAAAACAGGGACATTCTCTACGACTGATCACGGTACGATTGAATCGTACAACACGACGATAGGCTCGTTCTCTTCCGGGCTGAATACACTGTACATGATTGCCGTCGACAAGGCAGGAAACGTGTCGAGCATACTCGAACGCACAATCCGCGTGGATCAGGAAACACCGGCCATAGAATCGGACGACGACGACACAATTCTTACGAATGCAAAAAGCAGCGTAACGATAACGGGAACGGCCACGGACGACGCGTCGGGTGTGGATTCCGTAACGGCATACGTCGGCAGCAGTTCCTATACTATTACAAGCGCCGATACGACGTACGGCACAATCTCGCTCGGTTCGACTGATGCAACAAGCACGACGTGGTCGCTTACGCTCAACACGACGGTGCTCGGCAAGCAGACAAGCGGGAACACGGTAAGCGTCTACGCAACAGTAAAGGATGCGGCGGGAAACAGCAGCAAGGTAAAAGTCGCGTCGCTGCTTGTAGACACGACGGCTCCGACAACAGCTATTTCAACGCCGACTGTAAGTTCGTCGTCGACAATAAACGGTACGCTTTCGGTAACGGGAACTGTCACCGAAGCAAATTCGCCCGAATCAATCTCGCTGTATTATGCAACGACAGCATCCTCCTCTCTCTCGGACTGGACGCTTTATAAAACAATCACGGTTGCGACGGGCACCGACACGGGAACAGTCGATTACGACGCTTCGGTTTCCGACATCTACAGCTGGACAATGTCCGGTTTTGATTTCAACACGAAGTCCGGCGCGTCGTCGGCAGACAGCGGAACTGCAACGATATATCTTCTTCCCGTTGCATACGACGAGGCGGGCAACTGCAGCGTTACCGACGGTTCGATTTCGTCGGGCAGTTATACGACGTATGCGGTCGATATGAACAGCGACCGCCCTGTAATCAACATTACGAACATAAGTGCAAGCGGCGGTATTCTAAAATACGGTACAAACGCGCAGCTCAACGGAACGATTACAGACGACGATTCGACAAGCAGCGAAATCGTCCCGACGTTTATCGCCGCAGAAGCGCAAATTACCGCTGCAACACTGTCGGACGACGGAACATACTACACATGCACCATCAGCGGCACCGATTATCAATTTACCGTCAGCACTTCGGACAGCGTAACTACGATTACGAATTCGACGTACGGAACGACGCAGTATACTGCGTCGACGGGCGACTGGATATACGAACCTGCCGACACAGGCGACGGTACGAAGAACGTCTATTTCTTCGTCACCGATGAAAAGGACACAAGCTTCTACACCGCCCACAGTTCGGCTTTATACGAGCCGTATCAGCAGTTCAAGAGCGGCAGCAAAGCGGATAACAGCGCGGTCATTACGTATAAGTCGGACAGTACTGCGCCGGCCATTTCGAGCGTAAGCAGCCTGTACGGCAGCTCAAGCACGCTGGCGTCTTCGACTGCGGGAACGCTTTCCACTTCATTATACCTCGGCGGTTCCGGCCGCAGGTATGCGGAAATCGTCGCTGCGGCTTCCGACGCAAACGGCATTGCCGGGATGACGATGAAAATAACGAATTCAAGCAGTACGGTCCTCGCAGCGTTTGCGACGTCTTCGGATTACAGCGGCTACACGTCGTCGGGAACATTTACCGCTTCAACTTCAAGCAGCAGTACGACATGGACGACAGAAATCATCGATTTGAGCAGTTATTACAGCAGCACGAGCGGGACCGTCACAATCGTTACGACTGTGTACGATCAGAGCGGGCTGTACAGCAATACGACGTCGGTGTTCAACATAGACAATGTGGGCCCGACCGCAACTGTGAGCTCGCCTCTTTCGACTGATGAAGTAACCGGAACAGTAACAGTAAAGGGAACTACGGCCGATACCGGAGGCGCGGGAGTCGCATCAATTGCATGGCTCATACCGACGACTGACGAACAGGGAGAGACCGACGCAGAGCTTGAGTCGGGGGCGGCATGGCAGAGTACACTGTCGTCAAGTACGTCTATTACCGCATGGTCGTTCGTATTCGACGGTTCCGACGACACGACAAATCCGCTGCTCACCGCATACGATTCGGCGACGTACTGCGGATCGAACATAAGCGACGGAATATACACAATCCCCATTTATTTCCTTGCGAAGGATTCCATCGGCAACTATTCCGTCACGAAGCATACAATCAAGCATAACCCCGACGGAGACAAACCTACAACAAAAATCACCTATCCGACATCGGATGATTACAACGGTGAGGAAACTGTCGACGGTACGACATATGATTATATTACGGTGGGCGGAACCGTCCGCACAACCGGCACGGCGTCGGATAACGTGTCCGTCGGCAGCGTCTATCTGCAGATTGACTGGAACGGCGACGGTACGTTCGACAGCTACGATTCAGCAAGTACGGATACAACAACCGACTACTATTATGCGGAAAATGCATCCTATACGGACTCAGGAACAAGCAAGAGCATTTACACCGTAGATACGGCGTCGGGTGCAGGAATTAAAAGCGGGCTTACAGACTCGTCGACGTGGTGGGGCATACCGGTAACAAACACGTCGAGCTGGTACATTTCGCTGAACGCGCACGACGAACTGAATCCGACTGATTCTTTGTATTTCGGATCGGACAGCACTGACAAATCAAGACGGCTCGTGTATATCAGGGCGTGCTCCGTCGACAATAACGGTCTTGCGGGCGCGTGGACGGAATCGATAGCCGTCATGTTCGACGACACTGCCCCGAAAATCGGTACGTCTCTTTCACCGGTCCTCCGTTTGTACAGCTCTTTCAGCACGGACAACGCGGAAACATCATCGTACATACAACAGGAGGATTCATATTCTTCCGGTCTGTACCTCGACGCTTCCGACTGGTATTTAGCAACATCCGTCGAAGATGAAAGCGGCATTTCAAAACTGACTGTGTCGAAAGACGGCACCGCACTCACGGCGGGAAGCGGTTATTATAAAGTTGAACAGACCGTGACGTCCGGGAAGAAATACTTTATTTATATACCCGTCGACACGAGTACCGAGGGGTCAATAAAATATACAGTCTATGCGCTCGACACCGACACCTCAGCGCACGAATCGACGGTGAATTATACGCTCTACATAGACAAAACGGCACCGACAATAAGCGCGCTTCAGGGAAACAGCGCGACAATCACGTCGAGTACGCCTGTGACGAACAGCAACTACCGGTACACGCTTTCCGACGACGTAACTGACAGCGGTTCCGGTTTCTCGCGGGCGGTATTCTATTTCGTGCGGACGCCGCTTTCCGGAAGCAGCGATCCGTACACGCGTATTTACGACCCGGAAATAGAATACTCGACGAGCGACACGACGTCGTCCCGCACAAGCATTCTTGATTCCGGCGGAAATCTTGTAAGCGGAATAACGAGCGATACGCCCGTTACAGGCTATACGCTGTACGGCGTTACGTTAAGCGGCGAGGCGGACACTACGACGACATTTACTTCAAGTTCCGTTTCGTCAAACGGACACATCCGCGCGGGAGGACTCGTTAAAATTAATAATGTATACCGCACAATAAGCAGCATATCCGGCGACGAAGTCACCTTTACGCCTGCCCTTGCCGCTGCATCAGACAGTGTAAGCGCGTTCTTCCCGTATGCTCAGGTTGCAGACAACACAAGCGGAGAATCAGTCTCATGGAGCAGCGGAAAATATACTATTACGAACGACGACGGCGACAACATGCCTGAAACGGTTTCCAAGAGCGGTACGACATGGTCATGGGACGCGACGATTTACTCCGATTACATGCCGGACGGTCCCGTCACTATCGTATACTTCGCGTTCGACGATGTAGGAAACGTAAGCGCGGTTTCCGTAACAACAACTATCGAAAACAACGCGCCGCGGCTCGCAAAAATATATTTCGGAACGGATCTTGACGGCGACAGTACATACACATCATCCGAATTTGAAACATACAATCTGTACGGCGTCGAGGGAGATTACCAAAGCTCGTACACGCTGACAACTGAAAGTTATTCCACAGTCGGATCGAGCGGTACAGTGTCTTCAAGCACCCGTGATTCGTTCAAAATCAAGGACAACCTTGCGGTTATCCCCGAGCTTACCGGCGGCAACGGTACCGTCTATATGGTGTACACGCAGAACGCCTCCGGCGTTACAGGCGCACAAACAGGTACGACGAGTGCCGGAACATTGCAGAGCGAGACGACAAGTACAACAACAGTTCCGTACCTGTCGACTGTCTCCGGTTCGAGTTCTCTTGCGAGTTCAAGCAACTCCGTCCACGCGTATATTCTGCCGAATGCAACGGTGACCGGCATTGCCGATGATGATTTGTCGTCGACGAACAACGCGAACGGCTCGGCCGTAATGGCATTTACCTTCTGGGATTCAACCGATGAAACTGTCGCGGGAAGCACAAGCCAGAATTGTTTCCTCAAAGTAAGCGATATGGATATTGAAACGTACGATGCCTCTGCACCGAACAGCGTCGTCGAACCGTTCTACTGGAATTCAAGCAGCGACAACAGTCTCTACGGCAACTCAGGCAGCTACGGACACATAGAACTTGAAACCGACTGGGAAAACAGCAGCGGATATGAAAGCGATGCAGCAAGCGGCGAATACGACGGAGATCCGAAAGTCTCGGGAAAAATCATATTCCGGGGAACGGCTTATGACGATCAGCGGCTCAGTTCGTTGTGGATATCTATCGACGGATTTACGCCGACTGATTATCTGACAACGTCAGGTTTCGGCACGAGCGGCGTCTACACCGACAGCAGCTCCAGTAAAACTTACTATGAGGCGGCGTACTATGATACTTCGACGGGAACATGGGATACCGCTTCCGCTGCAATCGGATCCCAATACTGGCAGTTCAGCGTTTCCGCGGATTCAACCGACGGTGCATATTTTGATCAGAGCGGCCACAAAATAATCTGGACGCTTTCTCTTGATACGGCATATATAAGCGGGGTTGCCGCCGCCGATGTTAATATGCGCATGATAGCCGTCGACGGTAAAAACAGCAAGGCATCTTCGACAGTAAAAACCACGTCGACGGGAGACACCACGTACAACATTCCGTATTATCAGATGGATGTCGTACCGTATATCACGGCGCTCCATACAACAATACGGACAGAGAGCGGACTCAAGGACAACAACCTCCGCTCTGCTTCCGGTAAGTATTCCGTCATAAAAGGATCCGATTCAAGCTTCATCACGGTAAACGGTTTCAACCTGAGCCCGTCGGCAGTGCGGCTTGTGAATACGACAACGGAGGACACACCGTCAGGCATAACGACGTCGTCGGGAACAGCGCTTACCTACACAAGTGCGGATTCCGCGTACAGCGAGTGCACCGTATCGAACGACGTCTCGTATTCGGGATATCTTGAAGTATTCACCAACGGCATACGCGCGCTGAACAACAGCAACTATAATGATGCGGCAGGAGACTATGCGGTTACCGGAACGGACAGCACCGATTATAAGCAGATGTACAACCGCGAACCCGATGAGTCCGCGACAAACAACATACAGCTTACCGACGACCGGTATCTGCGCGTATTCAACATGAGGCAGACGAGCGTAAAGAACGGTTATTATCCGACGATGATTCTCGACGAAGACGACAGTTATAATCCGGTGTTCGGATATATCAATCCGTCAGGCGCGTCGAGCATCGGAAGCTACATGGACACATGTTACATGCCGCAGCGTTCAAAATTCTCGCTTTCGTCGGGCGGAAGCGCGACATCGACATCGTACATAGTCGGAGGACTTGCATGGGACCAGTTCGCTATGGCGAAAGATTACAACAACAAGTACATCATGTCTACCGTGTTTAATTATTCAGGCGCTTCAATGGCGTTGTATTACGACGAATACGCAAAGAATCATACGTTTACATCATCCGGAACGACATACAAATATGCCGGCTGGGGTCCCGGTACAACGTACAGCGGTTATAACGGGAATTATGCATATAACACCGGAAATAACGCCATAAATCTTGAGTCGGTAAGCTACGGAAGTCTCCAGACGGACAGATATCTGTATCCGAAAATCGTAACAACCGGCTCCTCGTCCACAGGATACGCCAACGTCTACATGGCGTATTACGACGACGAAACGGGAGAAATTCTGCTGCGCGATCTCCGCATAAGTTCTACAAGCAGCAGTACGTACGGTACAACGACAGCACTCTACAGCGGTGCATATACGAATTTTACGGAAAACACAAGCAACTCGTCATCGTGGAGCAGCGGACGCCTTTCAGTCACCAGCAGCGGTTCCAAATATTTCGATCTCGGTGTCACAAGCGACAATCATGTCGTTATTGTCTACTACGACACAAGCGAAGGAAAGCTTGTCATGAAATATTCGGCATCGGCAGTCGACTGTTCGTCTCCGACAAGTTCTGTCACATGGACAACATCATCCGTTACGTTCCCCAGCTATGTCGGTACGTACGTATCAATGGCAATCGATTCGAGCAACCGTATCCATATAGCCGCATATGACGCAAACGACGGAAATCTCGTATACATGTACCTGCCCTCTTACAGCGGTTCACTGACGTATATGACGGTCGACCAGGCATCGTCAGTCGGATACTGGACGCAGGTAAAAGTAAATAACGACGTAGTCTATATTTCCTACTACAACAGCACGGAAAGCGGCAGCCGCGATTCACTCAAGCTCGCATATTCGACCGAAAGCATCGGTTCCATAACGGCCGGTGTCGACGATGACGATTATACAACCGGTACATGGGAATACATGACCGTTCCTGCCGCCACACCGCCGCAGGGAGACAGCAATAAATTCAAACAGATTTCACTTGATTTCCTCGCAGACGGTACGCCGGTGCTCGGATACCTTGGAACGTATCTGGAATTCGGCAACTGGCTTGCAGAAAAAGAATAACTTAAGGAACTGTCCCTAAAGTTTCATTTACGGGACAGTTCCTTTTTTTCGTTAAAACACAGACTGAACACACCTCACCGGCAGAACCGGCCCCTCTATAACTGCCTCATAACTGAATATTCCTCTCATATAATTTTTTCTTTAGAAAGAATAGACTTTTTGCAGATTTATTATATAATATAGCAAAAAGTGTGCATAATCTAATCTTATACTGATATTCTATTATAAGGTGTTCTTTTACAAACGTATGACTAGTAACAGGAGCTGTATAACCTATGACAAAAAATAATTTTTTTACCTGTTTCCTGCCGATCCTCACCGCAGCAGTATTTATTCCGCTCGTTTCCTGTCAGATAGGACTCGGTGCCGCAGTCGACACGGAAGCTCCGACACTTGAAATCACCTATCCGCCGGCATCTGCCGTCATACGGGGAACATTCACGCTTGCAGGTTCGTGCGACGACGACAAAGGAATATCATCCATTTCCGTTACAGTCGCCAACACCGACGATAAATCGAAAGCATGGTCGTATTCAACAAGCGCCGCTGCCGGCGGTAAGTCATGGACAATCAGTCTTAACCAGCAGGCGGACGACACCGCAACAGGATTCCGTTTCCCCGA
This sequence comes from Treponema sp. UBA4873, assembly GCA_002399405.1. Taxonomy (GTDB): domain Bacteria; phylum Spirochaetota; class Spirochaetia; order Treponematales; family Treponemataceae; genus Treponema_D. The sequence goes on along the minus strand of DHDP01000001.1, from coordinate 131,992 downwards.
CGGAAAATATGAAATTACCGTTGCTGCAAAAGACGACGCGGGACATACGTCAGGTACCAGTTCCCGTGCGTTCGAAATAGACAATACCGCGCCGGTGTTCATCGTAAAAACGCCCGCTGCAATCCTTCAAAGCAAGGCATCGAAATACGGTTCCGTATTCTCGATTGACGGCACAATAGCCGACGACCACACCGTCAAAACGATGGCCTCCGCCGTATACAGCGAAAGCAAAACCCTCCTAACCAGTGAACCGTATACTGAATCGGACGTTGAAACCGCGGGCGGTACGTCGGTTTCAATCGCAAAATATGTGGCGGGCGGTACGGACGAGCTGAACACGCGGTATACGGACATTTACGGCGACAACACGAAGGCAGGCACACAGTACTATTATTGCACTGTCACTCTTACCGATTCGGCAAAATCATATATAAATCCGGCGGAGACATCAAACGCAACGGCGGGAAACACAACGTCGTCGTGCTGGCTGTACGACGACGTCTATACGACGCTTCTCAGCACAAAAAACGACGGATACGGACTTGAAGCGAGCGATCTGAAAAATATTCTGAACGGTAATTTAACGGGAACGATTACCCGCACAAAAACCGTAGACACATCAGAAGTCCTTACACAATTGAACAGTCTGGTCAAAAACACGACGGCCGACGAGACTCCTCTTGCGTTTTCGCTTAACCCCGACGCAAGCCCGCGGTATGTCGTAAACGGCTATGCGCTGCCCGACGATATTTCGAATGTGGAAAACGGAACGCGCGGTCAGACAATCACCGTCGTCGCTACTGCCGGACTCGACGGAACGCTCATTGTTCCGTCGACGATCAAAGTATGGCTTCATGAGTACGACGACATCTCGGACAGTTCAGCATATTCGGAATTCCTTAACAATCCGGGAACTGATACGGGCGGCAAGCTGCTCAAGGACAACAGCGGCGACACCTCAAGTTCGGCCGCCACGTGCACGCTTTCAGTACAGCTGCCCAGCGACAAGACGATTCTTACCGACACGTACTATATTGTGGCAGTTACCGGCACCGATGCGGACGGTTCGGCTCTGACGACGGACAGCGTCTACGGTTTTATCGGGGCGGTTACAGGCACTCCGCCGACACTGTCTGTCGACACTCCGGCGGAATTGTCGACGAAAGGCAGTTCGGATGATCTCACGTATTCGCTCACCGCTAAATCGACGACGTCTACAGTCAAGTCGGTATCGTGCACCGTTACCGTCACCGATGAAACAAATTCACACACGGTCGGAACAATAACGGGAGAAGCCGTACAAGGCTCAGGCAACACGTGGACGTTCAGCCCGAAAAACTGCAGCGGCACGGGGTACGAAGCGTGCAAAGCCCTGAAAGACTCGAAGCTCCGTTACCTGTATACAGCGTCCTTCAAAGCATCCGACGAAAACGGCAATTCGACGACGGCCGGACGAAGCGTCCACATCGACACGCTGGCGCCGGTCGTCAAAATCACGTCGGTAACGCCGATCGTCAACGACTCGGGAACACAGTACGTCAACGGCACTATAACGATAGCGGGAACAGTGAACGAAGCGGATCTGAAAGATGTCACCTACGCGGTATATACCGCAGGCTCGTCGACGCCGGCGGCGACAGGTTCCCTCGGCGTCGTCTATTCGTTCAGCAGGGAAATCGACACGACTGCGTTTACCGACGATGCGGATATTCAAATTGTTGTCTCCGCAACCGACAATTCCGACAACACGGGGTCGGCCGACACAACGTCGTACAACAGCGGTACGCCGCTCGCCGTAAAGCAGTCGACGGATGCACCAAAACTGACGGTAAATAACGCGGATACGGACATTACGTCCGCGGCCGATATAAAAAACGCGACGCTGAGCAATGCATCATTAACAAATATCTTCGGTACAACAAGCAATAACAAAATCTCCTGCACGATTACCGACGACGACGGTATCAGAACCGTTACCGGTCAATACCGCACGCACGGTACCGCCAATTACGGCAGCAGCACCACGCTTATTTCAGGCGGTACGTCGACGACGGGCGTCGTCAATTATACACTGCCCGGTACGGAGGGATTATACGATATACTTCTGACCGTTACCGATACTACCGGCACAACGGGATGTCATGTAACAACACAGTCGCTTGTAACTGCCGTCGATGAAGGCGCTCCGGTGATCACCGTCACTACTCCTGCCGACGGGAGTTACTGTGCCACTTCATTCACTGTATCCGGAACTGTCAACGACAGCTCCGCTGTAATGCTCACTCCGGCGTATTACGTATACGATTCGGGTACGGGGACATACGGGACAACAACAAAAATTTCCGCCGGAACTCCCGTGAACAGCAATAAGAGCTGGACAACGACTGTCGCTTCAACAGAGAGCAGCCAGTACCGGATAGTCTTCTCGGCGCAGGATATATACGGGCAGACGAGCACGTATACCTTTAATTACAAGGTAGACAATATACCGCCTGCGTTCACAATAACAAAACTCGGTTCCGCCGCTTTGGGAACTGCAATAAGCGATAATGCCGCATTCTATCAGGAGTTTGCAAAAAAGAGTACGCTGTATACTATAGGCGGAACAGTTACCGACGGGGGCAGCAGCGGCATCAGTGATTTCGTATACTATAAACTTGCCGCATCCGAACCGGGTAAAACGGCTGACTCCCTGAGTTATGATGTTTCCGCAGACGGCTGGTCAAAGGCAACGATCGTCAAGTCAACCTCCTCCAATACATGGACCGCAAATCTCGACTTCAGCGACAGCATGTTCGCCGAAGGTACGGCATATACCGTGTATCTTGCAACGACAGATAATGCGGGCAACACGTCCCGTATCTCCGCGAATCCGAGCAGCTGTGTCTCCGTCACACCCGACGCAACAGCACCGACAGCCGGTTCTGTCACTGCGGATCCTGCGGCAATAACCTCTGCTAACAGCACAAGCAACGTTACAATAACTGCTGCCGGTATTGCCGACAACACAAACGGCAGCGGTATAGCCTCCGTACAGCTGTACGAAAACGGCAGCGCAATCGGCACGATGACCGGCAGCTCCGGGACATATACCTGTACACTTGCAAACACGGGAATTACGACGGGAACGCACACCTACACAGTCCGGGCAACCGACAATGTGGGAAATACGTCCGCCGAAAATTATTCAGTAACGCTGCACGTGGACAAAACGCCTCCGAATATCACGATTAACGGCGTGTCTCCGACGACTACTGCGGGTAAAATGAACGGCCTCATTACCGTAACCGGAAATGCAAACGACGAGACAGAGCTTGCCTCATGCACATGGGCTGTGTACGACGGAAGCACCCGGCTTACAACGGGCGGTACGTCGGGCACGCTGGGAGCATCTTCCGAGACGGAAAAAGTATACAAAAGTTTCAGCTTTACCGTCGATACGAGGAATATAACTGCCGGCAGCGGCACCTATACGCTTAAAATGAACGCAGTAGACGCCGCAGGCAACACGTCTGCGACGGCGACATACACGCTGCCGATAGACCAGAGTACGGACAAGCCTGTTATTACGCTCGACGCTCCGGCAAACGCAGGCATCACTACGGAGAGCGGAATTACGGCATCGTCCGGGCTTTTCAAGTCGACCGAAAACCTTACAGGAACACTCACCGACGACGACGGCATCAAATCAATCACGATACTGATAGACAGCACAACGACAACTCCCGATTTCTCTGTAGGAACAAAATCGTATTCGCTCACAAAGAGTCTTACCGACTTATCGGAAGGAGCACATTCCGTTCTGATAACGGTAAAGGACACCGAATTTGAAACGACGACAACGGCGGGAACATTTTACATCGGTATAGACAACAATCCGCCCGAACTCGTCGTCGCGACTGAATCAGGCAAATATTATAAAGACGCATTTACCATCGAAGGGAAAGCGAAAGATTCATACGCTATGGCTGATGCAAATCCCGTCACGTACGACGGCAGCGCCGTTTCGTCGTACGTCTCATCTACCGATACAAGCGGGGATTATGCCGGCTATCATTCATGGTCGCAGTCCGTCGGAAAACCGGCGGCGAGTACAAGCGCAACAAAGACAGTCACGGCAAAAGATAAATTCGGGCGTACAAATTCGAAAACATTTACCTATACGTTCGATCTCGACGCTCCCGTAATCGCGATTTCAGCAATCGACGACAACGGAAACGGAAACACGATTTCCGAAAGCGGCATACCGACTACTTACTTTAATAAAAACAACAAGCTTGTCGTAACGGGCTCAGCAGGCGACACGGACGGTTCCGCCCAGTACCAGTCGGGACTTGCCGGGATACAATGGACGATCGTTTCCGGTTCAGGCGCTTCGAAGCCGGAGGACGGCAGCGGTGAATGGACACCATTGACGGCATCGGCTTCATGGACAATCAATGCGGATTTGTCGGAGAAATCCGACGGTGCATACACGCTGTGGATAAAGACGGCCGACGGCGCGGGCAATGAAACTTCAGTGAGCAGAAACATATATGCCATAAGCAGTGCGCCGTCGCTTACCGAAACAACGATTGCCGCCGGAACTGCATATAAAAACGGCACATTCTCCGCAGGCGGAACAATCGACACGGCAAACATGCTGTCTCTCACATGCAAAGTAAACGGCGTCTCAACTGCGGTAAAGGCTGATTCGGATAACGACTGGTCAGCCGGTGACAGCGGATGGCATGTAACGAACACAAGTCCTGCAGAAGGGTCATACGCGTACGTCGTCACTGCGACAAACAAAGCAAAGATGAGCACGTCGCTTACCAGAACCGTCGTCGTAGATACGACCCCGCCTGCCGTAACGATTACTTCTCCCGCGAACGGAACATTCTTTGCGTCGGAGAGTCAGACGATCAAAGGTACAGCGTCCGACGCGACGGCAGGCCTGAAGACTCTCGAAATAAGCTATGACGGAGGCCTTTCTTATTCCGAAATTACCGTTTCAGGCTCGTGGCTTACGGGCAGTGATTTTAACGACGGCACATATCAGGTTTCTGCAAGAGCAACGGACAATGCAGGCAACACGCAGACGGCTTCTTCTATAATGACAATCGATACGACAGCACCGACAACGTCGCTCACCGTAAGCAGCGGCAGTCTGTACGACACGGCAAGCGGTACGGCGGGCGGTGCTGTTACAAGTCCGTCATTCGGTTCATCATACCTTGCCGGCACAGGATTCACGCTCGGCGGTACTATAACCGAAGTAAACTTCGACACGGCTTCTCTTTCAGTCTCCAAAAACGGAGGGACGGCAGCTGCTGTTACCTTTGAATCAGGAAACTGGTCATACAGCCAGAGCGCGGACACATCCTCCCATGCGAATGACGGCACGTATAGCTACGCCCTTACAATTAAGGACAAAGCCGGAAACCTGTTCAGCAAGTCGGTATCGGTGACAGTGGACACAACGGCTCCCTCACTCGACGTCACCTCTCCTGCGGCCGGTGAAGCGGTCAGTTCTTCCGCAAAAACAATAAAAGGAACCGCTTCCGACAACGGAGCAGGAACAGCTTCCGTCTATTACGAACTGCGGAAAGCGGGTACGACAACAGTCGTTACTTCGGACGGAACACCGATTACGGACAATGCCGCGCTCACGGGAGAAAGCTGGAGCGTTTCCGGCATGCCGCTCGGAAGCAGCGAAGGAACTCTCGACCTGTATGTAAAGGCGACCGATAAACTTTCGCACACAACGGAAAAAATAATTTCCTTCTGCTACGACAAGGCAAACCCCGTTCTTACCGAAACAGGCATTGACGTAAGCGGTAAGACGACAAATGCGGTATTCACGCTTTCGGGCACAGCAGGCGATACGAACGCCTTAGCCGCGTCGAATCCGCTCACCGTTACCGATACGGTAAACGGAACACTAGTCGGAACATATTATCCGGCCGCAACCGATGACGGAGCCGGAACATACACATGGACTCAGTCACTCACTCCGACGGGTACGAGCGGCTCCGTAGCCGACGGAACGCATGTATACACAATCACGGTAACGGATATCGCAGGAAAGACGACTTCCCTTACCCGGACAGTAACAGCCGACACCACCCTGCCGGCATGGAACACCTCCAATTCCGACGATACGGACAACAAAGCGCCGTATATTTCCACGGCAAAGACGAACGACTATTACAAAACAACGAGCCTTTCCGTAAAAGCGCTTGCAGCCGATACGCTGAGCGGCGTATCAAAATTACAGTATAATTTAAATAATACAGGTTATGTCGACACAGGAAACGGAAATTTCACAATCGCCGCCGCGGAAGGAATAAATACGATTCTCGTCCGCGCCGTCGATGCGGCAGGTAATGTAACGGTACCGGCGGAATTTACGGCAAAAATCGACACAACGGCTCCTGACACATGCACTCTTGCACAAGTGGACGGCAGCTCAGGCGTTTCGACGAAACTCACCAACGGCAAATCGAACATAACATTTACGTTCGCAGCAACGGACAGCAGCGGGACAAATCCGAGCGGAATCGCATCGGCGGCTGTATCAAAAATCGGCAGCAAGGCGGTTTCCGTAACGGCAACTGAAGTTTCAGGAGAATACTCTGTCACAATACCGGCGGCAGATTTAACGGTAAGCGGAACGGTCACCGTAACACTTACCGACAAAGCGGGCAACACGGCGAGCTTCCCGATGTTTGCAATCCAGCTCGATACTGTCGATCCGGTCATCACAATCAGCTCTCCTGCGGCAGCCGCTATTGTCAACAAAGTCATAAACATAACCGGAACCGCATCGGACAATCTGTCTCTCGCAGGAACAGCAGTGCTCTTTATCGAGACGGCAAAGGATACATTCACTCAGAGCGGAAGCGCGGTATCAATCATGAACGGCAGCTGGACATTCAGCATCGATACGGCGGACACGACAAATATCATGAAGTACGATGCGGACAGTTCCGCGTCGGGCACCCAGCTTTGCTTCAAAGTGACGGCGGAGGATTCCGCCGGCAATGCCGGTTCCTCCTCCCGCACTATCACGGTCGATCAGGACACTGACCGCCCGGTAATAAATCTTACGAACCTCTCGCTCGGCGGCATGTCCGCATCGCAGGTAATCTGGCTTAAAAATGCAAACGTTGTGTACGGCACCGTTACCGACGACGATGGCATAGAAAACGGCAGTGCAAGTCTTTACTACAACACCGACGGAGGAGCAACATGGACGGCCGTCGCCGTAACGAACGGTTCGTGGAATCTGACTCTTGACGACGGCGAGAAAACTCTCTACTTCAAGGTTATCGACAAAGCGGCCACCTCATTTATATCAGCCGCATCCGGTACAACGTCTCCGAAACTGTCGGACGGTACAAATACATTCGCCGGTTATACGATTCTTCATCTGAACGTAGATAAGACACCTCCTGCCTACGGCAGCATAAAATATAAAGTGTACGACACGGAGACCGGCACATGGAGTTCCGACTGGCTTGCCGACTACGCAAATGAAAAATTCGGCGGCATACACAATAAATTCAGACTTCAGCTCACAGCGACGGACAACAACGGAATCGCTTCGATTGCGACAACGTTCAACGGCGCGACTGACACACAAAGCTCCGCGGCATCGGGAAACACATGGGAAACGGGCGCAATCGACGCTTCTTCGGGCAACGGGAGTCTGAAGGTAAAACTCGTCATAACGGACGGCGCCGGATTGACTTCCGAGCCTGAATTCAACATTTCAGTAGACAACGCGGTGCCGTCCGTTACTATCGTTACGCCTTCGGCTCAAATCAGCAGCGCGGAGACGATTCACGGCAGCGTCAGCGAAACGTCGACGGTATACTATGCGGTCTCGCGGACGGACACCACTGCGCCGGGGACGACAGCAGTCGCTAATCAGTCGACCGCATGGGGACAGATAACGGACGCGACGCTTTCATGGAACGTGTATTTCGACGGCAATACTTCGGCAACGCAGACGCACACGGATTTGTTCCGCTATTACATAAGTACGCTAGGTATTGCCTCTGAAGACGACATTACGAACAACGTATACAAGGACCTCACCACGCTCTACGTGTGGATAAAGGCCGTGGACGAAAGCGGCAACTTTGCAACGAAGAGCCAGCCGGTACTCATCGACCCGCAGGGAGACCGCCCCGTCGTAACGCTCAGCTATCCGGAGAGCGACGGTGAAACGCTCGGCGGAGCTGTCCGCATGATAGGTACCGCAACGGACAACGTCGCCGCAAAATACGTGTGGGTGCAGATAGATACGGACGGCGACGGTGATTTCGACAGCACGGATCAAAGCACTCTCGCGACGGACGGATACACGCTCGGCGACATGACACAGAATTCTTCCACACCGAACAGTGATGCCTCGAAAAACGGCATTATGGTGACTGTTTCCGGCTCAAGCTGGAACCTCACAATCAACAGCAACGGCGAATTCAATCCGACCGGCAGCGAAACGACAAAACGGCTTATCCTCCGGATTTATGCGACCGACGCAGATAAAAACGTAAGTTCTGTAATTACCCGCACAGTATACATCGACAAGGACACGCCCGTTATTGTACAGGACAGCCTGAAACTTGTTCAGTATGAAACGTCAAGCGGATCGGGCGTCGCCTGTACGGACGGTTCCGTAAGTTCAGGAACCGTCGCAGCATCGCAGTCGTACACGGACAGCATGAGCATCAGGGGTATCTGGTTCCTCACCGGCAGCATTACCGACGACAGCGGCATCAAGAAAATAACAAAGAACAGCGTCGACGTAATAACTGCTGCCGGACAGCAAACCGCTGAGTTTATAAAAGGGACGAAGAGTTCGACGACAGAGGCATACGATTATATAATGAACATACCGGTCGGCAGCGCAACAGCAGACGCCGTCGGAACGACGAGCATCACAATTACTGCAACGGAAAATACGGCGAACAATCTGAACGTAACAAAAACGTTCTCCGTAATTTACGACAATAAAGCACCGGAAATTACGACTTCCGGTGACGATTTCAACATCAGCTCCACCATCGTAAACAGCAACGGATTCTACACGTTCGGTTCCGTCGCTGCGGAAAATTCGGTAAGCGGCACAAATCAGACCGGTGTGGAACGGATCGCGTTCTACTTCACGCGGGATATCGATTCCCTGTCGACTCACAATCTCTACGACGTTCTGATTGCAAACGGCTCAGGCGGCAATACGATTTCGTCCTATTCGTCGCTCGTTTCTTCCGACGGACTCTGGTGGAAGTCCGCCTCAGTGTCGTCCGTATCGGGAGCAACGATTTCACTGTCGGCATCCGATGACAATATCCATGCCGGCGGACTCGCGAAAGTAAACGGCGTAATATACCGTATCTCGAGCGTGGTCGGCACAGACGTTACGCTCTCCGGCGAACCGGGCAGTACAGCAAACGCGCTGTTCGCAGTCGCGGGCGTCGTCGACAATACGACGGCGGAGGGAACAGGCACGGCGAAAAACGACGCCGGCTACTACACGAACGGTGCATACGACGACGGAGATCTGATGATGGAAAGCGTCATCAAGCAGGGAACGTCGTACACATGGGAAGCGAACATCAACTCAAAAAATATTCCCGACGGAAAAATCGTCCTTCATTACGTCGTGTTCGATAAGGCAGGCAACTACGCCGTCGGAACAGTAGATGCTTTCGTAAAAAACAACCAGCCGCGCATCGCCGGTATGAAAATAGGCACCGACGACAACGGCGACAGCACAGTCGACTCGTCCGAATACATAACCACGATGAGCAACGTCTATGCAAAGGGGCTCAACTCCGCAGGAAACAAAGTAACCGACGTAACGTTCCCGAATCAGGAAAGCGGACTTACTTCGGCAGTAACTGCAAAAGGCCTCACTGTTATTAAACCGGAAATCGTCGGCGGAAACGGTACGCTCGGATATACGTATACAGTCGCTGAAAACAGCGGCGCAACAACATGGAACACGCCGTATTACACCAAAACGTCGGTAACGGAGCTCGGTACCGGAGGAGAATCTTCGGACAGCGTCGTCACCTTAACAAACGACATCACGTTCACCGTACAGGATTTTCTGAGCGCCGGCACGACAGGTTCCGAAATAGCGGACGGCAGCAATCAGAAATTCAGCTTCACAATCTGGGATTCGACACCCGGAACGACAATCGGCACGGACAGCCAGTATGCGACGATGAACGTCGTTATGAACGTGACTCTGCGCGACACGACACCGGCAACCGATTATATCAAGCCGTTCTACTGGAACAGCAGCAGCGATAACAGCCTGTTTGCGAACAGCAGAGACAACGGACATATAGAACTGCCCGCCGACTTACCGACAGACACATTTAAGAGCACCAATTCCGGAGAATACGACTTACAGCCGAAAGTTTCGGGACAGATTAAAATAGAGGGCATCGCGCACGACAATACGCTGCTCTCCTCGCTAACCGCAACCGTTGCAGGTTTCAACAGCGGCAGTTCGTTTACGATTGCGGCATACAACACAGGCACAGGCAGCTGGACATCCGGAAGCAGCCTTTCCGGCGGCGCAATTCCGGCGGAGGGATGGGCGTGCGAAACAGCGCAGGCAACATACGCAGAATACGTGAAGGCAGGATACGGTTCGCTTCCGAGCGGTTATACCGGAACCGAAAAGGTCCCGTACACATCGCAGGCAACCGGACATACCGTACACTGGATACTCTATTTCGACACGTCTAAAATAACCGGCACAGCCGATACCGACAAGCTCATTTCCGTCACGGCACAGGACCGCGGTAAACCGACGCTGAGCGGAGGAACAGTAAGTTACATCGCAAATACGTTCAGTGCAGAAACCGGACAGACCGGCGGCAGCGACGGCAGCGGAAGTTACACGAGCCAGTATACGGTGGACGTCGTGCCGTATATTACGGGAATAAAAACGTCACTTTCGTCGCTCAAGAGCAACAATCCTTCAGTGTACAGCCGTACAGCACTCGGTCACTACCCTGTAAACTCAACGCTGAAGGCGTATGTGTTCGGTTATAATATAACAGATGCTGCTCCCGTTTATATAGAAAATGCAGACAGCGGGACAAACGCTTCACTCGACACAACGACATATTCCGGAAGTACCTGTTATTCAGTTACAGCATCTTCACTCGATTCAGGCAAATTGTCGCTGCAAATAAACGGCGTAAGTACGTTGAACAACGTAAATAATAACAATGCTGCAGGCGATTACAGCGGTACCTACACCGACAGTACATACGCATATTGCTATAACCGCCAGCCGAACGGAGATAACAACAATCTGCTCAGTGATGATGTTGTGCTTGATGTGTGGCAGTTCAACAGCAAGGCTGCAGTTCCGATCAGCGGATTGATTTCCGAACCGGTAATGAAAATAAGCCCGAAATCAGGTATGATAGGATTCGCTTTCACAAACGGACCGCTGTATTTCAGTATGCCGGGAACCGTATCGGCAAATGCCCGCGGCACAATGGCCGCAGGCGAGTATTCGTACGTATATTGGCAGGGAAGTTATGACTTTATGACTTCGGTCGGTCTTACATACGACAGCGACGGGCATACGTACGGGTGCGCTGCCGGTGGAGACATCAATTCAACGCAGGCCGACCGGTTCAGTTTTATGACCGACCGCTGGGGCGTAAGCGGAGAAGCTACGGGCGGTTCTTACGACGGAGCAAATGCGAACAGACTGGAAGTCATTGCGCAATATGGCGACTCATCAGGGAACAATACGAGCACACTGAACTTTGATAAAAACAGGATAAAAAGCCCCGAGTATGCGACTGCGCGCCACGGTACTTCCACCAATATCTATCTTGCTTATTTTGATGATCTAAATGAGGAAATACGTTTTAAATACGGAAACCTTACCGATAGTAAAACCTCTAAAGATAATTTTGGCAATTTTAATGACGCATACCGAAACGGTACAGTAGATAATACTGCCAATCTGAACCGGGGAAAATACAGCACCAATTATGTCAATGTCATTGCGGGAAGTACTACGGGCAGAAATGCCGGTGAATATCTTTCAATGGGCGTTATTTCCGCGGAAGAGAGTTCAGTTGATGATGTCGTTGTACTCATATGGTATGACTCGTACAACAATGCACTGTTGTATACATACAACACAAATCCGACCGCGGGAACTACCGGTGCAAATGTGGCCAACTGGCAAGGACCTTATACCATTTTTGAAGGCGCAGGTGAATACTGCAGGCTCGCTGTTGACGCAGGCGGCGGAATCCATATTGCCGCATACGACGGTACTAACGGAGATCTGATGTACGCGTACCTGCCGCAGTATAATCAGCCCGGCAACAAAGAGACGTGCACGGTAGATTCCTATGCTATTGTCGGACAGAATATTACTATCGACGTAGGAAAATCAGGCAGTGCATACGTTCCGTATATCGGTTACTACGCGCTCTCTTCAGCAAAACCAAAGCTCGCATACCGTGTCTCCTCTACAGTAGAAAACGGTGTATCAGGAGACGCATATACAGGAAACTGGGAAGCTACGCTGATTCCGACAACGAGCAAAGCTACCCAAGAAACGATCAATGTCGGGCTGTGGAAATCCGCCGATGGTGTGATAAAAAATTCGACGACAGGTGCTTCTTCAACCAGTACTAACTGGGGAAAATGTTACGGCAACGGTACTGCGAACCCAGTCTTGGGATATGCAATAAAAGAAAGCAGTACCAAAGGCGATATCGAGACTGCACAGATGAAGTAACAACAGCTTTTTACGAAAAAAAGCTGTTGTCGGATTTACATCAGAATATCTTTATCGTATAGACATTACATCAGCACCGCTAACGGATATTAATATAATATTAATTATTAAATGATGCAGAAAAAAACGGAAGTTTCCTTTATTTTCCGGAAAAACAAAGGAAACTTCCATTCACCACTGCTGACAGCAGGGTATTACAACTGATGTATGGGAAATATAATCGAACGATTTTACTTCAACGGGTGATATTCTGTTCCCGTTCCGTATAAGAAAATCTATCTCGAGTCGGTCCGAAGGATTCACGTTTCCGCTGTTGGAATAAAAATACAGTTTTTTCCCGTTCGTAGCGTATGAGTTACCAGAAGGCAGATATCGAGTATATAGCATTTCCCCATATTATATTGCGCCGACAATTCCATACCGATGTTCGGGCCGGTACTGTTGAAACAGTTATTCGTAATCATAGCCTCACTGAGCCACATAAAAGAATCTTCATAACTGCGGAATTTGGCGCCTTTCGTTTAATTTTCCAAAATATGGAAGAAGTATGCACCTGTCTTTTCATGAGTACCTCTGATATAGTATCGCCGCAAAAGTACAAAATCATGCAGTATCAACGTATTTACACTGTAAGTAAACGGGTTAAACCTTTACAATAAATGAGTTAAAGTATGGAACAATTCAATTTGCCGATGGGTTAAGTTCAGATCCCTCATAAATGATGTTTATATAGCGCATCACTGAAAAATGAACAGCGCATAACTGATGCACCGGCCGTTTATCAGTGGTGCGCTGATTATTTATCAGTGACGCGCTGACTGCTTATCAGTGATGCACTGACCAAAATATAGAAGGATCAGTGTCATTACAGGGTATGCAACAACTTATAGGCCGGCATGGTAGAGTCCATTCTTCCGTATTTCCCCTGCAAAAATCTCCGCTGCGAGAATTCATTTTTTCGGAAGTATTCTATCAACCTTAAAAGACCCGGTTATCGCCTTCGTCGGACATCCGGTGGTACACGTATTGCAAAAAATACATTCGGTTGATTGTATTCGCTCTCCCCTGTTTTTATATTCCAATAATTTAATATTCATAGGACAGTTAATCTCGCACTTACGGCAGGTAATGCATTTCTCCGGATTGATTTCCAGTTTTAATAATGAATATTTTGCTCCGATTTTCATAAATACTGATATCGGACAGATATATTTGCAGAAAGCACGATTGTCTTTTAAAATCAGCGCTAAAACAATTCCCGCTGCATAATAAAGCAAATTGCCGAATATAAAGAAATAAAATTCCACCATACCTTCATCAGCTTCCTTTTTTTCTTTCAGGATAAAATATACTATTACCGAAAAAATAAAGATGATAATAAAATACACATACCGTATGAATGATGCCCGTTTATAATTATTCTTTGTCGTTTTCCAGGGAAAAAAATCAAGAATCATTCCCGTCCAGCAGGCCCATCCGCACCAGCCTCTGTTAAAAATAAACGGGCCCGCTATTTTCGCAATAAAGTAATGCAGCGTTGAACCGGCAAATATGCCCGAAAATAAATAAAACCAGAAACCCTCTATCTGCAGATTTTCGTGACGATACAATCCGACATACAGCAGCAAATAGGAACCGATAAGCAACTGGGTTATTCTGCGCGCCGTACCGAATCTTTCTTTCGGCAATACGTCTGTAAGAAAAAAACCGGCCGCCAGAACGGTACCTATGTAACCGAAATTGTATATATAAAATACATTTCCCGTTTTAATAAAGCGCCATACCGCTATTGAATAAAACAGCACAAGGAAAATCACCGGGAATGTAAAGCTCTTTCTTGTTATTTTTGCTTTCATGTATTTATCCTGTCTTTAGTATACTTTACTGTAAGCCTTTATGTCACTGCTTTCAGAACACAGTGCCTATTTTGTCTTCAACCAATTCCGGAACAGTCGTGTAATCTCCCCGATGAAGTATAAACTGCACGTTCGGGTAAATTTCATTCGCATTAATATTATTTTCTTTACTTATAATTATAAACACTATATAGTAATCAAAAAGAAATCAAAGAGGTAAAAATATGGCATTCGAAAAGGTGAAACAATATTTCGAACATATCGGATTGGGAGAGCGGGTTATAACTTTGGAGGAATCGAGTGCAACAGTAGAAGAAGCTGCTCTATCAATCGGTTGTCAACCGAAACAGATAGCCAAGACTATGTCGTTTCTTTTGAATGACAAGCCGATTCTGATCGTCTGCTCCGGAGATGCGAAAATAGACAACAAAAAATATAAAATGTATTTCCGGCAAAAAGCAAGGATGATACCTGCGGATGAAGTCGAATCGTATATCGGGCACGCGCCCGGCGGAGTATGCCCTTTTGCTGTACATTCTGATGTGACTGTTTACCTGGATGTATCTCTGAAACGTTTTGACATCATATACCCGGCTGCGGGCAGCGGACACAGTGCAGTTAAACTGTCCTTAAAGGAACTGGAGCAATATTCGTCATTTGTCGAATGGACGGACGTGTGCAAAGACTGGATTGAAAACGGGAGAGAGGGTAATGCGGACAGAGACGATAAGTAAAATAAAAGAAAACCGCAATAACTTTATCGAATTTCTGGCAGGGGATTCTACAGTTCCTCCGACAACAGGGATTATCAGCCGCAAAGTCGGTTCCGCTAAAATAGCAATCGTTTACGGTTCCATCTTCATCGGACATCAAATCGGAGCATTCGCAAGTGCATGGCTGGGCGGCATTCTGGTAAACATGTCTCTCGGTTATTCCGGCCTTTGGCTTGCGGATTTGTGTCTCTGCCTGATTGCGACAATTGCGAATTTCAAAATACGCGATTAATATTATTTCCCCAGATACTTTCTGATATCATCCGCGAACTTACCTGCCTGCATGTCCGACGTAAACGCAGCATTCATAAAATCAGAAACAGGTCCGTCCGTATATGCCGCTGCCCAGAACCGTACGTCGTCCGCCTGTCTGTCATATGCACCCGCCCGCGAGGAAGCAGGCGCCAGCTGCGTTAAGTTGGAAAGAGCTTCCTGTGCCTGCACGGAAATAAGAAACCGTATTGTATCGGCAAACGATTGCTTTTTATTATAACAAACGAGCACTACCGCCGGCGCAATAAGCGCGTGCTCCGGTACGGCCTCATCAACAGGGAAATGCGAAGTTTCATACGGATACACCGTACGGAGCTGAAGTGTCCGGTGCACGGAAAGGGGCATAAAAACCGCAGCCGCAGCCTTATCTTTCATGAACGACGCAACGTCCGTTTCTGAACCGTTGAACCAGGTCTGATGCATAATGCCCGACTTTTGCCATGAAACAATAAGATCGAGTACAGTGCGAAGTGTTACGGGAGTTTTTCCGTCGCTCAATTTTCCGAACTGTTCGTTCATGACAGTCTCCGCAGACGGATTCTTCCTTACAAACTCAACGAGCCGCTCATATCCGTCCGCACCGGTGAGCGATTCTGCAAGAACACCGACAAACGCCAGCAGCGTCCGATTATCCGCACCCGCAGCAAACAACGGTATCTGTATGCCGGCAGCATCTTCCTGCAGAAATACAGCAAAGGAGTTCCAGTCTTCCGGAACTGCATGTTTTTTTCCGCCGGTTCCTTTTAAAAAAGACAGTTCATAATGATCGTACAGCAGCGGAAGCATGCGGTTTTTCCCTTCTACAATACCAAGCCGTCGTTCCGAATCCGGAATCTGTCCGTAAAGCGAAGCAGGAAGTTCCACCGCTTCTGCCGCAAGCATTTCCGCGCCCGCTCCGTTCCATGTAAAGAGCAAATCATATTTTTTCGCCTTTTTCGACTTCAGTGGTACATCGGCAGGCAGTACTTTAAAATGTATTTTTCCGGAATAACTTTTTTTTATCTGCTGCGTAAGCGAATCAGTAACAAGCGGCGACAGACGATAATATGCAACGTCGAGTATTTTCCGGTTCCGCATTATGATTATCAACGAAATAAAAATACCGCAGACGAGAACCGCTGATACAATAATTAAACAAAGTCTCCGTTCCTTTGTCAGTGTCTTATTTTTTTTACTGACATGCCGTTTCCCTTTTATCATATTAAAATTATAGCATATTTTATCCAAAATGTCGTTATATCCGTAGATGAAGTCGTTCCCCTGTTGATAAATGATTTTATCCCATATGAAAATATTTTCTTCATTTATAACCGAATTCAGATAATTATGCAGTAATCTGCATATCCTTCCGCATAAATAAACTTTATTAATATTTCTCGAATGTTGATTTATTATTTCAGTTGAGGTATAATTATTATTATGAAGACAACAACTAAAAAACCTGCTGCAAAAAAGGTTGCAGCAAAGAAACCGGCAGCAAAAAAGAACGCTGCTCCGTCAAAATCACACTCTATTTCATGTGATGATGCTACATGGGGAAAAATTCAGGCCGCAGCGAAAAAAGCCGGCATGAATGTTTCTAAATACATCATTTCGAAACTCGTGAAATAGTGTATTTAAGCAAGTCAACATACCCCGCAATTTGCGCGGGATATGTTGACTCAGTAAGGGAATTCCGTGATGCGGAAGGTATTTTCCCTCCGATTGAATAAATATTTGTTATTTCTCGCTTTTTTGAGTAAAAAATGATAAAATTTATTGATTAACCGCCTGACTTTCTGTATATTATAGTTGCATCCGAAAGGATGTATAAACTCTCTCCGATTGTCCCGCAGGGCGCAAGCCTTGTGGGACGTTTTTTATGCATGTTATTCCTTAATATCTGCGGTTGTACTGTTTCGCGGTTCTGAGTCAGGCAGGACTTACTCTCAGTGCACGGACTCCTGTCCGCATATTGAAAGCCGTCCGCGGTGCCTGTCGGGGCACTCCTGTTTTTAAGTCGTAGGTAAGAAAATGCTCCGCATTTTCTCTTTATAGGAGACATAAAAAAACGTGCCCGTCGGGGGCACTCCTGTTTTTAAGTCGTGGGTAGGAAAATGCTCCGCATTTT
>DHDP01000001.1:2000-113927 GCA_002399405.1 Treponema sp. UBA4873 | reverse complement strand
AAAAACGTGCCCGTCGGGGGCACGTTTTTTTATTCTTTTTCTGGGCCAGCCAGGACTTGAACCTGGGACCAAGGGATTATGAGTCCCCTGCTCTAACCAACTGAGCTACTGGCCCGTAGAGGAGTTTATCATAACATATTTTCGTGATGCAGGTCAATAAACAGGAATCTTTTGTTATGGTTGATTAATCATTACTGTAGCTTATACCGTCGATTTGCGGACAGATAACTCCCGACGGCACATAATTGCGGGGAGCAGGCTGTTCCTGCTGTCCGCGACCGCGGCCTTGTCTGCGGTCATTATTACGACGCGGCGAAGGAGGCGGAGTAATGCAGCTTGTGAAAAAAAACAATATACCCGTCAAAATAATTAAAACAGAAACCGATCTGTAAATATTTTTCTTCATCATATATACAGTATACTCTCAGATGAGATAAATATTCTGAATATCGGGAAAAAATCAGAGTCGTTTTCAAAAGATGAATTTTGAAAACGACTCATTTACCGCATTATTCTTTATAAGCCGCCACATGTACGCCTTTCATCGCCCGTCCGCTCGGTTCGTCCATGTTTTTCCACGCTGCATCCCACTCAAGCGCTTTCGCAGTTGAACAGGCGATGCTCGCTTCATGCGGAACTGTTTTCGCAGCTGTTTCCGACGGGAAGAACTTTGCAAAAATCTCGCGGTAATAATATTCCTCTTTCGTTGCGGGAGTGTTTACCGGGAATCGTTTTCCGCGCGTTGCAAACTGCGCGTCGGATACTTTTTCTTCCGTCACCTTTTTGAGCGTGTCAATCCAGTTGTAACCGACGCCGTCGCTGAACTGCTCTTTCTGGCGCCATACAATGTCGGCAGGGAGACAATCTTCAAACGCCTTGCGCAGAATCCATTTTTCCATGCGCTGTTTTCCGTCGGGCTGCATCACGATGGACATTTTGTCCACAGGATTAATCCGCATCGCAACGTCGATGAAATCCTTATCGAGGAACGGAACGCGTCCTTCAACACCCCATGCCATAAGCGATTTGTTGGCGCGGAGGCAGTCGTACAGGTGGAGCTTGCTCAACTTGCGTACAAGTTCCTCGTGGAACTCTTTCGCGTTCGGAGCCTTGTGAAAGTAGAGGTAACCGCCGAAAAGTTCGTCGCTTCCCTCGCCGCTCAGCACCATCTTTATGCCCATCGATTTGATGTATCGTGCAAGCAGGAACATCGGCGTCGACGCGCGTACTGTCGTAATGTCGTATGTTTCAATATGATAAATGACGTCGGGAAGTGCGTCGAGTGCTTCCTGAATCGTAAAGTGCACTTCGTGATGTACCGTGCCTATATATTCCGCGGCTTTTCTAGCGGCGGAAAGGTCCGGCGAACCTTCAAGACCGATTGCAAAACTGTGCAGACGCGGCCACCATGCTTCCGTCTTGCCGTTTTCTTCAATCCGTTTCGCGGCAAACTTCTGAGTCACCGCAGCTATTACGGAAGAATCAAGCCCGCCGGAGAGAAGCACTCCGTACGGAACATCGCTCATGAGCTGACGTTTTACCGCAGCCTCAAGCGCATCGCGCAGCACCTGTATGTCTGATTTGTTGTCTTTTACAGCGTCGTAACTTTCCCAGTCGCGGTGATACCACTTTGTCGGCGCTTTGTCCTTGCTGTAGAAATAGCTGCCGTTCGGAAATTCCTCGATGGTACAGCATTCTCCCTCAAGCGCCTTGAGTTCGCTCGCAACGTAATAGCGTCCTTCCTTGTCCCAGCCCTGATACAGCGGTACGATTCCTATGGGATCGCGGCCGACAAGATACACATCCTTCGCTTTATCATAGAGCGCAAAAGCATAATCCCCGCAGAGATCCTCGAGGAACGCCGTTCCTTTTTCCTGATACAGCGGAATGATGACTTCACAGTCGGACTGCGTCTTGAAATTATATTTTCCTTCAAAATGTTTACGGATGTCTTTATGATTGTAGATTTCGCCATTAACTGCGAGAATAACGTTGCCGTCCGTACTCACAAGCGGCTGCTTTCCCGACATAGGATCGACAATGGCAAGGCGTTCGTGACTCAGAATGGCGTTGTCGCCGGTGTACACCCCGCTCCAATCCGGACCGCGGTGGCGTATTTTCCGCGACATCTCGAGCAGCTGCGCGCGCAGCTCTTCCTTCATTCCGTCCTTAAGCGGAACGGATCCGCTGTTCAAATCAAAAACGCCGACAAATCCGCACATATCGTAACCCCCGTAATGGTAAAGGCAGTATACCAAATAAAAAGGCGCCTGAACAGAAATACGTACATTACTGTTCTGACGCCTTCGTCTTAATTTTTATAGAATACTGATTCACGGCCCCTATGTCAACGGATGCTGTTTCTGAAGATTTCCCAAAGAAGGACGGTTCCCGCACAGGCAACGTTAAGTGAGTTCACATCGCCGCACATAGGAATACTGATAATTTCATCGCAGATCGTTTTTAAAGCGACGCTCATTCCCTTTGCTTCATTTCCGAGAATAACACTCACCGGTTTTATAAGTTCCCGCTGAGAAACAGGTACGCTGCCCGTAGAATCGGTACCGGCAACAATCATGCCGGACTTCTCTTTTTGCTCATGAAGCCACTGCTGCAGTTCGCTCATCGACTGAACCTGCAGTACCGGTTTGCGGAAAACTGCGCCGAGACTTGCGCGGACAGCTTTGGGATCGTACCAGTCTATTCCGTGGCCGACAACGAACACCGCATCGACTCCGAATGCATCTGCAGACCTGATGATCGAACCGAAATTACCGTAATCGCTCGGTCTGTCGAATATAAGTACAAACGGTTTCGAAGGAAGAGAAAGCGTTTCAAGTGAATATTCCCTTTTTTCGGCGGTTGCAATAAGTTCGACAGGTTCTTCCCTGTCGCAGAGCGTTTTGTACATGCTGAACGGCATTTCCAAAAGCGGCACGCTGTCGTTTTCCCTGATGATGTTTTTAGCCCAGTCCGACAATGCATCATAATTATAAATAATTATTCTGGTCAGACGGATATGCGCGGCCAGCGCCTGTTTAAACGCTTCTATTCCTTCAATAAAAACCTCATGCAGTTTGCTGCGCTTTTCCCTGTTCGTTTTGAGCGACTGTATTATCTGATATTCGTCGTTTTCTTTTGTTATGTGTATCACCGGCATAGTATTTTCCGTTTCATATAGTACAGGATAAGCGGCCGTTTATCTATGACTGATTGTGGGGCGCATACTACGGAGAATAACCGAGTATCCGTCCAAGCGCTCCCGAACTTTTTTTGTTCTTCTTGCTATGATATACTCTCAGTACACAAATAAATACAAAAGTATATAGCCGGTTTAGGGTTATAATAGACAAGTTACAATTGCGGGTGAATAGTTGGGAGTGGGCGGAGGCAAGAGAATGAAAGCAGATTTGACAAAATACGGGGAACAGGTCTTTGAAGATATTAAGCATGTAAACGAAAACGGACAGGAATACTGGCTTGCACGGGAATTGCAGCCGGTGCTTGAGTATGCGCAGTGGCGGTATTTAAAGGAAGCGATTGACCGCGCAAAAGAGGCTTGTAAAAACAGCGGTGGCTTATTTTGTGAAAAGAATAGTATCTGATCGAAATAAATAGGAGATACAAAGCACGCAATGTTTTCATACGATTCAATACGGAAAATGAATGAAACTGAACTCGGTATTTATAAATATATCATTGCAAACCTTGATAAAATACCGTTCATGACAATCAGGGAACTGTCCGAGGCGGTGCATATATCCACGTCTTCCGTTCTGAGGTTCTGCAATACCGCTGGTTTTGAAAAATATGCGGAGTTTAAAAAAGCCGTACAGTCAGAAAAAGAAAGCATTCGGACCTCTCCCCCCCGGGAAGATCTGAAGGAAATTCTCCGGTATATGACTGGGACGAACACCAGTGCATTTGAAGAAAAAATAGAAAGCGCCGCAGAGCTCATCAGAAATGCCGAGACAGTGATTTTTGCGGGACAAGGTTCTTCGGGGACACTCGCAAAATACGGCGCACGTTATTTTACAAATCTCGGAAAATTTGCAGTCGGTCTTGAAGATACGTTCTATCCTGTCGGAAACAACTTCCTCCACGGAGGGGCGCTCGTCGCACTGTCGGAAAGCGGCGAAACAAAGGAAGTAAACAATTTTGTCCTTCAGTTCCGGAAAAAGGATTTCAGCATCCTGAGCATTACGAACAGTCCTCATTCAACGCTGGCAAAATTGTCCGACTGGAATATTTCATATATGATGAATCACGAGCGGATAAACGGAGGGTTCAACGCAACAACGCAGGTTCCCGTTCTGTTCATAATGGAAGCAATAGCCCGCAGAATCGATAAAAAAAACACCCTGTGACTTTTTTCGTAACAACGGATAATATAGTATAAAATCATTATGACGGAACTTGAAAAATGTATGGCCGGAGAATTCTACAACTGCCACGATCCTGTGTTTCTTGAATTCAAAAACACGGCACGCATGCTGCTTGCACAGTACAACGCGCTTGCGTACGACCGGAAAGCGGAAAAACGCGCAGTCCTCGAACAGCTGTTCGGCAGCATAGGCTCCAACGTCTCGGTCGGACTGCCGTTCATCTGCGACTATGGGCGGAACATCCGCGTGGGCAGCAACGTGTCAATCAACATGAACTGTACGTTCGTCGACTGCAACACGATCACCATAGGCGACAACGTACTCATTGCTTCCAACGTGCAGATTTACACGGCGGCGCATCCCGTTGAATATGCGGAACGTGTTTTACAGAACTGGGATCCGGAAAGCGGTCAATATTTCTGCAACACATTCGCAAAACCGGTGACAATCGGAAGCGGCTGCTGGCTCGGCGGAGGAGTCATCGTTCTGCCGGGAGTCAGGATCGGAGAACGTACAGTCATCGGAGCGGGAAGCATCGTGACAAAAGACATCCCGCCGGACTGCGTCGCGGTCGGAAATCCGTGCAGAGTCATCAGAAAAATCAACGGAGCAGCAAAATGATCAGGATGATTGCATTCGACTTCGACGGCACAATCGGCGACACGATGGAGATGTGCATCGACATATTCAGGCAGACGCTCACGCCGTACCTCGGTCATTCTGCAACATACGACGAAATCGCCCGGACGTTCGGATTGAACGAACAGGGCATGCTGAAGCGGCTCGTGGGAGACAACTGGCAAAAAGCGTATGACGAGCTGCTTGCGTTGTATAAGCGGAATCTTCCCCGCTTCGGCAGACCGTTCCCCGGTATTCCCGAACTGATGGAAGAACTGAAAGCCGGAAACATCCTTACGGCGCTTATTACCGGAAAAGGAAAGGAAACATGCGACATGACGCTCGAGCAGTACGGCATGACGCATTCGTTCCGTGCGGTGGAAACCGGCCGCGACGACAGGACCGACAAGGATTACGCAATGAAACGCCTCATGGAAACGTACAATCTGCGCCCGGAGGAATTCATATATATAGGGGATACTCCGTACGACGCAGAAGCAGCTCACAATGCCGGTGTCGTCTGCCTGTCCGCTGCATACGGCGGCGTGGTCGATACGGCAGGATTGGAAAAAATAAATCCGGGAAAAGTATTCACTACGGTTGCAGCGATGAGAGAATATGTGGAAAATATGCTATAAAACCATGGAGGAACATACGATTGGAGGCGGATATGAATTACACCATTGAAAGTCCGGTACCTGAAGACGCTGAACAGCTGCTGGCATACCTGAAACAGGTCGGCGCCGAAACCGATAATCTGTCGTTCGGACCGGAAGGTCAGCCTTTTTCCGTCAGCGAAGAACGTGATTTCATCGCGGCGTCGCAAAACTCAAAAACACGAATCTGGTATGCTGCTAAAGAAAACGGGAAGATAATCGGAATCTGTAATATTGATGCGCTGCCCCGGCGTTTCTCACACCGGGGAGAACTCGGTATATCCGTAATCCGCGATTACTGGAACAAAGGTATTGGTTCCGCACTGATGGAAAAAGCGCTGGAGGCCGCAAAAAACAGCCTCCGGCTTGAAATTATCACTCTTGAAGTAAAATCGGATAATTATGCCGCAATTCATTTATACGAGAAATTCGGATTTGAAAAATTCGGCACATATAAAAAGTTCTTTAAAAAAGGTACTGAATATTTCGATGCCGATTATATGAATCTGTATATGCCGTGACTGCTGAAAAGAACTCTGATATTCATGAAAATTACGCGGCCCCGGCGATGTGTCAGATTCCCAAATCAAGTTTTATTTCCACACCATTCTCCGTATGGAAAATGTCGAATAAGCATGTATGCAGATCCGCATGCAGAGATGCTTTCGTATCACCGTTTTCCCACGTAATGTATATCAGATTATCTTTTCCGGTATCTTCGATATGTACACTTCCGTTGAAAGCAGGACAGGTATTGCGGAATTTCATCAATGTGTACAACTTATGCAGAACAGGGCGTTTCACCTCTTCCGCTATTTCTTCTTTCGTATAATAATGCCGGTTAATATTCCGGCCTGTCTTTGTTTTTTCCAGAAGTTCTATATCGTTTTTCCCGGCAAGCAATCCCACATAATACACCTGCGGAATTCCCGGAGCAAAAAACTGGACAGCGCGGGAAAGAAGATACGCGTCGTCGTTGTTTCCGAGCGCGGAATAATACGTACAGTTAATCTGATAAATGTCGAGATTATTATATGCTGCGGTGTTGTATATACGTTTTACATTCGCACCCTTTGTAAACATAGCATCGACTGTCCGGTCTATATCCTCCTGACTCATCAGATCCTTCACGTCGACTATGCCGATTCCGTCGTGTGTATCGAGTGTTGTAAACTGTTTTCGGGGACATATCTTCAGCCAGTTTACAAGATTCTTTCCGTTTCCCGAATAAACAGCATTCAGCAGAAGCATAGGCAGCGCAAAATCATACACCCGGTATCCTTTCTCCGCTAATTTGAGCTGCATGGTATAATGCTCGTGTATCTCAGGAAGAATATCTGCATTTTGTTCGTGTAAAACGTCTTTGCAGTAATCCATCAGGTTATATATTTCCGGTTCCACGAAAAAACAATTCGTTCCGCGCTTTTTTACTGCATATGCAAAAGCATCAAGTCTGATTATAGCAGCTCCGTGAGACGCAAGATTTACAAGATTTTCTTTTATGAAATCTTTTGTAGTTTCAGTCCGTACGTCAAGATCTATCTGTTCCTCATCGAACGTACACCAAACCTGTTCTGTTGTGCCGTCCGCAAAATGCACATCAACAAATGGGGCGCGGGGTTTTCGTTTATAAATCAAATCTATGTCTTTCTGCGACGGCTCCCCGTCATGCCAGAAATTTTTGCAGCGGAGAAATAAATCACGGTACGGGGAATTCTCTTTTCTTGCAGCGAAATCCCGAAAGTACTCAGAATGCTTCGAAATGTGATTGATCATGAAATCAAACATAAGATAATAGCTTTCGGACAGTTTTTTTATATCATCCCAATTACCGAACTGCGGATCGACTTTTTTATATGTCATGGGAGCAAATCCTCTGTCAGCTGATGACGGGAAGAACGGCAGTATATGTATTCCCCCGATAGTACCTTCAAAATAAGTACCAAGAATTTCAGACAGTTCTTTCAGGTTCTTTCCCATACAGTCCGCATAGGTTATAAGCATTATTTGATTCTTTATTGACATACCAATTCCTTCTTATTTTTTATAAAATGCATTTCATCACAGGTGCGTTTTGTAATCCGGGACGCAGTTCTTCCGGCACGGCGTCTTCAAAATTTACTTCATAAGCCATGTTACGGCCTTTCCGATATATTCATCCCAGAATTTCCAATTATGAACACCTGCGCTTTCGAAATAGTCATGGATAATATTCCTTGAATTGAGAAAATCATGAAAGGCACAATTCTCCTTAATAAGAAAATCCTCAGTACCGCACGCCATGAATATTTCCGGCAGTTCTTTTTTATCATGCAGCAGCATATCGAGAAGCGTTTCAGGGTTATTGGAGCTTTCGACTAAATGATTCAGATCTCCGAATACGGCATGATAATAATTATAATCAGCCACAGGATCTTTAAAACCGGCGGATATTCCGGCTATGTCGTGAATGATGAGGGCCGAAGAAAGAGCAACTATTCTGCCGAATGTTTCAGGATACGCAAATCCGGTATGGATCGCCCCAAACCCGCCCATGGAAAGACCGCCGATAAACGTATCTTCCCTTTTGTGAGACAGCGGAAACAGCAGACGAGTCATCTCTACAAGTTCGACCCCCGCAAACTGCTGATACAATTCGCTTCTTTCGTTGTCGTCGAGATAAAAATTATTGCCGCAGGACGGCATAAATACGGCAATCTTATTTTCAAGGGATAACTCCTGAATGTTCGATCCCGTAAGCCAGTCAGAAAACGTTCCCGAAAAACCATGAAGAAGATACAGCGATTTAAAACCGCCATCCGGTACGCAGGTTCTGTCTTCCGGCTGCATGAAAGAATCGACGGGAATAAGCGCCGTTACCGTTACGATTTTTTTAAGCGATTTAGAAAAAAAATTAATCTGCATTGTTGCCATACTGTCCTCCGGATGCATAACTGTTATTTTTCACAATATATCCCTGTAGCCCCCTATTTATGCAAATAGCTGAAAGGTTCACGGGAATCAATAAACTGCACGGGAGTATTTCCTAAAAGCGGTTTCATCCATTCCACAAGATGTTTCATTCCCGCCTCTTCCGTCCGTTCATGTCCGACAATAATAAGGCTTTTATTAAATCCGAGATACGCGGCATCCCGGACATATGCAGGAATCGTCCATTCGGTTATATCCCCGCAGATAAGGCAGTCAAGATTATTATTTTTCATGAATTCCATCGGCATGTGCTCGGAACCAAGTCCCAAGCTTCCACCGCCGACCAGAATACCAACGCGTTTTATCCTCATCGTTTTATCACCCATGTACTGTATTACATCCATCGCAAGCCTTTCCTGAAAGAATTCAGTCAGCGCCCCAAGCGTAGTTTCAGGAATTTCAAAACACTCTTTCATATTTTCCAGAACATATTCTCCCCAGTCAAGTTCCCGGATAAGACCGCGGTATATCCCGTCTTCATCGGCCATATGCATCTGATCATGAAAGCGCCAGACAGATATGCCCGCATTATCAATAAGTTTTTTCTTTTCAATAAATACGGGATCATCCTTTACCCAGTCCGTATCATCGCGGCCTGTAAACCATGTGGGTTCGTGGGTAATAATCAGATTCGCTCCTTTTTGCTCAGTCTGCCGTATTACGTCCACCGTCGCCATGAAAGTAGTGACGACGGACGTCACACGGGCATCAAAGTCTCCCGTCATGAGCTGATCGCATGTCCTGTCGAGAGGCAGAGCCGGACGGCCCGTCTTCCGTATCACTGCATTAACAATTTCCCGTACCGTCATATAATCACCCCTTTACCGCGCCGATAACTACGCCGCGGATAAAATATTTCTGAAGAAACGGATACGTAACAACAATCGGCAGTATACCAGTCACCGCCATGGCCATACGTACCGCCGTACCCGGCAGCTTTACGGAAAGTGCTCCAAGAGAAGAGCCTGCAGCCCCGCTCTTCAGGAACTGTATATTGTCCATAAGCCTGATCAGCAGGTTCTGTATTCCATAGTAATTAGGATTTGAAATATAATACAAACCGTTTATCCAGTCATTCCAATAAACAAGCGCTGTAAACAATCCTATTGTTGCAATAACAGGAACCGCAAGGGGCAGCATTATCTTAAAAAAGATAATAATTTCATTTGCACCGTCAATACGTGCCGATTCAAGAAGTGCATCGGGAACATTGTTTGAGTAATAATTTTTTACCAGAATTACATTGAATGCAGTCACCAGATAATTGGGCAGGATAAGCGCCCAGATTGTATCTTTTATATGCAGCGTACTGCTCCATAAAAGATAAGAGGGAACCACACCCCCGCTGAACAACATCGTAAAAAAAACAAAGAAGGTAAGCAAGTTACGGTACTTAAAATTTTTTGCAGCCATAGGATAAGCAATCATTGTTGTAAAAAGAACGCTCAGAAACGTCCCTATTCCGGTTACGACAAAGGAGATTCCGTATGCCCTGAGAATCGTTGAATGCTGCCTTATAAGATACAGATAGGCAGCGGTACTGAACTTTGCCGGAATAAATGCATACCCGTTTGACAACAGCGTATCCTCATCTGTTACGGAAGCCATTATGATGAGGACAAGCGGAAGAAGAGCGATTAATGTAAGTATACAGAGAGTGACAACGCAGAATCTGTAAAAAAGTTTATGATTATTCACCATAAATATACTCCTAAAATAATGCGTCATCGGAATCAGTCTTTCTGACAATGCCGTTCGCCAGCATGACAATAACAAATCCGACAACGGACTGGAAAAGTCCGGCAGCGGCGGACATACCTACATCATTCAGTTTCATAAGTCCGCGATATACATATGTGTCGATAGTCTGCGTTACGCCGTACAGCGCCCCTGAGTCCATAGGAACCTGATAAAATAATCCGAAATCAGAGAAAAAAATTCTTCCGACGGCCATAAGCGTCATAATAACAACAGTCGGCTTTAACAACGGTAATGTAATCGAAAATATCTGACGTATTTTCGAAGCTCCGTCTATATCCGCAGCTTCATAAACACTTTTATCAATGCCGGTTATGCTTGCAAGATACACAATCGATGTATAGCCCGCATTTTTCCACAGAAACACGAATATCAATATACCCGGCCATGTCTGCTTTTCCGTATACCACGAAACGGGTTCTATCTGCAGCCACTTATTTATTGTCTTATTAATAAATCCCGATTCGGAATTCAAAAACGCAAAACAAATATATGCTATTACCACCCATGAAAGCAGATTCGGCAGCAGCAAAGACGACTGGAAAAATTTAAGTTTCAGACTTGCACCAAGTTCCGACATAAGTATAGCTACAAATATGGCCAGAATTGTTCCAAGTACAATAAAAGCCAGATTGTACAGGATAGTGTTCCGTGTCATTATTATTGCGTCGTAAGTCTTAAAAAGAAATTTAAAATTATCGAATCCGCACCAGTCGCTTCCGAATATTCCTTTACTGAAGTTAAAATCCTTAAATGCAAGGAACACTCCGAACATTGGAATGTAATTGTTAACAATCAGGTACACTATTCCCGGCAGAGCAAGAATCAGGAACTGCCATGCCGTTATATTTTTCTTTTTTCCCATATTAAATCCTTCGTATTAAACACGGGGGCGCTTTTCGTTTTTACGTCCCCCCGTATTCACCTATTTATTTACTGCAAGCCACGCATCAAGCTGTTTCTGCTTCTCCGAAATGATTTTATCCAGTCCCGCCTCTTTCAGTTTTTTATTAAATTCCGGAATGCCCTTGGCAGGCTCAATGCTGCCGCAGCGCAGCCCCGGTAAATACTGGTTGATGACGTTATTTACGGAGGAATATTCCGTTTTCACCGAACTGTTGTCAAACATAAAACCGAAAGCTTTTGAAATATTCGCATTTTCATTCCATTCTTTTTCGATTTTCAGCGACTCAGGATTGGTTCCTGACATTATATACTGTATAAATTGGTTACCGAGAATACCGCAGCTCAGCTGTGCAGTATACGGTACGGTTGAAGCATCCTGTCCTTCCGGATATTTTACGGTACCATCCGAATTCTTCACATAATCCTCACCTTCAATACCGTACAGTATGGTGTTCAGGACATTCGGATCGCCGTACATCAGATTCAGCAGCTTTAACGCGCTTTCGGGATGCCTGCTTCCTGAACTTATCACCCACGTTATGGCGCTTACGGTATCTGTTGCCATAACGGGAGCAGCCCCAATCAGTATCGATTTCATTTCAACGCCGGTCTGATGTGAAATTTCCACAGCTGTATCGTCGGGAGGGTATCCGTACGATCCCATAAATCCGAACGCCTTTCCTCCGCTGACCAGTTCAACAGCAATGCTGGTAGATGAAGCCGCATCTTTTGAAATAAGGCCCTTCCGGTTCCACTCCCGCATCAGGTCACATGATTTTTTAAATTCGTCCGTATTGTAAAAATTTTCTACGTTTGCAGCATCCCCAACAAGGACACCTTTTGGACTCCGCATATCATCAGTAAGATAATCAACATCACTGTACGGGATTCCTGTATTTCCCTGCTCTATGGGAGCGAAAGGATTCATCTGCGGGTAAGCGGCTTTTACCTTTTCCAGAACCGGCGTAAGATCGTACATGGTCTTCACGCCTGTCAGGTCAAGTCCCAATTTATCTGCAATGTCCCTGCGATAGATGAACTGCGGTTGTAATACATAACTCTTATATGCCGGAAGGCCGTACAGTTTTCCGTCTTTATAACCGGTTTTTATAAATTTTTCTCCGAGTACATTCTTTGCATCAGGAGCGCACGCATCAACAATATCCGTTATATCATACGCCTGCCCCTTCGAAACAATCCGGCTGAAATCACCAAGGCTGTGAAAAACATCAAGCTGTTCCCCGCCGGTCATGGCAAGACTGACCTGTTGCGCATAATTTGCAGGTCCATACAGCTTCAGCTTTATGTCAACACCGATTTCAGGTTCAGTAATTTTATTGACGGCGTTCTCTACTTTCGTAACGTCACCCGGAATATTATTAAAACTCATCAGGGCGAAAACAACCGTATCATACTTTTTTCCTGATGCAGAAGAAGTATTCCCTGTCTTACTGCATCCCGAGACACAAAAAACTGCAACCAGAAAGGCAGCACTAAAAAGATTACGACGAAGTCCAAAAAGCTTCTTCATATCTATCCTCCTGTAAATAATGATAAGGCGTAAATTTTAATATGTCAATCGTTTGACATAAATATTTATCAAGTATATAGCTTAAATGGTGGTATTTATGATTAACCCCACTTATTACACTGATGGTTGTCCGAAATATATGTTATCGATTGACATATGGTAAGTCTATTGCTATAGTATATTTATGAGTACTTTAAAGGATGTTGCTGATAGAAGCGGTGTTACAATTACGACAGTATCACGAATGCTGAATAACAGGGGATATATCAGTGCAAAAACAAAAAAGACTATACAGCAGGCAATGAAAGAACTGAATTATCAGCCGAATGAATTTGCCCGTTCGCTTTCAAAGAAAAACAGTACATTCATAGGACTCATAGTTCCCAGCGCCAGTAATATGTTTTTCAGCAAGATAATCGATTGTACTGAACGGCATGCACAGGAAAACGGATACAAACTTCTCCTCTGCACATCCAATCATGAAGAGAAAAAAGAAATCGAGTATTTCAATATGCTCCGTGCAAATAAAGTTGCCGGTATTATTCTTGCAAGTCATACAGGTTTTCTCGATGCACAGATACCTGATGATGCATCTGTCATCTCATTCGATCATACAGTTTCTGCAAAAATACCGACTATTTGTTCCGATAATTATCAGGGTGGTATAATTGCAGCGCAGTACCTGATAAAAAGAGGATGCAGAAAACTCGCACATATAAGCGGAAGCGCCAAACTGAACTCTTTCGCGAATCTTCGATATACCGGTTTTAAAGATGTCTGTGAAAAAGAGGGAATACCTCACATTGTCGTTGATGCCTCAGAGGAGCTGTTCATTTCCATGAAATATGAAGGTACTATTAATTCCCTTCTTGACAATAATCCGGAAACGGACGGTATTTTTGCATCAAACGATATTATTGCGGCAAAAGTAATTACTGCATGCAAAAAGCGGAACATCAGAGTACCTGAACAAATGAAAGTCATCGGTTACGATGACATCGATTTATGCACACTCTTTACGCCCTCAATAACAACAATTCACCAGCCCATAGAAGAAATATGTTCCCAAGCCGTTAAAAACGTCATTCTTTTCTGTGAAAATAAAATAGTCCCCACGAATATCACATTACCTGTCACGCTGATTGAACGGGAATCAACAAAATAAAGGAATTATTGCAGTACCGGTATTTCCCTTTACGTATCGAATCTCACCAGTTCGCGCAGCGCTTTGTTCCTGTAGACAAGATCAGTACGAGCGGAAAATCCCTGCTTCTCCCAGAACGCATTCCCCTTTTCGTTGCGGGCAAAGACGACAAGCATCACCTTACTTATTCCTTCGCTCCTGAGCGCCGCAAGCGCCGCATTAACAAGCGCGGTTCCGATTCCCTTACGCTGTCCGCTTTCCGCAACAACCGTGTGATGAATCATACCGCGCCTGCCGTCGTGACCGCTCATGATTGCGCCGGCAATTGTTCCGTCCTGCTCTGCGACGAAACAGGTATGCGGATTACGCGCGAGGTACCGCGCGGTTCCGCCGCGTGAATCGTCGACGTCGTTGAGTCCCATGCCGGGAGTCGCGCTCCACAGCCGGTATACTTCGTCGTAATCGTCAATCGTCATGAGCCTTATGTTCATAGTATATCCTTTTATATCCGAGCGCTATCATAAGCCGGAACAAACATTTCCGTTTTCAGTATATTTCGTTCCGCACTGCAGCTCAATACCGCGGCTGCCGGACAAAAAAGAGCATGGAATGACAGGAACATTTCCGTTCCGTGCTGTATAGTGGTATCATCAGGAGGCCGCATGGAATGGACGGAAAGCCTTAAACGGGCAGTTTCCTTTATGGAAACACACCTGCTCGAAAACATCGACGGGTACGACGTGGCGGAAGCGGTGCACATTTCGCCGTTCTATTTTCAGAAAGGATTCAAACTCATGACGGGCTGGTCCATTGCGGAGTATATCAGATACCGCCGGCTTTATCTTGCTGCGCTCGACGTCATCGCAGCGGACGATAAAGTCATCGATACTGCGTATAAATACGGCTATGAGACTCCTGAAAGTTTTACGAAGGCATTTACGCGTTTCCACGGCGTGCCGCCCATGCAGCTGAAGGGCGACGCGCATAAAATAAAACCGTTTCTGCCGCTCACAATTTCCATAACTATCCAGGGAGGAAGCGAAATGGATTATAAGATTGAAAAGATGGATGCGTTCAAAGTAATCGGCTTCGAGCGAGAGTTCTCATTTGAAAACGCGTATAGGGAAATACCGAAGTTCTGGGACGAGTTCATGACGAACTGCACGCAGCACAAAAACTCCGAACCGGTGCAGAACGTCATCGAAAAATGCAGTGTCGGCGAGTTCGGCATCTGCGTCGACGACAAACCTGAGACGAAAAAATTTACGTACGTGATTGCAGGCAGGTACGACGGAGGCTCCATTCCTGAAGGAATGCGGGTGCTTGAAATTCCCGCCGCCGACTGGGCAAAGTTCCGCTGCGTCGGTCCGCTTCCCGGTTCGCTCCAAGCGGTCAATACGGAAATATTCAAAAACTGGCTGCCCGGCAATCCCGATTACGAAATGTCCGCATCGCTCGACATTGAATGGTATTCGCCCGATTACGGCAGCAAGTCCGATTATGAAAGCGCCATCTGGCTGCCGGTGAAGCACAAATAACCGATTAATAAAAAAGCCTGCGGAACGAATATTCCCGCCGGCTTTTTTATTCGTACGGCGGGCGCGTTGATTAATCCGGCTCTGCGGAATTCAATTCTCGTACGTTTTGAGGATGTTTTCCGCAGTGACGAGCCGGCTCTGGCGGAGGTCCATCGCTTGTTTTTCTATGTAACGGTGCGCCTGCGGTTCGGTCATATTCAGATACTGAATCAGGACGCATTTTGCGCGGTCCACAAGCCGTATTTCCTCTATTTTTTTCTGGAGCTTCTGATTCTCGTCTTCGAGCGACATGACGCGGCGGCGGCTCGCTACGAGCAGTTTTACTGCCTGATAAAAGAACTCCGGACTCACGGGTTTCGGAAGAACGAAGACTCCCGCATCTTCGACATTTTCGCTGATGTCGGCGAGAATATTGCTGTTCACGATAAGAATAATCCCCGCATCAGTCTGCTCGGACGCATAGAGCGCGAAGTCGTCCCCGAGTTCGTCGGGAAGGGGCGAGTCGATAATTATTAAATCGAACGTGTTGTCGATGAGATCGCGCCTCGCTTCCGCGCAGTTCTGCGTCGTCGTAATGCGGGAAAACGTACCTACGTTGAGCATATCGGAAATTATTCCGAGAGTAGTATTAGTGTTGGAAACAATCAGAACACTGTCCATGATTTATTCGTCAGCTTCTCCGCCTGCATCCACAAACGCATTCACCGTTACTTCCGGCAGAACGGTTTTTACGAAACTGCTCGCCTCCGTAAGCTTGAGCGCCTCCGTAAATGTTTTCGGCAGCATCTCAACACCCTGAATCTCCACCGGTCTCGCTTTAAACATGTTCATATCGAGTGCCGGCGGCAGCGGACGTTTTTCCTTTATGCCTTCAAAGCCCGCGCTGATAATCAGTGCAAGCGCGGCATACTGATTGCATGAAGGATCGGGCGAGCGCAGCTCCATGCGGCGGCGCTCTTTTTCCGCCGCAGGAAGCCGTATAAGCTGGCTGCGGTTGAGGCTGCTCCAGCTCACGTACAGCGGAGCCTCGAAAGAACCGAAACGGTCATACGACGATTTGAGCGGGTTGAGGAACGCGGTGATTTCTCTGATGCGGTACAGGATGCCCGCCATAAACGACTCCGCTTCGGGAGGAAGTTCATCATCCGAAAAAATATTTTTCCCGTTCTTCTCAAGCGACAGATTTATGTGCAGTCCGCTTCCGGCTTTTCCGGCGAGCGGCTTCGGTAGAAAGCTCGCGTACAAGCCGTTGCGCGCAGCAACAGTTTTTACGACGGTCTTGAACGTACCCAGATTGTCAGCCGCCTGCAGCGGGAAGTTGTACTTGAAATCCACTTCGTGCTGTCCCGGTCCCGTCTCGTGGTGCGACGACTCAGGTTGAATGCCCATCTGTTCAAGCGTAAGGCATATGTCGCGGCGGATGTTCTCACCCTTGTCCCGCGGAGCAAGGTCGCAGTAGCCGGCATTATCGTGCGGGATGAGCGTAGGGTCGCCCTTTTCGTCAGTCTGGAAAAGGTAGAATTCGCACTCCGTCCCGATTTTAATATCGTACCCCGTCTTCCGGGACTGTCCCACGACATTCTGAAGAATATAACGCATGTCCCCTTCGAACGGCGTTCCGTCGACATAGCGGATATTGCAGAAAAAGCGCACGACGCGTCCGTGCTGCGGACGCCACGGAAGAACGGAAAGCGTAGACGGATCGGGAACAATAAACAGATCGCTCTTGTCCACCTCAAGAAATCCTTTCACCGCACTCGCATCGAACGATATGCCGGTTTTAAACGCGCGTTCAAGTTCCTTCGGCTGAATCGAAATACTTTTGATTGTGCCGAAAATATCGGTAAAAAATAATTTAATAAATTTTACATCGTTCTCTGCAATGTACTGCAGTATTTCACTTTCCGTATACAGCATTATATCACCTCAAAAAAATATTAAACCACAGCGGCTCATATCCGGGCCGCAGCAAAACTCAGATGTTTATTAATTCAGGACGGCGCCTCGATCCCGCAATTCGCTTTGCAAATCGCGATCGGATTCCCTCCGTATCAAGCCGGGACGGCGCCCTGTTCCCGCGATTTGCTTTGCAAATCGCGATCGGAAAAAAGTACATGGATGTACTTTTTTCCGTCTCATTCCACCGTGACGCTCTTTGCAAGATTCCGCGGCTTATCGGGATCATTCCCTCTGAGCACCGCGCAGTAGTATGCGAACAGCTGCGCGGGAATAACCGACAGCATGGGAGCAAACACTTCGCTCACCGGCGGAATACGAAACACGACGTCGGCCTGCGTTTTGAAATTGCCGCCATCATCCTGCGTAATCACCATCGTCGCAGCGCCTCGTGTCTTCACTTCGACTATATTCGAACCTATCTTTTCGTACAACTCGGGCATCGTCGCGACTGCCACGACGAGCGTATCGGAATCGACAAGGGCGATCGGACCGTGCTTAAGTTCGCCTGCTGCGAACGCTTCGCTGTGCATATAGCTCACTTCCTTGAGCTTGAGCGCGCATTCAAGGCTCGTCGCCGAATCAAACTGGCGCCCGATATAGAAAATTTTCCCCTTATTAAACTGCTCGGACGCAAATTTCTGTATGATCGATTTACCGTCGAGTATTTCCTGCACTTTACCCGGAATCTGTTCAAGCCCTGCAAGCATCGAAACGTAATCGTCACCTGAAACAGTTCCCCGGATTTTGGCCGCTTTGAGTGCAAGCAGCATCAGACACATAAGCTGCGTCGTGTACGCTTTCGTCGAAGCAACCGCAATTTCCGGACCTGCCCACGTGTAAATCACCTCGTCCGCTTCGCGCGAAACCGTCGAACCGACGCAGTTCGTAATCGCTATGACTTTTACCCCAGCTGATTTCGCGAGGCGCAGTGCCGCAAGCGTGTCGGCTGTTTCACCGGACTGACTTATAACGATGAAAATGTCTTCCTTATGAAGGATGGGATTACGATAGCGGAATTCGGACGCAACGTCGACGTCCGCCTGAAGGCGGGCCAGCTTTTCAAACATATATTTCGCAACGACACCGGCATGATACGCCGTACCGCATGCCGTAATAATGATACGCTGCGCGCTTTTCCATTCGTCGCCGAAAGACATTTCGTCGAATTTAATATCTACCGCTCTGCCGCCGTCTTTTACGAGGCGCGGACGCATCGTGTCGGTAAGAGCCTTCGCCTGCTCATGAATTTCCTTGAGCATGAAATGAGGATATCCGCCTTTCTCCGCCGCAGAGATATCCCAGTCGACATGGTACGGTTCACGGATAACCTTCTCGCCGGTTTTCGATTTGAACAAATCAACGTGGTCGGTGTACAGGACGGCAGTTTCATTCTGTTCGAGAAAATACACTTCCCGTGTGTACTCAAGCAGCGCCGGAACGTCTGATGCAATGAAATTCTCACCGCTGCCGAGACCGACGACGAGCGGGCATTCTTTCCGCGCGCAGATAATGCGGTCCGGATAATCGCTGCATATGACCGCAAGCGCGTATGAACCTTCGAGACGGCTTAACGTGGCAAGTACCGCCTGAAGCAAATCACCCGACTGCTCATAATTATAATTAATAAGATGCGCTATGACTTCCGTATCAGTCTCGCTACGAAACACAACGTTCTGCGACTGAAGCCACGCCTTAAGCTTCGCATAATTTTCGATGATGCCGTTGTGAACGACGGCGATCGTTCCCGAGACGTTCGTCTGCGGATGCGCGTTGACGTCGCTCGGTTCGCCGTGCGTCGCCCAGCGCGTGTGGCCGATTCCGAGGGAACCCTTTATTGTTTCACCTGCAATCCGCTGCTCAAGAACCTTAAGAGCGCCTTTTGCTTTGCGTACGAGTATATCCTCGCCGTTAAGAACAGCGATTCCTGCCGAATCATATCCGCGGTATTCGAGTTTTTTCAAAGAATCGATAAGCACAGGTGTTGCCTGCTTATTTCCGACATATCCGACAATTCCGCACATAAATCACCTCTATCTACGACTAATGAATCAGTTTATAATATTGTAAAATGTCATTCAAGTAGAAAACACCTCTTCTGTGTGTTAGAATAGTACTATGAGAAAAAAAACGTCAGAAAAACTTTCTAAAAACAAAAAACTGCTGTACACAGCAGGATTAATCGCCGCGGCAGCCGTTCTCGCGGCATGTATTATCGTTTTCGGTCTCACGCACCGAAAACCGGCAGCGGCATTTTACGGTCTGTCGGAACCGGCACGGAAAGCGATAGCATCCGAACTGCAGGATTTCACTCTTATCACATACGATGCTTCAAAACCGCTTTCCGCACAGCTGAAATCGGGAAAAAAGGCCGACATTCTTTTCACGTACGCCGGAACGGCCGTTACTGACGCGGCGCTGTTCGCGCAGAAAAATAAAGTCGGCCTGGCTCCCTCCGTTCTCAACGGAATGATAAGTTCAGCGGGCATGACAGCCCCCCGCAGTGCCGACGGTTCTATTCTTGCCGTA
The DNA here is from genome assembly GCA_002399405.1 of Treponema sp. UBA4873. GTDB lineage: Bacteria > Spirochaetota > Spirochaetia > Treponematales > Treponemataceae > Treponema_D. Next base: position 93,936 of record DHDP01000001.1, on the reverse strand, counting down.
CCGCTGCTTATCGACAACTACGAAATTGACATTAACCGCAGTCTGATGCGTGACGCAGGATATGCGTCGCTTGATTCCTGGGCAGAGCTTGATAAGTTTGCACGGAATATGCACGGGAAAATCACGGCGCCGATCATTATGGCTGGCGGAGACGACCGAGAACTCATCAATATCACCGGTGCGCTCTGCGAAGCGCTTCAGGGAAAGGCCGCAAGGAACAACGTCGCTGCAAAAATCAGAGAATCGGTCGCTTCTGGAAAAAACACGGAGACTGATTTTGAAGCGGTCGTATCCGATTTATGCGCATCGCAGGAATCGCCGCTTTATATGACGGACAGGCTGCTCTCGAGCTGGTATAAAGACGGAATATTATATCCGGAAACGTTCCATATGAAAAATGAGGACGTGCGGGCGTTCATGGAAAGCGGACTTTGTGCCATTGTGTTCCAGACTCTTATGCAACACCGCACGGTCGCACAGCAGAAAATTACTGATTATAATTCCCAGTACTACCCGTCTTCTCCCGGCGCATCGGCGCGGAATTTTACGGCGCCGATGATTTTCGCCGTCCCCCTCAGAAACAACCGGCGCACGGATGAGCTCATTGCGTCGCTCGCAAAAGACAAACAGGAACAGATAAGCCGCGCAACAGGTCTCGCGCCCGTACAGGCGAACAGCCGCGTGCCCGACAGGCAGGCGGACGACGTACGTTACTGGGTTGCGGCTTCAGGAGAGCCGCTTCCCGCCCTTGCGGACGACGCGTTCAGCAGCGACGGGGACCGCGCTGCATTCGCACAGGCGCTCCGTATTCAGATACTGTATAAATAATTATTTACGGCGTTTACAGGCGTTTCATTTTCCGACGCAGAAACGGCTGAAAATGCTGCCGAGTACGTCGTCGGGCGTTACCTCTCCGGTAACTTCGCCGAGCGATTCAAGCGCATCTTCCAGATCCTGCACGACCGCGTCGAGCGTGTAGTTGTCGTCGGCGCTCACGAGCGAATGCTTCACGCTTTCGAGCGCTTCCTCCACCGCCGCTTTCTGCCGGGCGGAACCGAGTCCCGCCTGAATGCGTTCGGTGCTCATCCCTGCGGTAAGAACGGTCTTCACTGATTTTAATAAATCCGCAATGCCGGCGCCGCTTTTTGCGCTTACATACACTTCAGACGCAAGACGGCGTATCAGTTTTTTCTGTTCGGACGTAAGCCGCTGCCTTCCGCCGGATTTGTCGCATTTGTTCCAGACGATTACGACCGGTTCTCCGCAATGCCGGAGAAACTGCCCGTCGTCTCCGGAAAATCCCAGTCCGCTGTCTATGAGATACAACACGACGTCCGCGTCGTTTGTGAGCGAACGGGTAAGTTCCACCCCCTGCTTTTCAACAACGTCGGTCGTCTCGCGGAGTCCCGCCGTATCGAACAGGCGCACCGGAATCCCGTCGAAACTTGCCCAGCTTTCGAGCCAGTCGCGCGTGGTTCCCGCAACTTCCGACACAATCGCGCGATCTTCCTTCAGTATCGCGTTGAACAGGCTCGACTTGCCGGCGTTCGTTCTTCCGCAGAGCACTACCCGCGCGCCATCCTGATACAGCTTCTCGCTTTTCCACGAATCGGCGAGGGACTGCAGTAAGCCGACGGCCTTTTCAATGCCGGCGCGGTCAAAAGAACCTGCGATCGTTTCCTCGTCTTCGGGATACTCGACTTCCACTTCTATGGAGGCGAGCGTATCGGTAAGCAGTTTTTTAATCGAATCGATTTCTTCGTACAGCGAACCGGCAAGGCGTCCCGCAGCGCGTCCCCGCGACGCATCCGTATGGCTGTCGATTATTTCGCGGACAGCTTCCGCTCTTGTTAAATCAGTCTTTCCGTTGATGTATGCGCGGAACGTAAATTCACCGCGCTCCGCCTGTCGGAATCCGTGCGAAAGCAGCAGATTATGAACAGCCGTGACGACGGACGGTCCGCCGTGACATGAAATTTCAACCATGTCTTCGCCGGTAAAACTTTTAGGCGCATGGAATACGGAAACGAGAACTTCGTCGATCCGCTCCGTGCCGTCAGTAATCCAGCCGTACACAATGGTGTTCCCTGCGGCGCTGCACAGCGCGTCGGGCCTGGAAAACAATTTTGAGACGAGTTCGATGGAGCCTTTACCGGAAGTCCGCACTATGCCGAGCGCCGCAGGTGAAAGCGCCGTCGCCACGGCAGCAATCGGTTCGTCGGGCGTATATTTTTCCGCCATACGTTCCCTGCTACCTTGCGTGGAAGAACGGTATCATAAGAAACGGCGTATATGCGGTTCTTCCCGCCGCACGCCCGTCATCCTGCTCGAGTATGCTGTCGAGTACGGAAATCATTTCGTCAGTGAACGGAGGTTTTGCGGCCGTGCCGAGAGCAGGTTTACGGTTCTTCGTGTCTGCTTCAGGCGCAGTACCGGCATACTTAGATTCGGCGGTAATGTCGGGCTGCAGATACTCGTAATCGCCCGCGTTGTTCCAGTACAAATATCCGCGGTCCACCGAATCGCGCACGCCGAATATTTCCTTCCTGATATATTCCGGTCCGTAATACTGACGGTCGTAGCTGACGTTCAGCCTGAAAGCCTGAACCCACGGACGCGCAATCGCTCGGTTCCGCGTTATGACAGTCGTACGGTACGTACCGTAATAATAAATCCGGTACGGCCTGTCGGGGTACGGTGCGCAGTTCATAAAATCCTGTTCAAAGTGACTCGGATAGAACATGGGAGAAATAACGTCGACGTATTCCGCGAGCATTTCCGCGTCCTGCCCCGTACGCGTTCCGCTGCGGTACCATCCGTTCGCGCCGTAAATATCGATTCCTATCGGCACGTCGAGGTTCCGGCGCGCATACGACAGAAACGAAATAAGCGCGCTTTCTTTGTTCATGCCGGGACTGAACCAGCGGTACACAGCCTTTCTCAGATTCAGCCCGTCGGTCGGGAATCGTATGTAATCGAACTGAATCTCGTCGAATCCGCGGGAAACGAGCTCCTTCGCTATTGCGACGTTGTATTCCCACACTTCCGGCGAATACGGATCAACCCAGTTTTCGTCGTAATAATTCGTCGTTACGCCCGTCACCTCGCCTGTCGTCCCGTCTTTGACGTCGTCGTACGACTTTATGCCGGTCCACGGTGCGTTCGTGGAATTGTCCCACACGGCGTATTTTCCGTTGTCGTACTTCGACAGCGTCTTGTCCTTGAATACGACGATGCGGGCGATCAGATATACGTCGTCTTTCTTGAACTCCGAGACAAAATGGTCGAGGTTTACGGCATACTGCGTCACCCGGCCTTTTTTCATAACGAGCGGGTCGTGCGTGTCGTAACGGAGGAAACCGTAATCGTCTTTCATGTCGATGACGAGCGCGTTCAGATTGTTGTCTTTTATTATTTTTCTGAACTTGTCGATTCCCGACTGCGCCCTGCACTGATATGCCGACACGTATATGCCCTTTTTTCCCGCCGCTTTTGCAGCATACGCCGTATTGATTGTCCCCGGATACAGCAGCCACAATTCGTCAAGCAGCACGCCTTTGGAGAATCCGCTTCTGCCCTGCGGAATCCACGACGTGTTGACAATGCCGGGAACACAGGATAAGCTCTGTTTCCACTGTTCAAGATTCACCGGAAGACCGGGGCTTGCAAGCGTATTAACATCGATCGAGCCGAGCGTTTCGTTCCGCGTAAAAAGCAGCGTGCTGTCGATGCTCGTTAAACCGTCGAGCGTTTCGCTCGGCTGGCCGTCGCTGTATATGCATATTCCGGCTTTTTTCTCCCAGTCGAATCTGTATATGTACGGCAGGAACGTCTGCGAAAAATACAGCTCGACGTATTTCGTGCCGTCCGCTCTTGTTCTGAGCATCGGATAAATATCAGCAATTTCGTCCGTAGACGTGAGCGAATCCATGATTTTTATACCACTGGAAACATCGGTCCAGTGGGGATTTTTCGCGTCGGGCAGCATGTATGAAAGGCCGAAAATCGGATGGGACTGGAACACAACGAGATTTCCGTCAGGCATTGTCGCGACAGCAGCGGCTTTCATTCCCGGCGTCGCCTCGCTCGTCGAACCGAGCGGAGTCCACTTTTTCCCGCCGTCGCGCGTAATGAACACACTGTTTTCAGTCGCGGTTACGAGACAGCGCTGATTCAGCGGATCGGCACTCAGATCCCGGAGCATTGCGACCTGTTTTACAAAGGTCGCCGTTTTGCCGTCGTATTCTTTTATTGTTAATAACGAGAGCCCTTCGTTGCGGAGTTCAAAATGTACAAGGTCTTCGCTGTATAATATTCCCTCGGACGTGCGGAAATACCAGCATTCTTTCGGTTTACCGTTATCATCAGAAATTTCCGTGCGGAGAATCTGCTCTACTTTTCCGTCCGTCCACAAAGGCACAGCGGTATCGTTGCCTGAAATCCGGTACAGACCTTTGTCCGAACCGGCAATAAAAAGCGGGCTTTCTCCGGATGCACCGTCCGGGCCGGCAATCGTTCCGGGAAGCTGATACAGGGGTTTCATATCCTGTGCGTACGCATTATCAGGAGCACAAACCAGTAAGGATAAGATAAAAAGCAAAATTGTCATACTTCAATTATCGGCATAAATTCAATAAAATTTTAGAGGTACCCGCAAAAGACATAAGCGTTCTGCCGGAGGCTCTTTATATGATGGATTCGAGCGCCGCTACGACGTCGGAATCGTATATGTTCGACTCCTCCTTAAGTTTTGTTATTGCAGTTTCTTTATCGTTGATTTCACGGTAACTGCGTCTGCTCGAAAGGGATATGTAGCTTTCAGCAACGCGGATAAGGCGCGCAATCTGGGGAATCGCATCTCCCGTAAGCCCGTCGGGATAGCCGGAGCCGTCCATGTTTTCGTGATGCTTATTCGCGGCATCCTCGAACACCTGCCAGTAACGTTTGGGCACAAACTGCAGATACTCGTCCGCCATGTCTATATGGTGCTTCAACTGTTCGCGTTCTTCATCCGTAAGAGTTTCCGCGGAAAGCAGCTCCGGCTTTACGCCGAGGAATCCGGCATCGTAAACCATTGACGCGCAGAAAAAGACCATCGCATCGCGCTGCCGGAGTCCCAGGGCCATGGCGAGTTTGTAGACAAGTTCGCTTACGTTCTTCGAATTATTCTTGCGGTTCGTCGCCTGATCTATTTTTGCGCCGAGGTCCTCACATTTTGCCGCCAGGTCGCGCATTTCCACTTTTTCTTCAGGTGTCTCTTCGGGTTCAGGCAGCGCATCCACGCCCCAGCGCGAGCTTCCTGCCGATTTGAGTCCGGTCGATCCGTATAAATCGGTTACGCCGCCGAGCATGAGGCGGTTCGTCTGATTCTGATTCTGCGCAAGCAGCTTGAACGCCTCGACGTACTGCTGCTGCTGGACCCGCTGATGTTTGAATCCCGCATGTACAATGGCGACGATAATCAGCACAATAATTATGACAAGACCTGCGATGACGAAAATCGCAATCATCATCACGCTGCTCGTTTTCTTCGATTCCCGAGCCGATTCGGTAAGGCCGGAATTCAGATTCTGCATGCCGGTGTCGAGCTTGTTGATAAGTTCCAGCTGGTTTCGCCGGGTGTCTTCCTGCTGCTGCTTTATTGTCTCCTGCTGCTGTTCGAACTGCTCGCGTTCGTCCGCGCGCGCGGCCTTCTGTTCCTCGAGCTGGGCGTTCATCTGCGCCTTCTGCTGGTCGTCTTTCGCCTGCTGCGCTTCTGCCTCTATCTGCGCAGTAAGCTTTTTTATCGTGCTGTTCTCGACGTCGGGAAACTGCTCTATGCCTGATTTCACGTCGACAAGTTCGATGTAATTCTTCGTCTTTCTGATCGTCTGAAGTTTTTTCGTATATATCGACTGGGCGACGTAAATAATATTAGCGGGAATGCCGTCCTGTTTCGTAAGCGTCATCGCCTGGTTGATGTATTTATACGCATCGGCCACGTTGCCGTCCTCGTACGCCTCGTTCGCCTTGTCGAGATATTTTCCGGCCAGATCCGCAGTCGAGGCAAACACCTGGGCGGCAAAAACCAATCCTAAAAAGATTTTCCAAAAAAGACCCTTACTCCGTAACATTTTCAACTCCAATCGCAATAACCACTCCGGCACGATTTTCGATGCCGTCCTTCTTTATATACAAATTATCATTTAAGCCGATGTTAAAATTAAGTTGTATCCGTTCCATTTCCGCGATAGGCAGGGCCATATTCAAACCGGCGCCCATCGCGGAGTTTATGTTCCCGTAGAAAAAATGCCCGGGATAATAATCATAAAAGCCGGAAAGCGTCATGTTTCCGAGCTTTGCATGATTAAATCCGACTCCGACAAGCGGTGTGAGGAAATTCCCCTGAAGGACCGTTTCCGATCCGGCGGCGGCCGTTATTAAGGACGCGAATCCCGCACGCAGGAAGATATTTTTATTAAATCCCGCGAAGCTGATTTTCGGCGCGATTTTCACCGACCCAAGCATCGTTTTGTCGTCATTGTACAGCGGAAGGATGATTCCCTCCGCGGAGGCGTCCACACCGAATATGTATTTCTGCCTCATTTCGTATTCGTACGTGAACGCAGCCGACAATCCGTAACGAAGGGAATTGTAGTCGTCGGGAGTTTCGGAAACAAACATAAGATCCGCAAGTCCGAAACACGCATTCCAGTATACGGACGAATACTTCTCTTCTTTTCCGGTAAGATAGACGGAATCTCCCGAAGCAGTTTTTACCGTCCTGAATTCCCTGTCGGCCTTTTTACGCTGCGCTTCCTTTTCCCGTTCTATCCGCTCACGCTCGGCGACTTTCCGCGCTTCCTGCTGTTTTTCATACGCTTCCTGTTTCTCGAGAGAATCCTGAACCGCAGCGTACATTTCCACCGCTTCGGTGTTTTCCAGATTATTATCTATGACGACGAGTATTGTCTGCCCGGCGAATTCAAAGTCGTTCGAAACAATAAGCCTGCGTATTTTTTTCATGGTATACGCTTCAATCAAATCGTAATTACCGTTCCCCTGCTCCCTGCGCAGAACGGTATCGAGCTCCTTATCAGAACGATTCGTAAACGCGGTATCTATCTGTCTGTACGCTTCGCTTGTCGAACTGTCGACCGCAAACACCGGAACGATTCCCGGCGCGCCGCAGAGCAACAACAGTAAAATCAGCTTTTTAATAATCATCTGTCTTTTCAAAATCAGATCTCCTTTATTTTGTCGTCCCTTCGCCGCTCCGTTCTTTTCAGAACACATTCAGACGTATGCCCTCCGCAATCTGAAACACCGTATTCTGAATATCAACCGTACTCGAAATGTCCGTAGGTATGAACCACGCCGAGAACTCAGTATACAGCGAGAACGTGCGGAACCGTTTAACTTTCGGCATTGTCACGCGTGGAAATTCAATCTGACCGAGCAGCGCGCTGAGAACCTGCGGTTTACCGCTGTTCGTCTCGTTGAACCGCGAAAAATCGGCACCGACCGCAAAACTCGCTGACAGCCACTCCCAGTTACGGCCGAAGAAATAACTGAACGGCAGATGGCCGACGTTGGCCAGAATCTTTACGCCCATGACGTTGTCGCCGCCGTAACGCATTTCCGTCCGCGAGAATATGTCCCTCTGTGCCTGCGTAAACTGTCCCCACTGGAACTGCAGTTTTACGTTGTCGTTGAAGAACGTCAAACCGACTCCTATATCATACAGCGTCGCACCCCAGAAATGCCAGTCGAAGTACAGGCCCTGTATGAACGACGGCACTTCGTACGACGCTTTGTCACCCTTGCGGAGCGTAAGATCCACGTCTTTCAGTTCGACATCGTCTGTGGTAAGCCCCGAAAAAGCAAGCTGCTGATTATATCTGCCCCCCGTTCCCGGAGAAATCAGTTTGATGTACGGCTTCGTATTGTCTATCTGAACGATTATCCGCGTTATCGCCGTTTCGCCGTTTTTCATCGTCGCACGCAGCAGCAGAAAGTGATATCCTTCCGTAATATCCTGATTTTCAACGCGGTAATACCACTTTTCACTGGTTGAAAGCGGGACGAACGTCTTGCCGTTGTCGAAACTCAACTCGACGAGCGCGACCTTCTTGTCTGCAACAGCCTGCTTCTGCTCTTTCGTTGCTTCTTTTGTCTTGGAGAAAAGCAGTTCGTCCTCTCCTATCGAATAACCCGCCGAGCCTTTAATATACGGGCGGTTCACGGCAAAATCTCCGTACGTGAAATTGTCGACGGTAATCCACGGACCGACAGGCGAATACACAACTGTCTGCCTCCGCGACTGCACGTCCGTTTTTCCCTCTATCGTCGCATCGACGTAATACGTGTGATTTCCCGCAGTAAGCTGTTCGGGCGTCAGTACGAAACTGAAGAAACCGCTCGAAGTGACTTTCCCCTCGCCGGTCTTTTTGTCGTCGATATACAGCGTAAGATTCGTTATCTCTTTTTCAGCCGCAGCCTGTCCGTAAACAGTGAAAACACCCTGCTTGTGCTCGCCGTCGAGCGGGTACAGCAGGTCGACGGATGCAAGCGGTTTGGTCTTGTCGAGCTCGATATTGCGGCTTACGCGGGTAATGTTTCCGGCCTTGTCCTTTCCGGTAAGTTCAATGTTGTAGAATCCGCTGTCCAGGCTCGAGATGTCGAGTACCTGCGTGATGATTCTGTCCGGCGTCATTTCAACATGCGACAGTGTCTTGCTGACTGCTTTCTGTTCGAGACTGCGCACCGTAATGTACATATCGGTGATGGCCGTATTGTCGAACGCATATCCGGAGAAGAACAGCGTTCCCGTCGTTTTTGAGTCGTCAAGGGGAAGTTCAAGGGAAAGTTCCGGACTGATGTTGTCTATATTAACAAGACTCGAATACAGACCGGTAATGCCGTAATTGTCTGTTATCTTAATAAACAAAACCTGTGTGCCGTCGGGAATCGCGCGCGTATCCACGATATATGCCCAGTTTTCGGTACCGGAGGCGTCGTTGTAGCTGTTGCCGTTGTCGAGGGATACCTGCACTTTTGCAATTCCGTTTTTGTCGCTTGCAACACCTTTTATCCGGACGACGGTTTTCACCGACGTATCGATTGTCGGTTCAGTCACGGAACCTTTCGGTTCCTCAAGTGAGATGCGGAAGCGGCGCACTGTCTCCGGCCCTTTTACCCCGTTCACGTCGACGGCGTACACCGTAACCGTGTGCTCGTTGTCCGTCATTGAAGAAAGCGGCACGTCGATGGAAAAGCTCGTTCCGGCATCGGGCAGCTGACTGTACTCGCCGCCGTCAATCTTATACCAGATTTTCGACGGGCCGTCGTCGTCGTAGATAACGCCTGATATTGTAAAATCGCGCGTCAGCACTTCATTGTCCGCCGGCAGGTGGATTTCCGCGCGCGGCAGGTCCGATTCGGAATCGATGCTGAACTTCCATGATTCAACCGACGCAGTGTTTCCCGCGTAATCGGAAAATTCGAACGACATGGCATCGTCGATCGGCTGCTCCGCCGTTCCGATGTGCGTTACTATAAGCGGCGCAACGGTAAGTTCGCTGCGCTTCTGCGGCTGCGCGGCCTGTCCCTTTTTGACGGGAACGGGAGGCGCCGAATAATACGCCTTGTCGACGCCGACTGTATCTTCGGCAATGAACGCAATAAGATTGTCGCCGTTCACAACATCGGAGTCGAGCGGCAGGACAACCTGAACCTGAGGCGGCGTCGTATCCCTATATACTGCCGTACGCGCAAAACCGGTGTGGCCGCCGTTATCGTACGCACGTATGTCGACGCGCACGAGGCCGTCGGCCGCATCGTCCAGCGGAACGTCGGCGCTGAACGTAACGCCTTCAGCGGATTTTTTCGGCAGCGTGAACGGTGTCCAATTTCCGCCGCCGTCCGTTGAATACTCAACTGATTTGATTCCGCTCTGGTCAGCTGCCGTTCCCGATATTTTCACCGTCGTCTTTACCCAGTCGTAAAGCGCGGGAGTTTCTATGTGAAGCTCCGGTGCTCCTGCGTCCACGATAAAATTCACCGCGGGCGACGTATATGAAATGCCCCGGCTGTCAGTCACTTTTACGGCCACGTTTTTAAAGCTGCCTTCCGCGGACGGAATCACGCTCACCGTGTTCCCTTCTGTCGAAACCGAAAGATTGTTGTCGGCTGTTACGAGCGCCGCGGTAACGGGCTGCTGCACATTTGCGTAGAACACAAGCGGCTGACCGGGCGCCATAAGGTACGTACCTGTATCCGCGTCCCGGCCGACACCGCTGCCCGGCATCATATATACCGCACGCATGTCGTCGATCCGCGACTGCTCGACGCTTCTGACGACTGAAATAGTGCCGCGCAGTTCCTTCGTAAGCGAGCCCGCTTTGACGGTAACTTTCACGTTCGTGAGGCGTACGGGAAGACCGGCGAGAGGGATTTCCGCGGTCCAGCGTTCGCTGTTTTCTTCCGGTTTTATTAATTTTGCACTGCCTGTCTGTTTCTCATCCCCGCCGGGAATATTGTCGCCAGACAGTTCGTACGCGACTGAAGAAACGGCGGCGCCCGTGTCGATAAAAACAGTTATTTTCCCGGGTGTCTCTTTCGCTCCCTGACGACCGACGACGACGTTCATGCCGCTTGCGTACTGCTTGTCGTCCACCAGCGCAATATGCGCATCGAGCAGCGGTACCTTCTGCGCCGTATATCTTGACGAACCGGCAGCCAGCTGATTCGCACCCGTTTTCATATCGCTCCGGCGGAATCTGCCGAAATTCTGTCCGGAGTCCCCCTGATATACGACTGTATAATACGTGTCGAAGCCGTCGAGCCAGACAGTCACGGGGGATTTTGCCTTTACCGCTTTTTTCCCGTCGCCTTCCGGCAGCGGCGGTATGTTGCGCACGCATACGGCGTCAGCCGAGCTGTTTCCGCCTGCGCTCGACGCCGTGAACTCAAGCACGTACATGCCCGGCCCGTACGCCGAAGCATCAAATTCGACCGAGAATGAACCATCCTTCCCTGTGTCGACCGGTACAAACTCTCCCGCAGGAGCTGATTTCGCGCCGGTTACAAGTCCTGCAGCGTCGACGGCAGCATTCACCGTAAGTACGCGGTAGCCGAACGAACCGATGCCCGTCGCGCTCTTCACCGTACCGCCGATTTTTACAGGCCCGGCGGAGCCGTCGATTGCGGCCGCGGACGAAGCATCGTTTATAGTGATTTCGGGAACGACTGTGTCGGACTTGAACGTGAGCTCCCGCGATTCGTACGTGAGCCCCTGGTCCGTCGTCACGCGTACTTTTACCGGCACCGACGAACCGACGGCGTCGCCGGCAGTAAGCGTGATGCTGTTGCCGTCGAGCTGCGCCGTTACAAACGGCGTCTTCGGCACAATGTCGACCTTCGACGCAGTTCCGCCCGTAAAATAACCGCTCACCGGAAACTCTTTTGTAAGCTGAACGACGCCGTTTTCATCCACAGAGCTGTCGTCGAATACGACGAGCGGTGCGGCGTTTTTAATAACCGTCGTGTCGGTGACGGAAAGAAGCGTCCGCTGCTCAGCCGTTCGTCCGTACATGTCTTCCGCAACGACGGAAACCTGCACTACACCTTCAGGAAAGTCGGGCGAAATCGGGATCGTTACCGGAACCGAAAGCGCATTCTTAACAACCTGCTCCTGAACGTCGCTGCCGTCCGTCCCCCAGGTGATTTTCCATGTAACCTTTGCAATACCGCACGTCGACGAAGCCGTCGTTGAAAACACCGAACCGGCTTCGGGATGAACTGCGATGCCGTTTGACGCATCGACCGTATCTTTTCCTGTCGTTAATTCAGCAGTGCCGAACGACGGAGGCGCGCCTTCCGCAGTGAACGTGACGCTCACCGGATTTCCCGCAACGCCGTTCACGTCGACCGCCGTAACTTTTACCGTATGTTTGCCGGCATTCAGGTCCGCACCGGAACAGAATCTTGCGTAGAAAACGCCCTTCGTGTCCTGCGTCAGCTCTTCCCCGCCGTCAAGACTGTAGCGCACCGACTGAACTCCGTCGTCGTCGACCGCAATACCGCGGACGAATACGTCTCCGTTTTCGTCTACGTTCGTCTCCGGCGTCGGTTCCGAAATCGTGACGACAGGCTTATCGAGTTCCTGATTCAGCGCTATTGTCCGGGAAACGTCTATGACGTTGCCTGCCAAATCAGTCGCCGACACCGTAAATTTACGCGACGAGTCCTTCGAGCCGGTCGTATCAAATTCAACGGACCAGTACGGATTTCCCGGAATAAGATCAAAATCACCTTTTTTATCACCGAAAATCCATGAAAGCTTCGTTATGCCGAGCGTGTCTTTCGCGTACCCCGCGACCGCAAATTTTCCGTTCTGCACTTCCTTCGGTCCCGGGAGTACAATCTTCACGTCGGGCGGAGTATTGTCGATGAAATACAGGAACGAATAAATTCCTTCGCTGCCGGCATTGTCAGTCGCTTTAAACCATATTACTGACGGACCGTCAGGATACTTCTTCGTGTCGGCCGGTATGTCGAACGTCCAGTTGCCGTTCTTCCTGCTCTCGGTGATTTTTGTGTCGGCAAACGTTTCGCCGTTGTCGAGCGAATACGCAAGCGATTTTATGCCGTTCCCGTCGCTGATTGTTCCTTTGAACTTAACGCTGCCGGAAACAAGCGTCCCCATTCCGTAATTCTCAATCGCGGTCACCGGCTGGCGCCTGTCAAGATTCCATGTAATCGATACGGGATTGCCTGCCAGCCCGTTTATGTCGGTGCCGGTCACTTCTATAGAATGTCTGCCTTCGGAAATGTTCCGCGTATCGAGATAATATGACCAGAATTCCTTTCCCTCGGCGCGGACAGGATGCTCCCTGTCGCCGTCAAGGACAAGGTCCACATGGTCCACGCCGTCGTCGTCGACGCACGTTCCGACTATGTTCAAATTGCCGACGATGCGCATGTCCTGATGCGGATTCGTAATGCCGCACACCGGCAGGTCCGATTTCGGATCGACGTAAATATTGAACGGTCCTTCGACAGCCTGATTGCCGCCGAGATCCGTTGCTGTAACCATGATATTGTATTTTCCGGCCTTTTTACCCGTTAAATCGAATGTTTCCTGCCAGCTGTCAGGATTCGTTACTTCCTTTTTTTGTACGTCTTTGGAACCGTGTGCATACACGCCGATAAAAGAAAACGCAGCAGGTACGAAACACAATGCAAACAACTTTTTACTAATCAGCATTACATCCGCTCCTCTTAAACAATTATATAATCCGATTATTGCAGATATTAGAGATTTGTCAAATAGGTATTTTTCAATATCGGTAAAAAAACTCAAATTCTGCAACGTGACCTGCATACGGCAGTATCTTTTCCCGCAAAAGGGTATATAATTGACGCCATGAGTGATAAATCTTTTGATGAAAACGTTGCAGAGCTTCAAAGGCTTATCGATTCAAGCAGTAACATCGTATTTTTCGGCGGTGCGGGAGTTTCTACGGAAAGCGGCATTCCCGACTTCCGCAGCGTGGACGGTCTGTACAATCAGAAATGGCGGTATCCGCCGGAGCAGATAATCAGCAGAAGTTTTTTCGATGCAAATCCGGCTGAATTCTTCCGTTTCTACCGTGAGAAACTCCTCATAAAAGGCATAAAACCGAACGCGGCTCATCTCAAACTCGCCGAACTCGAAAAGGCCGGGAAAGTACACGCCGTGATAACGCAGAACATAGACGGACTGCATCAGGCGGCAGGCAGTAAAAACATTTTTGAGCTGCACGGCAGCACGCTGCGCAACTTCTGCATGAACTGCCGCGCACCCTATGATGCCGACTTCATCGCCGCGAGCGCGGACAGCCCCGACGGAATTCCGCATTGCACGAAGTGCGGCGGTATTGTGAAACCCGACGTCGTACTTTATGAGGAAAGTCTCGACGAAGCATGCATGGAGGGAGCCGTGAGGGCGATACGAAACGCGGATATGCTCATAATCGGAGGAACATCGCTTTCGGTGTATCCTGCGGCGGGATTGATTAATTACTACAGCGGAAACAAACTCGTACTTATAAACAAATCAGTCACTGCCAACGAGCTTGCCGCACGGTTTTCCATTCACGACTCTATCGGAAAAGTACTCGGTGCAATCAAAGTAACAAAATAAAGGAATCAGTCGGAACCGGTGATCAGATTGTACAAACGGTCCAAATCGGCACGGCTGAAATAATCTATTTCGATTGAACCTTTTTCGAGCGTGCCGTTAAGCAGGCATCTAGTGCCGAGTTTTTCAAGGAATTTCTGTTCGATTGCAAGAATGTCGGGATCCTTTTTTACCGCCTTTTTCTGCTTTTTCTTTGAGTCGCCCGCCCGCCCGCCGTTGTTGAGCGATCCTGCCAGCTCTTCGGTCTGGCGCACGGAAAGTCCCCCGCCTATGATTCTCCCGAAAAGAACGCGCTGATCGGCCGGATTCACCACGGAAAGAAGCGCGCGCGCATGTCCGGCCGACAGCTGCCCGCTGATGAGCGATTTCTGCATATCCTCGGGAAGCTTGAGCAGACGCATGGCATTCGCGACCGTCGAACGTTTTTTACCGACGCGCTGGGCCACTTCATCCTGACTCAGGTCGCCCATCTGCATGAGATTGTAATATGCGGTCGCTTCCTCAATCGGATTGAGATCCGAACGCTGAATGTTTTCAATAAGCGCTATTTCAAGTTTTTTCTGATCGTTGTACCGTCTGAGCTGAACGGGAACTTTCGAGAGCCCCGCCATCTTTGCGGCACGAGTCCGCCGCTCGCCGGCAATAATGTAAAAATTTTTCTCACCCGCCGGCTCGATGATAATAGGCTGAACCACGCCGTTCTCTCTGATAGAGTCGGCAAGTTCGTCAAGCGCCTGTGCGTCGAATTCGGTACGGGGCTGTTTCGGATTCGGACGCAGAAAAGCCGGGTCCACCCACAGACCGCCGTCCGCATCGACCTCGATGCCTTCCGGCAGTTTCGCCGATGTGACGGGCTGCGTTCCCGGAGAAGGTTCCGCATGTTCTATCTGACTGATTTCGGCAGTCTGAGATGTGCCCATAAGTGCATCAAGTCCTCTGCCTAATCCAAGACCGCCTTTTTTAGCCACGCCGCATAACCTCTTCTGCAAGCCGTTTGTAACTTACGGCGCCCGCACAAACGGGGTCGTATTTACAAATCGGAAGGCCGCGCGAAGGGGCCTCCGAAAGACGGACGTTGCGCGGAATTATCGTGCTAAACACAACGTCCTTAAAATAAGATTTCACCTGGGTAACGACATCCTGCGCAAGACGCGTACGGGAATCGTACATGGTAAAAAAAATACCGCCGATTACAAGATTCGGATTGATTCCCTGCTGCACTTTTTTTACAGTCTGGAGCAGCAGCGTGATTCCCTCCAGTGCAAAATATTCGCACTGCATCGGAACAAGCACCCCGTCGGCGGCGGCCAGGCCGTTAAGTGTAAGAATGCCGAGCGACGGCGGGCAGTCTATAAGAATGTAATCGTATTTATCGCGGAGTGGAGCAAGCGCTTTCTTTAAATAAAATTCGCGGCCTTCCTGATCGACAAGTTCGATTGCCGCCCCCGACAAATCGATCGATGCGCTTATGGCATCGAGGTTATCCACGTTCGTGTGTTTAATGGCATCTTCGGGACGGGCAAGCTCCGCAATAAGTTCATATATAGTAGGTTTATCCTTTGAAACACCTACGCCGCTCGACATGTTGCCCTGCGAATCGAAATCCACAAGCAGAACTTTTTTGCCGGCGAGAGCAATATATGCGCCGATATTAATCACGGAGGTCGTCTTTCCGACACCGCCCTTCTGATTCACAAAAACCAAACACTTTCCCATGTAGTTCACTATATCATTTCTTTTTAAAAGAGTATACTAAATTATGATTTTATCTGCGACGCTCTCAAAGCCTGTAAAAAATGCGGAAAACATACTCGGCCGCCCGTACAGGCGGATAAAAATACGGACCGGCAGTTCTGCTTCGGGACATACTTATTTTGCCGAATTTTTTACCGACAAACAGGCATTTCACGAGCAGATGACGGAAGAACAGTTGTCCGCTTTTTTGAAAAAACATGCGGGAAAGACGTTCAGGAACTGCGTCGAGCGGACGGAAACGGAAGAAATTACCATTCTTGCAAATAAAAAGGGCGAAACAACAACGCTGCGGAAACCCGCGGTCGGCATCGCAGCGCCGGCTGCGGACAGAGAGAATTCCGGCGGTACGGCTCCCGCTGCGGACGAGCTGTTTCAGCGCAGAGATTCCGCAGCAGCGTGTCTCCGCGCCGAGTCGGCGGGCTTCAACCGCATAAAGAACTATCTGCTGCCGGAAGGAACGCCTGTTCCGTTTCTGGTGCTGCTCGGCGTCATGACGCCCGAAGGGAAAGTTGTCGCCGCAAAATACGATAAATTTCGCCAGATAAACCGCTTTCTCGAGTTCATCGACGACGTGCTTCCCGACGTTCAGAAATCAGTGGGAAACGGCCGCCCGCTGCGCATTGCGGATTTCGGCTGCGGAAAATCGTACCTCACGTTCGCCGTATATTATTATCTCACGAAAATAAAAAAACTCGCAGTCGAAATCACCGGCCTCGATTTGAAAAAAGACGTAATCGACTACTGCAACAAAACGGCGGAACAGCTCGGCTGCAGCGGACTTACATTCGCAGTCGGCAACATCGCGGAATATGCATACGAACACGATCCCGACATCGTCGTTACGCTTCACGCGTGCGACACGGCGACGGATTACGCGCTCGACTACGCGGTAAAACACAACTGTACGGCCATACTCAGCGTACCGTGCTGCCAGCACGAGCTCAACAGCCAGATTACCGAAAACAAAGCAGCAATACTTTCAGGAGCGGACACGCCGTTTGCGCCGTTTCTGAAATACGGCATTATCAGGGAACGGTTCGCCGCGCTCGCGACCGACGCGCTCCGCGCCGAATACCTTGAAAACGCAGGATACGGCGTTCAGATGCTCGAGTTCATAGACATGGAGCACACTCCGAAAAATTTGTTAATCAGGGCGGTGAAAAAAAGCGGCGGTATAACTGAAAACGGAACCGCACTGCACGAGGCGGAACGGCTTACGGCTGCACTACGCGTTTCGCCAACCCTGCGCGGACTGCTGCAAGATTAGTTGTTCCGTCGCCGTTTACAAGCGGCATATCACCGATGTCGAGCTCGAACGCGCGACGGCCTATATGTTCTATATAATGCGCGTCGGAAGAAGTCGTAACCGGATACGCGCGCGGAAGCCTGACGGGAAGCGTTCCGTCTGACGGCGGATGAGTCTTCTGCTCCTGCAGTACCTGCGGACGCATGAATTCAAGCGCATCCCAGTCCCCTTCAACTATTGTACCCAGCTGGCTCATCATGGAAAACGACGGACGGTCGACGTGCGCGGGAATGACAAGGCCGCCTGCTTCGTGCATCATTGCCGCGCACTCGTCGAGCGAATACGACGCCGACGTTATTAAATATTTTTTAACCTCACCCGTGATTTCGTCGTTCTCATCGACGTATACCTGGTCGCCTGTTATCTCCGGTTTGTTAATAATATCGGGGAGCGAGTCGTACCACGCTCCGCAGAAATCCATCGCCGACTGAAGAACGGAAAACAGGCAGAGTACGTGAAGTTCTTCGGAAGTCTGCGCTTCCATACCGTACAAAGCGGCGATTCCCGCATCTCTGCAGCACTTCGCAAAAGCAGGACAGTTGAGCGCAGTGTTATGATCGGTAAGAGCGGCCAGTCGTATGTGTCTTTCAACGAGTGTCTTAACAATTACCGCAGGCGACATAAGCAGATCGCCGCACGGCGAGAGGCACGAATGGAGATGGAGGTCGGCGAGGATTGTCACTTCATGAAACTCCGCAGGCGCCGGCCGTTCCGCCGCAGCCGAGTTCTCCGTACAGCATTCCGCTCACTTCAAACTGATTTCTGCCCGTACGGAAGACCGCTATATGTTCCTGGACAGCAGCAGCAAGCATGTCGTCGGGAACCGGGCGGTCGTTGCACACGACGACCGCCGGACAGTCCTTCGTCGATGCAACGGCAATCGTGTTGCGGTGCGCCTGAATCGTTACGATGATGCAGCCTTCATCGGCATTACCGAGTATGTCGCTCAGAAGGTCGCCCGTATAAACACCTTTTATATCACCGTCGGTATAATCATTTTGAATGCATTGCGCTCCGATAAACGGGCCGAGTTCGGATAATTTCATACTTATATAGTAATCCCCCACCCGCGATCTGTCAAAGAAACTGCGGGACAGGATCCGGAGACATTCGGACCGTATGAAAAATCAGTCAGGCTTTTGCGGACGCTTTATTCGTGCGGAGAAGTAATACCCCGCCCCTTGAAGCGAGGTCGTTGATTTATAATACAAATTCTTCGAGAAAATCGGCGATGCCGTCCTCGTTGTTGCTCCGGCGCGTCACAAATTTTGCGGCGTCCTGAATATATTCGAGTCCGTTGCACATAGCCACACCGTACGCTGATTTCCGTATCATTGTTTCGTCGTTCATGCTGTCGCCGAATGCCATCGTTTTGGACTGGGGAATGCCGAGTCCGGACGCGAGCCATTCGAGAGCTTCTCCCTTTCCGCAGTCCGGCGGCATAATTTCAAGAAAAAACGGCTTGCTTATAAATATTTCCGCGCGTCCTTTCAGCTGTTCCCGCAGAAACGGAGTGAATTTTTCCACATCAGCCGGGTCGGCCGGTACGACCATTTTCGGATGCCCGTTTTCCATGAAAGATGAAAAATCATTCACAATTTCAAGGCGGAGCCCGCTGAGCTGCGCGTCGACCTGCGTCCATTTGTTGTCCTCGGACGCATAAATCGTCGATGCGTCGTACACCTGCGCGGGCAGTCCTCGTTTTTTCGCTTCTTCGTATACAAAACGCAGTACGTCGGCGCCCAGTTTTCTGGTCATAATGGGAATGCGTGTATGAAGGTCGAACACGATAGAGCCGTTAATCGCAATCAAATAGCGGCCCGCCTGAAAACCCGCGATGTTAAGCTGACGGACATACGGCAGAATGGCGTTTTCGGCCCGTCCCGAGCAGAGCACTATGTAAATTCCTTTTCCGGCGGCTTTCTGCAGCGCAGCAACGGTGCGCGGCGTTATTTTTAATTCACGATTAAGCAGCGTGTCGTCGAGGTCGAGCGCAATAATCCGTACGTCAAGTTTTCCCGAGGGGAGTTTTATCGTGTTCATATGTAAAAAATCGTACAAAGGTAATCGATATTTGTCAATCAGGAAAATTTTTCTTCAAGGGCCGTTTCGTACGCCGATTTCGTACGTGAATCGAAGCAGCACATGACGACCGTGTGCAGATGCGCAGGTTTCTTTTCCGCACCGCCTATAAACGCTGCGATTGCCGCAACAGCGGTACGGGCCGCTTCGTCAACCGGATACCCGTAGACACCCGTGCTGATTGAGGGAAAGGCAAGTGTCTCACAGCCGTTCCCGTCTGCAAGACGCATGGAGTTCAGATAACAGCCGGAAAGCAGCTGCCGCTCGTTCGAGTTACCGCCGTGCCATACCGGCCCCGGCGTGTGAACGACGAATTTCGCGGGCAGACGGAATCCCGGCGTGATTTTCGCTTCGCCCGTTCTGCATCCGTGCAGCGGAATACAGGCTTCAAGCAGCTGAGGACCGGCCGCACGGTGAATCGCTCCGTCCACGCCCCCGCCGCCGAGCAGCGAGCAGTTGGCTGCGTTGGCGATTGCATCGACGTGCAGCGTCGTAATATCACCCTGAATTATTTCTATTTTATTGCCGTTCGGAAAGGTATATTCATCCATAAGAACCTCATAGTAATAAATAATACAATGCAGTACTATTATTAGTAAACTGTAATTTATGAAACAGGGCCCGGCAATTTATGATTTTATCACTGGATACAGTCGGTTCGTATATCGGCAGGACAGCAGAGCATCATCCGAAAATTTCCCGCGCATACCTCCGTACCGCGTTTACGGCCGATCTCTGGTACAAGAAAGTACATCACATACGCGGACTTTCGCATGCGAAACAGTATCTGAAATGCATCTGCGAGGAAAATATTATTAAGGCGCTCTCCCGTCCGGATAAATCAGTCATGGTGAGTTTGTTCGTTCCGTGCGAACCGCTCATCGCGATGGGACTTAACGGATTCGGCGTCGAAAGTTTTTCGAGCTACGTTTCCGGAGCTCACGCGCAGCAGACGTTCCTTGAAAAAGCGGAAAGCACAGGAATTCCCGAGACGCTGTGCTCGTACCACAAAGTGTTCCTCGGCGCGGCACAGCTCGGCGTCATGCCGAAACCGCGCTATATAATCAGCACGAACGTCGCGTGCGATGCGAATCAGATAACGTTCCGCGAACTTGCCGGACAGTTCGGCGTGCCTCATTTCAAAATCGACGTACCGTACCGGCAGAATGAAGAATCCGTGACATACGTCGCGGACCAGCTGCACAACATGACGGCGTTCATCGAAGAACAGGAACACCGCTCGCTTACAGTCGGCATGCTGCGTGAAACAATGACGCACACAGCACGAACCGCGGAAAACTACGACAGACTGCTCACGCTCTCCGCCGATCGTTACCTTGCCGGAGACCTGACCGCTGAACTTCAGGCGACGTTCATCTCGCACATGCTGCTCGGAACGGTCGAAGCGGAAAAGTATACGGAGCTCGCGCTCAAGGAAATACGGAAACAGCCGGCCGGCCGCGGAATTAACATTTTATGGCTCCACACGATTCCGTACCGTTCCGAACACGTAAGCCGCAGACTCAGCAACAATCCTGACGTCCACATAACGGCGTGCGACATGGCGTACGAATCGCTCATCCCCGCGGATATTAACAATCCGTACGAATCGATGGCGCGCCGCCTTGTGTATTCTCCGTTCAACGGTCCGATCGGGCACCGGATAGACACCGCGCTGCAGAAAGCGAAACAGATCCGCGCGGACGGCATCGTGTATTTCTGCCACTGGGGCTGCAAAGCGACGCTCGGAGGAGCCGCACTCGTAAAAAGGGAACTGGAAGCCGCAGGGTATCCGACGCTCGTGCTCGACGGCGACGCGTGCGACCCGCGCAATGCAGGCGAAGGTCAGATTACGACGCGCATGGACGCATTTATTGAAATGCTGAAGCAGCACAAAAACCGCAGCGGCGGTGGTACGGAGTCCGCATGATTTACTACGTCTGTAAATATACTCCCATCGAGATGCTCGCGGGATTCGGTGAAGAATGCCGTGCGTTCGACTCGCTCCCGGACAACTTCGACCGCTCCGACTCGTGTGCGCACGCGAATCTCTGCGGCTACGGAAAAGCAATTATAGAAACGGTCCTCTCGGGAAAAATTACGGAACTCGTGCTCATCAATTGCTGCGACACTATCCGCCGCTGCTACGACGTCGTAAAAGCAAGCGGAAAATGCAGGTTTCTGTTCATGCTCGATCTGCCGCACGAAGCAAACGCCTGCAGCATAAAATACTTCGCTGAGGAACTTGTGCGTCTGCACGATGCATACGCCGCATACAGCGGAAAGGCATGGAGCGCGGAAAAATTCTTCAGCGCTTTTTCGGATACTGCGGAGACGCACGTCGGTGGGAACGGCAGCGCACAGTACCCGGATGCCCGTCCGGGGACAGACGGCGGGTACGTCGGACTGCTCGGAGCGCACAGCGGTACCGAACTGCAGCGGTACATTGAGGCTCACACCGGTTTCCCGGTCCGCAACCTTACGTGCAGCGGCAACAGAAGCGTCGCTCCCCTCCTGCCAGCCGCAGAAAAATTCAGCGGCGTCGTGCAGGACTATACCGCCGCTATTCTCCGGCAGATACCGTGCCAGCGCATGAACGACAATTCGGGACGGCGCGTTTTGTGGAACGATCCGAACCTGCGCGGCATCATCTACCTGACAATAAAATTCTGCGATTACTACGGAGCGGAATACGCGGACATACACGGCAGAATACACGTACCGCTGCTTAAAATAGAAAGCGATTTTACAAAACAGAGCGAAGGACAGCTTGCGACGCGAATCGAGGCGTTCGCGGAGACAATACGGGGAAGAAACATGGCGGAGAAAAAGAGCACATCGAAGAAAAAATATTTTGCAGGAATCGACAGCGGTTCCACGAGCACCGACGTCGTAATAATCGACAGAAGCAAAAATATTATTTCACAGTCCATAATCGCGACGGGCGCGGGAGCCGAAAAAGGTGCGGAGAAATGTCTGCAGCTTGCGCTCGACGACGCGCATCTGGACCGGGACGAGATAGCGGACATCGTAACGACGGGCTACGGACGCGAGTACATCAGAACGGGAGACGAAAGCGTTACCGAAATCTCGTGCCATGCAAAAGGCGCATTCTTTCTTGAACCGTCGGTCCGGACAGTCATAGACATAGGCGGGCAGGACAGCAAAGTGATAGTGCTGAACGACGACGGCACCGTCGCGAACTTCGTCATGAACGACAAATGCGCCGCCGGAACAGGACGTTTTATTGAGGCGATGGCGCGCGCACTCGGACTCACGCTCGACGAAATCAGCAGGCTCGGCATCGACTGCAGGGAAGACATTACTATAAGCAGCATGTGCACAGTATTCGCAGAATCGGAAGTCGTGTCGCTCGTCGCGCAGAACAAGAGCGCGAACGACATTGTCCACGGCATAAACAAATCGGTTGCGGCAAAAATCGCATCGCTTTCGTCCCGCCTTCACACGCGTGACGAATGGATGATGACCGGCGGCGTCGCGCAGAACGCGGGAATTGTAAATGCGCTCGAGTCGCGGCTCGGAATCAGACTGCACGTATCAGATAAGGCGCAGCTCTGCGGCGCACTCGGCGCGGCGCTGTTCGCACTCGACCGGTAACGACGGTGTGCCTGCAGCACAGATTATCCCACTTTTCGAAAATATTTTGTTTAGCCGCCCTGTACAGAATGAATCATTTACAACTGCGGATTTCGGATGTACAATTATTAAACCGGTTGCCCGCAGCCGGAACTTATCACTATTCACATACATTTTTATGGAGACCACATGCAGGAAAACGCAGCAGCTCAAAAATCGGAAAAACCGCGGAAACTGATACTTAAACTGGGGCAGAAAATCACGGACAGGCTCGGACATAAAGTTACTGTTGAAGATCCTGAATACTGGGGACTTGCCGGCGTCGTAACTGACGAAATGGCGGAAGTGGCTCTGAAAATGAAAGTCCGCGTTCCGTCGACGCTTCCGCAAATCGCCAGGCTGACGGGAAAAGACGAAAAACACCTCGACGACATACTGCAGAAAATGGCTGTCGTCGGTCTTATCGAATACAACTGGGAAAATCCGCAGCACGTAAAACAGTACGTTCTTCCTATGTTCGTTCCCGGAAGTGCGGAATTCACAAACATGAACGAAAAGCAGCTCGCAGAACATCCTGAAGTCGCTCACTTCTTTGAACGCATGTCGCGGCTGCCGCTTGAAAAAGTAACTCCTATGGTTCCCCTCGGAGGCGCGGGAATAGGCATGCACGTTATTCCGGTGGAAAAGGCGATTTCCGCGGAGAATCAGTCCGCCGACGTCGAACACATTTCACACTGGCTCAAAAAGTACGAAGGCAAGTACGCCGCAGGTCCGTGTTCGTGCCGCCTCTCGCGCCGTTCCATGGGCGAAGGCTGCGGCGACGATCCGTCAGACTGGTGCATCGGCGTGGGCGACATGGCTGATTATCTCGTCGAGACGGGTAAAGGCCATTACGTTACGTACGAGCAGGTTATGGACACGCTGAAACAGGCGGAAGAAAACGGTTTTGTGCACCAGATTACGAACATAGACGGTGAAGACAAAATCTTCGCCATATGCAACTGCAACGTCAACGTCTGCTACGCGCTGCGCACTTCCCAGCTGTTCAACACGCCGAATCTTTCGCGCTCTGCGTACGTCGCGAAAGTGACGCCGGAAGACTGCGTCGCATGCGGGCGCTGCGTTGAAAACTGCCCCGCAGGCGCGGTAAAACTCGGACAGAAGCTCTGCACGAAAGACGGGCCTGTCGTCTACCCGCAGCACGAACTTCCCGATGCGGCGGCGTGGGGGCCGGAAAAATGGGACGAAGACTACAGGGACAACAACCGCATAAACTGTTACGACACGGGAACGTCTCCGTGCAAAACGGCATGTCCCGCGCATATTGCAATTCAGGGTTACCTTAAAAAGGCCGCCCAGGGAAAATATGACGAAGCGCTGGAGCTCATAAAACGGGAAAATCCGTTCCCGGCTGTCTGCGGACGCGTCTGCAACCGCCGTTGTGAACAGGCGTGTACCCGCGGAACGATCGACAAACCGATTGCAATCGACGAAGTGAAGAAGTTCATCGCGGAGCAGGATCTTAACGCGGCGACCCGGTTTATTCCCAAGCCCGTCGTTCCTTCGCGACGCGGCGCCTATACCGACAAAATAGCGGTTATCGGCGCAGGTCCCGCGGGATTAAGCTGTGCGTTCTACCTTGCGGAAAAAGGATATAAGCCGACTGTGTTCGAGAAGAACCGGCTGCCGGGCGGCATGCTCGTGTACGGCATTCCCTCTTTTAAACTGGAAAAAAACATTATTGCCGCGGAAATCGGCGTCATGAAAGAGATGGGTGTCGAAATCGTCTGCGGTACGGAAGCGGGCAGGGACGTTACAATCGACGGACTCCGCAGGCAGGGATACAAAGCTTTCTACATCGCAATAGGCTGTCAGGGAGGACGGAAAACGGGCGTTCCGGGGGAAGACGCGGCGGGCGTTATGACGGGCGTAGACTTTCTGCGCGCGGCGGGCGGCGGAGAAAAATACAAAGTGAACGGCAGAACTGTCGTTGTCGGCGGCGGAAACGTCGCAATAGACGTAGCCCGGTGCGCCGTGCGCTGCGGCTCCGCTGAAACGTCGATATACTGCCTTGAAACGCGGGATATCATGCCGGCGCTTCCTGAAGAAATCGAGGAAGCTGAGGATGAAGGCATCGGAATGAACTGCGGCTGGGGACCTGAGGAAATCGTCGTAAAAGACGGCAGAGTCGCGGGCATCACGTTCAAAAAATGCGTTTCCGTCAAGGATGCCGACGGCAGATTCAATCCGAAATACGACGAGAACGAGACAGTCACCGTCGAATGCGAAAACGTCCTTCTCAGCATAGGACAGAGCATTGAATGGGGAAATCTTCTCGACGGTACAAACGTACAGCTCGGCAGAGGAAAGGGCGTCGTCGCGGACCCCGTAACGTATCAGACGGGAGAATGCGACGTCTTCGCAGGCGGCGACGTGTACACCGGTCCCAAATTCGTCATCGACGCAATTGCGGCCGGAAAAGAAGGCGCACTGTCCATTCACAAATTCGTACATCCGGGTAACAGCCTTACAATCGGCCGCAACCTGCGGAAATTCACAGAACTCGACAAGGATGCCGTTTCCGTCGGTTCTTACGACAGCACGCCCCGGCAGATTCCGGGCATCGACGCATTCGTCGACCGGAAGAAATCGTTCCGCGACGTGCGCGTGCCGTTTACCGAGGAGCAGGTGCGGAAAGAGACTGCCCGCTGCTTAAGCTGCGGTGCGTCCGTCGTTGACCCGAACAAATGCATAGGATGCGGAGTGTGCACCACAAAATGCGGATTCGACGCGATTCATCTTGAGCGCGTCCATCCCGAAGCGAGCAGAATGATTAAAAGCGAAGACAAGATGAAGGCGATTCTTCCGTACATGGTGAAGCGCGCCGTCAAAATCAGGTTCAGCGGAAAAAGAAAAAAGTAATGCACGAACTGGGAATCGTCTTCCACATCATCAGCGAAGTGGAAGACATCTGCAAAGAAAACAACCTCACGAAAGTCGCGGCCGTCACCGTACAGTTCGGAGAGGTGTCCATGATTATACCGGACTATCTGGGCGACTGCTGGAAATGGGCCGCGGAAAAAAGCGGTGTGCTCAAAGGCGCCGAGCTGAAAACGGAAAGCCTGCCGGCCGTGACGATGTGCGACGACTGCGGAAAAACGTACAGCACCGTGCAGTACGGACGAATCTGCCCGTACTGCGCAAGCGGCAGCACGCACCTCGTGAGCGGTCAGGAAATCATGATTAAGGAAATAGAAGCCTGCTGACGCGTCAGGCGTTCCGCCAGTTTTTTATTTCTGTCCGCAGCCAGTCGAACCACACGTCCATACCTTCCCCCGTTTTTGCGCTCATCGGGATGATTTTGATGCCGGGATTGATTTTCCGCACATAGCCTTCGCAGCGTTTCAAATCAAAATCAAAAAAAGACGACGCGTCTATTTTATTAACAAGCAGAACGTCGCTCACGGTAAACATGAGCGGATATTTCAGCGGCTTGTCGTCGCCTTCGGGCACGCTCAGAATCATCACTTTTTTCGAAGCTCCCGTGTCGAATTCCGCAGGGCAAATGAGGTTGCCGACGTTTTCAAGAACCACAAGATCGAGTCCCGCAGTTTCAAGCCCGGCAAGTCCCTGCTTCGTCATCGCCGCGTCAAGATGGCACATTCCGCCGGTGTGCAGCTGAATGACTTTCGCGCCTTCCGCCGCAATCGTCTTTGCATCCACGTCGCTGTCGATGTCGGCTTCCATAACGCCGATTTTATACTCGTTCTTCAGAGCTTCTATCGTGCGGCGGAGCGTCGTCGTCTTGCCGCTGCCGGGCGACGACATAAGGTTTATCATGAACGTTTTCTGCGCTCTGAGCGATTCCCGCAGTTTTTCCGCCTGCCTGTTGTTGTTCGCGAACACACTTTCTTTTACTTCGATTATTTTGTACTGCTCCATGATTCCTCCGGTTCTTATCTTAGCATGAAACGCACCGTCCGGCAAATCCGCTTCCCGCGATGTTTTTTCCGGCGGCGTTTTCCTTTACAAACTTCATCCGCGGGCGTACAATCAATCAGCAGGGAGAAAGAAAAAAATTGGAGGACGTATGTTCGAAATAACTTCCGGGTATCAGATTCTCGGCTGGTTTATGGTATTCGCCGGTCTCATCTTAACAAATGAAATCGCAAGGCGCTCGAAAGCGGGCGGAATTTTCTTTTTTATAGGGCTGCCCGCCGGACTCAGCATCTATTTTATTGTCGTCGCCGTATGCGCGGCGGCTGGTATGTCGTGGGCTCTTGCAAATCCGACGTACGTCCACATGAACAGCTGGTTTCATTACGCCAAACTCTACGCCGCAACGATCGGCTGCGTCGGCTTTATGATGCTCAAATACAAATGGGGCATCGGCAAAACGCACTGGTTCAAAGCGTGGCCGTTCATCATCGTCGCAATAAATATCCTTATAGCGGTATGCAGCGATCTTGAATCGGCGGTGAAAGGCTGGTACACGTGGTGGCTTTCCTCCGAAGGAGTATGGCTGTACGGCGGCTGGCATAATATTTTCAACGCGCTTGCGGGCGTTCTGAACATCCTGTGCATGACGGGCTGGTGGGGCATCTATTCCTCAAAGAAAGAAGAGGACATGCTCTGGCCTGATATGACGTGGGTGTTCATCGTCGCGTACGACATCTGGAACTTTGCATACACGTTCAACTGCCTGCCGACGCACGCGTGGTACTGCGGTCTCGCGCTTCTGCTGGCTCCGACGGCCGCGTGGTTCCTCTGGAACAAAGGCGGCTGGATACAGAACCGGGCGTTTACGCTTTCAATCTGGTGTATGTTCGCACAGGTGTTCCCGCTTTTCCAGGATCAGGGAAGATTTGCGGTAAAAAGCGTTCTGAGCGCATCGTACGACCCCGACAATTTTGCAGCGGCGAAACCGCAGGCCAATCTTATCATCGGCGTACTTGCTCTCGCGGCAAACGTAATCGCGCTGATTATTATTTATACGAGGGCGGCAAAACAGCACAAAAATCCCTACACGCACGAAATCTTCGTCGGAACAAAGGATTACAACGAGGCGATTGCGCGCGCAAAACCGGAAGATATTGCCGCTGCCGGCATGTAGCATGAAAGCAGTTTGTTAAAAACAAAAAGAGGCCGTTCCGAAGTTTCACTTTCTGGACGGCTGAATTTTATTTTTTCTTAAACAACGACGCCTTTAAAACTCCCTTCGGATCCGTAATCAGCAGAACGACAATCCATATGACAAGACCGAGCGCCACAACGGCAAGCCCGAGGAACGAATCGTTAAGCATGTTCTCCGCAGAAGGAGTAAAATACGCAGCTTTTAATTCCGCATATTCAAACACAGCATCGACGAGCCACATAAGAGACGCACCCCAGTACATTCTGCAGAGAATTCTGACCTTCAAAACGTCTTCCGGTCCGTGTGTATACCACACGACCGTACTTATGACGGCCGCAAAAACAGTAATCAATAACGTCATAAACAATTACCCTGCAACGGTACGGACACCGGCGCGCAGCTCTTTCCGAAGATTCTTTTCCATCATCCATGTAACGGCAACGGTGCATCCCCACACTGCCGTAACAAGGAGCGCCATAGCAGTACCAACAGTACGCATTTCACGGAGCATCACCGCTGTGTCGGCGGGATTTGCCGCCGCCGTGAGGAACGGAAACCACGGAACAACCTCGCCGTGCCATATGTGTTCAAACGCGAGAAGCGCGGAACCGCCCCAAAGCATTCCTGAAAGCCAGTGCAGCTTCCGTGCAAACGGAACGTGCGGCGGAAGTTCGTCACAGCCCTGCCCGTGACTTTTCATAATCTGTGCGACAACCGTCGTAATCACCGCTTCTCCCGCAGGAACAAGAAAACATGCCATATGAATCCGCCTCCAAACCGCGCATTTTACTGATGAATGATGTATGATGCTGTCATCATATCACACAATTCCGCAGAACGCTACTTTATCGTGCGGGCATGCCGCTGCCCGGGTTCCGTCCCCGGCTCCAGCCAGTACTGATACAGCCGCAGGTCTCCGGTAAGTTCCGGATGGAACGACACGGCAAGCTGATTTTTATACTGCACGCCGGTAATATGTCCGCCGGTCACCGACTTTATTTCAACCGCATCTTCAGCGCTTTCTATGTAAGGCGCCCGTATGAATTCCATCGGTATAATGCCGACGCCGTCGAACTCACCTTCCGTACGGAAACTTCCCAGCTGGCGTCCGTATGCGTTGCGCCTGACGTTCACCGGAAGCGTTCCGAAACAGCACCCTTCACCGCCGCCGCACCTGCCGCTCAGCAGAATCATGCCGGCACATGTGGCGAAGACGGGAATACCGCCGTCTATAGCGGCTTTCAGGCCGTCAAAAAGGCCTAGCTCCCGTACAAGTCTGCTCTGCACGGTACTTTCGCCGCCGGGAAAAACAAGCCTGTCGAACGGCTTCTGCAAATCTCCGCTTCCGCGGATTTCAAAGCTTTCCTCGCCGGCCGCAGCGAGCGCTTCTTCGTGTTCCTTAAAATCGCCCTGAACTGCAAGAACTCCCGTCATACTAGTTCCCCCGCTCGGCCATGAGCAGCTTTATTTCCTCTTCGTTGATTCCGACCATCGCCTCTCCCAAATCCCCGGAAAGCTCGGCAAGAAGTTTGTAGTCGCTGTATCCTGTCGTCGCCTGCACGATGGCCGCGGCGCGTTTTGCGGGATTGCCCGATTTGAATATGCCCGACCCCACGAACACACCTTCGGCGCCGAGCTGCATCATGAGCGCCGCGTCGGCGGGAGTAGCAATGCCGCCCGCAGCGAAATTGACGACGGGAAGCTTTCCGCTGTCGTGTACGCTTTTCAGCAGCTCGTACGGGACTTCCAGTTTTTTCGCTTCCTCGAAAAGTTCGTCGGTACGGAGCGCCGCTATCCGTCTGATTTCGCTGTTCACCGCGCGCATGTGACGTACGGCCTGCACCACGTCGCCCGTCCCCGGTTCACCTTTCGTGCGGATCATCGACGCTCCTTCTCCGATTCTGCGCAGCGCTTCTCCCAGATTCTTCGCCCCGCAGACAAACGGCACGCTGAACTGCGTCTTGTCTATGTGATACACGTCGTCGGCAGGAGAAAGCACTTCGCTTTCATCGATGTAGTCTATTTCGACCGCCTCCAGAATCCGTGCTTCCGCGATGTGCCCGATCCGGCATTTCGCCATGACCGGAATGGAAACCGCATTCTGAATTTCCTTAATCATCTTCGGATCGCTCATCCGGGAAACACCGCCGGCTGCGCGTATGTCCGCGGGAATGCGCTCAAGTGCCATCACAGCGCACGCTCCCGCCTGTTCCGCAATTTTCGCCTGCTCCGGGCTCGTGACGTCCATGATTACGCCGCCCTTGAGCATCTGCGCCAGCTCTTTATTCAGTCTGTACCGTTCGTTCATTTTTCCTCCTGAAAAACTCCGTGCCGGCGGTACGTCGGAAAGACGCAAATCGCCGTTTACAAACAATCGGGAAGAGTTTAGTATTAATGTGGATATATTGATATTGCCAAAATTTTATTATTTGTTATAGTCAGATTCAGGAGCAAAAAGAATGCTCACGTATACTTTCGACGGGATACAGAAGGAAAGCCTCTACGAACACCTGTACAAGTGCATACGGGACGACATACTTTCAGGCACGCTGTCCTCAGGATATCATCTCCCGTCAAAACGCACTTTTGCGAAAAATCTGGGTATAAGCACCATCACCGTGGAAAACGCATATGCCGGGCTTATTGCGGAAGGGTACATCTATTCCGTCGAGAAAAAAGGATATTTTGTCTCCGAAGTAAGTGCGGATATAAGTAGGTCGGTGATTCCGGCCCGGGCAGCAAAACAACCTGCGCCACCGGATAAAGAAACAGAAACAGCCGGATATACTGCGGATTTCGTAAGCGGCAGCATGCTGCCTGATTTATTTCCTTCGGCCACATGGACAAAGCTCATGCGCAGAGTAATCGGCGGAAAAGGCAGCGAGCTCATGAGACAATCGCCTGGAGGTGGCATCGGCCCGCTCAGAGAAGCGATCGCCGACCACCTTTACCAGTTCCGGGGGCTTTCGGTCAGACCCGGCCAGATATTTATCGGGGCGGGAACGGAATATCTGTACGGGCTTATCATCCAGCTGCTCGGCCGCGACAAAACGTTCGCGGTGGAAGATCCTGGCTACCGGAAAATCACCAGAATCTACCGGGCAAACGATGTCGCCTGTACGGCAGTCCCCCTCGACCCGCAGGGAATCGACATGCGCGCGCTCAGACAGAGCGGAGCCAGTATCGCGCACATTTCTCCCTCACATCATTTTCCGACGGGAATCGTCACTTCCATAAGCCGCCGCTACGAGCTGCTTGGCTGGGCGGCGGAAGCCGGAGACCGGTATATTATTGAAGACGATTACGATTCCGAATTCCGCATGAACAGCAGGCTCATTCCCACGCTGCGCAGCATAGACGCGGTCGACCGCGTCATTTATATAAACACGTTCAGTAAAACGCTCGCTTCGACTGTCCGCATCAGCTACATGGTGCTGCCTGCAAGCCTGATACGCGCGTTTGAAAAAAAGCTCGGTTTTTATTCGTGTACTGTTCCCTCGTTCAATCAGTATACGCTTGCGGAATTCATACGGCAGGGATATTTTGCGAACCACATCAACAGGCTGCGGAGATATTACAAAGAACAGCGGAACAGAATTCTCAGCGCATTCAAAGAAAATCCGGCATTCGCCGGTGCGGAAATCAGGGAGGAAAATTCGGGACTTCATTTTCTTATTAAACTGCACACGGAGATGACCGACACGGAACTCAAAACCGCGGCGGAACGGAACGGCATCCGCATTTCATGTCTGTCCGACTATTATGCCCGGCCGGCCGGAGCCGAACAGAACGTACTGCTCATACAGTACGCAAGCGTGGCGCCGGAAAAAATATCCGCAGCAGTCGAGCTTCTCGGAAAGGCAGTGAGCAGGTAACTGCGCACCTGACTAATTTTGGTGCGTTAATCGGCGTATTTCTAGACAGTAAATTTGTCTGTATCTGCGGACAATTTATCCGCGAACGTGCGGTTGTCGGCCGCCATACCGGAAAGTGATTTTATACTCGCATTTATTGTCTGCGTTGCTTTCTCTATTTCTTCAGTTCCGCTTTCAAGTCCCTCCGCAAGACGTGCAAGCTCCGTAATTTCCTTTCCGACGTCCTGTACGCTGCCGTTCATCGTATGAGAGCTTTCTTCTATCACTTGAGTCGTATCTTTTATTTCGCTGAGCGTAGAAACAATCTGCCGGCTGCCCGTACTCTGTTCCTGCATTGCAGTCCTGATTTCGGTAACGATAGTTCCGTCTTCGGATATTTTATGAACCATACCGGAAAAAACGTTTCCTGCATCGTTCGAGGCCTCCGTCACCGCCTGAATATTCGCAATAACGTTTGTAAGTGTTTCCGTAATTGCACGGGACTGTTTTGCAGTATTCTCCGAAAGTTTTCTGATTTCACCCGCGACGACGGCGAATCCTCTTCCGGCAGCGCCCGCGTGCGCAGCTTCAATCGCCGCGTTCATTGCGAGCAGATTCGTCTGTGTCGCGACGTCCTCTATCACTTTGTTCGTGTCGAGCAGCACGGTAGATTCCGATGAAACTGTTTTTGCCGTTTCTATGACATTCGATATTATCTTATTTCCGGCCGCAGAATCGGCAGAGAGCGTCTTGAAGCTTTCGTCGAATTTATTAACATTCTGCGTTATCGAATTTATATTCGCGATCATTTCTTCGACGGCCGCTGACGACTGCGAAACAGTCGCGTTCTGTTCGTCAATCTTCTTTAAAAGAGCGCCTATCATCGATTCCATTTTCGTCATGGTGGCGACAGTGTCGTTCACCGTTTTTTTCTGAACTTTCGCATGACGTGCGAGACCGATTGAATTTTCAGTAATCTGTTTGATTTCGGACGAAATGGTACTGCTGCTTTCGTCGAGAGAACCGGCGACTTTATTAAGCGAAAAAATATTCCCGCGGGTTTCCGAAATCATTTTATTCATCGTGTCCGCAAAAGAATTAAGCATACGCCGCATGCGGCCTATCTCGTCTTTATTCCCTGCCGGCGGCAGTCGGAGCGTTAAATCGCCTTCGTCCATTTTTCGGAGAATCCGCTCGGTCTCAACAATCGGGTCGGAAAAACGTTTTGCAAAAATATGCGAAGCAATCAGCGACAGAACGAATAAGACAACAAACACGATCATCGTCGAATAATAAACGACTGCAAAACGATTCTTCAGGACGGAGGAAACCTGATTGATTTCCGCATCGATATCGTCATAATAATTTCCGGTACTTACGACCCAGCCCCACGGTTTGAAAAGCATCGAGAACGTACGTTTCGGTGCGACTGTCTTACCGTCCGATTTTGTAAAATAAAATTCGCTGAATCCGCCCTTATCGGACTCATTAACGACCTTCATGATTTCCTGGATTATCATAACGCCGTTCTGATCCTGCAGTTCGTGTCTGTTCTGGCCTTCGTTCTCCGGCAGAATCGGATGTGCGACAAGCGTATAGCCGGTACTGTCAATCCAGAAATATCCTTTACTGTCATCGCCGTAACGAAGGCTTTTCACGAGCCGCTTAGCCTGCGTCTGCGCCTGCTCTTCGGTCAATTCGCCCGCCGTTTCGCGCTCATACAGCGAATCGAGCAATGTAATAACATTCTGAACCTGAAACCGGACGGATTCATCATATCCGGTCATACGTTCCGTACGGATACTGGAAACACTAAACTTTTGTATGCTGCCGATGTTCAAATACACGACAAGTCCGATCCCCGCCATAAGAACAATTACAAGTGCCGTGCTGTAAGCAAGCATAATCTGCCGGATACTTTTCATTTTTACGCCGTCCTGAAATACATTTTATTTATTTAACAATTGAATAATTCATGGATTATATCAATTTTATCATTATTCTCAATTAGGATATAACATAAATGAGGAGGTTAAGTATACATGAAAGTCACTGCGGCTGAAACATTCAGTTCGTTTTAAGTTCTGCGGTTCCGTTCACTCCGTGCCTCACAAGTTTCATAAGCTCGTCGAACATAAAATCCATATCGATCACTGCGCGGACTTTTCCGCCGGAATCCTTGAGCGGGAACGCCGCAGTGAGTATAAGTCGGCCCGTGTAGAGCGAGAAAAACAGGTGCGATATATACGGACTGCCGGTTTCTATCACTTTGCAGAACCACTCCTTTTCGCGGAAATTCTTCGTAAGCAGGTTGCGGAACAGATTTTTTTCGCCGTGCTTTGCGTAAATCTGGCAGATGCGGTATCCGTCGGTATTCGTCACGGCGAGCAGCTGAATCGAACCTTCCCGTTTCACAATCTCCTCAAGGCAGCCGTCCATGACGGAGGGATCGAGCGTCGCAAGTTCCGGCGCCTTCATCGCTTCTTCGGCGATTGCAAGCGCGATTTTTCCCGCCTCGGCTTTTACCTTGTCGAGCTCCGATTCGAACAGGCCGGGCAGGTACCGGCGCGCCTGGTCAGTCAGTTCCTCCGCCGAAATGGCGGTCGTCCGTCCCTGCGCGTACTGCGCGTCCACCCAGAGCTCTATGTGACGGATGCCCGGCGAACGCTTCGTCACCTTTTCGATGACGCCCGATTTTATAAGCGGGATGTTTTCATCCAGCCAGCGTGCTATACCGGACAATCCCGACTTGTCGGTGACCATCGTACGCACCGGCCGGTTGAGCAGTTTTTCTGTGTCGAAAATGTTGTAGATTTCAGGATTCTTCAGGATGCCGTCGGCGTGAATGCCGGCGCGGGTCGTGTTGAAATCCTCTCCCGTGAACGGATAGTTCGCCGGAATATCCGCTCCCACGTCATTCCGGAAATAGTCCGCAATTTCGGTGATGACAGTCGTGTCGATTGAATCGTCGCCCGTAAGCGAAAGGTATTCGACGACCGCTCCTTCAAGCGGCGGATTTCCGGTGCGCTCTCCGAACCCAAGAATGCTCGCGTTCACCGCCGCGCAGCCGTACAGCCACGCGGTCGAAGCGTTGATGTGCGCCTTGTGAAAATCGTTGTGCCCGTGCCACTCGAGCATCTCTGCGGGGTATCCGAGCTCGGTACGGAATGCATGTACAAGACGCGGAACGGAGCGCGGTAAAACCGTCCCGGGATAGGTGACGCCGTACCCCATCGTATCGCACAGCCGTATCTTTACGGGCATTTTCGCTTCCATCGACAAATCAAGCAGCTTTTCCGCAAGCGGCAGGCAGAAACCGTAGATGTCGGCCCTTGTCACGTCCTCGAAGTGACAGCGCGGAACAATACCTTCCGCAAGACAGCCCTTCACAATCCCGAGATACGAATCCATGATCTTTTCCCTGTCCGACTTGAGCTTGAGAAAAATATGATAGTCGGAAACGGAAGTAAGAATGCCCGTCTCTCTGAGTCCAAGCTCCTTCACAAGTTTAAAATCGCTCTTGTCTGCGCGTATCCACGACGTAATTTCGGGGAATTCGAAACCGCATTCCTGGCACAAATGCAGCGCTTTACGGTCCCGTTCGCTGTAGATGAAAAATTCCGACTGTCTGATAAGCCCGTCTTTACCGCCGAGTTTGTGCATGAGGGTGTAAATATGAGCGATCTGCTCAGGCGTATACGGAGGACGCGCCTGCTGTCCGTCGCGGAACGTCGTATCGGTAATCCAGATGCGGTCGGGAATCCGCAGCGGCACGTCAATACCGTCGAATCTGATGCGCGGAACTGCCGTATACGGAAACTGATCCCGGTACAGTTCCGGTTCGTCGCGGTGAACCAAATCAAAGTGTTTAATTTCAGGTTCAAAAACAGTCATATTATGCCTCGTATGAACGCAACATATTTACATTAACAGGCAGTTTTTGTCAATTAAATGTACGCCATTTAATAAAATTATTCGAATAATAGCAGAATCAACACAATATATGATTTTCTGCAGCGGGACGGAAATCAAAAGGGGCTGTCCGGGAAGTAATTTTTATGTACGTTCCGGTCGGCCCCATTGCAGCTATACGGCAAACAACACTATTTTTCTGCTTTTGCGTATGCAGCGGCGCTTTCACCGGCTATACGGCCGGAAGTCCATGCGAACCCGCTGGCAAGACCTTCAAACGGCGGATATCCTTTTCCCGTATAGTAGCCGCCCGCACAGGTACCGGCTGCAAATAACCCAGGAATAGGTTTGTACGTCGCAACGTCAATAACACGCAGACGTTCATCAACCTTTACGCCGCCGATAGTACCCAGAAAGACAGCACGGCAGTCGAACGCGTAGAACGGGCCCCTGCTGACATCGAACTTCAGGGAAGCGGCGCTTTTGTCGAAATCCGTATCTTTTCCCTGTTTTACCATTTTATTGTACCGCTTTACGCTTTCGGACAGATCGTCTTTCTCAAAACCCACTGCCTGAGCCAAATCGGCGAGAGAGTTTCCTTTCCACGCCGTTTTTCCCGCTATCGCCTGTTCCGCAAGCGCCGTCAGATCGCCGCCTTCTTTGCTCGGCCCCGGTCCGGTATACGAAAGACGCAGCGTATCGCCTTTCGTATACCGGTCAAGCGTTGCCTGATCGACAACGATGAAATAACGGCCGCCGGCTGCGTAAGCGGCATTTGCCCAGAATGCCGTGTCGTATACGACATCTTCGTTTACAAAGCGGCTCCCTGTTCCGTCTACCCACAAAAGCGGGGACTGAAGAAGCCATGTAAGGGCCGAATCGGAATATCCTGCGAGATGCTCCCCCGTTGATTCCTGCGCCACTTCACTTTTTGCAAGCTGGCTGCCGTGCAGCAACGGGGTCGCATCCCAGCTTTTGGCTCCAACCTTTACCATCGCATCAAGACCTTCACCCATGCTCGGCATGCCGATAAAGTTAAGGTACGGAGTATTCATTTCTTTCTTCACACGATCCGTATCTCCGCCGAAACCGCCTGTCGCCACAACGACAGACTTCGCATGAACAGTAAGGATTCCGCCGTCCTTTTTCACGGCTTTCAAACCGGTCACCGCGCCGTCCTTATCCTGAATCAGCTCTGTCATCGTTGTTTCGGTACGCAGCTCCGCACCCATTTTTTTGAGGTTATCATACAGATGATCGAACCCCTCCGCACTGTTATCGTATTTGTGATAGCAGAAGGCTTCGTAATCGTCGCCTTCATGGGCAAACTGCGTCGTTTTTTCCTGCAGATGAAACGCCATTCCGTATTTAGTAAGCCAGTCGATCGTGTCGGCCGATTTATATACAATAGCGCGTGTAAGCGGCCCGTTCGACAGATACTGATTGAATTCAAGCAGGCGGTTAATTGCGACATCCTCGGACAGATGCATCCCCTTAGCACGCTGAAGGCTTGTATTAACGGCGAAGAACCCTGATGAAAGACGCGTGTTTCCGCCGTACGACGGAAGTTTCTCGAGGATAAGAACTTTTTCTCCGGCTTCCGCGCCTGCCAGTGCGGCCGCAGTTCCGGACCCGCCGGCACCGGCTATCACGACGTCGACAGTGACTTCTTCATCCGCACCCTTTTCCGCCTTTGTTTTCTGATAGGAAGCAGCTGATGCGCCTGATTTTTTAAGTGCGGCGGCTGCGGCCGTACGAACGGCCGTACTGGTAATAGTTGCACCCGATACCGTGTCGACATCCGCTGTCTGACCGGAAACAATGGCATCCGCCAGCTTCGAAGCCGCAGCCTGACCGACGGCAGGTGTTTCATGCGAAGCATCTATATCCGCCTTTGTTATTTTTCCTGATGCATCGATTGTAAGAGATACTGTTATATCTCCGCCGAACCCTTTTTCGGTGGCGGAATAAGTTCCGCCTTTAGCCGTTTTAGAACCGCAGCCTGCTGATAAAAGTGCAAACGTTGTAATTGCAATAATAAAAGCAGCAAATACGTTCCTTTTCATATATCCTCCCATGTAAAATATGGCTTTTCCATTGTAATCCCGATACGAATTTTTCACAGGAAACAAGTTATTGGCTAAAAAGTAGCTTTTTTTTGGAATTTAATGATATGATTGCTCCGATGAGGCTCACAGAAAAAAATGGATTCTTATCATCTTGATCATACGATACTTGAAAATCTGTCTGAAAACCGCGTTCGTGAAGAGGGTGTGTATTACAACCTTTCCGCCGTCACGCGGACCGGCAGCAGGAAAGTCAGCTTTTCTACGATTATCTTTATTACCGGAAAATCAACCGTACGCATCGGAAAAAACACGCTTACCTGCGGTGCGGGTAATATCATTATGATGAGGAATCCGTGTTCGTATACGGTAATCCCCGAAATATCTTCGACAGCCGCCTCTTTTATTCTGGACATTGAACACGATTTTGCAGATACGCTGTTTCTTTCACAAATAGCGGACTGTCCCCTGTTTTACGATTTTATCAGGCTGCAGGTACAGAATACGACTCCTCCCCAGTTTTTGTTTTTCGATACGACTGAACAGACTCCGGTATACTGGTGCGGCAGAGTACTGCTGTACCAGGCATCCTTCGTAACAGTACCGGCGCAGAAAGCCGTGCGCAGTGCGCTGGTACTGTTTTTGACAACGCTGCACCATGAACACCGCCAGCATCTTGTTATCAGCGAAAGTTCCATGATGCCGCAGTATGAGGCGGGGAGATTCCTTAAGTACATGGCGGACAATTACCGTACCATAACGCTTGAAAATGCTGCCGCCCATTTCGGCTTTAACGCCGCCTATTTTTCCACTCTTTTCAAAAAACTGGAATATACGACTTTTACCCGTAAGCTGCAGGAAATCAGAATCGAGCAGGCAAAACGGCTGCTCCTGACGACAAACCTTACTATAGAAAAAATTATACCCCTGACGGGTTTTTCTGAAAAAAGTTACTTCCACCGCAGCTTCAAAAAGTTAACAGGCATGACTCCCTGCGAATACAAGAAAATCAGGTAGTATGTTAAACGGAAGTTTTAAAAAACGGCGACGGCTTCTATTTCTATGCGTGCGTCTTTCGGCAGACATGCTACCTGAACGGCGGAACGTGCCGGACAGTCATCGGGAAAGTATTCCGCATATACTTTATTCATAGCTGCAAAATCAGCCATATCCTTAAGAAAAACAGTCGTTTTCACAACGCCTGACATACTTATTCCTGCCGCGGCAAGAACGGCACGTATGTTTTCCAGAGACTGCCGCGTCTGCGCTGAAATATCGTCGCCTGCAAACTCTCCCGTAGCGGGATTAACGGGAAGCTGGCCGGATACGTAAACGGTATCTCCTGCACGGATCGCCTGAGAATACGGGCCTATTGCAGCCGGAGCATTCGATGTGTAAACGGTGTGTTTTGACATAGTTGTCCATCCTTATCTTTATATTTTTACAAACGTATATTTTATTTCAGCAGCGCAGACAGCTGGTCCGCATCCGGTACGTCGTCAATGGTCTTAGCATACTGCGCATACGCGACCGACAAATCGGAATTCAGGATAAAAGCAGCCGGAAGCTGGAGTTCTTCGCCTTCATACCGTCCGTGCTTGAATCCCGCTGCCTGAGCGCGCGTAATTTTACCAATTGTTTTCGGTCCGATCATTTTAAGCTTTTCGGATGCCGGTTGAATCTCAAACTGCCGGTACAGCGCTCTGTCGGGATCGCATACAATCTCGAACGGAAAAGCCGTTTCGCTGCCGAGTTCCTTTCTGAGCTGTTCCGGATCACTCTGCAGAACGACGAGCAGTTTCCCGCCCGCCTGCACAATGCGGTCGTAATTCCGGGCATACTGCGCCATGTCGTACTGGCAGAGCGTACAGCCGTAATACCGGAGAAAAACGAGGATTATCCGCTTTCCTTCAGCCGCTCCGCTGAGTTTCAAGTCCGTCCGGAACGGAGTGGAGAACCGGAAATCGGGAAATTTGTCGCCGACTTTAATTTTTGCCATACGTACACCTCCTATGCATTAAACACGTACTTGTCGAGCCGGGCCATTGCTTCCTGCACTCTGCTGAGCGGCAGGGCAAGATTCAACCGGATTGCGCACGGACCGTGGAACATACGTCCGTCCTGCCATGCGACGCCGACTCTGCAGCCTGCTTTTTCAAGCTCGTCGATTGTTTTACCGTGTTTTTCGCACCACTTCGTACAGTCGAGGAAAAGCATATACGTTCCCTCCGGTTTTGAAACTTCAACGCCCTCAAAGTGCGAGGCAATATAGCCGCAGGCATAATCGACGTTTCCGCTCAAAACTCCGCAGAGTTCATCGACCCATTCGTACCCTTCCGGTTTATACGCCCCGATGAGCGCATGCATGCTCAGAACGTTCATGTCGTTGTAATGCGGCTTGCTGCTCTGCGCAGTTATACGGTCGCGGAGATAATTATTATATACAATATGGTAAGAACCGATAAGCCCCGCAAGATTGAACGTCTTGCTCGGAGCATAAAACGCCGCCGTTCTGTTTCTCGCGTCTTCGCTCACCGACTGGACCGGAATATGCGTATGTCCGTTCAGGATAATATCCGACCAGATTTCATCCGATATGACGATGCAGTCGTTCGCCTTATAGATTTCCATCGCCTTTTCTATTTCCCACCGTTCCCATACGCGACCGCACGGATTATGCGGATTGCAGAAAACCGCCACATGAATTTTGTTCGCTTTTATCTTCGCGTCCATATCCTCGTAGTCCATGCGCCATACGCCTTTTGCATCTTTTTTCAGCGGGCTCAGAATTATCTTCCGGCCGTTATTTTCAATGCAGCCGGTAAATCCGATGTACGTCGGAGAATGAAGGAGTACAGGATCGCCCGGTGCGGAAAACGCGCACATAGTGGAAACAACGCCGCCGAGAACGCCGTTCTCGTATCCGATGCACTCTTTCGTCAGTCCCGCGACGCCGTGGCGCTTCTCCTGCCACCTGATTATGGAATCGTAATACGCTTCTTTCGGCGCAAAATAACCGAATGCAGGATGCTTCGCGCGTTCGATTATCGCCTCGGTTATCGTCGGAACCGTGGGAAAGTTCATGTCGGCAACCCACATGGGAATAATATCGAATCCTTTTTCAGGCGGTTCCGGTGCAAATCCGGGAATGGTACCGAGTCCGTCGACAGCTATGGCGTCCGTACCGCGGCGGTCCATAATCGAAGTAAAATCATATTTCATAACAGATGCTCCTTCACGCTTGTAAAATATCCGATAAAATCACTCCGCCGACTCAGAGCTCTTCGTCGGCAAGTGCCTGCGCAACGATTGTCTCCCTGTTCGCTTTGAGGTCTTCTTTTTTCACCGCGCCCGTTTTAAGACGGAGCGCGGACAGACATGCGCACACAGCGATAATAATCAGCGAGGCAATCATGTCTTTAGGTTTCAGGTCCTTAAACAGATTGAATGCGACTACGCCCGCACAGAGCGCGGAAAGCACGCAGACGACGTTGTACAACGGAATCGGCATACGCAGCGCACACTTCCGCCACTGCTCCGGGTACCGCTTCGGCAGCGTAATGCAGGCAATGTTCAGATACAGGTTCATAAGCATGCACGGAATCATCACGAGGGAAATCAGCGAATCAAGACTGAAGCCGAGTACGATCGGCAGCACGCTCAGAAGATAGAACGTAAGCTGTATGACCCACGGATATCCGCCTTTCGTTTCCTTTTTGAAAACTGCGGGAAGCCATCCGTCTTCCGCTATTTTCATAAGCGGGTAGCGCAGCATTGCAATTCCGCCGAGGAGGCTCGTCGCGATTGCACAAACTCCGCCGCCGAGAACAAAAACGACGTACATGCTCCCGGGGAAAATAGCCTGAGCAGTTACACTCAGATTCGCGCCGGCAACTTTGTCATACGGAAGGACTCCGGCAGCAACGATGCTCATGGCACCGTAAATAACCGCGAGCGCCAGCGTAACCCAGAGGATTCCGACAGGAACGGTTTTCTTCGGTTTTTCCGTAACCGCAACAAGAGAAACTGGCGCCATCGTCGTACCCTGACAGGCCCATCCCATAATCGCTATGGCGCTGAAAAATCCCGGCACGCCCCCTTTAAAGAATCCTCCGTCGCTGTTCGAAAAATATCCCGGCTGAATCCGCGGCAGTCCGAAGAGCACGAACAAAGCTATCGCGGCAATAAGGATGACTGTCATGGCATTTTCAATCAGCGTTATAAAACGGGACCCCTTTATGCTGCTTGCAAAAAACAGGGTCATGATAAGGATGGCAGCTATTTTCGTGTACGGCTGTACAGCCGGCGCAATTGAAGCTATATATCCCACTACGGCAAGCGCATAGCTCGACATGGCCATGCTGTTTACCAGCGTCACCGCTGCAGAGAATCCCGTCATAAGCGGGCTGAACAGCAGCGATTTCTGACTGTAATCGCCGCCTTTAAATACGAACATTGCGCTCATGATAACGTTGTACATATAGGCAAGAAGCATAAAGAGACATCCGCCTATACAGACAAGCATGATTGACCGTCCCGTGTACGCAATGCCGTATCCGAGAAGTACGAAAATACCGGAGCCGATAGCTCCTCCCAGGCCCAGCCCGAATATGTTGAACATATTGAGCTTTTTTCCTTGTTCTTCCATAGCCAACCTACCTCCATAAGTAGTTGCTGCTTGCAAGGGAACGCCATTGTTTCCGACTCTCTAACCGTTTGTACTATCAGTCAGTTGAAGGAACGTCATTGTTTCTAAAACTTTTTTTTGTGAGCTCGCGGATATTCTACACGTGTAATTTAAAATTTGTCAACAAAATTTACAATTTTTTTGTAACTTTTAATCAATTATTTTATGTTTTATATTGACTTTTTTAATCTATGGTTCATAATCATGATGATGAAGAGTGTCCAGAAGAAAGACCTTTTTTCCAGAAAATTCACCGAACACGACCGGGAAATACTGCATTCGTACATCGGAGTGGCCGAAGGCATCGGTAAAATTTTCGGAAACAGCTGCGAAACGACAATTCAATCGCTTGAAAATCCGCTCAAATCCCTCATTTATATTAACAACAGTGATATTACCGGCAGGCAGATAGGTTCTCCGCTTACCGACCTTGCGCTGGAATTAATCGAAAAGTCGAAATACGACAAAGAAGACGTCATCGGTCCGTACTTTTCCAAAACAGCTTCCGGCAGACAGCTCCGGTCCGTGACGATTCTCATCAGGAACGAGAGCAAGGAACTTATAGGCTTCCTGTGCATCAATCTCGATATCAGCGCGCCAGTCAATCAGTTTATGAAGAATCTGCTTTCTCCGGACAATCCGCCGGCGGAAGACGCGGTGAGCGAGAATTATTCAAACACGGTGGGAGATCTCGTCCGATCCGCTTTTCTCGGAGTTCAGAAAAAAGTGAATCCGCTTACGGGTATTTCTCCCATCGAAAAAAG
Organism: Treponema sp. UBA4873; assembly: GCA_002399405.1. GTDB lineage: Bacteria > Spirochaetota > Spirochaetia > Treponematales > Treponemataceae > Treponema_D. The sequence goes on along the minus strand of DHDP01000001.1, from coordinate 50,615 downwards.
CAGAAAAATCGTACAAAAACTGCAGGACCTCGGAATATTCGAAATCAAAGGCGCAGTCGACATTGTCGCGGTCGAACTCGGTGTTTCGAAATTCACCGTATACAATTATCTGCGCGAAGCAAGGCAGAACTGATAAAATTATTTTTTAACAGAATTAAAACAGAATCTTTACGCGGTACTGCCATACTCGCGCTATGGATTTAGATGCGGTCATCTCGAAAAAAAATCTGTATCCGGTATTCCAACCGGTCGTATCCCTGGAAACGGGTGAGGTATTCGGATATGAAGCGCTCGCACGTACGGAGCCTGACGTATTTTCAGGTCCTATAACGCAGCTGTTTTCCGCCGCGGAAAAAAACGGACGGTTGTGGGAACTCGACAAACTCTGCAGAAAAACGGCAATCAAAACCGCGCGCGCTATGGGATTGAAACGGCGGCTCTTCCTGAACATCAGTCCCGAAAGCATGTACGAACACGATTTCCAGGAAGGGTTTACCCGCCGGCAGCTCGCAAAATACGGCATCGACCCGGCCGAACTCGTGCTGGAAATTACCGAACATTCGGAAAATACAACTGATAAAACGCCGTCTTTAAAAGATGCGGCTGATTATTACCGGCAGCAGGGATACCGTATCGCAGTCGACGACGTCGGTTCCGCGTATTCCGGCCTTCAACGCGTCTGCGCACTCAATCCAGATTTTATTAAGATCGACATGGGGATTATCAGGGGAATTGAAAAAGACCAGGTACGGCAGGCGATGGTGAAGAGTCTCGTAACATTCTGCTCAAGCTCGGGCGCAGGTCTCGTTGCCGAAGGAATAGAAACGGCGGCAGAGCTTGATGAACTGCTGTCTCTCGGCGTTATGTACGGGCAGGGATTTTTTCTTGCATACCCGGCGCGCACGTTCACAAAAACGACGAGCGAATCGTACGTGCGCATCATGTCGTTCCGGCACAACAAACAGGTACTCGCGGATACAGCCGCAACGCATGAAAAAAAGAAAAAAAATCCTGACGAAATCAAAAAACAGCCGGAAAGCCGGACGGTAAATGCGGAAGGCGGACACGCTGTCTCTGCGCTTGCGGCTCAGGGAATCACGCAGTTCCCCGACACTCCGGCAATCGACGTGCTCCACTTGTTTCAGCTTCATCCCGACTGTGCGCTTGTCACAGTCGTCGACGCGAAAAAGAAAGTCCTCGGCACAATGCCCCGCACCGTACTGCTCGATTTGTTCGGCAGTCAGTACGGATACAGTCTCCATTCGCATAAACTTATCAGAGAACTGATGATTACAGACTTTCTTATTATCGACGGAGACGCTCCGGTGGAAGAAGCCGCCTCCCGGGCAATGGCGCGTACCGAAGAAAAACTGTATGACCCTGTCATCGTAGGAAAGAACGACTCATATATAGGTATTGTCACGATTAAAGCGCTGCTCGACAGCATTGTAAACGTCGAGGTCGCGACACGAACGCAGGAAATAAGCAGAAAAAACCGCATGCTTCAGGAACAGCAGACTATACACGACCGCGACATACGCATGGCGGAGCTCGTTCAAAAAAGTTTCTACTCTTCGAAGGCACCGCATACCGCCAGCTGGGACTGCGCGTTTCTGTTCAAACCGATGTCTTCCGTATCGGGCGACGTATACGATTTTTATTACAACGGAGACGGAGAGCTTGCAGGAACGTCGCTGTTCGACGTGTCGGGACACGGAGTCGCGTCGGGACTTGTCGGCATTCTTTCGAAGTATCTTGCCGAACAGGTTTTCACTTCATACGGTGCAAAGCCGCTGGAAAAAATGCTCAGGCAGTTCAACGCAGAACTTACAAAAGAAAAAGGCATGGTGGAGAATTATCTTACCGGAATATTCCTGCGGATAACGGAAAACAAAATCGAATACGTCAACGCAGGCCACACCGACGTGCTTGTAAAGACGCCGGCGAAGAAGGACTGCATCTCCGTACTCGGTGGGAGCAACAGCAATTTCCGCGGTTCGTTTATCGGAATCGAAGGACTTCCCGACGACTACTGCACAATCACGCAGGAACTTACCGGCGAAACGTATCTGCTTCTGTACACGGACTGTCTCACAGAAAGCCGGAACCTTGCCGGCGACGAACTCGGCGTCGACAGGCTTAAGGAGATTTTCGCGCGCACGCCCCCGGGTAGCGCGAAAGAAGTGCTGGCGTATCTGCTCGACATATTCGAAGCGTTTACCGAAGCGGTTCCGCTGCGCGACGACCTAACCGTCATTGTAATGAAATACAGCGGTAACGGTTCGGAAAAGATCCATGCGAAAAACTGATGCCGGCAGTGCCGCCGAACCGGCGGATGAAGGTTCAACATATCGCATTTCTCTGATATACTGCGTGCATGTCTGTTTTTTTCTTTGATCTCGACGGGACACTCTGGGACGAAAACTGCCGCATCCCGGAAAGCACAAAAGAAGCGCTCGGCATGCTCCATAATGCCGGTCATATGCTCTTCATCTGCACCGGCCGCACAAAAGGCTTCCTCAATGTGCCGGAACTTGCCGGACTACCGTTCGACGGCGGCGTCTACGGCTGCGGTACGCACATTGAATACAAAAACCGGGAACTGTTCTGTGCCGTGCTCGCTCCCGAAAAAACGCAGAGGATTGTCGACTGCTGCAGCGCATACCGGCTGCTTCCGATTCTCGAAGGTCCCGAATACATGTACCTCGACCCGGTCCTGCCTGAATATGAGGAAATGCGGAAGAACATACTCCAGTACCGGAATCCGGCCCGTACCGTTCAGTCCGATCCGGCTGCTATGACCGTGCAGAAAGCAACATGCATCTATACGGCGGCAAGCGACGCCGCCGGGTTCAACGCGGAGCTTTCCGCAGGCTTCACCGTCATACCGAGGGGAGGACTGTCGGAAATAGTGCCGGAACAGTACTCGAAGGCAAGCGGCATTCAGTACCTGCTCGATTTTCTGCACGCGGATAAATCATGTTCATATGCGTTCGGCGACAGCGAAAACGACCTGCCTATGCTTTCACATGCCGGCCACGGCATCGCGATGGGAAACAGCCCCGATTCCGTCAAGCAGGCGGCGGAATTCGTCACGGACGACATACACAGCGACGGCATCAGCAGTGCGCTCAAAAAACTCGGATTCATCTGATAAAACCTGAACTGATCCGGTGATTATGACTGCTCCCGTAATCTTGTAATTATCCGCATTGTTCATTAGTGTAGTATCTGCATTACGCTGCTTAAGACCGCCTGCCACCGGAGGAATGATGGAAACCAGCCTGAAAGAGATAAACGACGTCCGTACTATTCTTAACAAACTGCTCCCGCTTGTCGACCGGGCGGAAGCAAAATTCAAGAGCGCGCGCAACTGGGGCGTCGTCGATATTCTCGGCGGCGGACTTATTGTGGATCTTATAAAACACTCGCAGCTCGGTGCCGCCGGCGGCATTATGAATGAAATTTCCGATCTGCTCCGCGACCTGCAGCGCGAACTCAAGGACATAGACATCCCGACTGATTACCGTATGCAGATGGGCGGTTTCGCCACGTTCGCCGACTTTGTGTTCGACGGAGCTCTTGCCGACGCCTGGATGGAGTCGAAGATAGTATCAAGTCTCGATCAGGTCCGCCAGCTCAAGCAGCGTCTTCTTATGCTGCAGAGCAGAATCAACGAAATGGCATCCCGCTTTCAGAGATAGAACCGTCCCGAAAATTTCACGCACGGAACGGCCGCGCTCCGTCGCCATGTCCGGTTGCGCCGCCGTTACCGTCAGGCGCATTATCCCTTTACCGCGCCGGCTCCGACGCCGGCAAGAATCCATTTGTTGAAAACAAAATAGAGGATGAGCGGCGGTAACGCCACAAGCAGCATGCACGCGAACTGCGCCGCATAATCGGCCGAATACTGTCCCTGAAACCTGATGATGGAAAACGGAAGCGTCCGTTTTATTTCCGACGAAATATACGTGTTCGCCATGATGAATTCGTTCCAATGGCTCAGAAAAGTCTGTATGCCCGTCGTTGCAAAACCGGTGGCTGTCATCGGCGCTATAATCTGCGACAAAACGGTAAAGTATCCGGCGCCGTCGAGAAAAGCCGATTCCTCCATCGACTTCGGGATGGACTGGAGCAGTCCCGAAAAAATAATCGCATTGAACGAAATGCTGAACGCGGAATAGGCGATTATTAATCCGATACGGCTGTCTATCAGTCCGAAGAATTTGAACCAGATGAAGTTCGGCAGAAGCGTCGTGTGAATCGGAATAGTAAGACCGATAACGATGACGAACCACACGGCTTTCTTAAGCTTCCATTCCATGCGCGTGCACGCATACGCCATACAGAACGGAACGAGCGTTGAAATTATGACCGACGGAATAATAATGCTGAGCGTATTGAAAAGGTACAAACCGATTCTACCGTCGACGAACGCCTTCCGGTAATTTTCCCAGTGCGGATGAGCCGTAAACGACAGAAGTTCAGGGCCGAAAACATCGCCGGAAGTTTTAATGGAATATGAAAAAAGCCATACGAGCGGAAATATCTGCAGCAGGGCAATAATAATCAGAACGACGGCGGTGACGACGTTTTTTGATTTCACCATATCAGTCTTCTCCTCTTCTGAACGCTTTCTGAATAATAACCGTGAGTACGATCGCGAGGATGACGAATATCACCGAAATGGCGTTTCCGTATCCGTATTCGGAATATTTGAACGCGCGCTGATACAGATACTGCGCGATGAACTGCGTGGAATTTCCCGGACCGCCTTCCGTCGACAGATACACCATTTCCATCTGCTTCAGGGAAGAAATGACGTCGATGACGATGATCGATTCGAGCACCGGCTTCATGTACGGCAGAATCACGTGCGTATACAGCTGAAATTTATTGGCGCCGTCGACAACGGCGGCTTCCTCCAGTTCCTGCGGGACAGTGACGAGTCCGCTGTAAAAGAAAAGCAGCGCCCATCCGAATCCCTGCCAGATCATAATCCATATAACGGCCCATATCGCTGTTCCCGGTTCCGCCAGCCACGCGTGCGTAAGACTGCTCAAGCCGACTGATGTGAGCAGTTTGTTAAGCAGACCGTAGGTGGGATGAAATATATGTACCCAGAGTTTCGTCACGACGACAAGACTCAATGTTGCCGGAATAAAATATATAGTACGGAGCAGACGGGAATACTGCGGTTTTATTTTCAGAAGCATGTACGCAAGAAGAAAAGCGACAACGTTCTGAAAAAATACGGTGACGATGATCAGAAGAATGACGTTCCAGATTGAACGGTAAAAAAGCGGATCCTTCGTAAGCAGCCGGACATAATTGTCGATCCCGATGAATTTCATTTTACCGAACCCGGACCATTTCACAAAACTCAGGACGACGCTGATAATAAGCGGAGCCGCAATTGCAAAAATCATTATACACAACCCCGGTACGACGAGAGCTGCAACGACTTTTTTATTATAAAATAATGTTTTCATAAAGACCTCTGCAAAACAAAAAAACATGCAGCAGAACGTGCTGCATGTTTTTTACAGTCAGAAATTATTTCGAATCAAACGCGCGCTGTGCCGACGCATCGAGCGTTTTTGCAAACTGTTCCGGCGTCACCATGAGAGCGCAGAGCTGACGCATCTGTTCCTGCTCGTCTTCCTTGTAAACGCTGTCGAGACGGTCGAGCGACGGTGTGCCGCTCGTCGACGTCGAATTCGCGGCAATCGCGAGCAGTTTTTTCGCAACAAGCGTATCGTTCGCACTCGGAGTTACGGAAACGCACGGGAAGCTCGCTTTCGTATCCCAGCATATCTGGCCGAAATCTTTGGCAAGCAGTTTCATATATTCGGTCACGACGTCCTTGTTCTTCGAGTCCGCGCTGATGATAAAGTTCCCGCCGTACCATGCGAGCGTGTCGGTCGCTTTTCCTTTTCCGCCTTCGATGACGGGGAACGGAATGACGTCGATAGACTGCCGGAAATGCTCCGAGAAAGCCTGGTCCGTGGCAAGTCCCATTTCCCACGAGCCCATCATGTACATTGCGGCACGTTCCTGACCGAACGTATTGCGTGCGTCGCCGTAGTCGGACGTCGTAAGATTGTCGTTGAACACACCGGCTTTAACAAGTTTCTGGATATAGTCGGCAGCCTTAACAAAATCGTTCTGCGTGAATTTTTCAGTGCGGTCGTCGAGCGCGGCTTTTACATGGCCGAAGTTTCCGTTGATGCGCTGGAGAATCGAATCGTACAGCTCGCAAAGCGGCCATCCTTCCTTACCGTCGGTTACGACGGGTGTTATGCCCATTTTTCTGAATGCGGGAGCGGCTTTAACAATGTCTTCCCACGAGGTCGGAATCGGAATTCCCGCCTTTTTGAAAAGGTCCGTGTTGATATACATAACCCACATGTCCGCGCTCATCGGAATACCGTACAGTTTCCCGTCGTATTCGTTTCCTTCAAGAGAACCGGCCATGAACTTATACTGCGTAAAATCTTTTTTATTAAGCGGCATCAGCATACCCGCATCGACGAGCGGCTGCATCATGCCAGGGAACGACCAGTATTTCATAACGTCCGGAAGCTGATTTGCCGTCGCGTAAATCTTTACTTTTTCCTGCCACGGTTGATCCTGGTAACTTTCCGTTACGAACTCAACGTTGGGATGAGTCTTTTTGAATTCCGCGTTGATTGTCTCGATAACGGCTCCCATACCGTTTTTTCTGTCGGGAAGATTGTCGCCCATTTTTATAACAATCTTGCTTCCGGTCTTGGCCGACGATTTTTTCGGTCCCCACGCAAACACCATTCCTGCAGTAAGTACGGAACAGACTGCAATCATCACTCCTTTTTTCATAATTCCTCCTGTCAAAAAGTCAACGAAAAAGCTTTCAGCCTTTTTCACTTTTTCAGTATGAGGGCATTTTTTCGAGGTGTAAATGACGCTTTTTATGATTTATTGACGGATTTTACCGGGATTTGTGCCCGTTATCTTCTTGAACACCCTGCAGAACACTTCAACGTTGGAAAAACCTGTTCTGTCGGCAGCCTCGAACGTCCGGCAGTCCGTCTCCATGAGCATTTTTTTCGCAGCCTGTATCCTTGTTCTGGAAAGGAATTCTATAATTGTTTCTCCGGTTTCCTTCGAAAACAGACTGCTCAGATGATTCTTTGAAACACCGGCATAATTTGCAACAGTCTGCATATCAAGCTCTTTGTCTCCGTAATGCTCCTGTATGTACCGCTTCGCCCTGACGACGGGCCTGCTGCACAACAGAAAATTTTCGACGACTGATTTGTACTGCTTCACAAGCTCATCGAACGAACTGATGCACCCGCTGATTTTTTTCTCAAACCCCGTTTCAAAATACGTCCACGCGCTGTCGTAAAAATGAGCGTAGATGTTTTCAAGGTTTTCCGCATTGTCCGCAATACAGCAGTACAGATTGTAATCGATGCCCGAAACGTCGCCGCCGTACGGTACGGCAAACTGACGGAGAAGGCTGCATATGTTTCTGGTAAAATCGGAAAGCGAGGAGCCGTACCGCTGCATAACGTCGGAAACATCGCCCGGACGGAGTATCATAATAAAAAACGGATACCGTATTCCGAATTTACACGCGGCATACAGCTCCGACAACTTTTCCGGCGGCACTGACGATTCGGACTCGAGCATTCCGTGAAAAAAACTCACCCGCTTTTCTTCAATGCCGTCGGAACCTGTATCCGCCGCGCTGGCGCCTTCCTTTTTGCGCTTATCAGCAATCTTATCAAAAGCGGCCTTCAGCTTTTTATCGTCAAGTTCGGTTTTCAGAATATAATCGGCAGCACCGAAATGAAACGCGTCCCGGACGTAATTAAAATTACTGTACGCGCTTAAAAAAAGAACAGAGCACGCGCTTCCCTGTCCGCTCAGCGATTCCGCCAGACTGATGCCGTCCATTACCGGCATGTCGACGTCGGTAATTACAAGATCGACTTCGGGATGCCCCGTAACGTAATCGAGCGCTTCCTTTCCGTTCGAACAACAGGTGCTGATGCAGTATCCGCTTCCGAACTTTTCAATCAGCGTGCGCATGGTGATTACAACCAGCGGCTCGTCGTCAACTATTACTATTCGTATCATAGCGATATCCCTCGTCGGTTTCCGAAAAAATCTCCGCCGGAATGAAAATCGTGACGACTGTTCCTTCTCCCGGATAGCTCGATATCCGCATCGTATACAGCGAACCGAAAAGCAGCTTTATTCTGTTATAAACAGCCTTAATGCCTATGTGGTTTAGCCCGCGGCGGCTGTTCTGCTCTTTCTCAAAGATGTGTTCAAGCATGTCGTCGCTCATGCCGCAACCGTTGTCCGAGACTTCCAGCTGAAGGACGTCCTCGGCGCCGGTGTTTACGGGATTCACTTCCGAAATTTTCACAAGCTTTGCGGAAACAGTTATTATCCCGTTGTGCGGAATTCCCCTGATTCCGTGAATAATCGAATTCTCGACGATCGGCTGAAGTATCATGGACGGAACAGAATATTTTTTCAATTCATCCGGGACGGTACAATAATAATCGAACACTTTTCCGTACCGCACCTGCATCAGATACATGTAATTGTCAAGATTTTTCAATTCATGCTCCAGACTGTTGAACGAATTGTCGTCGCGCAGATTGTCGTCCATGATTGCCATGAACGCGGTCGTCATCTTCGTAATCGACTCGTTTTTCGACATAAGCGACATCAGTCTGATTGTATTAAGCGTGTTGCAGACAAAATGCGGATTCAGCTGGAACCTGAGCGCTTTTATTTCAGTGCGCAGCCGTTCCCGCTGTTCGTCCTTAATCTGTTTCGTAAGTTCGTCGAGCTGCTGCGTCATCGAATTGAACGAATCGGCAAGCGCCGTAAATTCCTTCACTTTATCCTGAGACAGCCTGACCGTAAAATCCCCCTGCGCAACCCTGTTCATGCTCGCTATCACTTTCTGAAGCGGCCTCAGTTCAGCCTGAAAAAAATGAATGTTGTAAATAATAAACAAGCTGATGACGAGCAGCAGTATGACAAGCATCGTGCGGAAAATAAATTCAACCCTCCCGGTAATCGATTTTACCGGAATGGCGCTGCATATTTTCCAGCCGGACAACGGTATGTTCTGCTCGATTATAAGATATTTTCTGCCGAGCAGTTCCTTTTCAGTATTCCAGCTGTTCTGTTCCCTGCCGGCATCCGAAGAAGCTAGGACTTTTCCCGCATTGTCGACGATATACTTCAGCTCGCTGCTGTTGTTTTCATCGGACGTAAAAAGAAAATCATACAGCGACGACGACGCAAACGCAACAACGACTGTTTTTATTCCGGTAATATATCCGCGGTCGACGGGAGGTTTGACGACGAAAATTACGACCGGACGCGTTTTAGTTATGTTCTGTCCGGAATAAATTTCATCAACGGCATGAACCTTGTCGACAGTCCCCGGAACTGCTTCCGCAATTTCAGCAACCTCCCTGTTATCCATAGAAAGTGTCTGGAAATTTCTGTTCACGTAAACGGTATTCTGCGGGTCATTGAAAACAAGATAGATGGATCCCTTCAGATTCGTCGTAAGAAATATCTTTTCAAGGATTTTATCAATCTCGTTGCTTGCCTTATATCTTCCCTGCACGGACGGAGTGTTGCTGTATGTAATGGATTCGGACATGAGCGTGGTGTCGTGCACGAGCGCGGAAGCCATGACGGCCATATTTTCGTATTCCGCGTTTATGTTCGACGCCGACTGTTCGACGGTGGCGTATATCTGATTTTCCGCGTTCTTAAGCATTTCGTCACGGAAAATCATACTGAATACGGTGAGGCATATACTGACCGGAAGGGCAACGCAGATAAGAAAAAAAATGACATGTCCCCGCACCATCGATTTTTGTTTCACTTTTTCAGAATATCATGAAAAAGAAGCGCGTGCAATCTTACATATCCCATTTCGAAACTGCAATCGGATTGGATTATTAGCTTGCCGCGTAAATTTTTACTTGACAATAGACATATCCGGATATATTATTCATACAATGAAAACGCTTACAAACAATGTAACAATGCAGACCATTGCCGATACGGCGGGTGTCTCGCTCGCAACCGTTTCACGTGTATACAACGGAAATTCAAGTGTTACACCTGCTACGAGAAAACTTGTACTTGATACAGCTAAGAAGTATGATTTCCATCCTAATACTACAGCCCGTACACTCGCTGCAAAAAAATCTTATTTGATAGCTGTTATTTTACCGGATATCAGAAATCCTTATTTTACTGAATTGATAAGCTACATTGAAGATCTGTGTATGAACAGTCGTTATACAATGATTCTTTACAATACAAACGGCAATACAGAACGTGAAAAAAAAATTGTCCAGGAAATGATTTCGCGGCAGGTAGACGGAATGCTCGTTGCATTAACAACGGCACATTCTGCAACCCTTGATCTTCTTTCGAATGTTCCGTTCCCTGTCGTTATAATGACCCGCACTTTCAACAAATTCGATTCAGTCGGTATCTGTCACTCAGACGGAGGAAAACTTGCCGCAGAACACCTGCTTTCGATGAAAGCCGAAGAGTTTATTTACTTCGGACTCGAAGACGATGACAAATTTCTCGGATTCCGGGAACATCTGCTCGATTATGGAATTTCCCGCGACAGGATATCGGTAATCGGAAATCAGGACTGGTATTTCAATACAATCAACAGCGGCGCGATACTTCTGAGCAATTTCATACGCAACCGGACAAGTTCGAAAAGAGCAGGACTGTTCTGCGTAAATGACATGTATGCAGCGTATGCACTTGAAGCAGCACACGAGGCAGGGCTGCATATTCCCGAAGATATTTCGCTTGTCGGTTTTGACAATACGAGTATCTGCAATATCGTATATCCGAAACTTACATCTATTTATCAACCCATTGAAGAAATTGCAAAAACCGGCTTCCAACTTCTGGAAGATAAAATGGCGGACGGCTATGCAAATAATAAAAAAGAAGTGCGGAACATTGTTCTTGCACCAAGAATTATAGTTCGCGGCACTTGAGCTTTATCAGGAGGTTAGTATGAAAAAGCTTTTAGGAGCAATTACAGTGACGGTTCTTGCATCCATCGTCACTCTTGCCGGATGTAAAGGGAAAAACACGGTTGCTGATTCGGGAAAAGTCAGCATTATGTTTCAGGGGTCTGATGCAGAGCAGGCTGCGATAAAAGCGACAACAGAACGTTTTACGCAGAAGACTGGTATCGAGGTTGAATTACTGTACACACCCCATGATTCGTATACTGAAAAACTGGCCGGGTATATTTCGAACAAAGATATGCCTGACATTATAAGCATTGACGGACCGAATCTTGCAAGTCTTGCATGGGGCGGACACATCACCAGTATTGAAGATTATATCGACAAAGATGTTATCGCCGATATGACAAAATCAAACGTCGAGCAATGTACATACCCTGTAGATAAAAAACTGTATGCGATCGGAGCGGCAGATTCAACAGTTCTTCTTTATTGCAATAGAAAATATCTCAACGAAATCAATGCAAGAATCCCGACAAGTGTAAATGACGCATGGACCGTTGAGGAATTTGACGACATCCTCGCAAAACTGTCAAAACTTCCCGAAGTAAAATGGCCCCTCGATATTATGTGGGCTTGGAATATTGCAGGGTCAGAATGGGGTACTTATGGCTTCTATGAATGTCTCACTTCCGCAGGGAGTGATCTTATCGACCGGACTTCATGGAAAACGGATGGAACACTTAACAATGAAGCTGCTGTAAAAACGCTTACCTATTTCCAGAGATGGAATAAAAACGGCTGGATTGTTCCGAAGAGCGCCGGAGACAACACGCTCTATAATGACAAACGGGAAACAGCAATTGCATGGAACGGCAACTGGGCATATCAGGCAATATTTGCCGCAATGGGAGATGATGCTGTAGCCGTACCGCTTCCAAATTTCGGAAAAGGTACACGTACCCCGAATGCGACATGGATATGGGGTATTACAGCAACTTCAAAAAATAAAAAAGAAGCCGGACAATTGCTTTCTTTCATGATGAAAGACACACAGTGGATGGATGCACTTAAAGCAGTCGGAGCATATCCTGCACTCAAATCTTTTGCTGCACGCTGCGAAGACTACAATGACCCATCAAAAATGGCAATTGCTTATGAGCAGTCAAACTATGCTGTATCACGTCCGCTTCATCCGGCCTACCCGACAATCACACTGGAGTTTGCAAATGCATTCGAATCGGTTCTCAACGGTACGGATGCAAAGGCTGCACTCGATAAAGCTGCAAAAGCGATAGATGCAGACATAACAGATAATGACGGCTATCCGCCGTTCGGAAAACAGTAATTTTATATACACAAAACTCCGATTGCACATGCGCAATCGGAGTTATTTTTTATCATAAGGAGAAAAAATGCAAACTGAAAAAACAGTATCGCTTCACGACGAGGATATACGACAGGAATTGTATATGATGTTACCGGCAGTTATTCTGCTTTTCCTGTTCATGGTGCTTCCCTTTCTTTCTGCATTTCGACTGTCTCTTACAAATCAGCGGCTCATCACAGGACCTGTCGGAACAAAGTTCGTTGGATTCAGAAATTATATTCAAATTTTTATGGATAAGGAATTCTGGCAGGCTTTTTGCAATGTCATCAAATTTACTATTATGGTTATACCACTTCAATGCGGCTTTGCACTGCTGATGGCAAACTGGCTTAATAAAGTCGTATATATAAAGGGTTTTCTTCGCAGCATATTCTTCATTCCGTATATTACTCCAATGGTAATAGTTGCCGTTATATGGGAATCGCTTTACCAGTATCCGTCCGGCTTTATGAATATGATAATCGCATTTATCTCAGGGGGACAGATAAAGCCTGTACAATGGCTGGGCGACCCGAAATGGGCGCTCCCGTCAATCGTATTTCTCTCAGCATGGCAGGCATACGGCTTTCAAATGGTAATATATCTGGGAGGTCTCCAGAACATCCCCGAGACATTATATGAAGCAGCAAGCATAGATGGAGCTTCCCCAACTCAGCAGTTTTTTCATGTCACATGGCCCGCACTCCGCGACACAAATGTATTTGTACTCATTATCACAACAATACAGGCACTCAAACTATTTACACAAGTAAATATCATGACTAAAGGAGGGCCAAATGGAAGTACGAATACGCTTGTTCATTACATTTATCAGAAAGGATTTACCGGACAAAAAATCGGTTATTCCTCTGCTGCATCGCTTATTCTCTTTTTTCTTATTCTTATCATTTTCCTGATACAGAATGCCTTTTTGAACAGAAAAGAAAAAATATAGGAAGGTTGTATATGCTTGTACAAAAAAAATCATCAGAAATTATAAAAACCGTCTGCCTGCTCCTGTTAGGAGTCATCATAATAATTCCCATTTATCTGTTGTTTGTTGCTTCATTAAAGGATGATATGTACGAAATAATGAAAGATATGGGTTCTCCAAAGGCACTTTTCGTATTACATCCAACTCTTCACAACTTCTATGAAATTCTGTTCGAGTCAGTACAAAACTTCGGACGGGCATTTATTAATTCAGTAATTGTACTTATAGTGACAGTTATCTTAACATTTATTATTGCATCTATGGCAGGATATGCAATTCAGCGCGGCAGGTTACGTTTCCGTAAGATACTGCTTGTTGTAATAATTTCACTATATATAATTCCGATGGAATCTATAATGCTGCCTCTTATGTATCAAGTTACGACATGGCATATAACCGACACCTATCTTGTACAAATTCTTCCTTTTGTTGCAAGTCCTATATATATTTTTCTGTTTTATCAGTTCTTTAAACAAGTCCCTGTTTCGCTAAGCGAAGCCGCCGGTCTTGAAGGCGCATCATTCTGGCAAATTTATAAAGAAGTATATATACCGATGAATACAGCTCCTGTCGTTACAGTTTGTATTCTTCAGGGAATGGACATGTGGAATCAGTATCTCTGGCCGCTGCTCGTCACAACAGATCAAAAAGTACGCCCAATTTCCGTCTCAATCGCATCATTCACGGGAACAGGCGGAATCATATACTGGGATAAACTAATGGCGGCATCCGTTGTCATGTTATTACCGGTATTAATTCTCTTTATGTTTTTCCAACAGTATTTTATTGAATCAGTAGCATCATCTGCCGTAAAGGAATAATAATATGAGCACACAACTCGAAAACGCAAGGGCGGAAGAAAAAAGGATTTCCGAAAAAACAGCAGCGGACAAAGAATTGCGCAGCCAGCGTCCCGTATTTCATTTTGCTTCTCCTGCCGGATGGATAAACGATCCGAATGGTTTCTCCTTTTTCAAAGGAACGTGCCATCTTTTTTTTCAGTATCACCCGTACGGGATTCACTGGGGACCAATGCACTGGGGACATGCGACAACTAATGATTTCATTTCGTGGCAGAACGAACCTGCTGTGCTTGCTCCCGACACGGAAGCCGATGACAAGGGATGTTTCTCCGGTACAGCGGTTGAAGCAGACGGAAAGCATATAATCGCATACACGGGAGTCTCGGAAAAAGACGGAACAAACGTTCAGAACCAGTGTATAGCCGTCGGTGATGGAAAAACGTACATGAAATTTTCATGCAATCCGGTTATTACGGCGGATGACATCCCATTTGAATACGATGTGCGTGATTTCCGTGATCCCAAACTATGGTATGAGAACGGAATTTATTATCTTGCAGCCGTACTCAAAGCAGCGGATAAAAGCGGAGCACTCGTGTTGTTTTCTTCGCTGAACCTTGAAAAGTGGACGTTTGTTTCGACGATTGATGCAAGCAGAGGCGGACTCGGAAAAATGTGGGAATGTCCCGACATATTCAAACTCGGCGGACACGACTTCATACTGCTGTCGCTGCAGGGAATCGCCGCGGACAGAAAAGGATACTTCCACAACGGAAACAATAGTGTCTATATGTCGGGAATTATAGAACCGGATACAAGGACATTCATCCGCTCACTGCGTCCCGAAAACGGACTCGATGCTGCACTACTTGATTACGGAATTGATTTCTATGCACCGGAAACTACACTCGCACCCGACGGACGCCGCATTATGATTGCATGGATGCACAACTGGGAAGCGTACAGTACGCCGGATGAATATGTATGGTCAGGCATGATGACCGTTCCCCGGGAGCTTGTATTCAAAGACGGCTGGTTGTATCAGAATCCCGTCCGTGAAATCGCTGATTACTACGGGCAGAAGAATTCCGGAAAACGGTGTACACTTTCCGGCAGGAGCACATATCAAGGCGTTTCGGGAAGACATCTCGATCTCAGCATACGAATGAGAGAAAGCGACAATGCATGCGCTCGGAGCATCACAATAAAATTTGCGGCCGATGAAACGCACTGCGTACTGCTTGCATACAATTTTTCGGCGCACACACTTACGTTTGACAGGACATTCTGCGGATATTGCCACGATATTCTTTCAGTAAGAACTATGAATATACCACGCGATGAAAGCGGCGTTATAGAATTGCGTTGTCTGCTTGACACATGCTCACTTGAAGTATTTATTAACGGGGGTAAATATGCATTTACAAATACGTTTTATTCACCGCAGAATGCAGACAACATCATATTCGAGTCGGACGGAACAGTAATTTTCGATTACGCCTGCTGTCGAATCGAAAGAAAAAAATAAACAGCCGGAGGAAAAAATGCACAATACAGAATCAGATATGAAATTCAGCAAAAACAAAAAATATGAAGTTGCCGCTCTCGGAGAACTTCTTATAGATTTCACACAGAACGGATTAAGTCCGCAGGGAAACTGGCTGCTCGAAGCAAATCCGGGAGGGGCTCCATGCAATGTTCTTGCCATGCTCTGTAAGCTCGGCCATAGAACCGCTTTTATCGGAAAAGTCGGCGACGATATGTTCGGAAATATGCTGAAAGAACGCATAGAGACGATAGGCATAGATACGGCGAATCTTGTTATGTCTGATACATGTAAAACGACTCTGGCATTCGTGCATACCGCTTCAGACGGCGACCGAAGTTTTTCCTTCTACCGTAATCCAGGGGCGGATGCTGCGCTTGAAAAATCAGAAATAAATGCTGCACTACTTACTTCATCCGCTATACTTCATTACGGCTCCCTTTCAATGACAAATGAGCCGGTTAATACCGCTACAGTGTATGCTCTGGAAACCGCGGCGAAAGCAGGCGCGCTTCTCTCTTTTGATCCGAATCTGCGACCGGTGCTCTGGGATTCACTTGAACATGCAAAAGAACGGATTATGTTCGGAATCTCGAAATGCAACATTCTTAAAATAGCAGATGAAGAACTTGCATTCTGCACCGGAGAGCAGGACATAGTAAAAGGAATATTGAAACTCCGAACGAAATATAACATTCCGCTCATTACCGTAACGCAGGGAAAACACGGCTGCCGGGCATTCTACGACGACGGCAGCATCACACTCGATGCTCAATATCCGACATTTACTTCTGTAAAGACAATTGACACGACAGGTGCAGGAGATACCTTTTGTGCATGTATTCTACATGACATTCTCAAAAACGGGTACGATGATTTTTCAGAAAACAGATTTCACGATATGCTTATATTTGCAAACGCAGCCTCGTCACTTATAACAACCCGCAAGGGAGCGCTTTCCGTTATGCCTTCAGAAGCTGACATAAAATCTCTTATCGCGAAAACGACCTGAATTACCGATCATCCGTGTACCTCCCGCCGCTATGTACCGATGCAGTCTATAATTGTCAGAACAGCTTTCGTTCTTTCAGAAGGCATGTGCTCGAGTTTCTCGATATACGGCAGGTACCGTAAAAGCATTTTTTGTTTTTCCTGAATATCTGAAATATTTTCTTTGGATACAGTTGATTCTCTGTCCTCAAGCAGATTTTCAAGCGGTATGCCGAGTACTTTAGAAATCCGCAAGGCCAGGTCTGCTGCAGGCATTCCGTTGCGTTTTAATCCGGTTGAAATAGTATTAACAGAAAAATGAGCTGCAGCTGCCAATTCCTTTCTGCTGATACCTTTATATCTGCATTCCTGTTCAACATTGTTCCAAAAGCTCATACGATATGAATATCACAACTGCAATATTAATACCTCAGATATGTGCTTATTGCGTTTTTATTTTTTTGTAGTATACTGATAAATATCACAATTGCGATATATATACTACCGAAAAACTAACAGTTGTGAAAATTGCTGCCGGTTTTACCTTAGGGAATTTAAAAAAAACTTCTTCAGGGTTACGGATCCTATCAGTATATATATTACTCTGATTCTATTTTATAAGGATGAAATAATGGTTAAAAGAAGCGGCTCGAATCCTGAAAATTCGAGAAAAGGACATCTGGTCATTTTTTTTGTGACGACGCTGGGGCTGATTTTTCTTGGACTTAATACTGTACAAACTCTGCTTGTTTCCCGGAAAACAAAAAATTCTATTGAGCTGAGCTATATAGAAGACTGCCGGCAGATAACCGCGGCATACTCTCTTGCGCTTACAAATAAACTGAACGAATACACGAGCGAATTGAACCAGTATGTGACCGCGGACGTGGTCCGCACCGGAGATGAAACGCAGATTGTACAATGGCTCCGTTCTCATGCGGACATCAGGAGCAAAGATTTCGACTATGTCTTTTTCTGCGGACCGGACGGAACCGTATACACGGATACAAACGAAACGGCGACAGTTACGGACAGAAGTTATTTCAAGGCAATCATCAACGAAGGAAAAGACGAATACATCGACAATCCCGTCATTTCAAAAACTACGGGGAACCCGATTATTCATGTGTCAAAGGCTGTAAAGGCGGGCGGTAAAACAATCGGTTTCTTCTCCGGAGTCGTTCCGCTGACTACGATTCAGAACACGATAAGCGGCATCAAACTCGGTGAGAGCGGATACGCGTGGATACTGGCGGACGACGGAACTGTTGTCGCTCATCAGGACGGCAGTCTCGTCATGCAGAAGAATTTTCTGAACGGTCTCGGTGCGGAACACGGAGATTTGACGGAGGCTGCAAAAGAAATGGCGGGCGGCAAATCCGGCACGGCGTGGGCAAACGACCTGCAGGGAAACAAAGTCTGCGTCGTGTACGCTCCTGTTGCGGAAACGTCGTGGAGTTTTGCGTTCGCCGTCTCGCAGGCGCAGGTATACCGGACGGCAGACGAACTTACAGGAACGATGATTATGACGGCAGTTGTCATTCTTGCCGTGCTGCTGGCAATCAGCGGGGCAATCATTTACCGGCAGCTCAAGCCCCTTGAAATTGTGCAGAAGACAATTACCGGCATCGCGTCGGGAAACGCCGATCTCACAAGGCGCATCGAAGTAAAATCAAAGAACGAAATAGGCGCCGTCGTTTCGGGATTTAATAAATTTTCCGAGAAGCTGCAGACAATCATCACGGAGCTTAAACAGTCGAAAGACGCGCTTGCTGCAATCGGTGAAGATCTTCACGCAGGCACACAGGACACGGCGACTGCGATTACGCAGATTCTCGCGAACATCGACACGGTAAGCGCTCACATTACGAACCAGTCCGCAGGCGTGGAAGAGACGGCGGGCGCCGTCAACGAAATTGCGTCGAACATCGCCTCGCTTGAACGCATGATAGAATCGCAGGCGGCGGGAGTGACGGAAGCGTCCGCCGCCGTCGAAGAAATGATAGGAAATATTAATTCCGTAAACGCGTCGGTGGAAAAAATGGCCGGTTCGTTCGCAGCTCTCGAGCAAAATGCCAAAAACGGCGCGGAAAAGCAGACGGTCGTGAACGGACGCATCGAACAGATAGAACAGGAATCCGAAATGCTTCAGGAAGCGAACACAGCGATCGCGAGCATAGCGAATCAGACGAATCTGCTCGCGATGAACGCGGCCATTGAAGCGGCCCACGCCGGTGAAGCGGGGAAAGGCTTCAGCGTCGTCGCGGATGAAATCAGGAAACTGTCGGAGACGTCTTCAATACAGTCCAAGACAATCGGTACGCAGCTGAAAAAAATAAAGGAATCGATTACCAGCGTCGTTGCGGCGTCGTCCGAATCGAGCAGGGCTTTCAACGCAGTCGCGGAAGGAATCAAAAACACCGACGAACTTGTCCGGCAGATAAAGAACGCGATGGAAGAACAGAAGGAAGGCTCGAAACAGATTACGGAAACGCTGCATTCGATGAACGACAGCACTGCGGAAGTACGGACCGCGTCGTCGGAAATGTCCGCGGGCAACAAGGCAATACTCGACGAAGTAAAAAATCTGCAGGAAGCGACTGTCGGCATGAAGGACAGCATGACGGAGATGAGCTCGGGTGCAGAAAAAATCAGCGTCACCGGAAAGGCTTTGATGGAAGTCGCAGAACGGGTAAAAACATCCATACAGAATATCGGCGGACAGATAGATCAATTTAAAGTCTGACAACCAGGGCGGAAGGCAGCATGGCGGACAGCAAAGACTACTACACATTTCTCAACTCGATTTCAAGCGCTGTCGTAGTACTGGCCCCGGTCTACGACGACGACGGACGTATCTCGGATTTCAGCATCTGTTTTATGAACCGTTCATACGAGGATTTGTTCCGGGGAGTTATACGAAACGGACAAAAAATCAGCGACATTGAACCGCATGCATTGTCCGAAATAGACTGGTTTGCGGTCTGTCTGAACGCCGTTACCAAAAACAAACGGTTTACGGCCTCTTATTATTCTCCGTTAGCCCAGACGTATTTGTGCATGACCGCCTGCAGGGCTGCTCCGGAAAGCGGAAAAGAATTCTGCATACTGACTCTTACCGACATTTCCGCAATCAGCACGGACAAAAGAAATTCGTTCTATCCGAAAATTCACAAAAGTTTTTTTCGGCGTATCCTGCTGCAGAACCGCCTTGCGCAGGCTGCCGAGCGGGAAAAGTTCAAACTGAATTTCCAGCCGCAGTTCACAATACAGACAAAACAGCTCCGCGGATTCGAAGCGCTGCTGCGCTGGTCCGACGGCGTACTCGGAAACGTGAATCCGACCGATTTTATTCCGGTTGCGGAAAAAAACCGCACTATTAACAAAATAGGATACTGGGTGCTCGAGAACGCCGTCCGGACACTCAAATACTGGCAGACGGAATTTGCGTTCGACGGCATCATGTCGGTGAATGTGTCTCCGGTTCAGCTTGAAGAAACGGAATTTACGGAAAAACTTTTTGAACTTGTGCAGCGGTACGACATTCGCCCGGACTGTCTCGAACTTGAAGTTACCGAAGGAGTGCTCGTGCACAATCTCCGGCAGACTGTACAAATCCTGAACATAATCCACCGGAAGGGCATCCTCGTTTCTCTGGATGATTTCGGAACGGGATATTCTTCGTTCCGCTACCTCCAGTTTCTGCCTGTTACGACTATAAAAATAGACAAATCGTTTATCTCCGGGATCGCGTCGGAAAACGGCAAAGAAGCAGTCATCGCAGATACAGTCATTTCGCTCGCGTCTAAACTGGGGCTCGAAACGATCGCCGAAGGTGTGGAACATTCGTCCCAGCTTGCCGCGCTGAAAACGATGGGATGCACCACCGTCCAGGGATTTCTGTGCGGCAAGCCAATGGACAGCGGACAATGTGAAATGCTTTTCAGTTCACATAAATCATAAAAAGTCAAGCAGATATTTATGAGCAAATTTCTATTCCCCTTTTTTTTGATATCAGGTACAGTATTGTAAACTTATGCATATACATGCATACTCATGCAATTGTCAGTAAAAAAATAGCATAAAAATACAGCTTTTCTGCATTGGCGCAGGAAAAACAGTGATCGTACAAAGACCGGACTGCGGTTCAAACCGTTCCGGCGCACAGGCATAGGATGACTGTTTACAGGAGAACGAATAATTGCAGGCAGTCGAGCCGCAATCATGAATGTCTCGTATTAAAAACAAAGCGGAGCTTTGTTGACTTTCTACAGGAGGTTTTTATGACTTTTATGAAGAATATGAAAATACGCATGAAATTGCTGCTGCTTTTCGTTTTGTTTTTTGCAGGGATGATTCTTTATGCCTTTTTTTCCTTCAAGACAATCAATGAAGTAAAAATCACCGGTACGACGTACAACGACATCATACGAAACAAGGATTTAGTCGCTGACATTCTGCCGCCTCCGTCGTATATCATCGAATCGTATCTGACAGTGTATCAGCTTTCGGTGGCGGAAAATATCTTAAAACGTAATCAACTGGAAAGTTCTTTTCAGGAACTTGAAAAAGAATATATGTCCCGGCATGCGTTCTGGGAAAAAGAGCTGCCGGAAGGTGAAACACGGACCGACATGCTTTCCGGTGCATATGATCCGGCTGTCGAATTTTACCGCATTGCCGATATGGAATTCATTCCGGCAATAAACAACGGCGATTACGAGCGTGCTGAAAGGCTGCTCCGCGGACCGCTCGAAGACGCATACCGGAAACACCGGATTTATATAAACAGAATCGTATCTCAGTCGAATACACAGAGTTCTATTATCGAACACCGGATAGAAAAGATTTTAAAAAAGGCCTATACGGGAATGGCTGTTCTGTTCATTCTGGTTTTTATTTCAGCCTCTCTGTGCATACTTATGATAAGTTCATCCATTTCGGGAACCGCCGAAAAAATGCTCGTCCGTTTTAAGGATATAGCCGAGGGCGAAGGCGATCTGACAAAACGGATAACCGTTTCAGGAAAAGACGAAATCGGGCTGATGGGACTCTATCTTAACAAAACAATCGAAAAAATCGCGTCGCTTGTCCTTTCCGTAAAAAATGAAGCAGCCGCACTCAGCAACATCGGAAGTACGCTTTCGGCAAATACCACGGAAACGGCGACCGCGTTGAATCAAATGACGGGAACGATTACCCACATCAGGGAACAGAACAGCCGCTATACGGGGGACATTCAGGAAATGCAGCAGACGCTTTCCGGCATGGCGGGGCAGATTGAAAATCTTAATAATCATATTGAGAATCAGGCTGCTGACGTGACGGAATCATCCGCTTCAATCGAACAGATGGTGGGAAACATCGCATCCGTATCCGAAATCGTCAGGAAGAACACCGCTTCTATGGAGGACCTGGCACGCACATCCGAAAAGGGTAAAAACGAAATCGACAAAATCGTGCCGTTAATAGAATCGATGGTCAAAAATTCGGAAAATCTGATTGAGGCGGGAAACGTCATCCAGAATATTGCGGAACAGACGAATCTGCTTGCAATGAACGCGGCAATAGAAGCGGCTCATGCGGGCGACGCAGGCAGAGGATTTGCTGTCGTCGCAGACGAAATCCGCAAGCTTTCTGAGGATTCCGGTACGCAGGGAAAACATATTTCGGAAGCGCTGATTGAACTGAAAAACTCGACTGATTTGCTTTCGGGTGCCTCAACGGCGGCCTTTTCACAGTTCGACGCGGTATTCAGACAGACAACGACGGTAAAGGACCAGAACACCGTCATCAGGGACGCGCTGCGGGAACAAACTGACGGCGGGACGACGCTTTTGTCCGCGATTAAGGAAATAAACGAAATCACGTCGGAGGTAAAAAACAGCTCCGCCCAGCTCCTTGAAGGGACGCAAAGTATGCTTTCGGCAATAAAGCAGCTTGCGGATACGGGCGGCGACATCATGGCCGGTATGACTGAGATGACTTCCGGCGCAGGGGAAATAAACCGCGCAGTCGGTGAAATATCGGCCATGAGCGTGCAGAACAACGACAGTATAGGGAAATTGTCGCAGGAAGTGGACAAATTCAGGATATAAAAAGGCCGATTACAGGAATCAGCAGTCTCTCACCGCTGATTCCTGTAATATCATTCTTTCTCTACGGTAACGACAATCTGCCCGGAATACGTCCCCGGAACAACGGGAACGGCCGCACCGTTCACCGTCATGACAAGTGTATATCCGGCAAGCGCTTTTACCGATGCACCGGACGCAATGGTAAGGCTTCCGAGGTACGAATCGTGGGTTACGGTCCATGATGCACCGCTGTCGAATACTGCCGTAATTCCCCAGTTTGCTGCAGCATTGTAATAGTTGCCGTTGCGGGAGGTTCTGCTGCCCGTCGCATCAGTATACACCGAATCGGGCACATTCCAGAGGCCGTTTGAACCGTCCGCAAACGAACCGGCAAACGTACAGTCGGTAAAATGCGCGGTCAATTTTGACGACCGGTTATCAGGCCGGCCTTCAACGGAGCGGAATACGTTTCCTTCATTGTAAATAATCCCCGAAGGACTGCCGCCCCGGAAATTGAGAACAGGTGCGCTGCCGGCCTCACTTGCCGCGAGATATTGATAATCGCCGCTGTTCGTATTCAGATACGTGCAATTGTTCAGATTAAGCGTTACGCCCGCCGATTCGAATTCAAAGACGCTGCTTACGAGTCCGCCGAATGCGGAGCCTTCGCTCAGATAAGGAACGTCCGAGTAATCAGTCGAACCGGTATACGCTCCGGCGCTGTAGTTATAGTATGAATTGTCAAGCACGCTTAAACGGAACGGGGTTTTATCCGTGTATACGGTTCCCGCAGCAGCTCCGAGTGCGTCATACAATTCCTGTTTTGCGGAACCGCTCACAGAATAGCGGGAACAGAGTGTCCCGAATGTCGTTGAAGGATCGCTTGCCAGATAATGTATAAGTTCATCCGAACCGCTTGCTTTCTTCCATGCGGCGCGAGCATTTGCTGCGCGTTCTCCGGTGACATACGGCTGCATAAGGGTTCGGTCGGCGGTGAACGACGTATTCGCAAACGTACTTGTAGAATCGGCCGTAATGCCGCCGCGGTTTCGGAGAGCAATTACACCGGTCGCCGCCGAATCGGCAATCTGATACGTACCGCCTGATGCAATAACGAGACCGCTGTCGGCGTACGAAGTGAACGAACTGTCCCTGGCTGTTATGACACCTCCGCCGATGACGTATGCACCGGCGGAACGGTTGCCGTAAACAGTTGTGTTAAAGTTATCAGCGTCGACGACACCGTTGCCGAAGTCGTTCGCAAGCGCAGAAGCCTGACCTACGGCGTAGCTTCCTCTGATACCCGTTACGCCGGTAACGTCAGTGAGCGATGCATATCCGCCGTAAACGACGTCGGCAACGTGATTATTCCAACCGGTGAGTGTAAAATCGGCATTCGTAACGGAAACCGCCGATGTGCTGTATTTTCCGCCGGGTGCGTTTTTCCCTGTACCGCCGGCTATGATGCCGTTTGCCCCGTCGCCGGAAGCTTTGAACGTACTCCGGTTCCCGCGCGCAGTTCCGACGGTTATCTGTCCGCCGTCCGTCGCGTAAAGCAGCGCATTTAATCCCCATTCCATCGTTATTTCAACGTTATACGCATCAAGGCCCGCTTCATACGACATTTTTGCCCAGTTTGAAGTCGACGTGGAAACGCCGTCTACCGAACCGGCGGTAATCGTTCCGTATCCGTCCGCCCACAGAAGGCTCCGTTCTTCATTTACCGTGTAGTCCGTCTTTTTACCGGAAGATGCTGTCGCGGCAGTTATATTTTTTTCCCGGATATTCGTTCCGTGAGCCTCTATAACACCATTTGCAAAACTTTTATATACAGGGTTGAGCACAGTACGTGCGGAAAGTCCGTTCAAATTCTTGTTGGAACTTTTTATCGTGACCGTGTCGTATGCGTATGACAGTGTATCGGAACTGTAATAAAGAATATCGTACACGCCGTCATCGTCAGTGTCTTTCGCGGCAACATACTTGTACGCTGTCGAACCGGAAGGCAGCGCTGAAGGAAAAAGTCCGTCGCTATCCTTTCCGACGGGAAGTCCCGTCTGTACGTCATACGCATAAGTTTCGTCGGACAATTGTATTTTATTTCCGTTCAGATAATATCCCGCTTCAAAATGGATGAGGGAAGCAACATCAGCATACGCCGGGTCGGATGCAATTGCGGCGTTAAGCTCCCCTGCTTGCACGGCTGTCAGAGAACGAAACGTCCGGTTAAGCTCTGCCTGGCTCACTTTCCCCGCAAGTGATGCTGCAATCGTAAACGTCGTTTTCCGGACTGCATAGTCGCTGCCGGTGAATGTTACTTCAGCCTCCCGTACCGCGACAGACCCGTCGTAACTTTTTGCAACCGCAGTAATATCCTGCACGGATGGTTTCCCATTAACAGCGAGATACGAACCGCCTGCGACTGCCGCCTTCCTGCTGTTAATGAGCGTTACCGTCACAAGCGCAGCTCCGTCGCTTACAACCTGTTTTCCGCCGGCCGCTTTCTGAGTCGTATCTGACGGAAGATACAGCGCCGCGTTGGCGCTGCTCTGGAACGCGCCGTCCGCAATCCTGACAAGGGGATTCGCGAACGAAATAAGCGCTGCAGTGTTCAAATCATAAAACGCCCAGTCGCTTACCGAGACGACTGATGAAGGCACGTAAACTTCAAGAATTTCGCCGTGATGGCCGAACGTCTGACTTGCAACAGCAGTGACCGGTCTGCCGCCGAGCACGGACGGAACAATAACGACCGCATCAGTCTTTCCGGCATAATACGTTACCGTTGCCGTTTCGTTTTCAATGTCGAACGACCAGACCCCTTCCTTGAGCGATACTTTACCGGAAACAGAAGGATTCTCCTCCGACCGGATAGAACTGCAGCCGTTTACGGCTATAAGGAAAATACACGATAGACAAAGAACTTCCATCCTGTAAAATAATAATTTCATGAGTAGCCTCCATTTTCGAGTATAAGCACTGCGTATAAAACAAAGCTAAAAAACACTGCTGCACAACTTTCCATAACGGAAATTTATATACGGCCAAACGACCATGTTAAGATTAAGACAAACATCCGCCTCGAACGGAGAAGCTGTAAATACACGTGATGAACAACCGGTTCACCCGGCATCGGTCATCAGGGTCTTCCTGTACTGCTCCGGGGTTACGCCGAATTTCTTCCGGAAACAGAAAATATAATGCGACTGGGAAGAGAAAAAAAGCGTATTGCTGATTTCCGTACTGTCCATGCCCTGTACAAGCATGTCCTTTGACGCTTCCAGTTTTTCTCCGAGAATGTATGAATGCAGACTGCGGCCCGTTTCCTTTTTGAACAGCGAAGCAAGATATTCGGGCGTCGTTTTTACCGCACCGGCTACGGCGGCAAGGGTAAGTTTTTCATGCAGGTGGATGTGAATGTAATGGAGACACATTTTAACATGTGCGGAATATGATTTTTTTCCTTTCGCCTGCCGGACAGCCTGCGTAAGTTCAACAGCTTTTTCCTTTAAATAATCGACGCACTCGTCGGCGCTTTCAAGCCGGTCGACATGTCTGATATACACGTCGCTTAAATTATACGCATCAGTCTCGTCCAACCCGCCTAATATTGCGTAATGGATCGCCGTTGAAATACTTGCGACTGCCCAGTACCGGAACTGACGCAACGCGTTCGAAGAAAGACGTCCGACTACGAAACCGCTGTGTATATATCGTTCTATATCGGGCACAACACGTTCAACGTTTCCGTCGCGGATTGCCTGAAATAAAACATACTCATACCGGAAAGACGTATGAGTCTTTCCCGTTTCGCGTTCATCATAAATGGAATTGTCCGACGCCGGTAATATTTCCATCTGTTTTCCTGTATAGATTTCCAGTATAACATATTTTTGATATTCATGTTAATTTTTTGATATTCACCGCAATTTTTCTGTGTTAGCCTGAAAACATGGAACTTTCACCGGATGATAAAATACACCTGCTGACAGGAAAAGGTCTGTGGCATACAAACGACTGCGGCGGAAAAATTCCGTCTATTCTTCTCACGGACGGTCCGCACGGCCTTCGTAAGCAGGAAGAAAACGAGATGCAGAATAATGCCAGCTACCTTGCCACCTGTTTCCCCGCAGCATGTACCGTTGCGTCAAGTTGGGATACCGATGCTGCCGCAGAGCTCGCTTCCGCACTTGCGGACGAAGCGTGTGAGGAACACGTTTCCGTCGTTCTCGGCCCCGGAGTAAACATAAAACGCTCGCCTCTGTGCGGGCGGAACTTCGAATATTTTTCCGAAGATCCGTTACTGGGCGGAAAGCTTGCAGCGTCGTATATCAGGGCGCTGCAGAAAAAGGGAGTTGCCGCATCGCTCAAACATTTTGCGGGAAACAATCAGGAAACACGCCGACAGACATCGAACAGTCAGATTGACGAACGGGCGCTGCGGGAAATATACCTCGCCGCGTTCGAGATTGCCGTAAAAGAAGGGCATCCGGCGACAGTAATGGCGTCCTACAACAGACTTAACGGCACATTTGCCTGTGAAAACCGTACGCTGCTTACCGACATTCTGCGCGGGGAATGGGGGTTTACCGGTGCGGTCGTTTCCGACTGGGGAGCATGTACCGACCGGCCGTCATGCATAAAAGCAGGCATGGACCTTGAAATGCCGGGCAGCGGCGGGATTCATACAGCACAGCTTATGCAGGCATTGAAAAAAGGAACTATATCTGAAGCGGACGTTTCACGGGCCGCCGGCAGAATAGAGGAACTGGTCCGCACATATAAATTCGACGAAACCATACCCGGCACGAGCCTTCCCGCGGACCTGCGTGAAAAGAATCATCTGATTGCAAAAGATATCGCCTGTAAATCGGCAGTTCTTCTTCAGAACGACGGTTTTCTTCCGTTGAAGCGGGGAACGGATGTTCTTGTAGTCGGCGAGCTGGCCGAACATATGCGTTTCCAGGGCGGCGGAAGCAGTCACATTCACACGGCAGAAACGAAAAATGCCGTCGAATCGCTTGCGGACTGCGGCATGCACGTCCGGTACGAGAAAGGATACAGCGCAACTCCGGGAACAGAAAAAAACGATGTACAGCTTTCAGCGCAGGCTGCGGCAGCGGTACGTACCGCTGCCGCCGGACACATTCCCGTCCTTTTCTTCGGCGGTCTCACGGACAGCATCGAAGGCGAAGGTTTCGACCGCAGAACGCTCGCCCTTCCGCAGAATCAGCTTTCACTTTTTACCGAACTGCAGCGGATTACTCCCGATATCGCCTTTATTTCGTTCGGCGGTTCGCCGTTTGAAATGCCGTTCGCAGATAAGGCGCGCGCCGTTCTCCATATGTACCTTCCGGGACAGGCTGCGGGAGAAGCGTGCGCCGCGCTTATTACGGGCGAAGTAAATCCCAGCGGTAAACTCGCCGAGACATTTCCTCTTTCAGACGACGACGTACCGTGCAAAGGCCGGTTCGGCGGAGATACGGACGACGTTGAATACCGGGAGAGTATATTCACCGGCTACCGGTATTACGACACGTTCAAAATACCTGTACGCTTCCCGTTCGGACACGGTCTGTCGTACACGACGTTCTCATATTCCGGTCTGCACCTGAGCACACCCGTCTTTTCAGGCGGTACGCTCAAAGTAAGTCTTACCGTAACGAATACGGGAACGGCAGCAGGTGCGGAGACAGTACAGCTGTATGTGCAGAATCCTCCGTGCAATTATCTCAGAGCGGAAAAGGAACTCCGCGCGTTCACCAAAATTTTTCTGCAGCC
The DNA here is from genome assembly GCA_002399405.1 of Treponema sp. UBA4873. Taxonomy (GTDB): domain Bacteria; phylum Spirochaetota; class Spirochaetia; order Treponematales; family Treponemataceae; genus Treponema_D. The sequence continues at coordinate 22,016 of DHDP01000001.1, read as the reverse complement.
CGGAGAACATCGGCAGATTGAACTTACGTTCGGCGACAGGAGCTTTTCCGTATACGACGAAAAGAGCAGGAAGTTTGTTATGCCGTCCGGTACGTATGCAGTACTCGCCGCCGCGTCTGTTGCAGACTGCAGACTGAGTGCGGAACTAATCGTACAGGGAACGGAATACGACCGCGACGACCGTACGGAACTCGGCAGCTATTTCATACGGAACGGTACGCATCTTCAGGCAACACACGAACAGTTCCGCATCCTGTACGGAAAAGAGACAAGCACGTTCGACGTTCTTAAAAAAGGTTCGTTCACCGTACAGAATTCGCTTGAGCAGCTCGCCTCCCGTTCACTTCTCGGAAAAATAGTCAAATGGATTGCAGTTCACAGCGTCTATCTGATGTTCAAAAAAACGAGCCGCTGCGATCCTGAGATTGTCATGATGATAAACGGAATTCTTGAAGGAACGATAGACAGCGTGGTCTGTCAGAGCAAGGGACTCGTTCCGTACCGCATCGCCGAGGCAGTCGTGCTTTCCGCGAACGGTCACCCGTTTCAATCATTCAAAAAATTATTATGGAGGTAATACATGGATACGAATCGGATTGATACCCGGACGAAATGGTCGTACTGCGTGGGCGCTACGGGCCGGGACATGGCATACACGCTCGTCAGTTTGTACCTTATCACGTATATCCAGTACACAATGAAGCTTACCGTAGCGCAGTTCAGCGTCATATCAGCCTGTGTCGTACTCTGTCTGATATGGGATGCAATAAACGATCCCCTTATGGGAATTATTATTGAAAACTGCCATTTTAAATCCGGTAAATTCAAACCGTGGATATTCACGGGAGTCCTGCTGAATGCCGTCATTATCGTTCTTCTGTTCTCACTCCGGCCGCAGGGATGGGCGTTCGTGGCGTTTTTCGGCATAAGCTATCTGCTGTGGGGCATGACGTACACGATGAACGATATCGCCTACTGGGGAATGCTCCCGAGTCTCAGCAGCGACCCTCAGACGCGGAATTCGCTCGTCACGCTCATGAGCATTTTCATCTGCATCGGCCAGTTCAGCGTGGCGGGCATACTGCCGACTCTCGTCGCGGGCAACGCAGTCCGGGCATACCGGTATGCCGCGCTTATAGTCGCGCTCTGTTTCATTGCGTTCCAGATGCTTACCTGTTTCGGCGTGCGGGAACGTCCGGTTCGCGCCGCGTCCGAAAAACTGTCTCTGCGCAAAATGTTCGGAATTTTCAGACGCAACGATCAGCTTATCGCAATCGGCATAGGTTCTTTTTTGTTCAACGTAGGAAACGGACTGCTCATTGTATTTGCCGTTAATTTTTTCTATTTTGAATTCGGTTACGCGGAAGGCGGCAGACTCGTTTTTATTTTCACCGTCATGTATGGGCTCGGAACGCTTGTGTCGCAGGCATGCTACAGCTCCCTCTCGCGCAAATTCAGCAGAAAATCGCTTCTCAAAATGTGTATTGCGGTCATCACGGTTTGTTACGTGCTGCTTCTGCTGTTCGGTTATGCAACTCCGAAAAACATCATTCTGCTCAACGCTATCGGTTTCGTCATTTTCTTTTTTCAGGGACTGTGGAATCTCATGGTCATAGTCATGCTCAACAATACGATTGAATACGACGAATACAAATTTTCCGAGCGGCACGACAGCGTCATCGCTGCCATACGTTCATTTTCCGTCAAACTCAGCGGAGCCGTAAATCAGGGAATAAGCGCCTCCGTTCTGATAATAAGCGGAATCTATACGGCAAGTCAGAAAATCTCGCAGCTTGAAATTGAAGCCGGCAAAGGAAACATTTCCGGCAACACAGTACTGCAGCAGGCCGACAATTTCATACGCGCGGTACTGCCGTACCAGACGTTTCTGCTGCGGATCGGCATGGTGCTGTTCCCGCTGCTCGCTTTCTGCGGATGCTATCTTCTCGTCAAAACGAAATACAAAATCGACGAGAAGGAGTATATCCGCATAGTCGGAGAAATCGAAAAGCGCAGGGAAACCGAGCAGCAGAATTGACGCTGACAACATCTGCGCACGGCGGCATCCCGCCGTGACGGAAGTCTTGCCAAACTGTCTGCCGAAATTGTAGAGTAGCAACGGAGACGCATAAAACTGATGATGGAAGACGGCTTATTCCGGAGCAATCTGTATGTTTTCATGAGTGTTGCCGAGGAAGGCAGTTTCTCGGCGGCAGGCAGGAAACTGCATGTGACGCAGGCATCGGTGAGCCAGCAGATAGACAAACTTGAAGACAGTCTCCGCTTCAAACTGTTCGATAGAGCGTCATACCGCCCGGTACTGACGGAAGCGGGCAGATACTTTTATGAAAAATGTGCAAGACTCGACGCGCTGTACAGGGGAATCGCACAGACTGCCCGCCGCAAAGCCGACACTTGCGGCCGCCTGCTGCGCATCGGTATTACCGGTCCGATTGAACAGAAACATCTGCCGGACATCGTGCAAAGCTACCGCGTTCTTTTTCCGCAGGTTCTGACTGATATACGGCTGTGTACTTTCGCGGAAGGCATAACAGGGCTTGAGCAGCATGTATTAGACGCCGCATTCGGCCTGACGAACGATTTCAGAAACAGAAAAACGCTCCAATGTTTTCCGCTTACCCGTCACACTATCAGCGTTGTCTGCTCAAAAAAACATCCGTTCGCAGTAAAACGGAATATAACGGGAAAAGAGCTTGCCGGACAGCCGATCATCTCGCTTTTCGGATTTTCCGATACGGCGTTCTTCGACGACTATCTCAAATCGTTTGAAAAGGACGGCGTGAAACCCAATATCGTACGGGAAACAGACAACCTTGAAGAACTTATTCTTGCGGTCAAACTGAATCAGGGAATCGTACTGCTTGCACCGGAAGTCATACCGGAAGATACTGAATTGTGCAGCATTCCGGTAACAGGTTCTCATCATCACGTCGATTTCTGCATCGGAATCAGCAAAACAAATCAGAAACCGTATCTCCTCCCGTTCGTCAGACAGGTGCAGACCTATTTTGCCGATTTAAAAGCATAAGAAAAAACTATAATCTTCATAAGAAAAACAGGTCTTTTTTCCCCGCCGGGACGGTTGTATTTTATAAGTAAGAAAACCTTATATGGAGGCCGCATATGGCAAAAATCGTCGTAACCGGAGTAGACGGAAATTTCGGTGGTTTCGTAGCCCGGAATATCATCAGTCTGACAGAAAAGGAAAATCTCATTTTTACCTGTCCGTTCGATAAAGGACTTGAACAGTTTAAGGATGCAGGGTTCGACACCCGCATAGCAAATTTCAATCACAGGGAAGGCCTCGAAAAATCATTTGCAGGCGGAGACGTCATGCTGCTGATTTCATCGCCGTTCGTCGGACCGAAACGCCAGCAGGCTCACAAAAACGCAATCGACGCGGCTCTCGCAGCCGGCGTCAAAAAGATTGTCTACACCTCGCTGGTAAACGCACGCGACCCGGAAAATCCGAGCGTTGAAAAAAAAGATCACGCTTATACGGAAGAATATATCATCAGCACGGGAGCCGACTATATCTTCCTCAGAAATTCCCAATATGCCGAAGCCATGATTACAAGCTACATGACCGCACAGGACGACGTGATGGTGAGCTGCCAGGGCGGCGGCCATATGTCGTACATTTCACGCAGGGACTGCGCAAAGGCCGCAATGTATGCGCTTACTAAAGACGAACTGCACAAAGCGGCACTCAACATCAACGGCGCGGAATCGCTCACGCTCGAGCAGTTCGTCGAATACGGAAATAAAGCGACTGGGAAACACGTTGTCGTCAAAAACGTGCCGGAAGACGAAGTATACGCGTCTTTCGATGCGATGGGCGTTCCGCGGACGACAGACGGAACGTTTAAGGACGGTTCGCCGGCGCCGTTCTCAAGCGACGGCATGGTGACATTCGCGCGTGCCATCAGACTAGAAAAAATGAACAGCCATACCGACGATTTTGAGAAACTCACCGGAAGCACTCCGTTCACCGTCTCATACATGTTCGAGCATGTCGATGAATTCCAGATTGGTAAACGGAACAGCACGGATAAATAAGAATAGTTATTCAGACATATCCCAAAACTGATCGAGCGGTCCCCGTCCGTGTCCGACGGCAAGCCCCGCAGCGATGGCACCCGTTACGAACTGTTTCGCAAGCAGAACACTTTCCTCAAGCGTATGTCCCTGAGCGAGCCGGCACGCCACGGCGCTTGAAAGCGTGCAGCCGGTGCCGTGCGTATTCCGATTCGCAATGCGCGTTCCGCGGAACGTATGAATTCCCTGATTGCCGGCAGCATGTTCCGACAGCAGACGGCCGGATTCGTACAGCACGTCGTCGGCAGAATAGGGATTGTGACCGCCCTTTACAAGCACCGCGCATTCAGTGCGGACAAGCGCGTCGTGCAGCACGGAGGCTTCGTCGAGATTCGGCGTTATGAGTTCGGCAAGAGGAAACAGTCTGTCAGTCATGATGTGCACCGCGTCTTCGTCGAGCAGCCGGCGGCCGCTTGTCGAAACAAGCACCGGATCAAGCACGACGCGGCGCACACCGTACTGTTCAAGCTTCCGCGCGACGGTTTCAGCAATTTCCGCCGTAGCGAGCATCCCGATTTTTACCGCGTCGGGCGGAATGTCCGTGCAGACGCTGTCAAGCTGGGCGGCGACAACGGCGGCCGGAAGCGGAAAAACGAGCTGAACTCCGAGCGTATTCTGTGCAGTTACGGCTGTAACAATGCTCGCCGCATACAGACGATGCGCGGAAATTGTTTTTATATCGGCCTGAACTCCGGCGCCGCCCGAGCTGTCGGATCCGGCAATCGTCAATACGCTTTTCATTTTCATACGGACAGTTCCCTGAACGAAAAACACGAGCAGGCGGCCGCCAGCTGAAGCCGCAGCCAGTCGCCGTTATCGGCGGTGCTTTCGTCATAGACGGCGCATACGGGAAAACCAGCCTGCGCCGCAGTCCGTCCCGCGTACAGTGCATCCTCAAAAACGACAGTATGCGCCGCGTCTGTCCCCGTACAGCGCTGCGCCTCCAGATAGATATCCGGTTTGTCCTTGCCGGCACCCGCTTCCAAACACGTAAGAAGCTTTCTAAAACAGCCTGCGATGCCGAGACGTTTCAGGCAGACTTCCGCGCAGCGGCGGTCCGTCGACGTGGCGAGCACCATCGGAATGCCGCGGGAAACAAGCGCTTCAAGGAACCCGCGCGCACCGTCTTTGAGGCGGAGCGTATGCGCATACTCTCCGTATATGACGTCGTCGATCTCTTCGATTATTAATTCAACCGATCCGGTCATCCCGTACGCCCGTTTAAAATATCCGGCTGTCTGCCGCATGTCGAGGGATTTTGTCCGGTTCCAGATATCCGGTTCCGGTTCGATATGCTTCGACCGCAGATACAGCTCTGCGGCGTGTTCCCACATGGGCATTGAATCGAGCAGCGTTCCGTCCATGTCGAACACAGCGGCACGCATAGACTGCATAACGGCCGCGCGTTTTCCTCGCGCACGTTCCGCACGCAGCCCGGCCGTACATGACGCAGTGAACTCCCGGCACGCAGGAGCAAGCGCACGCGCGGCTTCCGTTTTGTCGCGGGATGCAAACAGCGCCGATACGACTGCGGCGCCGGCTATGCCCGTTCCGTTCAGCCGGGCGATATTTCCGCCGTGTATTCCGCCGATCGCGACGACCGGTATCGTAACCGCCGCGCAGATATCGGCAAGACACTCTCTGCTTACTGACCCGGCGTCGCTTTTCGTCTGCGTCGGAAACACGGCGCCCGCACCGAGATAGTCGGCATCCGCCGCCTGCGCCCGTACAGCCTGTCCCACACTCTGTACCGAAACGCCGAGAATCATGTCCTGTCCGATGCGGCGGCGGACTTCCGCAGCATCAGTGTCGCTCTGACCGACGTGCACGCCGTCGGCTTTAAGCAGAAGCGCCGCATCGACGTCGTCGTCCACGATGAACGGCACGTTATACTTTCTGCACACGTTTCCGACAGCTTTCCCGATGCGGAGCATATCGCCGCGGGGAATATCTTTTTCACGCAGCTGTATCATCGTCGTGCCGCCGCGGATACAGTCTTCCGCCGCCGACGCAAGCAGGAGCGCTCCGCAGAGGTCTTCCTCTGGAAACGGACGGGGCAGCCACGCGCGGTCAGTCACGCCGTAGAGCGAAAGCGCGGAAAGGAGATCAGCGTTCTTCAATTCTGCACCCCTCCGCGAAAAACTGCGGCGTCAGCAGACTCATCTCGTCTATGAGATACGCCCGGAACGAGCCGGTACCTGCGCCGGCAGCTGCCGTTTTCCGGTACGCACGTTCCCCGCACAGTCCCATCGCGCTGACGGCTGCGGCTGCTGCCTCCAGCGTTCTGCCGGGATTCGCCCCGCAGAACGCAGCAACGACCGCGCCGAGCATACAGCCGCTTCCGGTAATGGACCTGAGCATCGGGTGTCCGTTCCGGCAGACATATGTTCTGTCCGCGTCGGAAATAATATCGATTGCGCCCGTTACCGCAACGACGGAGCCGGTCCGCCCTGCAAGCTTCCGCACAAAGCCGACTGCATCGTCAAGATTCTCTTCCGTTACCGTATCGGCCGCGTCGGCGTCGACGCCTTTCGTCGTGCCGCCGCCCTGAGCAATCGTTTTTATTTCGGACATGTTTCCCCTGATGACGGTAAACTGTATGCTGTTCATAAGACGGCCGACAGTCTCCGTGCGGAACGGCGACGCGCCCGCACCGACGGGGTCGAGAACCACCGGATGATGCAGCTCCTCTGCCGTCTTTCCCGCAAGCAGCATCGAATCCACCGTACGCGCATTCAGCGTGCCGATATTGATGTACGTCGCGGAACACAGTGCCGTGATACAGGCTGCTTCCGCTTTATCGTCCGCCATAATCGGAGACGCCCCGCACGCGAGAACTATGTTCGCCACGTCGTTTACCGTTACGTAATTCGTAATGCAGTGGACGAGCGGACCTGTCTTTCTCACCGTTTCAAGTATCCGTGTTAATTTTTCGTTTGTCATTTTTCTTCCGCTCCCGTACCGCCGGTGAAACCGACTTTTTTCCCTTCAAGTATCATGTTCGTCGTGCGCACCGCGCACATTTTTCCGCACATTGAACACGTGTGGCGGTCAGCAGGCGGCGTGCGTTCGAAATACCTGCGCGCTTTTTCCGGATCGAGCGCACAGCGGAACATCTCTTCCCAGTCGAGACGGTGGCGGGCGGCGGCCATTGCGTTGTCCCTGTCGAGCGCGCCGGGAACGCCTTTCGCAATATCGGCCGCGTGAGCCGCTATCCGGCTTGCCGCGATTCCTTCCTTTACGTCGTTCACGTCGGGCAGACACAAATGCTCGGCAGGCGTCACGTAGCACAAAAAATCGGCGCCGGCGGCCGCAGCCACCGCACCGCCTATTGCCGCGGTAATGTGATCGTATCCGGGAGCTATATCAGTCACAAGCGGACCGAGCACGTAAAACGGCGCGCCTTTGCACAGTCGTTTCTCCATGACTACGTTCGCGGCAATCTCGTTAATCGCCATATGGCCGGGACCTTCGATTATAACCTGCACGCCCTTATCCCACGCGCGCTGCGTAAGCAGGCCGAGCTCGGCAAGCTCCGTTATCTGGCCGGTATCGCTCGAATCAGAAAGACACCCCGGACGGAGCGCGTCGCCGAGCGAAATCGTCACGTCGTATTCGTGCAGAATGTCGAGCAGATCGTCGTAATATTCGTAAAACGGATTTTCGTTTCCGGTCATTTCCATCCATGCGAACAGAATGGAACCGCCGCGAGAAACGATGTTCATCGCGCGTTTCCTTTCTTTGAAAAACGAAACCGCCCTCCGATTGATTCCGGCGTGAATCGTCATAAAATCGACGCCCTGTTCCGCGTGGACGCGCACCACTTCAAGAAAATCGCGGGCGGTGAGCTCGGCCAAATCCCTGTCGAAATATCCGACTGCATCGTAGACGGGAACTGTTCCTATCATCGCGGTCGATTCGGCAATCAAATCGCGGCGGAACGAACCGGTCTTTCCGTAATTGGAAAGGTCCATGATTGCCTCCGCGCCGTACGCGAGCGCTGCACGTACCTTTTCGAATTCCTTCGCGTAATCGGATGCGTCGCCCGAAATGCCGAGATTTACGTTGATTTTCGTACGAAGTCCCTGTCCGACGCCGTCGGGGCTCAGGGATGCGTGATTGACGTTCGCCGGCACGGCAATAGTTCCCGCCGCTATGCCGGCACGGATTACCTCTGCGGGCAGACGCTCCTTTTCCGCAACAGTCCGCATCCGACTCGTGATGATTCCCTGCAGTGAGGCCTCGCGCTGCGTCCCGTTTTCTTTCATGAAACCTCCCAAAAGGGGAAGGAACCGAATCCGGAATCAACAACTGCGCCGCAAAAAAAGAAAAGGGATTTCCGAAAAGGAAATCCCCTGTACTCACGTCCGTATCGCGTGCGATTCCCTCCGTTGGCATTACCCAAATCAGGTTTTACGGGTCGAAGTTCCGGTACTTCCTCTCAGCCTGCCCGGCGAAAAACGCCACAAGCTCCCCTTGTATATAAATTGTTTGTTGCGGTTACACTATCACACTGAACGGAATAGTGCAACTGCCGGAATCATTTCACGCCGGTTTTTCTGCGTATTCCCGCGTTAATAATTTCCGACACGATGCTGAACGAGAATATCATGATGACGAGCACTGCGGAAGACAAATCCGCTATCTGCGCCGCATTCGGAGCGAGCGCTTCCGTACGCGCCCCCCAGATATGAAGCGCGAGGGTTTCGCCGGGGCGGAACGGATTGAGCGGACACGTGGCCGAAAGCAGATTCCAGTTGGTCCAGTCAATATCGGTGCTCATACCGGCTGTATACAGCAGCGCTGCGGCTTCACCGAATCCGCGCCCTGCAGCGAGCATGACCCCGGTCATAATCCGCGTCGCCGCAGCCGGCAGAAGAACGTGATATATCGTCTGCCAGTGCGTCGCACCTATCGCAAAGCTTCCTTCCTTCAGATTTTCCGGCAGCGCCTTGAACGCATCGACAGCCGTCGACGCGATAAGCGGCAGGTTCAGAATGAACAGAGCGAGCGCGCCGGCCATAAGATTCCAGCGTGAATGCGTCATGAGGATGAAAACAAGGTATCCGAAAAGTCCGACGACGATTGACGGCAGAGACGAAAGCGTCTCTATCGACATTTCGAGGAAGCGCGTAAACCTTCCCTGTTTGGCGTATTCCGCCATGTAAATTCCGGTGGCCGCTCCGAGCGGAACGCTGATGATAAGCGAAAGAACCACGAGATATATCGTATTGAAAAACTGATTTCCTATCCCCGCGTCGGAAAAGGAAAAAAGGGAAAGGTTGAATCCCCTGAATCCTTTTATTACTATGTATGCCACGAGCACTAAAAGAAAAACAAGCAGCAGGCCGCCGATGCAGTAAAAGAAAACTGTCATTACCGTGTTTTTTCTCTTTTCAATTCTCAGATGATCAGTCATGTTAGTCCCGTTCCTTTTTTGCAGAAAGCATATGTATGATGAAGATGAACAGCAGCGAAATAAGATACAGCAGCAGCGCCATTGTCCACAACGCCATGTTGTATTCGCCTCCGTCCATCGCTCCGCCCATATCGGACGCAATCGCCGTAGTAAGCGTAGTGGTAGGGCTCAGAATAGATGAGGGGAACGATTTCATTTTACCGATGACCATTGCGACGGCGAGAGCTTCTCCGAACGCCCGCGAAAGTCCCAATATGACGGCCGTAAAAATTCCGTTCTTCGCGGCCGGCAGTACGGTGCTGTGTATAACCTGCCACCGCGTGGCACCGAGCGCATACGCGCCTTCGCGGTAATCCTCCGGGACCGCGCGGATTGCGTCAGCCGTTACCGTTGTAATCGTCGGAAGAATCATGAGCGCAAGTACGAGCGAAGCCGAAAGGACCGTAAATCCGTGCGGAAGATTGAACAGATTTTTTATGAACGGAACAAGCAGCGTAAGACCGAGCCATCCGTATACGACCGACGGTATTCCCGCGAATATGCTCACCGCAGGCTGAAGAATTCTGGTTCCGGCTACAGGCTGAATTTCCGTCATGAAAACCGCGGCGGCAAAACTGAACGGCACGGAAATAATAAGCGCCAGACCGCACGTCAGCAGCGAGCCGACAATGTAAATAAGCGCGCCGACTTTTCCGCCGCCCAAACCGGTATCCTCGGGTTTCCATTCGGAACTGAACAGGAACTCCAGAACATTGTGCTTATATATCGTAAATGTTCCCATACCTTTTACCAGCAGGAAAAATCCGATCGACAAAGTAAGAACTATAACAAGAATACCGCAGACTGTTACTGCGATTTTTCCCGGATATTCCTTTAATATCGTTTCTCTGTTGTACAAATTAATAATCCTCTCTGTCTGTTTACGATAGCCGTGCGTTTAAAGCAAAACGGGCTGTCCCTCCGTCTCTCCGGACCGGAAGAACAACCCGGAAACTGGTTTTGAATCAGCGGGTAACCTTCATTTTCGACGTCACGCAGTATCCCTGCGCTTCCATCAGTTTCCCGTAATCGCTTCCAGTGATGTACGCAATAAAGTCGAGTGCAGCTTTGTTGCCGGTTCCCTTTGTGTACATGTGCTCGTATCCCCATACAGGATATGAACCGTTATAGGTGTTCTGCATAGTGGGCGCAACTCCGTCGATTGAAACGGTGCTTACCGCGCTATTGTTCACCAGATATGAAAGCGCGAGATATCCGATAGCGCCTTTGTTTCCGGAGACGGTCTGAAGAAGTGTGCCTGAATCGTCCGTTTCGAGCGATTTGTTCGACGCTTCCTCATTGTTGTCGAGCGCATACTGCTTGAACAGCGCGCGTGTTCCCGACGTCGTGGGGCGTGTAACGAGCAGGATCGGTTCGTCCGGGCCGCCGACTTCCTTCCAGTTCTTTGTCTGTGCGGTGAAGATTCCGATGAGCTGCTGTTTGGTAAGATTTTTCACTGTCTTTGCGAGTTCGTTGTTGATAACCGGTGCCATTGTAATAATGCACACTTTGTGATCAACGAGGGCGGCAGCTTTATCCGCGCTGAGCTTGCTCTCCGCAAATACGTCCGAATTTCCGATGTCGACGCTTCCGTCGGAAACCTGCGCAAGACCTGTTCCCGAACCGCCGCCGCTCACGTTGACCGATACGGCCGGATTAACACTCTTGTATTTTGCTGCTGCATCCTTTACAAGCGGCAGAAGAGCCGATGAACCAGACGCCGTAACTGTAACGGCGGTCACTGAACCGGAATCCTTTGTTCCGTTTGCAAACGCAGATGATCCTGCGGCGAGAATCATCATCATCCCGAATACTGTACCTGCAATTTTTTTCATTTACAATCTCCTGTAAAAATGAATTGTCGGCTGAAGGAAGGCATTTTCACGACGCCCCCAGCGGACAGACATAATTTACAGCGGAACTGTTTTCTTTTCGTAAATCAAATGTTAAATATCAGTTAATGATGCTTTTAGTATGTGTTAAAATACTGGCCGCAATTTTGTCGAGCGGAGTGACTTCACATGCTCCGCCGAGCGCAATCGCTTCCTTCGGCATTCCGAACACGATGCACGATTCCTCGTCCTGGGCAATCGTATATCCGCCTGCATCGCGTATCGCCTTCATTCCCGCAGCTCCGTCGTGGCCCATGCCGGTCAGCAATGCAGCAACGCAGTTTCTTCCCACTGATTCGGCAGCCGAGTTAAACAATACGTCGACAGCCGGACGCTGTCCGAAAATCTTCGGCCCGTTTTTAACCCGTATGATGCGGCTCGCACCGGAGGAATCGACGAGCATGTGATAACCGCCGGGAGCAATGTAAATCGTTCCCGGCATGACGGTTTCGCCGTTTTCGGCCTCCTTTACGTGAAGAACGCAGAGCGAATCGAGTCGTTCCGCAAACGAAGCGGTAAAGCGCTCCGGCATGTGGATAACGGCAAGAGCGGGCGGAAAATCGGGAGTAAAACGGGTAAAAAGCTCTTCGAGCGCAATCGTACCGCCCGTCGACGCTCCTATGACGGCGAGACGGTTCGTCGTGGAAATGTGCGAGAGCGTGTGCTGAACGGAAGAACTATTCCGGCGTTCCTCCGCGAGCCTGGCTGACGCTGAAAAAAGCCGGGAAACGGGGCATGAAGCAGCCTCTCTGATTTTACGGCACAGATCTTCAATAATATCGCCGACGGAAAAAGGTCCTCCCGGTTTGTGGACAATGTCGACGGCGCCGAGTTCAAGCGCCTGAATCGCGGCGGGATTATTCGTCGAAACAAGGGAACTCACAATAATGACGGGCATCGGTTTATATTTCATGAGGTAGCGGAGAAACGTAAGTCCGTCCATCCGCGGCATTTCTATATCAAGCGTAATGACGTCGATATCTTCGTTCTCGATTTTATTCCGCGCAATAAACGGATCGCCCGCAGTGCCTGCGACTTCTATTTCAGGACAGCCTGACAATTCGCGGGAAAGAATATCCCGCACAATAGCGGAATCGTCGACTATAAGAACTCTGATTTTCTTCATATTACCTGCTCCTGACTCAATACATGCGGCGGTAAATTGAACTGCCTGTTTTTTCCAGATTGTCCGGCTGCTGCAGAAGAACTTCCGCATGGCCTATAAAAAGAGAACCCCCGATTTTCAGGTTCGCCGTGATAGTCGAAATCGCCTGCGAGCGGGATTCTTCGTTGAAATAGATAAATACGTTGCGGCAGAAAACATAATCGAACAGCTCGGGAAAACGCACCGCTTCCATCAGATTTATGTTCTTGATTGAAATAAAATTGCGGAGCGAACGGTTAATTGTATAATAATCGTCGCCGGCGGGAGTAAAATAACGAAGTCTGGCGGCCGGCGGCGTCTGCGCGAGCCTGCTTTCGTGGTACACGCCGCGGTTAAATTCAGCAAGGACATTGCGGTTAAGGTCCGAGGCAATAATGTGAAAATTCCTGATTCCCCCGTCGATAAGCGTCATGGCTATGGAATACGGTTCCTCTCCGGTAGAACAGGCCGCACACCAGATGGTGTAGAAAGCCCGGGAAGAGCGGCGCATCTCCGCGGCGAGCTCGCGGAAATGTTCCGGTTCGCGGAAAAAGTACGTATGGCACGTCGTAATATATGAACTGAATTTTTCAAGACAGACTTTGTCACCGGCGGCGAGACGGCTGCACAGCTCTTCCGTTCCGGAATATCCTTCGTGTGAGATAAATCGTTCCAATTTCGGCAGCAGACGGGAAACCTTATCCTGACTGATATAAAGACCGTATTTCCGGTACGCAAGATCCCGGATGGTGTCCAGCTGCTGTTCAGTAATCTGTATCATAATCGCATCGTAAGGCACTGTCCAAAATATTAATTTCAGACCGGCTTAAAATCCTCGTCGTTTTCGAATGAAATCATATGACCATTCTTTGAGTCGGACGCATCCTGATCGGACGGTTTCCGGGAGAAATCTTCTGCAGTCTGCGGAACCGTTGCAGCGACCGTATTTTTCCGCGGAGCGGTCCCTGCAGAACTCTGCTGTCCGGACGGAATTTTCCCGGGAGACTCCACCGCAGATTTACGTTCTTTCGAAGTCTGTTGAACATGCTGAACAGCTTCTTTTCCGTCAGCATAAACCTTTCCGCTTACAATGAGATAAAGCGTATCGACTATATCGTTAAGACCTGTCACCTGGCTCAGCAGTTCTTCCGCCGCACTTGCAGTTTCCTCGGCGCTCGACGCGTTCGTCTGCACGACCGTGTCGAACTGAATCATCGCTTTATTCACCTGACCGATTCCCTCGTCCTGCTGGCCCGATGCAGTTTCAACTTCCTTGTTCATCTCCAGAACCTTCTTTGAGTTAGTAAGGATATCCTTGAATATTTCCGACAGTTCCTTCGAGATTGACATTCCCGACTCGACGTTCTTGAGCGTATCTTTTATCATGGCCGCCGTTTCCTTGGCTGATTCCGACGAGCGGTTCGCAAGGTTCTTCACTTCGTCCGCAACGACCGCGAATCCCATGCCGGCTTCACCCGCACGTGCCGCTTCGACTGCTGCGTTGAGCGCAAGCATGTTCGTCTGGAACGCGATGTCGTCTATGACGTCGATGACGTTTTTGATGTCTTCGGTAGACTTTGAAATATTGTTCATGGCCATGAGCATGTCGGTCATCTTGTCGTAGCCGTTCTGGCTTGCCTCCGTCGCTTTTTCCGAAAGAAGGCTCGCCTGACGGGTGCTGCCGAGATTCTGCTTCACCATGGACGAAAGTTCTTCCATAGATGATGTCGTTTCCTCGATGCTCGACGCCTGTTCCTGCGCGCCGTTTGCAATTTCCTGCGATGCGGTGGAAAGCTGAGAGCTTGAAATATTTATCTGCGAAGAACTTTCGGACAGGTCCGACACTATCTTCGAGACCGGTTTCGTAATACTCCGCGTAATGGTTATTCCGAGCACAAGAGACACTCCAAGTCCGATAAAAATCGCAATTATAATAATTAAAACAGCGGCGAAAGACATCCTTTCGCTTGAATTGTGGGAAGCTTCACTTTCTGAAACCTGCAGGCTTATAAGTTTTTCTACCGCCGGTGTAAGTTCCTGGGAACGGATCGGAATAACTGTATTCGTCAGATATTTATCCGCACCGGTAAAATCATTTTTTAAAACATAGTCGAACATCATTTCGCCTTTCTCGGCATATTCGGTTCCTGAAGTTTTGATTATCTGAAGGAGTTCTTTTTCATCGGCCGATGTTATGTTTGTCGCTTCAAATTTTTCTATTGCGCCGGTAAAAGCCGCATATCCTTCCTTAAATTCCTTTCGTGCGGTTTCCGCCTGCTCTTTCGTTCGTCCGGGGGTTTTGGCATCAAGCAGGATGCAGCGCGCGACATCGACATCATCCCGGATTTCGCCCAAATACTGAATTCTTAGAACACTCTGCTGATACATATTCTTAACAAGTGCACTGACTGTTCTCGTCGCATACAGTCCGATACATCCGATTACGGCTGAAACGGCCGACAGAACAACCGCCATAAGTATAATTCTGAATCCTATCCCTCTCTTTTTCATAAACAATTCTCCTCTCTCGAAACGGCAGAAGACTGCCGGAGCTGTTACGATGCATCTGCCTGTACCATTGCAGAATCCTTCACTACAGCAAGTTCTTCATCGTTCAGGATTTTCAGTACGTCGAGAACGATTTTCATTCCTTCCGGAGTGTCTGCAATTCCTTTGATATATTCGCTTTTGATTCTTGCATTGATGTACGGAATCTTCGACATTTTGTCTTCCGGAATGCTTACCACATCCTGAATGGCATCAACGACAAGTCCCATCAGGATATTTTCTTCCTCAAAGTTAACTTCAACGACGATGATACACGTCCGCTTCGTATATTCCTGAAACGGAAGCCCGAATTTGAGTCTGAGGTCTATAATCGGTATGATTTGACCGCGCAGATTTATAACTCCGCGGATAAACTGCGGCGTGCGCGGCAGCGGCGTAATCGCCGTCATACCCATGAGTTCCTTCACTTTAAGGATGTCCATGCAGTAGTTCTCGTTGTCCACCGTAAAACTGAGAAAGCGCATACCGTTAAGCAATTTGCGCCTCGTCATCTCCATATTTGTGCCTCCTTAATAATAAAAATACGCGTCATAAACACAACAACGCGTTATGCAAGAATATGTTGTATCGTAGCAAGGAGCTTGTCCGGCTCGCACGGCTTCACGACCCAGCCTGTCGCACCGAGCGACTTGGCCTTTAAACGGAATTCTTCCTTCGTTTCGGTCGTGAGCATAAGAACGGGCGTCGTTTTGTATTCCGGCATCCCGCGGATTTTTTCAAGCAGCGTCAAACCGTCCATATTAGGCATGTTCACGTCAAGCAGAAAAAGAGAAACGGGACCGCAGGAAGGGAGCACGGCAAGAGCTTTGACTCCGTCTTCAGCTTCGCTCACGTCGAATGCTGCGGTAAGTGAGTTTCTGATAATATTGCGGATTGTGGCCGAATCATCGACAAGCAGAATTTTTTTCATGTGTAGCCTCCTAGAAAAGTTCTATGCCGCGGTTATTAATTGCAAGATCTATTTCCGCATCGGCAACTGTTTTTTTAATACCCCTCTCAAGCGCCCGAAGTTCGTTTTCGGTAGTAAGTCTGCGGCGGATTGCCGATGCAACGGAAGCCGCGGCGTCTTTACCGGGAGAAACAGCCGAAGACGGGCAGGTACTCTCCGCCTTCGTCCCGACATACGTGCAGAAATCCCCCGCAACGAGGTTCAGATTTCCTATCTCCTGACTTGTAATCTCATGCAGCTGAACGACGGGCGAAATAACGTCCATACTCTTGGTAAGAGAATTAATAATTCCGATCACCCCATCATACAGACTGTCAAGTTTCGGAAAATAATTTTCCAGCGTCTGTTCCAGAACGGAAAAACCAGTCTGACGCTGCGAGACGACGTCGAGAATTTTATTTCTGTCGTCGTTCAGGCCGGATGCAATGTCGGTAAATATCGTCCGGTTCTCGCCGAGCATCTTCCTGATTTCCGAGAGCCTGCTTTCGGTATCGGAGGAAAGTCGTTTTATCTCGCCGGCAATAATACGGAATCCGCTTCCCGCAGCCCCCGCACGCGCCGCTTCAATCGACGCATTGAACGAAAGAATCCGTATCTGTTCCGAGATTTCTCCTATGTCGTCCGCAATACCTCCTATATGTCCCGACACTGTTTTTAAATCCGCCATGTGGCTGTCGAGCGTCGAAAAAACGTCCTGCACTGTCCCTGAAAGGGACTGCAGATCTTTGTTGAACAAATCGCTTTCGTTGCGGAGACGGGTAATCGTAGCTTTGTCTTTAACGTCGCTTTCATACGACTTAATATTCGTAAGGAACGTTTTACTGCTTTGCTTTATGTGAAGCAGTTCCGCGGAAATAGGCTCGGTAGTCGAACTCAGATTCCGTGAGATGGATGAACAGAGTTCTCCGATGACGGGGCAAAGAAGGCGCGTACGTGCCGCAATATCGCAGACAGCGGAGGATATTTCAGCGGCATGTTCCTTTTCAGCGGAAGTTTCGGCGGAAATGTCAGGTTCAACGGCAGCAGACGTCTTTACTTCATCCGCTGCGGGAACAACATCCGGTTCCTCTTCGGGCCGCATATCGGACACACGCGTACCGTCGGTCATGCGGCAGAGTACGATAACGCATGCTACTACGGGAAGTTCAACAACTATGCTGAAAATAATTATTTTCAGGTTCAGGCTCCCGCCTGTTATTTTAAACAGGATAACGGCGAGAAAAAAAGAAACAAGAATAAAAACAGACGGAACAAGCTCCACCACACGCTGCTTAACTGATACCGTTTTGTTGTTGTTCATGCAGCGCCGCCTTCCTGCAGCCGGCTTTCTTTTCCCAGCTCAATCACCTGCTCAATATCGAGCACAAAACCGATAGCGCCTCCCGAAAGAACCGTTCCGGAACTGATCCCCTTCAAATTCCTGAAACAGGCGCCGAGGTTCTTTATGACAACTTCCCGTTTGGCCAGTATCTCGTCGCTCATAACGGCGAATTGCTCTCCGCTCACGTTTTCGACGATCGTCGCGATTTTTCCCTCGCCGGCATTTGTCATATTAAATACTTCCGCAATGCGGATTATCGGTATCATTTTTCCGCGCAGGTCGAGCACGTGCACTCCGGCCGCAACCTGATAAATCTGCTCTTCCTTCACTTTGAACGACTCAATAATGGAAGAGATCGGAATAATAAATATGTTCTCACCGGTACGTATCAGCATGCCGTCGATAATCGCCGTACTGAGCGGGAAATGCAGAGAGAACGTCGTCCCTTTCCCCGGCCTGCTTTCCGTCGTAATGTGGCCTTTCGCTTTCGCCACGGCTTCTTTCACAACATCCATGCCGACTCCGCGGCCCGATATGAGATCGACGGAATCGTTCGTCGAAAAACCCGAGACAAAGATAAGATTATTCACCGCAGTATCGCTCATGTCGGGTATGTCTTTTTCGCGGATCAATCCTTTCGCAACCGCTTTCTTCAGAATTCTTTCCCTGTCGAGCCCGCGTCCGTCGTCGCCTACCGAAATAACAATATTATTTCCCCGCCGTTCGGCTGCAATCCTGACGGTCCCCTCCGGACTTTTCCCTGTCTGTACACGCTCTTCGGTATTTTCAATGCCGTGGTCAAGCGCGTTCCGTATAAGATGCATAAGAGGTTCTTCAAGCGATTCAATAAGCGTACGATCAATTTCCAGATCTTCCCCTTCGAATACCGCTTGTACCTGCTTGCCGACCTTCTCCGACGTGTCACGGATTATGCGCCGCGCGGTACCGAACAACGTGTGAACGCTTTCCGTTCTCAGCTGCATGCCCGCATACTGGAGCGTTTTTGCTATTTTTCTGACTTGCGGCAGACCTTCGGTATCTTCCTTCATCTGCCCGAGACAAATAAGAAGCTCACCTATCATATCGACGAGATAATTCACTTTTCCCGTTTTTACTTTGATGACGGCGTCTTCGGTATCCGTTTTTTTTACCGCATGCTCTTCAATCTTCTGTTCGCGCGCAGCCGTATCGGCGGGAGCGGAAGCAGGAGCCGTATCAGTCCGGACTGCGGCCGCAGCCTGTACCGGAGAACTTCCTTCTCCGCGGACCGCGGTAAACTGCGACAAACCGGCAATATATTCACCTACCGGAACCGAACGGTACGCCTCGAAATCCCCGTCCTTGAGGTCCTTTCCAAGTTCCTGCGCAAAATCAAGTCCTTTGAGCAGCATATCCACAATTTCTTTTGTTACCGGTATTTTACCGGACCGCAGCAGGTCAAGCAGACTCTCCGAATTGTGCGCCAAAGTTCCGAGCGTCGTCAATTTAAGAAATCCGCATTCGCCCTTGACTGTATGAAAAATCCGGAAGAGTTCTTTTACCGCATCGGTGTCTTCCGGATTCTGCTCAAGTCCGAGTATGAGTTCCTGCGCACGTGAAAACCGTTCCTCACAGTCGCTTACAAAAAGCTTCAACTGATCGCCGTCTATCTCCGCAGGATTTTCACGCACGTTTTCTCCCGCAGCCGCCTGCTGCTCTGTTTTCGGCGTCTGTTCTTTTGCTTCAGCGTCCGCATTTTCTTTACTTTTGTCTTCAGTTATTTCATCGGAAATCCACGATTGTATCTGTTCCGCCTTTGCACCTTTTACAGGATTCCCTGTTTCAATGTAATACCGCAGCAAATCAAGACCTTCTGATATGTACGAAGTAAAATCATGAAAACCGTCGTGGAGTTCTTTTTCCGCCGTCTCAAGCAATTTATTGCAAAGCAGCCTGTCCGTTCCCTCTTTGCTGCATTCAGTCGAGAATTTTTCAAGATTTCCGATAATTTCGGACATAGTCATGACATCGCCCGGTTCATATGAGATTATCAGCTTCGTGATTGTATCAAGGATTTGACTAAGAAAGTCCCGATTATTAATAGAAGACAAAGTATTCCTCCTTTCCGCAGGTTGTCTGCCGTGTAATTTTGTGAATGAAGGACGCACAATATTGCTTTAACTATTATAACAGGCAATACAGCGGTTTCAAACCCAATAAAATCTACGGTTACAGTATACCACGCTTATACGAATCAGGGGAGGGCTTTAATGCCGGTACAGATATTTTTAATACAAAAAAAACAGAGTACGTCGTCCTTCATGCAAGCGCACGAGGCGCGTCCCAGTGCTGCACGAATTGCGCTCCCCTGCTCTTCTTCCGTAAGGCCGATTCGTGCCACGTCAGAAAATGACACGATGTCATTTTCTGACACATACGGCAAGCGCACGAGGCGCGTCCCTGTCGCTGATACTCCGGCGAGATAATTCTGCGAGCCGGAGTATCAGCATCGTGAAAAAATGACAGGACGTCATTTTTTCACGTACCGACCAGTATCGCAGTACAGCCCTTCCCGTACGTCTCCGC
>DHDP01000001.1:1112-1772 GCA_002399405.1 Treponema sp. UBA4873 | reverse complement strand
CTCTCTTCCCGCCGCCGCAACTGTCATGCATCTTCCGCCCGGCGCTATATATACCGTTCCGGCTGCAGGTTTCTCCCCGTCCTCCGCTTCCTTCACGTGCAGCCCGCACATCCCGTCAAGCCGTTCCGCAAGCTGCGCCGTAACATACTCCGGCAGTCTGATGACCGCCGCTACCGGCTGCCTTCCCGCTGCAAACTGCGTGAACAGCTCCTCGAACGCCGCCACACCGCCCGTCGTCACCCCGACAACTGTCAGCCTGCCGTCACAGGCTCCGTCCGGCTGAAGTCTGCTGCTGACAGGCCTGCGCTTTATCCTCCCCGTTTCGTTCAGTCCGGGCGATTCCAGCCTCCGCGCCGCATCATACAGCCGCTGTACGGATACCATCGCCGCTTCCCGTATCTCACGATACAGCTCCCCCACGAACTCCTCCACCGAAAACGGCCCGCCCGGCTTGTGCACCGCGTACACCGCCCCCTTCTCAAGCGCCTGCACCGCACTCCGGTTCCCCGGCGTCACAAACGAGCTCATCACTATCACCGGTACCGGCCTGCGCTCCGCAAGATATCCGATGAACGCAAGCCCGTCCAGCCGCGGCATGTCAATGTCAAGTATAACCACGTCGAAATCAGTGTGTTCCACCGCGTCCCGCGCCGCATACGG
>DHDP01000001.1:0-898 GCA_002399405.1 Treponema sp. UBA4873 | reverse complement strand
GCCGAATCGTCTATAATAAGCACCCCTGTCTTTCGCACGATGCACGCTCCTTTCACGCTGTCCGGCTGTATACCGAGCAGCCCGCTTTCCTCAGGTGCTCCGGTTCCGTCAGGAGCACCTCCGACCGTCCGATGAACAGCAGGCCTCCCGGTTTCATGTTCGCTGTTATGTTGGCGAGCGCCGCTGCCCGCGAACCGTCGTCGAAATAGATGAACACGTTCCGACAGAAAACATAATCGAACGGACGGGGAAAGCGCACCGTGTCCATCAGGTTCAGATTCTTGATAGACACGTACTTCCGAAGGCTCCCGTCAATCCGCCAGAACCCGTCACCCGCAGGCGTAAAGTACCGTCTGCGCTCCGCGTCATCCGTCCTGACGAATCTGCCTTCATGATACACACCCCGGTTGAAGTCCTCCAGAACTGTCCGGTTCACGTCGGAAGCGACGATGTGGAAGTCGGAGATGCCTTCGTCGAGCAGGCTCATGGCAAGCGAATACGGCTCCTCGCCCGTCGAGCAGGCCGCGCACCAGATGAACGTCCCGCCCCTCCGCTGCTTCCGTATGTCCGAAGCGAGCTCTTTGAAATGCTCGCTCTCGCGGAAAAAATACGTGTGGCATGTCGTCACGAAGCCCGCCACCTGCTCGTAGCAGCGGGCATCTCCCGCGGATAAGCGGGCGCACAGTTCGTCCATATCAGGACAGAACCCGCGGTGTATCATATCCGCGAGTTTCAGGGCGAGTCGTTCATATTTGTCTTTTCCCATGCATATGCCGAATTTCCGGTAGATGAGCGAGGAAATCAGGTCAAGCTGGGGTCCGGTGACTGCAGGCATGTTCTGTTCCTCCGGCGGCAGGGGGGAATACCCGGAAAGGTTATTTTCGGACATTTCAAACAG
>DHDP01000020.1 GCA_002399405.1 Treponema sp. UBA4873 | reverse complement strand
GTATTTTAAAACCGCTCGGTTTATTTATAGTATATTTCAATAATGATATATGGATATATACGAGTCAGTACAGACAAACAAACCGTTGAAAATCAGCGGTTTGAAATTGAACAGTTTTGCAAGAAAAACAACTTATCAATCGACTGTTGGATCGAGGAAACAATCAGCGGAACGAAAGAGCCTGACAAGCGACAGCTTGGCACTTTACTGCATAAAGTAAAGCAGGGAGATTTGATAATTTGTTCTGAGTTATCGAGACTGGGGCGTAGTCTGTTCATGATTATGTCGATTCTCAATTTACTTATGGAACGGGGTGCAAAAGTATGGACGATAAAAGATAATTACCGGCTAGGCGATGATATCGAGTCAAAAGTTCTTGCCTTTGCATTTGGACTATCGGCAGAAATTGAGCGTAACCTGATTTCACAGCGGACAAAAGAAGCTCTGGCACGGGTTAAAGCGGAAGGCAAGCATGTCGGCAGATACAAGGGTAGAATCCCGTCACATTATAAACTAACGGGAAAAGAGGACTATATAAAAAAGCAGCTGAAGGAAGGAATTTCAAAACGACATTTATCGTTAGAATTTAATGTAACATGGCTCACCATGAATAAATTCATCGAACGAAACAACCTTTGTTAAATAAAAGCGCCGCAGCCTGTTCGGGCTGCGGCTGAACGATATCAGACTATATCTTATATTAATCATATTATAATAGTCATTTTCTGCAAGAAAAAACAGTTAAAAACACTAAAAAACAAGATATTTTATCAAATTAAATGACAATTTTTATCATTTTCCGCGTTCCGTTACACTATGAAAAAAAGATTTGTTTCAGCAATGTTTGTAATTTGTGCATTACTCTTGGCTGCGACGGGATGTCAGGCAACCGTCAGTTCTGATTCACCGGATTCCGGTACCGGTAATTCATCGGACGGTGATGATTCAAGTGAAATCGGAACGACGACAAAAACTGATTCTTCGGCCTCCGCTACAAACGGAAAGCTTGACATGGTAAACGGCGGCGATACGATTGGTTTTAAAAAATACTGTACGACTGATTTCAGTGTCGGCGTCTGGTATTGTTACGATCTTGATTGGGATGATTCAACGACTACTGATATAGATGAAGGTCTGACCGCTGCTTTAAGTAAAGGTACGGACGGCGGATATCATATTATCACCCAGAAACGCGCATGCGGCGCAACGTATTTCGGCTGTAATCTTGCAGGCGGTTCGAATTACGGCGCTGCCGCCGACATTAACGGAGCCGGCTTTACTCAGATAAAATTCAAAATACGTGGTACTGTCCCGGCGTCAAGTCTGTATGTCGCGGCTATATTAAATCTTGGCAGTGATAAATTTGTAGTCGGTGCTCCTGTTTCCTCCGGGGGAAAACTTCCTGCTGACGGTAAAGATAATACGATGGCAAGTCGCTGCTCCGGTTATAATTCAAGTTCATGGACTGAATGTACCGTGCCGATCAGTCCGAACGGAGCGGCAAACTTTGTGTACAGTTCCGTTTTTACTATTGCAACTATAGACGGAATTCCCGACAAATCATGGGTCGAAGTAAAGGATGTTGAATGGCTTGATTCGGCAGGCGAAAATGTTGCGCCGTATAAAATATGATGAGATTAAGGGTGAGTGAAATATGAAAATATTATCCTGCAGAATTATATCGGCAGCAGCGGTTTGTCTGATTTCGGCGGCTCTTTTCTGCACTTTGTCATGCAGCCAGTCGCCATCCGGTTCGGGCGACTCTTCAGAGACTTCTGCCGACACAGACGGTTTGAAATTAGTATGGTCCGATGAATTCAATACAGACGGAACAAAATCAGCCGATGCATCGGGAAAATGGACGTACGAGACAGAAGACCCGGTCGGAAACGGATGGGGAAACGGTGAAAAACAAACATACCGTGCAAGCGACGCAAACGGATATGTCAGCGACGGCACGCTTAAAATAACCGCGCTTAATTCCGGCGGAACATGGACGAGTGCGCGCTTGAACAGCACGGTTTCACTAAAGCACGGAGTAATTGAGGCCCGCATCAAAGTACCTTCCGGGGAAGGCACGTGGCCCGCATTCTGGCTGCTCCCTGAAAAGAAGGGATGGCCCGATACCGGTGAGATTGACATTATGGAACATGCACCTGCATCGTGGGGCATAGGACATATATTAAGTTCGTTGCATGCGAAGAATCATTCCGGTGACGATTGTGTCCATATAGGAGATCAGACTGATGCTTCTTTTGCTGACGAATTTCACACGTATTCGGTGAAATGGTCTGCGACAAGCATTGCCGCATATTACGACGGAAAACTCGCCGGCACGCCCTATGTACGGACAGATTCGATGACGAGTGACGACTGGCCGTACAGCGACGGAAAATTTTATATTCTGCTGAACCTTGCAATGGGAGGAACAGTCGGCGGAACTATTCCTGACGACTTAAAAAGCGCCACGATGGAAGTTGATTACGTGCGCATATATCAGTAAACAATAATTTAATAAGTGTGCTCCTTATTTTGCAGATACACCGGATGAGGTGTATCTGCTTTTTTATCTGAAAAAAGCAGAGTGTTCCGAAAAAAACTTACTTTCGATTTTAAATAGAATGTTTCAAGATAATATTTAAGTGTTACGAAAAAGGAGCTGGCAATGAAAAAGTTTTTTTATCGTGTTCCGAAAATGTTCGGTATCTGTGTTTTACTTTTACTTCCCTTGTTATGGGGTGTGTCATGCAGGATAGATGTATCTTCCGATTCCGACGGTGCGGCCAACGAAGAACCGGGAGGCAGCGACACTTCGGATGATTCCGGAGGGGACGATACACTTACCGATAATTACGGTACGTCCGGTCTCTATCTTGATACGGCAATGACGTGGACGACGTACGGGCTTATGAGCAGGGGTGCAAAAGCGAGCGCATTAATCAACACGTGGGAAAGCGCCTCCGTAGGTGTCGACGGCGACAATGTTGCAACAATAACAATTAATAAGGATAACGCCTGGCGCGGTGTTTCGCTCTGCGAAGTGCCGTACAATACGTCTTCCGGCAGCTATTACGATTTTACGGATGTAGCGTCGATTACGTTCTGCGTAAAATCGGCTGACATTACGGCAGATCACATACGCGTGCTGCTTCAGAGCAGAGGTTCCGATATGGCTGATTTCAGTCAGAAGCCGCTGAGCTCATACGGGGCGGGAACAATCACCGACTGGACGAAAGTAAGTATCCCTGTCGCGTCGGCTGACAGGATTTCGACGGTAAGTACGGCGCTCGCCGTGACGTTTTATAATGAAAGCGGAGTTTCGAGCGGTGATACTGTTCAGATAAAACAAATCGGTTTTCTCGATGCATCGGGAAATGTTACGAGCGTCATCGGAAAAATCAGCTATGAAGCGGCCCCTGCGGAGACATATCAGTCGAAAGGTTTATTTCTTAATTCCGCACATACATGGGAGACAGCGTGCCTCGATCAGAAAAAAATGTATCTGGGCAGATGGGAGGCATCCTATGTCGGGGTCGCGGACGAGATTGCGACGTTTACTGCGAAAACAGGAAACGTATGGAAAGGTGCCGCGCTCGCGCAGGTTCCGGTTAATGCACTGGCCGGCAGTTATTATGATTTGAGGAATGTTGCGAATATTAAATTCAAAATCAAATCGACCGATATACTGCCGTCTGATTTGAAAATCATGATTCAGGACAACGGGCACGACCTCGGCGACTATCCTTCGAACGGTGCGGTTAATCTGACAAATTATTATATTGGTGATACATCGACACACGTGAGCGATATTACGGACTGGACTGAAATCCGCGTACCTGTGACTGCGGCTGCCCGCACGAATACGATATCGACGGCGCTCGCACTCGTTGCATTCGGCAACGGCGCGGCAGGCGCGTCGGTTGATTTGAACGATACGGTCAAAATTACCGAGATCGATTTTCTTGATGCAGACGGTAAGAGCGTCGATATTGCGGGAAACATTACATATGATCCCGCTTTTGACGCAGGCAGCAGAACGCTTGTATGGAACGACGAGTTTAACGAATCGACGACGGACGCGGAAGTCTGCCCTGATTCTGCAAAGTGGAACTACGATACAGGTACCGGCCCCGGCAATGACGGCTGGGGGAACAGCGAGGCGGAAGTATACACTGAAAGTACGGAAACAAATCATCCGAACGCGTATGTAAGCAACGGTACTTTGAAAATAAAAGCAATCGTTGCGGATGACGGCTCCGTCACGAGCGCGCGTATGATTACGAACGGAACGAAGGACTTTACCCATGGGTATATCGAATTCCGCGCAAAGCTTCCGACTCAGCGCGGAACGTGGCCCGCGCTCTGGCTCCTCGGCTCAAGCCTCAAATCAGGCGGTTCTTGGCCGGCGTGCGGTGAACTCGATGTCATGGAGTATTCGACTAATTTCTGGGATAATCAGGTATTCGGCACGGCGCACTGTCCGGCAGGATACGGCGGAAATCCTGTCGCGACGAACGGCAGTCCCGTTTACAACGTCGACACCGAATGGCATACATATGCAGTCGACTGGCAGAGCACATACATCAAGTGGTACGTGGACGGCAAATGCCTGCTCACATATAATAATCCTGACGGTACGTTCAATAATAATTTTTATATTCTTATGAACGTTGCCGTCGGGGGCACGCTCGGCGGAGATTGGAGCAGTTTGAAAACAGGGACGATGGAAGTTGATTATGTCCGCATCTATAATTAAAAAAATTACGCTCCTTCTGCTTCTTGCAACGGCAGGAGTATTGAGTTCTTGCATTTTTCTTCCTTCCGACGACGAGTATGAAATAACGAATGCTCTGTACGGTATAGGGACAGGTACGTACGGTGCGAAGCGCGGCATGTGCTACGAAGGCATGAACAGCGCGGAAATGACGGCACTCGCTTCCGGTACGGTGACATGGGCGTACAACTGGACGGAGGATCCGTACCGTAAAAACGACAGCTCCGTCGACACTCAAATCGGTCCGGGAAAGAGTCTTGAATTTGTACCGATGGTATGGGGCGGTTCGTTCGACGAGGCAAAACTCCGCTCATATCTCGATGCTCACGCCGGCGTGAAATATCTGCTCGGATTCAACGAACCGATGATGACCAATACGTACGGCGGATGTGCGCTTACTCCGGCCGAGGCGGCGGCTTTATGGCCTTCAGTGGAACAGATAGCCGACGACTACGATCTGTCCCTCGTGTCGCCGGCGCTTACGTACGGCTTTGAAGAAATCGGCGGAACAGTGTACGGCACGCCGGAATCGTGGATGGACGCGTTCATAGAGGCGTATAAAACGGCGAACGGTAGAAATCCCCGCTTCGATTATCTTGCGCTTCACAGCTATATGGATTATCCGAGTGCGGTACTCGGTTTCTGCGACAGATATGCCGCAATGTACGGGAAGAAAATATTTCTCACCGAATTCTGCGCATGGAGCGCGGACGAATCGCCCCATTTAAGCCTTTCCGGACAGATAACAACCATGACACAGAAAATAGAGGCGCTCGATCAGGACGACAATGTTGCAGGCTACGCATGGTTTATGTCGCACGGCAGCGTGTCGTCCGTCCCGTACAATTCCGTATTCCAAAGTTACGACGGCGACGGAAGTCTTACCGAACTTGGAAAAATCTACTGTTATATGTCCGATCACGATACCGGAAGGTGGTATGCCGCGGGCGAACATATACCTGCGGCCTCGTACGTGAGTTCAAGCAACTACAACACGGGCGTCGGGACTAATGCGTCGGACGGTTTACGGTACAACACGGGACTGAACATCGGATGCAGCACTGACGGCGGAGGCGAAACCGTTCTGGAACTGGGTACGTTTACGTCCGGTCGTTTTGCCAATTATCAGATTACAGCTGATAAAGCCGGGACGTACACTCTTACGCTCCGTTATCTTTCAGACGACGAACAGAAATTCGCGGCGTTCGTGAACGGCAGCGAAGTCGGCAGCAGCAGACTGAGTTCCACCGGTTCGTCGTGGAAAACAGCGTCGTTCAGCGTGGATTTGGCAGCCGGACAACAGATACTTCAGCTTGCAAGCGCCGGCGGCGCAGACACCGTGAAACTCGGCTGGCTGAAAATTGACGGACAATAGCGGTATTTTCCGGGAACAGGAAAACTGCGTTCCTGAGAGGAGCATATCAGGTGATGGTCAAACCTGTCCATGTGAGAGACATAAACATGTCCATGTTTGAGATGTAAACCAGTCCATGTGTGAGGGGCAAACATGGACATGTGTGAGGGGCAAACATGGACTGGTGAGAGGCATGAACATGTGCATGTGAGAGTGTCCCACAAGCCCGTGCGGGCAGACTTGGCTGACCCATCCTGTATTCCTGCGGAATGGACGGAAACGGATTGCGTTCGTGATAAGCAGGTACCGGAATACGGGGATTTTTTCACAAAAAACTGCATGATTTTGTACTTTTGCGGCAATAACTATAGGGAACCTCTAAAAACTTCAGTTTTTAGAGGTAACTCTGCCCTATAGCAGGGGTACTCATGAAAAGTCAGGGGCGTACTCTTCCGTGCAGCAGGGAGCTGGATGAACTCATCAGCCGGAATATTGCACAGGGAAAAGAGCTTGATATCCGCTGCGATGTCGTCTTTAAATCTCTGTTCAGTAAAAACACGCCGGAATCAAACGGTGCGCTCTGCTGGCTGCTTGGGGCGGTAACCGGGCAGAAAGTCGAAAAAGCGGAAGTCGTGAACGGAGAATATTATCATCATGTCAGGCAGTACGATCAGTACGGAAATCCGTACGATGGTGGCTTTCAGCTGCATTTTTTCGAACTGGAGAAGCTGAATGCGATACTGAGAAAACCGGTGGCGGAGTTGTCCGATGCGGAAATCTGTGGTATCTTTTTAAAGTACGAGGGGACACCGGAATACGGGGATAAACTCAATGAAATCTATAAGAGCAGGGAGGGTGTGCGGATGGCAAAGAATGCGCTGAATAAAATGAGCAGGGACTGGAAAGAATGGGCGCAGCAGGAAACACGGCACCGGTATGAAACGGACTATATGCTCGCGCAGCTGCATCAGAAACATCCGGCGGAGAAAGCGATAAAAGAAGGACATGAAAAGGGCCTTCGGGAAGGCAGGGAGGAAGCTGCACCCAACCTAAGGAAACTCGGTGTGCCGGTACAGATAATTGCGCAGGCTACAGGACTTTCCGAAGACGAGATTGCAAAGCTGTAACCGCGTAAATTCATAAAGTTACTATTAACGTGTTCGGGGGCTCTTTCGGCTTATCTTCATAATAAGCAGTTGAAAATTTTATCTTTCCAAATTATTCAGCTGTTATTTTTTTGAAGTATTTGAAGTAATCGAATCATTTGCAACGTTCAGCTGATTTTTATAAATACCTTAAATTATATATTTCCCATTATAATTCGCAGTAAAGTGCCGGTTTCAGGAAATTTTTCCTGAGCCGGCTGTTTTTTATGTAATTTTCCGCCTTAAAAAAACTGCCCTTTACGGCGGTTACTCACTCTTTCTGTATTCCGAAAAAATAACACTTTTCTGAAAACTGCAGGACTACCGGATTTTATTAAAGAGGATGAGAATATTATTACGAAGAAATAAAAAAGAAGGAGGATTCTATGAAAAAAATTGTAACCTTAATTACGGCTTGCAGTCTGCTGTTTGCAGCCGCAATGTTTTCAGGATGTGCGGCGGATGCGTCTGCCGACACAGGGGGCGGTGACGACGATAACGGCGGCAGTAGCACAGCTACTGACTTATATGTTAATTGTGACGGTTTTGATATCGCCCCGTGGGATAATTGGGATAGTAGTGGCAATATTTTAGCAACCGTTACGAATGGCAGTGATGGCGGAATTCGTCTTACGAATAACGAACGGAATGATACGGGCACTTATTTTGGAGTAAATGTTGCCGCCGGCAGTAACAGCGGTGCCACAGCAGATATTAACGGTAACGGTTTCACTCAAATAAAATGTAAAATTCGCGGAAATGTTACACCGTCTTTGTGTTCTATCTATATCATTAATGGAACCGGTACAGAAGTTGGGAAAGCTACTGTTCTTTCTACTTATGTGTCATCGCTTTCCGAAACTGATTGGACAACGATTACTATTACAGGTTTGACGAGCACCAGTACAATGGCGAGTGCATTAACCTTTTTCTGCGATACAGGTGGAGCTGCAATCGGTGATTGGGTAGAAATTAAAGAAATTGATTTTTTGAATGCAAGTGGGGACTCTGTATCACCAGCGTATATTACTGACTGAAATTGCTGTCGGGCATTGTCCCACACGCAGCGAATAGCATAAATTTATTAAAAACAGTCTGTTTCAGTACAGACTGTTTCTGCAGGCTTGAATAATAAAAATGGAAGAATGGTTGAGGAGAAACAAATGAAAAAAATAATAACTTTTGTGGCTGCCGCAGCACTGCTGCTCGGTCTTACGGCATGCCAGAACAACGCCGGCGGCGGAGATGACGACGGCAATAAGAACACGAAAACTGCGCTCAGCTTTTCGACTCTGTCGCTTGAAACTGTTTCGTACGGTTCAAGCGGTGAAGGTGGCGAGTCAGCTGTTGCGGCAACACCCGGGACAGTCGGTTTGTGGTATGATGCCGCCAACTGGACGGGTGCGACCGTTACTCCGAGCAACGTTACTGCTGCAACTGACAGTTTGAGCTTCGAATACACAGTGAGCGGTTCCAGTGATTACGCCATTCAGCTGTTCGACACAGTCAGTGCGGACGGAACGTACCTTGTAACATACACCGTTACGGCAGGAACGTCGCAGGATGTTGTGTGCAACGGACATACGTATTCGCTTACGGCCGACACAGCGCAGGAAGTGAGCGCATTTGTGACAGTTTCCGGCGCAACTTCTACAGCGGGCGGCACGGTTATAAGCATCCAGATTCCTGTAGACTCGTCTAATATTGCTTCAAGCAGTTCTTTTGCAATTACGAACGCAAAATATGCTCCCGTAAGCGAGAGCAATTTTACAATCAGTGCGCTGACGCTTTCTTCAACGGCGGAAACGCTGGCTGCAGAGGACACGACGGACTTGACGGTAGAAGGCACGTATACGCTTACCGATACCGACTCTCACGTGTACACCGTGTATCTCACTCCTGATTCCGATGACGTGACGTGGACTTCTTCAAACGAATCTTATGCAACAGTCACCGCAGGAACAGTGACAGCAGTAGCGGCCGGAGAAGCAACGATTACGGCAAAAGTCGGAAACAAAACCGCGACATGTACGGTCACAGTTTCGTCTTCATCTGAAAAAAATTACGCAAAGTATTTCAGTACGACGAGCTGCGAAAACGGTGAAAGCGCTATGGTTTCCGCACCCGGATACATGGGATTGTGGACCGAAGCACCGTCTTATATTACAGCGACGACTGCGGCTGAAACAGAATATTCGGTGACACGCAGTGCTGCAAGTTCCAACTGGTACGGCACGCAGTTCTTCTATGCGTCTGCGGCGGGCTCGTATGCAGTAAGTTTTAACGTTAAGTCTTCAGTTGCCGGTGATGTTACTATTGCAGGAAGTGTATACACTTTAACAGCCGATACCGAACAGACCGTTTATATTTATAAGACACTGTCTGCAACAGGCACGCTTATATCAATACAGCTCGGTAAGAACGGTACCTCTGTTCTCGATGCCGGCACGTTTACGCTGAGCGACCTGTCTATCGCTTCCTGCGCTGCGGATCTCGTCACTGCAAAAGGTAATCTGTTGAGTGAGGTCACTACGGCACAAACTTTGTACAATAACGCAACGGAAGGAACCGACGAAGGTCAATATGCTGTAGGTTCAAAGGCAACGCTTCTCGATGCGATTGAGACTGCTCAGACCTCGTATGAAGATACAAGTGCAACGACGAGCGACACAACAAGCGCATACGACACGCTTGTGGCTGCGGTAACGACATTTAAGGCCGGGAAAGTAGCATCCTCTGTTTCAAATCCTGCTGATGTTACTCTTCAGACTGGTGTAGGCGGTGCTTGGATTCATATGAAGGCGACATGGACCGATGACACATATGCAATGACGAAAGACAGTCTCGATATTACGACAAACGTTCCAGCCATGGATACAGGGGATACTTTTGTAGGTTTGATTGATGGAGAATGCTCTTCAGGAACCAGTTTTTACACATGGGGACTGAACTTAAGTTCAGCAGGATTTGTTGCTGCAACTCAGCATTCGCTTGTTGTTTATCTGACATCCGGCGGAGATACGTATAAAGTAACAATTCTGTTTGAAGGCAAGTCGGCTTCTGATAATTCCGAGTTTACTATTGATTCCACTACTTGGGAAAAACAGTAATCTTTAGTCGCTGACGACACACACTTAAACCTTAATTTAATTGCCGGTCGCTGTCCTGTGAGCGGCCGGCAGTTTTTTCATATTGAGAGCCGAAAAATAGACACCGTTTAAAAAATATGGTATCTTTTGATAAACTGAAAACGGGGAGGGATATGAAGGGGGAACTGATTACGACTGCCCGTCTTTTTAATAAACGTATGGAATTTTCTCACAGGCTTGTTTTCGTATACACGTGCATCATCATCATTCCGCTGCTTGCGCTTTTTACGTATATAATAGTTTTGACGGAACATACGGAGTCCGCTGAACTGAATGCCCAGTGTGAAAAGGCCATTCGTGATAACGCTGCAAAAATAAGCGATTATATACACACATTCAGTCTGCTCGAAACGATGATAGAGACAAACAACGAGCTCATGCTTTTTTACACAATTCCCGAGAATTGTGATGAGGCGGAAATCATCGAAACGACGAACAGGGAAGCGACAACCATAGAAAGGCTGCAGACTGTTATGCCGACAATATACGCGGTTCGCATTTTTGCTGATAATCCGCTCATTCCCGAACGCTGGCCGGTAATAGTAAGCTCACGACGGACTGATTTGAGCAGACTTAAAGAATGGGAGTTGAACTATTCCGCAGAGTATATGGGAAATCAGAACGCACTGAAGGGACTTTCCGTATGTTCAACCCGCAGGTTAATCAAAAGCAGACGGGAAATCGGCTGGCTGCAGATTTCAATGAAAATGAGTGATTTTTTTCCATTCCTGTATAAAACGCCGGAACCGTATCAGAATGATTATATATTTCATACACAAAAAAATAATAATGGAATTAATCTGATTCCTGTTACCAATTCTCAGATTAATAAAATTAACACGCCTCTCGGAAAAAAAGAACTTGAGCGGCTTTCTGCCGCATATGCGGAATCGGACGGCAGCGGCATCGGAAAAATTTCGGGGAACGGCAGAACACGTATCGCGTCGTGGAGAACGGATCCTGTTTTAAATATTGTTACTGTTCACACATGCTCGACGGAAATGATAACGGGATCGATTGTCAGAATCGCCGTTATTGCCGTTTTCGGTTTGCTCGCTTCCGTACTCGTCCTGTATTATTTAATAAACAAAACGACGTCACGTCTGATGTCCGGCGTTTACTCTGTCATAGACGGGATGAAGCAGGTGCGTGAAGGAAGGTTCGATGTGCAAATTCCCGTTACGAGTACCGATGAAGTCGGTGAAACTCAGAATACGTTCAATTCGATGACTCTCCAGCTGCAGGATCAGATTGAACAGATAAAGAACGAGCAGCAGCTCATAGCCGATACGGAAATGAAAGCGATGCAGAATCAGATCAACGCGCATTTTCTTTACAACGTACTCGAAACTATCCGCATGCAGGCTGTTCTTGCAGACCGTGACGACATCGCGGAAAGTATCATGATTGTCGGTAAGATGCTGCGGTACTGCCTGCGGTGGCGTGTGCACAACGTTACTCTTGCGCAGGAAATAGAATATATTAATTCATATATCTATATTCTGAATATCAGGAATGATTATATTATTTCCCTTGAAACCGACATACCGGAGCAGTACGAAACGCTTACAATTCCAAAAATGCTTCTGCAGCCGTTTGTCGAAAATGCATTCAATTACGCGATCGAACCTCTTGCGAAGGATGCAGTTATCAGGATTTATGCGGAACCGGATCCCGGCGGAAAGAAGATATGGCTGTGCGTGCAGGATTACGGCTGCGGTATGAGTAAGGAGAAACTTGAAGAAATCCGCAGGTATCTTGCCGACAACACGTATGAACGTATTTCAAAAGGAAATATCGGTATAAAAAATATACAGCAGCGTCTGACGATGTTTTTCGGGAATGATTATCGGCTTGAGATTGAATCTGAACCGGGGAAAGGAACGCTTGTCAGAGTTCCTGTTTCGCTTGCATTTAATACGGAGCTGCCGGCTGGCGGTACATCCGTTGAAAGGATGAACAAGGAATGATAACGATTATTATTGCGGACGACGAGAAATTAATCCGTGCCGGTATAAAAAAAATATTGATGAACGCATTCGGCGACGTCATTGCGGTGCTGGAAGCGAGGAACGGCAGGGAGGCATACGAGCTCGCCTTGAAAGAGCAGCCGGATGTTATTATTACTGATATCCGTATGCCGGAAATGGACGGCGTTGAACTGATGCGGAAGTTGACGGGATTGGAACACAAGCCCGCCATCATTGTGCTGAGCGGTTACGACGAATTTACATACGCAAAGGCTGCGATAGCAAGCGGTGCGTTGTCGTATATTCTGAAACCTGTCGATACGGAAGAACTTATCAACTCCGTGAACAGTGCCATTACATCGGCTCATAAAGAGGAAAAAGAGCGCAGCGAGCAGGCGCTCCGTACAATCATGACGGAAGGTGTGTTGAAAAATGACACCGAACTGCCCGGTTATAAATTCCCGAACGGCATGTACTGTATTTCCGTCCGCGGAAAACATTGTTCGGAAGCGGTAACGACGATTTTAAGTCAGGTGCAGTACTATACTCTTGAGCAGAAAAAAGACTTCGTGAGTATGGTGATTCCGCGGGAGGCTTTGTATCTTATAGAGTCCGATATCGGCTTGTCGTCGTTTATAATAGGAATCAGTTCTTCTGCGGACAGTGTTATGGAAATACGCACACTCCGGCGGGAATCTTATTCCGCGCTGCTGCAGTATTTCTTCAGCGTAAAGACGGATCAGCATCACAAATCAGGTATATTTTATTATACGGAAAAGAATGCCGTCTCCGATTTTTCCGATATAGACGCGCGTTATGAGAAATGTATCGGATGTCTCGACATTCTTCCTACGGAGGATGTACAGAAAGCGCTCGGAGCTATGTTTGATTTTTCGTCTTTCAGACCCGATCAGCGTGCGGAATGTTTCCGCTATTTGTATGAAAAAATAGTTAATAATTTATTCAAACGGTATCCCGGATACAGCGATTCGGATATGTATCTGCGCCTGAAGGCTATCATGATAGAAAATATCTGGCAGTCTGAAACTTTGACCGAGTGGGAAGGGTACGTAAGCGATTATACTGTGTATCTCGCCGTAGTGCTGAAAAAACATTCCGAACCGTATCCCTTCATAACGAAAGCCGTCGACTACATCAATAAACATTATACCGAAAATATTAATATGTCAGTCGTCGCAAATCAGGTCTCGGTGAATTATTCGTGGTTTTCCGAAAAATTCAAAGAACAGACCGGCGTAAATTTCAACGAGTATTTGAAACGTCTTCGTCTCGAAGAGGCTGAACGTCTTCTTGAGAAAGGGTGCTACAAAGTGTACGAAGTTGCGGAACGTTCGGGTTTCGGCGACGTAAAGTATTTTATGAAGACGTTCAGGACGGGTACCGGTATGTCTCCGACGGAATGGAAAAACAAGCATCAGGAAAAGTGAGAAGGCCACGGGACTCATCGAAGCCGAAATTGTAAAACTGTAAGCAGCAGTCGGTATAATCGATTTTATTAGACAGCCGGATATTCAGGGTGTATACTTATTAATAAATACTGAAAAAATGTGCGAGGATTGAAATGCCGATTACTGAATATCTCGAACGGAATGCTGCTCTGTTCGGAACCGACGTTGCGCTTGTCGAATTGAACCCGGAAGTAAAAGAGACGCGGCGCGTCACGTGGAAGGATTATGACCTGATGCAGCCGGAACCGTTCATGCCGTACCGTCGTGAAATCACCTGGCACGTGTTTAATGAAAAGGCGAACCGTTTTTCGCATCTGCTGCTTGAACGCGGTGTAAAGAAAGGCGATAAAGTCGGGATTCTGCTTATGAACTGTCTTGAGTGGCTTCCCGTTTATTTCGGCATTCTCAAGACCGGAGCACTTGCCGTTCCGCTTAATTTCCGCTATTCGCCGGATGAAATCGATTACTGTGTAAATCTTGCGGACGTCAGCGTACTCGTGTTCGGGCCGGAGTTTATCGGACGGATTGAGGAAATTGCGGATAAAATCATGCCGCACCGTCTGCTGCTGTATGCCGGCGGCGGTACGTGTCCTACGTTCGCGGAAGATTATTTCCAGCTTGTGATGAACTGCTCGAGCCGGAATCCCGATATAAAAATATCCGACGATGACGACGGTGCAATTTATTTTTCGTCGGGAACGACAGGCTTTCCGAAAGCCATATTGCATAAGCACCGTGCGCTTGTGCAGTCAGCCGTATGCGAACAGAAACACCACGGACAGACCCGGGACGACACGTTTCTCTGCATTCCGCCGTTGTATCACACCGGTGCGAAAATGCACTGGTTCGGCAGTCTGATTTCCGGGAGCAGAGCAGTGCTGCTGCGCGGGACAAAACCCGAGTTCATCCTAAAAGCCGCATCGGACGAGCACTGCACAATCGTGTGGCTTCTCGTTCCGTGGGCGCAGGATATTCTCGATGCGCTCGACCGCAGCGACCTGAAACTGTCCGATTATAAACTCGATCAATGGCGCCTTATGCACATCGGTGCGCAGCCTGTCCCCAAAAAACTCATTGAAGACTGGAAAAAATATTTTCCGCATCATCAGTACGATACGAATTACGGACTTTCCGAATCGATCGGACCGGGATGCGTTCATCTCGGAGTAGAGAACACTGATAAAATCGGTGCGATCGGCGTACCGGGATACGGCTGGCAGGTGAAGATTGTGGATGAAAGCCGTAATCCCGTCGTACAGGGCGACGTCGGCGAGCTTGCGGTAAAAGGACCGGGCGTTATGGTCCGCTATTACAAAAATCAGGAAGCGACGAAGGAAGTGCTCACGGACGACGGCTGGCTGCTTACGGGAGATATGGCAATGCAGGACGAGGACGGTTTTTATTTCCTTGTAGACCGCAAGAAGGACGTCATCATAACGGGCGGTGAGAATCTGTACCCGGTTCAAATAGAGGACTTTATCCACAGGATGGATGCGGTAAAAGACGTCGCCGTCATCGGTCTTGCCGACCAGCGTCTCGGTGAAATCGCAGCAGCAATTATCGAAGTAAAACCGGGCAAATCGTGTACGGAAGAAGATGTTAATAATTTTTGTCTTTCACTTCCGAAATACAAACGTCCGAGGAAACTGATATTTGCGTCCGTGCCGCGCAGCGCAACAGGAAAAATTGAGAAGCCGAAGCTGCGCGAAAAGTACCGCACAGTGGATCCTTTTGCGAGCATGATGAGAGATTAGAACACAGTCCCGCCACGGACGGCGGGTAAGAGTGAACGGGAAAAGCAGCAGGCTTTTCCTGAAGAAGTCAAAAAACAGGAAGTTTTTTGACTGACGATCCCTTTGCGAGCATGATGAGAGATTAAAACACAGTCCCGCCACGGACGGCGGGTAAGAGTGAACAGGAAAAGCAGCAGACTTTTCCTGAAGAAGTCAAAAAACAGGAAGTTTTTTGACTGACGATCCCTTTGCGAGCATGATGAGGAGTTAAAGAATGAAAAATAATTTACAGTTGATGCTTATTGGTTGTTTCGTTTTTATTTGTGCGTGGAATCCTGCCTTTTCACTGGATCGGGAAGATCTTTATAAAAAAGAGAATGTCATAAGTGGCAAAAAAATGCATGACGTATGCAAAAAACCGGGAAAGGGAAATGTGATTATTGTTGGCAAAGTAGTTCTAACAACTGATGAAAATCTTGATTTCCTTGCAAAAACACGCGATGTGTGTGAAGAAAATCTGAAAAATGCAAGTGTTTTTACTATGCCATATCAGAATGACCGGTTTTATGCTGACGGTGAATGTTTCTTTCTTGAATATGATATTGATAACGACACAGACTGTGTTGAATTCCGGCAGAATGCTGTATATTATTTTTTCGCTGATAAGAAAACGGAACTATATTTACCACTGGGATTTAAAATAAAAATACCGGAAAAGGCAGAATATGTATATATCGGGACATTAAATTATAAAATAACAGGTGATAATTTTTCGATTGCTTCTGTAATTGCTGTTGATGAATATGACGATGCACTGGCAAGTCTAAAAAAAGAAACGGAAAATAATAATGTGGAACTTGTGCGTGTTCCGATTATGTCTCTCAATGATGGAAATAACTGAAGAATAAAGCAGTTGACAAATTAAAAATCATAAAAAATAATACAGGCTGTCCGGAGAAAACGGACAGCCTGTATTTATGCATAAATAAGCAGAATTATTTAGTGAAATTCAATTCTCCGCGCACAAGTTCCACTTCTTTACCCGTCGCGCGGTTTATCAGTTTCTGTGCGTCGTCGAATTCGTCAAAATGTTTGAATCCCGTTACGCGGAGAGCATAATCAAGATCATATTGGAAGTCTCCGACGTAAACGAATTTAGCTCCTTCAGGTATGACTATTTTTGCCTGCATCGGAAGAATGAAATAGTTATATGTAAGTCCGAAAAGGAATCCCCTGGCCGTATCAAGCGTAACAGTACCGTCTTTTTCCGGTTTTGCTGTATAGTAGAATGTCTCACCAAGTTCCCATATTTCCCCCAGAGAACCTAAAGACGGTTCTCCGATTGAATAACAATTCTTATCTTTCGATACTCCGATGTTAATAGTGTTTTTCCGCATAGCGGTGAAAGTATCTTTCCTTGCGTCGACATCGATTGGAGATTTGAATGAAATTCTTCCGACCAGAATCACTTTGTTTCCACCCGGGACTTTTATTGATCCGGCTTTTACATCATCGGCAGAAACGACGGCTGCACATAAGAAAAGCGAACAAACAAACGATGTGATAAATTTATTTTTTTTCATTTTCTATCTCCTGAATACGGTTCGCAATGACGGATTCCCAGTCGGTTTCCGTAAAATACGACTGCATCGATTTAAGTGATGCAAGTTCGTTTTTGTGAGCAGTGTCGTTTTTATCGTAGTAAACAAGTCCAGGTTTTGTTAATTTCATATCTACTCCGGCAATTCCGCAGTAATTATTTATCGTGGTTTTCCCCGCCACAGATGAGTATTCATACACTGCCAATTCACTTCCGATCGGAAGCGGCTGAATAAAGAACATCGATGTGGTTTTTGTGAGCGTAAGGAACCCGATCGCGTTTGAATTGGTTTTTCCCCGAACCTGCGCATCGTATAATTTATAGCCGAACTTCGGGTTCTGCTGTAAAACAATGAAACCAGTGTAATCGCTTCCGAAAATAAGTGCAGTGTCTTTCGGTCCTCCCCAGCTACCGTTTGAAAAATTTTTCTTTACTTCGCCTTTACTCTCGCCGCCGCGATACGTTGTCGTCATGCAGCTTGTAAAAAACATTGCAGCCGTCAATGACGCTGCAATGACTAGCATTGCTGTTTTTTTCATGAAAAAATCTCCTTTATTCTTTTAATTAATTTTGAAAAACTTAAGACCGGCAGAAATAATCAGGCTGTTGGTTTTTTCCGTCAGACCGTAAAACTCGTGCATATATTCCGCACCTATGGCAGGACTCAGAATGTCGTTGATGTTATAAGAGAATTCCAGTCCGCATCCGACCGCAAAATGAAGACGGGAAGAGCCGTCTGTGAGGAGCGAAGTTATATTTGAAAGTCCGAGACGTGCTGTACCATAAGGATTTATTTCGAATTTATTGAACGTGAATGGAATCTGGATACGTGTTAAAATGCCTCCGGTCGTCATCGTAGTCAGATTATTTGAATATTCTGTCGATGAATCATCTGTTTTTGTTGAAATAATCGCTTTTTCAGACTGAAGATAAATACCGAAAGCTATAATTTTATTATTAAACAGGAGGGTTGATGAATATCCTGGCGTCTGTGTTTCGAACGGAAGTAAAATTCCGCCTGACAGTGAAATGAAGTACGGTTCTCCAACTGAAAAATCGGAATTTTTGTTTGCGTCCTTTTTATCCTTTTTCCCGAGTTTCGAATTTTCAATCGTATCGAATTCAGTGATCTTCCAATTTCCCTGCTCTGTATTCCAAAGCGTCGCAATACTTGTTTTACCCTGCGGTGTCAGAGAGATTTTTTTACCGTTTGTAGAATCTTCAGCCGTGCCGGCCTCCGTTGCAAGCGTTCCGTCTTCGCCCTGAAATTCCTTCCAGATTTCATATGCGATTGCATACCGCAGCCCTTCGATGGGATCGTATTCGAATATGTCGACGACTGTTGAGCGTACGGAAACAGGAGCCTTAGCAAGGACAGAAAAGAATGCATCTCCGCCTGATTTCGAGATCATATTGTTGGAAACGTATTTTCCGAGAGCGAAGAAAGCAAGATCTTTATCGCCTGTCGCTTTTACGAATTGTTTGATCCGGTCGTCAATATCACCGGCGGATTGTTTACCTGCAACGGTTTTTTCGACGAATGACTGAATTACAGGGGCAGGGATTGAGAAATTCGTTGCTTCCCGATATACGGCTTTCCATGTATTGAGTCCGACAACCCGGTAACCGGACGAAGCTTTTGTGTCGGCGATCATGAGAGGTCCGCCGGAGTTGCCCGGGTCGACTTGCGCCGAATGCTGGATAATCGTCGAAATATCAGGTGAAAGCAGTTCGTTTATTTTTGCATGAGAATTGGAAACGATTCCTTTTCCGAGCTGCCATACAGGATCATTGCCGAGTCCGGGGAATCCTGCGGACCAGACATCTTCGCCGTCTGTAACCGGCGTAGTACTCAGTTCAAGTCCCTTACGGCTGTACGAGGCAGGAAGCGCTATAAGTGCAATATCTATATCCTCGTCGGCAGCAATTATTTTCAGCTCCTTATATTCGGAGGTCGAATCGTCTTCATTCTCAAACTGTACATTAGCTGTGTCTGATTCAGCTATGACGTGCCGATTTGTGACGACATACGGTTTCCCGTCTGTTCCGTAGTAAACAAAACCGGAACCGAACGATCCCTTCAGATATGCGTCGATTTCTTTGGAATAAGTCGAATACCCCCGACTGTCCAGCGTGTCGCGGTAATCTTCCAGAAATTTTACTGTATCTTTAGGAAGATTTCCGCGAACGATACAAACATAATTACGTAGGGGCTCGGAAAAGATTAATACACCCGGTAAACAACTTAAAAACATGCAGATAAATATTCTTTTTAATCTAAAAATCATGATATACAGTATAAATCTTATTAATTATTTGTCAATATTTTATGGGAGAATACTAATAATTATTTTATTATATATTAAATATTTTGGAGAGATAGCTTTTATCAGTATTCTTTTTTCACCTTCGGCAGTTCCCGTTCCCAGACCGACGCCATGTACGCGTATCCTTCGATATTCGGATGGATGCCGTCCCCGCACATGAGGCTCCGGTAATCGGGAGCTTCAAGCAGCGCCATGCGCATGTCGACGAACTGTACGTGATGTGTGACGGCGTACTTTACGATGTTCAGTGAATACAGTTCGTGCACCGAATACAGTTTGAATGTGTCGTTGTGAAGAAATTTTCTGATGTTTGTTTCGTTCTGCCCGCCGGTGATAGTCGCGTACCAGCGGTCGAGCACGAGAGGCGGCATCGTCATGAGCAGCGGCGTGATTTTATGAGCGCGCAGCGTCCGGACCATTTCATCCATCATGCGCAGAAATTCCGGCAGCGTGTTGCGCGGATTATGCGGCGAATCGGGATTTTCGCTTATCTGAGTCCAGTCGTAGTCGCAGTCGTTGCCGCCGCTTTCGATAATTCCGAGGTCGCACGTAAGTCCCCGTTCCATATCCCTGTTGAGTGTGCGCTGTGCTTTGTTTATGATATTGCCGAAAACGCTCTTATTCGTAAGCGTAAATCCGAGCTTCTGCGAGGCGAGATACAGACTGTTTTTGTCGTCGAGCACGTCGAATCTGTTCGCGCTGTATCCCGTGACGGCACCTTTTAATATTGAATCACCCCAGACGGTGACCGAATTGATACCATTTTCCATACTTTTTAGACACCGCAAAACGAAATATGTTGCACCCCTGTAGTTCCGTTTTTACACTATGACGCCTTTTGTCGACGGTATTGCTCCGTTACGCCTCGGGTCGATTTCCACTGCGGCGCGTATTGCACGGGCTGCGGCTTTGAAGAGTCCTTCCATTTTGTGATGGTCGCTCCGGCCTCTGATTGTGTCGAGGTGCAGATTGCAGTTTGCGTTGTTTACGAATCCCTGCCAGAAATCCTCGAAGCAGTCCGTCTGAAAGCTCGATTCCTTTCCGTCTGCGCCGATTGAAACGAGCGGTATGCCGGTGAGCGATGCGTTGCATACGAGGTACGGCCGGCCGCCGAAATCGACCGATGCCCGACATAATGATTCGTCCATCGGGTAAATGAAAAATCCCGAGCGGTAGATTCCTGCGCAGTCGCCGAGCGCTTTTGAAAAACACATGCCGAGCACAATGCCGGTATCTTCTATTAAGTGGTGCTGATCGACGTTGAGGTCGCCTGCGAGCGAACCGCTCAAATCGAACAGACCGTGTTTGCAGAATGAGCGGAGCATATGGTCGAAGAATCCGATGGGATTGTGCACGTCGCACTTTCCGCTTCCGTCAAGATTCAGCGTCAGACTGATTTGGGTTTCTCCGGTTTTTCGTTCTACCGTTGCTATGCGTGCCATTTTTTCCTCCGTCGTTAATCTTCGTACCTCATTAGACTCAGGCAAGAACCTTTCTGAGCTCGTATTCAAGAATATCAGTCGCACCGAGCTTCTTGAGTTTCGGAAGCAGTACCGGTACTTCTGATTTATTGACCGCAATCTTGATTGCGTATCCGTCGTCGCCGTAGAGCGGAGCGACGGTCGGGCTTCTCATTGCGGGAATGCCTTTTACAAGCGTGTCGAATTTGTCTTTTGAGCAGTTCATTTCGAGCATGACTTTGTCGCGTGCGTCGAGAACTGCCTCGAAGAGCATTTTCAGCTCTTCGATTTTCTGTTTCTTCGCAGGATTTTTAAGCGCTTCCTTTGACGCGAACATGCGCGTTGAGCTCTCGAGAATCGTGTCGACGATGCGCAGTCCGTTTTCCTGAAGCGTGCGGCCTGTCGCAGTATTGTCGACGATCATGTCCGCGTCGTCGGGCGGGAATACCTCCGTCGCACCGTACGTGCGGACGATGAGGTAGTTCATTCTGCGGTTTTCGAGCCAGTCGCGCGCTATCTGCTCGTATTCCGTCGCGACGATAACGCGTTTGTGAGCGA
This sequence comes from Treponema sp. UBA4873, assembly GCA_002399405.1. Taxonomy (GTDB): domain Bacteria; phylum Spirochaetota; class Spirochaetia; order Treponematales; family Treponemataceae; genus Treponema_D. The sequence goes on along the minus strand of DHDP01000020.1, from coordinate 141,503 downwards.
GCGTATGGTCGTCGATTGCGTTCGGAACCGCGGCGACAATCCGTACTTTATCGAAGCCGAGATCCATGATTTCCTCGACATCGGCTTTCGTTTCAACGATCCAGTCGCGTCCGGTAAAACCGACGTCGTGGGCGCCGAGTTCAAGCAGTTTCCCGATATTCTGCGGTTTCATTACTTTAGCTTCAAGGTCGTCCTGATTCACAGTCGGGCGGTAGGCGCGCTCGGGCAGATCGACTTTTATTCCGGCTCCGCCGAGCAGGCCGATGACATTTTCATAAATTCTTCCTTTCGGAAGCAGTATTTTCAATTTGTCCATAAATACTCCGCAGCTGAATTTACTTCTATTAAAGATAGTATACTATATATAAATACCGGTAATAAATCAACAATAGAATGATACGAACGACAGGCTCAATTGTTTTTATTTTAAATTCAGAGTATAATGCAGCCACATATTACTTGATTGGAGGAAATTCATGAAGAAACTTATTGTTCTTTTTGCAGCGTCTGCAGTTCTGGCTGTCACGGGCTGCGGAACTACATCTTCCGTAAAAGGCTCCGGTATAAAAGGTGAAGAGCCGGAAATGGCGACTTCGAAGGCGAGAATTGTTGACTATCAGGGTTCGGCATTCGGAACCGAAATTCCGCAGTGGGTTATTCAGGTTGCGCAGGGAGAATACTCCGAGTCTGCTCTTTCGAAGGTTATGCCCGATCTGAAAGGCCGGAAGATCTTCGTTACGATGGCGGACGGCGATAATCTTGAATTTGTAAAACAGTGGACTGATCTTGTGGACGTTGAGACTCAGGTCGGCGATACGATGCAGCGCGTTGTCGGAAAAGTCGTATCAGCGTCGGAAAACGCACAGGCAAAAGAATCCGGCAAGGAAACCGATCCGACGGAAGTCGAGCGGAAACTGAAGCTGTATAAAGAAGCTGTTTCGGCGGTGGAAATCAACGGTCTTGAGAAGACTGCAAGCTACTGGGTGGAAAAGCAGACCGGTTCACAGAAGGACGGCAATTACAAAGACGTCTACGAATATTATGCCGTATGGTCTATGGACAAGAGTATATACGATGCGCAGCTCAATGCAGCGCTGCAGAATGTTAAGGACAATACGTCGGAATCGGAAACACTTAAGAAAATGCTGAAAGACAAGCTCAGCTCTATTGTTCTCTCTTCCAACGATCCTGCAGCAGAGGATTCTGCCGACTGATACTCATTTTACTTTGTTCAGCACGTGGGATTCGGATGTGCTCCGGATCCCTTTTTTATGGCCTCTGTTGTAAAGAACATAAATGTGTTATATTTTATAGAATAATACGGAGCTTATATTATGGATGAAACTGAAGAAATCCTTGATCTTTTGCGTGAAAATGCACGTCTTTCGGTGGAAGATATTTCCGCTATGACGAGAAAAACACCTGAAGAAGTGCGCGTCATCATCAAAAAACTTGAAGACGGCGGTGTAATCATGAAATATGCCGCTATTGTTAATCCGGAAAGAGACGGCGAAGCAAAAGATAAAGTGCGTGCTGAAATAGAAATTCAGGTAACGCCTGAGAGGGACAGAGGTTTTGATGCCATCGCCGACCGTATTTACCGTTTTCCGCAGGTGAAATCGCTCTATCTTATGAGCGGCGGATATGACCTTAAAGTCATCATCGAGGGGGATACGCTTAAGGAAGTCGCGTTTTTTGTTTCAAGCAAACTTTCCACGCTTGAAGGTGTTCGTTCGACAAAGACTCATTTTATACTCAAGACGTATAAAGAGAACGACATCGTATACGTCGAGCAGGACCGCGACAACCGTGAAGGGGTCACCGCATAATGAATACGAGAGAAGACCGTTTCTCCCGTAAGATGCTTGCAACACCTCCGTCGGGAATCCGCAAATTTTTTGATCTGATAATAGGCCGCGACGATATAATTTCTCTGGGCGTCGGCGAACCTGATTTTTCAACGCCGTGGTCTCTCCGCGAGGAGGCGTTCTATCACCTTGAGAAAGGACAGACGTCGTATACGTCGAACTGGGGACTGCTGGAACTGCGTGAACAGATTGCGAAATATCTGGAGCGCTTCGGCATGTACTACAGTCCGAAAAACGAGGTGGTCGTCACGATCGGCGGTTCGGAAGCTGTCGACGCTGCGCTGCGCGCAATACTTAATCCCGGCGACGAAATCATCGTGTGCGAACCGTGTTACGTTTCCTACCAGCCGCTTGCGGAATTGTGCGATGCGAAACTTATACACCTGGATACGAGCGTGAACGGATTTTACCCGACTGCTCAGCAGGTTGAAAACGCGATTACGCCGCGGACGAAGGCGCTCATGCTGTGTTCGCCTTCAAATCCGACGGGCCGCGTTATTCCGGCCGACGAGCTGGCGAAGATTGCGGAAGTCGTAAAAAAGCATCAGATATGGTGCATCAGCGACGAGATTTACTGCGAACTTATCTACGACGGCCGCAAGCATGTTTCCATCGGAGGCTTTCCCGGCATGAAGGACTACGCGGTCGTCATCAACGGATTTTCGAAAGCGTTCGCCATGACGGGATGGCGCATCGGGTTCATGGCTGCCCCCGCGGAACTTTCGAACCAGGTGTGCAAGCTGCACCAGTACTCGGCTATATGCGCTCCGATCATGAGTCAGTATGCGGCCGTCGAAGGTCTTAAGAACGGCTGGAGCGAAGTTGAGCGCATGCGCGTTAGTTATCAGCAGCGGCGCAACCTCATGTACAAGGCGTTCTGCGACATGGGCCTTCCCTGTACGGAACCGGAAGGAGCGTTTTATCTGTTCCCGGATATCCGTTCGACAGGTCTCACAAGCGAGGAATTTGCCGCGCAGCTCATCGGGAAATATCAGGTGGCCGTCGTACCGGGAACGTGTTTCGGAAAGGGCGGCGAGGGATTCATCAGATGCTGCTATGCCACCGATATTAACAAAATAAAAATTGCAGTTGCGCGTATTGCAGACATGGTGAAGGAACTGCGGAAATAAGGGAGATAGATGGATACTATATTACCGGTTCTTATTGCTATTATCACAGGTTCCGCACTTCTCGTTCTGATAATGATCCTGCGGTCGTTATCGGGAAAAAGGAAAGGCGGCAGAGCGTCCGGAGCGGTACGCCGGAAGGACCGGGCCGTTATTATCCGTGAAAGTACGAAGCGGCTTACCCACGATCCTCATAACATCAATGCGCTGCAGCAGCTGGCTGATTTATATTTTGACGAGCAGAACTGGGGAAAAGCGTTCCCTCTGTATGATTCCCTGTATGAGTTGTCTCTTGTTCATCCCGAAATTAATATTCAGAAAGACGCTCTCCGGCAGGGAATGTGCGCACTCAAAATTAATAAACTTGACGAGGCGGGAAAAGGCCTCTTTTCCGCTCATAAATTATTACCGAACGACTTCGATACGAATTTTTACCTTGGCCTGTTTTTATATCAGAAAAAAGATTACGATAAAGCTATCGCTTGCCTTCGCAAGGCCCACGCTATCCGTCCGGATATGACTAATGTCAACCGTCCTCTCGGTTTTTCATATTATAAGTCCCAGCATTACAAGGAATCTCTTCCGTATCTCCGGCGGGTTCTTGACGAAAGCCCGGAGGACAAGGAAACGCTGTTCTCTCTCGCTTCCGCGATGGAAGAGGCCGGGTTCGGCGATAAAGCGCTTAAGGTGTTCGTACATCTTCGTCCCGATCCTGATTTCGGCGCCCAGTCGTGCCTTTCCGCAGGGCTTATTCACGAACGGTCGAAACAATACCAGCAGGCCGTACAGGATTACGAAATAGGATTGAAGCTGGAGAACGTTCCGTCCGAGCTGCAGACGACCCTGCGCTATCGTCTTGCGGGTTCGTACATTTCGATGAACAATATCGGCAAAGGTCTGTATTACCTGAAACAGATTCAGAATACAACGCCGAATTATAAGGACGTTGCGGCGCTCGTTCAGCGCTATCAGGAACTCAACTCCAATTCGAATCTGCAGACGTATCTTATGGCCGGTACGAGCGATTTTGTTGCACTCTGCCGTAAATTTGTGGAAGCGTATTATCCCAATGCAATTGTAAAAATTGAGGATATTTCGGTTGCGCCCGAATCGATTGAAATTTTGTGCAGCGTTGAATCAAGCCGCTGGGAAGATACGGAGCTGTTCCGCTTTTACCGGAATACTGGAGCGGTCGGCGAACTGTACGTGCGTGATTTCCATTCGAAACTCAGGGACATAAAAGGGGACCGCGGTTTCTGCGTTACGGCCGGAACGTATACGGATGAAGCTCATAAATACGTCGAAGGCCGTCCGATAGACCTCATCGAAAAAAATATGCTCGTGTCGGTTCTGAAAAAGATCGATATGCTCGGTTGACGTACGCTATTTTTTAATAATGACGAGATTTCGCTCTGTGTCCTGCAGATACGGGACGGAAAGTTTTTCTATCTTGTAATTTCCTGCGATGTCTTTTATTCCGTTCATTTCCTCGTCGATGTTCGACCGTTTTGCCTTGTATGCCGCGAGATAACCACCGTCGGCCGTGAGTGCGAGCAGCGTCTTAATCATTTTTTTATCGAGCGGGCGGAACGCCCTGAACACGGTGATTCCGAAGCTGCCGGCTTTTACGTTCTCGGCTTCCGATTTCAGCACCGAAACGTTCTTCAGGCCGAGAACGGCGGCACAGTTTTCAAGGAACGCACAACGCTTGTCCATGCGTTCCACGAGCGTAAAACGGTGCTGCGGAAAGGCCGCAGCAAGCGGAATGCCCGGAAGTCCTCCGCCGGAACCGATGTCGCCGAAAGACGTGTCCGACTTCTGCTGTTCCGCAAGTGCCTTTAATAATTTCCACGGAGCAAGACTGTCGAGGACGTGGCGTACGACGAGTTCGTCGCGGTCGTCCGTATTGACGAGATTGTAGGCGGAGTTGAAAAGCTGAAGTTCCTTTATGTATGCTTCCATCTTCGGCGCAAGAATTGCTGCCGTTTCAGGTGTGAAATCAAGTTTTATTAATCCTTCCGTCAGTTTGTCCGTCATTTATTATTTTTACTGCCTGTGTCGATAAGAAGATCCATGTTGTATACCGGCTCATTGATGCGCATTGTAATGAGATTGCCGGTCTTTACCGCGGAAAGATTTGCTTTCTGTGCAAGTTGATAGACAAAGGAATATTCATTTGCGTAATCCTGCACGACTGCCGGTTCTACAATATACTGTGTGGAAAAACCTGCACTGCCTTTTGTTTTGAAAAGCAGATAAAATGTTTCGCCGCGCGTTTTACCGTCCGACACGTATTTACGGTCGCCGGTAAGGAGGAAAGTACCGTCGTTTTCCCTGTCGCTGAAGTAGATTGTGCGGCAGGTTGCGAGAACGTCGTAACCGTTTACCGTAAAACGGAGAATGGCGGGCTGCGTGCCGTCTTCACGGGCTGCGGAACTGTTTGTAACGTCGGCGTTTTTTTCCGCCCGGGAATCAGTGATTACGGATTTGTTTTCCTGCTTGAGTTCCTTAAGCTGCTGCAGAATGTTTGTAAGCAGCGTGTTTGTCGAAGACGTATCGGTCGTAAGCGGACTGTTGAGCGACGAATACAACGATCCGAGCAGCCCTGCGCCGTCGAGCGATGTTAAATCGGACGCGGTGACGGAAGAGGAAAGTCCGTTCAGACCGAGGGATGAAAGCACCGCTGCGTTTTTTACAGTCGATGCGGACGGGGATGCAGGTGCCGTCGCTGTACCCGAAGAGGCCTGCTGCGATGAAGCTGTTTCCGAAGACGACGCTGCGCTGCTGTTTTTTCCCGGCGTATAGAATGAGCTGCCGAGCGTCGGAGCGCTGATTGTCGGCATCGACGGCGAAGAAACGGAAGGCATCGTCGGCATGCCGGGCATCACCAATGATGTGTCCGAACCGGTCGTTTCGTCTGTCGAAGCCGCCGCCTTCACACCTTCAGGGAAAACAAAAAACGAAAGTGAACCGACGAACACGGCGGAAAAAATCATCCGCAGTTGTTTACATATTGCCAAGAGCGTCCTCCACATATTCGAGCCGCTGCTGCAGCTGTGTGATCGTTTTTTCAAGGCGGGATTTTTCCTTTTCAAGTTTCGATTTCGGATCGTCCGACCGCGAAGCGTCGCTGCTTCGCTTCATCATTTCACGTACGGTAACGGGACTCTCTCCGTTCATAAGCTGTTTTTCCGCCGCGCTTCTGTCTTCGGGTTTTCTGATTCCCGCGACGAGCTTCATGTTGTCGTATCCGAGCGCGGGATTCACAGGTACGATGCCGAGTTTTACAACGTCGCGCGCGGTGGTGCGCGGAAGGCAGAGTACGCGGTCGACGTAATCTTCATAGCGGATGTTCGCCTGTTCGCACAGTTCGTGCGCTTTTGCAAGCAGCCTGCCGAATTCCTGCATGAGCCGTCCGTTCTTTTCAAGATAGTTCGTGCGTATTTCTTCAGTGAGTTTTTCAAGCTCAGGAGAATTCTCAATGCCGATGACGTAGTATCCTTTTTTTTCAGCGATTCCGATAAGCTCGTTGAATTTTACCCAGAATGCCTGATTGTGCACTTTCGCGTTAATCGGTGCGCTGCTGCCTGAAACGGCGAGCGTTTCTTCAGTAATCAGGTGATGGGCATATTCGTGGACCGCGGTGTAGACGAGCTGATTATCGGTTTTGAAGTTTTTGTTGTGCAGCAGAATTTCGTGCGTGTCGGGTTTGTACAATCCGTTTACGCGTTTGCTGTCTTTCCCGGTCTGAATGACGGTGAAGTCAAGTTTGGTGTCCTGTATATCGAGCAGAATCTGTTTGATTTTTTCATTATCCATAGAGTGAATGTATTATAGCAGATGTGCGGCGGGAATTCAAACTCGTCCGACTGAACCGGCCGGAGGGAAGGGCCGTTCCGTAAGTGGCGTATCCGGAACGGTATGCCCCGCAATGTCCGAAATCGAAGTTTTCGGACATTGCGGGGCGGACAAAAAATTAATACGGCACGCCGTCTGCTGCGGGTGCCGACATGTGCTTCGACGAGAACACGAGCGCTATGAGCGTGACTGCATACGGGAATACTTTGAAGATGACTGTCGGAACGGAGCCGAGCGCAGGGATTACCTGCGAGACGTTCGCGAGCGTCGTGAAGAAACCGAAGAAGAACGTCGCACCGAGAATGCCGAGCGGTTTCCATTGTCCGAAAATCATTGCGGCGATTGCAAGGAATCCGAGTCCGGCAACACTGCCGTTGAACTCGCCGCTGTACGTGACGAGCATGATGCCGCCGCCGAGACCGGACAGCGCGCCGCTCATCAGCACGCCGAAATAGCGCATTGCATACACGTTGATTCCCGCGCTTTCGACGGCCGACGGATGTTCACCGCAGGCACGGAGCCGGAGGCCGAACGACGTGCTGTAAAGCAGCCACCAGGAGAATGCCCATATGCCGAGCGCAAGCCACGACGACCAGTATGAGCGGGTAAAAAGAAGCGATCCGACGACCGGTATTTTCGACAGCACCGGAATATTGTCGGGTATAATGCCCATGAGTATGGGGATGTTGCCGCTGCCGGTAATCATGCGCGCGGCATATACGGTAACTGCCGCGGCGAGCATGTTTATTGCGGTTCCCGAAATCGTCTGGTCGGCCTTCAGATTAATGGACGCGAACGCATGAAGCAGTGCGAAGAGCATGCCGCAGACGACTCCTGCAAGCAGACCGAGCGCAATGCACAGATTGTGCGGCATTGTGTTCTGGACAAGCTTGATGAAGAACGCCGTCGCAAAATATCCCGACAGCATAAGACCTTCAAGGCCGAGGTTCGTGACGCCCGAGCGCTCGCTGTACAATCCTCCGAGACTCGTAATGAGCATCGGAATTGTGTATACAATGACGTATGGAAATATCTGAACAAAAAGTCCCCACATTATTGAACCTCCTGAGGTGATTTGTCTGCCGCCGCCGCTTTTTCTTCCTGCCGCTCGTGAATTTTGTGGAAAAAACCGTTCCACAATTTTTCAAAAAGAATGCTTGTCGCCGTAAAATAAATAATTACGGAAATGATGGTGTCGGCTATCTCCGGCGGAACGGACGTCATGGCGTTCATAAATCCTTTTCCCGACTGAAGTATGCCGAAGAAAATGGAAGCGAGCAGAACGCCGACGGGCGTGGAGGCGCCGAGCAGCGCAACCGCGATGCCGTCGAACCCCTGCGAGGGCATGACGCCTATCTGCATGTTGAGCGAATACCCGGTGTAGTACGAAAGCCCTGCAAGTCCCGCAAGCGCACCGGAAATCGTCATTGAAAGCACGATGCTGCGCTTCACGCTGATGCCCGCGTACTCCGCGCAGCTTTTGTTCGCGCCGACTGCCTTGAGACCGAATCCGAGCGTCGTGCGGCTGAGCAGGTACTGAATCAGTATGATTGCGACGGCCGCTATGAATATGCTGCCGTTTATGTACGCGGAGCCGGTGAAGATTTTCGAAAGCCACGGCGAACGAAGCGACTGGGAAACGGCGATTGAAGAACTTTCCGTTTCAAGCGACGGTCCCTTGAGATAGGCGGGAATATAATAATAAATGCTCCAGTATGCGATCCAGTTCATCATGATTGTGGAGACGACTTCGTGCACGTTGAACTTCGCCTTGAAATATCCGGGAATCGCCGCCCAGACTGCACCGCCGGCGATTGCGGAAAGAATGAGCACTATGAGATACAGCGGACGCGGCAGAAAAACGTAATGTGCGACGATCGTAGCCATAAGCCCGCCGACGAGCATCTGCCCGGAGCAGCCGATGTTGAACAATCCCGTCTTATACGCGAATGCGAAGGCGAGTCCGGTGAAGAGCAGCGTCATCGCCGTCGCAAGTGAATTTCCGATACGCTCCATGTTCATAAGGCTGCCCTTGAACATGAACGCATATGCCGCAAACGGATTTTCCCCGATTGCGGCCATGAGTATGCCGCCTGCAATAAGCCCCAGAATGACAGCGCTGAACGCAATCAGGAACGGACTGCTTTTGTGTTCTTCTTTTACTTTTATCTTGTCTGCCATTACTGTGCCTCCTGCTGCCTGACGCCCGCCATCATAAGGCCGACTGCATGTTCATTTGTTTCAGATGTATCGACAATGTTCATAAGTTCTCCGCCGCTGATTACTGCAATACGGTCGGACAGGTTGAAAATTTCGTCGAGTTCGAGAGAGACGAGCAGAACGGCATTGCCTTTGTCGCGGTGTGTGACAATCTGCTTGTGGATGTATTCGATCGCGCCGACGTCGAGTCCGCGTGTAGGCTGAACAGCGATTAATAATTTCGGATTCATGGCGATTTCCCGGCCGACAATCAATTTCTGCTGATTTCCGCCGGAAAGTTTGCCCGCCGGCGACCTGATTCCTTCTCCCGAACGTACGTCGAAGTGGTCGACGACGTTCTGCGCGTACCTGCGCATGTAGCCGTCGTCGAGAATACCGTTCCTGCTGAACGGAGGGCGGAAGAATTCCTTTACGGCCATATTGTCCGCAATCGATTCGGTCGGTACGATGCCGCGTTTCTGCCTGTCTTCGGGAATGTGCCCGATGCCGAGTTCGTTGCGCTCGCGTATCGTAAGATGCGTAGCGTCCGTTCCGTCGATGATTATCGCGCCGCTCTGTACCGGAACGAGACCTGTAATCGCTTCAACGAGTTCGCTCTGGCCGTTGCCGTCGACGCCGGCGATACCGACGATTTCCCCCGCGTGAACGGTGAGGTTGAAATTTTTTACGCCGAGCACGTTCTTCGCGTTCATGACGCAGAGATCCTTAAGTTCGAGAACAGGCCGTCCCGGCTGCGCAGGAGCTTTTTCGACTTTGAAACTGACGGGGCGCCCCACCATCATGGCGGCCATATCCTGCATGCTCGTTGAGGCGACATCGACGACGTCTATCATTTTGCCGCGGCGGATGACGGTGCAGCGATCTGCCGCCGCTTTTATTTCGTTAAGCTTGTGTGTAATAAGAATGACAGATTTTCCTTCCTTTACGAGGTTCTTCATAATCTGCATAAGGTCGTCTATTTCCTGCGGTGTAAGCACGGCCGTAGGTTCGTCGAAAATCAGTATGTTCGCGTCACGGTAGAGCATTTTAAGTATTTCCACCCGCTGCTGCATACCGACGGAGATGTCTTCAATCTTCATATCGGGGGCGATGTTGAGCCCGTACTTTTCGCTCAGCGTTTTTATTTTCTGAGATGCTTCCTTCCGGTGCAGAACGAAACTGCCTTCCTTGCCGAGAATAATATTCTCGGTGACGGTGAAGTTGTGTACGAGCTGGAAGTGCTGATGAACCATACCTATGCCGAGACGGGTTGCATCGTTCGGATTTTTGATGGTGACTTCTTCTCCGCGCACTTTTATGGTGCCGCGGTCCGGATGATACAGTCCGAAGAGAATACTCATGAGTGTGGATTTGCCCGCTCCGTTCTCTCCGAGTATCGCGTGAATTTCCCCTTCCTTGACCTGCAGCGTAATATCGTCGTTCGCTACGATTCCGGGGAATTCTTTTCTGATATGGAGCATTTCAATTACATAGTTGTCGTCCATCAATGCCTCCGAAAAATTTTCATTAGTATATCATATTTACGGGGATTTCTGTATAAAAAAAGAATGTCCAAAAACTTCGTTTTTGGACATTCGGAGAATAAGGTTTCAGTCCTGTAAATTATTTAATGAGTCCGTCTGCAGAGGCTGCAACGGTGATTTTTCCCGCTTTGATTTCGGCGAGAGCCTGCGAAGCTTCTTTCTGCGCTTCGTCGGAAAGATTCGGATTCGTTTCCGGAATACCGATTCCGTCGTTGACCGCAGAGAGTTCAAGTTCCTGTCCGCCGGGGAACTGTCCCTCAAGTTCGTCTTTTATCATGTCGTATGAAGCGCGGTCGAGGTATTTCATAGCCGAAGTGAGGACGGCGCTCTTTCCGTCCGGCATAACGCCGTCGTTATACTGATCGACGTCGACGCCGACCATCCAGACGTCCTTGCCTGTTGAGCGGCGTGTTTTCGCCTCGTTGATGACGCCGACTCCGACGCCGCCTGCCGCTGCAAATACGACTTTTACACCCTTATCGTACATGGAAGCCGCAAGCTGCTGTCCTGCCGCAACGTCCGAGAACGTTCCCTGATAAATGACGTTTTCCGGTTTGATTGTGATTTTTGTGCCGAAGTTTTCGTTGGCGTATTTAATACCCTGCTGCCATCCCCAGTTGTACTTCTGAACGGCAGGAATCTCCATACCGCCGATGAATCCGAATTCACCTTCTTTAATCTGAACGGACGCTGCAACGCCTGCAACGAAACCCGATTCCTGCTCGAGCCATGAAACAGCGACGGTATTCGTTCCCGTCTTGAAAGTTGCGTAATCGGCAGTGTGCGGTTTTCCGTCGAGGAGAACGAATTTTACGTTCGGATATTTATCCTGTGCCGTGTAGACAGCAGTTTCGAATTTGAAGCCCGGGCAGATAATCATCTGATATCCGGCGTCGGCGAGATTGCCCATCTCTTTGAGATAGTCGGCTTCCGTCGTTCCTGCCGGTTTAAGATACTTGCAGTCGATTCCCAAATCTTTCTGGGCGCGGAGAATTCCTTCCCAGGTTCCCTGATTGAAAGATTTGTCGTCGATTGTACCGGAGTCGGTGACCATACCGACTTTAAGTGCTGCTTTCTGTGCTGCGGCCTGTTTCTTTGAACAGCCGGTAACAGCAAGTGCTGCTGCAACAAGCGTGCATGCAACTGCTAATGCTTTTTTCATACTATGAACTCCTCTGAACGTATTGTCGTTCTTTTTATCAGCTTATGAATATAATAACTTAATTATCCGAATAAGTGAAGTGGTTGTTTCGTAAGTAAAACTTACGAAACAACCTGGCGAGTTTGGAAAATTACGTCTTTGCATTGGAACGACGTAATTTTCCAAACTTCGGGACTTTCTGTTTTTTCTATTTTCCTATTGACAATTCTTTTGCACCTGTCTTGACGTCTTTCGGAAGTGTGTTCAAATTTCTGAGCGGAGTTACCGTAATACTGTCTCCCGATTTGAAGCCGGTGCCCGAGGAGTCTACTGCAAGCGTCAGGCCGAGCGCGCTGCACGCGTAATACCCGGTGCGGTGTCCCGGCAGTCTGATCGGATCGCTCGCGATGCGGAGTGTGAGCGGAGCCTGCTCGTCAGGATGACTCGGAACTGTTTTCTCCGCGGAGTTTGTCGCGAGCACGAAACTGAGCACGGCGCGTTCCTTCGGAATGCCCGCGTCGGCGGAAAGTTTGAGAAGCAGCTGCGGTGCGTCTTCCGCGGCGAATGAAAAATTGCACCACTTTGCAGTTCCGCCCATACGCGCATGCAGTCCGTTCATGGCGCATGCATTTTTGTGCGGACACGGCGCGGTAATCGTCATATTCTTTTTGATGAATGCGTCGCGCAGCAGGCTTATAATGCGTGCCTGCCGGGGAACGCCAGGCTCAACGACGAGGACCGTGTGCTTTTCGGCCGCATAGGGAAAAAGTTCCGCGGCATATTTCCGCGCAAGCTCTTCCGGCGTATACCTCCCGTTCTGATACAATTCGTTGAACATGTTCGCGCAGGTGATGAGCGACGCTTTTTCGCGGATATCGGTTCCGAGCGCGCCTTTCACGCGGATAATTTTCCAGTGCGGTTCCGAGCCCGGCTCCGCAGGCGGTGTGCGGGCCGCAACTGAAAGGTACAGGTCCTCTCCGAGCGAAAGCGCGTTCTGTGATATGTCCATGCAGTACCATGTGAGTTTTCTGCTGCGGAGTTCCGGGCACGCGAGCCACAAAGCGGTGACGACTGTGAGCGGGCCGCTTCCGATATCGAGGCAGTAGTTGCCGTCCTCAACGGGAAATGAACGGGAACCGAGGTTCGCGAAAAGCCGGGTAAGGCGGACAAGATTCCACCACGTGAAGTAGTGTACGTATGCCGACAGATATGCCGGATCGTTCATATAGCCGACGCGGCGCTCCGTGCGGTCGTCGGTTAATTCGTGGGAAAGCCGCCGTACGTCCTGCGGAAGAGAAAGCTGCTGCCTGCTGCTTGAAGGAAAGACCCCCTGCACGATTGCGGAAAAATTATTTAATACTTCACGGGCATCCTCAGGCACAGCAGCTGTTTCAAAAAGATGCGAAACGGACAGAAGCTTCGCGTCGGCGGTACGCGGGCGAAATGCGTATTCGGTCCGTTTTGACGGTGCGCCGTTTTTTCCGATGCGGCCGTTCGCGCTGTCCCTCGCGGTTTCCGGTCCGGCACGTGTACCGCGGGTGTTCGAACTGCGTGCCGTTTTTTTCTCTTTCTTTTCCGATGCGTTATTTTTAACAAAACGGTCGTACCATTTTTCTCCCGGTGATGAATCAGTTTTCTTCATGCGTTTCCTGCTGTGTGCCGCTTTTGTGCGGACGGTATTTCCGTATTGCAAGGTACAGCGTCGTAAGATCCGACCTCAGATCGTGAATGGCGTGAAAGATGTCCGCGTCGTTGCTGACGATCGCCGCTTCCTCGATGATCTGGCTGCGCGCGCCTTCAATCGTGAATTTTTTTACGCCGATAAGATATTTCAGGCGGAGTATGATGTCGATTTCCCGCTGAGAGTAAATGCGGCGGCCGCCCATATCCTTCTGCGGTGCGAATCCCGGTATGACGCTCTCCCAGTAGCGCAGTACGTGAGCCTTTACACCGGTAATCTCTTCAACTTCTCCGATAGAATACCCTGCCATTTATTTCCTCAATGTTATTTTTGACGCTCAAGCCAGTCCTGCCGGCTCGCCTTCATTTCGAGCTGGACGGGAATTTTGTCGAACCCCAAATCAGTGCGGATTTTATTTTTCAGATAGGTGACGTACGTCTGCGGCACGACCTCCGGTTTCGTGGCGAATATGAGGAACGAAACGGGATTTACGCCTGTCTGCGTCATGTAGCGGATTTTAAAGTGAATCGCTTTGCTCGCCGGCGGCGGATACTGGAAGAGCCAGTCCTTGAGTGCGGCGTTAAGCGACGACGTGTCTATTTTACGGGTAAGCTGCCCGTACAACTCTATCGCAGTATCGAGCAGATCCTTTATGCCCTTACCCTCGAGCGCGGAAAGTGCGAGTACCGGCGCATACTCCATCTGTCCGAACATGATGTGAATGGTGTCGACTGCGTTCCTGAATGCGGTGCGGCCTTTTTCCTGCGTGTCCCATTTGTTGAGCGCGAAGATGATGCCGCGTCCGCGTTCGTATGCGAGCGCGCATATCTTCTTAACCTGTTCGTCGAGTCCGTCCTGCGCGTCGATCATGAGAATCATGATATCGCACTCGTCGAGCGTCCTGATTGCGCGGTTCACCGAATAATATTCGACGTTTTCCTTTACCTTCGCTTTTTTGCGGATTCCCGCGGTGTCGAGCACCTGAAAGTCGGTGCCGTTGTACGAAAACTTACCTTCGACGACGTCCCTCGTAGTTCCCGCATAGTCGCTTACGATTGAAGCTTCGGTGTGAGTGAGTCTGTTCGACAGCGTCGATTTTCCCGTATTCGGCTTTCCCATGATTGCAAGCCGTATGACCGGTTTCTTTTCCGATTCCACCACGCGGGAAAAATCAAGGCGGGAAACGATTTTCTGAGAAAGTTCTTCCATATGATCACCGTGTTCCGCGGAGATGAACATCAGTTCGCTGAATCCGAACTTTGCATATTCGTACGCAATGTCCGTGTCGCGGCCGCCCTCGGTTTTATTCACTACGGCGATCACCTTGTTCCAGTACGGCCGTACGCGGAGTATAAGCTCTTCGTCCTCCGCCGTTATTCTTCCCGGTTCAAGGAGCAGCAGAATAAGGTCCGCTCTGTTTATCTCGTCGAGTGATTTTTCGACGACGAGCTCGTCGAGTTCCGCTTCCTTCGTGCCTGCATCGCGTTCAAGTTTGTATCCGCCCGTGTCTATAAGGTACACAGGTTTCCCGCAGATGATTGCCGTTCCCTCGACGGGATCGCGCGTGACGCCGGGAGTAGGGTCGGTGATTGCGATTTTTTTCTTCATGAGGCAGTTGAAGAGCGTCGATTTTCCGACGTTCGGTCTTCCCGCGATAACCACGACGGGACAGTTCGCGAATTCCTTGTTGTGCTGTTCTTCGTCTGCTTTTACTGCTGCTTCTTCCGCCCGCTTTTTTGCAAGCGGCTGTGAAAAATCAGGTTTCTGTTTTTTTGCCATACTGATCCTGTTAATTATTAAAGATTGTTCAGATGTTTCGCCGAGATGGACTGGAGCTCGTCTATCGTAAAGCGCGACAGCAGTTCCTTGACTCCCGGTATAAGTTTCGGACTCATGCTCAGACTGCGGACGCCCATCCCCGCGAGCACGAGCACACTGTCGCTGCGGCCCGCCATTTCGCCGCATACGGAGCACGGTATTCCGACTTTTTTCGCGCTGTCGAGCGTCGTCGCAATAAGTCGGAGCACCGCAAGGTTGAATTCGTCGTACAGGTCCGATACCGCAGAGTTCTCGCGGTCCACGCCGAGCGTATACTGTGTAAGATCGTTCGTTCCGAGCGAAAAGAACGCGCTGTCCCTTGCCAGACAGTCCGACGTGACTGCGGCCGCTGCGGTCTCCACCATTATACCTATAGGGACATCTCTATGGAACGGAATGTTTTCCGCCGCGAGCTCTTCGCGCACCGACTGAGCGACGGCGTTGCATTGATCGACCTGCTCCACGCTCGTAATGAGCGGCAGCATTATTCTGAGGTCCCCGAAGACACTTGCGCGGTACAAAGCGCGCAGCTGAGTCTTCAGTATCTGCGGATACGCAAGCGAAAGACGGACGGCGCGAAGTCCCATCAGCGGATTTTTTTCCGCAATCGCAGGAATGTCGACGGAATTAATAAGCTTGTCGCCGCCCGCATCAAGCGTGCGGATCGTCACCGGCTTTCCCTCCATCGTTTCAAGAACCCGCTTATACGCTTCGAACTGAGTATCCTCGTCGAAAGAACGCGCGGCGGAACTGCTTGTGTCGCCTGCCGTGCTCATGTACAGAAATTCAGTGCGGAACAGCCCGATGCCGTCGGCACCTTCTGCCTTTGCACGGTCCGCCTCTTCGGGCGTCCCTATGTTCGCGTACAGCTCGAATAACGTTCCGTCCTTGGTCTGCGCCGGTTTGTCGAAGTACGCTTTAAGCGCTTCCTCGTGCCTCTTCGCCGCCGCAATCTTTTCCTCGTATTCAACAAGCGTATCGGAGTCGGGATCGGAAAGGATTTCAGCCGTTTTACCGTCGACGATCACTTTGTCGCCCGTGTGAATCAGCTTCGTGATGTTCGTAAGACCGACCACAGTCGGAATACCGTAGTTGCGCGCGAGAATGACGACGTGGCTTGCAACGCCGCCTTCCGTAAGCGCGAGGCCGGAAATTTTCCGTTTCGAGAGAATGATTGTGTCGGTCGGGGAAAGAGTCGCCGCGACGATGACCGCACCGTCGGGAACCCGGTTTATGTCGAACGGATGAATATCCATCATGTCGTCGAGAACCCGTCCGAAGACGTCGGTGATGTCCTGTGCGCGCTCGGCAAGATATTCGTTGCCCGCGTTGCGCAGCCTGCTGGCATATTCTTCGGCTTTCGTGTCGATCGTATATTCGATAGTATTCAGCGTTTTTTCGTATTCATCCTTCAGCTCTGCGAGGAAAACCGGATCGCCGAGCATAAGGACGTATGTTTCGAATATTTCACGCTGCGTGTCGTTCGCTTTTATATTTTTCGGGAGATTTTCAAGCTGCCGGGCGATTTGCGCCGTAACCGTCTGAATCGACGACTGGAACCGTTCCCAGCCTTCCGTTGTGTCTTCTTTACGGATACGTTTTTGAGGAATAGCTCTTTTTACTGCTTCTGGAATAACAAAAGCTGTACCGACCCCCACCCCGTCCGCTGCCGGAATACCGAGAAAAACTTCCATTTCATTAATTATATCGACCGCCGGGAGAGTTGTCAAATCAGACTGAAAATCAGCCTTTCCAGCCGCTCCAGACGTCAGGACACCAGCCGGCTGTAGCGGCCGTTCTGCCGTTGCGGACGACGGGCTGTTTCATGAGGAGCGGATTATCGAGCAGTTTCCGTTCTTTGTCCTCGTCCGCTATCCATGCGATGTCCGCGTAATTTTTATTATTTTTGTCGAGCAGTTCTTCGAGCGCCGCAGCCCTGCTGCCCGCAGATTTCTCGAGACAGGCAAGCACGCTGTCGAGTTCTCCCGCGCTCATCCCTTTTTCCTTTAAATCGATCGACTGAAACGGTATGCGGCGTTCGCTGAACCAGCGTTCCGCCTTTTTCACGTCGAAATTCTTTGCAGTTCCGAATATCTGTATTGCCATGCGTCGAGTATATCACAGGACCGGGGAATATTTCAGCATACCTGCTGTCAGACACAAACCGTTTCCGCTGACAGGTCGACCGGAAAATCTACGGCACTTCAACGATACCTTTGTCCGTTATCCTGATCGACGGAATGACAGTGAGCGCCATGAACGACAGCGTGATGAACGGGTCGATTCCTTTTTTTACGCCGAGCCGTTCCGCTTCTTTAAGCATTCCGGCGAGCGTCTCCTCGACTTCGGTGCACGGCTGCATGCTCATGAGGCCGAAGACGGGCAGGGGCAGTTTTCCTGTGATCCTGCCGCCTGCGGAAAGCGCGTATCCGCCCTGCATTTCCCGTATGCATGCGACCGCGTTCAGAATGTCGGCGTCATTGTCGCCCGCCGCGATAATATTGTGCGCGTCGTGGGAGACTGACGTCGCAATCGCTCCTCCCCGGATGCCGAATCCCTTAAGAGGCGCTGCAGCAGCGGCGCCCGTCCTGCCGTGCCGCTCGAACACGCATATTTTGTTGTATTTGCCGTCGGGAATAAAGTATCCGTCTCTGCCGCTTATTTTTTCGCGGAGACATTCCGTGAGCAGCTGACCGGGAATCATGCCGATGACGCGGTTGCGGTCTTCAAGCTGTACGCTGATGCGCTCCGGCGCGAGGTTTTCGACGTGAACGGTGGAGCGCAGGGCAGGAGGAACGGGAATATCGTATTCCGCAGCGTAATCGTCTCCGGCAAGGAGCATACCGTTTTTAATAACGGCGGAGGGCTCGGCGTCGTCAAGCTTATTCATGACGATGATGTCCGCTTTGAATCCGGCGGCGACGGCGCCGGATTCGCGCAGTCCGTAAAAACGCGCAGTCTGCCAGCTTCCCATGCGGTACGCCTGTACCGGCGGCACACCGAGCCTGATCGCTTTACGCACGCAGGCGCTTATGTGTCCCTCTTTCCTGATTTCCGCCGTATGCTTGTCGTCCGTGCAGAACATGCAGTTGTCGAGCGAAACGCGTGCGGAGAGCAGACCTTTGACGACGGCCTCGAGATTCTTCGCGCCGCTTCCTTCACGGATAAACACGGCAAGACCGGAACGGAGTTTTTCAAGCGCTTCCTTTCCCGTCGTCGATTCATGGCAGTCTTCAATACCTGCGAGCCGGTACGCCTGCAGCGCGTTTCCGCTCCCGCCGGGATAATGCCCGTCGATGCGGTATTCCCTGCCGCCGAACATATTCAGTTTTTCGGACATGCGCGGATTGCCCGAAATGACGTCGGCATACCGCATGACTTCCCCCAGACCGAGTACTCTCGGATGGTGCATGTACCGCTTCATCATTGCAGGAGTAAACTCTCCGCATCCGTTCGTATCGCTGTCGGAAGCGGGAACGGAAGAGGGAATCATAATGTAGACATCGGTAAGCACGTGTTCCGTCGCTTCAAGCAGATAATCGAGCGCTTCCGTCCCGCCTACGTTTACCGCTTCGTGCGGGTCGGCAATTATTGCAGTCGTACCGGCGCGCACGAGGACTTTTGAAAGCTCTCCGGGAAGCAGCATAGAGGACTCCATGTGCATGTGGGCGTCGATGAGTCCCGGCGCAATATATTTTCCGCGGCAGTCCAACTCGACTTTGCCGGAATACGAACCGAGTCCGACAATCGTGCTTCCGCAGAGCGCGATGTCGGTTTTTATGAGTTCCGATGAAAACACGTTGACGACGGTTCCGCCTTTGAGAACGATATCGGCTTTTTCGTCGCCGCGCGCAACAGCCAGAAGGCGGGCGCGCGCATCAGCAGACAGCGGCATAAAACTCCTTACGGTTACAGTATACAACAGAACGGCCGGAAATGTGCACGTGCCGCATCAGCTGCCGGAATCGACAAATACGAGTTTCTGATTGCGTGAATTCGGTTTGTCCGGTTCACTATAAACAATACGGCCTTCGGCGAAGAGCTCTTTTATAGCCTTGTCTACGGTCGATGTGACTTTTGTATATCCTAATGCCGATGCCAACTCGGATTTTGAAACAGCATTTTTCTGTTTTACTGTTTGAACAACGAGCTTCTTAATGTCATCGAGATTTCTTCGGACTTTCTGTTTTTTTGCACCGGTATTCTGCGGTAAGAATGTTTTCTGAACATAAAATATGACGGTAAAATAAATTCGTTCCGGATCAGTCTCGAATACAGGCGCCTCTGAATGATTTGTTTCGAGCGCACGGAGCATGGTGGGGATACCCGTATTGCGGCCTTCAACGAGACGGAGTTCCTTCAGAAAATCGCCGATCCGGCGGTTGCGGTACCGGCGGGAAATTAACCGGCACTTCTTTATATCGTCATCGGTAATAGTCCGGTCTGGTCCGGGGAGGCTCGTAATCTCCATTTTTTCGGGAGTGATGCTTACGGTAACCGGTTCTCCGATTTGATACGATTTATGATATACGGCGTTGGAGAGCGCTTCTTCTATTGCGGCGTAAGGATAATTATATATGCGGTCCGCTTCCGCTCTGTCGTTCAGTTTAATAATTTTTTCTTTAATAATATAATTTCTGATGTAGCTCAATGCATCACGCAGCTGACGGTCAAGGGGACCTGTAAATTTTTTTTCGGTCATACCGGTACCGATCGGATCGGGCTTGTCAACGACTTCGATTCGTGCATACGGAAAAAAATTATCAGGGCGTTCATTGAAGAACATAAGTCCTGCGTTTACAGGTTTTCGGAGTTCAGGCGGTCCGCCCAGAAGTTTCATGCTGCCGGCTGTTTCTTCAATATCGCGCTTCAGAGAAGGTTCATAAAGATCGGAATGAACCTCCGAGAGGTATTCGGAAATGAGACTTGGTTTCAAATCCGTAATTTGTGCGGACATATTTATCCTGTCGTCGAACGGAATCGTCTCGGCCGCTTGAAAAAGCTCCCGTTCTTCATAAGCGTTTGCACGGATAGAGTTTGACATTTTACGGATATAATACGCTTTTTCGATTCTGCCTGATTTGTTTGCGGATAAAACAGCGGGACACTTGTACGGACGTGTGTTGCCGCCGGGTACCCATACGACAATAATGTTCTTCCCTTCGAAAGTTGCGTTTTCAACAATCGGAATATATCTCGGTTCTATCAGGTTGCAGATTTGCAGCAGTTCCCTGTTGATCCTGTCAACGGAACCTTTTGTAATTCCGTCGACAGGTAGTACCGGCATACCGTTTTCTTCTTTTATGCCGATAATGATATAACCCCCGCCCCAGTTATCGATGTCGTTTGCAAACGCGCATATCGAATGGAGTACAGTTTCAGGATTCCAGTTTTTTTTATATTCAATCCGCGCACTTTCTATTACACGGTTGTTTATAAGGTCCGAAATATTTACAGGTATTGCCATTAACTTACCCCATTAACTTACCCCATTAACTTACCCCATTAGGAGCCCCGTGGCAAGGTATCGGTTTCAGCAGGGCTGCCGGATTTGTTACGGTCTGAACGATTTAAGCGCGTCGATTGTCTTCTGAATAAGTTCTTCAAGCGGCCAGCCGAGCATATCAGCACCGTTCTGAATCACTTCGCGCGAGCAGCCTGCCGCGAATTTCGGCGTTTTGAATTTTTTCAATACCGATTTAACCTCGAGGTCCTGTACGCTTTTCGACGGGCGCATAATTACGACTGCTCCTATAAGCCCGGTGAGTTCGTCGACTGCGTAGAGTACTTTTTCCATCTCGTGCTCGGGTTTTATGTCGACGGTGAGTCCGTACCCGTGGCTTGCCGTCGCGTGAATCACTTCGGGAGAAAGTCCGGCTTCCTTCATAAGTTCCTGTTCCTTTATACAGTGCTGTTCGGGCCACTGCTCAAAATCAAGGTCGTGCAGCAGTCCCACAATGCCCCAGAACTCTTCGTCGGCTTCATAACCGAGCGAACGCGCGAAAAAGCGCATCGAGCCTTCAACAATCTGTCCGT
Source organism: Treponema sp. UBA4873 (assembly GCA_002399405.1). Lineage (GTDB taxonomy): Bacteria > Spirochaetota > Spirochaetia > Treponematales > Treponemataceae > Treponema_D. Next base: position 120,231 of record DHDP01000020.1, on the reverse strand, counting down.
GCTCCAGATGAAACGGGTCGGAATTATACTTTTTCAATAGCGCCCATGCGTCGTCGCGGGAAATCCCTGCGTTCATTTTATGCCTCCGGAATACGGAGAGTATATCATTTCAGCGGGGAACGGAACAACGGTACTTTTTTGAATTTTCTGTTATATAAGATTGAAACGGGCGAATGCATGAAACAGCCCGCCGGAATCGACGTCATCGGTGACATAATCGGCACTGAGTTTCACACTGTCCGGAGCGTTGCCCATAGCTATTCCCGTGTTGCAGTATTCTATCATGAGTCTGTCGCTTTCCGCATCTCCGAACGCGAATGTGTCGTCCCCTGTTGCCGAAAGATATTTGAGCAGAACTCTAACTGCCTGTACTTTGTTTGTTCCCGGAAGAGAGAACTCGCCGAAATCCTGTTTTTCTCCGGATACAGACCAGCTGCCCACCTGCAGTGCAGCATCAAATAACGAGTGGGCTTCTTCCAATAGTCCGGGACGGAGACAGAAATTGATTTTTTCGGCTGGATGTCCTTCGGGCGCTGCTTCAAAAATCATTTCCGGGTGCGCGGTTTTCATACGTTCGGCAGCGGCCGCCCCTATGCATTCGTTCAGCGACGACATAAAACCGCTTCCCGCGAAAAGTCCGTCAGGACTTTGGAAGTAAAACCCTGTACCGTTACTGTTCATCCACCGGAATGCTCTTGCGGAAAGCGGTCCCGGAATTGCCAGGCTTTGAATTACGGTACCGTTGTCTTCAATATATATTCCGTTACTGCCGATTATTCCGTCGAAACCTATATTCCGTACAGCCTCCGATATTTCGGCTTTGCATCGTCCTGTCGTTAAATAAACTCGGTTTCCGTTTTTTCTGGTCTTTTGTACCGCTTGCACCGCATCCTGCGGAAGTCTTCCCTGATAATTGATAAGCGTACCGTCGATGTCAATAAAAATAATCTTCATAATTTATTATTCCTTTCGTCCGCACAGAGGCGGCATATTTCCGCGGACTCGAGCCCGATGATAAGCTGGATTTCGTCGGTCCGCTCAATCAGTCCTTTTACGCCCGGCAGCGCGGAAAGTGCGATTCTGTCCGCCGCAGTTTTCGAGTGAAGCCGTATTCTGAGCCGCGTCGTACAGCACGAGATTTCCGCAATATTGCAGTTTCCTCCGAGCGCCGCAAAAAGCGTCCGGCACGTTTCTTTTGTCCATATTGTCACGGCAGTTCCCTGATTTTTTTCTTAAGAAGGAGGAGCGCCTGCGGCGAAACCGACAGTTCGTCTATCCCCGACAGGAGAAAACGTTTCGTTACCGAAGTGTCTGCTCCGAGTTCGCCGCAGATGCCGCACCAGATACCGTGTTCATGTGCGTTTTTTACCGTGAGCTCAATAAGCCGCATCACACTTTCGTGATGCGGGTCGCAGTACGCGGACGCGTCTTCGTTCTGCCGGTCTACCGCGAGCGTATACTGCGTCAGGTCGTTGGAGCCGATGCTGAAAAAATCGGCTTCCTCTGCGAGAATGTCGCTTATGACGGCCGCGGCGGGCGTTTCCACCATAATGCCGGTTTCGAGGCGGTCCGCGTGCGGAATCTTTCTTTTTTCAAGGTCGTCGGCGGCGGACGTAAGACAAGCCTTTGCGCGCCGTATTTCGGAGACCGAGCATATCATCGGGAACATGACGGAAACCGGACCGTTCGCGGCCGCACGCAGGATGGCCCGGAGCTGTACAGCGAACAGATCGGGCTCCGCGAAGCAGAGACGCAGCGCGCGTATGCCGAGCGCAGGATTCGGTTCGGGCTTCATCGGAATGCAGTCCGTCTTTTTATCAGCTCCGATGTCGAGCGTGCGCACGACGAGTCTGCGTCCGTTAAGTTTTCGTACGGCCTTCGTGTATACATCCGTAAGCTCCTCTTCCGTCGGCAGCTCCGATCTGCCCAGATACAGGAATTCGCTCCTGAACAGACCTATCCCTTCGGCTCCGCATTCAAGCGCTCTGTCGATGTCGTCGAGCGAGCCGGCATTGCAGCACAGCGTGACCTTCTGTCCGCTTTCCGTTTCGGCGGGCGCGGTCCTTAACGAAAGCAGTTCCTGCTGCTCCAGTTCGTATTTTTTCCGGCACCTATCAGCATCTTCGAACTGCTGCACGTCGGGTGAAAAAATAACGTTTCCGTGAACGCCGTCGACGATGCACTGTACGCCGCTGACAGTGTTGTCCAGAACAGTACCCGACGCGATCACCGCGGGAATTCCGAGCGAACGCGCGAGAATCGCCGCATGGGACGTGGTACTTCCTTTTCCCGAGACAAGACCGAGCAGCTGCGAACGCTCGAACATAAGCGTCAGACTTGGCGTTATTTCATCGGCTGCCAGAATTATTTTTTCGTCGGCGTCCGGCAGCTGCACGGCGCTTCGTCCGGTAAGAATGCGGATTACCATGTGTTCGAGGTCGGAAATATCAGCTCCGCGCTGCGCAATGTAATCACTGCCTGATTTAGACAAATCCTCCTCAAATTCCGCAGCAGCGCGTGAAACGGCTGCCTCGGCGGAAAATCCGTCCTTCGTTATAAGTGCGGTCATCCTGTTCCTGAAATCGTCGTCCTGCAGCATCATGCCGTGAATCATAAAAATGTCCGCGACGGAATCATCCGCAGTGTTCAGCGCTTTGTCGTACAAACCTGTAAGTTCTTCGGCCGCCCTGTCGAGCGCACCGGTAAGCCTTCTGATTTCAGCTTCCGTGTCTTCCGTTTTCCGGGGCGTGCCGGCATTATCCGCAGTTGCGACGAAATAGACTGTTCCCGCTGCTATACCGGGTGAAACGGGCAGACCTTTGAGTTCCGTCATTTAATAATTTTCTCCGATGTTTTTCGTGATTTCCTTATATGCGTCCTCTTCATCCTCGCCGTTGAAAACGACGGTAATCACATCGTTCTGTTTTATGCCGAGCTTCATAAGCGCAAACAGTTTCTTGACGCTCGCTTCCCTGTCGTTCGCCTTCATGGTAATGTCGCATTTGTATTTCATCGCAGCGTTGACAAGAACACCTGCCGGACGAGCGTGAATACCGTCCGCAGCCTTAATAATATACCTGAATTCCTTCATTTTGTTTTTTCTCCTTGCAGGATAGTTTTATCCGATTTTTTTGCATCAAAATCAATCTGCAGTCTGTTAACATGTATCATTAAATACGTTTTTTCATCTTCTCCGATTGTATACGAATATTTTTCGCTTACGTACGCCGCGATTTTTTCGACGCAGTCGTACGCTTCGGGAAACGCCTTCGACACTGAGTCGTAAAGCAGCGCCTCGCGGTCGGGCTTTTCCTTTCCGGTCATAAACCGCTGTGCGAAAAACGAGAGATGCGTGAGGAACCGCTGCCACGACAGAGACGTTTCGTCGACAGGGACTGCAAGATAATCCTTTACGATGCCGCTCACGTTCTGCACAAAAGTGAGAATGGAAGTGAATTCGGGAGTGCCGACTCCGAGTTCCGCCGTGACAAAGTGCATCGTGATGAAGGCCACCTCGTCGATTGAGAACGAATATCCCGTCTCTTTTTTTATTATTTCGAGTGCGTCGATTCCGAGCTGGAATTCCTCCGGATAAAAACTTTTTATGGCGCTCGTAAGCGGATTTGTAACCGTAATGTTCCGGCGTATCCGTTCGAGTGCTCCGCTCAGATGGTCGGTGAGCGTGATATAGATGCTGTCGTCCAGTTCTCTTGTACAGTGCTTTTTTGCATGTGCAATTATTTTTTCCGACAGCAGAATATCCTCCACCGGAATGTCCTGGATGAATTTCTGGAACCTGCAGTTCGTTTCTTCATTTTTGAGGACAAATGTTTTTTCTATCCGCGATTCGTCTACATCCGTTCCTGCTTTCTGCTGGAAGGCTATGCCTCTGCCCATGACAATCTGTTCAAATCCGTCGGGACCGGCACAGACGACAGCGTTATTGTTCAGAATTTTTACTATCTTCGTAATTGTATCCCTTCAGTCCGTTTAAATCTCTTCTCCGTTTGAAGCGATGACAGCCTTATACCATGAAAATGATTTCTTCCGTGACCGCGCCATGTCGCCGTTTCCCTCGTCGTCCTTGTTTACGTAAATGAAGCCGTAGCGTTTTTTCATCTCGCCCGTCGATGCGCTTATAAGATCTATCGGTCCCCACGTCGTGTACCCTATAAGCCGGACACCGTCTTCAACAGCCGCTTTTTCCATTTCGGCAATATGTGCACGCAGATACGCAATGCGGCTGTCGTCCGCAACAGATCCGGTGCCCGTCACAGCATCCGCGGCACCCAGTCCATTCTCCACAATAAATAAAGGTTTCTGATAGCGGTCGTACAGATTGTTCATGGTTATACGCAACCCAAGCGGATCAATCTGCCAGCCCCATTCGGATGCTTTGAGGTACGGATTTTTGATTCCGTTAAACACATTACCTCCCGTCTGAACGCCTTCTGTGTCAGGTGCGGCTCCGATTCGGGTGGAATAGTAGCTGAAACTGATAAAATCTACCGTTCCTTCTTTTAATATTTCTGAATCTCCCGCGAGCAGCGGCAGTGTAATGCCTTTCTGTTCCAGCATTTTAAGCGCGTATGAAGGGTAGTATCCGCGGCTCTGAACGTCTATGAAAAAATAATTCCTGCGGTCTTCGCCGAGTGCGGCCCAGACGTCGTCCGGTTTACAGGTAAGCGGATAATATTGGCCTGCGGCGAGCATGCATCCGACTTTACAGTCGGGCATGATTTCACGGGCGAGTTTTACAGCGAGCGCGCTTGCAATAAGCTCGTGATGCGCCGCGTTGTATTTTATCTGCTCTTCGTCGTCCCCCTCTTCAAAGCAGAGGCCCGCTCCCATAAAAGGCGCGTGCAGCAGCATGTTTATTTCATTAAAGGTGAGCCAATACTTGACCTTGCCCTTGTACCGCTCGAATACGGTACGGCAGTAGCGGACGAAGCAGTCGACCATTTTTCTGCTGCGCCAGCTGCCGAATTTTTTAATAAGATTCATCGGAGCGTCGAAATGACAGAGCGTAACAAGCGGTTCAATCCCGTATTTCCTGCACTCGTCGAAAATATTGTCATAAAACCGCAAACCTGCTTCGTTCGGAATTTCATCGTCTCCGTTAGGAAAAATACGCGTCCATGCTATTGAAAGCCTGTAGCATTTGAATCCCATTTCCGCAAACAGAGCAATATCTTCTTTATAATGATGATACATGTCTATTGCGTCGTGACTGGGATAGGTGTGTTCCGCATCACAATCGAACGTTTTTATTTTTCCGAGCATGACCGGAAACCTGTCTTTCCCGTACGGTATGACGTCCACATTCGCAATGCCGCGTCCGTCTTCCTGCCAGCCGCCTTCGCACTGGTTAGCAGCCGTAGCGCCTCCCCATAAAAATCCTTCAGGCATTTTATATCCCTGCATAAAACCTTCCTTAAGAAATCAAGTAAATCAGTTTGTGAAGCAAACTGAAGTTATCCGGAACGATGCCGTTACAGCCGTTCCGGATAAGCCACTTTCAAAGCTCGTCTGACCTTTGCAAACGTCCCGAATTATTAATTCCCGGAGGCGGAAAGCAGATCATCGCCGAAATCGACAGTTCCGCCGATTTCCTTTTCTACAGCCACATCCGTAAATTTGTCGGTATTGCTTATGATGACGGGCGTAACGATTGAATACCCCGCTTTTGTAATTGCATCTGCATCGAACGAGATAAGCAGGTCGCCTTTTTTGACCTTCTGTCCTTCTTTGACGCTGACACTGAATCCTTTACCGTTGAGTTCGACCGTGTTCATTCCGACGTGAATAAGGATATCAGCGCCGGAATCCGACGTGATGCCGACTGCATGGAACGTTGCGGGCAGTACGGAGACAACACCGTCGCACGGAGCACGGACTTCACCTTTTGACGGAAGTACCGCGCAGCCTCTTCCGAGTGTGCCGCTGCTGAACGCTTCATCGGGGACTTCGGAAAGATTCATGACTTTTCCGGCAAGCGGGGAGCATACCGTGACGGATACGTTTTCTCTGCCAGAAGATACTGTTTTCGTGCCCGAACTGCTGCCGCTCAGCGCGCCGGTTTCCGGCTCCTTGTAAAAAAGCATCGTAAGTGCAAACGTAACGACCATCGCGACGAGGATTGCGATGCACGACCATGTAACGCCGCTCATTGAGAGCGGAACTTTGTACATATCAGCGTATTCCTGCGTCATGATAAATCCCGGAATGCCGAATATGCCGAGTCCGCCGGAAATATACGAATATGATTTTGTTGCGGAAATGATTGCTCCGCCGACAGCTCCTCCGATACAGGAAAAAATAAAGGGCTTACGGCGGGGAAGCGTGACACCGTAGATCGAAGGTTCCGTAACTCCTGCAATTGCGGAAATAACGGCCGGAATACCGATACTTCTGGTTTGCTTGTCTTTCGTTTTTATCATGACGGCAATAAGCGCCGCAAGCTGGGCGAACGATGCTGCGAAATACGGAGTGAGAACCATGTCGTATTTCAGATTGGCAAGATTGATGAACATGAGCGGTACCAGTCCCCAGTGCAGACCGAAGATAACGAGTATCTGCCAGAAACCGCCTACAAACAGGCCTCCGACTACTGCGGCTTTGCTGAATATAAAACCTGCGCCTTTTCCGATGAGATCAGTGATTACCGCTGCAACCGGTCCGATGATGATGAACATGAGCGGCACGGTAATCAGAAGAACAGCAAGCGGAACTCCGAAACTCTTGATGACGGAAGGTATGATTTGCTTCATCTTTTTTTCAAGAAATGAAGCGAACCAGATGACAAGAATAATCGGAATGACGGAAGACGTGTAGTTTCCTGAGGCCGGCATAATAACCGGAATGCCGAACAGCTTCGTATAATAATTCATTCCGAGAAACGTTCCGAGCGGAGCCGGTGCTGTACCGAAAGCAACGGCAATGGCATTCGGTGCAAGCCCGACGATTGCCGGTGCACACATCACAAGCCCGAGCATAATTCCGGTAATTTCACTCATACCGAATTTTTTGGAAGCCGTATAGCCGATGAGAACGGGCAGAAAATAAAAAAGCGCATCCGCACCGTTGTAAAGGATGATGTACGTACCTCCTGCAGGATTAACAAGATGGAAGAACGACAGCGCCATAAGTACGCCTTTGATGATGCCCGTAGCGCAGAGCATGCCGAGAATCGGAACAAATACGCCTGTAACAAGAGAAATGAAGGATGCCATAACGGATTTTTTCTCACCGGTTGACGACACGGGAGCTCCCGCAAGACTTTCCAGATGGCCCACTTCGACGAGTGCGTCATAAACGTCCGGTACCTGTTGTCCTATAACAACCTGATACTGTCCTCCCGACTTCAGGACGTTTACAACACCATCGGTACGCTTGAGAATGTCCGTTTTTGCGAGATTTTCGTCGCGCAGCTTGAACCTCAGCCGGGTAATACAGTGCGTGACAGATTCAATGTTGGTTTTTCCACCGACATTCTGGAGAATGATGCGTGCAAGACCATCATACTTGTTCATAGAGATTCCTCCGTATAGGAAAATCTCCGGACAAAAAAAAAGGCAAAACCCCTCTTTCTCCGTTCGGAGTTAGTAGGTTTTGCCTGTATGATACAGTAACAATCCAGTGGAATAATAATAAAACTGATTGCTTAATTTGTCAAATTTTTTCTGTCAGATTATTGTTTTCCATAAGCCTGCGTTTCCGTACATGGCATCGAATGCGCTGCTGAACATTCCGCTGCACTGGACGGACATTGTCTCCTGTCCGCCGGAAAAAACGGAAACTGTCATCGGAATAACAAAAGCGTAAGCAACTGTATGACAGAGACACATGATGTATTAAAGCTGAAAGTTAACCGTGTTTTCCGTTGTGTGTTTGTCCCTTACCTGTTTTATCAGGTTCCAACGCTTATACCGAATTTTGTTTCGTAGAAATTTTTCCACAGCAGCTCTTTTTCAGGAGTAAAGTTTATATCGGAAAAACTGCCGCCGAGTTCTTTCAGAGAGATTGTCTGTTCCGCAGGTTTCCATGCGGGAAGTCCTTTACCGTTAGGTGTGCCGTTTTTTGCGAAATTTACCAGGTAGGAAGACATAATCCTGCCTGTCGTGAAATCCTCATTCTTCCAGAGTGCGGCACGCGCCTCTGAAAAATGATTGAGGAAATACGGCACATCTGCAGTATGAAACGCCGACGCTCCGTCGTTTCCCGGCATCTGATGAGTGAAAAAATAAATATACGTATCCGTGTGCCCTGAGATGGAACGGAGTTCGGCAAACATATACTGAAGTGCATTCATGTTGTCGATGTTCAACCGATTGAGAGTTTGATTCAGTTCCGAATCGTCAGCTGCCGGATACGCTGCAAGAAAATCTTCTGCTCTGTTTCCGAACGTATTTACGGCAGCCTGTTTGTATTCCTGGACTGTTTTTGCAGTAATCAGACCGAAAAGCGCCGTATCGCCCTCGACATTCCCGGATATAACAGCGACATTGTTCTGAGTTCCGCTTTTATATGTATCGAGCGGTTGTTTCGGTATAACGACTCCGTCGACAACCGGTCCGCTCTGATATTTAACCGAAAGAAGCTCGTCTGCGGTCATGGACCTCATTTCCTGCAGCGTTTTATCTTTGAATGATTCTTTACCCGACTTTTCCATATCAGATAAAACGGGCAGCGTTCTTCCGGCAAAGTTGAAACTTTCAGCGACTGCCTGACGGAAAAGCCCGCGGGCGAGAGGCGATATAAGAAGCGAATTAACCGAACCGGAACCGGCCGATTGACCCATGACGGTAACATTGCCGGGATCTCCTCCAAAAGCTGCTATATTGCGCTGTACCCATTTGAGAGCCGCAATCTGATCGAGAATTCCGTAGTTCCCCGAAACAGCATCGGATGATTCTGCGGACAATGCGGGATGAGCAAGGAAGCCGAGAATACCCACCCGGTAGTTTATACTTACAAAAACAATACCCTTCGCAGCAATATCTTCTCCGTCGTATACGTCGCACGATGAACCGCCCGACGTATAAGCGCCGCCATGGATAAATACGATTACCGGCTGCTTTTTATTGTTGGAGGTTGATTTTTTCCATATGTTCAGCGTCAGGCAGTCCTCTGAGTAGCCTCCGGCCGTGTCGATGATGAATTCTTTTGTCCATACCCAGAACGGTGCCTGCGGCTGTTGTATCGCACTCGGTCCGAAGCGGTCGCACTTTCTGATTCCTATCCACGGAACTGCCGGTTGGGGCGCTTTCCACCGGAGACTGCCGACGGGCGGGGCCGCATACGGAATCCCCTTAAAAACTGTAACAGCCGGATTTTTTCCCTGAATGCCGGCAACTATACCTCCGTCGACCTGTGCAAGATTGTCCTGTTCATGCCGGTTTGTCGTAGTGCAGCCTCCCAATATGTTTATTGAAAGCAATAATCCCGATAAAATCAAGCATCCTTTTTTCATAAAATTTCCCGCCTCCCGTCATTTTGTTAGAGAATTATATATTGCCCGAATTACAACGGCAGCTTCCGCACGGGTCGGATTGCCCTTTTCTGAAAATAGTATATCGGCGGGCAACTTCAGCCCGTTCGTTTTTGCAAAGTCCGCGATAATTTCATCGGCCTGATTTCCATCAAGCGGCTCATCGCCATTTTCTTTTTTTATTGGCGTCCCGTTTATTGCCGCGAGAGTGGAGGTAAGCTGTATTCCGGTAAGTGGCTTATCAGGTTCAAATCGGGTCCATTCTGTTCCTCTGAAAATTTCTGTCATGGCGCAGAAAATAATTGCATCATAATGAGGCGTCTGTTCGGAAATATCGGTATACGGATTGTATGTTACGCCATTATCCATCGCGTATTTTATTGCCTTTCCCCTTCCCACTGTAATTATTGCGGTACCGTACGCAATGTTCGAATTCAGTCCGCGGTGTTCGAATCCCAAATAATCGGCCGTGAACTTTCCCTGTGCAACAGTAGAGATATCAGTCAGCATGTCGTTGAGATACTGTCTGTTCAATTTTACCGTTCCCTGTTGCCATGAGGAATGACCGCCGTATAAGGTTACATCTTTCAGATGAAATTTATCCAGAGTTTTAATAAGATTCGTAACCCCGGCCTTATATGATTCAAAAGAGCCGAAAAGCCATACCCCGCTTCCCGAACCGACAGCATCGCCTGAAAAACCAGTCTTGTTCCGTACATCGAGAAATACAACGGAACCGGGAGTGTGTCCCGTTACCGGCACCGTATCCAGCTTGCGCCCGCCGAGATCAATCTGCATTCCGGGTTCAAAACCCGTAAAACGAGAAAGGTCGAGATGAAAAGCTTCGGCGTAAGCAGCCAGTCCGGGTTTGTCTTCATTACTGATAAGAAACGTAATACCGGGTACATCTGCAAATGCGGAGAATTGTCCGACATGATCAGGATGACTGTGGGTAACGGCAATAATTTTCTGTCTGTTCCCGGCAAGTGTAAGAAATATATCCCTGAGGGCGGCAGTACTCTCCGGATGATAATTACTTAAATCTATGAGGATCGCTTTTTTCTTACCCAGCATGATATACATATCGGATGTATTGTTCAGATCTGTCGTCTTTCCCGCCTCATCAACGTGTATACCCGGTTTGTTGGCCGATGTGCCGTCGAACAGGTGATAAAATTTATCTTCGACATTGATAACAGTATAAATATCCACTTCCGTAGATTCTCCCGGCTTTAGATTCATTAAGGCTTGTTCGACTTGATTCTCTGAAAAAGCAGGAATCAGGATGAAGATGAAGAGCAGCGTACAAAGTATTACTTTGAAATCATTTTTTGTATAGTACATATTATTGCCTCCGCTTAAAAAGAATTTCCGAACAAAAAAAGTAAAATGCTCTTTTTCCGTCCGGAGTTAATAGGTTTTACCTGCAAAAATAAAGACGAAAATCAAATTTATCAAAATAATTATTTTGAATTTGATGCAAGCCATTCCATTATGGTCACACTGTTGTCAGTACACTGGTTGTTAAGTACGTACAGCCATGACCAGTGTCCCATGTATTCATACGGAGTGCCGTCGTCTTTTTTGTATTTTCCCGTCGTATCGAGTACTTTGTCGAAGTATGATTCATGAATGTCTTTTCCGCCTGCTTTCCGTATGCGGTCTACAGTAGGAAGAATGTAGTCAGCCGGTTTTACAACGGAGTCCGTTGCAGCGGCGGTGAACCACATGTGTTCCTCTGCAAGCTGGGCAATATCCGAATCGGAAATATATGCGTCCGGATATGCTTCACATATCGGAAAAGATGCGGCAAAATATCCCGGATTCCGCAGTACAATGTTTACAGTCATGTATCCGCCGTTTGAACATCCGCCGATGTAAATCCTGTTGGTGTCGATATCAGGATGGATCGCAACGAACGAATGAATCAGCGCTTCGACTGCGCTGCTGTACATGGAGACATGTTTGTCGGACGTAAGGTCGTACGGTGTTCCGCCCTGTGTCATCCAGACGAGCGGAGACTGCGGAGCAAGAACATATGCGCCGCCGAAAATATTCTGGATTTTGTCTCCTGCAAGTGCCGTTACTTTATTTCCGAGCAGCAGAATGTACGGATCCTTTCCGCCTTCTCCCGCACCGTGCAGCCAGATGATGAGCGGATGTTTGACTTCTGCGGCTGGCTTGTACCATGCGTACATCAGCGAGGCATCTCCCGTCGTCGACGACGCTATGGAAAAATTATCCGCAGTGGGACAGATACGTCCTGCGGATTTTACAGCCGGTTTCGTAAGCAGCCGCGATTCTATTCTGAAATCATACGGCGTTTTCCAGTTGTTGAAGCCTGTTTTTACGTCGTAAAAGAACGGGCTGCTCATCGAGTCTGCCGGACCGAACGGCAGTTCAAGCGCAATATAGGTACTCGGTTTGTCCGTTTCATTCCCCGAAGTATCCGACGTGTAGGCATTGAGCACTTCGCGTTTTTCGGCGACTGTTATCTCTGTCATCCGGGGCCAGTCGAAGTCCTGCGCGCGGACTGATACGGTAAATGCGTCTTTCGTTACGGTTCCGGGTGCAACAGATTTCCCTGTATTGACAATAAGTTTTACAACAGCCGGTCCCCAGTCTTCTCCTCCGACGACCGTTGTGTATTCTCCCGCTGCCGGTGAAATATCTTTTGTGTCTGCTGCTGAATGTTTTGTAGTGGCACAGCTGCAGATCAAAAGTATCATTCCCGAGAATATGCCGATGCATATTTTTTGAGCTTCATCCATAGAGTTCCTCCATAAAAAAAGAATAGGAAAAACTCCGGACAAAAAAGGCAAAACCATCTTTCTCTGTCCGGAGTAAGCTGGTTTTGCCTGTAGAATACAGTAGCAACCCACAACAATGATAAGTCCGGAAATGAAGTTTGTCAAATTTTCTATGTTTGAACAGAATCTGAAAACATCGGGAACGAATATGCTGCTTGCCTCATCAGTCTGTATTCTTTAGAATTACGGCTTACAGATATGGATGTTTTACCACTTACTCCTTTTACCTTTCTCATCGTGTGTCCGCTTGTCTTTCTTGCCGGATTCGTCGACGCTATTGCCGGCGGAGGCGGAATCATTTCGCTTCCCGCCTATCTCTTTGCGGGACTGCCGGTTCATAATGCGCTTGCCACGAACAAGCTTTCATCGTTCTGCGGTTCGACTGTTGCGACCGGCCGGTACCTGAAAAACAAATGTTATAAAAAGGTGTTCATTCTGCCTACAGTCGCAGCTGCGCTGGCGGGGTCTGCAGGCGGAGCACGGCTTGCACTTATCGCGGGGGATGAGCTGCTGAAAAAAGTGCTTCTTGTGGTCCTGCCTGTTGTCGCCGTCGTCGTTGTGTTCCGCAGAAGACGGAAAGATATGCCTGAAGAACCGGATGCCGCAGCGGGATCAGCGCCGCGGAAAAACGCACACCGCAATCTTTCCCGGAAGATTCAGCTTATCATTGCGACTGCCGCATCGTTTGTAATCGGCATGTACGACGGATTTTACGGACCGGGAACGGGTACGTTCATCATGCTCGTGTTTACCGGCGTTCTCGGATTTGACGAGCGGACCGCAGCGGGTAATACAAAATGTATGAACTGGTCGTCGAACGCCGCCGCGCTTGCAACGTTCATAACAGGCGGGAAAGTCGTGTGGGCGCTCGGTGCGGCAGCTGCGGTATGCAGCATAGCCGGCAACTACTGCGGTTCGGGACTTGTCATAAAGGACGGGGAAAAATACGTTCGTCCCGTCATTATCGCGGTGCTCGTTCTGCTGTTCGTAAAAATACTCAGCGGAAAATAACGCGGGAAACGCAGCTTATTTACGTCCGTCAAATCATGATTTGATAAAATCCCCGAATTCTTCTCCTGTTATGAACGATTGTTCTTTATACTGTTATTTTTTTGTGTTATTATGAATGTTATGAGGAGAAACCGACTTGAAAAATAAACGCGGCGTCATAACGAAACGGCAGCAGGCGATACTTCAAAAGCTGAAGGAAGACAAAAAGGTTTCAGTGGAAATTCTTGCAAGAAAACTGAATGTATCGACTCTGACTATCCGGCGCGATCTTGAGATGTTTGAAAAGGAAGGATTTGTGAAGCGCTATTACGGCGGAGCGTCTCTTATTGAAGGTGCTGTCGCGGATGACCCGACGAAGATTTCCGCAGCTGATTCTGAAAAGAATCCCGGTGTCGATTACCGCAGTATTGTTGCGGAGAAAGCCGCTTCGCTTGTTGAAGACGGTGATACGATTTTCATCAACAGCAGCCGGACGGCGCTTGATTTGCTCACATATATACACGGCAAACACGTAAACGTAATAACGAATAACGGCAATGCGCTGAATATGCCGCACGACCCGCTCATTTCCATTATTCTCACCGGCGGGGAAGTAAACGCTGTCAAGCATTCCCTTGTGGGGGATTTTGCGCTTTCTACTATAAAAAAAGTGCAGGCGGATAAATGTTTTATCGGCGTGAGCGGCATTACGGCCGATGGACAGATAAGCACAGCCATTCTGCAGGAGACGATGATAAATACGCTCATGATTGAACATACGAAAGACGACGTCGTCATTCTTGCGGATCATACCAGGATAGGAAAAATGCACAATTTTATTATAGCCGACGTGCATCAGGTTACTCACGTAGTAACCGACAGCCTTGCCGACCCGCTGATACTCGGGAAGCTTGCATCATCGGGAGCCGCGATTCTTCAGGGAACGGCCGTATCATGTGATAATAATTCATAAAAATAACTATACGAACGAAAAAAGTACCTGAATAATACATAAAAAGTTTGACAAATCGTATAATCACTCCTATACTTTTCATAAATAGATATAAATCGTTAAAAGATTCATATAAATGATTCAAATATTTTCGCTAAACGATTTAATCGGGAATGTACGGGGGATATATGAGCAAAGTGACGGAGCTTACGCGGGAAAAATGGATTCTCGGCGCGTTTCCCGAATGGGGAACATGGCTGAACGAAGAAATCGATGCCGAGGAGGTACAGAAAGGTACATTTGCAATGTGGTGGCTCGGCTGCACCGGGATATGGATTAAAACCGAAAACCGTACGAACATTGCCGTCGACCTCTGGTTCGGCAACGGCAAACGTTCCCGTAAAGTGAAGGAGATGGATTCTTTTCATCAGATGCGGAATATGACGGGCGGACGGATGACTCAGCCCAACCTGCGGGCCGCGCCGATCGTGTTTGACCCGTTTGCCGTTACGTCTGTAGACGCAGTTCTTTCTACGCATTATCACAACGACCATATCGATCCGTTTTTTGCCGCGTCCGTTCTGCAGAACTGCTCCGGCGATATCCCTTTTATCGGTCCTAAAAAAAGCGTGGAAAAATGGCTGTCATACGGCGTGCCTGAAAGCCGCTGCCGGACGGTAAAACCTGGCGATGTCGTAAAAATAAAGGACGTCGAAATCTGTGTCGTCGATTCGTTCGACCGAACATGTCTTGTTACCGCGGAAAAAGACATACGCGGCATCTGCCCCTCTGATATGGATGAAAAGGCTGTGAACTATATTATTAAGACTCCGGCGGGCACGGTGTATCATTCCGGCGATTCCCATTACTGTACGTATTTTGCGAAGCACGGCAAGGACTACGACATAGACATTGCGTTCGGTTCGTACGGTGAAAATCCCGTAGGCAATCAGGACAAGATGACGTCTGTCGATATTCTGCGGATGGCGGAAGCGCTGCGCTGTAAAGTCGTCATCCCGATTCATTATGATGTGTGGACGAATTTCAAGGCCGATCCCCAGGAAATCATGGCGGCATACAATTACAAAAAGGATGTCCTGCAGTACGCGTTCCATCCGTTCATCTGGGATGTCGGCGGGAAATACGTGTGGCCTTCCGACAGGGACAAGACTCAGTTCCATTACCGCAGGGGTTTTGAAGACTGTTTTACCGACGAACCGAACGTTCCGTTCCGCGCGCTGCTGTAGGCCGGAGCCGTGTATGAAAGTCGAAAAGAAGGTCCTGGCGAATCTTGAAAAATGTTATTCGATAACTCCGCTGAAATATAACGACCGTGAGCATTTTCTCGTCGCCGCCGAAAAAGTTGACCGCTGCATCTTGTTCGATACGGACGGCAATGAAGAGGGTACCGTGTGGAACGGGCCGGGCGGTGTCATGTCCATGGTTCAGGTTCCGGGGACGGACGGGCAGTTTCTTGCCACTCACCGCTTTTATTCGCCGAACGACGGAGCTTCTGCTGGCATCGTAATCGTGACGCCGAATGGCAGGGGGAACTGGGAGCGGCGGACGCTTGTGCAGCTGCCGTTTGTGCACCGGTTCGACATTCTTGAACGGAATGGGAGACGGTATTTGATTGCCTGTACAATAAAGAGCGCGCATGAGTATAAAGACGACTGGCGCAGCCCCGGAAAAGTATACGCTGCTGAACTTCCCGTTGATCTGAGCGGTTTTGACGCGGATAATCAGCTTGCATTACCGATTATTAAGGACGATATGCCGAAAAATCACGGCTATTACCGCTGTACTGATAAAGCCGGAACGGAGTATGCGGTTGTTTCTTCCGCTGCCGGAATATTCAGAATGTATCCGCCGGAATATTCAGGATCGGAGTGGGCAATAACACAGCTGTCCGATATTCCTGCTTCCGATGCGCTGCTGCTCGATTTGGACGGCGACGGAACTGAAGAGCTTGCCGTTTTGTCGCCGTTCCACGGAGATACGTTTCTGATTCTCAAGGAATCGGGCGGAACGTTTTCACCCGTATATACGTGCCCGGAAAAAATGGAATTCCTGCATGCAATTTACGGCGGACAATTGTGCGGCAGACCTGGCGTTGTTGTCGGATATCGTAAGGGGAAAAAGGAACTTCTGGTTTTTTCATATAATCCTCTTACGCATTCGTATGAGCATGCGATTCTCGATACGGACTGCGGTCCCGCGAATGTTTTTCATTATATGCACAACGGCAGGGATATTATTATTTCTGCAAACAGGGAAATTGATGAAGTAGCGATGTATACGGTGCGCGATTGAAACCGGCCGTTAATCAGGAGGAAGAACATGGAAGTTGTGATGAGTATCTGGGCATTTTTCCAGAACAATGTTTTAACGAAACCTGCATTTTTCGTCGGGTTTATTGTATTTATCGGGTATCTGCTGCTGAAAAAACCGGTATATGACGCTCTCGCCGGATTCATAAAAGCGACGGTCGGATATATGATTCTGAACGTCGCTTCGGGCGGTCTCGTCGGTAACTTTCGTCCGATTCTTGCGGGGCTGAATCAGCGGTTCAGTCTGAACGCCGCCGTTATCGATCCGTATTTCGGACAGGCGGCCGCGCAGGCCGCTGTCGAAAGCATCGGGCGTTCGTTCACTATGATGATGCAGGTTCTCCTTATTTCCTTCCTGTGGAACCTGCTGCTTGTTTTCTGCCGCAAACTGTCGAAAGTGCGGACTGTATTTATTACCGGGCATATCATGGTGCAGCAGTCGTCGACGGCGTTGTGGATGGTGCTGCTCTGTTTTCCCGGCCTCAACGATCCCGGCGTAGTTGTTATGCTCGGCCTGCTGCTCGGTACGTACTGGGCCGTCTCGTCGAACATGACTGTCGGCGCGACGCAGGAACTGACTGACGGCGGCGGCTTTGCAGTAGGACACCAGCAGATGTTCGGCATCTGGGCTGTCGACAAACTTGCCGGCCGTATCAGCAGCAAAGGCAGTAAAAAACTTGAGGATTTGAAGCTTCCCGGATTCCTTTCCATATTCAACGAAAATATAGTCGCAACTGCTATTCTGATGTCGCTGTTTTTCGGTGCCATCATGGTTATTCTCGGTTCGGGAACGATGCATAAAATGGATTCGTCTTTTTCTGCGACGCAGAACTTCGGTTTCTATATCGTCGAAAAGTCGTTCAACTTTGCGGTCTATCTGCAGATACTTCAGCTCGGCGTCCGTCTGTTCGTTTCCGAACTCACTGAATCGTTCCAGGGTATTTCGGCCAAGCTGCTGCCGGGCTCGATGCCCGCCGTCGACTGCGCCGCAACGTACGGTTTCGGTCATCCGAATGCCGTTACGATCGGATTTCTGTTCGGTGCATTCGGACAGTTCCTTGCGATTATCGGTCTTATCGTTTTCAGAAGTCCGGTATTTGTTATAACGGGATTCGTGCCTGTCTTCTTTGACAACGCTACGTTCGCGGTATTTGCGAACAGAAAAGGCGGCATCAAGGCTGCCGTTATAGTTACGTTCTGTTCCGGTATTATCCAGGTGCTCGGCGGTGCGTTCGCCGCATATTATTTCAAACTCGCGCAATTCGGCGGATGGCACGGCAATTTCGATTGGGATACGGTATGGCCTGTGTTCGGGGTACTCATGAACAATTTCAAATACACAGGCGTCGGAATATGTATTGTATTCCTTCTTGTCATCCC
The DNA here is from genome assembly GCA_002399405.1 of Treponema sp. UBA4873. GTDB lineage: Bacteria > Spirochaetota > Spirochaetia > Treponematales > Treponemataceae > Treponema_D. The sequence goes on along the minus strand of DHDP01000020.1, from coordinate 102,279 downwards.
GCAGCTGGAATATTATTTCGGCAGATACCGGAGAGGCGACTATTTTAAAGTTGTCGAAAATTATGCTGCGGTAAAAAAGACCGAATAGAATATGGAGGCGTGTATGTTAAAAGTTGTCGCTGCCTGCGGAAGCGGTATGGGATCGTCGATGATGATAAAATTGAAGCTGCAGAAAGTTCTCAAAGAGCTCGGTATTGCGGCGGACGTGAAAAACACAAATGCAGGCGAAGCAAAGAGCACCGCATCGCAGTATCACGTTATTGTCTGTTCGGAGTCGCTCAGGGATACGTTCAAAAGCGCGGAGGAAAGGGGAACGGCCGTCGTGACCCTGAAGAATCTTCTCGACGAGAAGGAGCTCAAGGAGAAACTCCTGCAGGCCGGTGTTGCGGAACTTGAAAAGAAAGTCACTGTCTGAAGAGAGCGGAACCGCCGGTATGATGAAACTGGAAAATAATTATTTACGGATCAGACTCGTTGTCACCGATCTGGACGGAACGTTTTTAAATGACGGAAAAATAATTACCGCTGAAAACCTGAATGCAGTCCGGAATCTTGCTGATAATAATATATTATTCAGTTTCTGCACCGGCCGGCCGGTTAGCATGATTGGAGCGTTCGTAAAGCAGGCTGATATACGCATACCCGTTATAGGATGCAACGGAGGACTTGTGTATGACCCCGTAAAGAAAACCGTGCTGCTTTCACGAACATTTCCGGCCGGAATTTCCGCCGCATTGACGGAATACAGTCTGTCGTGCGGATTCGACTATCTGGCGTACACAACAGATACGATATATTACTCTGCGAACAGCAGAAGAATACGAGTTTTCAGGGACTACAATCGGTATGCGGAGCGGGAGAACTGCGCTCCTGCGGTTTTGAAATGTATTACCCGGGAGGACAGTATTCCGCGTGAAAAAATCTGCAAGGTACTGATTACGGAACTGCACGGGAATGATTTAGGAAAAATGTCCGGCTTTCTGTCCGGCATGAGCGGTATTGTGTGTACACCTTCCATGTCGGGCGTTCTTGATGTAATGCCGGAAGGCGTATCGAAGGGTGCGGGCATCGCGTATCTTGCCTCTTTTCTCGGCATAGATATGAAGGATGTATGCGTGTTCGGTGACAACACGAACGACGTAAGCATGATGCAGCGTGCGGGCATGTCGGTGTGTATGGCGAACGGAACGGAAGACGCCCGGACAGCTGCAGCTTTTGTTACGGAGAGGACCAACAACGACAGCGGGTTTGCGGAATTGATTTCCGGATATCTGCGGAAACCGGAGACGCGCTGATAAAATCGCGATGACGTAATCAGTGTGCCTCCGGGGAAAATCTCTGACGGGAGGAATTATGATTCTTGAAGATTTTGTGATGAACAATCACGCGTGGGCACTCGGCGTCGACGCCGGAACATGCGGGGAAGCGATAAAGGCCGGTGTCGACCTGCTGGTAAAAGCCGGCGCAGCGGAGGAACGGTACTATCAGGCTGTCCTTGATATAAAGAAGGAGCACGGGCCGTATTATGTCATTGCGCCCGGAATCGCCATGCCGCATGCCCGCCCTGAATCGGGGGCGTTGAAAACAGGATTTTCTCTGGTGACGTTGAAAGAGCCTGTTGAATTCGGAAACCCCGACAACGATCCTGTCGACATTGTTCTTTGCATCTGTGCAAAGGACAAGAATGATTTGAACAACAGCGTCATCATCGACGCCATGACGCTTCTTGAAAACGGAGATATCGTCGACGAGCTGCGGAAAGCCGCATCGGAAGACGATCTGAAAAATATTTTCGCACAGGTAGCGGCGATGAACGAACAGGAGGAATGATTATGGTGAATGCGACGGTTACGGTTACTAACGCTACAGGACTGCATACGAGACCGGGCACGCAGTTCGTGCAGCTCGCGCAGAAATTCCAGTCGGATGTCGTTCTGAAGAAACAGGACAGAGAGGCAAATGCCAAGAGTATTATTAAAGTTCTCAAAATAGGAATTTCGCAGGGAGACCTGATTACGATAGAGGCCGCAGGCTGCGACGAAACCGATGCAGTTTCCGCTCTGACTGATTTTATACGGAATCTGACAGAGTAGAGGTGCGTGTTTTATGGAGACTATTCAGGGCAGACCTGTTTCTGCCGGATTTGCCGTCGGACCGGTATATGTGTACAGAACCGAAATTCTCGAATGCCCTCGCAATGCAGTCACACGCGGGCGTGTCGCTTTTGAAAAGGAAAAAGTGCATCAGGCGCTCGCGTGTACACAGCGTACAGTCAAAGGACTGATTGCACATTCCGTCGATTCCGGCACGAAGGAATCGTACGCGATTTTTGAGGGCTACCTTGAAATTGTGACTGATACGGAATTGGAAAAAGACCTGACGGCCTGCATCGAAAACGAGCTCGTCGGTTTTGATACGGCAGTGTGTGAAGTTTCAAAGCAGTATGTGGAAGATATGCTCGCTATAAACGATCCGTATCTTCAGGCCCGTGCGGAGGATTTCAGACAGATATTCCGTATGATAAAGACGGCAGCATCGGATACCGCCTGCGGACTCGGTACGGAGCAGAAGCCGTTCGTTCTTGCGGCAAAAGAGATCGGCCCTGCCGATATGGAAACGATGGATAAATCGCTGCTGCTCGGCATACTTGTCGAAAGCGGAAGCAGGACTTCCCATGCGGCAATTCTGTCACGTTCCCTCGGCATTCCGATGATTTCGGGAATTGAAGACATCTGCATACGGGTAAAAAACGGTGTCCGGTCGGTTGTGGACGGCGGTGACGGCGTCGTATTCATAGAGCCTTCCGCGGAAATTGTGAATTCATATACGGCCAGAATCGAGAAAACAAAAACTGAAAATGAAGCCTGCCGCGTATATCTCGACAGAAAAATCTGTGCAAAAGACGGAACTCCCGTTGCGTTATATGCCAATATCGGTTCAGAGGAGGATTTGCCGGAAGTGCTCGCGAACAACGCGGACGGAATAGGATTGTTCAGAACGGAGTTCATGTTTATGAAAAAAGGGGGAACGGTACTGCCTTCGGAAAACGGGCAGTTCGAAGTATACAGACGCGTTCTGGAAAAGATGGACGGCAAACCCGTCGTATTTCGTACCCTCGATGCGGGTGGGGACAAAAATATTGCGGCGCTGCACATTCCCTGCGAATCGAATCCGTTTCTCGGACTCCGCGCTATCCGTTATTGTCTCAGACATGAGGATGTCTTCCGTACCCAGCTGCGGGCCGTTCTCCGTGCTGCCGCGTACGGGAATGCAAGAATAATGCTTCCCATGATTATTTCAGCGGAGGAAATCAGGCAGACAAAAAAATTAATAAAAAATGTGGTCCTTGAATGCAGACGGGCCGGTGTTACAGTTTCGGAAAATGTTCCGCTCGGCGTGATGATAGAGACGCCTGCCGCTGCGGTCACCGCGGCGGATCTTGCCCGCGAGGCTGATTTTTTCAGCATCGGAACGAACGATCTGACGCAGTATACGCTGGCTGTAGACCGGGGAAACGAAACGATTGCCGACTTATACGACGAAGCCCATCCTGCTGTGCTGGCTCTTATTAAGCACGTCATAGAATGCGCAGAAGAGGCCGGTATCCCCGTCGATGTCTGCGGAGAGATGGCCGGGAATCCCGCTTTTACGGAACGACTGCTTCAGACCGGATTGCGCGAGTTCAGCATGAGCGCGATACACATACTGAAAATAAAAAGGAAAATAGCGGAGCTGTGATTATGCAGGAAAAAAAATACGAGCTGGGGATGTATGAAAAGGCAGTTCCGCCGTCGATGTCGTGGGCCGAAAAACTGTCGACCGCGAAAGGATTCGGCTATGATTTTGTGGAAATAAGCATCGACGAAACGGACGGAAAAATCGCACGTCTCGATATGTCCGATGCGGAGAAAATGTTTTTAATAAATACGATGCAGGTCGCAGGAATTCCCGTGCGTTCGATGTGTCTGAGCGGGCACCGGAAATATCCTCTCGGCAGCAGTGATCCGTCGGTCGAACAGAAGGGCATGGATATCATGAAAAAATCAATACGCTTTGCCTCTGACCTCGGAATCAGAATAATAATGCTTGCGGGGTACGACGTTTATTATGAAAAATCGACGGAGGAAACCGTCGGGCGGTTCAGGCGGAATCTCAGTAAATGCGTCGACATTGCGGCCGAATCAGGCGTCGTACTCGGTTTTGAAACGATGGAAACGCCTTTTATGGATACGGTTGCAAAAGCCAGAACATTCGTCGACTATGTGTCGTCTCCGTATCTTACTATTTATCCCGATCTCGGAAACATAACAAATTCTTCACTGCTTTACGGTACTGATGCCGCCGATGACCTTGAGGCGGGAGCAGGTCATATTGTCGCAGTCCATATCAAGGAAACGGCTCCCGGAAAATACAGGGAAGTACCGTTCGGGGAAGGCCATGTTGATTTCAGGCGCCTTCTGAAAAAGTGCTGGGATATGCATATCAGGCGGTATGTGACGGAGCTCTGGTATACGGAAACGGACGACTGGAGGAAAAATCTGCAGACGGCCGCGGGGCTTGCCCGGACAATTCTTTCCGGGATGGAACGCGAAGAAAGCCGGTGCTGAGGTTATTCTTCTGCAACGCGCTTCATAACCGGAACGTCGGCCGCCGCCCAGTCCTGCTGTTCCAGTTCAGTCCGCAGCAGCCACTTTGAATCAAGGTGTTCCCTGAGCGACAGACTGCCGTTTATGACAGTGCAGTAAAACGCATGCATCGTGATGCTGAACGTTTCGTATTCGTGTTCGACAGTCGTGATGTAATTTCCGACCGCAATTTCCGTGTCGAATTCCTCTCGGATTTCACGCACAAGCGCCTGCTGCCGCGTTTCGCCGGATTCGATTTTACCGCCGGGAAATTCCCATTTGTAATCAGTTTCGTTCTGTTTTTTTCCGGCTTTCGGTCCGGGGCGCTGCGCGCAGAATATTTCTGCGGCACCGTCTGCCGTTGAACGGATAATGACTGCTGCCGCGACTTCGTAATGGATCATGTTTTGCTTCCTTGAATCTTTTGTCTCTGCTTAAAGATATCTGAGCATATCATCATGAGCAGGCGTGTTCAATCAAAAATCCGAAATGAACTTTGAACAGAAAATTCATATTAAATTTATTCATTCAGCTTGCAACATAATTTGGAATGCATAATACTGTGTATGCGCAGGACTCGCTGATTGAATCCTGATGATGTAATCAGTGATTCCATATATCGTATTTATTTAAAAAAAAAGAGGTTTCCCGTTGGGGGAGCCGTAACAAAATCACATTTAGTAGGGATGGTATTGTATGAGCGGAAAAACATCGGAACAGAAGAGGACAAGTATTATCGTACAGTTTTCGATACGCCTCGGGTTTGTCATTGCGGTGCTGTTTGCTGCTCTCGGGGTTGTATCGTATTATCTTGTTGCGAAAGGATCCGAGCGGAGTCTTACCGGCACCATTTCGGGCACCGTGCCTATCTATGCGGATACGATTGACTCATGGAATCAGCAGCTTATCCGTGAACTTTATATGTATACGAAATCCGATTTCATAGCCGCCGGCGATATCGACGGAGCCGTCGACTGGCTTCGGAACAACAGGAACCGCAGGCCTGCCGATTTCAACGAGATTTTTTTCTGCGACCTTGGCGGAATTCTGCGGAATGAATCGGGCGGAGAAACGAATTCGCCCAACCTGAATTTTGTGAAAGTCATGCTTCAGAATAAAATTGATTTTTATATAAGCAATCCGCTTCAGTCTTCTGCTGATAATTCGTTCCTTTATACGATCTGCGTTACTGCGTATGACAGAAACAATAGAAAAGTCGGATTCTTCGGCGGAGTCGTATCGTTTGAAAGACTGCAGAAATTTATCGGGTCCATAAAAGTCGGCACGCACGGATATCTGGAACTGTTCAACGGGAACGGTGTCTGCATTGCTCATCCTGATGAAAAAAATATTATGAAAGATATGAATGCCAGCACTGATCCGGGAGAACGGGCCGCAATAAAACTGATGATGAACAGGGAAGCGGGAACGGGACGCCTTGCGGACGGTTCGTATACTTTCTTCGGTCCGGTGCAGAATACGTCGTGGGCTGTCGCTGCCGTCCTGCCGGAAGCGGAGATAAAAGCGACGGCGGACAGGCTCGGGAGAACGATGGCGGTACTCTTTTTGGTGTGCATCGTTGCACTCATCCTTATTACCGCGCTGACTGTCGGAAGAATTATTAAACCGCTGAGGAACGTGGAGAAGTCGGTTCAGGATATAGCTTCCGGCAGCGCGGACCTTACGCGCCGTCTTGACCGTACCGTTAATAACGAAATCGGCTCCGTTGTTAACGGATTCAATATGTTTGTCGAAAAACTGCAGGGTATTATGGCGGACCTGAAAAAATCGAAAGACGAGCTTTCCTCCGACGGCGACATGCTCAGAGCAAGTATTGAAGACACGTCGAGCGCCATACTGCAGATACAGGCGGACATAGACGGAGTCAGACAGGAAATAACGAATCAGTCGGCGAGCGTCGAGGAAACGGCCGGCGCGGTAACCGAAATTTCGCAGAACATCGTGTCGCTCGAGAAGATGATAGAAAATCAGGCGGGCGGCATTACCGAGGCGTCCTCCGCCGTGGAAGAGATGATAGGAAACATCGGCGGCGTTAATAAATCCGTCGAGCAGATGGCTCAGTCGTTCACTGCTCTCGAAGCGCGTTCGAAAGACGGCATGACAAAGCAGGAACGGGTGAGCGAACAGATAAAGCAGATTTCCGGTCAGTCCGATATGCTTGAAGAGGCGAACACCGCAATCGCAGGCATCGCCGAACAGACGAGTCTGCTTGCCATGAACGCCGCAATCGAAGCGGCCCACGCGGGAGAAGCCGGTAAAGGATTCAGCGTCGTCGCGGACGAAATCAGAAAACTTTCGGAAACATCGTCGGTTCAGTCGAAGACTATCGGGGAACAACTCAAGAAAATACAGGAATCCATAGTGACTGTCGTAACCGCATCGGGAGACAGTACGAACGCGTTCGGTGCCGTGTCTGCGAATATCAATGAAACGAATTCTCTCGTCATGCAGATAAAGAACGCGATGAAAGAGCAGCTGTCCGGTTCAATGCAGATAGGCGAAGCGCTCAGCACGATGAACGACAGCACTGTCGAAGTGCGCACAGCATCGGCGGAAATGAGTACGGGGCAGAAAGCTATTCTCGACGAAGTGAAGCGTCTGCAGGATGCGACCGTGTCGATGAAGGAAAAAGTCAGTGAAATGGAAACGGGCGTGCGGAAAATCAGCGAAACGGGCAACGGGCTGAACCGCATATCGAAACATACGGGGGAAACGATTGTGCGGATCGGCGCACAGGTCGACCGGTTCCGCATCTAGGGGATAGCTTATTTCCCCACACTCCATCTGCTCGTTCCCGTCTGCATGAACTGCAGACAGCCTTCCATAGAATCGAGCACCATCGTGCGGATTGCGTTCTGCGTGTAGAAGGCCATATGGTGGCTCACCGTTACGTTGGGGAATCCGCGGAGGACCGTGAGTTCCCTGTTGGTGAGCACCGTTGATTTGAGGTCGTTGTAGTACAATCCCGCTTCGTGCTCGACGACGTCGATTGCCGCCGCACCGATTTTTCCCGACTCCAGTCCTGAAATGAGCGCTTCCGTTTCGATGAGCGGGCCGCGTGCGGTGTTTACGAGTATGACGCCGTCTTTCATCCTGCCGAGCGTTTCTTTATTAATAAGATGATAATTGTCGTCGGTGAGCGGCGTATGAAACGTCACGAGGTCGGCGTTGTGCAGCAGTGTATCCGCATCGGTATATTCGGCGTATCTGCGTACTTCCGCGTTTTCATGCAGATCGTACGCGAGAATGCGGCAGCCGAATCCGCTCAGATTCTGTACGACGCGCGTTCCTATCCGTCCCGTTCCGACGACGCCGACGGTAAGGTCGTGGAGTTCCTTTCCCATGAGGCCGTTCAGGGTATAGTCCTGGAGTTCCGTCCGCTGCATGATGCGCTTCATGTTTCTGAGCGCCATAAGCATGAGCATGACGGTGTAATCTGCGACGCCTTCCGGTCCGTACGGCGCGTTTGCAACCGTAATACCGTATGCTGCCGCTGCTTTCATGTCTATATGGTCGTATCCGATTGTGCGGGTCGCGATATATCTGACTCCCATATCCGCAAACTTCCGTATTATTTCTTCGGTGATTTTCGTCGTTATGATGTTGACGCACGTGCTGCCGCGCGCAAGTTCAAGATTTTCTCCGTCCGGATTACCGTAACATTTTACAATCCGTACGTCATGTTCTTTTTCAAACTGTTCGAAGTACCGCCCTTCGTCGAATTCGCGGTACGTGTATACTGTTATCTGATTCACGATGTGCCTGCTGTTTTGTTTTTTATATTGTATGCACATCCGCCTGTATGGTCAATGCTGCTGATACGGCGCCTGCCGCATCGGCATCCGCTGTGTCAGCGCACGTTGGCACAGCGCTCGCTGTATCAGCGCGTAATCAGGCTGTACAGAAACGGCCATGCTATGTACAGAGATACAGCGAAGAGGAACAGGTAGCCGCCCATCTCGACTCCGAATGAAACTTTTTCGGCGGCTTCTTCGTTGCCGCTGAGCGATTTGAACAGTTTTTCTCTGCCGCCCCATGCCAGATACGCTGCGGCCGTAACGGGAATAATCATTCCGAGCGACATGGAAAGAATGCAGAGATTTCCGAACGCCTTTATGCCGAGAGAATAGCAGAACGCGAGGATGAGGATGGCCCCCGGACACGGATACAGCCCTGAAAAGAGAAACGGTATGATACGTGCGGCGCCGCTTTTCCCGTCTCCGCCGCAGCCGCAGTGATGATGTCCGCTTCTGAAGAATTCTACCGATTCTTTGATTATGAAAAAAAGTGTGACGAGTATTATTACCAGAAACGAATATCCTTCCGCCGCAACCGCCGTCTGGTCGGCGGCCACGGCCACGGAACCCGCGATTCCGTTAACTATTACCATAAAAACGATCGCGGACACGCCGTGGAGAAGCGCGAGTATGAACGACGTAAGCGCCGGTTCCCACCACGGAGCGCGCCTGACTATGTACAGCGAAAAGACGACTGTCTTGCGGTGTCCCGGTCCGAGTGCATGCAGCATGCCGTACAGAAAGGCGACGAAAAGCACAAGAATTACCGCTCCGGGACCGGCCGTTCCGTGTCTGAATCCGTACAGGAGGTTCCCGAGCTTTTCCTGAAGTTTTGCCTGAAATCCCGTAATATGCCTGTTCTGCGTTCCGGGTCTCACGGAGAGCAGTTCGTCCTGCTTTTTTTCACTGCCGTCTGCGGATGACGCTGTCTGCTGTTCCTGCTGATTCGACGGCGAGGTTTCCTGCTGCGGGCTGAGCAGCGGATTTGCTGCGAGCGGTGAAATGCACAGAATGGCGGCTGCGGCACAAATCAGAATGCGTGTTTTTTTTACCATGTTAAATGAATCTCCATCGGATAATATGTCTGAAGCCCGGGCGCCCATTTGTAATAGATTCTCGTATCTGTTGCAGGGCTGAGCGGATCATAATAGACGGGATACTGTTTGTTCTCGACGATTTTGCAGGAAGGAGTTACGCCGGCGGGGCAGGAAAACGTGACGCAGTTGTCGGGATATTCCACGTCGCAGAAATACGTATAGTCGTACACGGCAAGGTACAGGTCGCGCCCTGAATACTTTGAAAGGTCTATGTAAAACCGGTACGTCATGATTCCGTCTTTCTGAACCGCCCTGAATTTCGTTACGGCCGGCGGATTTGTCCGTTTCGTTCCCTGCCTGATGAACGTGTAATAATAATAATGGCGCAGATTGATGAACGCGTGGTTGTATACCTCTTCGCTCTCCGCGTCGCTGAACTTTCCGTCGTGGTCCGCGTCGAGCCAGTTGATTATATCCGCGCTGAAAAAGCGGTCGAAATCCCACGTTAAGTACGCGCCCTGCAGGTCTCCGGCGTCGTTCCATACGAACTGTACGCTGTTCTTTATGAATACGTGCGGATGGGCGTGAAGAGCCGCAGGAATTCCGGTAAACATCAGAGCTGCAAGCAGCACGCTTCTGACAGTCCGCATCGTCTTCCGTTTTCCGGTCGTTCCTGCTGTGAAGCAAATCATAAAAGTCCTCCGGGCTGAGGCTGTTCCGAAAATTTTACGTAAAAACAACCGCAGTCCCTTATCACTATATCATTTTTGCAATCTATTTGCAATTTAACAAATATACGCATATGCGGGTTACAGAATTACTCTATGGCGGGACGGACGGAACAGCGGTATACTTGTCGTATCATGTATATTGCTGATTTGCATATTCATTCGAAATATTCGCGTGCGACAAGTCCCGACGGGGACGTACAGCACCTTGATTTGTGGGCGCGTAAAAAAGGTATCGGCCTCGTGGGGACGGGCGACTTTACGCATCCCGTGTGGCGGAAGGAACTGAGGGATTCGCTCGTACCCGCGGAGGAAGGATTTTACACGCTCAAAGACGGCCTGCAGCTTCCGGCGGAAACTGCGGGAACCGATTGTGCGCCGCGCTTCGTCGTGACGGGCGAAATCAGCTCCATTTACAAGAAAAACGGTAAAACGCGGAAAATACACAACCTGATTCTGCTGCCGGGGCTCGACGATGCCGACCGGATTGCGGCGAAACTTGAGGCGATCGGCAACATCCATTCCGACGGCAGACCGATTCTGGGCCTTGACTGCCGCGACCTGCTCGAAATTGTGCTGGAAACGTCTCCTCAGGCGGTGTTTATTCCGGCGCACATCTGGACGCCGCACTTTGCGCTGTTCGGCGCGTTTTCGGGTTTCGACACCATAGAGGAATGCTTTGAGGATTTAACCGGCGAAATTCACGCCGTTGAAACGGGGCTCTCATCCGATCCTCCGATGAACTGGCGCGTTTCCGCGCTCGACCGGTTTACGCTTGTGTCGAATTCAGACGCGCATTCTCCGTCCAAACTCGGCCGCGAAGCCAATCTGATCGACACGGGGCTGTCGTATACGGAATTAAAGCACGCGGTTGAAACGGGAGAAGGATTCGGCGGAACGATCGAGTTTTTCCCCGAAGAGGGGAAATATCACCTCGACGGACACCGTGACTGCCTTACGAGTTTGACTCCTGAGGAAACGGTGAAACTCGACGGGAAATGTCCGGTGTGCGGAAAAAAAATCACGATAGGCGTTCTGCACCGCGTGCTGGAGCTGGCGGACCGTCCCGACGGATACAGGCGGCGCGATGCGAAGCCGTTCGAGAGCCTGATTCCGCTGCCCGAGGTCATTGCAAGTTCGACGGGGAATTCCGCGGAGAGTAAAAAAACGCAGGAACTGTACGCCGCCATGCTCAAAGAGCTCGGTCCCGAGTTTACGATTCTCAGGGAAATGCCAGTGGAGGACATTTCCTGCGCCTCGGGGGCCTGTATTGCAGAGGGAATCAGACGCCTCCGTGAACGCAGAGTTGAGCGCGTTGCCGGATACGACGGTAAGTACGGCGAAATACGCCTTTTCGACGACGCCGAGCGCGATGTTTTTTCCGGCCAGTCGCTGCTGTTCGGCATGCCGGAAAAGTGTGCAGGGAAACGCGCTCCGTCCGAAGCTGCGGAAAAGATCGCAAAATCCGCTTCAGCCGGAAAACGTCAGCCGGAGCGGAAAACGGAATCTTCCGACGGCGCCGGCGGAACAGGAGGAGTCAGCCGCGCCGACGGACTCAACGACGAGCAGTTCGATGCGGTTAATGCGGCGGAAAATACAGTTGCAGTCATCGCGGGGCCAGGCACGGGAAAAACGAAAACGCTTGTCGCGCGTATTGCGTACCTTATAGAAACACTCGGCGTGAATCCGGCGGAAATCACTGCCGTGACGTTCACAAACAAAGCCGCAGCCGAAATGCGCGTGCGGCTCGAAACGCGGCTCGGCGCGCAGGCTGTGCGCGGACTGACGGTCGGAACGTTCCACGCCGTCTGTCTGCGTCTTCTGGATAAGCGTCCTCTTATTACCGAAAACGAAGCGCTTTTTCTCATGCAGGATATTTCTGCGGAGCTGAGAATCAAAAAATCTTCCCGGGAAGCGCTGCGGGCAGTTTCAAACATCAAGAACGGTACGGCGGTTCAGGAAGCAGGGATCGATGAGTCAGCATATGAAAAATATTGTGAGGAGCTGAAAAAGCTCGGATTCCGCGATCTGGACGACCTTCTGCTCGACGCGCTTGAACTCGACGTGAAGGATAAAAAAATGTTTACGTATCTGCTCGTAGACGAATTCCAGGATATCAATCCGGTGCAGCGCAGGCTCGTTCGTCACTGGAGCGGCGGCGGAAAGAATCTTTTCGTCATAGGCGATCCCGATCAGTCTGTCTACGGTTTCCGCGGCGCGAGCGCGTCGTGTTTTTCCGACCTGCAGACTGATTTTCCGGCGCTCCGCATAATTACGCTGCGGAAAAACTACCGGTCGGCGCCTGAAATCATTTCGTGTGCGCTTCCCGTTATTTCCCGTAATCCTGGCGGAAAACGGGAGCTTGCAGCGACGCGTCCGTCGGGGACGCCGGTGCGGCTGCTCACGGCCGGCACTGCGCTTTCAGAGGGAATATGGATTGCCCGGGAGATTGCACGCATGACGGGCGGTCTCGGCATGCTCGAGGCTCAGAAATACGTTTCGGACGAACGGGAGAAGCGCCCGTTCTCGGATATTGCCGTGCTCTGCCGCACGCACCATCAGCTCGAAAAAGTCGAGTACTGTCTGCAGCACGACAGCATACCGTACGTCGTGTCGGGCCGCGGCGACGAACTTGACGATCCTGCTGTTCAGGGCGCGCTTTTGTTCTTCCGGTTTCTCCTGAATCCGCAGGACACTGTCGCGCTTGCCGTTTCGCTTCGGCTCGTCTGGAACTGCACTGCGGAACGTACTGCACGTGCAGTGTCCGCGTGCGTGAGCGCCGCAGCTCCGGCCGGGCTGAGCGGTCCGCTTCACGATGCCGGCTGCCCGCCGGAGTTCTCCGCCGCTGTCGAAAAATACCTTCCCGCCGTACAGACGGAGAAGCCTGAAGTACTTCTCGGAGAGTGGGCGGAAGAACACGGCAGAAACGCTGCGGTGGAGCATCTGCTCGGCCTTTCGGCTTTTCATCCGACGATGTCCGGTCTGCTCGACGCGCTCACGCTCGGTGAAGAGGCTGATTTGTGCCGCGCGTCGGGAAAAAATTACGCATCGGGTGCCGTGCAGCTCATGACGCTTCACGGCTCGAAGGGACTTGAATTTCCGGTGGTGTTTCTTGCCGGCATAAGCGCAGGCGAGCTTCCTATGGAACGGAAAGATTCTCCGGTCGATATTGAAGAGGAAAGGCGGCTGTTTTTTGTGGGCATGACGCGTGCAAAGGAAGAACTTGTTTTGACGGCATCCGAACCGCTTTCGGAATTTCTCGACAAACTTCCCGGTTCGGTGCAGCGCTGTATGCCGGAGACGAAACGGCGCGGACAGGAGACGCAGCAGCTCGAATTGTTTTAGAATATTCAGGAGCCGTTGACTAACGCTTTATACAGTAATCAGTGTGTCCCTGAATCAATTCTTCATACAACCGACAGGAACAACATAGACGCCGTCGGGTCTTCTGTAAGCATACTTCCCTGTTCCCGTCAGAACCATAAGAAATGAAGGGTTTTTCATTTTTGTTGTGTCTGTTTTTCCATTAAGTTTTTTCTTATCTCTGTAATGATAAACACTTCCCCAAGACTGTCGGCAAATACGCGAAGATCCCGCACGCACATTGTTTCAAAAAAGAGTCCAAGTGTGTTTAAATCATTGATCAAATCATTCTGTCTCAAACCAAGGGCTGCTGTTCCAATCGAAGGGTCAATGAAATATCTTGTATCTGAAGTTCTGACTGCGGTCTTTGACCTGAAATTCGGATTCCATGCGGGCATCTCTTCAACTACAAAAATTTTTTTGAACGCATTCAAAACGAATAGATTGTATCCTCTGTTAACGTACCCGTATCATTAACAGCCATATCATCTTTTATTACTTTGGTGGTTGCCTGTGAGCCTTGAATTCCTGCATAAGATTTCATCAACCGTTTAACTCGTTCAGGATTTCTTGTAACATTATCGGCCCTTGATATATCTGAGCTTACAACAGCATCGTAATTATGAAATTCAATATTTTTAGATAGTTTGGCTTATTTCTGTTAGGCAGTTTGGCTGTATTTTATTATGAAGTTTGGCGTTGTTTTATCAGGTGATCCGGCACTGGCCGGCTAATGCCTGTATAAAGAATACTTCGGCGGGAACGGTTTTCAAAATTGTCATTGACAAAAAGTTCGAAAATGCATAACATATAGATGTTTTTGAATATCATTTATATCTGTCTATGTAAAGAGAGACAAACTTATGGAAACTGAATATGCTGATTTTGCGCTGCTTTTTAAAGCCTTGTCGGATGAAACCCGGCTGAAAATTATCGACATGATTTCCTGCGGAGAGCTCTGTGCCTGCGACATTCTGAAATGTCTCAATATTACGCAGCCGACGCTGTCCTATCATATGAAGATGCTCTCTGAATGCGGCCTTGTTAATGCCGACCGGCAGGGCGCGTGGATGCATTACACTTTAAATGAAGCTGCTGCGAAGCGTATTTCGGAGTTTTGGCAATTACTCACGAGCAGCAAAAAGAATTGTATTTGTCACAGTTCCTGTGAACGGCAGAAAAACGGCTGCAAAACGGAAACCTGTGATAAGTACTGAAAAAATCATCAAAGAAAGAATTTGTTAAATATGAGCAGTAAGGAGGTGTTTTGTTATGGGTAAAATGGTTATTTTTGATCCCGCTATGTGTTGTTCGACGGGCATCTGCGGGCCATCCGTCGATCCGGAGCTGTTAAGGGTGGCCGCAGTGATTGAGAACCTGAAAAAAAACGGTATTGAAGTGATGCGGCACAGTCTTTCTTCCGAGCCTGAGGCATTTATGCACAGCGAGGCAGTCGCCGGCGCACTGAATGAAAAAGGAGCGGAAGCCCTGCCTGTTACGATGGTCGACGGGGAAATCGTAAAATCAGGCAGTTATCCCACCAATGAGGAATTCTTCCGTCTGTTCGGTGTTTCTCTTGATACGATAAAGCCGGCAATCAAAGTAAATGTGAACAAATGCTGCTGCGGCCCCAAAGGCTGCTGCTGAAAGTGTCAGGGACAAAAATATGGAGCTGTATAATCCTGCGAATGTATCGATGACGAAATATATGTTCTTTACCGGCAAGGGCGGCGTGGGTAAAACTTCGATTGCCTGCGCCACAGCTGCAGCTCTTGCGGATACCGGGAAAAAGGTACTGCTCGTCAGCACCGATCCGGCATCCAACCTGCAGGATGTCTTCGGCATACCGCTTGACAATAAAGGGACGGAAATCAGAGAAGTCCCGGGGCTTGTTGTTGCAAACCTTGATCCGCTTGCCGCAGCCGCAGAATACCGCGAGTCGGTCATCGGGCCGTATCGCGGGAAATTCCCCGATTCCGTCATCCGCGGCATGGAGGAACAGCTTTCAGGTTCCTGCACCCTCGAAATTGCGGCGTTCAATGAATTTTCGACTTTCCTGACAGACAAAGACAAGGCGGAGCGGTTCGACCATATCCTGTTTGACACGGCACCCACGGGCCACACCATGCGGATGCTCCGGCTTCCATCCGCATGGACGGGGTTTATCAGTGAAAGTACGCACGGGGCATCCTGCCTCGGACAGCTTTCCGGACTGGAAAGCAGAAAGGAAATCTATAAAAAGGCTGTCTATACACTCACAGATGGTAAACTGACGGCGCTTGTTCTTGTCACAAGGCCGGAGATTGCGCCGATTCTGGAGACTGAGCGGGCATCAGAAGAACTCGGAACACTCGGTATCAGTAATCAGCTGCTTGTGGTCAACGGGTTGCTTGAAAACTGTGATCCAAACGACGCGGTCGAATCCGCTTTGTTTGAGAAACAGACGGCCGCGATTAGAGGCATCCCCTCCGACTTATTGAAACATCCGGTCTCTATGGTTCCTCTGCGGGCTTACAACATAACAGGTATTGAAAACGTCAGGCGTATGCTTTCCTGTTCAGGAAGCTCGGGCGGCGGAAACGGTCCGGTAAAAATAAGTTCCTGCACATTGGCGGACGTTGTAAATGATATTTACAACTCCGGTAAAAAGGTCATCTTTACGATGGGCAAGGGTGGAGTCGGCAAGACCACGGTTGCCGCCGCGATTGCGCTGGGACTGAACCGAAAAGGCCGAAAAGTACGTCTCGCCACCACAGATCCTGCCGACCATCTGAATTATGTGATGAACGGTAGAGCCGGAATTTCCATCAGCCACATTGACGAACAGTTTGAACTCGGAAAATACAGGGATGAAGTGCTGGCAAAAGCCCGGCGGACGATGAGCGGAGACGATCTTGCTTATGTGGAGGAAGACCTGCGTTCTCCCTGCACACAGGAGATCGCCGTATTCCGGGCCTTTGCCGAAATCGTGGCAAAGAGCCGGGGCGAAACGGTTGTAATCGACACTGCGCCGACAGGCCATACGCTCCTGCTGCTTGAATCCGCTCAAAGCTATAACCGGCAGATCGAGAATTCAGGCGGAGATGTATCAGAGGCGGAAAAGGAATTACTGCCGAGATTGAAAAATCCTGATTACACGGAGGTTGTCATCGTCACGCTTCCCGAAGCGACGCCATTCTTTGAAGCGCAACGGCTGACGGAAGATTTAATGCGCGCAGGCATTCCTGTAAAATGGTGGATTGTAAATCAAAGCCTGTCATTCACCGAAACGAACAGTGATTTCCTGAAATCAAAAGCATCAGGCGAAATTCAATGGATTAACATGGTGCGTGAAGTTTCAAACGGCAGTTTTGCGGTCGTTCCGTGGAAGCCGTTTGAAATCAAAGGCGACAGGCTGCTTGCGTTGTTATAGCCGCTGTTTTGCAATTTTCCTCAAAAAAATCGAGGTGTCAAAATGAGAATCGCCATCATCGGCTCCGTCGCGGCGGGAACGTCGGCTGCGGCGAAAGCCAGAAGAAATACAGAGGACGCGCAGATCACCGTCTACGAGAAGGACAGCATCATATCTTATTCGGGATGCGGTCTGCCTTACTTCGTGGGCGGAGAAACATCCGACATCAGTAAGCTGACACCGAGGGATGCGCTGTGGTTCAAGGAACGGTATAACGTCGAAATTAAGACAGGATGCGAGGTGCTTGCGGTCGATCCTGTCAGGAAAACCATGGCGGTGAAAAATCTCGCAACTGGAGAAGAATTCACTGATACGTACGACAGGCTGATTCTTGCGACAGGCTCCAAGCCTTTCAAGCCGCCGCTCGACGGCATCGAAAGCAGGAACGTGTTCACGATCAAAAATCCGCAGAACGCGGTTGACGCGGACGCCTATATTGCCGGGCATCAGGCGAAAAAAGCCGTTATCATAGGCGGCGGCTATATCGGCCTCGAAATGGCGGCGGCCCTCAAAGAGAGGCAGTTGGACGTGACTATTCTTGAACTGAGCAGTCATATTATGCCGCCGATGGACGACGAGATGGCCGCCCGGCTTCAGCAATATATGCTCGGAAAAGGCATCAACATTCTGACGTCGGTCAGAGTCACCGGCTTTCAGCACGACGCCGGGACGGCCCGGACTGTGACGGTTGAAGGGAAGGGCCCGATTCCGGCGGACTTATTCATATGGTCAGCCGGAATCAAACCGGAAGTGGGGCTTGCAAAGGCAATGGGTGTCAGGCTGGGTGTGACGGGAGCCATAGAGGTTGACAACCGGATGCGGACCAATCTCCCCGATGTTTATGCCGCGGGCGACTGCGCTCAGGTGTATTCTCTCGTGACAGGCGGGCCTCTGTACCGCCCGATTGGCTCCACTGCCAACAAAATGGGCCGAATCGCCGGTGACGTCGTCACTGGGGGCAGCCTTGAATTCAGGGGTGTGCCGGGGACAGGCATCTTCAAAATATTCGATCTTTCCGTTGCCATGACGGGGTTGACTGAAAAAGAGGCCCGCAGACTCGGATATGATATTGAGGTTATCCACAATATTAAGCCGAATGTACCGGAATACTATCCCGGTTCCTCTGAAATGACAATCAAAGCGGTCGCCGACCATAAAACCGAAAAGCTGCTGGGCGTTCAGATTGTGGGCGGCGAAGGAGTCGACAAGCGCATCGACGTTTTTGTGACCGCAATCACGTACGGTGCGAAGGCGGGGGATCTCTTTCATCTTGATCTTGCCTATGCGCCTCCGTTTGCGACAACCAAAGACCCCGTGCTTTATACCGGCATGATATTGGACAATGCTTTAAATCGCGGGCGCAGGCTCATGACGCCTCGGGAGCTGATAGAGCGGAAACGGAATGGGGAAAAAATAACGGTCATCGACGTCCGAAGCAAAAAGGACAGGGATAAAGGATTTATAGAAGGCTCGCTTCACATCCCTCTGCAAAAGATGCGTTCCGGGCTCGGCAATTTGGGTAAAGATGATTTGATCGTCGTATACTGCAACAAAGGTGTTTCCGGCAATGCAGCGCAGAACATTTTGATTAACAACGGATTCCGGTATGTGTACAACCTGTCGGGCGGCTACAGACAGTACTGCATGGAAAAGAGCAAATGAAGAAGCTGTATGGCGGAATACCGTTCAGAGCGAACGGCCCTGCTGATTATTTCTGCCTGTATGCTGTATACTGTCCGCATGAAAACTGCCGTTATCGGAACCGGATTGATTGCCCGCACGCATGTAAAGGCGCTCCGCGAATGCGGGGAAGAGATTGTACTTGTCGTCGGCCGCACGGAAAGCTCTGCGGCGTCGTTCGCCGCAGAGTGTGGTATTCCCCGGCATGAGACGAAACTCACGCGGGAGAATATCGGAGACGCTGAATGCATTCACATCTGCACGCCGCCGTCGCTGCATTACGAAGCGGCGAAGCTGTGTCTGGAAGAGGAAAAGCACGTCGTCTGCGAAAAGCCGCTGTCGCTCGAGCCTCGGGAGGCGGCGGAACTGAAACGTCTTGCAGCCCTTCATGACGATGTCGTTTCCGCCGTCGTATTCAACAACCGTTTTTATCCGGCCGTGCGGAAAATCCGCAGCGGGGCCGGAAAAGCTGATGCGGGCAGTCTGCTCTTTTCCTGCGGTCATTACTTTCAGGAATACGACGTACTGCCTGCGCCTTTTTCGTGGCGGTGCGACGCCGGCAGACCTGACAGCCGTTTCCGTGCTGTTTCCGAAATCGGCTCGCACATCGTCGACCTGCTGGAATTCATGACGGGGGAGCGCGTCGAAAAGGTATGCGCGGTTTTTATTAATCCGCACCGCGAGCGCTATCTCCGCGGAGGCGTCATGTATGCGGAAGGGCAGCCTGCCGAAAAAATAATTGTTAAGAACGAGGATGCCGCGTCGCTCATGCTGCGTCTGCAGGGCGGAGCCGCCGCGAGCATCATGCTGTCGGAAATATCGCCGGGACGGAGCAACGACGTGTCTATAGAGCTCGTGTACGATTCAGCGTCTTTCTCGTGGTGCAGCGACCGGCCGTACGAAGTGCGCACGGGCCGAAAGGGAGAGGGCGTCTGTGTGACGCAGGACGATTTCGGCGGCGGATTCAGTACGACGTTCACCGACTGCTTCCGCGAAGTGCTTGCGTGCGTCGCTGAGCACCGGAAGAGCAGCGTGCTTGCGTCGTTCGCCGACGCGGCGCATGTTGCAATTGTCTGCGAGAGCATCGGACGGAGCGCGGAACGTGACGGCGCGTGGATCGACGTACGGGAGGTGGCGCGTGAATACGAAGGCTGAATCGATTTTACGTTTTTACAACATGCAGATGTCCGAACCCGAACACACGTATTTCAGCGAAGCCGGCCGCGCCGGCAGGAAAGACGGCGGAGAACCTGAGTGGGCTATGATGTACGGACTGTACTGCAGGAACCCCGACAGCTTTTCCCGCTTTCACCGTCTTACCGTCGATGAAATCTGGAGCTTTTACGAAGGTGAACCGTTCCGCCTGTATCTGCTGTATCCCGACGGTTCGACGGCATCGGTGGTGATGGGGCCGGATTATGAAGCGGGGCAGACACGTCAGTTCCTCATTCCGGCGGGCGTGTGGCAGGGGGCGTGTCTTGCGGAAAACAGTTCGTACGCGCTGTACGGATGTACGACTGTTCCGGGATTTACGCCCGCATGCTTTGAAATCGGGCGGAGGGACGAACTCGCAGCGCAGTATAAGGAGATGGCCGGCGTTATCAGGACGCTCGGATTCTAAGGACCCGCTGATTACATCACGGCGGTTTTATCGGCTGTTCTCTGAACACCCCGTTGACCTTTGTCTGTTTCTGTGTAAACTTGTTCCGTTATGAAGAAATCATCCGTTTTAAAACTCTGCATCCGGTACATCTGTTTTTTTGCCGGCCTGTTCGTTATTGCCGTCGGCGTTGCGTTCTCGAGGCGCGGTGGCCTCGGCACGTCTCCCGTTTCGTGCATTCCGGCCGTACTTGAATACGTGACGCCGTGGACGATGGGCGAAATCACCATTGCGATGCACGTGCTGTTTATCCTGCTGCAGATTATTATTCTGCGCAGAGAGTACGAACCGGTTCAGCTGCTTCAGCTTCCTGTCGCGTTTATATTCGGTGCTTTTACCGACGTTGCGAATGCGTTTATCGACGCGTCTTTCCCGCTCGGAAACTATGCGGTATGCATGCTGTACACGCTTGCGGGCGTGGTGCTCGTGGGATTCGGCGTGTACGTTGAAGTTCACGCGGGTGTCGTCATGCTTGCAGGCGAAGGTCTCAGCGCTGCAATTTCAAAGGCATCCCGTAAGGAATTCCCCCGGGTGAAGGTCGCCGTCGACTCGACGCTCGTCGCAATCGGCGTTGTTCTCAGTCTGATTTTTCTGCACGGTCTCGTCGGCGTGCGCGAAGGAACGATCATTGCGGCGCTTTTTGTCGGTTCGTGCGTAAAGCTTGTCGAACTGTGGTTCCCCGGCATGAACGCGTTTTTTGAACGGTTAAAATAAGAAAGCGTATACGGACCCCGCAAATGAACAGAACCCGGCCCGCAGGTAAAACATGCGGGCCGGGTTCTGTTTTTTTACGCGCGGTTACGGAATCATCGTGCGAGCGCTTTGTTCATCTTGTCCACAAGCTCGTCGAGTTCCTCCTCCGTCATTCCGCCGAAGCTTCTGACTGCGTGGAGCGGAAGGTTGTCGAGCATGGCCTGCATCATATCGTTGTTTATCGCATCGTTTATTGTTTCGCTCTGCGTTGCACCTCCGCCGAATCCCTGTCTGACTTTCTCCAGCAGCGGCTTGCATATTTCTGCGGTAACCGGATTCCTGTTGATTTCTTCAATAACCGTGTTGCGGTTTACCCTGAACGAGGATTTCGCCGTCGAGCTTACGTGCACAGTTCCGGCAAGCCGTATGTCGCGCGAGGAACTTCCGACGAGAATGTCGTAGTCGCCCGTTGCGGCATACCAGTCGTGAATGCCGGTGTTGTACCACGCGAACGAGCGCTTGTCGAGTGTAAGCGTGATGTCTTTCGATTCGCCCGGTTCGAGGAAGATTTTGCCGAAATTCTTCAGTTCTTTTTCGGGACGTATTGCGGAATCAGTCTTGTCCGCAACGTACAGTTCCGCAACTTCGGCTCCCGCCGTTTTACCGGTGTTCTTTACGGTGAACGTTACGTCGACCGTGTCCGAATCATTCATATCTTTCCGGGACAGTCTGAGGTCGCTGTACTCGAACGTCGTGTAGCTCAGTCCGAATCCGAACGGGAAGAGAACGTCCATATGTTTTTTGTCGTAATAGCGGTAACCGATGAACACGCCTTCGTTGTATTCCACCGTATGACCGTTGCCCGGGAAATCGATGTAGCACGGCGTATCCTCCAGACGGAGGGGGAACGTCTCTGCAAGTTTTCCGCTCGGATTCGTTCTGCCGAACAGCAGATTTATCTGCGCGGTGCCGACAGCCTCGCCGCCGAGGTAGCTTTCGAGAATGCCCTGTACGTTATTAACCCACGGCATTTCGACGGGAGAACCGTTGTGCAGGACGACGACCGTGTGCGGCTGTACTTCCGCAACAGCTTGTATGAGTTTATTCTGATTTGCAGGCATCTTCATGTCTTTGCGGTCGTATCCTTCGGACTCGTATGCGTCGGGAAGACCCGCGAAGATGACGGCTTTTTTCGCTTTCCCGGCCGCCGTAACGGCCTCCTTTAATAATTTTTCATCGTCCTTTTCCCTGAGATCGTATCCCTGAACGTACTTCACGTTAAGGCCGAGTGCTTTTGCCGCATCGAGCGCGCTCGTGATTTTTGTGCAGTTGATGTGAGAGCTTCCGCCGCCCTCAAAGCGCGGTTCCTTCGCGAACTCGCCGATGAACAGAATATCCGCCGCGTCTTTTTCCGAAAGCGGCAGAATGTTTCCGTCGTTTTTGAGCAGCACCATTGAGTTTTCCGCAATTTTCGCCGCGAGCTCGTGATGCTTTTCCTTGTCGAAATTCCCCGGCAGTCGTCCGTCAATAAACTTGAAGACGATGGAGAGAATCCGCCCGACTGCCGTATCGAGAATCTTTTCGTCGAGCTTTCCGTCCTTTACGGCCTGTACGATCTGTTTGTCCGTAACGCCGCCCGACGAAGGCATTTCAAGTTCGAGTCCCGCTTTGAGCGCTTCGACGCGGTCGTCCATCGCGCCCCAGTCCGTCATGACGTAGCCGCCGAATCCCCAGTCTTTTCTGAGCACGTCCGTGAGAAGCCATTTGTTTTCGCACGAGTAGACGCCGTTTATCCGGTTGTACGAACACATGAGCGTGTCCGGTTTTGCTTCCCGCACGACTGCTTCAAACGCCGCAAGGTATATTTCCCGCAGCGTCCGTTCGTCGGCTTCCGCCGAAACGGACATGCGCCTGTATTCCTGATTGTTCGCGGCGAAATGCTTTACGGAAACGCCGATATTTTTTGATTCGACGCCTTTCGTATACGCGGCGGCCGCCTGTCCTGCGAGGTACGGATCTTCCGAAAGGTATTCGAAATTCCGGCCGCACAGCGGAGAGCGTTTCATGTTGACCGCAGGCCCCAGGATGACGGACACGTCCTCGGCCTGACATTCATCGCCGAGCGTTTCGCCTTCTTCGCGGAGAAGGCTGCGGTCGAACGAACATGTCGTGAGACATCCTGCCGGGAAACATACCGCTTTGATGCTTTCGTTTACGCCCAGATGGTCGGCCTTCAAATCCTGTTTGCGAAGGCCGTACGGACCGTCGCTTACCATAACGGCGGGAATCCCGAGCCGTTCCACTGCTTTCGTGTGCCAGAAATCAGCTCCCGAGCACATGCCCGCTTTTTCTTCGAGCGTCATTCTGCCGACGATTTCTGTAATGTCGTGTTTCATTCGTATCTCCTGTTATTTTTCTATATACTTGTTTTTACGTCGCTCATATCCCACTTTTCATATATTTTCGGAACGTCGCTGATAAGCCGCTTTGTATACGGCGCTTTTGAGTGGAGTATTACTTCATCGGCGGTACCGTGTTCGACGAATTCTCCGTGATCCATTATGTACACGCTGTCGGAAACGTAGTACGCCAGCCCGATGTCGTGCGTAATGAATATGACAGTCATACCGGTTTCGCTCCGCAGTTTCAGGAGCATGTCGAGGATTGTTGCGCGCGAACATGCGTCGACCATTGACGTCGGCTCGTCGGCGATGAGAATGTTCGGATGAAGAAGAAAAACGCGCGCAATCATCATACGCTGCATCTGTCCTCCTGAAAGTTCGAACGGATACTTGCCTGCCAGTTCCTCGTATTTCAGGTTCACGAAACTACATGCTTCCGCCATCATAGCGGTTTTTTCTTCTTTCGGCAATTTTTTCCCGCCTTTCATGTTGATGCAGTCGAGCAGCAGATGATCGATTTTATTAAACACGTTGAAGGACGAGAACGGATCCTGAAAGACAGCCTGTATGCCTTTCCAGTATTCCTCCTTTTTTTTATGAGACGAGATGTCCCGCAGCGAACCGCGGTAATACAGTTCTCCTGAAGTCGCCGGAATCAGTCCGAGAATCATTTTGGCGAGCGTCGTTTTTCCGCTGCCGCTTTCACCGACGATCGAAATGATTTCAGCCTTGTGAAATTCGAAATCGACGTGATGAACGGCGACTGTCTGTTTTTTCCCGAAGCCGAAAATTTTCGTTATGTTTTTACCCTGCAAGATTATTTCTTCGCTCATTTAAATTTTATCTCCTTCAGCGTCTCAAGATCAAGACGGCAGCGGTACTGGCGGTCGTTGTCGAAGGTGACGAGGGAAACAGGAGCTGCTTTGCACTGCGGTTCCGCCCAGCGGCAGCGGTCCGCAAACCTGCATCCTTCCGGCGGATGTTTCAAATCAGGCGGCGTTCCCGGAATGGCAGTGAGCGTCGTCCCTCGCGTTCCTGCCTCCGGCACTATGATGGAACCCATGAGACCTTTTGAATACGGGTGCACCGGATTAAAGACCATTTCCTTTGCGGAGCCCCGTTCGACAATCTGTCCCGCATACATGACCATGATGTCGTCCGTTACGTTGTACAGCAGCGGCAGTTCGTGCGTAATGAACAGCATCGATTTTATTAATCCTCTGCCGAGCAGATCGTGCAGCATCTTGATGACCATCTTCTGCGACGTAACGTCGAGCGCCGACGACGGTTCGTCCGCTATGAGTACTTTCGGAGAAAGAATCGTCGAGATTGCGATGACGGTCCGCTGTTTCATGCCTCCCGACAGTTCAACCGCGTGCTTCTGCAGAACTTCCTCCGGCAGCCCGAGAATGGAAAACCGTTTTTTCGCCATTTCATAAATGTCCGCTTTCGGTATTTTCGAATCATGCGCGTGAACGACGTCTTCGATAAAGCGTATGATTTTCATCGTCGGATTCAGCGCGTTCATTGCCGCCTGCGGAATGTACGCCAGATCGCTGCCCAGAATGTTCTTTCGTATGTCGTCGGGCTTTCGTCCCGTAATTTCGTTCCCGTCGACGAAAATCCTTCCGCTTTCGTATCTGAGCTGGCCGAAATAATATCCCATGAGGCTGAGCGCGAGCGTCGATTTACCGCAGCCCGATTCGCCCGCGATGCCGAGCGATTTTCCTTCTTCGATGGTGAGCGAAACGCCGTCGACTGCGTGAAGGGCTTCGCCGTATTTTGTGACGTATTTTGTTTTGAGGTCCTGCACCTCGAGCATTATTTTCCCCATCGTTCCTCCTAGTCGCGAAGCTGCGGATTGAATATCTGATCAAGCCCGGTGTTCATGAGGTTCAGCGAGAATGATACGAGCGTAATCGACAGAATGACGGGCACGAACGCCCACCACGCGTCGCTCAGCGGTGCCTGAAACCTGATCGCCCAGTTCATCATCACTCCGAGCGTTGTCACTTCCGTGGAGGAAGGCCCCAGACCGAGCATAGAAAGCTGCGCTTCGGAGAGAATGCCCGACGATATCTGCAGTATATACGCCATGACGACGTACGACGCCACGTACGGCAGTATGTCCGAAAAAATAATAGTTCCCAGACTGTGTCCCGAAAGTTTCGAGAGATTGACGTGATCGCGGTTTTTCAGCGACAGCGTCTGGGCCCGTACGGCACGTGCCGTCCACGGCCACGACGTAAGTCCGATAACGAACGCGACTGTCGTTATGTTGCGGCCTGCGCTTCCCACGCTTACCGAAATAAGGACGAGAATGATGAACGACGGAATGACGATGAACATGTTCGTGAAAAACGTGATGATGTTGTCGGCCCATCCTCCGAGATAGCCGGAGAGCAGTCCGAGCGTGAGACCGATAAGCATCGCTATTGTTCCGGCGACAAATCCTATTTTAAGCGACGTCTTGATTGCGGACATGAGCTCGATGAAAATATCGCGTCCGAAATTATCGGTGCCGAGCAGGTACGTGATGTGATTCGGCATATCCTGAACGCGGACGAAATCCTTCGTGGTAAGGTCCTTAACAACCGTATACGTCCCGTCGCTGTTTGCAGCCACCACCTGATAATCAGCTTCGGATAGCATAGCGCTGATTGAACTGAACAGACGGGTGAATTCCTTCCGGTGCGCGGACGTTCCCTTAACCTGAATTTCCGGATCGTACGCGGACAGCCACATCGAAGTGAGCGCGCCTTTGTCCTTCGCGGCTTTTGCGATTTCGGACTTTTCAAGCGGCGAA
This sequence comes from Treponema sp. UBA4873, assembly GCA_002399405.1. Lineage (GTDB taxonomy): Bacteria > Spirochaetota > Spirochaetia > Treponematales > Treponemataceae > Treponema_D. Next base: position 76,016 of record DHDP01000020.1, on the reverse strand, counting down.
TAATCCGTAAGCCATTCGTCCATGAGCGCGACGTCCTTTGCAGACACTTTCGCCGCCAGCCTGTTTGCGAGCGTGTCGAGCGTGATGACTTTCGAATCGCTGTGCACCGCGTCGGAAACAGAAACGTACGTTCCCGGCGCGTAGAACAGCCCTCCCGTCATCTTGAGCGGCGGAGTCCTGTTGAACAGCGGCACGATGACAGGTATGAACAGCATGACCGCGAATATGACGAATCCCGTTACGAATTTACCGGAATGAAAGAGCATTCTGAAGTAATTTGTTTTCATTGAAGACTCCTTATTCCTGCGCCGCTTTCACGCGCGGATCCACAAGGCCGTAAATAATGTCGACCGCGAAGTTCGCGATGAGAACACCGATCGTGATGAGCAGCGTGCAGGCGGAAATCATCGGATAATCCTGCGCGGTGATTGCGTTCATCATTTTCATTCCGAGCCCGTTGTAGCTGAAGATTGTTTCCGCGACGAGCGCGCCTCCGACCATAGAGCCGAGCGAGAGCGCAAGGCCGGTAATCTGCGGAAGCATCGCGTTTCGGAATACGTATTTTACGATGACCCGGTCCTTTATTCCGAGAAAACGGCTGTATTTTACGTAATCGGCGTTCAGCTCGTAGATCGACATTGAGCGCATTCCGATTGCCTGCCCGCCGATGGCTACGATGACAATGGACCAGAACGGCATCTGGTAATACTGAACGACAGACGCGATGAATTTCCAGCTGAACGCGGGAATCAGGTTGGCCGCATACGAGCCTCCCACCGGCGCAATCTTCAGTTTTATGCCGAACACATAGAGCATGACGATTGCAAGGCCGAATGCGGGAATATTGCTCAGAAAGAGGAAGAACGGGAATATTCCCTTGTCGAACGCGCCTTTGATATAAGCGGCGAGCGCTCCGAGAATGTTGCCGAGCGTCCACCCTATCAGGATTGCAGGCAGCTGGAGCGCGAGCGTCCACCACACGGAATCGCTTATTAATTTTGCGACGCTTTCCCCGGTCTGCGTGGAGCGGCCGAAATCACCGTGAAAAAGATTGCGGATATAAATAATGAATTGTTCCGGAATTGTCTTGTCGAGTCCGTAGAGGTGAAAGTACTCTTCCTTTATTTTTTGAATGGCGGCTGAATCAGTCATGCCTGATGTCGCGCTGCTTATGAGGCCCGCAAGCGGATTGCCCGGTATGAGACGCGGAAGCAGAAAGTTGAGTGCGACGGCAAAAAAGAATGTTATTAAATACCATACGAATTTTCTGCCGAAGTATTTTACATATCCGTTCATCATTCCTCCTGTCGCGGCAGGGCGGTCATGCGGACATACACATGGATGCCGCTCTGTCGAATCAAGCTGTACGAAACAGAACCGTTATTTTACGAGCGTAAGGCGGTAGAGCGCCGCAATGCCGTACCCGTCGGTGCAGTCCGTCGGAGGTATGTTCGTTTTGTCGTCCGCCGCCGGGAAATTCGTCCAGACTGATTCGTTTACCGTGTAGAACACCTGCGGACGGTACATAAGGGCAAAGCCCGGAACGTCCCTGAGCCATATGATGTTAAGTTCGGTATACAATTTTTTGAGCTGAATCTGATCGGTCGTGACGGGAATCTGCTCGAGAATTTCATCGGCGCGCGCGTTCGAATAACGCGACCAGTCGCTCGGCACGCGTTCTGCTTTTACGTACTGACCGCGGTTGCTGTACATAGACTGATAGGCGCGCGTCCACGGATTCGCGATTCCCGTTCCGTCGTTCGTCCACATGATGATGTCGAAGTTGCCTGTCTGCATGTCCTCGTACATGACCGAGAACTGCGGATAATACGTCGTGATGTCCAGTCCGATGGACTTGCCTGCCTGCGCGACAATCTGGAGGGACGCTTCCCAGTCTGTCCATCCCGTCGGACATTCCGCCTTCAGCGAAATCTTTTTCCCTTTGTATTCGCGAAATCCGTCGCCGTCCGTGTCCTTAATGCCCGCGGCATCGAGCAGTTTTTTCGCTTCGTCGATCTGCCTCCCCGTCCACTGGTACGGCTTGAGGGCCGCTGCGTCGATAAGATCCCGTTCGGGTTTTGTGGGGTTCATAAGGCTCGGCGGCACGTCTTTCATGGAGTAGGTGTAATTGCTCATTGCGGTCGTTTTTATCTGATCGTAATCAACCGCCATTGCGATTGCTTTCCTAACCGCAACCTGATCAAGACCCGGACGGGTTACGTTGAACCATGCGGTCGGCATGCTCACGTCCTGATAGTACGGCGGTTCGTCGAGATATGTCGATACAGGCAGCCCCGATTCCCACATCTTCCAGATTTCTGACATAAACTGCTGCGCTACGTCGACTTCGCCCGCCTGAAACGCCACCGCGCCTGCGTTGTTGTCGCTGAAAAGGTTGTGTGCGATATATTTCGGGGCGGGAAGTTTTCCCCACATTGATTTGTCTTTGCCCCAGTAGTTGTCGTTGCGTATGAGGACCGATTTCTGTGCGTTTTCGATGTACCGTTTATACGGGCCGGACCCAACGCATTCTTCCCACCGGTCCGCTTTCACCGCTGCAGGATCGTTCTTGTTGCGCTGTTCCACGAGTTTGTACGCATGTTCAGGAATAATAAAGAAACGTGCGATTGTGTCGAGTATTTTAAGAGGATTATAATTTTTTGAACTCGCGACAATCTGGACCGTGTAATCGTCGAGAGCCTTTACCGAGTCGATATACAGCCACGCGTCTAGTCCCATCGGCGTCTGATATTTTTTATGTGCGGCGAAAGTATACTCGACGTCGCGGGCCGTAAGCTTAACGCCGTCGCTCCAGTGGGCTGCTTTTTTTATTTTAATTGTGTATGTTTTGTCGTTGACTTTATAGTCGCCGTCGGCAAGAAGCGGATAGAGTTTACCGTCGTTCGGGTTGTACATATAGAGTGTTTCCCAGACAAGTTCCCGCGACAGCGTATTCTGTGTCTGGTACCAGCAGTTTGAATTTGTCGACAACGGGTTCGTGTTTACGACGGCACCCCATTGTTGTCCGTTGAAATACAGCGTTTCATTGCGGGGGAGTTCACTTACGACAGAATCAGTTTTTGCAAAGAGAGCGCTTGTGAGAATAAGTGCGGCGGCACACATACCGCAGATTTTCAATAGTCTTTTCATAGACACCTCCTAATAATCTGAATCTATACGAAAAGTGTAGCCGCTGTCCGCACGAACGGTTTATTAAAATATTGCGTATTTTTATAAATTTTCTCATTTTTCAACGGCCTGTGATATACTGATATCAAGTATGGTAAGCTTTGCGGAAATCGGACAGATACACGACTACGTTCGTCTCATTTTTCAGTTGACGAGAATCCCGATATCACTATATGTGGTGACTGACGACGCGAAGCGGTATCACCGGATATTTATTTACCCCGACATACCTGAAGTACGCACTTTAACAATTCCGCTTGATTTGGAGGAATCCCTTGCGAGTGTTTTTTCAAATTCGGTAAAGGAAGTGATACGTCCCTGTATTTTTACGGAAGAAAATGCGTATACGGTTTTCAGCATTCCGTTCATACTGATACGGAAACCGGGGCAGGTTTCCAGAAAAATACTCCTTGTTGTCGGGCCCTGTTTTCAGGAACCTGTCCAGAAGGAGAATACGGCGGTTTGCAGCCGGGAAGCCTGCGATGCATCACGTATTCACAGCTGGAAAAACAAGGCGCGCGGCTGCTTTCGGTTCTGTTCCGAAGAAGAGATAAAAAACGCCGGCATGCACATACCGTACTGGAATCTTCCTCATTTATGCGCGGTGGTACAGATTTTCTACGTAATGCTGTTTAATCAGCAGATCAGCATAGCGGAAATAATGACTTCGGGAATAGTAAACAGCGATGCGGAACTCGGCGCCCGGATAACTGCGGAACTGTTCCAGCGCAGGGAGCAGTACGATTTTCATACTTCGTTTTCTCAGGAAATGCGGATATGGGACACAATACGGGAAGGTAACGTGGACGGGCTTCCTTCCGCGCTGAAAGTCGAGATGCTGAAGACACCCGGAATTCTGGCGAAAACCCGCGTGAGGCAGGAAAAAAATCTCGACATTTGCACGGTTGCGATCGCTACCCGTTTTGCAATTCAGGGAGGCGTTCCCGACGATATTGCATATGCGATGAGCGACAGCTTTATTCAAAAAGTTGAGGAGATGAGCAATGTTCAGGACATTATACAGTTCAACAATACCATCATCATTGAATTTACAAAAATTACCGCTGAATGCAAACATAAGCAGCAGCGGCACTGTTCACCGGAGATTAATAAATGCATCAACTATATAGAGCAGAACCTTCATTCGAAAATCACGCTCAAGGATATATCAGGACAGCTGCATATCAGTATTTCTCAGATATCGCGAAAGTTTAAAGACGAGACGGGCGAATCGATTGTGGATTTCTGCAACAGACAGCGGATTATTGAAGCGTGCAGACTGCTTGAGTATTCGGAAAAAAGTCTTCTGGACATAAGCACAACACTCGCGTTCAGTTCGCAGAGTTATTTTTCCGCGCTGTTTAAAAAATATACGGGGAAAAGTCCGCTCGGGTACAAACGGCGCTGCCGTGAATCCGGGACTCAAAATAGCATTAAATAGACTGTATTTCTGTTTTCCGGAGGATAGGAAAGATTTCGTCTTTCTGGCGGTCCATGTTATTTAACAATGATTCAAGCAGAAAGTCTGTCACGGGAGGGAAGTTGTGCTGCGACGCGAAGACTGAGTCCGCATCGCAGTAACTTGCGGCGTATGCGCTTATCCTGGAAGCGAGCCGGGAAATCTCGCGGGCGTATTTTTCGCCGTACAGTTTCGCGCTTCGTTCCGGGCTTTTTTGCAGCAACGGGAAAATTTTTTCGTTTTCAAAAGAAGCAAGAACGGCGAGCGAAGCATTCAGACTGTGAACGGAATCCGCAATAATATGCGCATTCTCCATTGAGAGACCTTTGTGCATCGTATCCAGAATGCGCTCTGCGGAGTCCTGCACCTGACTGAACAGTTCCTGAACTTCATCGATAATCATATATTATTTTACGTTCCGCAGTTTCTTATCAAGCGCTGTTTTCGCTTTCCCGGAGAGATGCGCGAACGGCATTGCTGACAGCTGTACGAGCGACGAGTCCCGCAGCGGCACCGGAACCGCATCGGGATTGATTCCTGCATGTCTGAGCAGCGCGGTGCATTTTTGGCTGTCCATGAGGTCGTTCACGGGACTGTCGATGCTGTACGATTTTATAAGAGGAATCTCAGGCATATACGCATATTCGTAATGTCCCGCCGCCAGTTTGATGCTGCCGTTGTCTTTTTTGCCCGGCAGCGTCAGCTGCGCCTCCGCGTCGAACGGAACATCGACGGACAGACTGAACTTTCCGTCCTTGTGCAGTCCCCAGTGAATTTCATACAACCCCGCGGCGGAATCGTACACCATATCCGTTTTCGTTATGCGGTAATCGGGCATGGGTTTTATAACCGCCTTTTTGAATCCTGGTGCGCTTTCCGCCGGATTCAGTCCGGCTATTGTCCGGTACATCCATTCGACGATGGAACCGTACGCATAATGATTGAGCGAGTTCATATCGGTTCCCGAAATTTTCCCGTCAGGAAGCACCGAATTCCAACGTTCCCATATCGTCGTCGCGCCCATTTTCACTTCGTAAAGCCAGCTCGGGTACTCGTCGTTGAGCAGCAGTTTGTACGCCAGATTGTTGTATCCGTATGTGGAAAGCACTCTGCAGAGGAAAGGTGTTCCGGTAAAACCTGTCTTCAGATATCCGTCGTTCAGCCGTATTTTTTCCGCAAGACGGTCGGCCGCACGCTTGAGCGATTTTTCGTCGGGAGCAAGCTTGAATTGCAGGCAAAGCACATACGCGCACTGCGTCGTCACGGCGAGCCTTCCCGACGGAGTAAAATATTCCCTGCGGATCGCCGACATAATTTCATCTTTGAGCTTTGTATATGATTCCGCCGCGCTGTCTCTGCCGGTGATGCGGGCGCTTTCCGCAACTATGCACGCCGAATAATAATAATATGCCGATGCTATGAACGCGTCCTCTGTTCCGCCCTTCACGCCCGTCCCCGTTTCGGAATCGAGCGCGAGCCAGTCCCCGAGCTGGAACCCTTTGCGCCACAGTCTCGTTCCTCCGTCGGCATCGTCGATGCGTTTCACAAAGTCGACCCACGAACGCATGCTTTCAAACTGTTCTTCCAGAATCGACGTGTCGCCCGAGAACAGATACATGTTCCACGGAATTATCGTCGCTGCGTCTCCCCAGACTGCCGCACCTCCGCCCAGTCCGAAAGAGGGAACGACTAACGGAACGTCGCCGTTCCTGCGCTGCTGTTCCGACCGCATGTCGCCGAGGAACTTGCGGTAAAAACTGAAGCAGTCCGTCTGAAAGAGCGCCGTTCCCGTGAAGACCTGCGTGTCGGCGGTCCAGCCCATGCGTTCGTCGCGCTGCGGACAATCAGTCGGAACATCGACAAAATTGCTCCGCTGTCCCCACTCCGCATTTGCTATAAGTCTGTTCACCCGTCTGTCGGAAGTCTTAATGCTGCCTGTCCGCTCGAACGTGCTGTGAATCGTGCACGCTTCAAAACGCATGAGGACATCTTTGTTTGTAATGCCTTCGATTTTTACGTAGCGGAATCCGTAGTACGTAAAGTGCGGCTGTACCGTATGTTCTCTGCCGTCGGAAATATACACGTATTCGGCTTTTGCTGTCCGCAGATTTTCGCGGTAGAAATTCCCGTCCTGGAGAATCTCTCCGTACTGAAGACGGACTGACTTTCCCCGCGGAAGTTTTACCGTAAAGCGGACAAATCCCGCCATGTTCTGACCGAAATCGAGCACCGTTTCATGCGCCGGCGTACGGATCAGTTCTGCCGGTTTCCTGGTACATTCGATTTCAACAGGCGCCGTTGTCTGGGGAATGAGCGCATCGAAACCTTTCGAAATGCACACCGCCTTTTTGTATACGGGATTTTCCTTTACGTCCGGCTCGAACGTTTCGCCGTCATAAATCGAGGAAAACAGTATTTCGCTTTTCCTCACGCGCCACGAATCGTCCGTCACAATCACCGTTTCGCTGCCGTCGTCAGCATTCATGTGCAGCTCAGCGAGAAGCGCATATTCGTTCCCGTATATTTCGGACTTCCCCTCGTATCCGAACCTGCCCTTGTACCAGCCGTCCGCAAGATAAAATTCGAGCGTATGTGTCCCGCTGTGTTTCAATCCTTTTGTTACGTCGTATGTCTGATACTGAATCCTGTCGGCGTAATTCGTACAGCCGGGAGAGAAAAATGAGCCTGAAACTTTTTTCCCGTCGAGGTACACATCGTACATCCCGAGTCCCGTCGCATACAGCCGCGCGTTTGCCGCATGCTCCGCAGAAAATTCTTTTGTGAAAACAGGCATAACGTGTTTTGAAAAAGGAGAACCTATCCATTTTGCGCTCCATTTTTCGGCGAGCTTCGCCGTCTCGAAATACGTAACTCCTCCCGTTCCGTGTTCGCCTGTGTCGGACCATACCTCCGCGCATACATAATACCGCGTACGCGGAATCAGCTTCAGCGGAAGTTTCGTTCCGAGCGAATTAATAACGCTGCTTTTGCCTGTGTCGAAAACGAGCGGCTGCATGTCGGGAGAAAGCGAAACGCTGATGCGCGCTGCGGCCTGTTTTCTGCCGGCTGCATTGCGTATTTTGTAAGAGACCGTAATATTCCCGAACTCCATTCCGACGGGACAGTCGAGATGATTTATTTTTATATCATATAGTTCCATATTGCTCTCCTTGTTTTGCTGATTTTTTACGTTTGTTCTGAAATTTTCCGTATCACTATATTTTACACCACAATTTCAATACTGCAACCCGTATTTACCCTTTTACGCCGCCTATAACAATTCCTTTAACAAAATTCTTCTGGAAGAACGGATACAGAATGAGAACGGGGAGTATGCCGATTACGGCAATTGCCATGCGGATACCGATGCTCGGCAGCGTCGCGGTCGAAATGTTCGACACGAGAGACGAACCGCTGCTGAGAAACTGAATATCCGAGAGCATCCTGTTCAGGATATTCTGAATGCTGAACAGCGCCGGATCGGTAAGATAATAAAGGCCGTTGAGCCAGTCGTTCCAGTAATTCAAACCGACCATAAGCATAAGCGTCGTAATCATAGGTTTCGACAACGGTATAACGACGGACCACAAAATCCGGTATTCTCCCGCACCGTCTATGCGGGCGGCCTCTATGAGCGAGTCGGCGATGTTCGACGAAAAGAAGGACCGCATCATGATGACGAAAAAAGCGTTCATCAGCAGATTCGGTACGATAAGCGCGAACAGCGTGTTTTTAATATGAAATATTCCCGTGTACATAAGATACGTCGGGACAAGTCCGCCGTTGAAAAGCATGGTGAAGAACACGATGAAAGAGAACATCGGTCGGAATATCATTTCTTTACGGGAAAGCGGATACGCGAGAAGTAAAGTTACGGAAATGGAACACAGCGTACCGACGACGGTCGCGAGAACGGTTATTCCGTATCCGCGGAGTATTGTCTGCCCGTGACTGACAAGATACTTGTACGATTCGGCGCTGAACTCCTTCGGGAAAAAGGTATATCCGTTTACCATGAGGGCCCTTTCGCTTGTAAGCGATGAAGCGACGAGCAGTATAAAAGGCAGCACGCAGACGAGCGTGAGCAGAATCATAATCATGTTCAGCATGATCTGCTGTATTTTATTATTCTCAACCATATTTCGGGCTCCTAAAATAATGCGCTTTCTTTGTCGATAGAGCGCACGAGTTTGTTTACTGTGAGGATAAGAACAAATCCGAGAACGGCCTGATAGAACCCCGCTGCAGAAGCGCGCCCTATGTCGTTCAGCTGGGTAAGGCCGCGGTACACATACGTGTCGATTGTATTTGTCGCGTCCATGAGCATGCCGGAATTGAGCGGCACCTGATAGAACAGTCCGAAATCGGAATAGAATACACGGCCGAGCTGCAGCAGCACAAGTGTTATTATTGTCGGACGCAGCTCGGGCAGCGTTATGTATCGTATCTGTTTCCATTTCGAAGCGCCGTCTATCGATGCGGCTTCGTACAGTGCGGTGTCGATCCCGATAACGGTGGCGTAATAAATAATGCTCGTGTAACCGAAATTCTTCCACAGGCTTACCGCGGTAAGAATGTACGGCCAGCGCTTCGGTTCCGTATACCAGCTGATTTTCTTAGCGCCGAACACGTGAACGAGAAGGTTGTTAAGAAATCCGTTGTCCTGACTTAGAAAGCCGTATACAATGTAGCTCACGACGACCATCGAAATCAGATACGGGACGAGGATGAACGTCTGATACACTTTCTTCAGCCGCAGGCTTGTGAGCTCATTTAAAATAACGGCCACAATAACGGCGAGTACTGTTCCCAAAACGATGAATACAAGATTGTAGCAGAGCGTATTCCGCGTTATGACGAACGCATCCCGCGTCGTAAAAAGAAAACGGAAGTTCTTAAAACCGCACCACGGGCTGTTCCATATTCCCTTTGCATAGTTGAATTTCTTGAAAGCGACGACGATTCCGGCCATAGGTATGTAATTATTAATGAGTAAATATGCGAGTCCCGGAATCATCATCGAAAACAGCTGCAGCGTCGTTTTCATCCGCGTATGATTTATTTTATTCTGAAACATGAGTTCTCCATAATAAAGCCGGACGCAAAAAATCCGGCTTCAGCAGTTCGTTATTTATTTTTTAGGAATTTATCGAGTTCCTGCTGTTTCAGGGCAATGACCGCATCAACGCCCGCCGACTTCAATTCGGCATCAGCCTGCGGTATAAATTTCGCGGGATCGATCGAGCCGCACAGAAGCGCTTTGTAATATTTATTCATGACATTCACGCAGGCGGTGTACTGATCGGTAATCGATGTCGAGTCGAACAGGAACCCCGCGGCTTTCGATACGATCGCACTTTTATTGAATGCAACGAGTTCCTTGAAAAAATCAGGCGATCCGAGCGTGTCTATCGGAGGCGTAAGCGCGGCATACGGATACGCCCAGTACTGTGCGGCCCCTCCGTATGTGCTTGTTGTGGCGGTCACACCCGCGGGATATGAGATGGAGCCGTTTCCGTTTTTTACGTAATGAACGCCTTCTACGCCGTCGATAAGCAGCGTTGCCAGATCGGCGTCGGTGTACAACGCCTGAAGCAGCGTCCAGCTTTCGTCGGGATGAAGCGAATTGACGCTGATGCCGTAACTCAGAGCCGAATAGCTGTTGCTTACCGTCCACGGCGCGATGATTTCCGACGTCACTGTACCCGGAACAGGCGCCGCATTTGAATCGTTATTAAAAAAGCTGAACGCTTTTCCGTTTACGACAAGCGATTCCCCCGACTCACGGTTGCTCAGGGCGTCGGACATAATATATCCGGCTTCATACCATTTGTGAGTCATTCCGGTGAACTGTTTGAAATCGGCGGTATCGAACACATTCTGAACTTTCGCCGTCTGTCCTTTTTCGGGAAGAACGCCGATCCACGATTCGTCTCCCAGACCGTCCCACATCCAGCCGTTGACAAACGTGTCGCCGGTCTGCGGAACCATGGCATACATTTCAGGATGCGCTTTATGCACTTTCGCCAGAACGGGCGTTATGTCTTCCAGCGTTTTTACCGACGAAATATCGATGTTAAGTTCACCGACAATTTTCTGCGACATGTGCAGGCTGTATTTGTTTGCAAAGTTGCGCAGATTAGTAATCGAATAAAGCTTTCCGTTGACTTTCGTTCCCTGAAGTTCGACCGGGGACCATATGGATTTGAATGTGCCGTCAGATTTCGCATAATAATCGTCAAGCTCAAGCAGCTGTCCGTTTGCCACATACGTGGAAAGCGGCGTGCCGAACAGCGGAAGAATGTCGCAGTCGGTTCCGAGAAGAAGCAGATTAGTCTGCTGCTGCCATGAACCGAAATCGACGTACGTCAGTTTAACGTCGATGTTGTAGCGCTTTTCAAGGATTTTGTTCATTTCGTCCTGAACCTTCTGCGCGTCGGAAAAATCGTACACTTTCAGCAGCACAAGATTGATTTGTACCGGTGCTTTTGAGCTGCTTTTTGCGGAAGCGGAACCGTTTTTGCTGCACGATACCGGAATCAGTCCCAGAATGCACGCGCAGATTATACCTGCCGTGTAACCCCGTCTTTTTTTCATAGTTTCCTCCTGTACACACATTACAGAGTAAAGTGTAAGTCCCTCTGAAAGGAGTCCGCTATAACAAATATGACCTGTTTATATTCCTTTTGTTACATTCCGGTATTCCTGCGGAGTTTTATGTTCCTTTTGTCTGAATATTTTTGAAAAATATGAAAAGTTGTCGTAGCCGACTTTCGAAGCTATGACGCTGATTGAAAAGTTAGTCGAGGCAAGCATTTGTTTCGCATATTCAATCTTGCGGTTGGTAACGTAATCCTTGAACGTACATCCCGTCTCTTCTTTAAATAAACGTGAAAAATATTCTTCGTTCAGATATACAGTCTGCGCAACTTCTGTTCTGGTAATGTTCCTGCTTATGTTTTCTTCGATGTATTTTTCGGCCTGTTCTACACGGCTCTGACCGGTTTCACCCGAAGCTGACTGCAGCACGTGCAGCATGATATCGACTGCGTTCATAAAACTGTCGTACGTCCGGTATGAATTATCAAGATCCATTTTCGTATAATTCCCGAGCAGATAATACGAGATATCCCTGCCGCTTTTCTGCAGCACTTCGTTTACCGCCGTTATGAAGAGGTAGTGCATCACCTGCATCAGCGGCAGCGTAATCCGGCCTTCCGCGTCTGCCTTCCTGATGAAAAGTCGTATTTCCTCTTTAATAACAAGTCCGTTACCGTTTTCCAGAATGCCGGCCCAGCGTTCCGGATGCAGCGTACACAGATAGTCTTTTGAAACTTCGGGTACCGGACGAATTTTCATAATCACCGGTTTCTGCAGAATGTTATTCTCATGCATTCGGTGCAGCTGCCGTATCTCACTGCATAAATCCGGGCCGCACGCCGTCCCAGCGTACACGGCGGTCTTAACATTCTGGATAGTGTTGAGCACGGAAAATGTCTCATTCATTCCTCCGTACAACTCCGGTTCCTGCATATCCTGCGGCGGCCCGTAACAAAGCACAATATAGTCGCAGTGTGATATTTCCATGACGATGACGGAAATGTCTTTCTTCGAAGCAAAAACAGATTTTACCGTTTTTTCAATCCTGTCACGGATGCTGCGTTTGCACTCTGAGACGACCGCTATTTCCGCCGGGAAAAAAACGCCGTCGTCATATTTTCTGCCGAACAGTCCGGGAATTATTTTTTCGACGTTTTCCTCACCGGAGGCATGCAGCAGCTTGGCACCCATAGTGTTTATCAGTTCCTGCCGGTTTGCGGAAAATCCCTGAACGTGCTGTTTTTCATTAATCTTAACAATCACTTTTTTTATAGTCTGCGCAATCTCTTCGTACCGGCACGGCTGCAGAATATATTCGAAGCTGCCCAGCCGGAGCGCTTCCTGCGCATATGAAAAATCGGCGTGCGAAGTGAGAAATATGCATTCCGTGGCGGGACTGATTTTTCTCACGTATCTAAGCAATGAGAGCCCGCTTTCCTCGGGCATTTCAATGTCCGAAAGCATAATGTCGATATGTTTTTCGTTGAAAACAGTGCGGGCGTCTTTCGCGCTGTATGCAGTAAATACTTCGTCTATGCCGAATTCCTTCCATGCGAGATTTTTATAAATGCTGTCCACGACTGCTTTCTGATCGTCGATAACGATTACATTCATGTCAGTCACCCGCCGTTTCGCAGGGGATAATCAATTCGCTGTACGCTCCGCCCAGATTTGTGAAATTGAATTCAGCTTTATTCCCGTAAAAAATTCCGCATCGTTTTTTTACGTTTTGTATGCCTATGCCTCCTGAACCGCTGTCCGCCGTTTCCTGCGTACTGCCGCTGTTCAAAGCCGTAAGAATTTCCTCGGGATATCCGTTTCCGTTGTCCCGTATGATTATGTCGACGAGCAGATTCTCTTCGCTGTGCAGCAATACGGCTTTTATCTGAATCTTCAGACAATCGTCGGTTTCGGACAACACCGCGTGTTTATATGCGTTTTCCACGAACGTTTGAATCGTCATAATCGGAATAAGACAGTGTTCTATTTCGGAGTCGACGTGAATCGTGCACGCGACTTTTCGTACGGAGATAATCGACTGCATGTTCAGAAACGTACGAACCATGCTGATTTCTTCTTTTATTTCGATCTTTTCCGTATCGGAACGGAGCAGGTATCTCACATATTCTGAAACGGCGAGAATATATTTCTGCATTTCCTCTTTGTCGCCTTCCATTGTCATTGCATTCAGCGACTTCAGACAGTTCAGAAAAAAATGAGGCTTCAGCTGCATCTGAAGGTACTGAAGCTGCGCCCGCTGCTTGTTAATTTTATCCTCGTACGATTTTATTTTAAGCTCCTGTATCTGGAGAATAAGCGCATTGAAGGCGGTTTCCACGTCGTAGAATTCCTGATATTTTTCGAATCCGCCGAGCAGATTCAACCTGCCCGATTCTCTGATAGTGTTGATCGAAGCGGTGAGACCGGAAAGCGGCGCCATTATTTCGTGCTCCAGCATACGGGAGCTTTCTATCACAAAAACAAAACCGGCGCAGGTGATGACGATAAGCAGCAGTATTCCGGCAGGAAGCTCCGTAAAAAAATACCCTGAAATTACGCTGCACACGGTAAGCTCCGCCGACTCGAGCGTTTTATAACAGACGGAATACGATTTGTAATTATAATAAGAAACGGTGTATGACTGCGGCGATGTGTTCACATTCCGAATAAGGCTGATTTTTTCCGCAAGTTCTTTATTTGTAAGCACAGTCCCCCTGTGCAGCAGCACGAATTTTTCACTGCCTGATTCTTCGAACGGTATTTTTGCTATTACCGCGACGAGTGCTTTCTTTGTGCGATAAAACCGCACAAAATACTGTTTATCCGCGGTTAAAATAAACGAACTTCCTTCGTCAAACAGCGGCGTCATGTTTCTTTTCAAATTGATCAGTATGTCGTTCACGTCTCTGCTGCTGACATCCGACTGGAAAACATACTCATTCCGCACGCCCGACTTATACATGCACACGATGCCCGCAAGGTTGTCGTACAGCCTGATGTAGGATTTCATCTGGTTGTCAAGATCGTACATCGCATTGAACACCGTCTCAGGATCTTCCGTAACGGACAGCGTCACGAACGCCTGATTCTGAATGAAATACCGTGTGAGTATCTGTGCCGCGTTTCCGACGGACGAATCGATTTTCGTGTAATATGTAAGAAAATCAGTCTGTCTGATTTCCCGTTTTTTTTCGATGTATTTAGCGAACACATAATAGTCCAGAATAATCAGCAGCGCCATTACAGTGATATACATTGCAATCGTGGTCAGTCTGAGTTGTTTCTGTACACTTTTTCTGCGTTTTTTTATCATGTGCCGCCGTCTCTTGTTAAAATTGTATATGTGCGGTGAAACGTTCCTTTATTATTGCGCTGAAGTCGGCTTTCGACGTACACGTCATGACGATTTTTCCGCCGCGGACGAGACAGCTGCCGACAATATGTTTTTTGAGCGCCTTCGGTACGATTGTGAGATTCGTACATCCGTCCTTCCGCGAAAGAATGTACGGAAGATGCATCGAGTCGAGCAGTCCCTGTGCGGTTTTTTCAAGCTCCTTCGGTTCCGTCCGGCTTTCGTTTTCCAGCGTGATTTTGAACTCTTCCGGCATGTTTTCCGTGTCGCTTGCCGTACGGCCTGATTTTTCGAGCGCACGTAAAAGTTCCGCCCGCGCATCGTTTGCAAACGGATAGACCGCGTACACCGTGTCGCCGTACCAGTGCGGAATTTTCCCTTTGAATCCGTCGCCGTCGAACAGCACGTCTTTTACAGTCATTATTGAAGACACCGCCTCCAGTCCCGCGCTTTCGGCCGCATCCATAAGCGTACGCATGACGAACGCGGCGCGCGTTTCGGTACGGGTGTGAGACATGTCTTCAGGTATGCTGAATTTAACGTATACAGGCTTCGCACGCTGCTTCTCGAGCAGGAGAGCCGCAACCTCTGCTTTGTCCGCGGCAGTCGGCATGTTGATTACATGGTTAAGAAGAAATTTCCGCTGCTCGTCCGTACAGCTGCCGCATCCGCGGCATTCACCGCCCATGCACGACTTCATCTCTCTTCCGGCCCTCGCTTCGAGAAAACGCGCATACAGAAATTCTGCGGACGTACGAGTGTCGACTCCGCCGTATGCGAAACGATATCCGGGCGTCTTTTCCGCGGTGAGTTCCTGCGTTACGGGAAAACGGCTCGTGAACAATTCCCATGCGCCTGCGGGAAGCGACTCGTCGTACACAATATTCCGTTCAGCGAAATCGACGAGCGCAGGTGCGGCATACTGATTCGTAAGCACGAGCGCCTGCGAAAGAAAATATTCTTCGTACGGGTACGTAAGGCGGAACTCGTAACCGGCGCCTTCGACCGCCTGCCTGGTTTTTTCGACGACGGGCTGCCATTCTCCTTTTGTTAATAATAATTTTTCGTACTGAAGCGGAGTGAACGGCATGCGCACGAGCAACCCGAATGAGCAGAGAATGCGCGCGGGAGAACCATACTGCGTTTTCAGATCGGCGACTTTCGTGAGAAAACGACTGAAATCCGCAAAGTCGTCGTCCGCTTCGATCCCCGCCAGTATGTAGAAAAGTTTTATTTCCTTTACGGCGTTCTGCGTCATAAGCTGAGTCATTGACCTGAGAAGCGTCGCTTCGTCGAGGTTTTTGTTGAAGTACGAGCGAATGCGTTCGCTGATGCCTTCCGCCCCTAGCGTATACTGCCGCTTGCCGGCAGCGATTTCATATGACGCAAGCGCGTTGTTCGACGCGAGTATGTCGGCGCGCTGGCTCATGAAGTTTACCTGCGCAAAAATTCTGTTCATTCCGGTGATGATTTTCGGTATGTCGGTGTGCGTGTTGAAATTGAACGCTGTAATTTCGAGCGTATCCGCGCCCGTTTCGCGTTTCAGATGTTTCGCGGCTTTTACGAGTTCCTCGAACGGCACTTCCCGGTACGGCTTGCGTTCCCATCCTTCGAAACAGAACGAACAGAACGACGGGCAGTCGTATGAAATCATAAGGCGGACCGTCCCCGCCTCAGTCGAATCGAACAGCGCCTGTTCCGCGTTCGCGAGCATCTCGACGTTTGTTCCTGAAAACACCGCCTTCTTAATAATTTTCTCAGCCGTGCCGAAAACCCTGAGCCCCGTGATTGTATCCTGTAAGCCCGCGAGCGTTTCACGTCGTTTGCAGGCGGCTGCCTGCGAGAGTGTCCGGACTATCTCTGTGACGTTCCGTTCACCTTCTCCGAAGTAGACCGCGTCCGCGAGCGCGTTGTCTTCGCTGAACAGAATGCCCTGGCTCGACAGTGCGTTCGAACCGCCCATGATGATGAGCGGTTTTGTGTTGCTTGCACGCCGTTCGTCGGAACTGTACGGAATGCCGGCGGCTTTCAGCATGTACGGCAGGTTAATAAGTTCGACGGCATAGCTGTTCGAGACAAGAATCAGGTCGAACTCGGAGGCCGGCATATGCGAGCGCATCCCGGTGAGTACGTCGCGGCGGCGCCGGGCGTTTTCCGGCGGGAGAAATGCAAAATCTATGCAGTCGTCGTCGAGCACGCGGGCACATTCGCCGTAGAGAAACTGATGAGAGGTCGACTTTACAACATCACGGAACTGCGACAGGCGCATAATAAGGACACGGAACGGCATATCATTATTGTGCGCAATTGAAGGCTGATTTTCAAGCAGTTTTTTATACTTTCCTGCCCGGCTCGAGCAGATAGCAGAGGCAGACGCCGAACCCCTTGATTTCAATCGGTTCGCGGCGTTCGAATTTATACCTGCCGTTCATACGGTCATATACATCCTGCGATACCTGAATGCGGCCGGGAACGCCGAAACTTTCCATACGGGACGCGAAATTTACCGTGCTGCCCCACAGATCATAAATAAATTTTTTCTTCCCGATAATTCCCGCTACGACGGATCCGCAGTTCACTCCGATGCGCATCCTGAGCGTCGTGTTGTGACGCCCGTTGAAATCGGTTATGGTACGCTGTGCCTGAATAAGGAACTTAAGCATTTCCTCGCAGTTGTTCTCGTACCGCTCGGGCAGACCCGATGCAATCATGTATGCGTCGCCTATAGTTTTTATTTTTTCGATTTTGTACTTGTCGAGAAGCATATCGAACTCCGAAAACAGCGAGTTGAGAATATTAACAAGTTTTTCGGATCCGACAACCGACGACATTTTTGTGAAATCGACAATATCCATGAACGCAACGGTGACATCGTCGTATTTTTCGGTGAACGTGCTCGGTCTTTCTTTAAGTTCAGCGACGATTGACGCGGGAAGAATATTAAGCAGCAGGTTGTTCACCTGCCTGTTCGCTTCGTTGAGTTTTGCAATCATGTCCATGTCGGGATTTTCCATCGTCATATACATGATGAGAATGCAGACTGCGGTACCGAATCCTATCACAAGCAGATTTTTGGAATACATCTGAAGCAGGGCGACGCTTCCTTCCATGATGGTGAACGCGAACATCGGAATTTTGCGTTTGAACGAAAGGTGCCGGAAATTCATAAGCCAGCCGACGATTGAAACGACGACGCAGTAAACCGAAAAAATATACGTGCCTATCGACGGAATGCCGTATGAATAGATTTCTCTCCCGTAGTTTGCATATTTAAGCGGTGTAAAAATTGTTAGTACGCATCCTGCCGCTGCGGGAATAATGACAAAGAGGCACGCGGCTTTTATCAGTTTGAGTCTTCGTTCAGGAATATCCGCATAGACGAAATTGGAAAAAATATATATGACCACTCCGGTAATCCATACGAACATGGTGATGATATATCCTTTGGCGAATAAATCGTTCACCCATCCGGGAATATGATCCCGCTCTGCGACCGTAATGACGCTGATAATATCCATAAGAAGTTCAAAGAAAGTAAACGGAAGCAGGATCCTGAAAATCGAATTCTGCAGCGATTTCCAGCGGGGTTTTGAGAAGAATACGATACATAAAACCGCGATAACGACAAGTCCTGAAATTTGAAATTCAATACTGTACGGCATGGCGACAGTATAGCATATATTTTCAATTCTTTTAATATTTGCAAAGAATATCTTTTGTTGCAAACCGCCTGAAAATGGAGTAGATTTATAGTATGATGGATTTTTTTGCAAATGCCGGTTCTTCAATTGAAATTGTACCGCTCAGCCGTCTTTTTCTCATTTTTCTTTTATACAGCTTTATCGGCTGGTGCTGTGAAGTATTGTATGTAGGCATTTTTTACGAACATAAATTCGTAAACAGAGGATTTCTTCACGGGCCCGTCTGTCCCATTTACGGATACGGCGGTCTGATTATAATGCTGCTCCCCCATGAAGTGAAATCGTCGTGGATAACATTGTTTGTAAGCGCGATGGTGCTCTGCTCAGCCGTTGAATATTTTGCGAGCTGGGAAATGGAAAAAATGTTCAAAATGAAATGGTGGGATTATTCGGATCATAAATTCAATATAAAAGGGCGCATCTGTCTGCTGAATTCTGTACTGTTCGGTGTCATGGGAATAATTTCCGTCCATTTCGTTCAGCCTGTTGTCGATCGTTTCGTTCTTAAGCTGAACGATACGAGCACCGTCTATCTTGCGGCGGGATTTGGCGTCGTTTTCATCATCGACAACATTGCGACTGTCCACGGACTTGTCGATTTCAGTACGACGATGGCGAAACTTAAGGAATTCGGAGAGGCGCTTTCGGAATTGTATTCCGGCGAGTCGTGGTTCCGGGGTGCCAGCATGACGGAGATGTTTGCGTCCGTAAAAGAGCGGGCCTCAGTCGAAAAGGAAAAATTCAGCAACGGGCTGCTTCAGAAAATTGATTTTTTCAATGCGCATCATCCGAATGAAGAACGCCTCGTCATACGTTTTCCCCGGCTGACCAGTATCAGCTACATGAAGTCGCTCGGTCTTGTAAAACAGCATATAATGGACAGTATCGCGGAACGAAAGGCTGAGCTTGCAATGAAAAAGCATAAGTCAAAATAATAATTATTTTGTGGAGGCGTGAAATGTCTATAACAGGTGCGTTCATGGTTCCGCATCCGCCGCTTATCGTACCGGAGGTAGGGCGCGGTGAAGAGAACGGGATTTCCGCGACTGTTGCAGCCTATAGGAAAGTTGCCCGGAAAATTGCGGAGTTGAAACCTGAAACGATTATTATTACGTCGCCTCATGCGACGATGTATTCCGATTACTTTCATATTTCTCCGGGAGCGTCGGCCGACGGAAATTTCGGTCAGTTCGGAGCGGAAGGGGTACGGCTTCATGCCGAATACGACGAAAATCTCGTGAGTGCAATCTGCAATGAAGCCTCAGCGGTGCAGCTTGCAGCCGGTACCGACGGCGAAAAGGAACCGCAGCTCGACCACGCGACGATGGTGCCGCTCTATTTTATCAATCAGTTTATTAAAAACGAATATAAACTTGTGCGCATCGGTCTTTCCGGGCAGTCGTATAAAAAACATTACGAGCTCGGCGAATGTATACAGCGCGCGGTTGAAAAAACAGGCAGACGCGTTGTATTCGTTGCAAGCGGCGACTTGTCCCACGTGCTCAAAAAGGACGGCCCGTACGGATTCCGCCGAGAGGGACCTGTGTACGACGAACGGATAATGGATGTAATGGGTACGGGTAAATTCGGCGGACTGTTTTCGTTCGATCCTGATTTCTGCGAGAATGCGGCCGAATGCGGTCATCGTTCTTTCGTCATCATGGCGGGCGCGCTCGACCGCACGGCGGTGAAAAGCGAAATGCTGTCGCACGAAGGACCGTTCGGCGTCGGTTACGGAATCTGCATGTACGAACCGCAGGGCCGCGACGACGGGCGTAATTTTCTTGAGCAGTACGAATTATCGGAGAAAAAGGATATGGCTGAACGCAAACATAATGAAGACGAGTACGCAGGTCTTGCACGTGCGACGGTGGAAATATATGTGCGCACGAGAAAAGTTCCCAAAGTTGCCGGAGGCTGCGTCATCTGCGACGACGACGGTTTTCACGGCTGGCATCTTTCTCCGGAACTGCTTAACAAACGGGCGGGCACGTTCGTCTCGCTCAAGAAGGACGGCAGTCTGCGCGGCTGCATCGGAACGATTTCCGCGGCGTGCGGTTCTGTTGCGGAGGAAATAATTCACAACGCGGTAAGCGCGTCGACGCAGGATCCGCGTTTTCCCGAAGTCGAACCGGACGAGCTCGACTCGCTTGTGTACAGCGTCGACGTTCTCGGTCCGACGGAAAAAATCAGTTCGCCCGCGGAACTTGACGTGAAAAAATACGGCGTCGTCGTCACAAAAGGATACCGCCGCGGACTCCTGCTGCCGAATCTTGAGACGGTGAACACCGTCGGCGAGCAGCTTGATATTGCATGCAGAAAAGGCGGCATAGACCGCTCCGAGAACCCTGAACTTGAACGATTTGAGGTCGTGCGTCATTACTGACGGCGTTATTGCTGATGGAAAAAATACGTTCGCCGAGAAATCATACGACGGTGCTTACCGACGAAGACCGTGCGTTGTATGCTCCGCGTCTCTGCACTGCAACGGATGCGCTTCTGCCGGAAGAAATTATCAACAGGACATACAACGGCGATTTGTTCTCGATGATAGATTTTTTTCCGCAGGAAAGCGTCGATCTTATGATAATCGATCCGCCGTACAACCTGACTAAAAATTTCGGCGGAAATAAATTTGCCGCGCGCGGCGACGATGCGTATAAGGCATATCTTGAATCGTGGTTTCCCCGTGCCGTCCGGCTGCTTAAGAAAGATGCGAGCCTGTACATCTGCGGCGACTGGAAATGCACCGCGGCGCTCTACGTGGTGGTCGGTAATTATCTAACTGTGAGAAACCGCATTACGTGGCAGCGGGAGAAGGGGCGCGGCGCCGTTTCAAACTGGAAAAACTGCTGCGAGGACATATGGTTCGCCACCGCAGGTTCCGATTATTATTTTAATGCAGACGCCGTAAAACAGAAGCGCCGCGTCGTTGCTCCGTACAGGGAGAACGGAAAGCCGAAGGACTGGGAGGAAACGGGCGACGGGAAATTCCGCCTTACCGGCGCTTCGAATTTCTGGGACGACATTACGGTGCCGTACTGGTCGATGAGCGAGAATACGGACCATCCGACTCAGAAACCGGAAAAACTTATTGCGAAGCTTATCCTTGCGAGTTCCAGACCGGGCGCCCTCGTGTTCGATCCGTTCCTCGGTTCCGGTACGACTTCTGTTACTGCAAAAAAACTCGGCAGAACGTACTGCGGCATTGAAGTGAATACGGAATACTGTCTGCTTGCGGAAAAACGCCTTGCGCGCGCGGACCGCGACAAAGCAGTCCAGGGATACACGGGCGGGGTGTTCTGGGAACGGAACACAGGCCGTGAGCAGGAGAATGAATGATTGCGGGCAGTAGAGCCGCAGCCATGAATGTCCCGCATTGAAAACAAAGCGGAGCTTTGTTGACTTTTTATTGAGGAGGTATATTAATGAATTTCGGGAAAGGTTTTATTATGGGCGTGCTTGCAGCGCTCGGCGGTTTACTTTCCGCCGCAGCAATCAAAGAGCATCAGGAAAAGAAACAGAAGACGAGCGATGATGCGCTGTACAATCTCAAAGATGCGAAAATAACAGATCCTGAAGAAAAGTGACCTGCGACTTTTATGGAAGAAAAAACACATGCTGAACCGGGCGCAGTAATCTGCAGTACGTGCTTTCATCACTGCAGACTCGGTGCGGAGCAGACGGGACAGTGCCGCGCACGTTACAACCACGGCGGAAAAATAGTGCCGCTCAATTACGGACAGCTTACCGTACTTGCGCTCGATCCTATAGAAAAGAAACCCCTCAAAATGTTTTATCCGGGAAGCTTGATTCTTTCCGCCGGAAGTTACGGCTGCAACCTTCACTGCCCGTTCTGCCAGAATGCGGAGATTTCGCAGACCGGCGCGGAGATACGGACTGAATATATGCCGCCCGGGGAACTTGCCGAACGGGCGCAGTCGCTCGTTTCACGCGGCAACATCGGCGTGGCGTATACGTACAACGAACCGCTCGTGTGCTGGGAGTATGTGCGCGATACGGCGAAGATTGTGCGTGAATACGGTATGAAGAACGTCGTCGTGACGAACGGCAGCGTGAGTATTCCTGTTCTTGAGGAAGTTCTTCCGTACACCGACGCAATGAACATCGACCTGAAGGGATTTACGGAAGAGTGGTACCGGTATCTCGGCGGCGATCTGGAGACGGTAAAGGATGCTGTTAAAATCTGTGCGAATCGCTGCCACGTCGAACTCACGACGCTCATCGTTCCCGGATGGAACGACAGCGGCGACGAAATGCGTCTGCTGGCACAATGGGTCGCGTCGGTCGACGGAAACATACCGCTTCACATCACGCGTTTTTTTCCGATGTATCATATGTCCGACTTGCAGCCGACGCCCGTCGATGCCGTATACGGACTCGTCGACATCGCGCGCCGGTATCTTGCGAATGTGTTTCCGGGGAACTGCTGACTCTTATATTTTTGACGCAATCATATCGACTTTGCGCGTAACCGTATCTCCCTGATTCTTTGCAGGATTAATAAAAGTGTCGCATGTGACGATTGTATTTCCGGCGAGCCGGGACTTCATTTCCTCAAAGCATTTTTCAGTCGGCCCGCCTCCGCAGCAGGCGAAAAGGGCTATTCGTTTTCCGCTTATTTTTACGTCGTACAGGAACGTATTTATCGGAGCGCACTGTTTTCCGGCCCATACGGGAGTGCCTATTATTATTGTAGAGTACTGACTGATGTCCGGAAGAGTGTTCTTCAGCGCCGGGCGTATATCTAACATTGCGTCGCGTCCTCCAGTCAGAAATTTCAGGAAACCTTCCTTCGGATATTCTTTGACAGTTTCAAGCCGTATAAGGTCCGCATTGATTTTGCGGGCAAGCAGTTTTGCAATATAGTCCGTATTTCCCTGAAGGGAATAATAAATAATTGCTGTGTTTGACATGAAATAACAGTAATCCTAAAATTCCCGTATTGTCAAGTTCCGAAACGGCCGTTGTTGGAATTTTCTTATATATCCGCTATGATACGTACAATGAGTATTATTTCCGTGAGTCGTGTGACATATACGTATCCGCAGCGTGAAGTTCCTGCCGTGAAGAACGTCAGTTTTTCGCTCGAAGCGGGCTCGTACACTGCGGTCGTCGGACTTAACGGAAGCGGAAAAAGCACGCTTGCACGCATAATGAGCGGACTGCTCGACGCCGACGAGGGCGGTGTGCAGGCTGCGGAAGGGATACGGACCGCGCTTGTGTTCCAGTCGCCGAAGGATCAGATAATATGCGGGATCGTTTCGCGCGACGTTGCGTTCGGTCCGCAGAATCTCGGTCTCAGCGCGGGCGAGGTCGAACTTCGCACCATCGAATGCCTTAACATAACGGGTCTTCTCAGCAAGGCTTCATCTCCTTCAATGGCGCTGTCGCTCGGGCAGACGCAGAAGGAGGCGCTGGCGGGGATTATCGCGCTGCGGCCTGACGTGCTTGTTCTCGACGAAGCTGTCGCGATGCTCGATCCGCAGTCACGCAGCGAAATCTTCCGTTTTCTGTCGTACTGGGTTGGCAGAGGCAATACGGTCGTTCACATTACGCATGATGTCGACGCCGTACGGCAGGCGGACGATGTCATCCTCCTGCAGGACGGAGAAATTGTTTTTCACGGCAGCCGGAAATCGTTTTTTGCAGATTCGACATTGTGCGGCCTCATAACGGGCGGAGATATCGGTAAATCCGACAGGACTGATAAACAGTCGTCGGAAATCACGCTTGCGTGTACCGGCGTTTCTTTTTCATACGGCGGCGGAACTGTTCTGTCGAATATTAATTTTTCTCTCCGCAGGGGAACGCTTACGGCGCTTACCGGTGTGTCGGGCAGCGGCAAGTCTACGCTGCTTGAAATTGCCGCAGGGCTCCTCGTTCCCGGAACGGGGACCGTTCACTGCGCTGCGCGGCCCGTGCTCTGCCAGCAGAACAGCGAGGCTGCGCTTTTTGAGCAGTTTGCCGCCGACGATGTCGCCTTCGGGCCGCGGAACGGCGGTGTGTCCGGCAAAGCGCTCGTTTCGCGCGTGAGGCAGGCGATGGATAAAGCCGGCATTCCTTTTGCATCGTACGCCGACCGTCAGACGTTTACCCTTTCCGGCGGCGAAAAAAGGCGGCTCGCCGTTGCGGGAATCATCGCGCTCGATTCTCCGGTGGTGCTCTTCGACGAACCGACAGCGGGACTCGACGGACCTTCGCGCGTCAAAGTGATGAATCTGCTCAGAGAGCTCGCGCAGGAGGGACGCACCGTCATGTTCAGCACGCACCGCCGCGATGAGGCTGATTTTGCCGACCGGGAACTGGCGGTAATAAACGGAACAATTCTGCGCGATACCGACGGGGAATCGCTTCGTGAACAAATACCCCAAACAGTGCAGCAGCCGCTTGCCGGGACGAAACTGCTGGAGATGCTGCGGGAAAATGCTGCGGGAATGAATGCGGCGGAAAAGAACACCGGACCCGTTGCGCGCATGAAACCGGTATTGAAGTTTCTTGTGTTCCTGTCGCTCTTCACCGCGTCTCTTGCCGTAAGGCCGCTGTATGCGTGTGCCGCATTGCTCTGCGCGTCGCTCGTGTATGCGGCGTTCGCGAAATATCCGGCAAAGCGTCTGCTCGGTTCTCTCGGCAGGGTAATACCGCTGCTTCTGTTTTTCTGCATTTTCCAGATGATTTTCTATCCCGCCGTTCCGGGCGAACGCGTTTTCGTCCCGTATAAATATTTTACGGTGACGCCGTCGAAGCTTATGCTCTGCCTCACGACGCTCATTCATACGGAAGCGGCGCTCACGTGCATCGTTTCGTTCACGTATACGACTCCCGAATACGACATTGTCGACGGACTTTCCGTGCTGCTCAAACCGCTTGCGCTGCTCCGCGTTCCGGTACGGTATACGATTGTGATTGTGGAAATTATATTCCGCTTTATCCCCCTGCTTCTGGACGAGGCTGCATCGATTATTAAGACGCAGCTTATCCGCGGCGGACTCGGAAAAGCGAAAGGTGCGGGCGGCAGAATAAAAGCAATGCTGCCGCTGTTCGTACCGCTTATCATACAGACAATAAAACGGTCGGAAGCGCTTGCCGATGCGCTGACCGAGAGGTGTTTTTCATGAGTCTTCAGAATGATTTTAAGTTGTGTCCGATGTGCGGAAGCAGTAGAATAAGCAATGCCGGTAACCGTAAATGGGTGTGCCCGGACTGCGGTTTTGATTTGTACAACAACGTCGCCGCCGCAGTCGGCGTCATTTTGGCGGACAGGGACGGAAATATTCTGTTCGAGAAGCGCGCGAAGGAGCCGCGCAGGGGATTCCTCGCGTTCCCCGGCGGATTTGTCGATCCCGACGAAAGTCTGGAACATGCGGCCGTGCGGGAATGTGCGGAAGAAATCGGAGTGGAACCTGCGTCAGTTTCGTATTTGTGCAGCTTTCCGAATACGTACGAGTATAAAAACATCGTCTACAAAACGTGCGATTCGTTTTTTACGGCGGACCTTCCCTGCGGAATCGGAAGCATTGAGTCGCTCATAGAGCTGCTGCACGGACAACAGTCCGAAGTGCTCGGGTTTACGTCAGTTCATGTCGGAAGCGGGAGCGATATAGCTGAAATTCCGCTTGCATTCGACAGCGCGCGGAAAACGCTGGAATGCTGGTTGAAAAATCATAAATAGGAGTATTAGTATGAATACAGTTACGGTTATTATTGTCGCCGTCTCGCTTTGTGCATATGTGCTGCTTGCTGCGACGCTGCCTCTGAGAAGGGCAAAAATGATTAAGAAAGCCGGTTCGCGGGAGCTGCCCGTCAAACCTCGCATGCTCAAATTTGCAGTCGTCGTTCTCGTATGCTGCCCGCTGCTTATTCTGCTTGTGCTCTTCAGGGATATGGGGATCTTTGTTAATTGCATTATGTGTGCGATCGGCATACTCGGAACTGAAATGGCGGTGCGCGAAGTGATGACGTCGAAATGTTCAGGCGTATATGCGAACGGTCTCGTTGCCGAAGGCCAGTTTATCCCGTTTGCCGATATATTCGGAATTCCTTTTCTGTCGCTGCCGCAAAATCAGCAGGACGTTCACGATACGGGTGTACTTGAGCTTGTGACGAGGAAACGCACGAATATGCAGATTATATACAGCAACGAAGACGAATGCCGGAGAGTAATCGAAAAACTCGTTGAACTCGAGCCCCGGCTGAATCCGTAAACTGATTACTGGATTATATGACGGTAAAATGATAGTATTTGAGGATACTGTCAGTTTTTTGAGGAATGTATGAAATTGTCACAGCTGAAAAATAAAATAAGGAATATCCCCGTTACCATACGCAATTTTAATATACGCGATGTTAAAGTACCGAAGGTCGATTATCACGGGCTGCTTGCGGACATGCAGTCCAGCGGCAGACTGCTTGTTTTTACTGTGATTGCCGCCGTCGTCGTTATGATGCTTGCGTGCATCGTTGTGTTTTCCATTAATGTAAAAGGTCCTGAGAAGGTTATGGTTCCCGATGTTGTGGGAAAGGATCTTCCGACGGCGCTTATCGAAATGCAGACGAAGGAACTGTATCCGAAAATCCAGCTCCGGTATTCCGACAAGCCCGGCGACGAAGGACAAATACTCGAACAGTCTCCGTCGGGCGGCGCAATCAGGAAAGGGTACAGCCGTGTTTCTCTTGTCGTAAGCCGCGGAGTTGTTATCGATCACGTTGAAAATTATGTCGGACAGAATCTTGAGGAAGTGCGTCTTAAACTGCAGACGCTTTTTGCCGGTTCCGCGCATCCCCTTATTATTATTGCCGCTCCCCAGTACAAAGCGGACACGTCCGCCGCCGGAACAATCATCGAGCAGGATCCGCCCGAGGGGACGAGCATCTCGAATCCCGTCACGGTGAATTTTATCGTAAGCCGCGGCCCGAATTTCGAAAATACGCGCGTTCCCGATATTGTCGGCAGCACCGTGAACGACGTGCTCCAGCTGATGGCGCGGACAAAGCTCACGTTCGATTTCACGTCGCATGAAGCAGCCGGAGATGAAAAGCCGGGAACTGTCGTGAGCGAACAGAAGTTCCCTGCAGAACTTGTCCAGAACTATACGCGTGTCGCTGCGGAATTCGCACTGCCGTCCGAATCTGTCAACGGAAACGTGTACGGTATTTTTGAAGACACGCTCACGGTTTATCCGTATCCGGTCCCGGTAAAACTCACCGCTGTGCCTGAAGAGGGCGATCCGTATACGATTGTAAGTTTCTCTCATCCGGGCGGAAAAATAACAATACCGTATGCAGTGCCTGCCGGCACGGAACTCATACTTTCTGTTGTTGAAAAAGAACACAGGAAAATCACAGCACGATAACCGCCGGAGAAGGTACGATGAAACAACCGCTGATTTGTCTGACGCTCACCGGAAAAACGCTTGAAGAGGATGCAGCTCTCGTGCGGAAGTACGATCGGTATATTGATTTGGCCGAACTGCGGGTTGATTTTCTCACGGAAGACGAGCAGCTGTATGTGCGCCGCTTTCCTTCCATGGTCAACGTTCCGTGCGTGCTCACTATACGGCGCAAGATCGACGGCGGTTTGTTCACGAGCGGCGAAATCTCCCGGACTATGCTGTTCGGACGGGCGCTTGCATTCGCCGACCAGAATCGCGCGAAGAACTTCGCGTATGTCGATTTTGAGGAAGACTTTCACATCCCGAGCCTGCAGGATGCGGCGCTCGCGTTCGGCGTGCGCATTATCAGAAGCTGCCACGATATGGAAAAGCCGATAACTAATCTTAAAGCGCTCTGCGACGGAATGCGCAAGACGGGATATGAGATTCCGAAGATTGCGTTCATGCCGACGACGCTTGCGGACGTGACGAACCTGTTCGTGGAAGCGGAATCGATGACGGAATACGATCATATTCTGTGTGCAATGGGACCGCTCGGACAGGTGTCGAGAATCCTCTCATATAAACTCAATTCATATTTAACGTATACGTCTCCGGAAGAAACGAACGGCAATATTCCCTCGGTCGGACATCTTGACCCCGTCACGCTCAACGACGTGTATCATTTCCGCGATCTGAACGAACGGACAACGCTGTACGGAATTACCGGATGGCCGCTTGTTAAGACGGCGAGCCCGGAACTCCACAACAGCGGATATAAGGCGAAGCATATGAATGCGGTTTTTGTACCGGTACGCTCTCCGTCAATTACCGATGTGCTTGATTTTTCGCGGCAGGTCGGCATTCAGGGACTTGCGGTCACGATTCCGCACAAGGAAACGGTGCTTGCGGAACTTGCGGAGCTTGATCAGGAAGCGGGCGAAATAGGCGCGAGCAACACTGTTGTGCGCAGGAACAACGGCTGGGCGGGATACAACACCGACGCATACGGGTTCAAAACCGCGCTTACGGAATTCCTCGGAACCGACAGACTACGTCACCGCAGAGTCGCGATAATCGGCGCTGGCGGCGCCGCAAAAGCCGTTGCATACGTCGTAAAACAGCTCGGAGCGCGCGCCTGCGTTTTCAACAGAACACCGGCGCATGCAAAGATACTCGCCGACAGATACGGTTTTGAATACGCGTCGCTCGATGTCGAAGCGGCGGGCATACTGGAGCAGTATTCCGACATTATTATTCAGACGACATCGAAAGGAATGAACGCGTCGTCGAGCTCGAACAAAGAGAACGATCCGATCTATTTTTATCAGTTTCACGGCGATGAAAAACTGTTCGATATTATTTATGAACCGGAAATAACGCCGGTCATGATGCGCGCCGCGGAAGCCGGCTGTAAAGTCTGCAACGGCATGAAAATGCTGAAATATCAGGGATACAAGCAGTTTAAGATTTTTACGGGAGCAGATTATGAAGACGCTGACACAAAGTGAACAGAAAATACTGGCGGCGCGTACCGCCGTGGACACGCTCGTAAAGGAAGGGAAGCTGTTCAGCGGCATGAAGCTCGGACTTGGAACAGGTTCGACTGCACTGCCTGCAGTTTCCCGCGTTGCCGATTACATCAAAGACGGCACGCTGACAGACGTGAAGGCTGTCGTCACGAGTTTTCAGACGGCGAATGCATGCCAGGATTTCGGCATTCCTGTATTTTCGCTCAACGACCGCGTTATCGGCGGAGCGCTCGACATTGCGATAGACGGCGCGGACGAAATTGATCCCGACTGTAACCTCATAAAGGGCGGCGGCGCGGCGTTGCTGCGCGAAAAAATCGTCGAATACAACGCGAAGCACCTCGCCATCGTAGCGGACTCGACGAAGGCTGTCCCTCACATGGGAACGAAGTTTGCGCTTCCCGTCGAAATAATCGGCGACGCGCGCGTCCCCGTTACGCTGGCGCTCGAAAAACTCGGCGCGAAGTGCACGCTGCGGGAAGGCGTGCGGAAGTGCGGTCCCGTCATCACCGACAACGGCAATCAGATTCTCGACTGCGTGTGGGATGCGCCCGTGAATCCGGCTGAAATGGAAGACAGAATAGACGCCATTGTCGGCGTCGTTGAGGACGGCTTCTTCACGAAGAACCGTCCGGTCGTCTTTATTGCGAAAGAAGACGGCTCGGTGGAAATCCGCAGATAACTTCAGATTTATGTTTCCGCCTTTTCCGACAGAGCAGGCGCATTTTTACTGCGGACAACTGATTTCACGATTAAACGACGGTTCTCTGAATTTGACGCAGGTGTCGGCACCGAGCGAAGAACGCGACGGGCACGGCGTTATGGTCGGCGTTCTTGTCTGTACTTCAGCCGGCGGCAGCGAAACCGTACTGTACACAGTTTCAGGGAACAGCCTTGTCATAGAGGGATGTGTGCCGGGGTGCACGTACGTTCCTCCGATTGTATCCGCGGAAGAAATTATGCATGCGCTCGCGCCGAACGACAGGCATATTCACGAACTTACGGCGGAGCTCAAAGCTGCTCCCGAGGGAGACAGGCGCCGTATTTCCGGCGAACGCGCTGCATTGACGGCGGAATCGCTGCGTGCGGTGCATGCTTTGTACCGGTTCCACTGCATCGACGGAACCGTACGTTCTCTCGGAGGGATATGCGCGGACAGGGCGTTTCAGAGCAGGCGCGAAAGACTTCCTCCGACGGGCACGGGCGACTGCTGTGCGCCCAAACTGCTCGATTACGCGTTCGCCCGCGCACTGCATCCGGTGAGCATGGATGAAGTGTATTACGGCCGTCCGTCGATCAACAAAAGAAGCGGAACGTCGTATCCGCCGTGCGACGAGCGGTGCGGAATTATTCTTCCGGCGATGCTCGGTCTTACAATCGTGTACCGCGACGAGAGCGTACTCGTTGTCAATAAACAGTCCGGCCTGCTGTCTGTTCCCGGACGCGGACCGGAAAAGCAGGACTGCATCGTCAGCCGCATGAAGCGGCTGTTCCCCGGCACTATAGAGCAGCCTTCCGCACACCGCCTCGATATGGAAACGTCGGGACTCATGGTTCTTGCGTTTACGGCGGAAGCGCAGAGGAATCTTTCGATGCAGTTCGAAAGGGGGCAGGTGAGCAAACAGTATGTCGCTCTCCTCGACGGGACGCTTGAACATGCGGAAGGCCTCTCGGTGCCGCTCCCCGGCGTGACTGAAGGACGCATGGAACTGAAATTTGCGCTCGACTGGCCGAACCGCCCCCACCAGGTTTACGACGAGGTGAACGGCAGGCTCGCGGTCACCGGGTGGAAAAGACTCGGCTACAGCTGGTACCGCGGTTCCGACGGGAAAAACCGGAAAGTGACGCGCATTCTGTATACGCCGCATACAGGCCGCACGCATCAGCTGCGGCTCGCTTCGTCCGACGTGCACGGATTCGGCCTGCCGATCGTGGGGGATTCGCTGTACGGAATATGTGAGGACGGAGAACGGCTCATGCTTCACGCACAGTATCTGTCCTTTGTCCACCCGGAAAAAGGCGTGCGCATGGAGTTCTCGTGTCCTTCGCCGTTTTGAAGCGGCGGTTCTATTTTATTAATTTTGTCAGCACGGTGTCCTTCTGACGCCAGTTCTTGTCTACTTTTACCTGCAAATCGAGGTCGATTTTATAGTCGAATATTCTGCGCAGCTTTTTCAGCGACTCGATGCGGATCGTCTTTATCATAGACGCGCCCTTTCCGATGACTATCCCCTTCTGACTTTCGCGTTCGACGCAGAGAAACGCGCGGACCCACAGCAGCTTGCCTTCTTTTTTCATTTCCATGTCGGCTATGTCGACGTAAAGACAGTGCGGTATTTCCTGCTCAAGCCGGTTGATCGCCTCTCCGCGGACGACTTCGGCAATACGGAAGCCGACTTCCTGATCCGTGTAGTATTCCTCCGGATACATCCGGGGGCCTTCGGGAGCAAGTTCGTAAAGGGCCTTGAGAACTTCGTTTATGTTTTCGTCGTTTTTTGCCGACACCTGTATGATTCGTTCTTTCGGAATTTCCGGCAGAGTTCCGGAGATGAAATCAACGGCAGAACTTACCTTTGCGCTGTGCGAATCGATTTTATTAATCGCCACGACGGTGCGGTCGGCGTACGGTTTAATAAGTTCCGCCGTAAGCTGTTCCTCACCGCCGGGAAGACGCGTGCTGTCTACGATATATAATACCGCATCCGTGTCTTTCAGCTGGTCTTCGGTGACGGAGCGCAGTTTGAGGTTGAGTTTCTTATCGCTTTCGTGATACCCGGGAGTGTCGATGAATACGAGCTGCCCGAACGACGTGTTCACAATTCCGCGTATTGCATCGCGCGTCGTCTGCGGAATTTCAGAAACGATCGAGACGGGCTCACCGCAGGCAGTGTTCAGAAATGTCGATTTTCCCGACGAGGGGCGTCCGACAATCGCGACAAGTGCTGTTTTCAATTCTTTTTCTTCAGGTTTTTCTGTTCTTTTTTCAGGTTCCATTGAACCAAAGTATAACGATTTTCAGCTTGTATGGCTATCGGTGGGGGTTTGCGTTGCCTTTTTTCGTACATCTATGCTAATATACCTGAATATGGATGTTTCGCAGGTACTACAGGGAAAACCTATGGAACCGGGTGCAGTGATTTCTGCCGGGGGAGTCAATTTTTCATTGTTCAGCAGAAACGCCGTGCGCGTTGTCCTGAACTTTTTTGATTCTCCGTCTGCAAAAGCACCGAGTGACAGCATAGAACTTGATCCGCAGAAAAACAGAACAGGCGATATGTGGCACGTATACGTCAAAGGATTGAAGGCAGGTGCGCTGTACCTGTATCAGATTGACGGTCCGTATAATCCTCCGGAAGGGCACCGGTTTAATTTTAATAAATATATTCTTGATCCGTGCGCGAAGGCGTTTACGTGCGGTTCGCTGTTCCGGTCGTACCGCAGACAGCGTGCGGCGGGATTATCCGGTATAGAGAACGGAAAACTTTCCGATTTGTCCGATTTTCCGAAATGCGTTGTTGTCGACGACGACGACTTTGACTGGCAGAACGACAGGCCGCTTAAAAGACCGCTCAATGAAACCGTCATTTACGAAGCGCATCTCAAAGGATATACGGTTTCCCCGACGTCCGGTGTGGCTGAGCCGGGAACGTATAAAGGTTTCATTGAAAAAATTCCGTATCTGAAGTACCTCGGAATAACGGCGGTCGAGTTTATGCCCGTCTTCGAGTTCGACGAGTTTGAAAATGAAAACAGCAATCCGCGGACAGGGGAACAGCTTGTTAATTTCTGGGGATACAGCACCGTCGGTTTTTTCGCACCGAAGGCGTCGTATGCCGCGGATAAATCGTCCGGAGGCGCAGTGCACGAATTCAAGGAAATGGTGCGCGAGCTGCATAAAGCGGGCATCGAAGTGATACTCGACGTCGTGTACAATCATACTGCCGAAGGCGACGGTCAGGGCACGACGTTCGGTTTCCGCGGCATTGAGAACAGCGTGTATTACATGCTCCCGCAGGAACAGAAGCAGTTTTACAGCAATTATTCCGGATGCGGAAACACGGTCAACTGCAATCATCCCGTCGTCCGCAGTTTTATTATCAGGAGTCTGCATCACTGGGTGCTCGACATGCACGTGGACGGTTTCCGCTTCGACCTGGCGTCGGTGCTCAGCCGCTCGCAGACCGGCGCCCTGCTGCAGTTTCCTCCGCTTCCGAACGCAGTTGCGGAGGATCCGGTTCTTGCCGATACGAAAATCATCGCCGAACCGTGGGATGCGGGCGGCGGATATCAGCTCGGGAATTATCCCGGCGGGACAGGATGGTGCGAATGGAACGGACGGTTCCGCGACGACATACGCCGGTTTATCCGCGGAGACGATCACGCATCGACCGACGCGGCAACCCGTATGGCCGGCAGTTCCGATTTGTACAAAGCGGGCGGACGGAAACCGGTTAATTCAATCAACTTCATAACGGCTCACGACGGATTCACGCTCAGCGATCTTGTAAGCTACAATTCGAAACACAACGACGAGAACGGCGAGAACGGACGCGACGGAACCGACGACAATCTGAGTTACAACAACGGCTACGAAGGCGATTCAGTCAATCCGCGCATTGTGGCGGTGCGTCAGCGGAAAATCAGGAATTTCATTATCAGTCTTATGACCGCGCAGGGAACGCCGATGATGCTTGCCGGCGACGAAATGATGCGCACGCAGCGCGGAAACAACAACGCGTACTGTCAGGACAACGGGATTTCATGGATCGACTGGCACGACTGCGACCGGAATAAAGGTATTCTCCGCTTCACGAAGGCGATGATTCAGCTCCGCAGAGAGCATCCCGTTTTCCGCCGGAATGATTTCTTTACCGGTGCTTCGGAGATCACCTGGTACGACCGCGACGGAAAAGTTCCGGACTGGTCGAATCTCTGCAGGTTCCTCGCGTTCAAATTGAACGGGAGCGCCCGCATGCTTCCTGACGGCAGAGAGGACAACGATTTTTACATAGCGTTCAATACGGACATTTACGATTTGACGATTGTGCTGCCGGCGCTGACGAACGGCAGAAAATGGCACCGTGTTGCGGATACGTCTCTGGCAAGTCCGGACGACGTGTGCGAAAACGGTAAAGAGGAACTGCTCAGGGAACAGCTGCGGTACGTGCTGGTTTCCGACAGCGCTGTTCTGCTGATGAGCAAATAGTACGGAATATAGAAAAGTTTTATTCTGGAGGTATGTATGAAATTTGATGCGGAAAAGTTCAAGGAAAATCTGTCGGGCCGTCTCCGGAGACAATACGGCAAGGATATTTCTCAGGCAAACAAGCATGATCTTTTCGATGCGGTTTCCGCGTCGGCGCTTGAATTGATTATGGACAACTGGATGGCAACGCGTCACGAGTACGAGAAAAAACCTGTGAAGCAGCTTTATTATCTGTCCGCGGAGTTCCTTATGGGACGCGCCCTGAGCAACAATCTTATTAACGCCGGCATCAAGGATCAGGTAAAAGAAGTTCTCAAAGACATGAACATCGATTACGACATGATTGAGGATGAAGAACCGGACGCGGGACTCGGCAACGGCGGTCTCGGACGTCTTGCGGCCTGCTTCCTCGACAGTCTTGCGACGCTCGATTATCCGGGACACGGATACGGAATCCGCTATGAGTACGGCATGTTCGAGCAGAAGATAGAGAACGGTTATCAGGTGGAATATCCCGACCGCTGGCTCCGTCACCGCGATCCGTGGGAAATCAAGCGCAGCGATCTTGCCGTTACCGTTAAGTTCGGCGGGAACATTGCGTACGGCAAGACTCCCGACGGACGTCCGAGATTCTACCTTGAGAACGCGGAGGAAGTCACGGCGACTCCGTTCGACATACCTGTCGTCGGTTACGACACGAACACGGTGAACACGCTGAGGCTCTGGGCCGCGACATCTCCGAACGGATTCGATCTGCAGCTTTTCAACGACATGCAGTACAACCGCGCGGTCGAGAAACAGAACAGCGCGGAGAACATCAGCCGCGTGCTTTATCCGAACGACAGCGGTCCGAGCGGAAAGGCGCTCCGCCTCAAGCAGCAGTACTTTTTTTCGTCGGCAAGCCTTCAGGATCTGGTGCGCCACTACGTTTCGGACTTCGGCACCGATTTTCACAAATTCCCGGAGCTCCACGTCATTCAGCTCAACGACACGCATCCCGTCGTCGCGATTCCGGAGCTTATGCGTATACTCATGGACGAGTATAACGTCGGCTGGGACGACGCGTGGTACGTCGTTACGCACACGTTCGCTTATACGAATCATACGATTCTTGCCGAGGCGCTCGAGAAATGGCCGATCGATATTTTTCAGGGCCTGCTTCCGCGCGTCTATCAGATTGTCGAGGAGATTAACAGGCGTCTGCTCATCGAGCTCCGCAAGAAATATCCGGAGGATTACGAAAAGCAGCAGAAAATGTCGATCATCAACGACGGAAAAATCCATATGGCGTGGCTCGCGATTCACGCGTGCTTCAGCGTGAACGGCGTCGCGGAGCTGCACACGGAGCTTCTCAAGACGCGCGAACTCAAGATGTGGTACGATTTGTATCCCGAAAAATTCAACAACAAGACGAACGGCATTACGCAGCGCCGCTGGCTGCTCAATTCGAATCCGCTGCTTTCGGATTTCATCACGAAGCGCATCGGACACGGCTGGGAAAAGGATTTGAGCAAACTGAAGGGCCTTGTAAAATTTGCCGGCGACGATGCTTCCTTGAAAGAGCTTATGTCAATCAAGCAGGCGAACAAACAGCATCTAGCCGACTATCTCAAACATACACAGAACGAATTCCTCGATCCTGAAAGCATCTTCGACGTGCAGGTAAAACGTCTGCACGAATACAAGAGGCAGCTTCTTAACGTCATGCATATCATGTATCTGTACAACCGCCTCGTCGACGATCCGAACTTCAATCCGCCGGCGCGCACATTCATATTCGGCGCAAAGGCCGCTTCGGGATACCGCCGCGCGAAGACGATTATTAAACTTATCAACACCGTCGCCGACCGCGTGAACAACGACCGCCGTGTCCGCGGAAAAATACGCGTCGTGTTCGTCGAGAATTACCGCGTGAGCGTCGCTGAGAAAATCTTCCCTGCGGCCGACGTTTCCGAGCAGATTTCCACGGCGGGATTCGAGGCGTCCGGCACGAGCAACATGAAGTTCATGGTGAACGGCGCGCTCACGCTCGGCACTATGGACGGTGCGAACATCGAGATTGTGGAAGAGGCCGGAAAAGAGAACGCGTTCGTGTTCGGTCTTACCGCGCAGGAAATAATAAAGACGGAAAACGATCACAGCTACAATCCGCAGCAGTACATCGACCGCAACCCTCAGCTTGCGCGCGTCGTGAATCAGCTCACGGACGGCACGTACGATCCGACTCATCAGGAGTTTAAGGAAATTCACGACTCGCTCGTGTACGGCGTCGAAGGTCAGCGGCCCGACGTTTTCTACGTACTCGCCGATTTCGACGCGTACTGCAAAGCGCAGGAACTTGTCGGAACTGTGTATCAGGATCAGAAGAAATGGGCGCGCACGGCGCTCATGAATATTGCAAACAGCGGCAAATTCTCTTCCGACCGTACGATTGAAGAATACGTAAAGGATATCTGGCATCTGGAGAAGACGCCGATTACCGGCAGCACGAAATGAACAGAAAGACTGTTTCTCTGTTTGCGGGTGCAGGTCTGCTGCTGGCGGCCTGCATCTGGGGTTTTGCGTTCGTCGTCGTGAAGGACAGCCTCGACTATGTGGGGCCGGTATACATGATAGCGTTCCGCTTTTCCATCGCGACCGTCGCGCTGGCGCTGCTTTTCGCGCCGAAACTGAGGCTGCTTAACAAATCGTACTGGAAAAACGGCGCCGTCCTCGGCGGATATTTGTTTCTTGCATATGCGTTCCAGACAATCGGCTGCAACTACACGACGGCCGGAAAGAATGCATTCCTTACGACGATATACGTCATGCTCGTTCCGCTGCTCGGCTGGCCGCTGTATAAAAAACGACCGGGATTGTACGTGTTCGCCGCTGCGGTAATTTCCATTACGGGGATAGGACTGCTGGCACTGTCGAATACCGACGGTTCTTTGCTGACGATGAATAAAGGCGATGCGCTCACGCTCGTCTGCGGCCTGTTCTACGCGCTGCACATTCTCCGCATGGAAAGATGCAACGCGACGCAGAGTACGATTCTGCTCACCGTGCTTCAGTTTTTTTTCGCGGCTGTTTTTTCGTGGATTGCGGCTCCGTTTTTCGACGGTGCGTTTCCGGTGGAAGCGGTAACTAATCCCCGCGTGATTGTCTCGATGCTCTATCTGGGACTGCTGAGCACGATGGTGGCGTTCGTACTGCAGAACGTCGGACTCAAGTACGTCCAGTCGTCGATCGCCGCGCTGTTTCTGTCGTTCGAGTCGGTGTTCGGCGTACTGTTCAGTACGCTGCTGTTGCATGAACGCCTTACTCTGCGTATGATGACGGGATGCATACTTATCTTCTTTGCCGTTATACTGGCAGAGACGAAATTCGATTTTTTACATAAAAGGGGTACAAAAAAATGAAAAAGCTTTTCGGCGCGGTCCTTATTTCGGCCGCACTTGCAGCAGGTTTTACCGGTTGTTCGAAAAAGGAAACACCGGCCGGCATGACGCTCGACGGAAAAACGCTTAAAATCGGTGTGAACATCGCGTATCCGCCGTTCGAATATTACGACACAGACGGAAAGACTCCGCTCGGTTTCGACGTCGAGCTCGGAAAAGCGGTGGCCGCGAAACTCGGACTCGAACCCGACATCATCGACGTCGCGTGGGAAGGAATCTTCGCCGGCCTCGACACGAACAAATACGACTGCGTCGTTTCCGCAGTTACAATCACCGACGAACGCACCGCCGCCTACGATTTTTCGAAACCGTACATCGGCAACGGTCAGTCGATGATTCTGCTCAAGGATTCAAAGGTTACGGCGAAGACGCCGCAGGAACTCGGCGGACACAAAGTCGGATATCTTACGGAATCGACCTCAGACATCTATATGACAAAGCTTGCGGATGACGGACTCAAGTTTGAGGCCGACGAGTACGACGATGAGATGAACGCATTCGCAGATCTCAAAGCGGGCCGCTGCGATGCCGTCATTTCGGATTCGCTCGTTGCGACTGACTATGTGAACAAACCCGACAGCCCGTTCGTCCTTGTGTGGGAAGGTCCGGCGGAAGAATACTTCGGCATTGCGTGCAAAAAAGGCAATACCGCCCTCCGCGACGCGGTCAATAAGGCGCTTGACGAACTTACTGCCGACGGTACGCTTGCGGATTTGTCGATGAAGAACTTCGGTATAGATATTGTTTCAAATATCGCCAAATAATGCATAAATATACAGAAATTCTGCAACATTAATTGACAAGCGGAAAACTATTCCCTATACTAGCAGCAAAAGGACAAAGATGTCTGTAACAAGGCCTTTGTCCTTTTATTGTTTACAGACCTTTAGCCCGAACCATTCATGGAGGATGAAAATATGAAAAAAATGATGATTGCTGCTCTTGCGGCTGCAGGTCTTGCCGGCGTTGTCTTTATGGGATGCTCAAAAAAGGAATCAGCTTCCGGCGGTCTTACCCTTGAAAAGGGAATTCTCAAGGTCGGTATGGAAGTCGGCTATCCGCCGTTCGAGTATTTCGACGCGGACGGAAAAACGCCGATCGGTTTCGACGTTTCGCTCGGGAAAGAAGTTTCGAAGCGTCTCGGGCTTGAAGTTCAGTTTGTAGACACCGCGTGGGACGGTATTTTTGCCGGCCTCGATACAGACAAATACGACTGCATCATGTCGGCTGTGACAATCACCGACGAGCGCAAACAGAAATATGATTTTTCGCGGCCGTACATCGGCAACGGACAGTCAATGGTTCTTACCAAAAATTCAAAAGTTACCGCGAAAACTCCCGAGGAACTCGGCGGACTCAAAGTTGCGTATCAGGCA
The DNA here is from genome assembly GCA_002399405.1 of Treponema sp. UBA4873. Classification (GTDB taxonomy): domain Bacteria; phylum Spirochaetota; class Spirochaetia; order Treponematales; family Treponemataceae; genus Treponema_D. The sequence continues at coordinate 36,769 of DHDP01000020.1, read as the reverse complement.
GAGACGACGTCCGACATCTATATGACGAAACTTGCTGATAACGGTCTTAAATTTGAAGCCGACGAGTACGACAAAGTCATGAACTGCTTCGACGATCTTAAGCTCGGCCGTGTCGATGCCGTCGTCGCGGATTCGCTCGTGTCGGTCGACTACGTCAATAAGCCGGACAGCCCGTTCGTCATGGCGTGGCAGGCCGATCCCACTGAGTTTTTCGGCGTCTGCATAAAGAAAGGCAACACTAAACTCGCGGAAGCGGTGAACAAGGCGCTCTCGGACATGTATACCGACGGTACGCTCGTCAGGATTTCAAACGACGTCTTCGGTTCCGACATGGTTTCGGGAGCGGAGAAACAGGCTGCCGAGTAACTGGGAAAACGGGGGCGTGCTGTTCCCCCGCCGTGTGCGGAACGTATTTTCCGCACACTATATTATTTTCATGTAAGGATAAGTTTTTTTTATGAGTACACTGCATATGATGATCGGTTGGGTTCCAAGCTTACTTGACGGAGCAAAAATAACGATACTGCTTACGCTCGCTTCGGTCAGCTCCGGACTGATACTTGCTTTGTTCCTCGCCCTCGGAAAAATGTCGCATCACGAAATTATCAATAAAATCTGCGACGCGTATGTGTTCTTCTTCCGCGGAACGCCGCTTCTTATGCAGCTGTATTTTGTCTATTACGGACTTCCGCAGCTTTCGCCGGCGCTTACGATTAACAGCCGGTTTCTCGCTGCCTATATTGCGTTTGCGCTCAATTCCGCGGCTTATACGGCGGAAGTTATCCGCGCCGCAATTCAGTCGATCGACAACGGGCAGACAGAGGCGGCGCATGCGCTCGGCATGACGTACCGCCAGACGATGTCCCTTATCATCGTGCCGCAGTCGATCCGCCGGCTTATCCCGCCGGTAGGAAACGAGTTTATCATGGTGCTCAAGGACGCATCTCTCGTTTCAATCATAGCGCTTGCCGATATTACGAAAGTAACGCGCAGCATTTCGTCTTCCACAGCATCTGCGCTTGTGTATATTCCCGCTATGATTCTGTATCTTATTATTACGGCTGTGTTCACGTTTGTGTTCAACAGACTTGAGAAGAAATTCGCCGTGTACGAGTAACGCGCCCGGACGCAGCCTTTATACTTAGTGAGGAAATCAGTATGTCAATGATACGAACGGAAAATATCTGCAAGAATTTCGGAGAGCTCAAAGTGCTGAAGAACGTGACGCTTTCCGTAGAACCGAAGGAAGTGGTGTGCATTATCGGACCTTCAGGCGCCGGAAAATCGACGTATCTGCGCACGCTCAATCATCTGGAAACGATAGACAACGGAAAAATATACATTGAGGACCGGCTGCTCGACGATTACGAGAACGGCGTGCGTAAGTTCCGCCTGCCGGCGAAGGAGATGCACGACGAGCTGCTCGAAATCGGAATGGTGTTCCAGCGCTTCAATCTGTTTCCCCACAAAACCGTGCTTGAGAATGTTATGATTGCGCCGATGCACGTCCGTAAACTGAGCGAGGCTGAAGCCCGCGACCGTGCAGCGGACCTGCTTACGCGCGTCGGGCTGGCGGACAAGGTCGACGCATATCCGAACAAACTTTCAGGGGGTCAGCAGCAGCGCGTGGCGATTGCGCGCGCTCTCGCAATGGAACCGAAAACGATGCTGTTCGACGAGCCGACGTCCGCGCTTGATCCCGAGCTTGTCGGCGAAGTTCTTGCCGTTATGAAGCAGCTTGCGTTTGACGGTATGACGATGATAGTTGTTACCCACGAGATGGGATTCGCGCGCGAAGTTTCCAATAAGACCGTATTCATGTACGACGGTCAGATAACGGAACAGGGAACGCCGGACGACATCTTCCTTCATCCGCAGAGCGAACGGCTCCAGCAGTTTCTTAAATCGGTACTTTAGCTATAATAAACGATAATGTCTGACAAACTATTTTCCTCCCGCAGTCTGCGGCAGCTTATCTGGCCGCTCATTGTCGAGCAGCTTCTTTCTATTCTTCTCGGCATGGCCGACATAGTCATGGTCTCGTCGCTCGGCGAGGCGGCCGTATCCGGCGTGTCGCTCGTGGATTCGATAAACGTTCTGCTTGTCGAAGTATTTGCAGCCCTCGGAACAGGCGGCGCCGTCGTCGCCGCGCAGTATATAGGGCGGGGCGAACACGGCATGGCGTCGAAAACGGCAAAACAGCTGCTGTATACGATTGTGACCGTTGCAATCGTACTGATGGTCGTTTGCCTTGTTTTTTACAGACAGTTCCTGTCGCTCGTTTTCGGCAGAATAGACGACGACGTCATGTATAACGCCCGGACGTATTTTCTCATCACGATTCTGGCATTGCCGGCGCTTGCCGTCTACAACGCATGCGCCGCACTGTTCCGGGCTCAGGGAAATTCCCGCGTTTCGATGCTCATATCGCTGCTTGTCAACATACTCAACATCGGAGGCAATGCGTTTCTGCTGTACGGAATGCACAGGGGCGTTGAAGGCGCGGCTATTCCGACGCTCATTTCACGGACAGTCGCGGCAGTCGTCCTTCTCGTGCTCCTGTACAGAGCGAAAGAATACAACGGACATCGTGCAATTTCTATAAAAGGAATTTCGCACATAGAATTCGACGGGAAACTTATCAGTCGTATTCTTGCAATAGGCGTGCCGAACGGTCTTGAGAACAGCATGTTCCAGATCGGAAAGATTCTCGTCCTTTCGCTCATCGCAACGTACGGGACCACGGCGATTGCGGCAAACGCTGCGGGCAACACGCTTGCGTCGTTCGAAGTTCTTCCCGGCGCGGCAATCGGGCTCGCCATGCTCACCGTCGTGGGGCAGTGCATGGGAGCCGGAGAGCAGGAACAGGCTGTATACTACACGAAGAAGCTCATGTTCATTGCGTACGTGTCGATGATCGCTCTCAACATTCCGCTTCTCGCGCTTTCGTACCGGATTATCAAGTGCTATAATCTGTCACCCGAGGCGACAAGACTCGGATGGTATATGACGCTTACGCACGGTTTGTGCGCGATGGTCATCTGGCCGCTGTCGTTCACGCTCCCGAACGCGCTTCGTGCTGCGGGCGATGCGCCGTACACGATGATTGTTTCCATGATTTCCATGTGGACGGTCAGAATCGGCATGAGCTACGTTTTCCGGGGAACTGACATACTCGGCATACAGGATATGCTTGACTGGCCGTTTTCTTTCGGCGCGCTCGGCGTATGGTTCGCCATGATTCTTGACTGGATTGTGAGATCGGCCTGCTTCATTTACCGTTTTAAGCGGGGGAAGTGGAAGCAGAAAAAAATCATCTAACGTATTTTCCAGTCCGCACCGTTCTTCGTCATGAGAGTCTGTACAGTGTACGGGCTGTGCTTCGCGTTTTTCGCAAAAAAGACGATGTCCGACGCGTATTCCGACATGATGTCGTCGGGATGGAACCGTACGTGCACCGTCTGATTTGTGCCGTCCGACTGTGTACGCGACAATGCGCCGTTCAGTTTAACAATATCTTCCGCAGCAGGAAGAAGCGCCGCAAGATTTTTTTCCGTATATTCCGACCCGATGAATTCGAGCTGGATTTTTTCTATCTGTTCGTGCGGCGGACACGAGTGTATCATATCGGCAAGCGGTCTGCCGCCTGTATGCGTTTTCCACCACGACACAAAATCCGCAAGAAACACGGACGGTCTGCAGTGAGCCGGGCGGAGTACGTTATTGAACCACGGTACGGCTCTGCCCTGATTATAAAACAGTTCGCACGCCTGCGAAAGCTGTTCCGCACGCTGCATGTCGCCGGCAGAAAATCTGTCTGTGTACAGGACGTGGTACGGCGGTTTCTTATCCCAGACAAGACCGAGACTTTCGGCAGAGTCGTACAGGTCCGTTCCCGGCAGTACCGAAAGACAAAAAAGCTCGAGATTGTTCGGATACAGAGACAACGCGAAATCCACGCTTTCACGGAATCCCGAAAGGCTGTCGCCCGGTAGTCCGTATATGAGGTCGAAACCGAAAACGACGCCGGTATCGTTCAGTATACCGATGTTTTTTACGAATAGTTTTTTTGCCAGCGTGCGGTGCACTTTCGCAAGAACGTCTTCGTGCATGCTTTGGAGTCCGATCTGCAGCGAGCAGGGAATCGCAGTGAACGCCTGCGCCAGCTCCCTGTCGATGAATTCCGCCCGCCCTTCAAAATAAAAGAACGTTCCCGGAACTTTCTGCGCAATGAGGTGCAGCATTCCGAGCGCGCGTTTTTTGTCCGCGTTGTATGTCGGGTCGAGCACGAAAACCTGCGGTATTTTTTTCAGTGCAAACAAATCGAGTTCTTTTTCTATGCGTTCCATCGGAAAATAACGTACCCGTTTCTCGCCTTTTGATTCGTAGCAGTACGAGCAGTTGAAAGGACATCCACGCGCAAGTTCCCAGAGTGCACCGCCGTAGCTGCCCGGATCGATCGTACCGTCGAGCCAGGGAGAAACAAGCGTGCCGACGTCAGGCGGCTGCGCGTGGAGAAATGCGGATATTTGGACGTCTTTCCGTCCGTCCCGGGGCACGTACACGCCCTGCGGAAGCTTTGTGTTTTCCGTCCGCGCAGACGCAATCAGCGCGACGAGTTCCGGGACTGCGGTCTCTCCTTCACCTGCGACGGTATAATCGAACGATGTGCCGCTGAACGGATCTGCGGTGATTTCCGGACCGCCCGCAATGCATACGATTTGGGGATACCGCCTTTTCACCTCTTCCGCCGTCCGTTCAAGGACGCTTCTGTTCCAGACATATACCGAAAAACAGACTACCGCCGGAACGCCTGAATCGAGCAGCTTGCCGGCTATAAGACGGGCCTCGCCTCCCGACCGGACAGCCGCTTCATAATCAGCGTCTTCCGCCGAAACGCTGGCGAGAACGACGTCGTATTTTCCCGCTGTCGCCGCATTGTGTTTCAGCGCGGATGCGATGCAGGCCGCTCCGAGCGGCAGTGCCTGCGGCGACTTCTCGATAAGGACTGTCGTACAGATAATCCGGGGTACAGATTCTGAATGCATGACACCGATTATACCGGACGGAGGCGTTTTTGTGTATCGTTTTGCGTGCTGTTGACTTATATGGATAATTAAAATATACTTCGCACAGTCAAGGGCGACACAGTGAAAATTCTGTGCCGCCGCTTTTTTTTAACCTGAATCACTGTATGCGGGAGGTAAAGATATGAAAGTACGGAAAACAGAACGAAAATATGTGCATACTTCGATTAAAAATCAGATTACAAAATATATGAGCATCGGAATAATCTCCATTTCAGTTGCTGCAATAGCCGTTGTCGGAAAAGAAATTGTCACTGTTACGAGCGGACTGATGCAGGACCACATTATAAACGTATCGGAGAATGAATCGAAGCAGGCGGTGACGGATCTTACGAATTCCGTCAGCTATGTGTCCTCTTTTGCCTCCGTACTTTCCGGGTGGAGTGCGATTCCTGAAGGAGTGCGGAGAGAATGCATCTCGGATTTTGTTAAGCAGGGGGTGAACGGCAATCAGGATATTCTATCCGCATGGGCAGTATGGAATCCGGGGACGCTCGACGGCGACAAAATAAGTCCGTCCGCTTTCAACTGGTACAGGACAGGCAACGGACTGGCGGAAGAAAAATTTCCTATTCAGGATACCTCGTGGATACGGTACGCCGTTGATAATACTCGTCCTCATCTGCTTGAACCACACTTGTCGACTGCGAACGGAAAACGCGATTACATCGTTTCCGCCGTGGCTCCCATTTACGGCAGGGATAAAACGATATGCGGAATTGCGGGCATCGACGTGAGTTTGAATCAGATTAACAGTTATCTTGCCTCGCTGCGGATTTATAAAAACGGATACGGAGTTTTCATAAGCAGCAAGGGCGTTGTCCTCGGACACCGCGAGCAGAAAATGCAGGGTCAGACCTTTGAGCTGTTTACGACGCAGAGCGTTTACTTTCAGAATGCGCGTACGCTGAAACAGCCTGTCGTCTTTACGACGGGAACGTTATTAAAAAAACAGCTGCACGTCGTGACTCCCGTATACGTCGACGGTACGTCCGTTCCGTGGTACTTTGTCGTTGAAATTCCCGTGATGACTCTGATGCAGAAAGGGATATATCTCGTCATATTCGTGATAATCGCATTGTGCGTTCTCCTCGCCGTCTGCATCATGCTCACCGCCGCCGTGTCGCGGAAAATTACGAATCCGCTGAACAATGCCGCCGTCGCATTGAAGAATATCAGCGAGGGAAACGGTGATTTGACCGTCCGTCTTGCCGTCAATTCCCGGGACGAAGTCGGCGAACTTTCCGAGAGTTTTAACAAAACGATGGAAAAAATAAGCGCCTCAGTCGGTTTAATAAAAAACGAAAGCGTCGGGATGCAGAAAATCGGCGGAATGCTCAACAGGAATATGGAAATCTCCCGGGAAAAAGTGAAAATAATAACTGAAAAGACAGAGGCAGTCGTCAATCAGATGCAGGAGCATTCCGCGGGAGTGACTGAATCGATTGCGGCGGTCAATCAGATTGTCAAAAACATTACCGATTTAAACGGCCATATCGAGGAACAGTCCGCATGCGTCGAACAGTCTTCCGCCGCCGTAAAGCAGATAATCGAGAACATTCAGGCTGTAAGCGCCATGCTCGCTTCCAACGCGGCGTCCGTCGCCGAACTTGAAAAAAGCGCGGAGTCGGGACTTTCCGAAATCAACAGGAGCGTTTCCAGCATAAAGAAAGTGAACGAGCAGTCGGTGATACTGTCGGAAACTTCGGGGCTGATAAAAAAGATTGCATCTCAGACGAACCTTCTTTCGATGAACGCCGCGATAGAAGCGGCCCATGCGGGATCGGCCGGAAACGGATTTGCTGTCGTCGCGCAGGAAATACGGCGGCTTGCGGAACAGTCGAGCAAAGAAGGCGGAAAAATCGAGACAATGATTAAAAATGTACAGTCGTCGCTCGATACCGCTGCGGATTCGGCGCTTTCCGTTGAAACTGTTTTTTCGAACATCTTCGGGTTGATTAAGGAAGTCGACGTGAAGGAAAAAGATATAACGACCGTTCTGCAGAAGCAGGATTCGAACGGACACGATATTGTAAAGGCAATCCAGGATATTCAGAATTCGACGACGCTTGTCAAATCAGGGTCTGAAGAGATGTTCCTCGGCAGCAGGGAAATAGGAATCGAGATGGAAAAACTGGCTGCCATGACTCAGACCGTAAACAACAGTATGTCGTCGATAAACGACAATACGAAGGAAATAATGCACACTGTGCATACTGTTTCCGAGATTTCCGATAAGAATATGGCGAGTATAAACAGCGTATTGTCGGACATCAATACATTCCGCATCGAGGGTGAGAACGCGTGAAAAATACCGGTGAAAACGGTATAGTGTATGTATGGTTACAAAAATTACTATTACGGTCCGTCCGGAAGATGAAAAAAACAATTCGGTAATCCGGACGAAGATCGTGTCCGGCCTCCTTCAGAAAGGTGTGACCGCGTCGCCTGATGATTTGAATCTTGTGATTCAGAAGAAATCGATAGACGCGCGGCACGGACAAATCAGATTGTGTCTGCAGTACAAAGTATACATCGGTGAAAAGCCGGAGGAAACTGCGGAACCGGCGGTTCCCGTATGGAAACATGCGGAAGAAAACAGACGCGTTATTATTGTCGGTTCAGGCCCCGCCGGATTGTTCGGAGCGCTCCGGCTGCTTGAAGCCGGAATACGGCCCGTCATTATTGAGCGGGGCGAGGAAACTTCGCGGCGGAAAAAAGATATTGCGGAAATCAGCACAAGAAACATTGTCGGCAGGGACAGCAATTACTGTTTCGGCGAAGGCGGAGCCGGTACATTCAGCGACGGAAAACTGTATACGCGGAGCAATAAACGCGGCGACATCGGCCGCATACTGCGTATATTCCGTGCGTTCGGAGCGGATGAATCGATTCTGACCGACGCTCATCCTCACATCGGAACGGACAGGCTGCCCGCTATTATCAACGCGATGCGTGAAAAGATAATTGCGCTCGGCGGTGAATTCCATTTTAACACACGGTGTACCGGTTTTATTGTTGAGGAAAAAAACGGCGCCCGCATGGTCGCGGGAATACAAACTGAAGACACGAAAACGGGTGAAAACGGACAGTACAGGGGAGACGCCGTGCTTCTTGCTGCCGGACATTCCGCCGCCGATGTGTACGGGCTGATTGCCGGTACGGCGCCCGACGCGCTGGAAGCTAAAACGTTCGCCGTCGGCGTCCGCGTCGAGCATCCGCGGGAACTTATCGACAAAATACAGTATCACGGACAGGAACGGACAGGCGCGCTGCCTGCTGCAGAGTACCGGCTCGTAACTCAGGCGGGCGGGCGGGGAGTATATTCTTTCTGCATGTGTCCCGGCGGATTTGTTGTTCCTTCCGCAACCGGCCCCGACGAGATTGTCGTCAACGGAATGTCGTCCGCCGCGCGCAACTCGAAGTGGTCAAATGCGGCGATTGTAGTCGAAACGCGGCCGGAGGATATTCCCGCGGAATACGGGCAGAAGGCCGAAGAAGCGCATTGTCCGGCTCTTGCGGGATTATACTGGCGGACGCAGCTTGAACGCGAAACGAAAATGCACGGAAACGGACAGGCTGCACCTGCCCAGCTCATGGTTGATTTTCTCGCGCACCGTGAAAGCTCATCGCTGCCTGCCTCAAGCTATACGCCGGGAATCGTTCCGGGCAGACTCGACGAATGGCTGCCGCCGCAGATTGCGGACCGGCTTGCAGAGGGATTTACAGCTTTTAACAGGGATATGAAAGGCTATGTCTGCGGCAGCGCTCTTATGATAGCGGGCGAGACCAGAACGTCGACTCCGGTGCGCATCCTGCGCAATGCGGAAACGTACGAGTGCACCGCGCTCGGCTGTTTGTATCCCGCAGGCGAAGGCTCCGGTTATTCCGGCGGAATCGTATCCTCCGCGATGGACGGTGAAAATGCGTGCGGCAGCATCGTAAAAAAACTGCTTCAGCGGTGAAACGGAAACCAATACGTGCAATTTTCCTATAAAAGTGGTAGATTATTTGTATGCTTGATCAGTTTTCACGTACACAGTTACTTATCGGAAAGAGCGCTGTCGATATGCTTCACGCGTCGCGGGTAATCGTATTCGGGATAGGCGGCGTCGGCGGATTTACCGTCGAGGCGCTTGTCCGCGCAGGTGTGGGTGCAGTAGAAATAGTCGACGACGATAAAGTCTGTCTTACGAATCTGAACCGCCAGATTACGGCGCTCCGCAGCACAGTCGGAAAATACAAAGTCGACGTAATGGCCGACCGCATTCACGACATCAATCCCGACTGCGAAGTCGTAAAGCACGAGTGTTTTTTTCTGCCGGAGACTGCGGATCAGTTCGATTTTTCAAAATACGGATACGTTGTCGACGCGGTGGATACGGTCGCCGCAAAGATTGCAATCATACAGAAGGCTAAAGAGGCCGGCGTTCCCGTGATAAGCTGCATGGGCGCGGCCAACAAATTTGATCCGCTGCAGTTTCACATCGCCGATATTTCACAGACAAGCGTGTGTCCGCTTGCACGCGTCATGCGGCAGGAATTGAAAAAACGGGGAATCACGGACGTGAAGGTTTTGTACTCGACTGAAAAACCCGTTGTGCCCGTCGACGACATGGCAATCAGCTGTCGTGCGCACTGCATCTGCCCGCCGGGGACGAAGCGCAAATGCACACAGCGGCGCGCTATTCCCGGAAGCACGTCGTTCGTGCCGTCTGTTGCAGGTCTCGTAATTGCGGGTGAAGTTATAAAAGATATTACCGGCATACGCGGAGCCGCCGGCAGCCTTTCTGCGGCGGACGTTTCCCCTGTGCAGGCCGATAAAATCGCAGTGAGTTAACAGACGCGGCCTGTCATTTGAGCACGTTCAGCAAATCAGTGCGTCCTGCTTCTTCAAGCGCTTCGCGTACGTCGTTTCTGTTTTCCCGCTTGTTGAACTGGACGAGCGCGCGCTGCAGCCGCCGTTCGTGCGCGCCGCGCGCGACGTGAATCTGTTTCATCGAACCGTCGGGATTCCTGTCGTACGGAGATAGTCCCGTCCAGTACATGCACGTCGAAAGGCTTCCCGGCGTCGGATAGAAATCCTGAATCTGATCGGGTACGAATCCCATTCTTTTCAGGTACAGGGCGGTTTCAATCGCTTCGTTCAGTCCGGCCCCCGGATGCGCCGCAATATAATACGGTACGAGATACTGCTTCAGTCCGAGTTTTTTATTCACGGCCGCATATTCGGCGGCGAATTTTTCATACACAGCATGCGTGCTTTTCCGCATCAGATGAAGCACTGAGTCGCTCACGTTTTCGGGGGCGACTTTGAGCTGACCGGAAATGTGGTACCTGCACAATTCCTCCAGAAACGTCCCGTCTTTATCCATCATGAGATAGTCGAATCTGATGCCGCTCCTGATGAACACCTTTTTTACGCCCGGAACGGCACGGAGTTCCCGGAGCAGTCCGACATAGTCGCTGTGGTCGACGCGGAGATTCGGACACGGATCGGTGCCGAGACACTGGCGGTTTTTACAGACGCCGTCCCGGAGCTGTTTCTCACACGACGGCTGCCGGAAATCAGCAGTCGGGCCGCCGACATCGTGAATGTATCCCTTGAAGTCCGGCCGCGACGCGAGCATTTCGGCTTCGCTCACGAGCGACTTACGGCTGCGCGCCTGAATCGTACGTCCCTGATGAAACGTGATTGCGCAGAACGAACATGCTCCGAAGCATCCTCTCACGCTCGTGAGGGAAAAAAGCACTTCCTGAAGTGCCGGTACGCCTGTCTTTCCGTTCGCGGCAGGCTCGTCGTAATCGGGATGCCACCTGCGCGTATACGGGAGTTCCATCACCCTGTCGAATTCTTCAGTCGTGAGCGGAAAAGCGGGCTTTTCCTGGACAACGTACCGTGTGTCGCACCGCTCTACGAGCACCGAAGCGTTTATGGCGTCGGTGTTCTGTTCCTGTATGACGAACGATTCGGCAAACCGTTTTTTGCTTTCTCCGTCGTCTCCCGAAATTTCAGCATACGGCGGCAGATTAATAATTCCGCCGCCGGTGGGAACTTCGTCCGCTTTTCCCGTATACCAGCACGTGCCGCGTACGCCGCGTATCCGGCGTACCGGAATGCCGGATGCAAGTTTGTCCGCGACTTCAATGATGCTGTGCTCGCCCATACCGTACAGCAGCAGGTCGGCTTTACTGTCGAGCAGGATAGAGCGGCGGACTTTGTTCGACCAGTAGTCGTAATGAGTCGTACGGCGGAGGCTTGCCTCGATGCCGCCGATTACGACGGCGGCGCCTTTATACGCCTCCCTTATTTTTGCAGTGTACGCGATGAGCGCACGGTCGGGGCGGTGTCCGGCCTCGCCGCCGTGCGCGTATGCGTCTTCCGAGCGCGGCTTGTTGTTCGCCGTATAATTCGAAACCATCGAATCCATCGCGCCCGCACTGACGAGAAACGCGAGCCGGGGCCTGCCGAGCACCGTAAAGGAATCAGCCGTCGTAAAATCAGGCTGGGCGATTATTCCGACTTTGTAGCCGTGCGATTCGAGCAGCCTGCCGAGCAGGGAAGCCGCAAACGACGGGTGATCCACGTAGGCATCGCCCGAGACAAAGACAAAATCGCATTCGTCCCATCCGCGCGCGTCCATGTCGGCACGCGACACGGGAAGAAAATCAGTACGAATATCAGTCATGTATCCAGCATAGCAGATATCAGGAATTTACGCAGGCCTGCGGATTCACGCCCGTATTGCAGCGGCCTTTGTCCGGATAATACGTAAAAGTGAATATTATTATATAAAATATGAAAATAATGCAAAAATATAAAAATTAACGAGAAAAATATCATAAAAAATTTGACAGACTGAAAAACAGGGGTGATAATTTGAACAGTATTTATAGAAGGGGGTATTCGGGATGAAAGCACAAAAGATGTTTCGCAGAGGCTGTATGTACGTCTGCGGGTTCGTTCTTGCCGCCGGTCTTATCGGCTGTTCAGGGACAACGGGCGGTACCGGAGAAAACACCGCAGCCGCATCGAGCGTGTCGTTAAGGGCGGCGACGACAACTACCGTTTCCGACAAAAGCGGCGTTATGCTTCAGGGATTCAACTGGGCCAGCGCAACGGAAAGCAGTTCTACGACGTGGTATCAGACGATGATCAACAACGCCGACGCCATTAAGAGCGAGTTTGCATATGTCTGGTTTCCGCCGCCGAGCCTGGCAGCTTCCGACGAAGGTTATCTGCCGACCCAGCTGAATGACCTGGACTCGGAGTACGGAACGGAGACACAGCTGAAGGAAGCAATCAGCGCAATTGCTCCCGCAAAAGCGATTGCGGATGTCGTCATAAACCACCGCTGCGGTTCGACTGACTGGGGCGATTTTACGAATCCGAAATGGAACGACGACTTCTATTCAATCTGCAGCGACGACGAAGGATTCACCAGTTCGGCCGCGATGACGGCTTCGAGTAAAAGAGGCAACGCTGACACGGGCGACGGATATTCCGCGGGGCGCGATCTTGATCATACGAACACCGACGTACAGAACGGAATTATTACGTGGATGACGGACGTCCTCGAAGACGCCGGATTTGTCGGCTGGCGGTACGACTTTGTAAAAGGCTATTCAGGCTATTATGTCGGAAAATACGATGCTGCCACTTCCGCCGAATTCTCCGTCGGCGAATACTGGCCTTCCGACAGTTTCAATTCCTCAAACTGGGAAAGCGAAATAATGAGCTGGATAAACGAGACGGAGACCGGCGGATATAAATCGCGTGCGTTCGACTTTGTACTGAAGGGAAATATTAATTATGCGTTCGGCTACAAAGACGATCTTACCTGCTGGAACATGGCTCTGCTTGCCGATTCGAACAATCTTTTCCGTCAGGCGCCGGCGTACGCCGTAACGTTTATCGACAATCACGATACCGGAAGCACGCAGAATCTCTGGTCAATAGATCCCGGCGACCTTGGTCCCGCATACGCGTTTATCCTGACTCATCCCGGGTATCCGTGTGTCGCGTGGCAGCATTATTTTACCGGCAGCACCGATCAGTACAAAGGCGGCATGTCGGTGAGCGGCACGGAATATACGCTTCAGGAACATATTAATAATCTTATCAGCATCAGGCAGGAAGCAGGTGTCTGCTACGACAGCGCAATTTCCGTACTTGTTGCGACGACGACGCTGTATGTCGCTCAGATTACGGGAGAAAACGAAACGCTCATAGTTAAAATAGGAGGGGACAGCTACACGCCTTCAGGCGACTACACGAACGTTTATTCGGGAACGAACTTTGCCGTCTGGGAAGGTTCCGGCGGCACGACAGAATCCGATGTGGCGCTTTCCGCGACATATGATGCGGGGTACAATAACGCACTATTCTTCACGGGAACGTTCTCCGAAGGAAACAGCTGGACGACAGCCGTGCGCGGAACGTGGACGACAGGTAACATCTGGACTGCAACAGTCACCGTACCGTCAGGCGGCTCGTTTGAATGGAAGGTGATGAAAGGCAGCTACAGTCTCGGCAGCTCCGTCAGTACGTCCGCAAGCGGATTGACGTGGTCTTCAGACAGTAACGCAAGCTATCCGGGCACAACGTCGGTTACGCCTTCGTTCTGAGATAACTCTATATGTCTGCAGCGTTATTTATTCTGCAGACATACCATTTTAAAGTGTATACACCTGAGGGCAGCCGTAAACGGGATGCGTGAAAACACCGAATCCGGCATTGTAAATCCTGTTAAGATTTTCCGCGGTGAGAACGCATTCCGCCGTTCCCGTGATGCACGCGCCTCCGCGGGGAAGCAGCGCGATCCTGTCCGCGAAGCGGGCTGCCGTATTCAGGTCGTGGATGGAGACGAGCACGCCGAGACTGCTTTCGTGCGCAAGTTTTTTAACAATCGTGAGCAGCTCCGCCTGATAGCCGAAATCGAGATTCGCGACCGGTTCGTCGAGCAGCAGCATATCCGGTTCCTGGGCAAGCGCGCGCGCAATCCGTATTTTCTGCACTTCGCCGCCGGACATGCTGAATATGCGGCGGTCAGCGAGTGCTTCCAGTCCCATCGCAGCAATCACGCCGTCCGCGACGTCGTAATCGTGAGACGAGTATATGCCGTTTGCAGTGTGCGCATATCTGCCCGTAAGGACGATGTCGCGCGCCGTATAATTCCATGCGCTCTGCTCGTCCTGAATCATATATGCGATGTGAAGCGCCGCACGTTTTCTGCCCAAAGACAGGATCGGCGTCCCGTCGAACGACGGCATCGTATCCGCGGAATCTATGCGCAGCGTGTCGGGAACAATTCCCGACAGGAGCGAAAGCAGCGTCGATTTTCCCGAGCCGTTCGGCCCCGTCAGACAGACGATTTCGCCGGAATGCACGGTAAGGGAAAGATTCCGCAGTATGACCGTTCCTCCGTACGATGCGCTGAGGTTCTGCACGGAAAGTGAGTGAAAGCGTTTTTCGTCATCCATTGCGCAGACCTCTGTCAGAAAAAATGAGCGAGATAAAAAAGGGTGCGCCGAGCAGCGACGTTATGACGCCGACCGGTATTTCTGCGGGGGCGGCGATTGTCCGTGCAAGCGTATCCGAAAGAAGCATGAGCACTGCGCCCGCAGCCATTGAAAGCGGAATGAGCGTCCTGCTTTTCGCGCCGTATATACGCCGCACAATATGAGGCGCTATAAGTCCCACAAAACCGATAGTACCGCCCGCACAAACAGCCGCCGACGCGGCAAGTGCGCCCGCAGTCATGACGAGTATCCGCAGTCTGCGCACTTCGACGCCGAGCGACAGGGCTGTACGTTCGCCGCCCGCAAGCAGGTCGAGCGGAACGGCGCACACGAGCAGCAGAATCACCGCGAGAGAAGCCGGTACTGCTATGAACTTCAACTCGTTCCATCCGCGTCCGCTGAAGCTGCCGAGCATCCAGACGTACATCGCGTGAAGTTCTTTTTCCCGCAGCAGCAGTATTATCGAAGTGAGTGCGGAGTACAGCGTACCGAGCGCGGTGCCGCAGAGAAGAAGCGCGACTGTAGACGAAGGGCCGGTGCGTTTTCCGGCGAGCGCCGTCACGAGCACACCGGAGAGAAGCGCGCCGCAGAACGCTCCCGTATTTACCGGTGAAACAGTCCCCCACAAAACAGGCATTGCGCCGAAACTTCCCGCTGCGACCGCTCCGAGCGTCGCTCCCGACGAGATGCCGATAATGCCCGGTTCCGCCAGCGGATTCCGGAAAAAAAGCTGGAACGCCGCGCCTGCGCCCGCGAGCAGCACGCCGGCAAGAGCTGCAAGAAGCGCGCGCGGAAGACGCAGATTAAAAAGTATGATTCGTGCGAAAGCATCGACGCCTCTTGGTGCGAATAAGCCGCGCAGGCTGAGCCGTTCCGCACCGAACAGAAGCGCGCATACGAACGAAACAGCAAGCAGCACGAAAAGCACTGCGACGGAGAAAATATATCTGCCGTTTCCGCGTCCGCGCCTGTTTTTCATTGAATACCGTCGAACGAAAGTTCGGGATGAACAGCCTTCGCGAGCAGAAGTACTGCGTCCGCAATGCGCGGTCCGGGGCGTACTGTTACGTCCGCATTAATAAATATGATGCGGCCGTTCCGCACCGCCGGAACAGCAATCCATCCCGGCCGTTTTTTTACCGACAGAACAGTCTCCTTTTCCATGTCGGGGATAAGTATGACGTCCGGTTTCCGCGCAATGATTGTTTCTTCGCTTACGAGCGGATACGCCTGACTGAGATCGTTGAAAATATTGCTGCCGCCTGCAAGCGCTACAAGGTCGTTCATGAACGAGGTTTTTCCCGCGCTCATATACGGAGCATTCCACACTTCCCAGTACACGGCGGGAGCTTTCTTTCCCTGAACCTTCGCGCTCACAGCGTCGAGTACCGACGTAATGTGTCCCCGCACGTTTTCCGCTTCCGCTTCGTGTCCCGTTATTTTTCCCATGTCGCGTATTTCGCCGAGCACGTCTTTTACGAGCGACGCGTCGGATATATACACCTGAATGCCGTAGCTCCGCAGCGTATCGACAAGATAGTCGTGCATGCCGTACGTCGCATACACAAGATCGGGCTTGAACGAAATGATTTTTTCGATGGAGAGCGTTTTCCCGTCGAATCCGCCGACAGTCGGCAGTGTTTTCACCTCTTCCGGATAGTCGCAGAAGTCGGTGCGCGCCGCAATCTGCCCGAACGCCCCGACGGCGCACAGCGTTTCCGTAGCCGCCGGCGACAGCGACACTATGCGCTCCGCGGGTTTTGTGGCGAACGACCGCAGCGTCGCACTGTTGACGGATTTTACATCGACGGACGTGGCTGCCGCAGTCAGCGTCAGAACCGGAAAGCAGATAAAAATGCAGATACCTGCCAGCAGTTTATATATATGTTCCATGCGGCAGATTTCCTCGGTCCGCATCAGCGGGCTCCCCATTCGCGGTAATACGCGTCTATTTCCTTTTTGAGTTCATCCGTAATTATTTTTCTGTCGCCGTCCGTATAGAGCGCGTCGACGACGTCCTGCATTGAAACGATTGCCCGCGCCGGGAATCCGTACCGTTCAGTTATTTCATCGAGCGCACATTTAGTCGTTTCAAGTCCCCGTTCCATTCGGTTGAGCGATACCATAAGTCCGACTATTTTCACTGCGTCCGGAGCGTTTCCCTGCGCTTTAATAATCGGGTACGTTTCCTCTATCGATTTTCCCGACGTCGTCACGTCTTCAATAATCACGACGCGGTCGCCGACGCCGATGCTGCTGCCGAGCAGAATGCCCGTGTCTCCGTGGTCTTTGATTTCCTTTCTGTTCGAACAGTAGCGTATTTCTTTCCCGTACAATTCGTGATACGCAATGACCGTCGCGACCGAGAGCGGTATGCCCTTATACGCCGGTCCGAACAACACGTCGAAGTCGTCTCCGAAATTGTCGTGTATAGCCTGCGCGTAAAATTTCCCGAGCCTTCCGAGCTGCGAGCCCGTCACGTATGCTCCCGCGTTCATGAAGAACGGCGAGTGCCGCCCGCTCTTGAGCGTAAACGAGCCGAATTTGAGCACGCGGCATTCGACCATAAAATCGATGAATTCTTTTTTGTATCGTTCCATGAAAAATATCATAGCAGAAAACCGCGTACGCTTCCAGTTACTTTTTTTTCTGCCTCCGTTCCGGTATACTTGTCATATGCCTGTTTCATTTTTCCGTATGTCTGCGTCCGGCGTTCCATGTGACGAAGCGGAAGCGGCCCGTTATCTCGGTTATGCAAAAAACACTTCTCCCGACAGCGCCGTGTCGGATCTTATTCACAAGGCATGCGCGAAGATGCAGGAGCGTCTTGCACCTCAGGCCGTGTTCGACGTTTTCCCGCTTGCGCACGGCGCGGACAACCTGCTGTCTTTTGCGGGCACGGAACTTCATTCGGTCGATTTGTCGCG
Organism: Treponema sp. UBA4873; assembly: GCA_002399405.1. Taxonomy (GTDB): domain Bacteria; phylum Spirochaetota; class Spirochaetia; order Treponematales; family Treponemataceae; genus Treponema_D. Next base: position 19,233 of record DHDP01000020.1, on the reverse strand, counting down.
GAACCTGCTGAAATGCGCGCGCGTTGTGCTGTTCGCCGCGACGATAGGACCGCAGGTTGACGCACTTATCCGCCGTACGCAGCCCGGCGGTAAAGCGGAGGTTGCCGTCATGCAGGCTGCCGGTGCCATGTTCATAGAGTCGTTCGTCGATGCGCTGAATGATAAAATCAAAGCTGACGAAGAATCTGCCGGTCATAAAACGCACCCGCGATACAGTCCTGGGTACGGCGACGTTCCGCTTTCCGTGCAGCAGCTGTTTTTTTCACACCTTCCGTGCAGCAGGATCGGGCTTACGCTCATGGACACGCTTGTTATGGCGCCCGAAAAAAGCGTAACGGCCTTTATCGGCATAGAGCAGCATTGATACTGTGTTTGCCTGCCGGCATAAAGCGCCTCTGTCACGCGCCGTACGTTTCAATGTTACCCTCCCTGACATTAGAACGTTACCCTCCCTGACATTAGAACGTTACCTTCCCTGACATTAGAACGTATGACACCCATACATTGTAATGTACGCCTCCGTAACAAAACACCATGTTCCAGCTGCATACGTCCGGCCGCCGCCGTGTTGGAAAACGACTGTAAATACGGTATAATCCCGTCATACCATGAATAGACGACCTTCATTACAATCGCTCCTCGGCAGACAGCTGCTTTTTTTTGACGGTGCAACCGGTTCCGTGCTGCAGGCCCGCGGTCTTCTGCCCGGCGAACTTCCCGAGCGCTGGAACGTCACGCATCCCGACGAAATTACCGGTCTGCATTATGCATATTTCCGCTCCGGCGCGAATATTGTAAAAACGAACACGTTCGGCGCATTCAGCACGAAATTTCCGGCGGAAAAAACGTCAGGTGCCGCCTCGCGGGTGCTTTCCGCCCGGGACAGCCTTGAGGAAGTTGTGAGAGCCGCTGTTTCGAACGCGCAGAAAGCGCGCAGTAAAATTGAAAACGAAGTACTTTCTGCGGACGAACTTGATTCGCTCCGCGCGGCTCATCTTGTTCCCGACGGACAGCCTCCTTCCGAACGGCCGCATTATATTGCGTTCGACATCGGTCCGTGCGGAAAGCTGCTCAAACCGATGGGCGACCTTGACTTCGAGGATGCCGTGTCGCTGTTCAAACGGACGTTCAGAATCGGTCTGCCGTGCGGCGTCGACGCGGTGCTCGTAGAGACGATGAACGACTGCTACGAAGCGAAGGCGGCAGTGCTTGCCGCGAAGGAAGTGTGCGGAGAGCTCGGACTCGACATTCCGGTGTTTGCAACGACAGTGTACGACGAGAACGGCCGCCTCCTTACCGGAGCAGATCCCGAAACAATGACCGCAATTTTCGAAGGACTCGGCGTGGATGCGTTCGGTATGAACTGCTCGCTCGGTCCCGAACAGATGGCGCCGCTCGTTCCGCGCCTTACCGCCGCCGCGAGCATTCCCGTCATTGTTAATCCGAACGCAGGCCTTCCGCGTTCGGAAAACGGAAAGACAGTTTACGACGTGACTGCGGAGCATTTTGCGGAGGTAATGACGCGGATTGCCGGATCGGGGGCGGACCTTCTCGGCGGATGCTGCGGTACGAATCCCGAATACATCTGCCGGACGGTGAATGCGCTGCAGAACAGAAAGGCGTCGCCCGTTGCGGAAAAGAATTTTTCAGTCATCGCGTCGTATACGCATACGGTGAATATAGGCGGGAAAAATGCGCCTGTTCTTATCGGAGAGCGCATCAATCCTACCGGTAAGAAAAAATTCAAGGAAGCGCTCCGTGCGAACGACATTCCGTATATTGTTTCGCAGGGACTCGAACAGGAAACGAACGGCGCTCAGGTGCTCGATGTGAACGTCGGACTTCCCGAAATAGACGAGAAAAAGATGATGGTCGCTGTCGTCGGCGAACTGCAGGCAGTTTCCGCGCTTCCGCTCCAGATCGACACGTCGAGTCCCGAAGTCATGGAGGCTGCGCTCCGCCGGTACAACGGTAAAGCGCTTGTCAATTCGGTGAACGGAAAGCAGGAAGTAATGCGTGCGGTTTTTCCGCTCGTGAAGAAATACGGCGGCGTTGTCGTCGCGCTCACCATAGACGAAAGCGGCATTCCCGAAACGTCGGAGGGGCGTCTCTCAATTGTTAAAAAGCTGTACGACACCGCGGCGGAATACGGAATCGGCAGAAAAAATATTATTATCGATCCGCTCGCGATGTCCGTCAGCTCCGACGACAAAGCACCCGTTGCGACGCTCGAGACGGTGCGAGCCGTTCACGACGCGGGAGGCAATACGATTCTCGGCGTGTCGAACGTGTCGTTCGGACTTCCCGAACGGGAACTCGTCACCGCCGCGTTTTTCACGATGGCCATGCAGAGCGGATTGAGTGCCGCCATTATAAATCCGGATTCCGAAGAAATGCGGAAGGCGTACGCATGCTGCTGCGTTTTAAGCGGACACGACGCGCAGTGCGCGGCGTATATTTCGTTTGCGGAAAAGTATGCCGCAGAAAAGGAAAAGCAGACGTCTTCCTCCGCGGACGGCGAAAGACTTGCAGCGCTCCGCCGGATTGCGGCAATAGCGTCCGCCGCATCGGGAGGAACAGTTTCTCCTGATGTATCCGGGGCGGCAGCCGGAGGTACGCAGGCAGCATGCGTATCCGGTGCAGCTGAAAAAGGAACGGCAGCGCTGCAGAACACGGCTCCTGCGGGCGGTTCTCCTCTTCAGCACGCGATTATCCGCGGGCTCAAGGCCGAGGCCGCTGCCGGCACGCGGGAACTTATTAAAACTGCCGTCCCCCTCGATATAATCAACAATGAACTTATCCCTGCTCTTGATGTAGTCGGGAAGGGCTTTGAAACAAAAAAAGTGTATCTCCCGCAGCTTCTCATGAGTGCAGAGGCCGCCGCCGCCGCGTTTTCAGTCATAAAAGGACATCTTGCAAAAACCGGAACTCAGGGAAAAAGCCGCGGCACAATAATCGTCGCGACGGTAAAAGGCGACATCCACGACATCGGCAAGAACATCGTAAGGGTGCTTCTCGAAAACTACGATTTTACCGTGCTTGATCTCGGAAAGGATGTTCCGCCGGAAACAATAGTCGAACGGTGCGTGCAGGATCATGTCATGCTCGTCGGCCTTTCGGCCCTCATGACGACGACCGTTCCTGCCATGGAAGAAACAATAAAGCAGCTCCGGCAGAAGGCGCCGTGGACGAAAGTATGCGTCGGAGGTGCCGTCATGACGCAGGAATACGCCGACATGATACACGCCGACTTCTACGGAAAGGACGCCATGGCCGCCGTAAAATACGCGCAGACAGTATTCCCTGCCTGAGCACACACTCGTATTTTCGTTTTATTCGATTTCTCACCGTTTTATAACAGAGTCATGTTATCATGTATGAAAAGGGAGCACTATGACGAAACTCGAAAAACAATGGATTGTGTATGATGTGGCGAATTCTGCTTTTACGCTGCTTGTGTCGACAGTATTTCCGGTTTATTTTAAATACCTTGCGGAAAACGAACATATTCCGGGGACGACCTATCTCGCATACTGGGGATATGCGGTTTCGATTTCGACGCTCATAGTGGCATTTATAGGTCCTGTTTTCGGTGCCGTCGCGGATTCCTGCAGAAGTAAAAAAATGTTTTTTACCATATCTATGCTGGTCGGGGTGATCTCGTGCGCCATGCTCGGCACATACCAGTCGTGGATATTTTTTCTTGTCGTGTTCGTCATTGCCAAAACGGGATATTCTTCAAGTCTCGTGTTTTACGATTCCATGCTTCCCGATGTCACCGAACCGGACAATATGGACAACGTGTCGTCCGCGGGATACGGCCTCGGCTACATCGGCAGCACAATACCGTTCATTGCGAGCCTTGCGATAATTTTGATGAAGGATAAAATCGGGCTGAACATGAATGCCGCAATGAATATCGTTCTTTTCATAAACGGTATATGGTGGTTTCTCTGGTCGGTGCCGTTAATCAAAAATTACCGGCAGATTCATTTTGTCACGCCTTCGGCGCATCCAGTCAGGAACAGTTTTCATAATCTGAAGGAAACGTTTTTTTCACTTGCAAAGGAAAAAAAGATACTCATTTTTCTGATTGCATTTTTCTTTTATATCGACGGCGTGTACACCATTATCGATATGGCTACGGCATACGGAAGCGCGATCGGACTTGACAGCACTGGGCTTCTTCTCGCGCTGCTGCTTACGCAGTTTGTCGCTTTCCCGTTTGCGATGCTCTTTGCATGGTTGTCCCGCAGAATCGATGCGGTGAAACTCATTGCAGTGTGTATTGCGGGATATGTCGGAATCGCACTGTATGCTTTTTTTCTGGACAAGCAGTACGAATTCTGGATACTTGCCGTAAGCGTCGGTATTTTTCAGGGCGGAATACAGGCTCTGTCCCGTTCATATTACGCAAAAATCATCCCTGCTGAAAAATCGGGCGGATATTTCGGCATTATGGATATCTGCGGTAAAGGCGCCGCATTTCTCGGAACATCGGCTATGGCGTTCCTTACGCAGCTGACCGGAAAGGCAAAATACGGTGTGCTTGCGATTGCATTCATGCTCGGAACGGGATTTATTCTTTTTCTTGTTGCGGTAAAGATCCCGGCGAAAGGTGATTCTCGTCTTATTAAAAGCGGGGGCAGGGCTTGACAAAGCCGTTTCCGACTATTAATGTCCTTTGAAACAGGCGCGGAGAATCCGCGCCGAACTTTTTGATCTCACCGGCTTTCTCATGCCGCATTTTCGGGTTGCCTGATAAGGAGAAATCATGAATTCTGATACTAAAAGGACGGGACTTTTAAGCACGCTCGATACAGCGAAAAACGGCTTTATAATCGGTTCGTCCATGCTTGTCCCCGGAGTGAGCGGCGGCACAATGGCACTTATTTTGGGCATTTACGACAAACTTATCCATTCGATAAGCTGTCTTTTCAGGGATTTTAAGAAAAACTTTTTCTTTCTTTTGCAGTTTTGTATAGGCGCAGGTTTGGGTTTCATTGTTTTCGGAAAGGCAATCGGCTTTCTGGTGGAAAATTACGAGGTTCCCGTCCGATATTTTTTTGCAGGCGCGGTTTTGGGTGGACTTCCCCTTTTGTTCCGCAAGTCAACCGTAAAGAAAAACGGCAGGGACATCACCACGGCGGTTATAAGCTTTATTATCGGGGCGGCAGTTGTTTTCGGGATTTCTTTTTTGCCGAAAATCGAATCATTTTCCGCTGTGGAATTTACTTTCGGGGGAATTCTGCTTCAGCTTTTAACGGGAATAATCATTGCTGTTGCTCTCGTCCTCCCCGGAATAAGCACATCTCATATGCTTATAATCATGGGAGTGTACTATACTATAATAGAACACCCTTTCCAAAATCTCGGACTTATCGCCGTTTTGGGAATAAGCACCGTAATCGGTATTTTACTCGTCACGCGGTTTTTGGAGTTTCTTTTAAACCGTTTCACAAAGGCGACCTATTTTTGCATAATCGGCTTTGTTTTAGGCTCTCTCAATCAGCTCCTGTACAATGAAACAACCGGGCGTTACGTCATACCCGGCGGATTTGAGTGGATTGTGGCGGTCCTGGCGCTCTGTTTGGGCTTTGCGGCGACATATGTCCTCTCCAAAAAGGAAATGAAAGCCATTGAAACAACAAATGAACACGCTGATTAAGTCCTGACGGCGTAATCAGCTGTTCATTAAATAAATGCAGCGTTATGCGGCAGCTTCTATCGCAATCCGCTTCGGCCGGACAGCTTCCGAACGCGGCAGCGTGACTGCAAGTACTCCGTCTTTGAATGACGCTGCAATCTGCTCAGAGTTTACATCGTCGGGCAGTGTAAAGCTCCGTGAAAATCCGCCTGCATTGCGTTCTCTGATGAGCCATTTTCCGTTTTGTTCATCGTGCGCTTCAGTGCTGCGGTTTTCCTCTCCGTTCTTTTCCTTCTCGATTGAAGAGATCGTGAGCGTATTGTGATCAAGTTCGACGGCCACGTCTTTCTCCGTATATCCCGGAAGATCCATTTCAAGCGTATATCCGTCTGTCGTTTCCCGTACGTCGACGTCGGGAGTACTGCATGTGCAGTCTGAAACCGTTTCGTCGTCGAGAATACTGTTCAGTACGTTATTAAAAAGTGCCAGCTCGTTCATCATATCAAAACCTCCATAAGAATTGCGCTATATTTTTTATCAGTTTTTGCTCTGACATTAAAATATATAGCAAGTAATGTGCCATGTTTCGAAAGATTCCGAAAATACTGCAAAAAAATCTGTTTTTCCGCTCTGATTTGCTGTAGAAAATCCGTTTTCCGCTTTACAATCCGTAGCAGCTGCGGTCTCTGCACCTTGGAACAATCCGTCAGATGTCATTTTCGGGCGGCTCTGCCGTCGGGAAATGCCGTAATAGACAAAAAAAATGATTTGCACGCATTTAAAAAAACTCCGGGGGAAAAATTGGCACAAGATGAGTAAAATTGATACATTTTTATGAGTCAAAAAGACGCGGATTTGTCCGAACCGTTGATTCGTGCGGATGGTTTAATACCCCGTCCCCTGTGTCGGAGGTGTTGCTTTTCCGAAAAGCGTCCTGATCAGTTCCTTTACGTCGTTTATTTTTTTTACACCTTTACCGGCTTCAGGAGCGAGTACTGTCGTAAATCCCATGTTCTGCGCCGTTTTCGTGCGCTGCGCCATTCTGCTTACGGGGCGTATTTCACCAGCGAGGCTCAGCTCTCCTATGACGGCCGTTCCCGCCTCAATCGCTATGTCGGTACGCGCGGAGTAAAGGGCTGCAGCGAGCGCCGCGTCGACAGCGCTTTCTGAAAGGCGCATGCCGCCTGCGACGTTGATGTACAGATCCTGGTCTGAAAAGTGCAGTCCCGTGCGCTTTTCGAGCACTGCCGCAACGCGCGCGACGCGTGCCGAATCTATTTTGTCGCTGTACACGCGGGAAAGAGACGCTTTTGCCGGAACGGTCAGCGCCTGAATTTCCACGATGAACACGCGGCTTCCCTCGAACACGGCAGTGCAGGTGACTCCCGCCGGGAACTGTCCCCCTGATGAACCGTTGCGCCGCGTGATGAACAGTGCCGACGGATCCTCAACTTCGACAAGACCTTTTTCCGTCATTTCAAAAATCCCAAGTTCGTCGACCGAGCCGAACCTGTTTTTTATCGCGCGCAGGAAACGGAACTCGTCGCTGCTCCTGTCGAACGAAATAACGGTGTCGACCATGTGCTCAAGCGACTTCGGACCTGCAATCAGTCCTTCTTTCGTCACGTGGGCGGTCATAATCAGTACGGAGTCCCGCTCCTTCACCCACGCGATAAGTTCGTTCGCGCAGTACTTCAGCTGATTCACGGTCCCCGGCACAATCCCGGCCTCCGCGGCATACACAGTCTGTATCGAGTCGATGATTACGAGCGAAGGATTCTGCGCATCGAGCGCGTCGAGTATATCCTCAAGGCGCATCGTGCACAGCAGTTCAATGCCTGCAGCAGGCGAACCGAGCCGTTCGGCCCGGTCCTTGATTTGCGCGGCCGATTCCTCTCCGCTCACGTAGAGAATGCGTGCGCTTCTGCCGAGCAGTTTTGCGGCGCCTGCAGCAGTCTGCAGAAGCAGCGTCGATTTTCCTATTCCCGGTTCTCCTCCGATAAGTACAGCAGAGCGTTTCATCGCTCCGCCTCCGAGAACCCTGTCGAATTCGGCTATGCCTGTCGCAAACCTCATGTCGCCCTGCGGTTTTACCGAAGCGAGCGGCACCGGTTTTATCTTTACCGCAGTTTCCGAGCCCTGTCCCGCCGGAGTAACCGCGTTCGGGTCGAGAATGCACTCTTCAAGCGTGTTCCATTCGCCGCACTGGGGACAGCGTCCGAGCCACCGCGGCTGCGAATATCCGCAGTTTGAACATTTATATACTATTGCGCCTGCTTTTTTTGCCATGAACTGTTTACCTGTTTTCTAAAATAATTTTCTGCATTCAAGGTAGAAACGTTTTTCGTCCGCTTCTCCCATGGAGAACGATTTGCGCGGAAGCGGCCCCCGCGAACTGATTGTCGCGAAGAAACTGTCTTTGTCGACTGGCGGAAGAAGTATGCCTGTCGTTTCCGGTTTTGAACCGAGCTTCATGACTTCTCCGCCGCCGTGTATGTAATCGATCGTGATTTTTCTGCCGCTTTTTCCCCCGGTTTTAATAAATTCGTCAACGACGGGCTGGAAGTGCGCGACCGCAAGTTCCGTAACGGGCGTGGAAAGCAGTTCGTACATCGTTTTTCCGGCTTCAGTGTGCACGAAGCCGAACGCCGCCGCTGAACTTTTTACGGCATTTTCAAGTTCCGCCGCGTTTCCGCATTCCGACACGCTGCCTCCGAGCTTTGATTTGAGCGCGGCAATAAGTTCCGCCGTATCAGCCCCGAAGAGCACGCGGTGAATCGGCTCGAATGTGAGCCCCGTGTCGTAGATGTTCACTATTTCGACGAGCGCATAGCGTACGCGGCTTGTACCGCGTTCCCCGGTGTTCAGCGTCGTCTTGTATTCGTCCCACACCGCTTTCGCCGTCGCAAGCGAGTGATTGCCGTCTCCCGCAGCGAACAGGAACGTACTGCCGTCCGCCGCAGTGTTTGCCTCCGCAATTCTGTCGAGGGAAGCGAGGACGGAGCCGTTCATTTTTTCGGGGACAACCCTGCCCGTAATGCTTCCGCCGTTGAGCATAAGGTCGCCGTCGTATACAGGCGGCACGCCGTCCGCTTTGAGCATGCTGCCCGTTCCCTCGACAAGTACGCGCTCCGGGTCGTTTACAAGCAGCATAATGTGCGGCAACTCAAGCGGCGCGCCGTTCCGTATTTCCCTGCGTGGCGGAATGCGTTCAACAATCGTCGCTTCCGTCGCGCGGACAAGCGATTTGCTGAAAGGTTTCCATTCGTACGTTTCCAGATCAACCGCCGCGACAAGACCGTGCCGCACGCGTCCGTATGCCGTTCTGCGCTCTACGTATATAAATCCGTGCTGCGCCGGCGCGAAAACGCCGTCAGCAATATACTGCTGCATCGTCGTTTTTATTCGCGCGATGCGTTCCTCTTTATCGCTGTCGGAAAGATATACTTCCGGCAGAATAAGGTTGATTGTGCTCGGTTTTCCGTCTGCCGCCACGGCCGCTTTTTCCCAGTACGCTCTGTCCTGCGTGTACTGATCGCACGCAATGACGGACCAGCTTTTTAAATCTATATTTTTCGGTAAAAGAATGTCGGGAATCAGAATTCCGGAATCGCTGAACGTTTTCATACTGAAAAAGTATACCGGTACAACTTTTTTTATGCTATACTGAAAACATGCCGGATTACAGCTACGGACAGATTCAGCAGGCTTCTCAGGTCCAAAGACAGATTCTTTCTCAAAAACAGATTCAGGCGCTCAATCTGCTGGCGATGAACAGTCAGGATCTGAGTGCGGAAATTTACAAGGCTGTCGATAAAAATCCTGCGCTCGAAGTTGTAAACGATCCGCTCGCGGCGGAGAGCACTGCGCGCGTTCCGTCGGTGCTGCCGGGGGACAATACGCGTCTCGGAAATGCGACTGCGTCGGGTATTGAGAAAGCGGAAAAATATCAGGAAGCGTACGAGAATGCTGCGGATATGCGGGAAACGCTTCAGGAACATCTGCTGTTCCAGCTCAATGTCATGAAACTGTCTTCCGACGAACGGGCTCTCGGCGAAGCGCTTATCAGAAATCTTGACGAAAACGGATGGCATATTCTCGCTCCCGTTTCTCTGCTGGATAAATCCCGTCCCGGACAGAATCTGAAAATGCTCGGTAAAATCGTCGGCATTGTGCAGCGCCTCGATCCGGAAGGAACGTGCTGCAACAATATGGAAGAAAGCCTGTTCGTACAGGCCAAAATACGGGGAAACGCACCGACGCTCGCTTTATTCATACTCGACGGGCATATCGACGTGCTCTATTCAAACGACAGTACGCCCGACATAGAACGAATCAGACGCAGACTGATGAAACTTCAGGAAGAGCGGAGCAGACTTATGTTCGCGGATACCTCCGCCGTCGACGAAACGGAGATAACTTCCGATGACGTGAAACGGGCAATCGCGTTTATTTCACGCCTTAATCCGCACCCGGCGCAGGGATACGGAAAATCAGCTTCCCAGTACGTACGTCCCGACGTCGTGATTACGAAAGTCGACGGGGAACTGCGCCGCTTCGATCCGCTGAAGGAGATGATTGTTCCGTGCACGAGGGACTCGTATTACCACATAGCGCTTGCGAATGATTTTCTGCCGGAGGTCCGCATAGTCCCGGAACTCGATGCGGCGAAATATAAAGGACTCAGGAAAAATCTTACGGCCGCGCAGCAGTTTCTTGAGAGCCTTGCGTACCGTAAATCAATCATTATTAAAGCGTGCGGCACACTCGTCAGAACGCAGATGGGATTTTTTTCGTCGTCCGGACGCGGATATCTTGAACCGCTTACGCAGAGCGCGCTTGCGAAGGAACTCGGCGTACACGAATCGACAGTCTCGCGCATGGCGAACGAAAAATATATCCAGACGCCGTGGGGGCAGCTATTCCCCATAAAATATTTTTTTACCAATACGCAGGACAAAGTGAAATTTGCAATAAAGCAGATGCTTGAGAACCCTGTTCCCGGAGAAAAGCCTTTGTCCGACCGCGCGCTTTCCGAACGGCTTGAAGCGCAGGGAATGCATGTTGCCCGCAGGACTGTGGCGAAATACCGGTCGGCAATCAATATGGAATCGTCCTATTTCAGAAAAAATTGATTTTCCTGCGATCTGATTGTATACTAATAAAAACGGCAGCCCGCTGCCGCGGCGCCTGCGGAAAGCTTCAGGCGACTATGATCTACTAAGGAGCATGCACTTATGACTAAATCTGTATCAGCAGTCGGTTTTGATCTTGAAAAAAAACAATCTGAATTAATTGAATCAAAAATGAAACGCATTGAGTATGCAGACGATCTCATCGTCGACCTTACAATGCGGGTCAAACACGACAAAGCGTACAGTTTTGATGCAACAGTCAACTTCCGCTGGGGAGCACAGGGGCACGTGACAAGCGACGATTTTGATTTTGCCGCCGGTCTCAATAAATTGATGGATATACTTGACACGAAGATTAAGAAGGAAAAGGATAAAATTCAGGAGCACAACAAATAAATTTGCTGTGATGTATGCGCGCATACCGGTTGAAAATTAATCGGTATACGTGTATAGTATTTGTATGGCCGATAAGAAATTTACAGTTCTTGATCTTCTTGAACTTGATTTGTCCGGACATGACGCTCTTGATCTGACGTGTCTGGCCGGGCGGCGCGGACTGCCGCGGGCTCTTACCGTTCCCGATATAAACAGGCCGGGCCTTGCGCTCACCGGCTTTTATGAATCGTTTGCTTACCAGCGCGTCCAGCTCTTCGGACGGGGTGAAGCAGCGTATCTCGGAAAACTTCATTCAGAAAACAATACAACGACAATCCGGGCGCTTTTCCAGTATCCCATTCCGTGCTGCGTTTTTTCGCACAGCATAGAGCCGCCGGAGGAATTCCGTGAAATTGCGGAGGAAGCATGCTGCCCGGTTCTTCAGACATCCCTTGAATCAACTGAATTTTCAAGCAGACTCATACGCGCTTTTTCCAATATATTCGCGCCGAAAAAAACGATGCACGGAGTGCTTGTCGAAGTGTACGGCATCGGTATTCTTCTTACCGGCCATTCCGGCGTCGGAAAAAGCGAAACTGCGCTTGAACTCGTCGAGCGCGGGCATCGTCTCGTTGCGGACGATATCATCGAACTGCGCTGCGTGAACGGAAATATCGTGCTCGGACAGGGTGCAAATACGCTTATCAGCCACCACATGGAAATACGCGGGCTCGGTATCATCAATGTTTCCCAGCTGTACGGCGTCGGTGCAATACGCGATCAGAAGGAAGTGCAGCTTGTCGCCGAGCTTGAGGACTGGGATCCGAATAAAATTTACGACAGACTCGGAACGGATCAGAACTACATGGATCTTCTGGGCGTAAAAGTTCCTGTTATAGAAATACCTGTCCGTCCGGGCCGCAATCTGCCTATCATCATAGAGGCGGCGGCGATGAACGAACGTCTGAAGAAGATGGGGTATAACTCTGCACGCGACTTTAACCAGAATGTTCTTAAATGGATTGAGACGGGAGAAGCTCAGGCAGCTTACTATAATAATGATGATTCATATTAAAGGATGTATGTATGATTGAAAAACAACTGGTTGTAAAGAATCGTGCCGGAATTCATGCCCGTCCTGCAGCAATTATTGCGCAGACTGCGAATAAGTTTACCTGTGAAATCACGCTTGCGCGTGACGATACGACGGTGAACGCAAAATCGATTATGGGTGTTATTACGATGGCTGCCGGATATAATACAACTTTAACGCTCAAAACCGACGGCCCTGATGAAAAGAATGCGGCACAGGCGATTGAAGCGTTGTTTGAATCAAAGTTCGAAGAAGAGTAGCGTATGAGGCAGATTACAGACAGACAGAAAGAGGTTCTTACGTTCATTTCCGCATTTACGGAAGAAAATTCCTATCCGCCGACGGTCCGTGAGATAAGCGAGCATTTTGACATTTCGCTGCGCGCGGTGCAGGATCACATAGCCGCTCTCCAGAAAAAGGGATATCTTTCGTTGTGTCAGAAGCGGTCCCGCTCGATCCGCGTGCTTGTCGACGGACGTGAAAAGGAAGCGAAACCGTTTGTGAGCAAAGTTCCGCTGCTCGGTACTGTCGCCGCCGGTAAACCGCTGCTCTGTGAAGAAAATCTCGACGGTTACGTAAACCTTACGGAACCGTTCGTTCGTCCGGGGAAAAATTATTTTGCGCTCCGTGTGCGCGGCACAAGCATGATAAACGCCGGCATTCTAGAAGGCGATCTCGCCGTCGTCGAACAGACGTCCGCAGCGGCCGACGGTCAGATTGTCGTTGCCGTCATCGACGATGCGATTACGCTCAAGCGGTATTATAAGGAAGCGACGCGCGTCCGCCTGCAGCCGGAGAATCCTGCGTTTCAGGCAATCTACTGTCAGGATGTGCGCATCGTCGGTACTCTTTCAAACATCGTCCGTACGTACTGATTATGGACGCACCGCTTTATCTGTATACGGGACCCGAATTCGGCGAGCGCAACGCCGCCGTTCAGGCTGTAAAGGATGCCATGAAAAAAAAATACGGCGTCCTTGACGAATATCTTTTCTACGCGGCTGATACACCAGTTTCCGAAGTTGTGACGATTCTCCAGAGCGGCTCGCTTTTTTCATCGGCGTCATGCGTCGTGTTCCGCGCTGCGGAAGTAATCAAAAAAAAGGAAGACGTCGACATGATTGCCGGCTGGGCTAAATCAGCCGGCGGTTCGACGTCCGCGCTTGTGCTTGTTTCCGATGAAATATCAGTCGACGCAAAGCTCGACAAGACGGTTCCTGCTCCGCATAAAAAAGTATTCTGGGAAATGTTCGAAGACCGCAAAATTCCGTGGCTCACCGACTTTTTCCGCAAAAACGGGTATTCGGTAAGCGACGACGCGGCCGAAGATATTCTCGATATGGTGGAAAATAATACGGAAGAACTTCGTTCCGAATGTTCCCGTTTTTTTATACTGTTTCCGAAAGGTCACGAAATTACGGCCGGTGACGTGGATGATGTTCTCGCCCATAACAGGGAAGAGTCCGCGTTTACGCTGTTCGACACGATGTCTTCAGTGGAACCGCCCGGACGCAGATTTGAACTGTCCCTCGACGTGCTTCAGAAAATACGCTTGTCGAAGGATTCGTCTTCAGTGATGATTATTGCAGGTCTTTCGTCGTGTTTCCGCCGGCTCGAAATATGGCACCGGCTGAATGCTTCCGGTCAGACCGACGATTTCAGTCTGAAAATCAACGGATTTTCCAGCCGTAAGGCGAAGTCCCAGTACAGCCGCGCTTCGCAGATATGGTCGCCGGGGCAGGCGGCAGCGATCCTTGCGGAACTTGCTTCAACCGACATGGACATCCGTTCCGGCGGAGCGCTTATGGAAGATACGCTGCTGCAGAAACTCGTTTATGAGATTGTCGTGAAGAAGGGCGCTTCGTGCGCGGAATATGAAGCTGTATGATCAGTCGAGATTGATCGAATCGAGCGTTTTGCGCAGAGCGGCGAGTTCTTCTTTTGTAAGCGTAAGTCCCTTTCCCATTTTCTGATGATCAGGCGCCCAGCTCCGTATGTCGTATTTCGGAGGACGACCGCCCCACGACACCATGTTCAGTTCGAGGTTCCATCCGCCTTTTCCTTCGGAAATAACGCCGATGTTCTGCGTGACTTCAAATGTAAAATCGTCAGCCATAAAAACTCCAATAAATAAATAACAATCTTATATCAGTATCGGCTTTTTTCTTTTTTTTATGAGTTTACCGTGATTAAAAGTTGCGGGAAACTTCAATATAGAGTATCATGAAAGAATAAATAGTGAAATTTTTTAAATTGGAGGCATAACGTGAAAAAACGATATGTGGTTCTTTTTGGAACAACACTCGTGCTTGCATTTGTATCATGCAAATCAGCTCCCAAGGCAGAGGAACCTGTTGCAGAGACACAGCCGGCAGAAACGGTACAGACAGAGAATCCCGCGGCTCCGGAAAAAATCGATAATTCAGGTGCGCTTGCAAAAGCCGCAGCGGCACGTCAGGCGGCAATCGATGCGGGTGCCGATAAAACAGCTGCTGATTTGTTCACAGATACAGACAATTTGTACGACTCGCTCAAATCACAGAGTGAAACAGGAGAAGATGCAACTGCGGGACTCGCCGATGTGACTGCCCGTTATCAGGCGCTTGAGGAATATGCGAAAGCGCTTGAACTGAAGGCTCGCATCGATGAGCTCGGTTATTCTTCATATGACCAGAGCGACTACGACAAGGGCAGCGATGCTGTCGGAACGTTCGAATCTCTTTCTTCGGCCGACGGCGCGACAGGCAGTGCCATGTACGACAAAGCGCATCTTGCGTATACGTCTTTCGGCAAAGTGCTCGTAACGGCATTCAGAAAACTTGCACAGGATGAGCGTACTGCCGCGTTTAAGGCAAAGCGCGACGCGGACAGTGTGTACGCCGGAGTTTCACAGAAAGACGCGTATAACGATGCGGTAAAATCGTTCCGTGACGGCGACGCGAGTTATTCCATGCAGGATCCGGAAAAAGCACTAAAGCACTATCAGGATTCGCGTCAGGCGTTTACTGCGCTCTATGCGGATATTTCAGAAAAACGTGCGGCTGCCCAAAAGGCGATAGACGACGCAAAGGCAAAAGTTTCGGAAAGTGCGGATTATGCGGCACAGGCGGATAAAGACGCTCCTCTGGAGGGCGACGATATCGAAGGAATCGAAACATCCGATGCTGTTCTTCTTCAGACGGAAACATACGAAGATCCGAAAAATTCGGAAGAGGACGTTCCAGAGACCATAACCGACGACACTGACGGAAATTCCGAGGATAATACGACGGAGGCTGCAAAATGAAAAAAGTAGTATCGATTATTGCGGCGTTGCTGTTTGCCGGATCGCTCGTGTTTGCCGCAAGTTATACCGACAACACATATCAGAAACTTGCCGACGAATACACAAAGCAGGCTGAAGCTGCCATGAATGCAGGTCAGTATGATAAGTCCGTCGAACTCGCTCAGAAAGCTGCCGAAAACGCCGCGCTTTCAAAATCGTACATCGACATGATGCTGGCCCGCAGAAACGCCGACACTGAGATGCTGAAGGCGAAGAATAAGATTGCATGGGCTGAAAGCATCAGCGCCGATAAGAATTTTCCGATGGCGTATTCGGCCGCTAAAGATAAATATGCAAGCGCGGAAACTGCTTACGGCAGCGAGGATTATGCCGCGGCAGCGGATTATGCAAAACAGTCTGTTTCGGCGCTCGACGGAGTCAGCAAAATAACGCCGCTGCCGGAGTATTACATTGTGCGTCCGTGGTCGGAAACGAAAGACTGTTTCTGGAATATTTCCGGCCGTCCGTATATATACAATAATCCGCTTCTGTGGGAAAACCTGTATCAGGCGAATAAGTCGAATATTCCCCGTCCCGATGACCCGAATCTTATCCTGCCGGGTATGAAGATGAAGATTCCGAGCCTTGCCGGCGAAATCCGTGAAGGTGTGTACGATCCGTCGAAAGATTACGACCCGTACGACGCTACGCGCTGAACGGACGTAATTACTATGCGGAAACAGGGGGAGCTCAGCGGAAAATAATTCCGCGCGCAGCTCCCCCTGTTTTTTTTGCGGCTGACTGTCTTTCCGTATACTGATTATTTCTGTTTCATTTTGTACCGCATGTACAGCGCGGCGGCTGCAGCCATAAGCGCGTGCGGATATTCCTTTGTGCCTATTTTGTCGAGCACTTCTTTCTGTTCCTTTTCCATGTAATGCACGTATTCGTCGCTGTCGAGCTGCTGTGCCGAGGTTTTCTCCAGCCCTTCCGCAATGAAGATATGCACGTGGTTCGACATAAGCGCCGGATTCGGATTCATCGTACCAAGATGCATCATGTGCTTTGCAGTATATCCTGTCTCTTCTCTGAGCTCTCGTGCGGCCGCCTTTTCGGGCTCTTCTCCCGTCTCTATTACGCCGCCGGGAAATTCAATGCTCAGCGCTTTTTCACCGTGCCGCCACTGTTTTACCATGAGAAATTTTGTGCCGGCAACGGGAACTACAATTACCCAGTCTTTCGCGTCCATGACAATATATCTGCCTTCCTGCCCGTCTGAAGCTGTACTTTCGGTTTCAGTGACAGTCATTACCGCAGTTTCCAGGAGCTGTTTTCTGGATTTCTCCGTCCAGACAAGCGCAGAATCATCAGTTTGAACTTTCATTTTTCTATTCCTTTTTTACAGTTTTCAGGTATAATACTATCTGTACATCCATTATAAAGTAAGGAGAAGGTTATGGCTATTGTTGCTATATCACGTCAGGTTGCCGCACTCGGAGACGAGATAGCCGCATCCGCTGCAGAAAAACTCGGGTATAAATTTGTTCGCCGACAGGAACTTGAACAGCGGATTGTTGCTCTCGGTTTTCCGTCAGAAAAACTTTCCAAATATGATGAGAAAAAGCCGAAATTCTTCGCTTCCCTCGTCAAAGACCGCGATGAATATCTGCAGTATCTTCAGACCGCCGTACTGGAAGCCGCATCAGAGGATAACGTTATTCTCATCGGGCGCGGCTCCTATATTATTCTGGAGGATGTCGAGAGCCTTATATCTTTCCGGCTTGTTGCGAAAGATTCGATACGGCTTGAACGGCTGGAAAAAGAGTTTTCGTGGAACGAAAAACAGGCACGCCAGCGCATCGACGAAAGCGACACGAACCGCCGCGGCTTCCACAAGAGCTTCTTCAATGCTGAAGTCGACGATCCGACAAGATTTCATCTCGTCATGAACACCGGAATCATAGGAGCGGAAGAAGGTGCCGACATCGTCACAAGTCTTGTACGCACGACAATAACGCCAGAACGCGAAGAGCGGGGAAATGCAAAACTTCGAACGATGCTCGACGCCCAGCATCTCGTTAACAGACTCGTTTTCGAGTATAAAATCAACATCGAATTTCTGCGGGCTGTAATTGAAGGAAAGACCGTTACGCTGCAGGGCGTTGCTGATTCCTCCGCCGTCGTCGAACGCGCTCTGAAACTTGCGGCGGAAACAATGCCCGGATATACCGCAAAATCGGCAATCAGCATAATTCAGGATTTCAAGGCTTATCCGTAATGACGTATCCTGAAACACTGTATACGGCGCTTGCCTCTGCGGCAACCGGCGGAGCAGCGTTCTGCGCGCTGAGCGTGTTTGCTGCTGCAGTGTTTCATCGTCCGTGCAGGAAATGGCGGCTGTCTGCATTCTGTGTGCTGCTCAGCATTGCCGTTGCGTCTTTTACGTTTTTGCTGATATTTACTTCTTTCACAATCGAACACCTGCAGCTGCGGTCTGCCGCCGTCTGGTGTGCTGCATTTTCTGCTGCCGGATTTCTCTGCGCTGCATTCTACCGGATACTGATTCCTGCGGTATTCGCTGCGTATATTGTTTTGTCGCTGTTTACATGTCATATCATGAGGGTGCAGTATCCTGTCCGGCGGAATCCCGTTCCTGTCTCGGTGAGCGACGGTTCTTTTTCATCCGGTTCTGTGACGGCACCTCTTTTTCCTGATAAAAACGGTTCTTCCTGTATTCTGCTTGATGTCTGTACACTTCCTCCTGAGCTGATTCTTCCGCTGCCGCGCACATGGTATGCATTTCATGAATCGCCCGCCGGAACGGCAGGCCCGCCGGAAAAAGGAAATGCGCTGCGTGACGCTGCCGAAAGATACGCATCATATGCTGCCGGTGCCGCTGCTGTTATGTATATTCCTGTGACAGCAGGAGCGGACACAGCTGCCTTGTATATGCTCGACTTCAGTTCTGTTCCGCCCGTTCTCATCCGCGTCCTGTAAATCCGGCTTGACTTTTATTGGTATTGAAAACATACTTGCTGCATGAAAACAGCAAACGCATTTACTTTGACACGGGTTGTTCTTGCTCCTGTGTTCTTCGTCGTATACTTTATTCCGATTTGGACAGGACAATTTGCGGGCATTTCAGCGAGTGTGCTTATTCCGCTGCTGGCTTTTATGGAATTTACCGATTTTCTTGATGGTTACTTTGCACGCAGGCATAAAGAAGTGAGCGACTTCGGCAAGATGTTCGACCCTTTTGCGGATGTGATGGTGCATCTTACGACATTTACTTGTTTTATGACATCGTACGGTCCCGACATCGGCAGATATCTGCCTCCGGTAATTTTCATACTTATTGTTTACCGGGAATTCGGAATGAATTTTATCCGGATGGTTGCTGCAAAAAAAGGAACTGCAATCGCGGCCAGAAAAGGCGGAAAATTAAAAACGGTGTTTTATGTAGCATCAGGATTTGTCTGTCTTATACCGGAATGCGCAGTCCGGCTTTATTATGTAAAGCCGGGAATGACGGCTGATTTTGTTACGGGCCAGGGAATAATAGCAAATCTTGTTACAGTAGTGGTGCAGAATTACCCGGCGTGGAAAACGGCGGCGCTCGTCATGTTTATCGCAAGTCTTCTGCTGTGTTATGTTTCCTTCATCGATTACCTCGTGCACTTTAAATCGCTTCTTACGAATGAAAAGAATAAAAAATAAA
>DHDP01000023.1 GCA_002399405.1 Treponema sp. UBA4873 | reverse complement strand
TGTTTCCCCGGTGAAATACCGAGTTGAGTAGTCTCGCCCACATATATTCGGCACGGGAACCGTACGAGTGAGTCTCGTTCACGCCCTGCCTATCAGCCCTACGGGCTGTTTCTGATAGGAATTTATTTGACTCGCCGCTTACGCGGCTGGCGAATCAACATCCGCTGCTTCACCGTCGTTGAACGTGCACGAAACGTCGAACCGGACTGCCTTGTCGCTGTCGTCGAGAACGGGCGGCTCGTTGCGGAAGCGGACTGTTTTTCGTGCAAGGTAATTCAGCAAAATTTCCTGTAACAGGGAGGTTCCCTATACTTGCCGTACGATTTCATTTGCCAATTCATACGCCAGGTGATATATTTGTATTAATTCTAAACTCGCTGTTAAAAAGCAGCAGATAACGTAAGGAGATGTCTATGGATAAGTATCAGTGCGGTGTATGCGGGTATGTCTATGACCCCGCGAAAGGTGATCCTGACGGAGGAATTAAGCCGGGAACAAAATGGGAAGATATCCCCGATGACTGGGTCTGCCCTGTCTGCGGAGCAGGCAAGGATTCTTTCAATAAAAAAGCGTAAATTGACTGAAGGGCTGTTTCGAAAACGAAATCGGACAGCCCTTCATAATTTTAAACCGTTATAATGAATACCGCGCACGTTCTCCGCCTATAAGTTTAGGTCTGGTCCGTGCACATACGATATGGGCTTCGCCTATCGTTTTCCGTGCAATGCGGACGGGAACAGCAACGTCACGCAGATGCATGCCTATCAGCGTGTCGCCTATGTCGATTCCCGCATGAGCCTTTATATGCTCCACCACGACGGGATGTTCGAAGCCGCGGTACGCCGCAGAGCCGAACGATCCGCCTCCGTGAACCCACGGAACAACGCATACCGGTTCATAATTGTATTTCTCAGCGCAGGCCTCTTCTACGACAAGCGCGCGGTTCAGATGTTCGCAGCACTGGGCCGCAAGAAAAATTCCCTGCGGATGAACGATGCCGTAAACTGCGTCGAACACTTTTCTACCGGTTTCTTCGCTGGAGCCCGTGCCTATTTTAGTTCCAAGGATTTCGCTTGAAGAACATCCGACGACAAGAATATCACCTTTTTTAAGGTTCGCTTCTTCAAGAAGCTCATTCACAACAAGCCGTGTTTCTTCAATTATGTCAGCCATACACACCTCTTTTTCTACTATAGCATGTCCGTTAAAAAACATATATAATTTTACAGGAGAAATATCCTGAATCAACAGCCTTGCCCCAAGGGTCGAGGTATGTAGTTCTCTAAAGGTATTGCAGTCGGGATTTAATACCCTATATACGCCCAAAGGGGCGGGGCATTAAACCATCCGCACGAATAAAAAATTCTCCGTCGGAGGTTTTCTAAATTATGTATTTTTCACCAACTGTACTGGAAAAAAATTCGAAATTCTATCTGAAAGTATTTATCCCCCTGTTTCTTACGTATATTCTGCCGATACTGACGTTCGGTCCAATCGCACTGTTCCTTGGAGCCGTGACGTTTGAAGAATACGTAAAAACCATCAGCGACCTTGTTTTGTATCTTATGCTTCTTCCGCTGATCAGTATTCCGGTTATAAGCTACAGAAACTTTCTCAAAAAGACGGCAACATACGACGGAACGGAACAATCGATAGTCGATATTAATAAAAATCTTAAATCCTTCGAACGCATCACGAGCGTAATTCCCGTTCTTTTATATATAGTTTTTGCCGTAATGGTTCATCTGAGGAGCATACAGCGGAATTTTGAATACACGGCCTTCAACGGAACATCGCCTTTTTTCTGCTGGTTTACCATGCTTCTGGGAATTACCTTTCTTTTTTCGCTTTTTACCTATGTCATTTTCATGCAGGAACTCGAACATCACCTCACATGGCTGCCGTACCGCACCGAATATCAGACTATGTCCATTGTCATGAGGGTAACGTTTGTCACCCTTATTGCGGTTGTCGGCATCGTTCTGATTATCGCGAGCGTTCTTCTCGTACCGACGAATCTGGACCGCTCGATCGGGGATCTTCTTTTTACAAAAGTGTTCCCGATGGCACTGCTTGCTTCCGTTCTCGGTATTCTGAACACGTTTATGGATATCAGGGATATTAAAAACGGGATTCTGCAGGTTGAAAAATTTTCCACCAATCTGGCGAAAGGTGATTACACCATTCCGAAAATGACTGTCATCAGCCGCTGCGAAATAGGCAGTCTTGTAAACGACATGAACGCGTTTTTGAACAGCTCAAGAACACTTGTCGGCAGCATCCACCAGTCCATGGCGACTTCGGGCGAAACGGCGGAAGCACTGTCCAGAACAATGAACAGCGCGGCGGGAAACGCTGCCAGCATCAATATGAACATAAAATCAGTCCAGGATGAAATGAGCAGTCAGTCGGCCGGCGTGGAGGAAACGAACGCATCCGTGAATCAGATTATGGCGCGGATACGCGAGCTTCACTCCAGCATTGAGTCGCAGGCCTCCGCGGTAAACGAGTCGTCCGCTGCAGTGGAAGAGATGGTCGCAAACATCCGCAGTGTGACCCAGATTCTCGAAAAAAACACAAGCTCGGTAAGTTCACTCAGCACTGCATCCGACGAAGGCCGCAGCAGCGTCCGCAGCGCGGTTGAAATATCGGACAATATCATAAAACAGTCGGCAGGGCTGCTTGAGGCAAGTAAAATCGTACAGAACATTGCAAGCCAGACAAACCTGCTCGCAATGAACGCGGCAATAGAATCCGCACACGCGGGGGAAGCGGGAAAAGGATTTGCGGTCGTCGCCGACGAAATCCGCAAGCTTGCGGAACAGTCGAACAAACAGGGCAAAGTGATAAACGACAGCCTGAAATCGCTGTCGGCCGCAATCGGGCAGGTTTCGAACAGCACGCGGGAAGTTCAGCAGAAATTCGATGCGATTTACAGCCTTGCTCAGACTGTGAGGGAACAGGAAACCGTCGTCATGAACGCTATGGCGGAGCAGTCCTCGGGAAATCAGCAGGTGCTTGACGCGATGAAGGATATCAGCGAGTCGACGAACAAAGTCCGCGACGGCGCGTCGGAAATGCTTTCGGGCGGCGAACAGGCTGTAAAGGAAATGAGTATCCTCGGCGACGCTACGCGCAAAATCAACGACAGCATGAAGGAAATGACGGAAAGCGTCCGGCAGATATCGGAATCAGTGCAGAATGTCGCCGAATATTCGTCGAAGAACAGGACCGGCATCACCGCGCTTGCGGAAACGCTCAATCATTTCAAGATTCAATAGATCCGAACAAGACCGATTACATATTTATTTTTCCGCATATTCTGCAAGGAACGCGGCGATCTTCCGTTCGTATCCGGCATTGTCCAGAATGGAACTTACCGCATGCTTCGCATTTTTAACAATCAGCAGTTCCTTCGGCGCACGGCACGCTTCGTAATTACGCCGCGACATTTCGGTCGGGACAAAATCGTCGCACTCCCCGTGTATGAACAGCACGGGAATTTTATTAATCCTGAGCGCGTCGAACGTCGAATATTCTTTGAGTCCGAATCCCGCTATGACGCGCGTGAGCAGCCGGGCGAAAATCATAACCGGGTGAACGGGCAGATGATTGAAGTCCTTAAGCACGTGCGCCATCTCCTCGTACGGCGACGTAAAGCCGCAGTCCGCCACGACAGCCCTCACGTTTGCAGGCTGTTCCAGTCCCAGCGACATGACGACCGTCGCGCACCCCATCGAAACGCCGTACAGCGCGACGGGCTGCTCCGTCCCGTTCCGCGCGTTTACGTACGCGACCCAGCCGCGGCAGTCGTAGCGTTCGTGCACCCCGAACGTCAGATACCGCCCTTCGCTTTCTCCGTGGGAACGCTGCGACGGAAGCAGAATGTTCCAGCCGCGGTCGTGAAAAAACTGTACAACGGGCAAAAAATCGCGGAGCGCACTGCTGTGAAAGCCGTGCATGCAGACGACAGTTCCCTTCGGATTTTCGGCCGGCAGATATTCGGCGCAAAGCCGGAGACCGTCGTACGACGTTATGTATACTTTCTCACGCTGCTGTCCGCTGTACCATGCGGCACAACTGCGGAGCCGGGGAAGATACTGTGCAAGCGCTTCGCTTTTTTCCGGAACGTCGTCGACAGGCGTATTTGAACGCAGAATGTTCGGACGAAACAGACACAGGTAAACCAGCGCGGTGCACGCCGCAAACAAAACCAAAACAGCAAAAAAAATCCGCAGAACAATCATTATTTTACCTCCGCCTTCCCGTACGACAGATACCACGTCTGAAAAATTTCCGCAGCGTCGCCGCACAGCTGACGGCACGGCCTTTTTTTATAATATTCCGCCGTACGTCCGGAGCTGACCGGATTCGTCATATCGGACGCGGAAGCAGGGCCTGACACGGCCTGCTCACCATTCAGAGCTCGTTCCGCCTGACCGAGCGGGACAAGTCCGAGCAGTTCCCGGCACACAATCGAGCCGTTCTTTTCACGAAACCGCGCGGCAAGCTGCTGCACAAGCTCATATTCTTTGTCCTTCGCGTTTTTGTCGGACGCATCGGACGAACCCGATGCCATGCCGAGCGCCATAAGCATGCCGCTCACCGAGCCGCAGACTTCCCGCATACGCCCCATGCCGCCGCCGAATGGCTGCGCAAGCCGCATAACCGCATCAAAATCAGCGCCGAGCTCTCCACAGAGCGCACCGATTACGGACTGGGAGCAGTTATGTCCCGATTGGAACAGACTCTCCGCTTTTTCGCGCGCCTGTTCCGGTGTCATACTGGTATCCATAACTGCAAGTATAACACATCTTCGTGTCCTGTTTATTTATTTCTGAAGATTTTTTTGAATATCTCTCCGATCACAAGGGGTATGAACGCAAATGCCAGAACTATTTCCCAATCGTTAACGGGCAGAGCTTCAACCTTAAATACAAAGGCCGCAAAAGGCATATACATAACGGCCAATGTCAGCGCCAGAGAAATCAGGTTCGCCTTCCATATGGTCCTGTTTGTAAACAGGCCTATCCTGAACATCGTATAGCTCCGGGACCTTGACGAGAAAGACATCAAAAGTTCGGACACGATTAAAGTCATAAATATTATCGACCGTGCATGCATCAGCTGGTCCGGGTCGCCGGCATATCTTTCCATTGCATAATAGAACGACATCAGAGATGCTGCGGCTACACCTGCGGCGATGGCAAGTATCCCGCCGAACATTTTCCTGTCGAGAATTGCTTCTTTTATATTCCTCGGAGGTTTGTTCATCGTATCGGGCTCCGCGGGTTCAACACCCAGCGCCATTGCGGGGAAGCTGTCTGATACCAGGTTCAGCCACAGCAGCTGTATAGGCAGAAGCGGAACTTCCCATCCGAGCAGAATCGCCACAAATACTATGAAAATCTCTCCGATGTTGCAGCTTAACAGAAAGAATACGAATTTTTTGATGTTGCTGAATATAATTCTTCCTTCCTCGACGGCGTTGACAATTGTTGCAAAGTTGTCGTCCGTAAGGATAACTTCCGCTGTATTTTTGGCAACGTCCGTTCCCGTAATACCCATGGCGACGCCGATGTCGGCTTTCTTAAGGGCAAGGGCGTCGTTTACGCCGTCTCCCGTCATGGCCGTGATGTTGCCGTTTTCCTTCAGAGCGGTTACTATTTTTACCTTGTGCTCCGGAGACACGCGGGCGTATACCTTTGTGTTCTTAACAATTTCCCTCATTTCCCCGTCGGAAAGATTGTCGAGTTCCGCACCCATCACCGCTTCTTCCTCCGACCGGGCCATTCCCAGTTCTTTTGCAATGGCGAATGCGGTTTCCTTATAGTCACCGGTAATCATAACAGTCCGGATTCCGGCGTTTTTGCATTTCTTTATTGACTCCTTCACTTCGGGACGGGCAGGGTCGATCATGCCGAACAATCCCAAAAATATCATGTCGTTTTCAACAAGCTCCGACGTTACATGAGAAGGAACTTCATCCCATGCTTTGTACGCTGCCGACAACACCCGCAGCGCCTGCTTCGCAAACTGCGAGTTTGCCGCAAGTACCTGTTCCTTCAGTTCCCCGGAAAAGTCGACTATTACGCCGTCCAATGCTATTTTCGAACATCTTTTTATTACTATATCAGGCGCACCTTTTGTAAAAGATACTATTTTACCATCGATGTAACCGGCATGGAACGTACTCATCATTTTTCTCGCAGAATCAAAAGGAAGCTCTTCAACCCTCGGATATGTTTTGTTCAATTCTTCCGAAGCCGCTCCCAGTTTTTCCGCAAATGTTACGATGGAACCTTCCGTAGGGTCGCCGAACATTTTGCAGCTTCCTGACGAGTTGTCTAAATGAGCATCGTTCGCAAGGGTGCCTGCGCAGACAAAATTTTTCAAATCGGGAAGAGCATCGATTCCTATCTGCTTCCCGTCAAGCTTTACGGCGCCTACAGGTTCGTATCCGCCGCCCTCTATTTCCAATACTTTGCCGTCAACGTAAGCTTTTACCACCGTCATTTCGTTTTGAGTAAGCGTACCTGTTTTATCCGAACAAATAACAGACGTCGCTCCCAAAGTTTCAACAGCCAGAAGTTTTTTAACGATGGCATTTTTCGCAGCCATACGGTTCATGCCTATGGCAAGAACTATCGTTACTATAGCAGGCAAACCTTCAGGGATCGCAGCGACCGCAAGGCTTATCGACGTGAGGAGCATATCCAGAACTCCTCTGCCCTGGAGCAGCCCAACTACGAATACGATGCCGCAGATGACGAGCGTCAGAGTCCCGAGAATTTTACCCAGCTGATTCAGCTTTATCTGCAAAGGAGTCTGCTCTTCTCCGTATGTCTGAATTTTTACAGCAATGTTTCCTATTTCCGTTTTATGGCCGGTTTCCACGACTGCGCCTTTGCCTCTGCCGTACGTAATTACGGTGCTCGAAAATCCCATGTTCGCCCTGTCGCCGATGCCGGCAGGACCTTCCAAAACGATCTTCGCGTCTTTATCAACAGGGACCGACTCACCTGTCAAAGAAGCTTCCTCAATCTTTAAATTTGAACTTTCGATAAGCCTTATATCAGCAGGAAGGATATCTCCCGCTTCAAGGACAACAATGTCGCCGGGAACAACATCAGCCGAAGGTACTTCAACCTGCCTGCCGTTTCTTAGTATCTTCGCGTCAGGAGCGCTCATCTTCCGAAGAGCTTCAACTGATTTTTCAGCCCTGCCTTCCTGATAAATGCCGAGTACGGCATTTACGACGACTATTGCAATGATAACTGCAGCGTCCGATACCTCACCTGCAGCTGCGGAAATTATAGCGGCGATTATTAAAATAATAATCAGAAAATCCTTGAACTGTTCAGCAAGTTTTACCGCGAAGCTTTTTTCAGCCTGCTCCTCCAGTTCGTTCTTCCCGTATTTCTCCAACCTCCGGGCCGCTTCCTGATCGTCCAGTCCCAGATTCTCGTCAGTCTTCAGTTCTGCAAGGACTTCACTTTTACCTTTGTTGTACCATTCCAAATCAAATCCCTCCGGTTTACGATATATTATAATGCAAATGAATATAATCACAATATAATTATAAGGTAACCGGCAGTTTAATTAAAATGTACAGAGTCTGCTGAAGACGGGATTATGAAGCTGAAAGCAGCAGCATGTATAACGCGGCTGCGGTGTACGGGTAACTTACTGATTCCCTATTACCTTGTACGAGTACACAACAAATTCGCCGTCCTTAAGCCTGTTTATGCCCGCTTCGACAGCGCCGCTTTCCGTGCGGACAGCACCGTGCAGTTCCACACGCTGCCCCTGGAGCGATTCGAGCTCCTCCAGCGTGAGTGTGCCTGATTTTTTTTCATCAAGGACAAGCGTGTAGCGCTTCCCGTTATCCGTCTCAAATCCCGGAAAGGAAAACGGCGCGTTGCCGTACATGTGCACGTAACCGGAGATAGTGTTCGCCGGCCGCCGGGCAAATGAGCTGAACAGGAGAGCAGCGGTACAAACCGCACAGACTGCAAAAAAAAGTTTCATCTTCATACTATTGCACCATGATATACAGATGTTCCGTACCGGACCCGTTCGTGCTGAACGTGAGAGTCACGGTACTGTCGGTGACTTCGCCGACGTCGACGAGCGTCATGCCGTACGGACGGATTTCGTACGCAGCGTTGTAGCCGTAGAGTTCCGGTCCGTCGTATTTGTAGTACGTTGTATTGCTGTAGCTGCTTGTAAAAGAAGAAGTGAACAAATCAGCCAAATTCCAAAGATCAAGTGCCTCGAGCGGATAAGTGTACGTAGTACTGTCGTCACTATATGAAAGTGTTTCGGCAGCTGCCTGATTGAAAGTCGGATAGGCATACGAACTGTCAGTTGTATTGAAAATGCACGCCTCTGCATACATTTTCAGCAAATCTTCTGCGTCATACGACGTACCGTTCACGCTGTTGACCGCGTGAACGACGGAAGACATGTCGACATACGCGTTGCTTGACATATCTGCAAGCACCTGCACGCCGCCGAACTGACGCAGCACCCACGCACCGAACGCATAACTGTTCGCGTACGAAAGAAGCGTAAGATATGACGAAGTCGAACGGTATTCGAGTCCGTTGTCCTTATAGCACCGTTCAAACAGAGGAAGACGGTCCTCGGGCGCGTCGTCGTAATCAAGTCCGAGATAATTCCGCATCATGTCCTCGCTGAGCATGGACATCATCTCGTTGTACCACGTCGACGGATCAAGCCCCTGATCCATATCCTTTACGCCCCAGTTTATCATGTGCTGGAACTCGTGCGCGAGCGTGGAATAAACGGTGTCGGTATAATCTACGGCATAGTAGGCGTCTATGTAGAAATACTTTCCCACATTCGAATAGTCAATTACACTGTTTGTTGTTGATGATGAATAATAATAATCTTTTGCATAGAAATAACCAACAATACCCGTAGAACTGCCGGACGACGCCGTATAATCGTTACCGATGTCGTACACGACGATGTTAACTTTTTGATAGGAAGTACCATTTACCGTATAAGATCCGGTATCATCATAATCAGACATGGATACTTCAGAAATAGTAGAAGCAGACCTTGCTGAGCGAGAGCCTTTTGCAAAACGAGATGGTGAAAGATCAACAGGAGCAACGAAATTTGTAATTGAACTTTTAGGACTGCCGCTGCCGGAACCTGTCTGATCTGAAGACGACTCTGCTGTACTTAAGGTAAGTCCGCTTCCTTCACTAACATACCGTGAGTACGATGAAGATACGGCCTCGGATGACGATGTATTAGTCTTTGCAAGATAGACTTCCTGACCAGAAGATAAACCACTAATTGTAATCGATGAAATATCGCTGCCTATTTCATACACAGGTGACGAAGATTCATATGTCCATGTATCACTGGAGGTCGCCGTAGTTGTATCAGATGAGGACAGACTGGCAGAAGAAGTCGATGATGCAAAAGTGGATGAATTATACAGATAAATTTTTTCTGATTCGTCTCCGAATATTTTCCGGACCATTGGATAAATTGCATCGAATTTCTCTGCCAGTGTCTTGGCTAGAGAAGAACTTATTTTCTCTCCAGAGGAAGAACTGCCACTAGTATAATTGTCACTTACAATCCACACATTGCAATAAGTTCCCATAGCCCTGAGCGTCGTAGTTTCCTTCGAAAACGTCGAAATATTCGAATCCTGATCAACGTAAATAGCTTTTGTTGTGGAATCAACAACAAGTGATGTAATTTTAGAACCAGATGACGAAGATGAGGAGGTCTTTTCCCCCCCCCCGCTTATCTGTTCACAGCTTATAAATACAAGCAGAACTGCTGCGGCAGTGAACAGTGTGATGAAATTTTTAAAGATATGGATATGTTTCATGGAATACCACCTTAAATGCAGAGCAAACATGTTCTACTTTAGAGGATAACCCATATCGCTTAATTTTTCGTGTAAAAGGTACAGTATATTTTTGAACTGCGGTCAGCATCCGGGAAGCGTGATGACGAACCGCGCGCCGCTTTTTCCGTCCGTGCGGCCCGTTTCGCTCACTGTTCCGCCGTGTATCTGGATAATGTGCGACGTTATGGAAAGCCCCAGACCGGTGCCGCCTGCGTCCCGGCTTCTTCCCTTGTCGACGCGGAAAAAACGCTCAAAAATGCGGCTGCGGAACTGCGGAGGGATGCCCTGCCCCGTATCCTGCACGACGATTTCCGCAAACAGTTTTCCCGCCGCGCCGGTCTTCCGCTGTATGCTGCAGTCTATGAGGGAGCCCGGCGGACAGTATTTTACCGCGTTGTCGATGATGTTGCCGACTGCCTGCTGATACAGCCCCGCGTTCATAAGCACCTGCATTTTTTCCGGTTCCGACCTGAAGGAAATCTGTATCTGCTTTTCTTCCGCCGAATGTGCAAAATTCTCGCACACTTCGCGCGTCGCTTCCACTATATCCGACGGAACCATATCAGGCAGTCTGCTGTCCTGTTCCAGGCGCGAAAGCGTGAGCAGGTCCTCGATTATGTTCATGAGCCGTCCGCTCTGGGAATCGATGATCTCGAGGAAATGACGCGTCGTGTCCCTGTCCTGCAGCGCGCCGTCGAGCAGCGTTTCGGTGAATCCTTTGATTGATGTGACCGGAGTTTTGAGCTCGTGCGAAACGTTCGCTACGAAATCCCTGCGCACCTGCTCGAGTTTTTTCAGATGCGTTATGTCGTTGAGGATGAGCAGATAACGCGCACCGGCCTGCCCCTGTGCGATGTTCACGCAGTTCACGAGCAGGCTGCGGTCGGCCGTAAGCGAGCGCACCTCCGCCTCGATTCCGTCGGAAGGCAGCGTATCTCCCTTCACGGCTTTCTGCGCGAGAGACAGGATGTCGGCGGTGTAGACGAACGACGCGAGCGAAAAAGGAACGGCATGCACGTTTGCACCGCTGAACATCTGCGACGCGGCGGCGTTGTATTCGACGACGTTCATATTTTTGTCGAATACAACAAGTCCTTCGGTGATGCCGCTGAACACGGCTTTGAATTCGTCCCTCTTTTCCGATATGTCGTTTATATTTCTGCTGATTTCCTTCGCCATGCTGTTCATCGCTTCGCCCAGTTCCTGCAGCTCCCGGGGCGAACGCACGGCGGGTTCGTATTCAAGACTTCCCGCGCGGTACTTTCCCGCCGCTTTGCGCAGGTCACCTATCTGCCGCACTATGTACGCCGAAACGAGGAACGATACGATCAGTATGGCAATAAGTACGAATACTCCCGTCGCTTCCATTGAGCGGCGCACGTTCGACGAAAAGAAGACGCTCGTATAGACGGGCATGGAAAGACGGAGTGCGTAATCGGCATCAGCAATTTTGAGCGGGACGGCATAATACATGACGTCGTTTTTCGACACGGTGCTTTTCCGCACGGCTTTCCCTTCGGCTCCGCCGAGCGCCGCTTTTACTTCCTCGCGCGTCCGGTGATTTTCAAGCTTCGTTATATCCGCCGCATCGGAGTCGCCCACGACGACGCCGTCCGAATTGATGAGCGTAATGCGGAAATCGGGATTGCGCGACGCTATATCCTTAACAAACGAATCTACGTCGTCCGCGTGCTGCACGACGAGCGGCGATATCGCCTCCGCAAACGTCTGCAGATTCTGCTCGGTCTGGTCCTGGGCTGTGTTCCGCAGTGCGTTCAGGTTCTGCACGAGCAGCAGAAAAAATCCTGCACAGAGTACCAAGCCGTTCACAAGAAAAAGAAATACCCATGTCGGAAGCGATTTGCGCTGTATCATTTACCTACTCCGCCGTGTCGTCTTCGCACATGCGGTAGCCGACACCTCTGATTGTCTCGATGACGTCTCCGGCTCCCGCTGCGTCGAGTTTCCGCCGTATGCCGAGTATCTGTACGTCGACTGCCCGGTCTGTCACCGGGTACGATTCGCCTTTTATTGCGTTGATAATCTGCTGGCGCGAAAAAACCTGCCCCGGATGCTGTGCAAGAAATATGAGTATTGCGAATTCCGTCGCGCTTAAATCGACGGGAGAACCGGCGACGGTGACTTCGTGCTTCAGCGGATTGATTCCTATGCCGCGCACGGTGATTTCGTCGGACGCCGAAGAAGACTGCTTCGAGGCGTTTTCCATACGGCGCAGCACCGACTTTATGCGCGCAGTGAGCACTTTCGGCGAGAACGGTTTCGTCACGTAATCGTCCGCGCCGAGTTCAAGGCCTGCAACGATGTCGGCATCCTCTGTCTTCGCGGTCACTATGATGATAGGCACGGCCATCGTTTTTGTGTCGTTTTTGAGTACGCGGCACACGTCGAGGCCGCCCATGTCCGGCAGCATCAGGTCAAGAATAACAAGAGAAGGATTCTCGCTCCGGGCGAGACGCAGCGCCTCTGTTCCGTTTTCCGCCGATACCGTTCCATATCCTTCTTTTTCAAGGTTGTACCGTACAAGCTCGCGGATCGGCGCTTCATCATCAACTATGAGAATCTTCATGTCTCCATTATACCCCGCCGTCTTCCTCTGTGCTATGGTTGAGCATGGAGAGAACGGCTTCCGTAATATTAACCGTATGGTCCCCGATACGCTCAAGATATTTTGCAATCATGAGCGTCTCAAGCGCCTGCCCTGCGATTTCCCTGCTCTGTGCCCCGCCGCCGCACATCATGTCCACCAGTTCTTTCTTCACTGTCTGGAAAAGTTCGTCGACCGTGTCGTCCATCTGCTGCACGCGCTCTGCGAGCGCAGCATCCCTGCGGACGAAAGACGAAACCGCGTTCGTAAGCATTTTAATCACGGCATCAGCCATTTCCGCTATGTGCACGTTGCTTTTGCTCGTCGTGAGGTCTATATGGCGCGAAATCTCCGCAATGTCGCTTCCCTGATCGGCAATCCGTTCCATATCGGTAATCATGCGGAGCGCGGCGCTGATTGTCCGGAGATCGCTCGCGACAGGCTGCTGCTGCAGCAGTAATTTCATGCAGAGCGACTGTATTTCGCGTTCCTTGCCGTCGGTATCGCGCTCTGTCTGAATCGCGCGTTCCGCCATCGCGTCTGTTCCGGTAAGAAGCGCCTGCGTCGCATACGTAATGCAGTCCTCGCACTGCGCGCCCATAAAAATAAGATTATCATTCAGCTCTTTGAGCTGGTTTTCGAATTTTTCACGCATCTCAGCCGAACCTCCCCGTGATGTATTCTTCCGTCTTTTTGTTGTGCGGCGACGAGAAAATCTGTTCCGTTTCGCCGTATTCGATTACTTTTCCGAGCAGGAAAAACGCAGTCTTATCGCTGATACGCGCGGCCTGCTGCATGTTGTGCGTGACAATCACGATTGTATATTCCTTCTGCAGTTCCGATACAAGGTCCTCTATTTTGCTCGTCGAAATAGGATCGAGCGCCGACGTCGGTTCGTCCATGAGCAGCACTTCGGGATTGACCGCAAGTGCACGCGCGATGCAGAGCCGCTGCTGCTGACCGCCGCTCATGCCGAGCGCGCTCTTGTACAGCCGGTCCTTCACTTCGTCCCAGATCGCGGCGCCACGCAGTGATTTTTCCACAATACTGTCGAGTTCCCCCCGGTTTTTTACGCCGTGCGTGCGCGGACCGTACGCGATGTTGTCGTAAATGCTCATCGGAAACGGATTCGGTTTCTGGAACACCATTCCGACGCGTTTCCGTAAAATGTTCACGTCGATATCCTGATAAATGTCCACTCCGTCGAGAAGAACTTTCCCGTCGATCACACAGTCAGGGATAAGATCGTTCATTCGGTTGAGCGTTTTGAGCAGCGTCGACTTTCCGCAGCCGCTCGGTCCGATGAACGCCGTCACCTTATTCGCAAGCAGCTCAAGATTCACGTCGTAGAGTGCCTGAAAAGTGCCGTAATGCAGGTTCACGCCCTTTATGCTGATTTTCGACGCAGGTTCCCCCGCATTTTCAGCGGTAGTTTTCTGTTCCGAAAACCACCGGGCGGGCTGCGCCTTCTCTGATTTTTCAGTCTTTACTGCCGTTATAGTTGCTGTTTCATCCATTTTTCTTCCCCCTGGAAGCAATTTTTTCGAGCCGTCCGGAAATCCAGTTCAATACAAGTACGAACACAAGAAGCACGACGGCCGTCGCGTACGCCTGCTCCGTTTTAAGTCCTTCGCTCCACAATGAATACAAATGTACCGCAAGCGTCCTCCCGCTTCCCATAAGGGAAGAGGGAATGTGCGCGACGGTTCCGGCAGTATACAGAAGCGCCGCGGTTTCCCCGACGATGCGCCCCGTGCTCAGCACAATGCCGTTCACAATGCCGGGCACCGCGGCCGGAAGCACTATTTTAAACACCGTCCGCAGTTTTCCCGCACCGAGTCCGAAACTTGCCTCGCGGTACGTGTCGGGAACGGCGAGCAGCGCCTCTTCCGTCGTGCGCATAATCACCGGCAGAATCATGACTGCGAGCGTGCAGCAGCCGGCAAGCAGCGAAAACTGCCACTTGAGCGTGGTTACGTACAGAAGGTACCCGAAAAGGCCGTACACGATCGACGGAATGCCGGAAAGCGTTTCCGCCGTTATTCTGATGACGCGCACGAACCTGTTTCCGCGGCGCGCGTATTCGGCAAGATAAACCGCCGCCCCTACTCCGACCGGAACGGCGAGCAGGAGCGAAAGAAGCGTCACGGTAAGCGTATTCACGAGCGCCGGAAACAGGGACGCGTTGTCGCTCGAATAATGAAAGGCAAACAGCGACAGTGAAAAATTCGGAAGGCCCATGTACAGGATGTACGCAACGAGCCCTATGATAACCGCCGCCGTAATTCCCGCGCTGGCATACACGACCGCGCGCAGCATGTAAGACTGTGATGTCTGTTTCATATATACCTCAGTCCCCACGCTTTTTAGCAAGCATGAATATCAGGTTGATAATCAGTATGAAGAAGAAAAGCACGACCGCCGTCGCGATAAGCGCCTCGCGGTGAAGGCCCGACGCATACCCCATTTCAAGAACAATGTTGGCGGTGAGCGTGCGCACTCCCTTTAAAAGACCGCGCGGCATGACAGCCTGATTTCCCGCCACCATGATTACAGCCATCGTCTCACCGACGGCCCTTCCCACACCGAGAATGATTCCCGCAACAATTCCGGAACGTGCCGCGGGGAGTTCCGAGAAAAACACGCTCCGCTCCTTGCACGCACCAAGCGCGAGAGAGCCCTCGTAATATCCTGAGGGCACCGCGCGGATAGCCGCCTCGCTCACCCCGACGATCGTCGGCAGAATCATGACTGCGAGCACTATTGCTGCCGCAAGAATGCTCGTACCGCTTCCGCCGCCGATTCTTCCTATCAGAGGAACGATTGCCGTAAGTCCGAAAAAACCGTATACGACCGACGGAATACCCGCCAGAAGCTCCACTCCGCTTTTCAGTGCGGGATATATCCGCTTCGGACAGAACCGCGCCAGAAAGACCGCCGTCAGTATACCGACAGGTACGCCGAGTACGATTGCGGCGGCCGTCACGGCGATGCTTCCCATAACCATCGGAAATATGCCGAACAAATCGAGCTCGGGCTTCCACTTCATTCCGAAGAGGAAGTTGCCGAATCCTATCTTCCCCATTGCCGGCACACCGTTCGCAAACATGAATATGCAGATAAGAACGACGGCACCGACAGACACACACGCAGATGCAAAAAACACATATTTCATAGCCGCTTCTCTGCCGTTGTTTTTCATACCTGCCTGCCTATTTCAGCTCCGTCCACTTTATGATTTCACCCGTAAATATTCTCCGGACCTGTTCCTTTGAAAGACCTTCAGCAGGATTGACTTTGTTCACGATTATCGCAATTCCGTCCAGAGCGATTTTTGTCCCCGTCACACCCTTCGCAATTTCGCCGTCGGTAAGTTCGCGGCTTGCCATACCTATATCGCACACACCCTGCGTCGCGCTGTTTATGCCGGTCGTCGAATCACTCTGGGAAACTTCCACCGTAACCCCGGGGTTTGCAGCTTTAAACGCTTCCGCGAGTTTTTCCATCACGGGAAACACCGAGGAAGAACCCGCGACAGTCACTTTGCCGGTCTTCACGTTTACCATATATGCCGGATTTTTTACCGCAGCTATGTATCCGTTCTTTTCGATGACAGCCTGTCCGTCTGAGGAAAGAATGTAGCGGTAAAATTCCTTAGCCGCGTCGCTCAGGTCCGGCTTCGTAACAATATTAAACGGCCTGCTGATTTTGTAGCTTCCGTTCCTGATATTCGCGACGGAAGCTCCCGCTCCGTCGATTTTAAGCGCCTTTACCGCGCTGTTGAGAGAACCGAGCGAAATATACCCGATTGCCGAGCTGTTTCCGGCGACCGACGTAAGAACGACTTCAGTGCTGTTCGTAATGTCCGCGGTATCGACAGTCATGTCGACTTTCTTACCGGCAGCATTCTTAACCTCGACGCCGAACAGTTCAATGAACGCGCCGCGCGTTCCCGAGCCCGATTCACGGGAAATGACAGTAATGTCGTCTCTCATGCCGCCGGCATCTTTTGACCCCATCGCGGAGGCAGCCGGCAGACACACGGCGGATGCTAAAACAAAACCAAAAAATTTAACCAGTTTCATATAATGCCCTCCTGAAGCATTAGTTTTTCGTTTATCCGTTCAAAATGTACAGAGGATATGTAAGGAACGTGTAAACGGATTGTTAGAATTCGGTTAA
The DNA here is from genome assembly GCA_002399405.1 of Treponema sp. UBA4873. Classification (GTDB taxonomy): domain Bacteria; phylum Spirochaetota; class Spirochaetia; order Treponematales; family Treponemataceae; genus Treponema_D. The sequence goes on along the minus strand of DHDP01000023.1, from coordinate 27,650 downwards.
AAAAATTATTACTTTCCCGCATCCATGAAATCGACAGCATGATGCAGGAAGTCCATCAGGGAATGATTGAGCGGACGAGTACCGAATCGTTCAGCGGCATCGACATACTTCATTCATACGCGGAAAAACTGCAGAAAAGCATGGACAATATTTCAACGCAGGTGTCCCGCATGGGGGAACTGTCGGAAAGTGCGGCGCAGACTTCGAACAGAAACAGCATTATCGCGGAGGAAGTGTCCGAACTGGTCAATTCTTTCAAAACAGAGTAAAATGCCCGCATGGATACCACGCAGGAACCGGAACAGCCTGAACTCTTCGGCGCAATCATACGGAAACTGGAAGCGGAAGAACAGCAAAAATCCGCGGAGCCGAAACAGAAAACTGACGGAAAACACGACAACGTGCAGCGGTGCATACGGCCGGCAAATCAGGCAGACGGCGCAGACGCGTCCGTTCTTCCCGGCGCGGAAGCGTACGTGGAGAAAACGGAATTCACCGGCGTGCATACCGGAGCAGTCAGCCTGTACGACGCAGTATACACGGACTGCACGTTCAACGGCTGCTCCTTCAATAAGACTGATCTGACAAACACGACGTTCACCGACTGCACGTTCGTAAACTGCGAACTCATCATGTGCAAAATCGACGGCACAACGATAGACAGTGCTTTTAAATCCTGCCGGCTTACCGGAATAAATTTCACTGAAGCATCCGAATACGGATTCAGCCCCGACTTCACCGACTGTCTGCTCGACAGCTGCGTATTCTACGACAACACGCTCAACCGCACCTCTTTTCTTGACTCGACGCTGCGCAATACGGATTTTACGAACTGCCGCCTGAAAAACGTCGACTTCAGCGGTTCCCGTTTTCAGTCGGCTGTCGTACTCGGCTGCAGTCTGGAAGGCTCCGATTTCCGCACTGCCTCCGGCTATTCCATAGACCCGTCCGCAAACAAACTCAAAGGCGCCCGTTTCAGCCTGCCTGAGGCAGCAAGCTTTTTCAGATACATAGGCGTGAGTGTGGAGTAAAACGTACGGTAAATATACACGGAAGTCTATCTGCTTTCGGAAAAGACTCAGTGTAGTTACCTCATACCGAAAACTGTCCGCTTACACAGGAAATAATTCAGCGAGCTCCGGCTCGCCGGAATAGGCGAGATTCGCTCGCGGAATTATTTCCTGCTCCGCGGACGGTTTTCGGTATACGATGCAGCGAATGAAACATTTCTAAAAACAGCCAGGTCTGAAATATTTACCGGCGTTTACCGGGCGAAAACAACCGTACGTTTTGACTCTGCGCAAACGGAAATATGAAACCAGCCTGGTTTCACGATGAAATGAGCCTGGTTTCAGAATGAAATCAGCCTGGTTTCACGATGAGACCAGGCTGAGTGCAGAATTTTTATCATACATATCCGAAGTATAATCATGCCTTTCGCAGCAATTAACCATGTGCTTCCGGAATAATTGTTCCAAGCTTCAAGCGCACCGGAGCTCATCTTTATGGAGAGAATTTCCGGTAAGTACGACTCTTTTCGCTTCATAAACGTCAGTAAATATTTCAGCTGTACCAGTTTTTAGAAGTATTTATTAGTTACACCGTATACAGAAAAGCAGGGAGCGTAGCGAAAAATAAATCCCCGTGTGACTCTCGCCTATTTCGGCGAGCCGGAACACGGGGATTTATTTTTTGCGGAAGCGGACTGCTTTTCTGTATACGGTAACTAAGCAAAATTTCTTCCAAAAAGCAGGGGGGCTCCGTGTATATTTACCGTACGTTTATTTATATGCTTTCTGATATATGCTTATGACTGCCGTATCGTCGAGCTCTATGCGGTCGTTTTTGAACAGACGGGCCATGGCCGAATGCGCGTTTTTCGAGAACGTCTCGAATTCGTCGGGCGTAATGCCGTAGTCGCTCATTTTGAGTCCGGCAACGCCGCACTCTTTCTGGAGCTTGTCGAGCGCCTTCACAATGTCAGAGGGACGGCGCGCGTGTTTCATGCCGAGTGCCTGTGTAAGTTTCACAAGACGCTCGTCGCACACGTGATGCTCCGCAAAGTATCCGAAATATGATTTGCACAGCATAATAAGCCCGGCTCCGTGCTCGAGCTTTTCGTGATATGCGGAAAGCGCGTGTTCCATCGAGTGTTCGCTCGTACAGCCGCTTATGTCCATGACGACGCCGGAAAGCGTATTCGCAAACGCCAGATGTTCGCGCGCTTCAGTGTCGTTTCCGTCATTTACCGCACGCGCAAGATATCTGCCGACATTCTCGACTGCGGTAAGCGCGTACATATCGCTCATGAGATTCGCTTTTTTGCTGATATATCCTTCAAGCGAATGGAACAGTGCGTCGAATCCCTGATAGGCGGTGAGTTTGGAGGGAACGGTCGTCATAAGTTCAGGATCAACGACGGCAAGTTTCGGGAAAACGCATTCTCCGCCCACTCCCATCTTTTCGTGCGTCGCTTCGTTCGTGATAACGCCTACACCGTCCACCTCGCTGCCCGTACCGGCAGTCGTCGTAATCGCGACGATCGGAAGCGGCGTGACAGCCACGGGCATACTTTTTCCCGTACCGCCGAGCGCGTAATCCCACAAGTCGCCGGGATTCACCGCCATAATTGCAATCGCTTTTGCAGAATCCATGACGCTGCCGCCGCCGAGCGCGACGACGAAATCGCAGCCGTTCTCCCTGGCAAATGCGGCTCCCGCTTCCACTGTCGTTTTAAGCGGATTCGCCTGCACTTTGTCGAACACAACGGCGTCTATACCTGCCGTTTTCAATTCACGCACCGTACGGTCGAGATACCCGTTGGCACGGGTCGACTTTCCGCTTGAAATGACGACAAGCGCTTTCTTACCGAACAGCTTCTGCTCATGAAGCCCGTTCAACCTGCCTGCTCCGAACAAAATCCTCGTCGGTACATACATTGAAAAATCAGACATAAGATACTCCGTAATAATTTAGAATAGAACTGCTATATGGTATACAATTAATGCCGTAATCCATGCAATACCCGTCGCAAACGTCATGGCGCTCACCGCATCCTTATTTCCTATTTCCCGCCTTACTGCCGCAAACGCCGCAACGCACGGCATGTAAAGCAGCGTAAACACGAGGAACGAAACTGCCGATGCGGGAGTAAGCATCGTACGCAGAACCGCGGAAAGACCTGCGCCCGTCGCACCGCAGAGGACGGCGAGCGTACTCACGACTGCTTCCTTCGCCGTAAGCCCGGCGACAAGGGCAGTCGCAAGGCGCCAGTCGCGGAATCCGAGCGGATAAAAAACGGGCGCAATAAGCGACCCGAGCGACGCAAGCATACTCTTCGACATATCGTCGACGAGATTCAGCCGCGTGTCGAAGTGCTGCAGAAACCATATGACGAGCGTCGCGGTGAGTATGATGGTAAACGCCTTGCGGAGAAAATCCTTTGCCTTTTCCCATGTCGAAAGCCACATGTTCTTGAGGCTCGGCATGCGGTATGCGGGAAGTTCGAGCACGAACGGGACGGGTTTCCCTTTAAATGCGGTATTCTTCAGAAGAAGCGCGGAAATAACGGCCATAACGAATCCGCCGACATACAGACAAACCATTACGAGCGCGGCGTGTTCCGGAAAAAACACCATCGAAAACAGCGAGAAGACCGGAAGTTTCGCGCTGCACGACATGAACGGGATGATGAATATCGTCATCTTTTTGTCGCGGCGGCTCGAGAGCGTGCGCGTCGACATGACGGCGGGTACCGAGCAGCCGAAGCCGATGAGCATCGGAACGAACGATTTACCCGACAGTCCGATTTTCCGCAGCGCTGAATCCATGACAAACGCGACGCGCGCCATATAGCCCGTATCCTCAAGCATGGCGAGAAAAAAGAACAGCACGAGGATTGTGGGCATGAACGAAAGCACGCTGCCTATGCCGGTGCACAAACCGTCGACAATGAGCGAGTGCGCGGTCGACGCGAGGCCGTACGCGGTGAGCGCGCGGTCTATGATGCCCGTAATCCGCTCGAGACCGGCGCCGAACAAGTCGCTCAGCCATTTACCGATAAGACCGAACGTAAAATAAAAAATAAGCGACATGATGCCGAGAAATATCGGAATGGCCAGGTACTTGCTCGTGAGCACCGCGTCTATTTTCGTCGAGCGCTTCTGTTCTATCGTCTCACCCACGCGGTGCACACAGTCGGACGTCACTTTCGCTATGTACGCGTAGCGCATATCAGCGATTGCCGCAGCGCTGTCGGTCCCGGCGTCGCGTTCCATCTCTGTCGTAATGTGACCGAGAATGTCGTGCTCGTTTTCGTTGAGTCCGAGTTCTTCGAGGATGATTTTATCGCCCTCGATAAGCTTCGTCGCACAGTACCGCGCAGGCAGACCGCGCGCCTCGCAGTGGTCCGCAATGAGATGCGTCATCGAGTGAATCGCCTGATGCACCGGCCCGATGTCGCAGAAGTCGATTCCGGCGGGCTTCTTTTTATTAACGGCAATGTCCATAAGGCGCTGCACAAGTTCGGATATACCGTCGCCTTTTATTGCGGAAATGGGAACGGCTGCAAGCTGCATGTTCTCCTCGAGCTTCAGAACATCGACGGAGTTGCCGGCCGCGGTGACCTCGTCCATCATATTAAGCGCAAGCACCATCGGTATGCCGAGCTCCTCAAGCTGCAGCGTCAGATACAGGTTCCGTTCGATATTCGTCGAATCGATAATGTTAAGAATCGCGTCCGGCTTGTCCTTCATGAGAAAGTCGCGCGTGACTATTTCCTCGGGCGTATACGGCGAAAGCGAATAGATGCCGGGAAGGTCGACGACTTCGATTGTTAAATTTTTTTCGTTCGACGCTTCCGGCTGGATGAACGACTGCTTAATAAATCCGCTTTTGCGTTCCACCGTAACGCCGGGAAAGTTACCGACATGCTGCTGGCTTCCCGTAAGCTGATTGAACAGCGACGTCTTTCCGCAGTTCTGATTTCCGACAAGCGCAACAATCCGTTTCATCGTGCGCTTCCTTTACAGTACGGACACGCAGCGGCGGAACACGCTCTGCATGAATACGGGTCGTCAGGCTGCTCAAGCTCGACTTTTTCCGCGTCGTCCCTGCGGAGCGTAAGCTCGTACCCCCGCAGATTAAGTTCCAGAGGATCGCCGAGCGGCGCCGTCTTACGCACGAGAATCCGGGTTCCCGGCGTAAGTCCCATATCAAGAAGGTGATGACGTAGCGTGTCTTCACCGCCCACATTTTTTATAACACCGCATTTTCCCGGTACAAGTTGGGATAGTTTCATATCCCTTACAATATAGTTAGTTTAGACTAACCAGTCAAGCTTCATTAAAGCATATCATTCACAACCGTGCGGTACTTTTATTATTTAACCTACAGCGCGGCTTATCAGCAGAGTCATGTCAAAATATCCGTTATAAGCTATTTCGTAATAAAATTTCCTGATTCGTCTTTATCCATAAATTCGAATGTATAATAATTAGAAAACAATGCACTGGATGACGAAATAGTACCATCTTCGTTCATTCCTGTAAATTCAAGATTATTAAAAAGAAATGCCCTCATTACAAGACCTTGCCCTTCGCGGCAAAAGAATTCAGCCATCATATATTTATATCCTTTTCCGTATTCTGATTTTGGATTCTGAATGAATGTTGTGCAGCCGAAGTCTCCATTAAATTCTTTTTTAACATCCGCATCATTAAAATTTGAAAATGAATCGGAAGATACTTCAAACCCGGCTATATTATTTATACACACCATAACCCACACAGCATATTGCATTTTCAACGTATTTGCATCACCGCCTAAATCAGTAAATAGAGAATATCTTACTTCACCTTTAATATTATTTTTATCGATTTCGAATGACTGTGTTATATTTACATCATCATTTTTTTCAGATTCAATAACTTTCATGTCCTGTGTTTGATAATAAATAACATCAAATTCCTTTTCCGAGTCAGTTATTTTATAACGAGTCCCAACTATTTCCGCGTTTAAACAGCTATAGCTGATTAGAAAACTAATTAACATAAATAAATATTTCTTCATTTTTTTCTCTCTTTACAGCTTTTTCAATCGTCGGCCCTCAAATACATATTGTGCAATAATAGTTAACACTAAAAAACATGATATGTCACAATAACAGGATTTTATCAATGAGTAAAATATTATCCCTGTAAAGCTGACATTGTTCCACAAACGCCAACCTCCCCCGTGCGGCTGTACGCCGCCCGGGGAACCGGCAGCAGTTTCCGGAGATACTGGCAGCTTTACTTTAAAAGCGAATCGAGCGCCTGCTGGCGGGCGGCAATGACGCGGTCGCACCACTTGTCGAATTCCGGATCGGGAATCTGACACTCTTCGTGCGACATGATGTAGGCCACCGTTTTCCGGAGCCCCTGCGCCATCGTCGTTTCCGTGCGGAATGAGGGAACGAGTCTGCGGAGTTTCGAAATGTCGAACAGCACGGGATACGATTTGTCGCCGGTCAGTTCTCCGCGGAAGTCGTACTGCGTTCCCGCTTCTCCGAGAAAATCCGAAGAAATGTGGACGGCGTGCAGCTGTACGCCGAGAGCGTCGGCTATGATTTCGTGAATCTGATTCCAGCTGAGCCGTTCGTCAGACATAATCTGCACGGCCTGCCCGACTGCGCGCGGGTTGCCGAGCAGCCCTGAAAATCCGGAAGCAAAATCGGTGTTGTAGGTAAGCGTCCAGAAAGTAGTCCCGTCGCCGGGAATGATGACGGGCTTGCCCTTCAGCATCCGGTCGAGTACCTGATAGCTTCCTTTCGCGCCGTGCAGTGCAACGGGCACGCTTCGTTCGTCGAACGTGTGGCTCGGGCGCACAATCGTAACCGGAAAGCCGTTCTCCCGGTACTTTTTCATGAGGAAATCCTCGCCTGCTATTTTATTCCGCGAATATTCCCAGTAAGGATTTGCGAGCGGCGTACTTTCCGTAATGAGGTAGTCTGCAGGCGGTTTCTGATAGGCGGAAGCGGAGCTGATAAAAATAAACTGCTTCGTCTTACCTTCGAACAGACGGACGTCGCGCTCAAGATCCGCAGCCGTGAATGCAATAAAATCGGCTACCGCGTCAAACGTCATGCCGTCGAGTTTTGCAGCAGCCTCCCGCTCGTTGTGAACGTCGGCATGCAGTTCGTGAACGCCCGTAAGGCCCGTACCGCGGTTGCCGCGGTTCAAAAGCCACAATTCCTCGCCCTGAGCAATCAGCCGTCTGGAAATAGCCATGCTGATAGTTCCCGTTCCGCCGATGAATAAAATTTTCATTACGTACCTCCGGATATGCTGTTTAATGATTCCGCATATGTAAACAGTATAAACGTAAATCCGTTTTTTTCAACAGAATTCCGGTCAGCGGATGATGTTCCTTACGCCTTCGGCAATGCGTTTCGCGACTGCGGGATTATTCATCGTGTACAGATGAATGTATTCGAAACCGTTCGCACACAGGTCGATTATCTGGCTCACCGCGTACGACAGGCCCGCGTCGAACAAAGCGTCTCTGTTTCCGTCATATTTGTTAATAATTTTTTTGAACCGTTCGGGAAGCGAAGCTCCGCACAGCGTCACCATTTTTTCAATCTGATTCCGGTTTATCACCGGCATAATTCCCGCGCAGACGGGCACATCTATTCCCGCAATGCGGCAGTTCTCCACGAACGAAGTGAACATGCCGTTCTCGAAAAACAGCTGGGAAATGAGCAGTTCCGCGCCTGCCTCCTTCTTTTTTACGATCGCACGGATATCCGAAATACGGTCAGGCGACTGCGGATGGCACTCGGGGTAGCACGCCCCCGCGATGCAGAACTTCGTCCCCTGCGTTCTGCGGATATAGGCAATAAGATCGGAAGCGTGGGGAAAATCATTCTTTTCCGGTACGCCTTCGCGCTTGTCGCCGCGCAGCGCGAGAATGTTTGTAAGCCCGTTGGCGTCAAGCTGATTCAGGAAATCGTCAATCTCCGATTTGCTGTAGCACAGACAGGTAAGGTGAACGAGCGGTTCAATGCCGTACTCGTCCTTGATTCTGCGGGAAAGTTCAATCGTTTTGTTGTTGTTCGAGCTTCCGCCGGCGCCGAACGTGACGCTTATAAAATCGGGTTTCAGCCCTGCAAGAATGTCGAGCGTCGCCGTTATGTCCGAAAGCCGGGAATCGTGTTTTGGGGGATATATTTCAAACGACAGGTTCGGTCTGCCTGATACAAACTGATTTATTATTTTCATACGTCATTTTATCATCTTCCCGCCTCCGCCGGCAAGTCCGCATCTTTTTTTCATAAAAAAAACCGTTCCTCATGCAGCAAGCACGGGAACGGTTTTATACGCTGCTTAAAAGCAGTACTTATTTGCTGATGACGCGGAGCATTTCGCAGAGTTTGTTCGAATAACCCCACTCGTTGTCATACCATGCGATGAGCTTAACAAAGTTCGGTTCAAGAGCAAGACCTGCTTTTGCATCGAAGATTGATGTGTGGGCATCGCCGCAGAAATCCGTTGAAACGACTTCGTCTTCAGTATATTCAACGATTCCCTTGAGAGCGCCTTCTGAAGCGGCTTTCATCGTCGCACAGATGTTCTTGTACGCTTCAGTTTTGTCTGCTCCTGCAGGTTTCTCGAGTTCGCAGGTAAGGTCAACTACTGAAACATCGGGAGACGGAATACGCATTGAAATACCGGTAAGTTTTCCGTTGAGTTCGGGAATAACTTTACCGACAGCTTTTGCAGCACCTGTCGTCGACGGAATGATGTTGTTGTAAACGGAGCGTCCGCCTCTCCAGTCTTTTCCGCCCTTCGCAGGACCGTCGACTGTGAGCTGAGTTCCCGTCGTTGCGTGAACAGTCGTCATAAGACCGCGTTTGAGTCCGTATGTGTCGTTGATCACTTTTGCAAGCGGTGCGAGACAGTTTGTCGTGCATGATGCATTGGAGATGATTGTCTGACCTGCATAGCTCTTATCGTTTACGCCGTATACGAACATCGGCGTGTCGTCCTTTGAAGGACCTGACATAACGACTTTCTTTGCGCCGCCCTTGATATGAGCTTCTGCAGAAGCAGTTGTAAGGAAAAAGCCTGTCGATTCAACGACAACGTCGACTTTCTCTTCGCCCCATTTGATGTTTGCAGGATCTTTTTCTGCAAAAACGCGGATTTTTTTACCGTTGACGATGAGCTCACTGCCTTTTACTTCTACAGTACCGTCGAAGCGGCCGTGTACTGAATCGTATTTCAGCAGGTATGCGAGATAATCAACGAGCATCTTTGAAGGATCATCTTTGTTGTAAGCAAGAAGGTCGTTGATAGCAACAACTTCCATGTCCTTGCTGAAATTAGAAACTGCAGCACGGAAAACCATGCGGCCAATACGACCGAAACCGTTAATACCGACTCTAATCATAGTCTAGTAGCTCCTTATCATAGAGATTTATGTTATGACAATTTTACGTTTTATGTAAACAAGTGTCAATACGAAGCAATAAACGATAAAAAAACGTACTAAAATGCAAAAAGCGGCTTAAAACGGTATATAAGCGGCACGAAAACGAAAGGTATACATAAATCTTTTCTTTTACTGAATATAGCAGTACTATTAGTATAGTATATTTTGGAGAGTATTATTCTTATGGATAAAAACGTAAAAAAATCGTACAGCCTTGCAAAAAGGCTCTCACTCATTATGCTTCCCGTTATGTGGGTGCTTTTCACAATCATGATTGTCGTGAATATGAAAATCCTCCGCCCCGCTGTAAAAAACGTTTACAACCTCAACATCGCGGAAATCGCGTCCGCCAGGGCGGATCAGGTAGACAACTGGCTTAAATCGTATCTGCTCGACTTAAAAGTCTACAGCGGAGCCGACGTCGTAAAAACCGGAGACGAAGAAAAAGTCGTAGACTGGCTGCATCAGAATACACAGCTGCGCAATCACGATTACGACTACATGTTTTTCTGCGGACCGGACGGGTCGACAAAACGGGACACGGGACTCGTCGGAACGGTGAACGGCATCAACGACCGCGACTACTATCAGGCGATACTGAAAAACGGTAAGGATACGTACATCGGCGATGCTGTCGTCTCGCGGACTTCGGGAAAAACGGTCGTCCCCGTTACGCGGGCGGCAAAAGACGCATCCGGCAGAACATTCGGATTTTTTACGGGCATGCTCGGACTCCAGCGGCTGCAGGATTCGTTCAAAACAGTAAAAATCGGCGAAAAGGGATATATGTTCCTTACGGACCGAGACGGTACTATTATCGCCCATCCCGACGAAAAACGCCTCATGCAGAATTTCAATTACAGTCCGGCGCTTGCTGAAATTCTCCGCGCGGGAAAAAGGGCTTCTATAGAGATAGATAACAAAACGGACGGACATGTATCGATTGCCGCAGTACCCGTTCCCGACACTGACGGCTGGATGGTGGGCGGCGTCGTTCCTGAAAATCAGATTCAGGAAACTGCCGACAACGTCCGCAATGCGACCCTCGTCATGGAAATAGTCACCGGTCTCATATTTTATTTCCTCGTCACGTTCTCCATCATGCTTGTTATTTCAAGACTCAACATCGTACGGAAACAGCTCACCGACATATCGAACGGAGACGCGGACCTTACCAGACGGATTCCCGTAAAGAACCACGATGAAATCGGCAGCCTCGCACTTGATTTTAATAATTTTACCGGAAAAATTCAGGAAATCATTTCAACTATAAAAAATTCCAGAGTACGGCTCGGCAGCGTCGACGCTGCACTTACGGAGGAAATCCGCAACACGGGAAGTTCGGTTTCCGGCATTGCGGGCAGCGTTGCAAAAATAAACAGCAGTATTTCGAATCAGAGCGCAAGCGTCGAACAGACAGCGGGGAGCGCCGAACAGATTTCAAAAAGCATAGAATCGCTCGAACGGATGATTGAAAATCAGTCGGCAAGCGTCACGGAAGCATCCGCGTCCGTCGAAGAAATGATAGGCAACATCAAGTCGATGGACACTTCCGTTGCCCATATGGCGCAGGAATTCTCCCAGCTCGCGGCGGATACCGAAACGGGAATCGACAGAGACGCCGAAGTTAATAACAAAATCAGGACGATTGCCGACGAGTCGCAGATGCTGCAGGAAGCGAACGAAATCATTACGAGCATCGCGGAGCAGACGAATTTACTCGCCATGAACGCCGCAATCGAAGCGGCCCACGCGGGAGAAGCGGGAAAGGGGTTCTCCGTCGTCTCCGATGAAATCAGAAAGCTTGCGGAAACATCGTCCGAGCAGTCGAAAAAAATCGGCGACGAACTTAAACGAATTCAGGAAACTTTTGCTGATGTCGCGGGAGCGTCGGACAATGCCCGCAAATCGTTCGAGTCGGTTTCGAAGCGCGTCACGTCGACGAATCAGCTCGTCCAGCAGATTCACGGCGCAATTCAGGAACAGAGCGAAGGCTCGAAGCAGATTCTCGAGGCGCTTCAGGCAATGAACGACAATACGTCGCAGGTTAAGAACGCGTCCGTGGAAATGACGGAGGGAACAAAAACGATTCTCGACGAAATAAGCAAACTTCACGATATCTCTCAGGAAATCAGCGATCTCATGACGAATATTACGGAGGAAACGGCGGAAATAAACGCGGCGAGCGGCAGACTTTCGGAAGCCTCCGGAGAGTTAAATAAGAACGTGCAGGATATAGGTTCGCAGATAGATTTGTTTAAGGTCTGATTTTAGTATTCGCGGCAGCTCCGGCTGCCATACGTTTCTTGCGGTCAATGTAGCCGCTGTCTTCGAGGTATTTGCGGCGGGTGATGATAAGATTTATTAATTCCTGATACATGTTGTAGTCGACTTCGAGCGCAATTGGCAGAATGAAGTATTCGGTTTCGTCGCAGTACCGCTCGATAAATTCCGGGTCGGTCACGAATCCGAGACTTATCATATTGCTGATGCGGTCGGCACATTTCAGGACTTTCGCGCGCTGACTGCCGTTCGCTATGATGCCCCGCAGGTAATCGCTTTTAGGCTGGCCTTCCTTTTTCGTCACTTCAAGCACGAGTTTGTACACGTCGGCTCCCTCTTCGTCGGCGTTGACGATGAGACTGTAATCGAAGCCGGGAACATCCTCTATGACGTCGTGAATGACGGATGCTTTGAGCAGGACCGAATCTATGTATCCGTAATCTATAAGGATGGCCATCGTATCAAGCTGATGGCGGAACATATTTCCGCCTGCATGACGGGCTTTGCCGATGAGGGCAGTCGCGAGCTGCATATACGGGGCAAGGAACATGCTTTTCAGCTGAAGCATCGCCTCGTTGTTCATTTCACCGGAACGATCCGTATGCATCTCGTACTTGATTTTTCCCATCGGCTTATCCCCTGCTCTAAGATTTACAGACTCTTTATGTACGATTCAAGCTTTTCAATGCGCCGCTTATGCTCTTCGAGTTTCGCACGTTCTTCGGCGACAAGGTCGGCGGGCGCATGTTCCGCAAACTTGCCGGAAAGCTTTGCCTCGGCTTTCTGCGCATAGCCTTCGGTCTCGGAAAGTTCCTTTTTGAAGCGGGAAAGCAGCTGCTCCCTGTTGACGCTCTCGTCGATCATAAGGAACGCTTCGTACCCCGTCCCCACCGTGCCGATTGCATCCGCGGGTTTTCCGCCGACAAAGTCGGTCTTCGAAATGCCTGCAAGCAGCTCGATTACGTCTTCCTTCTCGCGGCAGACTTCCGCTGCGCTGTCCTTTTCTATGACGAGCGCAAGATGAATCTTCGCGGCGGGATCTATGCCGCATTCGGTGCGCAGACCGCGGACGCCGCGTATAAGTTCCTGCAGTACATCGAACCGCCCGGAAATAACCTCGTCCGCACGCGCATCGTCCGCTTCGGGATACGGCGCTGCGATGAGCATGCCGTCGTAGAGGCTGTTCGTAACGACGCTGTTTGTTCCGGCTTTTTTTCTGTTTGCAATAATTTCGCCGAGCGGCAGTTTTCCGTAAATTTCCTCCGTGACGAACGGCAGGAACGGATGGAGAAGACGGATATTTTCCTCAAGCACGTTGAGCAGCACGGAAACCGCGCGGTCCTTTTCTTTGTCGTCTCCGTTTCTGAACGAAAGTTTCGTCGCCTCGACGTACCAGTCGCAGAATTCATTCCAGAAATATTCGTAGAGTGCGGATGCCGCGTCGTTGTAGCGGTATCCTTCAAGGGCGTCGCGTTCGGTGCGTACGCATTTGTCGAGTTCGGTGTAAATCCATCTGTCGAGCTCCGTAAGATCGCTGTCCTTCACCGGCACGAGCGTCCGTCCATCGAGATTACCGAGGATGTACCTGCTTGCGTTCCATATCTTGTTCGCAAAGCGGCTGCCGAGTTTGAACGATTCCCTGTCTACGAGAACGTCCTGCCCCTGAGCGCACATGAAGCCGAGCGTAAACTTGAACGCGTCGCTTCCGTACATGTCGATTATTTCAAGCGGGTCGATTCCGTTTCCGAGCGATTTGCTCATTTTGCGGCCCTGCTTGTCGCGCACGAGTCCGTGCATGTAAATGTCGCGGAACGGCGCCTTTCCGGTGAACTCAAGTCCGGCCATAATCATGCGCGCGACCCAGAAAAATATGATGTCGTACGCCGTTACAAGCGCCGTCGTCGGATAGAACGTCTGCAGATCTTTCGTATTGTCGGGCCAGCCGAGCGTGCTGAACGGCCAGAGCCAGGAAGAGAACCACGTGTCGAGGACGTCGGGATCCTGCTCAAGCTCGTCTTTACCCGCGCCGCATTTCGGACACGAGCACGGGTCTTCGCGCGAGACGATTGTTTCCCCGCATTTTTTACAGTACCACACCGGGATGCGGTGTCCCCACCAGAGCTGGCGGCTTATGCACCAGTCGCGGATGTTCTCCAGCCAGCTCCGATACGTGTTTTCCCATTTGCGCGGATAAAAGACGATGTCGCCGTCCTGCCACGCTTTGAGCGCTTTGTCCGCAAGCGGCTGCATTTTTACGAACCACTGGTCGGAAAGGTACGGCTCGACGACAGTGCCGCAGCGGTAGCAGTGTCCGACGGAATGGGTTATTTTTTCCTCGCCCTTGAAAAGTCCGAGGTCGGTCAGATCCTTAATTATGAGTTCGCGCGCTTTCGCACACGTGAGGCCGCGGTATTTTTCGGGACAATTTTCGTTGAGCGTACCGTCGGGATTCAGAATATTAATAATTTCGAGGTTGTTGCGCCTGCCCACAAGCCAGTCGTTCGGATCGTGCGCCGGCGTGATTTTTACCATACCGGTACCGAACGACTTGTCGACGTATGCGTCGGTAATAAGCGGAATCGTGCGGCCGGTAAGCGGCAGTCTGAGCTTCTTTCCGACGACTGATTTGTACCGTTCGTCGGTCGGATTCACCGCGACGGCAGTATCGCCCAGAAGCGTTTCAGGGCGCGTAGTCGCAATTTCTATTTTTGTGGAACCGTCCGGCGCCGGACCGTCCGCGTATTCGTACCATATGTGATACATGGCGCCGGCCGTGTCGGTGTGGTCGACTTCGTCGTCCGCAAGAGCCGTTCCGCAGCGCGGACACCAGTTTACAAGATAATGACCTTTATAGATAAGTCCGCGCTCGTAAAGCGTAACGAATACGTCGCGGACGGCTTTTGAAAGCCCTTCGTCCATCGTAAAACGTTCACGGTCCCAGTCCGTGCTGTTGCCGAGTTTCCGCTGCTGTCTGACGATTGTGCTGTGATGGTCGTCCTTTACGGCCCACGTGCGTTCAAGAAATTTCTCCCGGCCTATGTCGTTGCGGGACAGTCCCTCTTTCTTGAGTGCCCGTTCGACGACGTTCTGGGTCGCAATTCCCGCGTGGTCCGTTCCCGTTATCCAGAGCGTATTGTCGCCCTTCATGCGGTGATAGCGCACGACGATGTCCTGAAGCGTGTTGTTGAGTCCGTGTCCCACGTGGAGAACGCCCGTGACGTTCGGCGGCGGAATGACGACGGTATATGTAGATTTCCTGAGAGCCTCGGGAGACATTCCTGCCGCACGCCGTTCGTATTCGGCGTGAACCGGAGAAGCGGAATCGGAGGCAGGTTTAAACCAGCCGTCGCGCTCCCACTCGTTATATATGCGGTCCTCGAAGTCTTTCGGATTATATGCTTTTTCCAACTCTATTGCTTTCATAAACCGGAATTATAGCAAAAAAGGCTCTGTGAGTAAACACAGAGCCCTCATTGCAAAAGATAAGAATAAAATCAGAAATGAGCTATTGCGCTTATCGTAAACTGTTCATTCCAGAAATCACTGATGGACGGCGACGTAGTTGAAGTCGTTGTTCCTGTTCCCGTATTAGTATGTAAGAATTCATTCGCGGCTTCAAGTGTAAATGCAGGGCTGAGATTCCAGGTAAAACCGCAGTACAATTTATTAGTAAATGTACCGGAAGACGAATTATCCTTCTCCAGATAAATATTGGGGATGGTCGTACAAAGACCTCCATTCAAAGCAAATTTCTTCGGTACGATATATCCCTGTATACCATTGCGCAGTACAAAATCAATTTCCGTAGAATTTGCATCGGAATTGCTGTTATATGTCGTAAACGTAAACGGAACCGTAAACTTTCCGCAGTACGTAAAGCTGTCGCCCATTTTTGCAAGAATTCTATACTGAGCTGAGATTATTTCTACAGTGCCCGTAGTGGAACCCGATTTCGTATAAGAAGCAGCATCATCAACATCTCCGCCGGCATCATATACAGTGTATGACAAGGAATTTTCATTATTTATGCGGGATGAAAACCCGAATTTCACAAACTGGCTTACGGAATCCTTCTCTGAAAGAGTAAGCTGGAGATTTGCACCGAACCGAGGATTTGTTGTTCCGCTCTTTGCAACATATCCCGATGCTCCGTCTGTCGTCGTGTCAATGTTTTCGTTATTAAATGTGCAGAGAGCAAAAACATCAAGAGCCGCAGGAAGTTTCCCCGCATTGAAATTCAATGTATATAGGGATTAATTGTACTTATCGTTGTATCAGCAACCTCTGTATTAACATACCAGTACATACCGGCTTTAAATCCCATGTTACCTGTACCGAACAGGAAAAAGAGCTGGTTTGTCGAGTCTTTTGTAGTCCAGAGATTTCCGGCATACGACAACGCCATGTAATTCTTTCCGAACGTTTTTGCCAGGCCGAAGTCAAGTCCGGATGAATCAATAGTCATCTGAGAGAACAGATTCTGAACTTTTACCTTCTGTCAGTTGTTGACATCGATATAATTGTCAGCATCATTTGTAAGTGTTTCTGCCGTCCCCTCATACAGACCGGACGCAAACACTGCGGAAACCGAAAATGCCGCAGCACAGACAAGTGCGGCGATTCTTAAAACTTTCATACATTTCACTCCTATTTAAGGAATATATTTTATGCAGCAAACCAGATATATGTCAATACCCCGCATTGAATCCCGGTATGACAGCATATTCTTAAGAGAGTTATTTCACCAGCGTATGTTGAAAAAAAAATACCTGATTATTATACTCTTAATCATGCTTGAAAGCGAGCTGCGGGATAAAAAGCGGCACTTCATGATGTCCATGATGGATATAGTTCTTCTCTGCGCCCATACGCTGCTGCTGATTTTTTTCATCTGCATGCGGATAAAAATCATGGTATATGTGAATATTCTCAGTATCTCTTTCTACGGCATACTTCTTGTTCTTCAAAATCTGAACGTCGTCCGTGCGTCTCTGGCAACGTGGTTGTATACCGGAGAAATAATGATACACCTGATATTCGCGCTGCTCTGTCTCGGCTGGGCGTGCGGTTTCCAGCTGTACTGCATCGGGCTGTTGAGCCTGATTTTTTTTCTTTCGTACGGTTCGGACAAGAACGACGCACATATTTTCCATCCGGTACAGGCGAGCATTGTTTCAATGGTTATTTTCTTCGGCATGGAATACTATACGACGGTACACGAACCGCTCTATATGGTCACGTTCTTCATGCGGAAATTTCTGTACACCGCCAACGCTCTGTTTATTTTTCTGCTCGTCATTATATTCTCGAAAGCGTATTCGGACTTTATCCGTTCCTCAGAACAGAAAATCCGGAAGGAAGCGTATCACGATGAACTCACAAAGCTGTACAACCGCAGACGAATGCGCGAAATCCTCGGAAAATTTCATGAAGAAGCTGCAAAAAACCGTACACATTACAGCGTCGCAATGTTCGATATAGATGATTTCAAAAAAATAAACGATACATACGGCCACGCTGCCGGCGACTACGTCCTCAAAACGATAAGCAGAATGCTTATTCCGTACTGTGCGGACACTGCAAAAGTCTGCCGCTGGGGCGGTGAAGAATTTCTGTTCGTCGAACTGTATAAAACCGACAATTTCGAATGCATGGAACATATCGAATCAATCAGGAAAGAAATAGAGGAATATTCGTTCATCTATGACGACAGACGTTTCAATATAACAGTGACAGCCGGCGTCGCAAGCTGCAACGGAGACATACCTATCTCAAAAATAATCGCGAAAGCCGACGAAAACATGTACCTCGGCAAAGGCAGCGGCAAGAACAGGGTGATGGCATAAAACATACGGTAAAAATACACTGATTCCTTCTGCTTATCAGAAAGAATTACACTTAGTTACCTTAAGTACAGAAAAGCAGTCCGCTTACGCGAAAAATAAACCCGCTTGCTCCGGCTCGCCAGAATAGGCGAGAGTCGCCAGCAGGTTTATTTTTCACTACGCTCCCAGCTTTTCTGTACAACGTAGCAAATAAAATGTTTCTGAAAATCGGTATGAATGAAATATTTACCGGCGTTTATCGGGCAAAAACAATCGTACGTTTTACTCCACCGATATGCTGTTGCCTGTGTACAGGTGATAATACCGTCCCTTTTTCGACATAAGTTCATCGTGGGTGCCGCGCTCGATGACTGTTCCGTGTTCAAGCACGACGATTTCATCAGCGTTGCGCACGGTGCTCAGACGGTGCGCTATGACGAATACGGTCCTGCCTTTCATAAGCCCGTCCATGCCTTTCTGGATCATCGCTTCGGTGCGCGTGTCGATTGAGCTCGTTGCTTCGTCGAGGATGAGTACCGGCGGATCGGCTACGGCCGCACGTGCGATTGCAAGAAGCTGGCGCTGTCCCTGGCTCAGATTGCCTCCGTCGCCGGAGATGACCGTATCGTATCCGTGCTCAAGCCGGCGGATAAACGTGTCGGCGTTCGCAAGTTTCGCGGCTTCCGCTATCTGTGCTTCGCTCGCCTCGAGGTTTCCGTATTTGATGTTGTCGCGGATCGTGCCGGTGAACAGATGCGTGTCCTGCAGTACCATGCCGAGCGAACGGCGAAGATCGTCCTTCTTTATTTTGTTCAGGGGAATTCCGTCGTAGGTGATTGAACCGCTTTCCGGCGGAATGTCGTAGAAGCGCGTAAGCAGGTTCGTCGTCGTCGTCTTGCCGCTTCCCGTCGAACCGACGAGTGCAATTTTCTGCCCCGGGAGCGCGTGCATGCTTACGTCGTGCAGAACGACCTTCTCCGGTTCGTATCCGAACGTAACGTGATCGAACACGACTTCGCCCTGCAGTTTTTCGAGCTGCACGTTTTCCGGTCTCTTCCACGCCCATTCGCCGGTAAACGCATACGACTGGACAAGACGTTTTCCGTCAGCTGCGTTTTTAGCGCCGGCTTCATACGCGTTCACCAGCCGTATGGTTCCGTCGTCGACTTCAGGTTTCTCGTCGATCACCGCAAAAATGCGTTCGGCGCCGGCAAGCGCGTTCAGTATGCTGTTGAACTGCTGGCTCATCATGGTGACGGGCTGGCTGAAGCTCCGTGTGTACTGAAGGAAAGCCGCAATCGTGCCGAGGTCCATGTGTCCGCTTATAACGAGGAACGCCCCGCAGATGGCGACAAGCGCGTACTGCACGTGGGACAGATTGCCCATCATGGGCATAAGGATATTGGCGTAGGTGTTCGCCGACGTACCTGCCGCGCGGAGATTGTCGTTCAGTACGGCAAACTGAGCGATCGACGCTTCCTCGTGATTGAAAACTTTGACGACGCGCTGTCCCTCAATCAGTTCTTCGATATACCCGTTTACGATGCCGAGATTCTTCTGCTGGTCGCGGAAAGACGCGGCGCTCCGCTTTCCGATTTTCGCCGCGAGAAGCATCATGAGAAAAATCGAAACGATTACGACTGCCGTAAGAACGGGACTCAGGACGAGCATCATAATGAATACGCTTACGACGGTGACGACCGACGACATGAGCTGCGGCATGCTCTGGTTGAGCATATCGCGCAGCGTGTCCGTGTCGTTCGTAAAGCGCGACATGAGTTCCCCGTGCGGATGGGCGTCGTAGTATTTTATCGGGAGCGCTTCGAGCCGCCGGAACAAATCGGTGCGGATGTTGTACAAAACGCTCGTGGAAATGAACACCATAAGACGGGAGTTGACCCACGTCGCTAACGCGCCGAATGCAAAAATCACGAGCATGGTCATAAGCAGAGACGCGAATCCCTTCATGTCGGGATGCTGCTGGCCGATGAGCGGAACGATGTAATTATTAAGGGCGGGCTTGATGATGTACGAGCCTGCGACGCCGGCGAGAGAACTCGTTATGACCGCTACGAACACGACTATCCACAGAGACTTGTATTTCGCCATATATTTCAGAAGCCGCAGGATAGTTCCGCGTGCGTTCTTCGGCTTCGCATACCCTCTTTTCTGATTCGGACCCGGCATATCAGTTACCTCCTTCGGCGGCAGAGCCTATGTCGGCATCGCCGCCTGTCTGCTGCGACTCGTACACTTCTTTGTAGATTTTGTTGTCCGCAAGGAGTTCTTCGTGAGTTCCGTGTCCGCTGATTTTTCCGTCGTCGAGCACGTATATGACGTCGGCGTCCCTGACCGACGAAATGCGCTGCGCGATTATTATTTTTGTCGTCTCGGGATGCGCGCTTTTGAGCGCCGCGCGGATACGCGCCTCGGTCGCTGTGTCGACGGCGCTTGTGCTGTCGTCGAGAATCAGTATCTTCGGATTTTTAAGCAGCGCGCGCGCAATGCACAGGCGCTGTTTCTGACCGCCGGAAACGTTCACGCCGCCCTGCCCGAGCTCCGTGTCGTATCCTTTCGGGAACGACGTGATGAAGCTGTCCGCGTCGGCGGCTCTGCATGCGGCGGCGATCTGTTCGTCCGTCGCGTCTTTGTTGCCCCATCTGAGATTATCCCTGATTGTGCCGCTGAACAGGACGTTCTTCTGCAGCACCATGGCGACGCTGTCGCGCAGCGGTTCCAGGTTATAGTCCTTTACGTTCCTGCCGCCGACGCTCACCGTGCCGGACAGCGTGTCGTATAAGCGCGGAATGAGCGACACAAGCGTCGTCTTTGACGAACCTGTCCCGCCGATAATGCCGACTACCTGACCGCTTTTGATATGCACGTCTATGTCGTTTAAAACGCAGTTTTCGGCCTTCTTCGCGTAGCTGAACGACACGTGGTCGAAATCAATCGAACCGTCCGCAACTTCCGTGAGCCCGTCTGCGGGAGACGTAATCCCGCTTGTCTCGTCGAGCACTTCGGTGATGCGCTGAACCGACGCGCGTGAAAGAACGAGCATGACGAAAATCATGCCGAGCATCATGAGCGACATGAGAATCTGCGTGATGTACGTGAGGAAGCTGATAAGTTCGCCGGCCTTCATATCGCCGACGATGATTTTTTTGCCGCCCATCCAGAGAGCCGCAATCATCGTAACATAAACGACAATCTGCATAATCGGCATAAGGAGCACAATAACTTTTTCGGCGCGTACCTGCGCGGCGCGGACATCGTCCGCGGCTTTGCTGAATTTTTCGTCTTCCCAGCCTGCACGTACGAACGCTTTTACGACGCGGATTGCGATGAGGTTTTCCTGAACCGTGTTGTTCATTTTATCGTATTTGCCGAGCATGACGCGGAATCGCGGATACGCTCCTGAACCGATAATCCCGATTGCAACGACGAGAATCGGAATTGCAATAAGAAACAGCGACGCGAGCTGCATGTTTATCATGCACGCCATAACGGTACCGGCAATCAGCATGAACGGCGCGCGGGCTGACATTCTGATAAGCATCTGGTAAACGTTCTGCGTATTCGTCACGTCGGTCGTAAGGCGGGTCACAAGCGAAGCCGAACTGAACTTGTCGACGTTGCCGAACGAGAAGCTCTGCACTTTCGCAAAGAGATTCCGCCGCAGATTGTGGGAGAACCCCTGTGAAGCGACGGCGGCAAACCGTCCGCCTGCGACGCCGCATACAAGCGAAAGACACGCACAGCCGATCATGATGAGACCCGTTTTCAGAACATAATTGATATCCCTGTTTGTAATGCCCACGTCTATTATCATGGCCATGATATACGGAATAATCGTTTCCATGACGACTTCCCCGACCATCGTGAGCGGAGAGAGGCAGGTGTACATAACGTACTTCTTTTCCATTCCCGCCGTAAGAGTTTTTACTGTAGACATATCCTAAAATATACTATAAAAAACAGGGGAAATTCCATAAAAAAAATGTTATATACAACTCTCAGGTCACCATGCCGTTTTCAGTGTACTTTTCCTTTCCGGTAAGCTACTATATATGTATGAACAGAAATGAACTGCACGAAAGCATTGTTTCTCATACCGTCATGACGTTTTCGCGTTCGGGAGGCGCGGGCGGGCAGAACGTAAACAAGGTAAACACGAAGGTTCACGCGTGCATTAATATAGAAGAAATCGACGGTCTGAACGATACGGAAAAGGCGCTTGTGAAACAGCGGCTTGCAAACAGCATAAACAACGACGGACAGCTGTGCGTCGACGTACAGGACGAACGTTTTCAGGGAAGAAACAGGGAAACGGCGCTTATCCGGCTCGAGGCAAAGATTGCGGGAGCTGCGCGCACCGCAAAAAAGCGGCGGGCGACAAAACCGTCGAAAGCTTCACGCGAACGGCGGCTCAAAATCAAAAAACTGCGGTCTGATATAAAGAAGGGCCGCGGCAGCATTTCATATTAATTCACTACTATATTATTATACCCTCTTCCGGAATTTTAGCTTGTTTTTTTATCATATTGCATATATTTTTAAACTATCATCTTATCTTCGGGGGCATTTTAAATGGGAAAAGTCAACAAGGAAAGTATCAAACGATTCTTTTCCAGACCGTCCGCCATCATCTGGCTTATAGTCATCATAGTGGCAATCGTAGCGGTCGAAAGCAATTTCTATTCTGTCGACGAGACGGAACAGGCAATCATCACAAGATTCGGCAGATACAACGCTACTGTCGGTCCGGGACTTCACCTGAAACTGCCGTTCGGGATAGACAAGAACTACAACATTCCGGTCAAGGTCGTCCAGACTGAGCAGTTCGGTTTTACGACGGTAAAAGCGGGACGCAGCAACGAATACCGCAACAACATCGAGGACGAGTCGACAATGCTTACCGGCGATCTGAACATTGTGAACGTCGAATGGATTATTCAGTACAGGATCGTCGATCCGAAAGCGTGGCTGTTCAACGTGCAGGAGCGGACGCAGACTATCCGCGACATATCGCGATCCGCAATCAATACGCTCGTCGGAGACAGGGCAATCCTCGACGTTATGGGGCCGGAACGAAGCAGCATTGAAATGAAGTCGCAGGAAATGATGAACGAAAACTTCAAACAGCTCGGTCTCGGCATAAGCGTCATCGCCGTAAAACTGCAGAACATCGTACCTCCGCAGGGCGTACAGGATGCGTTCGAGGACGTAAACAAGGCGATTCAGGATATGAACCGCTTCATCAACGAAGGAAAAGAATCATACAATTCCGAAATACCGAAAGCGCAGGGAGAAGCGGACCAGCAGATTCAGATGGCGCAGGGATATGCAGCCGAGCGCGTAAACAAAGCGAAAGGAGACGTCGCGCGCTTCAACGCGGTTTACGACGAATACCGCCGTTCACCGCGCGTAACCCGCGAACGTCTCTACCTTGAGACGATGGGCGAACTGTTCGGTTCCGATAAAAAGCCGACGCTCATAGACGGAAAACTTACAAACATTCTGCCGGTAAAACCGCTTTCGGGAAGCAATCCGGTATCTTCGGAAAAAGGAGCAGCGCAATGAACAAATCTGTAAAAAAATTCTATCTTTCACTTTCGGTAATCGTTGTTCTTCTCATCGTATTCTTTGCGTCGGGACCGTTTTATACCATAAAGGAAGGATATCAGTCCGTGATAACGCGATTCGGAAGCATTACCGGCACTCACACGCAGGCCGGTCTTTATTTCAAGATTCCGTTTATAGACCAGGTAACGACGTATCCGAAGCTCATACTTTCCATCGACGGCGATTCGCAGCGTATTCCGACGAAGGAAAATCAGTTCATCGTCGTCGACACGACGAGCCGCTGGCGCATTACCGATCCGGTGCAGTTCTACAAGAGCTTTAAGACACTCGACGCCGCATACAACAGGCTCAGCGACATCATCGACTCCTCCACCCGCACGGTCATCACCGCGAACAGGCTCAGCGAGATTGTGCGCAGTTCGAACATCATAAACGAGCGCGCTGCTGTTTCCGCCGAATCGGAGGACGACGAAACGAAGGAAATCGAATCCCTCGTCAACGTGAACAACGTGAACGAGTCGGTTACGAGGGGAAGGAACGAACTCTGCAGAGAAATGACTACGGACGCAAACAAACTTGTTCCCGAATACGGACTTGAGGTAATCGACATTGTGCCGCGCCAGATAAAATATTCCGACGAGCTGACGCAGAGCGTCTACAACCGCATGATAAAGGAACGGAATCAGGTGGCGCAGGCATACCGTTCGCTCGGCGAAGGAAAAAAAGCGGAGTGGATGGGCAAGCTCGACAACGAGAAGCGCACAATCAGCTCGGAGGCATACCGCAAATCAGAGGAGATAAAGGGAGACGCCGACGCGCAGGCTGCCCGCATCTACGCGGACGCATACAACAAGGATACGGAATTCTACACATTCTGGAAAAGCATGGAATCGTACAAGAGCACGCTCAAGGATTACGACGCGACGTACAGCACGAACATGGACTATTTCAAATATTTATACTCCGCCGACGGCAGACGCTGAGCAAAGGCCGATAATTTATGGAAGAAATAAAACTTGATTCGGGTCTGAACGAATACGCTTTCGGAAAGACTGATTTTTCTGCGATGCTTACGAACGAGGGCTTTATTGCTGAAGCGGACGGAACGCTTACGGCCGGAACGGAGTTTACGTTCCGCACCTGGCGTTTCGACGAAATAAAGACACTCGGCAGCGGCGACGACGCGCACGTTTATTTCTGCGGCAGCGGCTTCAGCGGCGTACCGCTTGCGGATATTTTTGATGAGGCCGCGGCACGCGGCGCGGACAGCACACTCAGGTATGATGCCGCGCGTGCGTCGTTTGCAGTGTGTGCGGCGCTCAGTCAGGCGGCAAAGGAACATATACGGACCGGAAATACGGGAGCAGGCGGTATTTACGTGGACTGTGAGCCGGATACGGTGCGCATTCTGTTCCTTCCGGCCGGATTGTACGACGCGGTCTGCGGCTGCAGCGGCGCGGAAACGTACGCACGGCTGCAGGGGGTGTGGCGCAGCAGGGCTCTCGCATCCCGCGACGATGCGGCTGCGGCTTTTACGCGCGCAGTCATCGCATACCGCGCGCTCACCGGACACCTTCCCTATGCGGCGACCGACGAGACGGCGCGCAACGCCGACGAACTCGACCGGAACTATCTGCGGCTCGAACACGCCGTCAACGGCATGCATAAAGCGCTTGCGGACGCAGTAGACAGCGCGCTCGAGCTGCCGGCGCTCATCCAGCAGAAAAAGGCACCGCAGGAACTTCCCGTGGCGGAACTACCGCTCGCGGCTCTTTATGCGGAGCTCGGACTCGAAGGTGCGGCAGGCGTTCTCAACGAAGCAGCACACCCCGGCGCGCTTCCGGCCGATGCATTCAATGCAAAAGTTTCGGCGTATTATAAGTCGAAACAGCAGAAAGTGAACGCCCGGCGCACAATCCGCCGGAATACGGCGCTGATCACAGGTGCAGTGATTGCGGGAATCGTGGTTACGGGCATTGCGTTCGCGCAGCACCGTGAAAACGGTTCAAAGCCGACATCGCAGGGCCTGACCTCGTCGCAGACAGTCGAAGCGTTTTATCAGGCCATCCATACGCAGGACGTCGAGCTTCTCGGCTGCATTTCACGGGGAAAGGCTGCAAACCGCTACAGCGATTCAGTCAGCCAGATTTATGTGATTAACAAGACGCGCAGTGCGTATGAGTATATGAACAGCATGGTAACGCCGGAAAGCTGGCTCTACTACCAGTCGCAGGAGGCTACGCCTGAAAAACGGAGCATCTTCGGAATCACGTCGTTCGTACTCGACGGACAGAGCGGTTCGCTGCAGGTGGACGTGCCGAAGCGCAATATGAATCTGCCGCCCGTCACGGTTGAAGGCAGTACGGCGCTCACAAACGGCTGTAAGGCTGTTCATACGGCGGACTTCTACATTATCCATACGGAAGGCGAAAACAACGACATTTACGCAGAACGCCATACTGACAGCGTGACGCTGACCTATAAAAGCAGCAGATGGATAATCACCGACATCAAGTCGGACGTTTCGGAAATACCTGTCGACAGCGGACGGTTCAAGTCCGATTTTATCGCAGCATGCAGTGAGTACGGCGGAGATCCGCTGCAGGCCGTTTCGCAGCTCAAGGCAGAATACCCATGGATCCCCGATGCGACAGTCATGGAATCGGAAATAAGCAGCCAAAAGGCTCTCAGGGAACAGCTTCCATACTGACACTTTAGCAAATAATGTCATATTGACAACCGGTGCATGTTCAAGTATCATCTGACGTAATACGACTAAAGGGGAACTTTTATGGAATATAATATTGAAAAACAGCACGAAAAAGGCAAACTGCACGCGATAGAGCGCATAAAGGCGCTCTGCGATGAAGATTCGTTCATGGAGATTTATTCGGGCGTGCGCCACAACTGCACAAGCTTCGGCATGGAGAAAAAGGACCTGCCGTACGACGGCGTCATCACAGGTTTCGGGAAAATCAACGGACGCAAAGTGGCGGTCTATGCCCAGGATTTTACCGTTCAGGGCGGCTCGCTCGGACTTATGCACGGTGAAAAGATCGCAGAGCTTATAGACAAGGCAGTCGAATCACGCTGCCCTGTCATCGGTATAAACGATTCAGGCGGAGCGCGCATTCAGGAAGGCGTCGACGCTCTCTGCGGATACGGCGATCTGTTCTACCAGAACGTACGTGCGTCGGGTTCAGTGCCGCAGATTTCCATTATCGCAGGTCCGTGCGCGGGCGGTGCGGTCTACTCTCCGGGAATCACCGACTTTATTTTCGCGGTCGACAAAATCAGTCAGCTGTTCATCACCGGTCCGAAAGTTGTCAAATCTGTCATGTTCATGGATATTTCCGAGGAAGACCTCGGCGGCGCTTCAATCCACTCGCACAAATCAGGCGTCGCGCATTTCCGCTGCGAAAGCGAAAACGACTGCTACCGCAAGGTGCGCGCACTTCTCGACTACATCCCGCACTACTACGGCGATGAGCTTACGCAGAATGTAAAATACAAATTCGACACAAAGAAAAAGGCGAAACAAATCACGGAGATTCTCCCGGAGAATTCACGCGCGGGATACGACATCCGCGACGTCATCAGCTGCGTCACCGACGACGATACGTTCTTCGAAACGTCGGCGGAGTTCGCTGTAAACTGCGTCACCGGTTTTGCAAAGGTTGAAGGACGCTCGGTCGGAATCATAGCCAACAATCCGGCGGGACTCGGCGGCGTTCTCGACTGCGACGCAAGCGACAAAATCGCGCGCTTCGTACGCTACTGCGACGCGTTCAATATTCCTCTGCTCACACTCGTCGATGTTCCGGGCTTCATTCCCGGACCGCAGGAGGAACAGAAGGGAATCATCCGCCACGGTGCGAAAGTGATTTACGCGTACAGCGAGGCGTCAGTGCCGAAAATAACGGTCATCATCCGCAAAGCATACGGCGGTGCATACATCGCCATGTGCTCCAAACATCTCGGCGCCGATTTCGTCTACGCATGGCCCGCATCGGAAATTGCAGTCATGGGAGCGGAAGGCGCAATCGGAATTCTTTACGGAAAAGAGCTGAAAGATCCGGCAAAAGCCGCGGAAGTTGCAGCAAAATCGGAAGAATATAAAAACGAAATCATGACGCCGAAGATTGCGGCAAAACGCGGCTACGTAAGCGAAGTGATCGATCCGTCGCAGACGCGAGAGCGCATTGCCCGCAGCCTCGAGTTCCTGGCCGAAAAGCACACGATGGACGCTCCTTTAAAGAAACACGGTAATATTCCTCTCTAACAACGTGCAAGCGCAGGAGGCGCGTCTCAGTGTTGCACGAATTGCGCTCCCCTGCTCTTCTCCCGTAAGGCCGATTCGTGCCACGTCCGAAAATGCACAGTGTAATTTTCTGACACATACGGCAAGCGCAGGAGGCGCGTCCCAGTGCTGCACGAATTGCGCTCCCCTGCTCTTCTCCCGTAAGGCCGATTCGTGCCACG
>DHDP01000007.1 GCA_002399405.1 Treponema sp. UBA4873 | reverse complement strand
CGAACTTAGCAACAATGGTTATGGAATAAAGTTCTCTTAATGATGATAATAAATATATCTGGGGCATTTAGATAAAGCCAATTAATTTGCAATTCAGTTTTTTTTTCTTAGCGACGTTAGTCGTCAGCATAACATTGTTTTAACCTGCGTTTGTGGTTTTTGCGCAGCAAAAATTGGCGTAAAACCTGCGTGAAGAACGCGGAGCGTTTAGCAGGTTTTATGACAAAACAAATGTCAGGTTGAAAACTGTGTTATGTGATTTTTTATTTATGCGACAAAATCCATTCTTTTATTTCATCTCTTGATATTTTTCCAGAAGCAATACCAAGCCCAAAATCAATCAACTCTTTCTGTGAGTATTTAATATTAACATTATTCAATTCAAGAAAAACCAACATCAAATGAACACCAATTCTTTTATTTCCATCAATAAAGGGATGATTTTCTATCATTGAATAACAAAGCTGTGCAG
Source organism: Treponema sp. UBA4873 (assembly GCA_002399405.1). GTDB lineage: Bacteria > Spirochaetota > Spirochaetia > Treponematales > Treponemataceae > Treponema_D. The sequence continues at coordinate 56,403 of DHDP01000007.1, read as the reverse complement.
CTTTATCTATTACTTCCGGATATAATTCTTTTAAATCAAAAGTTTGAAATAGTGATTTTAATGCTGAATCAAGAAGATTATTTTCCCGTACTCCGTCAAGACCACCCGTTTTTCTGATAAGTGAGCTGTGTATTTTCTTTACCTGTTCTTCTGTAAAAAAAATCACTTTGCGAGTTCTTTATATGCTTCTATATTTTTATTTATCAGGCTGTCTGATATTTTATTCAGTCTCTCGTCTGCTATACTCTGGAGATTGTCATTTATGTCTTCATCGAGAACTGTAATTATTACTTTTCTGCCATTATATTTTTCCAATGAATAATCCTGCGTCAGAACTGTATTTCCCTGTACATAACCAGTTGTTGCAAACATATAAAATCTCCTTGCTTATAATATACCACTTGTTAACTATATCTTACTATATTTTTTTCAATTTGAATACATTTAATACTTTATATTTCCTTAATTAAGTAATACTTTTTATTACCATCTGGAATATCATTCAATTCACTGATAACCTTGTATCCCAGTTTCTTATAGAATTCCGGAGCCTGCCAGCTCATTGTATCTACGTGTACATGATGACATCCCCGTTTATTTGCTTCAGCCTCAGCTGCATGAATCAATTTCGTCCCCAATCCCTGCTTTCTGAGTTTCTCATCCACCCAAAGGATATCAATATGCATCCAGCCCCAGTAAGTTCCGCCCAATAATCCACCTATAATGTTCTGATCTTCATCATACTCAACTATATTTAAAAGAATATGATTATCCGGTCCAACTTTTTCATCATTAAATTTGGCAAGTGCATTATTTACAAAACTTATTTCTTCTTCTGTAGGATTGTAGTTCATTTTTTTACCTTGCTGCCGAAAGGCTGTCCACATAACATTAAATTAAGCTGCAACGCTATGCCCGCAGGGCTTGGCGTAATTTGTGCGTAAAAGAGCCGTAGGCGATAGCACAAATTATGACAAAAGCGTTGTCAGCTTGAATTTTTTGTTAGCTTTCTTTCAGTATTTTCTTTATATATTCTTCTGGATCCTTTAAAACTTCATCATATTCAGATTTATGAATTCTTTTTGAGTCAAAATCTATTTTAACATCTTGTATAAATTTTCTAAAATCTGAATTTATTTCACAAAGTTTATTCATTGTTTCCCAGTCTAATTCCTTTTTCTTATTTGAATGGAAAACAACTGTTGAAGCGTCAATATCCTCTAAATCTAATTTGATTAGACCAATCCCAAAAGAAGATGATAATCTTTCTAATTCGTTAATCAATTCATCATCTTCACTAATTGTCGCGGCAACTAAATATCCTTCATTGGCCCATGAAGAATTTGATACAGCTTGAAAAAAATATTCTCTGTAATTGGAACGATTAATATCCTTTTTCATTTCAAAAGAAATTAATTCTATGGCATTTGAATTGCTTATTTTATTTAATTCAATAATTTCGTTGCTCCAATCTTCAATAGGAATATATACCCCAACAATATCTGGATGAATCCATTCGTTTAATCCATCCTTTTTTGATTTTTCATGAAAGATTGTTTTTGTTAGGATTGCCTTTCCATTATTAAACTGAGTATTTGTATATGCAAAATAGCTTAAAAGTTTATGTAATTCTCGTTCTGTATATGCTGTTTTTTCTTTTTTTGTTGGAGAAATTACTTCTTGATCAATTTTTTCAATTTGTTCAGTCGTAAGTGTATTCATCTTTGATTTTAGAAAAAACTTTGCCGGACGTTTTCCTACCTTAGTAAAAAGAGAATCCTGATTATCCCTTACCTCGCAGAAAAGCCTCGCACCAAGAGTTTGCCATGGAGTTTTACCAGCTGTTGACAATTCTTTATCATATCCTAATTCGATTCCAGTCTTCCAAATATCTTGATAAGTCATTGGGATATTAGAAGTTTCCAATACTTTTTTTGCATATTCCAAAAATTGAATCATTTTCTTCCTCTTTAAATTTGGCGGCGAAAGCCGTCAAGCTAACATTGTTTTAACCTGCGTTTGTGGTTTTTGCGTAGCAAAAATTGGCGTAAAACCTGCGTGAAAAACGCGGAGCGTTTAGCAGGTTTTATGACAAAACAAATGTCAGGTTGAAAACTTTGTTAGAGCTATTTTTTGTATTTAGGCCACTGATTATATCCAATTCTTGGATTATTGGATTCTAATTTCGTAATAAACTCAACTTCTTTTTTATTTACTACCGAATCATCTTCATTTGATTCCCATAATATTTCCTTTTTTATAGTAAAATTCTTTTTTTCTTCCTCTGTAAAATCTTTCTCAACATATTTTGAATCAACACTTCCAAAATATGTTAATGTTCCAGTCAAATCTTTTCCAACATATATTTTATTATTGGGATACGTAATTTTGTATATTTGTTTCATATTTTATTTTCCTTGTTTTTTTATAGGAAAAAACTTTTTATTAAACTAATTATTGAAATAGCAAGTGCAAAAATTGCAATTACTCTTGTTATTTTTTTATCTTTATTATTTATCTCTATTTGTGTCTTTTTTTCCATTGCTTCTAAATCTATATTTTCTATATTTTTTGTATAAAAAATACACTTTGATCTATTAGTCCCAAATATTTGAAAAAGAGTTTTTTCCGTTTTGTGTAAATCTTTTGAATCCCAAATCCCTTGATAACATTTTATGCGAACAGGACTTGGTTCTACAGAAATTATTTTTTCTATTTCTTCTCTACATCGATATTTTTTTGATAATGATTCAATAAATTTTCCACAAGGATCTGAACCATCAAAACACAAATAATGACATTCACAACAAGTCTTCATTTCTTTTCCTCGCGCGAAGCGTCGCTCTAACATTGTTTTAACCTGCTTTTGTGCTTTTTTGCGTAGCAAAAAATTGGCGTAAAACCTGCGTGAAGAACGCGGAGCGTTTAGCAGGTTTTATGACAAAACAAATGTCAGGTTGAAAACTTTGTTGGTTGTTCCCGTTTCGTTCCTAAATCTTCTGAAAAACGTAGCAAATATCCATCCGGATCCTGTACCAGTAATTCCCTGCAGCCCACATATTCTTTTCCTGTATTATACCATTTATCCTTTATTTCTCTGAATAAACTGTACTCATTTCCTGAAAGTGTATTCTGTATTTTTTGAACATCACTACATTCTATTTGAAAATTTATTCCTCTCCCGTAGGGATATTCCAACTCTCCTGTTTTCCAGTCATCATTATGAACTTCTTCTATCATTATCTGTGAAGATTCATACTCCAGATATGCGAATTTCGGATCATTTCTCTGATACTTTATTTCAAATCCGATTAATTCTACATAAAATCTTTTACTTTCCTCGAAATTACTTACTGTTAATTCCGGTACTAATGGATTCCAGTTCATTTTCTTCTTTTACCTTATTGAATGTCTTTATATGGATATGTATGTTCTGCTTTTGACTGAAACTCTTTTACTGTTACTATTTTTCCATGGTTATCAAATTCAATTAATGAAACTCCGTTGAATCTGCTGATAGTTTTTAAATATTCACATTCAAAATACCATTCTACTGTATAAACTGAACTATCCGTATGAATTCCGTTTATATCCCATCTAAGTACTTTTCCGTTTTCATGCCAGTCTTCAAACCATTTTTTTACCTGTGCTTTATTCCGGTATTCAGGTCCGTAACTTTCACTGTATAAAACAGTATCTGCAAAATAATTATCCAGTACTTCCGGTTTATTTTCAATCCATGATGAAAAATATTTGTGTATTATTTCTTCATAATCTGTCATTTTTTAATCTCTTTTAGCGCCGCTGTGCGGCGTCCAACCAACATTGTTTTAACCTGCAACTCTGGTCCGCGAAGCGGATTGGCGCGTTTTGTGCTTGAGTGAGCGCAGCGAACGGCACAAAACGTGCCAAAAGAGTTGTCAGGTTGAAAACTGTGTTGTACGTCACAAAATTTTTAGCTGACAATATTTTCATATTTTATATTCGTCTGTACTCTTTCTTTTCCAATATCTCTTCTATCATTTTATTCAAAAACTTTTCTACATTATTTATATCCTGTTTTACTTTATCATTACTATATTTGCTTTTCAATTCTTCAAAACAGGAATTTCCTATTCTATTATTTTGTTCAATCGTTACTTTCGTATACTGATGCAGATTTACTGCCGTTTCCACGTAGTGCGAAAATGCTTCATAAAATATATGTACTATTTCCTTATTTGTATTTTTTATATATTCGTTTGAAAGCATATTTTTAAAACTTTCTGATGCTTTTGTATCTTTTTTACTTACTTCTTCTATAAGATAATTTCTGTACAGTTTAAACTCTGGTATCTCTGTTTTCCAGTTTGTAATTCCTATCGCCTTTATTTTTGCTAATATCTGGGTAAATATATCCCGGTTAAATTTATTTTCAATATTTTGGTTTTTACTTTTCAATAATACCAATGCTTTTTTATAGTCTTCAACCACACCGAATATTGTTACACTTTTGTCCATCCGGGCACTTAATTCTTTTGCATTTTCTGAATAATATTTTTCAAAATCTTGTTGTGTCTTTATCTGACCTGATATTACTTTTTGTTCAAGTTTCGTCATTTTTTATTTTTATCCAACAGGTTTATCTTTATTTTGTATTTTTTTCAAGCGGCGAAAGCCGTCCGTACAACATTTATTCTCCCGTTCCCCGTAATATCTATATTCCCGCAACTCTGTCAGTATAACCTTCCGTTAAAAGCATGTATCCATTTATAACATAAGCAATAACCTATTCCCAAAAAAATCTTATCCTGATTCATACTAATTATTTTATCGCGCATAGTCCGCTTTACAACCGATCCAGCGGACTGTGCACACCCGAAGGTCCCTTATTCAAGACATGTGTATAAATCATCGTTGTTTTCACATCGGAATGACCAAGAAGTTCCTGTACGGTACGAATATCGTATCCGTTTTCTATAAGATGAGTGGCAAACGAATGCCTGAAAGTATGGCAGCATGCGTGTTTATAAATTCCTGCTGCACGAACAGCTGCCTGTACCGCACGCTCCATAATCGAAGCATCCATATGGTAGCGGCCTTCCGTTCCGGTCTTCTGATTCCGCCAGCGGTTCTTCTGGGGAAAGACCCACTGCCAGCTGAAATCGGCAGATGCGGACGGATACTTTTTATCGAGTGCACAGGGCAGCGGTACTTTTCCCCAGCCGGCTGCAATATCGGCATCATGTATTCTTTTCACTTTTTCAATATGTTCCCGGAGCGGTCCGATGAGCATTTGAGGGAGCATGGTACGCCTGTCTTTTGCACCTTTTCCGTTCCGTATCAGTATTTCGTTTAAGTCAAAATCTATGTCCTGTATTCTGAGGTTCAGGCATTCATTGAGCCGCATTCCTGTCCCGTACAAAAGTTCGGCCGCCAGCTGTTTATCGCCTTCAAGGTTATTCAGGACGACGTGTACTTCTTCCCTGCTGAATACGACGGGAATTCGTACCGGTTTTTTAGCACGGATTACGGAATCAAGCTGCTGCGGATTATCGCCCCGCACATATCTGAAATAAAAAAGAAGAGCTGCAAGTGCCTGATTCTGTGTCGAAGCGCTTACATTCTTTTTTACAGCCAAATCGGAAAGGAAACTGTTTATTTCCTTCTGTGAAAGCAGTTCAACAGGTACGGAAGAAAAATATGTCCGAAACTGAGTAAGCCACTTTGTGTAGGTTTCTATAGTCCGTTCGCTGTAATGCTTCGTTTCAAGTAAAGCAACATATTTTTCAATATTCAGTTGCTGAGGTGCGCGTAATCCGGCAGTTTGCGGCAACGGTGGAGTATAATCAAACATATGTGTACTGTACAGATTGGCAAGCAGCTGATTAACGGCATCCTGTGTATCAGGAATAATCCAGACATACTCTTTATCGTTCCACTTTCTACCGGCAACGTTTTTAACTGCCGTCAGTAATGTAAAATCAAAATGAAACTCTTCGAAAGCGACCGCAAAATAATTTCTGTTATAGGGACTGATTCTTACATCCATTATTTTCTCTCCTTCAAAAGGTCAGGCGAAGTTTGCGTACAAGGACGGCAGGTATCACAGATTTGATTTTGCACAAGCTGCTTAATTTGATTGTACAGGGATAATCATACTATCTCTGTGTAGTTTTCTGAATTATTTTCGAAAAAGCTGCGTGTATCCGAATTCTGTCGACGGACATATTTTTCTTTTTAACACCGCATCATGCAGATGCGGATAACTTATGAGAAAAAAAAAGGAAGTACCGCGCCGCCGGAACATGCTGCAGAACTTCTGGTTCCGGAAATAAACAGCTGTCAGGAAACTGTTTACGCGGAAATCCTATGTATAAATCAGTATATCACATAAATACAAAAAATCGAGAGAAAATGTTCAGATAGATTAAAAATCTGTATGTTTTTTTTGCGGAGTTATAGTTATATATATTAAAAAATCCCGGAACAGTGTTTTTTTATACTGCTGGTCCGGGATTCTCTGTGCAGCCCGCAACAGGCGCTACGCTGAAGTATGCATTCCTGCCTTCCGCTTCTTCGCCGCCTTCTGCAGCGAACCTGCCGCAAACGCCAGCTCCATAACGTCGTCGGCTTTTTTTACCGGTATGAATTTGATTCCGGCCTTTACATGGGCAGGAATGTCTTCAAGGTCGCGCTCGTTGGCTTTCGGAATGATAATCGTTTTGATTCCGTTGCGGCGGGCGGCGACTGTTTTCTCCCGTAAACCGCCGATCGGGAGCACCTGTCCGGTAAGGGAAAGTTCTCCGGTCATTGCGAGATTGGGCTTTATGGTGATTCCGGCTATGAGGGACATGAACGTCGTCGCCATCGTAATACCGGCGGAAGGTCCGTCCTTTTTCACTGCTCCTTCCGGTATATGGAGATGAATCGTGTTTTTCTCGAACCAGTCCTCTTTCTTTATCCCTTTTTCAAGCACCTGCTGCTTCACCCAGTTCAGCGCAATCTGGGCGGATTCCTTCATGACGTCGCCCATCTGGCCTGTAAGCTGCAGGCCGCCTTTTTCGCTCGGGTACGCGATGCTTTCTATGAGGAGTGTATCTCCGCCCATGCTTGTCCATGCAAGTCCTATCGCGGTTCCCGGTACGGACGCTTTTTTTATTTCGCTCTCGTCGAATATCGGCTTTCCGAGATATTTATTGAGTTCTGCCGTGCCTACCTTGTACACTTTAGACTTGTCCACGAAATCCGCCGCGGTGATTTTCTCCGTTTCTTTTTTCACCTGTACGAGTTTGTCGACTTCTTCCTGCGTAAGATTCTTTTCCTTTTTGACGATAAGGTCGACTTCTTCCTGCGACAGTTTCCAGCGGGAAACGACGAGTCTGTCTATTTCATTCTGCGAAAGTTCACGATTTGCCTGAACAAGTTTGTCTATTTCCTGCTGCGTCAATATCCGCGCACCTTTCGCTTTTTCGGCTGCAATTTCAGCGTCTTTTACTTTCTTCGCTTTTTCTGCGGCACCTGCGGCTGCTTTCTCCGCGTCCTTCATAAGCTCGGAGACAATTTTCCGGTGAATTTTGTCGACGCATTTTTCGTAATTGCGGACTCCCGCTTCACGGGCATATTCCTCGGCAATCATGAGAAGCGCTTCCTTCGTATACTGCACCTGATTTTTCTGGAGGCCGTTCTTTGAGAGGTTCTTCGGAATCAGATAGCGCTTCGCAATCTCGAGTTTTTCCTGATCGATGTATCCGGGCAGCTGGATGATTTCCGCACGGTCGAGAAGCGGTTCGGGAATCGAATCGAGCGTATTCGCCGTGAGGATAAAAAATATGTCCGAAATATCGAACGGGAGGTCAAGATAGTTGTCGCGGAAAGCGACGTTCTGCTCGGGATCGAGCACTTCAAGCAGCGCGCTTGCGGGATCTCCCTGATAGCTCTGCCCCATCTTGTCTATCTCGTCTATCATGAATACGGGCGCGCGCGTCTTCGTAATCTTTAGTCCCTGAATGATTTTTCCGGGCAGTGCGCCGATGTACGTGCGGCGGTGGCCTTTGATTTCCGCTTCGTCGCGCAGTCCGCCGACGGAAAAGCGGAAGAACGGTTTGTTCATGGCGTCCGCGATGGAATGACCAACGCTTGTCTTTCCGACTCCCGGCGGTCCCACGAGCAGCAGTATCGAACCTTTCGCATCCTGCTTGAGTTTGCGGACCGAAAGGAATTCCATTATGCGCTTTTTTACATCGTCGAGACCGAAGTGGTCGCGTTCAAGTATTTTCTGCGCTGCGGCGAGGCTGTACTTTTCGGCGGGCTTGTCGTTCCACGGAAGCTGCGTCACAAGCTCGAGAAAATTGCGCGTGCCTATATATTCGGCGGAATTGGGGTCCATGAGGTTGAACTTTTCGAGTTCGTCCCCGACTGTTTCTTTTATTTCGCCGTCGAAATGGAACTCGTCTATCTTTTTCTTGAATTTCAGATAGTCCGACTCGTTCCCTTCCGCGTCTGTGCCGAGTTCTTCCTGAATAGACTTCATCTCTTCGCGGAGAAAATATTCGCGCTGATTTTTCTCGACTTTTTCGTTGAGTTCGTTCTGGATTTTTTTCTGGACGCGCAGAAGTTCCTGTTCCTTTTTGATGTACACGAGCACCTGTTCCATCCGCTGGCGGACGTTGAGCATTTCGAGCACTTTCTGCTGTTCATCCTTGTCGATGTTAAGAATGGATGCTATAAAGTCAGCAATTTTTCCGGGATGATCGATGTTCACCATGTTGAGGCGCATCTCTTCCGAGAAAAGCGGATTGTTTTCCGAAACTTCCTTCATCTCGCTGATAAGCGCGCGCGTGAGCGCCTTCACTTCGAACGTGTCGTCTTCCTCGTCGTCGAGATATTCGACGGCGGCCGCCATAGGCGCGGTCGAATGAAGCGCTTTGCGGATGCGGAAACGCTTGAGCGTTGAAATGAAAACATTGAGTCCGCCGTCGGGCAGGTTGATTTTTTTGATGATGCGCGCCACGGTGCCGACTTCATGCAGATCGTTCATGGACGGATTTTCCGCGTCGTTTCTGAGCATGCAGATGCCGACATACCCGTCGCCCGCATACGCTTCTTCGATCACTTTTGTGTCGTCCGATGAGTTTATCATGAGAGGGGTAAAAATGCCCGGAAATATGGGACGCCCCTGCAGCGGAATAAGGAGCAGTTTTACGGGCAGCGTCTGATCTGCCGGAAGTATTTCTCTTTTATCTGCAGTGCTGTCGGCTGCAGATTTTTCCTCTCCGTAAACGGCGCCGGTTTCGTTCCGGGAATCCTGCGCGTTCCGGCCGTCGGTCTCAATATTTGTATCAGTATTTTTCCTAGTCATATATTCAATATACTCTCTAAATACAAAGTAAGGCAAGTTCCGCAAATCTCACTGCGCTGTATGCGTGAGATTTGCGGAAATAAACAGCTCGTCCTGATACCAGTCGAGCAGCAGTGAAAACAGTTCGTCGTTGTATCCGGGACACGACGCTTTTATCTTCCAGACGGTTCCGGAAATCATCATGTCGTTTTCCATATCCGAAAGAAGACGCCACGAGCCGTTGTACAGGACTGAAAACGCAGTCTTCAAAGTGATATCGTCTCCCGTCGCCGCATCGTATGCGTGAGGCCGTACGGTAAGCGGACGGCGCGCGCCTTTGAGGAAATCGCACTGAATCAGCTGATTTTTCTTTGCAACGGTGAACGACTTCCACCACACGTACGGGCCGGCTACGACTTTTATGCGGTAGTCTCCCGGTTTGAGGAACACGGTCTTTATTGTATACGTCCGCACTTTTGCTGCCGGACGTGAGACGGTGACGCCGCCCGCCGGCTTTTCCCTCTGCTCGGTGAATATCCGGCGCGAACCGGCGATTTCGGGAATATCGTTTCCGTCGTTCCCGAAGAAAAAGGCGCGCACGGGCAGATCCGAACCTTCGAGCGCGGAGGCGGGCATCTGCATCTGCACGTCGACCGGCGTAAACAGGCTGCGGAGAATTGTCCGGTGGATAAAACCGCCGTACCACAAAACGGCAAACGCAGCAGCGGCGGCGGCAGTCATGCTCACGGCGCGCCGCACTTTGCGCCTCGTCAGGTCCTTGGGCACGAACCCTGAAAACACAACGGCTTTCGGCGAAATGATCGCCTTTGCAAGCTGCACGCGTATTTCGTGTATGTCGTAATGCTTCAGATACCGCTGCACAATCCTGATAATCGGATCGACCGACTGGAAACGGCGGCGGGGATTCGGCCGCATCATCTTTTTAATAAGGCTGCAGGCGACGGACGGAATCGTCCTATCGATTTTCTGCGGCGGAATATACTTTCCCTTTCTGATTCTGTTGAGCGTTTCCATTGAAAGCGTTCCGGGAAACGGCTTCGCGCCTGTGGTCATTTCGTACAGCATGACGCCGAGCGCGTAGATGTCGGCGCGCTGATCCACTTTGCTGCAGTTTTCGTACTGTTCTGGCGGCATGTACGCAGGAGTGCCGAGCGCGATTCCCGTCCGCGTTAAAGACGGTTCGTCCGCTTCTTTCTCCTTTTCACCTGCGATTCCGAAATCAGCAAGTTTGATTTCAGCCCGCTTTGAAATCAGTATATTCCCCGGTTTTATATCCCTGTGGATGATTCCCTTATTGTGCGCGCATTTCAGCGCGTAGCAGGCATCCTGCACGACGAGCAGCGCAATCTCCGGCGGCAGCACTTTCTGGCGTGCAATGAGTTTGTCGAGCGCAAATCCGTCGACAAGCTCTTCGACCATGTAGCGGTAACCGCCTTCGGTAAAGTAGTCGAACAGGTGGACGATATACGAGCTCTGCAGATCGAGCAGAATCTGCGCCTCGCGTTTAAACCTCTCCGCATTGGCGTTGTTTCCGCGTGCGGTCATCTTTTTAATAACGACAAAACGCTTGAGCGACGGGTGTTCGGCTTTATACACGACACCCATGCCGCCGTGCGCTATTACTCCGAGTATTTTGTATTTACCAATCATCGGCGGAAAAGATTCCGGCATATTTGTCTCCATTTATATTAAATATTAATAATCATCAACGACAGGCATTATGTCGCTTTCGGGATCGAATTTTTTCCCCGGCGATACGAGTGCAACGTTCTGCATCTCCGTATTATGAAACTGGATGAACAATCCGTCCTGCCGCAGCGCATACTTTCCCGGAACAGGGCGGTGTCCCGCAAGATAGACGGCGTGCCCGGAAGCTCCAGCTCCGAGCAGTTCACCGATTATGGCCTTAACGCTTCCCTGCTCCGCACCCTCGTTTTCCGTCCATGTAAGCCCTGCAACGACGTCCGCACTCTGTCTGGCATTTATAAGCTCGTCGCGGGAAAATGCCCGCCGCGGTTCCGCGTGAGAAACGACACAGCCGGGAAAAGCGGCAATCAGCGGCAGAATATCTTCGCAGTACGAAACGACGTGAAGCACGTCGTCGCCGTAAACGCGGCGCATGAAACGCAGTACCATTTCGCCTTCGTCCGCGAATTTGCGGAACGGAAAATCTCCGCCGCCGTACCTGTTCGTGATGTTTTCATGATTTCCTTTGAGGAAATGGAACGCTGCAGGAAAGCGGCATTTGCATGCCATTATAAGTTCAAGCAGCGTAAGACCTTCCTCCATCTCTTCGCGCATCGGTTTCCCGTCGAAAATCCCGTTTTCAAAATCCTGCAGAGCCTCCAGCCAGCGCTCCCTCGCGCGCTGTTCCGCATGAAGCGCGTCTCCTACGCAGACAATCCGCACCGCTCCGAGTTCAAGCGCTTCCAGCACCGACTTTCCCCCGAGTGATTTGTCCAAAAAGCCCGCAGGAGGTACGAAATCGAGCACGTTGAGCAGAAAATAGACGCGTGCGTGGATATCGGGGACGACGACGAGAGGAAGTTCGGGAAGTTTCGTAAAATCAAGGAGCGACCCCGGCTTTCCGTTCCGTGAGGGAGGACAATACGACTCGTCGCCTGCATCGAGGACCGACGCTGTACGGTCCGCAATTTTAAAAAGCTCGTCGTGAGACGGCAGATGCTGCGCCTCATAAAGCGCGTGTATTTTTTCGTAGAAGGGATCGCTCAATTCAACCTGCTTATTCAGGAGATGACGAGCGTCATCGTGCCGATTGTGATCTTGTCGCCGCGGTTGAGCTTTACGTATTTGTCTTTCGGTATTATCTGCCCGTTGAGGTACGTGCCGTTCGTACTGTCGTGATCCTTCAGGAAATATGCATCGCGTATTTTCTGTATGACAGCATGATGACGGCTCGCAAGCTTATTGTCTACAACCACGTCGTTATCGGTTTCACGGCCGATTGTAATCATCGCGACAAGCTGAATTTTTTTTCTGTTGAACATAAGATACGACACGGGATTATCCCCGGAGATCGCATCAAGATGACGCCCGACAGGGCTGTTCGTAGCGATTGTTCTGTCTTCCATACGCTCCAGTATATATCAAAATGAAAGTATTTACTATTTCCGCCGTCATTTTTCTTTTTTCGCTTTCGACGAAAGACCGAAGGATATGCCCGGCATTGCAGGGATCTGGATTACGGGCAGATTGCGGCTTGCTATGCGGAAAAGCAGCTGCATCGTTTCAATGACGTTACCGCGCGACTCGCTGTCGAGCTTCGCAAGCGCACTGATAATCTTCGCCGAACTTCGGAGCCAGTTGCTTTCAAGCTCGGAATTCGTACGCGCATCTGTCGCCTGAAGCACTTTGAACAGCGTCTCGACGAATTTCGCCCGCTGGTCGTCGGGCAGTTCCTTGAACCACGTGTTGAACGTTTTATGGAAACGCTCGCTTCCGGCGTCGAATCCGGGAAGCGTCACGAATCCGCTTCGCGTCAGATGCCACGAAAAAGGATCGTGCTGCATAATACCAGTCTGTTCGCTTTCGACGACGCTGTACGCGCCTGCGTGTGAAAACAGCATGCCGACAATCGAAAACTGCGGATAAAACGAATGGAGCTTCGGGATGACCGACTGAAACTCGGGAGTCGCGATCGTTTCGTCACGGAAGCCGGGACCGTCGTTGTTGTATATCTGCACAATGCGGTTCTTCAGTCTGGGCTCCGCTTCCGCTCCTGCATAGACTGCAAGGTTTCCGCCTTTCGAGTGTCCGCCTATCCGGAATTTCGCATGGATATGTTTCATCGCATCGGTAAGATATTTAACTGCGTCCGTCTGCGCCGGGACTGTTTCGAGGACCCCCATGTTGAAATCCTCTTTCCAGCCGACTATCGTGTCGTCCGTTCCGCGGAATGCGGTAAACGCATACTTATCGCCGGTCAGATAAGTGACGGCGGAAAACTGCTCTTCCTTCTGCGTGTCGAGACGCGTCCTGTAGCCGCAGACTTTCATCCGGCCGAACCGTTTCGATGTTCCCGCGTCGAACAGAAGCTGAACGGAGAGCTTGTTTATCATGGCGCCGGTGTCGGAGCGGCGCTGAAAATCCTTTGCGGAACGGAACGCGTCGGCAAATTCGGAAAGCGTGCGTGCCTCCCTGAAACCGGCGCTCAAAAGCCCGCCCGCGTCGAGGTATGAAATCTGACAGAGGACGAGAGCATCGACATCGTTGAACGGATCAACGGAAAACGGAATATCGCCGCGCCAGGCAACATAATCAATAAGGTTCGCCATATATTTTTTTATATCAGTATTGCGGCATAAAATCAATCAATAAATCAATCGGACGAAGTCTATCAGGAGGCAGTCTGCAAAGACGCCGGCTGTCGAGACGCTGACTCGACTAAACTGTAAAAAAAGTGTAACACTATAGTGTAGTTTTTTATTATATTATCAAAGAAGTCGAAACCTTAAGGAGTATATTTATGGAGAATTATGATTCAATAAGCTACCGTGCTGCGTCAGACGAGAAACGGAAATTTCTTTCGCGCACATACGGCTGGATGGCGCTTGCGCTCGTAATAAGCGCAGCAAGCGCATTTCTGACAGCGTCAAGCACACCGCTGCTCAAGTTTCTGTTCGGAAACCGCGCAATAGGATTCTGGGTAGTCGCGATCGGCGAAATAGCGCTCGTGTGGTGGCTGTCCGCTTCAATCCGCAAAATTTCGACGACGGCAGCATCGGTCGCATTCGTCGTGTATTCCGTCCTTAACGGATTGACGCTGTCCTCCATATTCATCGTATACACGGGCACCTCCATCATGTACACGTTCCTCGCCTCCGCCGGAATGTTCGGCGGTATGAGCCTCTTCGGGATGAGGACAAAGCAGAATCTCAATTCCGCAGGCCGCTATCTCATGATGGCCGTGTGGGGTTTAATCATTGCGTCGATCATCAATCTTCTGCTCAGATCGAGCGGACTCGACTGGGCCATCTCGCTCATCACCGTCGTGGTTTTTGCGGGTCTTACCGCGTACGATTCGCAGAAAATGCTTGCAGCCGCAGGCTATGCGGACGGTTCGGAGACATTCAAAAAAGCATCTATAATCGGTGCGCTTGAATTGTACCTTGATTTTATCAATATATTTTTATCTCTTTTAAGACTTTTTGGACGAAGAAACTAGTTAATTTTGTTGTTTTTTAGCAAAAAATCTTTATAATAGAAGCAGTAGCCTTTCGGTTGCTGCTTTTTTTATTTATACTTAAAGAGGTTATATCTATGCAGGAAAACACGTTCAAATGTCCGGGAATTCCCGGTGCTGTCATCTTCTGGTTTTTTGCTGTCTATTTTGCAGGCGATACGATTTTCTGGATTCCTGCATTATATAATCACATCATCCCCCTGTCGGAACTTATTCCCGTTATTTTCTCGATTCCGTTTATCGGATACCTGCTCGTGAAGTATGCAACAGCAGTGTTTCTGTATACTTCTCTTTCAAAAAAAATTCTTTCCTACGACGGAACTGATGCGACGTTCGAACAAACCGCGAAGGCTGCAAAGATGATGCAGTCTATATCCGTACCGGTCGCGTCGGTATTTGCGTTTCTCATTACGCCCCTGCTCAATCTTGCCGCGGTGCAGAAGGGTGCGGCAGGTTTTAACAGTATGGGCATGATTTTTACCTGTTTCGGCTCATCGTGTATTTTTACTGTATTTGCTAACGTAAACTTTCTTCAGCATTATGAACCGTATCTGAAGTGGCTGCCTCTCACGGAAAAAAATACGGCGCTGTCGAACAACGGGAGGGGCTTCATCGTAAGCTTTTTCAACTCGCTCGGTATGGTTATTCTTGCAGCGGGAACAACGATGGGATACGGCGAAAACGATTCGCTGCTTTCATTCGTGCTCGTCCATGTGTTCCCGACGCTCATGGCTGCGCTTCTTTTCTGCGTCGGCAGTACGATGCTCCAGTTCGGCGGATTCTCCCGCCGTCTCCACGCCATCCTCGACCAGATGTCGGCCCTGTCTCATCACGATTATACAAAAACAGACATGCCTGTCGTAAGCCGCGACGAATACGGTCTTATTGCAATCGCGATAAACGAATCAAAGCATGAGACACATTCGCTGCTCGCACAGATTCAGAAAACATCGGACATGTCCCATGAACTCGCGGAAACGCTGAACAGCGAAATAGAAACAACATCGACAGCCATACTTCAGATTTCTAAATCGATTCAGCAGAGTACGGGCAACGTATCGGATCAGTCGGCGGGCGTCGAGGAAGCGCATTCGGGAATCATACGTATTCAGGAAAATCTTGAGAAACTCAACGAAAGCATAGAAAATCAGTCAGCGGCCGTGTCGGAATCGTCGGCGGCAGTCGAGCAGATGGTGTCGAACATCCGTTCCGTCACCGGCATTCTCGACAAGAACAGCGTCTCCGTCGACACGCTTTCGCAGGCGTCCGAAACTGGCCTCAACAAAGTAGCGGAATCGGTCGAGACGGCGGAGCGCGTGCTCAAGGAATCGTCAGGGCTACTCGAAGCAAGCAGCGTGATCCAGCACATTGCGTCGCAGACGAACCTGCTCGCAATGAATGCAGCGATCGAAGCGGCTCACGCGGGAGAAAGCGGAAAGGGATTTTCCGTCGTCGCGGATGAAATCCGCAAGCTTGCGGAGGATTCGAACAAACAGGGAAAAGCCATTTCCGTAAGCCTCAAAACGCTGCAGAAATCAATCAGCGCGATTTCGGGAGATATTCAGGCCGTACAGGAGCAGTTCTCGTCGATTTTCGACCTCACTTCCCAGGTGCGCAGTCAGGAACTCGTCATCAAATCGGCGATGGACGAGCAGTCGAGCGGCAGCGAACAGGTGCTGAAAGCGATGAAGCAGATAACCGACGTTACGGAGAACGTTCATGACGGTTCGTCTCAGATGCTGCTCAGCAGCCGCGAAGTTGTCGAAGAGATGAGCAGGCTTGCATCGGCGACAGCGCAGCTCAACAGCACGATGAACGACATTGCCGCCGGCGCCGACCGCATCACAAGCGCATCCGAAACGACACAGCAGGCAAACAGCAGGAATTCCGAAAACATAGCAAAAATGGGAGATCAGGTAAGTATTTTCAAACTGTAATTGACCAGTCTGCGGATTTCCGCTATAGTAGATACCACTACGGGCTATAGCGCAGCTGGTTAGCGTACATGTCTGGGGGGCATGGGGTCCCGGATTCGAATTCCGGTAGCCCGATATATAAACCGTCATAATACAAGAAATTATGACGGTTTTTTATTTTAAACAAACCGCCGTATTTCTTCATTGTGCATAGATTGTGCACAGAAAAAAATGGAATGATTTCTGTAATAGAGGCTGCCTTTTTTGTATACCTGTCTTGACATATATACTGTACATTATTATAGTGTTAACCGGTATGAATACGACAGGCTTTCCTTCTCCCGCACAGGGGTATGAGGAAAAAACGCTTGATTTCAACAGCATACTCATAAAACACCCGGCTGCGACGTTCTGCATGAAATATACCGGCCGGAATATGGCGTCCTGCGGCATACTGCACGGCGATATTCTCGTCGTCGACTGCTCGGAATATCCCGCGGCTGAAAAAATCGCCGTCGTGGGTACGGCGCACGGGGACTTCCGCTGCGTAAAACTTGAGGCTGATTCTGCGGCTGGTAAGCAGTTCCGCTATGCGGACGAACAGGGCGCGTATCACGCTGTCGTACAGCTGTTCGGAATTGTTACTGCGGTGGTGCGCTGTCTATGATAATGCATGTCGACGCGAACAGTTTTTACGCCTCGTGCGAACGTATATTCCGTCCCGACCTGGCGGATTCGCCGATAGCCGTGCTTTCGAACAACGACGGCATTACGATTGCGCTCGACAGCATCTGCAGCTCCCTCGGTTTCAGGCGGGGGGATGCGTACTTCCGTGAAAAGTATGCGTATAAAGCAAAAAACGTCGCAGTATTCTCGTCGAACTACACGCTGTATGCCGACATAAGCATGCGGCTCAACCTGCTTTACAGCTGGTATGCGCCGGAAACGGAACCCTACTCCATCGACGAAAGCTTTCTTTTCTATCCCGACTGGAGAAACATCTCGTTTACCGCTCTGGCGCAGGAACTCCGTACGGAAACGCTGCGCCAGATACATATTCCCGTATCGGTCGGAATCGCTCCGACGAAAACACTTGCAAAAATGTGCAACAAGCTTGCAAAAAAATACGGCGGCGTATGCAGCTGGCAGGAGATAGACGGCGAAGCCGCTCTTGCGCAGTATCCCGCTTCGGACGTATGGGGCATCGGTCATTCTAAAGCCGGCATACTTGCCCGGTTCGGCATACATACGGCATACGACCTTGCAAATTTTCCGCTCGATAAGGCAAAAAAACATCTTTCGATCACCGGATTCCGTACGGTGCAGGAATTAAACGGAATTCAGACGTCCGGCTGTCCGTCCCCGGAAATGAGGCAGAATATCTCCGTGAGCAAATCGTTTGCACGCGGCGTCACCGGTACGGCTGAACTTGAAACGGCGCTTGCCGAATACACGCAGATTGCAGTGACGCGGATGCGGGCGGAAGGCACCGCGTGCACAGTGGTGTCGGTTTACCTTATGACGGCACGTGCGTACGGCGGCGAAAACAGGGACGGGGAATACTTCAACAGCGCGCTCGCGAAACTTCCATGCGCGACGAGCTATCTGCCCGCCATACTTCGGGCCGCGGCTGGTCTTCTGCACGGTATTTACCGGAGCGGATATTCGTACCGCAAGCTCATGGTAAGCCTGATAGGACTTGAAAAAGACGAGGAAACCCAATATGAACTATTTGACGGGGACCAGAGCTGCAGACAGAAAAAATACCGCGAAGTCATGAGCGCATGCGATTCGATCAACTCAAAATACGGACGCGGAACGATACATCCCTGCATGAGAAACGAAACGGCAGAAGAAAAGAAGAACGGCTCAAAATCAGCGTGGATAATGCAGCGATCGTTTCTTTCTCCGTCGTATACGACGCGGTTTTCCGAGCTGCCGGAGGTATTCTGATGGAACTGCCGTCAGGTAAAAAAATCGTGTGCGGAACGAGCGGTTACGATTACCCCGAATGGCGCGGAGTTTTTTATCCTGCGGAGCTGCCGCGCGGCGATTTTCTTGCATACTACGCCCGCTGTTTTCCCGCGCTTGAGGTAAACTTTACGTTCTACCAGATGCCTACGGAGGAACACATACGCTCCATGATGAACCGCTCCGGGGGAAAAATGCTCTTCGCCGTAAAGGCTCCGCGGCTGCTCACGCACGACGCGGGGCCCGGATGGAATACGGATGCGGCGGAATTCCGTTCCGCGCTGCATCCTCTTTTTAACGGCGGCGTACTCTCCGCAGTGCTGTTCCAGTTTCCCCAGAGCTTCCACTACGAGGTGAACAACCGCATATATCTGAACAACCTGCTCTCTCAGTTTACCGGATATCCTTCCGTCGTCGAATTCCGCCATTCGTCGTGGTTTACGGAGCGCGTGTACGACGGTCTCGACAGGCGCGGAGCAGGCATCGTTCTCTGCGACATGCCGCGCATCTCAGCGCTTCCGCCGCTCGTTCCCGTCGTCACCGGCGGACGCGCGTACATCCGCTTCCACGGCAGAAATGCGGCCGACTGGTACGCACAATCGGCGGACGGCAGTCCGAAGACAAACGGAAGCAGACGATACGACTATACGTACTCGGAAAAAGAGCTCGCGGCCGAAGTTCCGTTCATAGAAACTCTGGCCGCGAAAGCGGAGATAACGCACGTATTCTTCAACAACCACCCTGACGGTGCGGCCGCAGTAAACGCGGAACAGATGCAGAAACTTACGTCTTCGTAATTTCAGTTCAGGCTTACTCTTTCACAGCCGCCGCGCCCATGCTCATCATCATGGCTTTCTGCGTAAAAATAAAGAAAATGACGAACGGGATTGCGATGAACAGCGAGCCCGCGCAGAACGACGTAAAATCGTTTTTCTTGTCAGTTACGAAACTGAACAGACCGAGCGCGAGCGTCTGCTTGTCCGCGGAGCGGAGGACCATTTTCGGGAAAATAAAATCCATCCACGGTCCGGTAAAACTTGTAATGCCGAGAAATATCATGATAGGACGGGCAACGGGCATGATTATCTGCCGGAAAATACGGAAATGACTCGCACCGTCTATGCGCGCGGCTTCGTCGAGGCTTTTCGGAATGGTGTCGATATAGCTCTTAACCATCCAGCAGTTGTACGGAATATTCCCTGCAATGTACACGAGCTCGAGGCCCCACAGCGTGTCGAATCCTCCGACGCGGAGAAGAATCACGTAAATCGCAATCATGCCGACGAACGACGGGAATATCTGCAGGATAAGCAGCGACATGAGCAGGTGTTTTTTAAACGGAAACGTAAAACGCGAGAAAACGTACGCGGACAAAGCAGTGACGAACATCGTGACGATTGTCGTTACTGTCGCAATCTGCAGCGTATTCAGAAACCAGAGCTTGTAATCAGTCTTGAAGAAAATGTATTGGAAATGCTCCGTCGTAATTCCCTTCGCGAACGGCTGTATGTCGATGTCCGCAATGCTGTTTCCCGGTGAAAACGAAGCGGAAACAAGATAGACGAGCGGGTAAATGACGAACAGCGAGAGAATAATAAAAAAGACCATGAGCAGCGATTTCGCCGCCGACTGTCCGGTTTTGTAATTTGTCATACGGTTCCCTCCTTATAGGATTTCGTGCTGCGGAACGAAATGATTGCGAACGGCGCAATCGCGACGAATATAAGCACGGCTATGACAGACGCGTAATTATACTTAAGCAGCGTAATCGTCAATTTGTAAATCCACGTTACGAGAATGTCGGTCGCACCGGCTCCCGTCGTCGTGCTGTCGACCATGGTCGGAGCGCCGCCGGTAAGGAAGAAGATGATGCCGAAATTATTAAAATTGTGCGTGAACGACATTATTATCTGCGGCATCGTCTGATACATGACGATCGGTACGGTGATCGAACGAAGTATCTGTCTCGGGCTTGCGCCGTCGATTTTGGCCGCCTCGAACAGGTCGTTCGAAACCGCCGTCATCGTTCCCATCGAAAGCAGCATAAAGTATCCGAAACCGGCCCATAGGTTGATAACGATGCACATTATCTGAGCGAGCAGCGGAGAACCGAGCCACGGAATCGGCTTGCTGATTAAACCGAACGCCGTAAGCGTCCTGTTCACCGTACCGAACGTACCGTTCAGCAAATACTGCCATACGAGCATCGTAATGACCGTCGGGACTGCGTACGGAAGAATGTAAATGATGCGGAATACCGGCGCAATTTTTATTTTGCTTTCGCGCAGCATGACCGCAATAAGCAGACCGCCGAAATAGCAGGTGAACGTCGAAAAGAACGCCCACACCACGGTCCACAATGCGATGCGGCCGAAACCCCGCGACCAGCTGCTCTTACCGCCGAGCAAATCACTGAAGTTCTGCCATCCGACCCAGTCGACTGTTTTCGCGGGCGGTATGTGATCGGGAGCGGAATAATTCGTAAACGCAACCGCGATCGAGAAAACGAGCGGAACGACGACAAATATGAGAAGGAGCACAATAATCGGAGAAAGCCCCGCAACCGGGAATCCCGTGCCGCTTATCGACTCGAGCGATGATTTCTGCGACGGAAAATGTTTCAGCACACAGTATTTTTCGTATGATTTTTCAGCGCTGATGACTGACAAAATGTACACAATCACGAAGAGCGCGACGATCGACAGCACCAGAATGCCGTCGATGAGCATGAAGATTGAATTCGCGCGCATCTTTACCGGAAGCTCCGGCTGCGGAGAACCGAGCGTAATAAGGTCTATGATTTTCCGGACGATTGAAGGACAGCAGCAGATAAAAATAACTTCAATCGCTGCAAAAAAAATGCCCTTGAGATATTCCTTCAAATACAGGATATGGGCCAGCCCCATAAAAAGTGAAGAAGCAAGTTTTATTTTCTTCTTTGCGCTCCCATCCGCGGGCAGTATCTGTGCCATACATCCTCCTTTACACACAAATAGGAAAAAACTGAAAAAAGGTGTCCAAAAAGCAAGCACAGGTGCGTATACTTTTTGGACACCAGTTCCGAAAATCAATCAGTAATTATTTTCCGAGAATGGCCGCGTTGCAGGCATCAAGCTGCGCTTTTACATCCTGACCTTCCCAGATGTTCTTGCTGGCGTTGTTCATCGCGTCCCAGTAAGCGCCCATCTGCGGAATTGAAGGCATGGGGAACGCGTAATTAAGCTGTTTGAGGAATCCGGGGATATACGGGCTGTCGACTTTCGTGTCGATGGCCGGCATGGCGCCCGTAATCTTGAAGCGGAGCTGCTGCATCTCCGGCGTCATAAGGAATGCCGCGAAATCGGCAGCCTGCTCGGGATTGTCCGAATAAGCGGAAACGAACATGGCGCGGGTGCCGCTGAACGATGCGCTCGGAGTTTTGTCGCCCGGAAGAGACGGAAGAGGTGCAACGCCGAAATCGATCCCCGCATCGGTAAAGTTCTTGATATTCCACGGTCCGGTGATATGCATTGCGGCCTTTCCGCCCGCAAATGCAGCATCGGCGACCGACGTCGTAAGGTCGGCGGCAGGAACGTCAAGAGAGCTGCGGAGACTCTGGAAGAATTTCATGCCTTCGACGGAAGACGGAGAATTGATATTCGTCGAGGTCGTGTCTGTTCCCGACTGTCCGAAAAGGCGGTTGCCCTCTTTTGTGGTGAACACGATTGTGTAATACGCGTTGCCTACATCCATAATAAAACCATATTTGCCTTTATTCGCAGCGTTGAATTTCTTTGCGAATGCGGCGAGATCGTTCCACGTTTTCGGAACTTCGTTTTCTTTAATAAGAGCCTTGTTGTAGAACAGGGCATACGTTTCCGCCGAAACGGGATATCCGTACATTGTGCCGTCGTACGTAAGCGCCTGTGAACATGCAGCAAGAGCTGTTTTCTTTACCTGAGCGGGATTTACGGTCGGAAGAACATGCCCGCCCGAAACGAGTTCGCCGAGCTTGTCGTGCGGAGCTGCAAAAACATCGGGACCTACGCCTGCGGGTCCGTCGAGCGCAATCTGACCGGCAGCGTCGCCGAGTTCGACGTGAACGTATTTAATTGTTACGTCCGGATTTTTCCGGGTGTACGCCTCACCGGCCTGTCTGATGAATTCGTCGGGACCTTTGTCCGATTCCCATACTGTGAGCGTAACAGCCTTCTTGTTCTTTGACTTTTTTCCGAATGTGAAACTGCAGAGAACGAGCGATACGGCGACAACGCCGAAAAGCGCCACCAACATCTTTTTCATAATTCCTCCTTTTCCCTTACCGGGATGAATTCCTGTATATTATTGAATACTCCGCAACATTCCGTCTCGGCGGAGTGCGGCCTTCAATTTCATCAATAAGCAGATTTCCTGCCCGCATGCACAAATTAAGGCTGTCCACATGAAGCGCCGTCACCGGAATTTTTCCCGACGAAAGTGCGGCGCTGTCGTAGAACGACACAACCTGAAGCTCGTCGGGAATACGGACGGGAACGACAGTCAGATAATCCACCGCACCTATGCATATCATGTCGTCCATGCAGACGATGCAGTCGGCATGCGCTTCAAGTGCCGCGTTCACCGCAGCGGCACAGTTCTGCTGCGCATTCCAGAACACCAGATGCTCATCGGAGTGGAGCCCGGATTCCTCGAAAGCGGCCTTATAGCCTTCATAACGCATCATGTCGACGATGTGTCCCCTGTTTCCTGCGAGAAGCGCGATTCTTCTGCATCCCGCATCCAGCATATGTTTCGTCAGCTCCCTGCATCCTTCCTGCTGATTCGAATCTATCTGCAGAATGTCTCCGTTCGTATTCGTGCCTATCAGCACGAACGGCAGTTTTCTGCTCTTCAAAAACGGTATGATTCTGTCCTGTTCGTTCATACGCGTAACAACGACACCGTCCGCCTTGCTGTTCCGTACGAGCCGCTCGAGTCCCGACATATCGTCGTCGGGAACAACGACAAGGACAGTGTCGTAATCGTGGCTGACTGCGGCTTTCGTTATGCCCACAAGACAATCGGAGAAAAACTGCGCCTCGCCGCCCGACTTCTCATCCGGTATGACGATGGCGATGTTGTACGTTCTTGACGCAGCAAGCGCGCGGGCCATCTGGTTCGGCTGATACCCGTTTTCCCTGATGCATGCAAGAATTCTGTCCCGCGTATCCTGGCATATGCGGCCTTTGCCTGAAATGGCACGGGAGACTGTAGTTTTCGACAGGCCGAGTTTTGACGCTATGTCATCCATTGTTATACGGCCTGTGTTGCGCAACCGGTTGCTCATATCAGTATTATACACAGCCTTTTCGAGATTTGTCAAATTTTTTCTGCAGCTGTGCGAACTATTCCTTTTATGAACAGTTCAGGGTATACTGTGGAAAAATATGCAGGCGGACAAACTCCGCCGGCCCTTTTACGAGGAGATACAGCGACATGGTTCAGACAATTTCATGGAAAGACGGTACGCTTACGTTCCTTGACCAGACAAAACTTCCGGTCGAAGTAGTATATGAGAAACAGACTGATATCCGGCAGGTGTGGGATGCAATCAGGCAGCTCCGTGTGAGAGGCGCACCCGCACTGGGCGTCGCCGGCGCGTACGGAATACTGCTCGGCATGCGGGACAAACAGTCGCTGCCCGCAGGTGCCTTTATAGACGAAATGAAAAAAGAAGCGGCGTATCTGAATTCGTCGCGACCGACCGCAGTCAACCTGAGCTGGGGGCTTACCCGCATGGTTAGAAAAGCGGAATCGGTCGGAAACAGGAAATCGGACGAGATATGGGCTGAACTTGAAAAGGAAGCCGTCGCAATACACCGGGAAGATATTGATTTGTGCCGCCGCATCGGGGAAAGCGGCAAATCACTTATCAGGGACGGCACGGGCGTTCTTACACACTGCAACGCGGGCGCGCTCTGCTCTACGGGGATAGGGACGGCGACAGCTCCCATGTACACGGCATTCGGCGAAGGCCGGAGGTTCAAGGTATACGCCGACGAGACGCGTCCGCTGCTTCAGGGTGCGCGTCTGACAAGCTGGGAACTGCAGCAGGCCGGTCTCGACGTAACGCTCATCTGCGACGACATGGCTGCGTTCATGATGAGTAAAGGATTCGTGAACCTTGTAATAACGGGAACAGACCGCGTCGCTGCGAATGGCGACACGGCGAATAAAATCGGAACGATGGGTGTCGCGATTCTTGCGGATCATTTTCATATTCCTTTCTACATCGCGTGTCCTTCCTCCACGTTCGACATGAATACCGCAACAGGCGACGGCATTCCGATCGAGGAGCGCAACGCCGACGAAGTGCTCTTCTTCGGTGAACGGCGCACAGGCCCGGAAGGCGTGCATGTACGCAATCCGGCGTTCGACGTAACGCCCCACGAGCTTATAACGGGCTTCATTACCGAAAACGGCATAGTAGGCCCCCCGTTTTCTGAGAATCTCAGGAGGGCATTCTCAAAGTAAAAAATACGTACGGTAAATATAACACGGAGTACACCTGTTTATCAGAAAAGATTTTACTTAAGGTACCTCATACGGAAAAGCAGTCCGCTTACGCTGAAAAAAATCCACGTGTTCCGGCTCGCCAGAATAGGCGAGAGTCGCACGCGGATTTTTTTCATCTACGCTCCCTGCTTTTCTGTATATGCCGGAACGGATAAAACATTTCTGAAAACCGGTACGTCTGAAATATTTACCGGCGTTTACGGGACGAAAAAAGGTACGGTAAATATGACACGAAATACACCTGTTTATCAGAAAAGATTTTACTTAAGGTACCTCATACAGAAAAACAGTCCGCGGAGCGAAAGAAAAGCCCTCAGGCGACTCTCGCCTATTCTGGCGAGCCGGAGCCTGCGGGCTTTTTTTTCGCGGAAGCGAACTGTTTTTCTGTACAAGGTAACTAAGTTAAATCTCTTCTGCTAAGCAGAAAAAATCAGCATATATCTACCGTACGTCTACCTATTTTATTAATACGGTCGTGAACCAGGGCACATATGTGATGAGCATGAGCACTGCGAACTGTACGGCGATAAACGGCAGTATGCCTTTTATCACTTTCGGTATCGGCTTTTCAAACGTGTACGAAGCGATGAACAGGTCCATGCCTACGGGCGGCGTGAGAAATCCGATTGAAAGATTCATAAGGAATATTACGGCTGCCTGAACTGCCGGTATACCGAACGATTCGGCAAGCGGAAGAAGAAGCGGCGAAACTATCAGTATTGCGGAGAACATGTCCATGAGGCAGCCGACAACGAGCAGCACGATATTCATGAGGATAAGAAACACATACGGGTTCGTCACGTATTCAGTGATGAATCCGGTAAGCAGAGCGGGGATATTCGCATCGAGCATAAAATACGAAATGCCCGACGCGGCTCCGAGTATGAACAGAACTCCGCCCGACACAGGTACGCTGTCGGAAATCACCCTGTATGATTCTCCGGGCGAAAAATCTCGGCGCACTGCGGTCGTAAGAATAAACGCATAGACGACGGCAAAGGCCGCAACCTCGAATAAATCAAATATGCCTTTGAAATAAAACAGACTGATAAAAACGGGCAGGAGCAACTCCGGGATGCAGTGTATGAGTGCGTTTCCGATTTCCCGCCACGAAAATTTGGGACGGGACATTTTCTTGTCGAGCACTGTTCCCGTCGCTATCATCGCCGCGGCCATGATACAGCCCGGAATAAGTGCTCCTTTGAACAGGTCGAACACGTCGACCGAAAAATAATTTACCGTCGCATACATGATGATTGCGGCGCTCGGCGGAAACAGCAGGCCGACTGCGCCGGAAGCGGTAACGAGGGATTCGGCGTTATCCTTCGAGTAACCGGAACCGGTAAGGACGACGGAAAGCAGCGAACCGAGCGCAAGAATCGTTACGCCTGATACGCCGGTGAACGTGCTGAAGAACGTCGTAACGACGACTGCCGCGACGACCGTACCGCCGCGGAACCACCCGAACATGGACTTGAAGACGGCGACATACCGCTGCCCCGCACTGCTCTTTGCGAGAATGTATCCGGCTATCGTAAAGAGAGGAATCGCCGCAATATTGCGGTCGGTGAGGATGCGGTACGTTTCGAGCGGGATGACGTCGACATATCCGCCGCTCTGGGAAAAAACAATATACGCAATGCCGCCGAGCACAAGAAACAGCGGCACGCCCAGAAACGCGAATACGACGAGAATCACAATGAGAGGCAGCACCGCTGCGTGCGAAAACGATATCCACGCATCGTTGAGCGCATAAAGATGCGGCAGGTTTTCCATGCCCGCTGCGTAGTACAAAATACCGGTAAGCGGCCCCATCGAAATAATAAGACCAAGCACAATACCGGAAAGGGAAGCCGCAATGTTCTTCCTCCGAACTGCCGCCGTGCAGATGATGCCGAAATAACACAGCGGAAGAAACGCGAAATACAGTCTCGTGCTCATTCCCCAGAAAGACGCCGTAAACTGCATCGGATTCACGAACTGGCAGAACGAGTCGATGAAAAGCGACGTGAGCACACAGCAGGTAACGACAGTTTTCGCAAACTCGACCGGCCGGCGGACCTTTGCAGGAAGCTGCTCAGTCAGCGACGCAAGACTCAGATGACGGTTTTCGCGCCACGTGATAAGCCCCGCGACACACGAAAAAAGAAACACAAAATGAAGAACTGCGATGTCGGAACCGAGCACCTGTATCCGGCATACTTCCTGCAGCAGCTTGAAAACAAGCGGCAGAGCGGCAAGTAATCCTATAAGGACAACGGCAGCAGCGTTTTCTATCCGGCGGATCATTTTTTACTCCGGGATTTCTGAAGCAGCGCCTGCACGTCGTCGTATAATGTCTGATCAAAAAGCCCCGTCTTTATCATCGCGGCCGCATCGCTGACCAGCGTGTCTTCCATAACAGTCCGTTCCGCGGGTGTAAGCGTAACGAGCGTACATCCGCCTTCCACGCAGCGGTTGATATATTCGCTGTCGGAAGAACGCTGCGCTGAAGTGAAATTTTTCTCCGCTTTTTTCACCGCTTCCATCATCGCGGCCTTGTATTGACCGGGGATTTCGCTCCAAGATTTCTCCGAGATGACGAATGCCGCCATTACCGGGCAGATGGGCGCATCAAGAATATACGGCAGCGATTTGTAGTACTGTCCCGCATATGCATACATGGGAATCGTATAGAAACCCTCTACTCCTCCCGGCGTCTTCATGCTCTGAAGCAGCTTGTCGGGCGGCACATCCTCCGTGCGGAATCCTGCCGCTTTGAAAGCGTCGCTCAGCTGCGGAAGGCCGACTCCCGCGACAGAAAGTTTCTGCGTTTTTAAATCGGCGGGATCATGCACCGGCTTTTTTGTATAAAAATATGCCCAGCCGACGTTGAACCAGCCGATGATTACGTATCCTTTTGCGGAAATTGCTTTCTGAAACCGCGGCTGCATCGATTCAAGCACGAAATCGACTTCTTCCTGACTGCGGAACATAAACGGAACGGCGAGCGTAAGAAAATGGGTTTCCGGCGCAAGATCCGCGATACCGATGTTCGAGAAAATGGCGCCGTCGATCGGAGCTTTCTGTCCCGGGCGGACGGAATTCAGCTTCTGAATCACTCCCGACTCGCCGCCCATGGCGTTCGTTCCCATGAACTGTATCTGCACTTCGCCGTTCGTGCATTTTGCCCAGTCCTGCGCAAGCCTGCGTTCCTCTATGTCCCACACGGAGCGGGTCGGTGCGATAGTTGCTATTTTAAGCGTTCTGACTGCCTGAGCGGAAAGCATCGGCGCCGCACAGGCAAGAATCAGTAAACTAACACGTATACGATTTTTCATTTCAGACTTCCTTATTAATTAATAAAATCACCAGTGCAGGAAATAATCCGATTTGTGTTCAAGCAGTCTCCGGGCCCTTCGCTGGCTGATTGTCGTCATAAGCCGCGAAGACGGATTGTCGTCGGGATTGACGGCGAGAGCTTTATTCAAAGCTTCCACGAATCCTGCTTCATCTCCGGACGGTATGCAGACCGACTCGGCGTAGGTAACGTACGGTCCCGGCGTTTTTCCGCCGGAAGCGCGGAGCGCCTGTTCGTAGCAGTATATACCGCGTTCATAATTTCCGCCGAAATCTGCCGGCGCGCTCACGTAAAAGTTGCACAGAATATCCCATGCGGCGCCGCCGCCGTAATCAGGATCAAGCGCAGCAACCTTTTCGAGGATCGCAGCGGGCGAATGAAGACTGCCGAGCATATCAGGATTAAGCGGATCGAGACTGAACGCACCGAGCCAGCCCGCGCATGCCCAGTATGCCGTATTCACATCCTTTTTATCGAGCGCTGCGATCGCGGTATCAGCAGCGGACGGATCGGTTCCGAGTACGGCCGCTTTGAATCCCTTATGCCGGCCGTCAAGCGCATCGAGACAGTAACCGCGGCCGCGCAGATAATGCAGTTTCGCCCGCTCGTATTCCGCCTGCTGCCTGTCGAATTCAGCGTTCGTGAGCTCCTCCGCGGGCGTCTGGATGAACGCGTTCGCATACATGACGTTGAGCGAGCCGGTCATCGCAGTAAGCCCGAGATGATTCGGATTCGTCCGATGCATAATCTCATACAGTTCAAGCGCAGTCGGAAAAAAATCGCTTACGAGCGTCACATCGCTTTCTCCCGTAAGAGCAAGCATGGAATCTGAATCGGATATATCTTTTTTTACCGGAATTCCCTTTTTGTCAGCGCCGGAAAGCGCAGTAGATGCAGAATTGAGCGCAGCCGATTTTACTGAAGCGCATGAAACAAGAACGGAGGACAAAACGCACAGTGCAAGAACGGCTGTTTTCTTAACTTCATTCATATTTTCCGATTATACTTCATCAGGAATATTTACACAACTTATAATCAGATATCACAAACATGTTCAATTTTACGGGAGATATCGTGTCTGTATGTTCCGCAGCGAATCAAAAAGCCGTTCTTTCTTTGCATTTTCGCCGCCGGTAAGATTCTGCAGCAGCCTGTGCGCTTCTTTACGCCCGGAATTATTCTGATATGAGCAGGTACACGTCCATCCGTAATATCCCTCCCGCTTCGCGTGCTCTATGAGCGTATCGACGCTCACATAGCAGAGCGGGCGCAGAATCGTCACCGGATATTCGTCGTACGTAAGTTTCGGCGGCATTGTCGAAAGCTCTCCCTTACCGAGCATGTTCATAAGCAGCGTTTCAAGAATGTCGTCGAGATGATGGCCGAGTGCAAGTTTGTTGTATCCGTTCGCGACCGCGTAATTCAGCAGTTCGGTGCGGCGCTGCGTCGAACACCACCAGCAGTTCATCTTTCTGCCCGGCTTGAGACGCGCAAGCACGCCGGCACGGACCGTTTCATGCGGCACGTTCCACGTATGGAAAAGCGCGGTAATGCCGGCAGGAAGCGGCGGTGCGAAATCGCTCTGCACGGTGAGAGCTTTGTACGTGAAATTGCAGTGAGGACGTTTCACCCGCTGCGAAAAATATTCGATAAGCGCAGTAGAATCCTTCCCTCCCGACGCACCTACGAGAATCCGGTCGCCGTCTTCAATCATGCTGTAATCAAAAACAGCCTTGTCGATCAGGCTCGAAAGATTCGGATTTTTTGCCATACGTATTGTTCTCCGGAAAAATGCATATCAATAAATCGCGGCAGACGGACGTGCAGCCGTCATTTATCGCTGTATCCGGCCGGTACCGTTTCCGTTCATAAGGGCGCACACCTGTTCTTTTGTCGCTAAATTAAAATCACCCGCTATTGAATGCTTGAGGCATGATGCGGCCGCCGCAAATTCGAGCGCCTGCCGTTCGTCATTTTTTTCCGTAAGCGCGCAGATGAGCGCCGCGGCAAACGAGTCGCCCGCGCCGACACGTTCGACAATATTTTCTATATCATACTGCCGGGACTGATAATATCCGTTTTCTCCCGAAAGCACGGCGGACCATCCGTTTCTGTCGGCTGAATAACTGCCGCGGAGCGTTACCGCGACAATGCGCACATTCGGAAACTGTTCCTTCACTTTACCGCACAGCTCCCTGTACGCCTCGTCAGGATGCAGCCGGTCGTTAAGACTGATGCCGAGACAGTCCTGTATATCCTCTTCGTTTGCCATGAGCACGTCCGCACTCCGGGCAAGTCCGCGGATTACGTCGAGCGCTGATTTTCCGTACCGCCACAGTTTGCTGCGGTAATTCAAATCGAGAGAAACGACCGCCCCGCTTTTTGCTGCGGCGCTCACCGCTGCAAACGCACAGTCGCACGCGCACTGCGAGACGGCGGGCGTAATGCCGGAAAGATGAAACCAGCCGGCATCCGCAAAAAGAGCATCCCAGTCGTATTTGCCCGGTTCCGATACTGCAAAGCAGCTGCCGTCGCGGTCGTAGATGACCTGCGAAGGCCTCTGACAAGCACCGCTTTCAAGATAATAAATACCCATCCTGCCTTCGGTACGGTACGCTCTGACGTCGACACCGTACGAGCGCAGCGTTCGTACGGCTGCATCTCCCATCGCATTGGACGGAAGAGCCGTTACATATACAGAACGCCCGCCAAGCACTGCAATTGATACCGCAACATTCGCTTCACTTCCGCCGAATACAGCTTCGAGCACCGGCGACTGAAACAACAACTCACGGGCCGGAGACCGGAGACGGAGCATAATCTCTCCGAACGTTACAATCGTTTTGTTGTGAATATTCATGAGATAATAATACACCATCCGGTTATTTAACGCCATATCCGGAGGAACAGAAGATACTTATTATTCAGTTGTATTGTTTCAGTGTTCCGTATAAAAGTTCCAGAAACCGGGGAAAATCAAGTTCAAGTCCGGCCTCCGCATTGGGCCGCCTTCCTCGCACGGGCATTGTCGGAATCCGGCACAAATCGACAGCGGGATCGGTACCGCGTAAATGCCTGCAGTCGCAGACTGTCATTCCACGCGTGTATTCTCCCTTCAATTCTATATCGATTCTCATTTCGGCACTGCGTATCAGCGACGGATCAATAACCCATGCAACGGCGCAGGCATCGTGCATATTCGCGCCCGACAGCGATGCGCTCTCTTTTGTGGTGCCGATAAAGAATTCCGTAAGCTCAGCCGCAAAAACTGCCGCTTTTGTTCCTATTTCGCGGAATTTCTGCACGTGTCCGTATGTAAGGCAGCACTGACGGGTCAGGTTGATTCCGGACATCTTAATGTGAACGCCGGAATTGAACACTTTGTATGCCGCTTCAGGATCAACGACGATATTGAACTCGGCTACAGGTGTCCAGTTGCCGAACGTGACCGAGCCGCCCATAATACTGATTTCTTTTATGCGTTCCGCAATCCGGGGTTCCCTGTTCAGCGCCGAAGCGATGTTCGTAAGCGGTCCCGTCGCAATAATAGTAACATCGTCAGTATGCATCACTGTGTCGACAATGAAATCGACTGCGTGTTTCCCCTGCGCTTTTATTTTCGGTTCGGGCAGGACAGGGCCGTCCATGCCGGTTTTTCCGTGAAACTGAGGAGCTGTGACAAGAGGCGCAACAAGCGGTCCCTCATGACCGGCATAAACGGGAACGTCGGGCCGCTCGAGGACTTCGAGCACCTTTAATGCATTCCGCGTTACGTTTTCAAGCGTACAGTTTCCGCCTATCGTGGTTATTCCCAATACATCAAGATGCTGCAGCGCAAGCAATATTCCGAATGCGTCGTCGTGTCCCGGATCACAGTCGAGTATCACCTTTTTCATTTTATCATCGCTCCCGTTCAATTATTATTTTCCTTTCTTGCTCTGAAGACTTTCATGAATTCATCCACTGTAAAAACCGTTTCATTCAGGCCCGCTCCGTATGCGACTCTGGTAATCGGCGGAGGCGAAACAAAACTCTTTCTCAGAGTTTCAACTTCGGCAAACACGTGTTTGAGGTCGCCGTCGAGCAGGACATTCCCGTTGCACATGACTATAACGCGTTTAAAATTTCCCGCGACAAATTTCATATCATGTGAAATTGTTATGCATAATTTCCCGCGTGATTCGAGCGTTTTTATAATATAACACAACCTCCTGTTCCCCTCAACGTCCTGTCCGCACGTCGGTTCATCAAAAATAACTATCTGCGGGTCCATCATAAGAACCGCGCCAATCGTGCAGAATTTTTTGTCTGTCGCAGCGAGATCGAACGGATGGATATCGAGTTTACCTTCAAGGCCGCAGAGTTTCGCGACGAACGAAAGCTGTGCGCTGATTTTCTCGGGCGGCATACCTATCCTCGCAGGTCCGAATTCAAATTCTTTACGGACGGTTTCAAGAAAAAGCTGATCATCGGGATTCTGAAATACATACCCGACGTCTTTCGACCATTTTGCCGTCGAACGATTATTAACATCTTCTCCATTTATAAAAACATGTCCCGTCGTCGGCCGCAGAATTCCATTGAAGTGCTTTACAAGAGTCGTTTTTCCCGAACCGTTCTGTCCGATGACGGCAACCGGTTCCGTTCCCGAAATCGATAAATTAATATTGTTCAGGGCTTTGTCGCCCGTCGGATACACGTGTCCGAGATTCTGCAGTTCTATTGTCATTTTTTCAGAGCCTCCCTTACTGCCGCAATCGTCGGTTCTTCCTTCACCTCAAAACGTCCGGAATAACAACCGTCGTCCTTCAGTGCCTGGCATACGGAAACGTAATCGGGCGCACAAATGTTATGTGACGTACTATCGGGACTGCCGAAAATCTTTTCCGGAGTATCGACTGCGGAGACCTTTCCGCCATCCAATACCATAATCCTGTCGGCGCAGCGCGCGACACGCTCCATGTCGTGATCGACCATAATTACGGTGATGCCGGTTTTATTCAGTTCCTTCACAATATCGAAAATTTCCTCGCTTCCAAGCGGATCGAGCTGCGTCGTGCACTCGTCAAGAACAAGAATGCTCGGTTCCATAATGAACGCAGAACCGAAGGCGACTCTCTGAACCTGTCCGCCGGACAATTCAAGGGGATTCTTGTTCATAATGTGGTCGATGCGCATAAGTTTTGCGACATATTCAACCTTTTCCATCATTTTTTCCCGGGGAATACCGCGGTTGCCGAGCCCGTACGCCAGCTCCTCTGCGACGGATCCTGCTGTATACGAAAGCTGATTGAAGGGATTCTGGAATACAAGTCCTATCTGCGTCGATAAATCAGCTATGGAACTTGTTCCGGTGTCCGTCCCGTGAATTTTTACGGAGCCCTTCATTTTTCCGGTAAAATAATGAGGAATTAAACCGACAAGCGAGTTGCACAGCGTAGATTTACCCGAGCCGTTCGGACCGATAATGCAGAAAAATTCCCCTTCACCGACGTCAAAATTAATAGTATCAAGCGCTTTTCTCTTATCCGGCGCATCCCGGTAACGGAAACTCAAATTAACAACTTCGACTACCGGCTTACCCATGGCGCACTCCCTGTACTATGCCGAGCTTTATCAGTACGGTCAGTATAATAATCACTGCCAAAAATAAAATATCAAGCCACTTGATTATCCTGTCGGTCTTTGTGTATTTCACTTCGATATAGCTCGTCTGCTTTACTCCGACGATTCCGAAACCTCTCGTCTCAAGCGTCATCCCGCGTTCCTGGGCATCGGTCAGGGAGGACAACACAACAGGGCCGAGCAGCGGAATGTAGGCTTTGATGCGGGAAAAGATATTTCCGCTTACTTCGACGCCGCGGGCATTCTGTGCTTCCTGAATAATGCTCATCTTCCGCTGCATCTGCGGGACGACATTGAGGCTGGAAAGAATGAGATATCCGACCTTCGGATTCATTCCGGTACCGGTCAATGCGGCGACAAGTCTGCCCGTATACGTCGTAACGTTCATGATATAAAATCCCGCAAGAAAAACGAGCAGAGTCGAAACAATTTTCAGGGCGTAATTAACGCCTTCCTGCCCGAGTTTTGCAAATCCGAGATCGGCAATAAACGTCACGTTTTTTGAACTGTAGCATCCCTGAATAAACAGCAGCATAATCGTAATCGGAATACCGAAACCGAACACTATTTTCACAAGGGGTTTCAGAATTTTTGCCGCACGGGCAACGAAAAGAAAAAAAACAACTATGCCGAATCCGAGCAGATATCCCGGAAAAATCAGGGCACTGAGACCGAAGCAGAAAACGGCATATATCTTAATCATCGGATTTATACGCTCTATCGGTGTATCTTTTGGGATGTACGTTTGTGTCTTCGCCATATGAACCTCTTACAAAAAGTATCCGCCGCCCGAATACCGGCGGCAGGATTATTTATTATTCGTCATCATCCTCGTCGTCGAAATTCGCTTCAACCGTATACTGGCTCAGGAACCGCCTCGGTATTTTTTTAAGCAGAATATACGCAATGAGGAATGCAATTCCCCTGTCGATTAAATTCTCAATGAACGAGGAAGCCACAACCGACTGAACGATTTTTTTTGACGCTGCGATAAGTGTTGCCGTCAACACGGACGTGCCGGTGAGCCCCGTCGCTCCGCCGAATATGCAGACAGTTATTGTCGACGACGTAATAACGGAGACCAGCGTACAGGCAAGCCAGGTGAGTATAACGCCCCAGATTCTTTTAAATAAACCGGCTTTCACCATATATCCGGTAACGAGACCGCAGGCAATACTCACCAGAGAATACGGCAGATAAATCGGATTGGATACGAGGGCAAGGAATATATTCGTCAGTAAACCGACAAGAGCTGCAACCCAGGGACCTGCGAGACAGGCAGAAAGAATCGTTCCTATCATGTCCATAAACAGCGGAAGTTTTAACGTGGAGCACAGCGTTCCGCCGATCAGATTGATACCAACCGCAATCGGAATAAGCACCAGAGACTTCGTAGAAAACTGCGCTTTTAAGCCAGCGGCAAATGTTTGTTTTCCTTCTCTCATAACAAGATTCTCCTTGATAATTAATAATTACTTTTTAATGCGGATATCTCTCATTGTCCGATTTCCATTACATTCAGCCGTTATTCGTGTTCCTCCCTGAATTTCCCCGTTACCGTGCTGAGCGACATAAACTCGATTTCGGAATGCTCACAGATATGGCGCAGAAGACTGTCGAGTACTGTCGAATTCGCCGGTCTGCCGATAATCTGCGGATGACAAGTCAGCACGAATGCTTTGTCGGAATCACCTCCTTTCTTTTTTTCCTCAAGAAATTCGTCATACAGTACGTCGAAAGTTTTTATCCAGTAATTCTGGACGGAATCAATCGGCTGCATGCATTTCCCCTGCGTTCTGCCGCTGTACAGCCAGTAGGCTGCATCGTCGAGCACCCACGCGATCGGTATTTCCACAATTTTCGATTTCCGCTCCCCGACGTGAAGATATTCGATGCAGTCGCTTCCCATCATGTTGCTGTCGAATTCGAATCCCATATCTTCTATAATATCCAGCGTATAATCGCTGAATTCCCATGCCGGAGACCGGTATCCTCTCGGTACTTTGCCGGTCAGTTTTTCAAGAATACGGTTGGACTTTTCATATTCATCCCGTTCTGCCGCCTCCGAGGGAAGTTTCGCAGGATAAATATGGGAATATCCGTGATTGCCGATTTCGAATCCGCTGCTGTCAATCAGTTTCACGATGTCAGGATACTCTTCGGCAATTTCTCCCGGTACAAAAAAACTTGCAGGCACATTCCCATACTTTTTGAGGATTCTCAGAATCCGGGGAACGCCGGAAGTGATTTCGTACTGGCTCAACGATTTCGTTACGGGATTCCTGAAACCGTCAGGATCCCTCGCTCTCCAGATAAGTTCCACATCAACGTCGAACGTCAAAATAACAGGCATTTTATCCATAAAGATACTCCCTGATAAAACAGTTACCGTACGATTTCATCCAGAAAACAGTCTATTCTGGAAAGACCCTCTTCAAGTGTTTCCTCGTCTACCGCATAGGATAAACGAATGTAATCTGAAAAATCTTTTCCAAGCCCTTCCCCGGGAATGACTGCGACATACTTTTCCTCGAGCAGGCGCGAAGCGAACGTTCTTCCCGACATATTACAGTCTGATACTCTGATGAAATAATAAAACGCGCCTTTAGGCTCTACTGCACTCAGACTGGAATGCGTCTTTAACCACTGCGTCACACGATTGCGGTTCTTATCCATAATGCGCAACATACGTTTGAGCGCGTCGTCCACTTCGGGAAGGTCGATTGTTTCTGCCAGCGCATCCTGAATAAATGTGGGCTGACAGGCTGTGCTGTAATGATGAACTTTGAACAGAGATTCCATAATACCGCCGCATGCAGCCAGATACCCGATCCGCCATCCTGTCATGGCAAGCAGTTTCGAAAAACTGTTTGCTATGATTGTCCGTTCCTTCATTCCCGGCAAAGACGCAATGGGAGTATACGGGAATCCGTCGTAAATGATTCCGTCGTATACTTCGTCGGAAAAGACGAGAAGATCATATTTTACCGCCAAATCGGCCAGACGTTTTACACATTCTTCCGAAAATACAGCCCCGGTCGGATTGCACGGATTATTAATAACAAGCATACGTGTTTTTGCAGTAATCAGGGATTCAATCATGTCCGCATCAGGTTCAAATCCGTCGGATTCCCGTACCGGTGCAAACACCGTTTTTCCGCCGGCAAGGGTAATGCAGTTTTCGTAATTGATGAAAGCGGGCGAAACGACGATGACTTCGTCGCCGGGAGAAATCAGTGCGAGAAAAGCGTCGAATATACTTTCCGTACCTGCCGCCGTTATAAGTATTTCGTCTTCTCCGTACTCGAGACCGTAATTTCTCCTGTACCGCGCCGCAATTTTCTGCCGAAGTTCGGAATTACCCTGTATCGTTTCATAATGACTCCGGTTTTCCGTTATCGCTTTTACGGCGGCCTGCTTTACCGGTTCCGGCGTATCGAATACGGTATCTCCCGCTCCGAACGATACGACCGGCAGTCCCCGGGAGGCAAGCTGCGAAGCACGAAAACTGATGTCGCGTATCGGAGACAAATACATATTCTGAATTTCCTTTTTCATTCTGTGCTCCGCAGACATTCCCGCTGCTCCCCCTTCCGCTATTTCAACGATTCAAGCGACGTTTTGATTGCCTGCTCGAATATTTCAAATCCCTTTTCCATCTGTTCGTCGGTGACTACAAGCGGACAAAGCATTCGTATTACGTTCAGATACGTTCCGGCATTTTCCATAATAAGACCGTGGCGGGCGGCTTCTCTGACAATTGCAGTCACGAGTTCAGGATACGGTTCTTTTGTCGACGTATTCTTAACAAATTCCACGCCTATCATAGCTCCCATGCCGCGGACGTCCCCGACGACGCCGTATTTTTTGAATGTTTCGAAACGCTCCATGCACTTTTTACCGAGGGCCAGAGCCCGCTCGTCGAATTTATCCCGTTCCATTATTTCGATGATTTTCAGAGCAGACGCGCAGGCAAGCGCATTTCCTCCGAACGTGCCGCCGATTACTCCGGGCCGCACCGATTCCATGATTTCCTCGCGGGCTATAATCGCGGAAATAGGAATGCCGCCCGCAATTGATTTTGCGGATGCTATGATATCGGGTTCACAGCCCGCATCCTTCCAGTATCCTGAAGCGAACATTTTTCCGGATCGGCAGAATCCGCACTGGACTTCGTCCGCAACGAGCATGATGCCGTATTTGTCGCAGATTGCGCGGACAGCCTTGACCCATTCAATCGGTGCGGGCAGAAATCCGCCTTCGCCCTGAATCGGTTCCACGACAATCGCCGCTACGTATTCCGCAGGAGAACCTGAATCGAATACTTCTTCAAGTTTTCCTATATAATACGCGACGGCTTCCTCGTCGGTCATTCCGGCAGGTTTCCGGTACATATTCGGAAACTCCGCTCTGCAGATGCCCGACGGGAACGGTCCCATGCCCTGCGCGTAACATTTCTTCGATGTCATCGCCATGGTAAGAGAAGTTCTTCCGTGAAACGCACCGGAAAATACGATGATATTCGGCCGTTTCGTAAAAGCTTTCGCCACTTTTACGGCATTCTCGTCAGCTTCGGCACCGCTGTTCGCGAAGAAAGTTTTTTTCTTTTCTCCCCGCACAGGTGTAATTTCGTTAAGTTTTTCCGCAAGCGCTATATAGCCTTCATGGGTGACAATATTCATCATTGCGTGAAAATAATTATCTGCCTGCGCTTTTACCGCAGCCACAACCTCGGGATGGCTGTATCCGATGTTCAGCACGCCGACGCCGCCGACCCAGTCGAGAAAAATGTTGCCGTCGAGATCTTCAAACACGGCACCCGCACCACGCTTTATGACGCACGGATAATTGTTTCCGATAGCGGAAGGAATTGCATTCTTTCTTCTCTCTAGAACTTTTTTGCATTCAGGTCCCGGGACGGAACCTGTCACGATTTTCGGTAATTCGTCTTTCAGCATTTTATACTCCTTATGACAGATACACGGCTGCTGCTTTTTTAATAATTTCCGCGGTCATTGCGATTCTGTCTGTATTTGTTTTCTCATTCGCGGTATGCGATTCGTCGGCGCTGCCCGGCCCGAGAATTACTACCGGTATGCCGGCATTCGATATATGAGAAGCGTCCGTACAGCCGCCCTTTCCCCGTACAACGGGTGCGTGCCCGGCAACATCCTTGTATGCATCGACAAGCGTCTGTACAACGGGATCATTCCCGTCGGTTATAAAAGGATCCCAGCCGTTGTTGACAAGATGCATGTCGAAGGCAAAACCTTCATCCATGACGCTTTCCGCGGCCGCTCTGACCTGATTCATGATATTTTCGACCGTCTCTCCCGGCAGGAGCCGCCTGTCGATCAGGAACGTACAATCCTCGGCAATGATATTGTTCCGGATTCCTCCGTTGATCAGGTTGACGGAAAGACTCGGTTTCTCCAGTCCCTTTTCGAACAGCGAATTTGAAACGTCATACTGAATATTCTTCAGCGCGATAATAACTTTGGAAGCCTGCTCGACCGCGTTTTTTCCGACGTGAGGCCGGCCCGCATGACACGCCTTTCCCTTCACGTGAAATTCAATCCAGCGCAGTCCCCTCTGCGCGCGCTCAATGCAAAAATCGGTCGGTTCGGGGACAATCGCGCCGTCAAATCTGCGGTCGTATTCCGCAAGAAGCGCAAGCGTACCGTGAACGCTGCCCGTTTCTTCGTCGCCGATGCCGTAAAAAACAAGTTCGCCGTTCAGTTCCGTCTGCGTCTCCTGCAGATTTTTCATGGCCAGCATGGCTGCTGCAACGCCGCTTTTCATATCGGCACATCCGCGGCCGTACAGCCAGCCGTCTTTTTCCACCGCATTAAACGGGTCGGTATGCCATTCGTTCATGTCGCCCGGGGGCATTACATCGAAATGTCCGTCCAGCAGCAGCCGTTTTCCGCCCTTCTTTCCCATTGTTGCGACGACATTCGGAACACCGTTGAAGGAAACAATCTTCGACTGAATCCCGACTGCGCTGAACCAGTCGCAGATAAATTCGGCACAACGCTGTACGTCGGGCTGGCCTGTCACGGATGGGAAAGAAATCAGTTCAGTTGTCAGTTTTTCTGCACTTTCTCGATCAATTATCATTCATATCTCCTAGTTGCCTATACCTATATTTCCGAGCGATTAAAATATTTTTCTGCATATTTTCCCAGAAACGTAATTAACAAAATAATTGTCAGGTAGAACAGTGCCACGACAATCAGCGGTTCAAAAGAAAGATACGTAACATTCATAATCACCTGGCCGCTGCGCATCAGATCCATCACGCCTATCTGAGATATTATGGAGGAATTTTTCAGCAGCGTAATCGTCGTATTAACAACCGCGGGCATTACGGAACGCAGCGCCTGCGGCAGTATGATTGCCAGCATGCATCTGCTGCGGCCTATACCCAGGGCGCTGGCAGCCTCCGACTGACCGTGGTCAACTCCGAGAATTCCGCCCCGTATGTTTTCAGAGAGGTACGCTGAAGTATTCAGCGTAAACGTAACGATTGAAGCCACAGTCGCGGAAAGAACGATTTTGTTTCCGGTCATCGCCGCGCTGCCGAAGTACACAATAAACAGCTGTACAATTACCGGCACACCCCTGAAAAACGATATGTAAAAGGCAGCTGCAGCTTTTAGTATTCTGAACCTCGACAATCTCATAATCAGAATCACTGCAGCGGCCAGAATACTCAGAATCAGAGTGACGCCTGTAATAGTGAGTGTAATACCGAGACCTTCCCAGTAATAATTAAAATATTTCCCCAACCGCTCAAAATGCAGCGACATGCGCGTACCTCTCTTTTCCCGGTCAACCGTTATTCAGCCGCAGAACTCCAGTCCGTTACACTGTCCTGTCCGAGCCACTGTGCCTGAATTTCTCCGAGCTTTCCCGTTTTCTTCAGATATTTCAGCGCCTTGTTGAACGGGTCTACATAAGGTGAGCCTTTCTTGAATCCGAAATTATCTGCAGGAACCTGGTAATCAACGTTCCACGGTATCGTCTTCAAATCATTCTCTTTCGCATACTGGGCAATCTGCACAGAATCTCCGAAAAGCGCATCCTGACGTCCGGTTTTTACATCCGCTACTGCGGAGGATAACGTATCCATTGCAGTAATAGTTCCGCCGGTAAATTTTTCCCTGAGCATAGTTTCCCATGTTGTTCCGAACGTGACGACAACCTTTTTCCCCATCAGATCGCCGGACGACGAGTATCCCGAAGTTTTCAGCACGGCAAACAGCGGTTTCGGAATATGATACGGGTCCGTAAAATCGAGAACCTTTTCCCGTTCCGCAGTCGCACACAGTGTAGGAGCAAGCGTGCTTTTACCCATCGAAACGGAGGCTACCACGCCCGAGAATTCGATTTCGTTGAACTCGTAGGTGAAAC
This sequence comes from Treponema sp. UBA4873, assembly GCA_002399405.1. Lineage (GTDB taxonomy): Bacteria > Spirochaetota > Spirochaetia > Treponematales > Treponemataceae > Treponema_D. The sequence goes on along the minus strand of DHDP01000007.1, from coordinate 15,058 downwards.
CGAGTATGTCCGACAGTGCGTCAAGAACGGCGAAATCGTAACCCGTCCATTTTCCGGACGTATCCTGAAACCGGTACGGTTTGAACGTATCGCTTGCAACTTTCACCGCGACGCCCGCCATCAGCTTCGAGCCGTCGGCTTTTAACGGAATACCGCCGCCCGCCGCGGAACTGTCCGCAGAAGCCGTTGCGACGGACTGCGGTGCCTGAGTCTCTGCGGATACGGCACTGTCCGATTTTGCCTGCTTACCGCTGCAGGCTGCGAGCAATACTGTTGCCGCCGCAGCCAGCGTGAACTGTCCGATTCTGTTCTTCATACATTTCTCCTTGTTAATAATATTCCCGTCTGAAAACGTACGCTTTCAGAGCAAAGGTTTTTACATAATCTGTTCCAGAAATCTGCGCGCCCGTTCCGATTTACAGTTGCTGAAGAATTCTTCCGCGGGCGTATACACAGTTCCCTGTCCGTGATCCACAAAGCAGATTTTATCCGCAACCTGTTTCGCAAATCCTATCTCGTGCGTCACAATCATCATCGTAATTCCCGAATCGGCAAGACTGCGGATGACGTTCAACACTTCCTTAACCATTTCAGGGTCGAGTGCCGAAGTCGGTTCGTCGAACAGAAGTACGTCGGGATTCATCGCGAGGGCGCGCGCAATGGCCACACGCTGTTTCTGTCCGCCGGAAATTTTACTCGGATATGTGTCTGCCTTGCTTTCAAGTCCCACCTGCGCAAGCAGTCTGCGGGCGTTCCGCTCAGCTTCCGCATTCGACTGTTTCAGAACTTTCCTCGGCGCGTAGGTGATATTCTGCAGAACTGTCATATGAGGAAAAAGGTTAAAATGCTGGAAAACCATACCGACTTTCGTACGAAGTTCATTTACTTCCTTTCTGGAGAGCTTACCGGTAATTCTTTTTCCGTCCACTATGATTTCTCCTCTGTCGGGTATTTCCAGCAGATTGATGCATCTTAACATAGTCGATTTGCCCGAACCCGACGGTCCCAGAACCGCAACGACTTCCCCTCTGTTCACGCTCAGCGAAATACCGTCAAAAACTTCCAGCATACCGTAATTTTTACCGAGATTGCTGATTTGTATGATTTCATCGTTCTTCTGCATACTGTTGTCTACCTTTTTCAATCGCTGATTCTGAGCCGTTTTTCGATTAACGACGTCCCATATGCCATAAGCATGACAATCACGTAATAAATCACTGCTACAGCAATATATGGCTCGAACAGTGAATATGTATTTTTCCCTATAGTCGTCCCCGTGTAGAACAAATCCTTTACGCCTATCTGAGATACGAGCGCCGTTTCCTTGAACAGCAATACAAACTCGCTCAGCATGGACGGAAGAATCCTTTTCATCGCCTGAGGAAACACAATACCGGCAAGGATTCTTCCCCGTCCTATTCCCAGCGCTTTTGCGGCCTCCTGCTGACCTTTGTCGATTGAAATTATTCCGCCGCGCATCACTTCGGCATAATAAGCCGCACCGTTGAACGACAGCGCGATTACTGCAGCCGAATACGCGGACAGGTTGAACAGATTCCCGAGAATCTGCGGAAACGCAAAATATACGATAAACAACTGCAGCAGCATCGGCATTGCCCTGATACCCGTAGAATATACTTCCACGAATTTCGTGAGGACGCTTTTTTTGGAAATCGCCATCAGAACGAGTATCACTGCAATCAAAAAACCGAATACCGCAGACAGAACAGTCAGCTTTATTGTCGTAAGCAGACCGTCTCCGAGCATCCATATATACGGAACCAGTTTTGAAAAATTCATTCTTTGTTCCTCCGCACGCAAAAAAAAGACGTCAGTCATTCCGTTCCCGGAATAACCAACGTCTTCGTTGTTTATCACTCATGCATTCTAGTATAAAAAACACAGTGCTGATATATGCACGCTGTACAAAATTATCTGCCTGTTTTTGTAAATTCAGTGCTCCGAAAAGAAAATCTCTGAAGCATGAACAAGAATTCCGACCATCCGGCAGATTCGTTCCACGCTGACTTTTTCGTTGCTGATATGAGATTCGAACGGAATCCCGGGACCGAGCATCACGACGGGAATACCTTTTTTGAAAATTCGTGACGCATCGGTGCATGTTCCTTTTCCCCTGATGACCGGTTCCGTGTTCAGCACGTCGCGGTATGCGTTTCTGAGCACTCTCACAATCAGCTCGTTTTCGTCGAGAATATACGGATCCCAGCCTTTGCCGAGAATCCGGTATTCAACCCTGCATCTTGGATCGACGACAGAACGGACAATTCCTTCAATTTCATTCATAACCGACTGTTCGGTTTCTCCCGGAATCATCCTGCGGTCGACAATCAGTCTGCACTCTTCGGCGACAAGATTATTCTGGGTTCCGCCGTGAATTTTGTTGACCGAAATGCTCGGCTGCTGCGCCCCTGATTCGAAAAGATCGTTCCTCTGATGAAACACATATCCGTTGAACGCGTTCAGAATTTTCCCCGCTTCACCGATTGCGTTCAAACCGAGCGAAGGCCGTCCCGCATGGCTGGCAATACCGCGGAGCCGTATCTCTATCCACCTGAGCCCGCGCTGGGCAATTTCGATGCACATGTCAGTCGCCTCACCGACGATTGCGGCGTCGAAACGTCCGGCATATTCCTCAAGCATTCCTTCGATGCCGTTCTCGTTCCCGCTCTCGGCCACTCCCGAAAGCATCAGCGTGATTCTTCCCTGAAGATTCTGCTCCTCCGCTTTCAGTTCCGCGAGCGCCATAAGCATGGAAGCAACGCAGCTTTTCGCATCGCTCGCTCCGCGTCCGTACAGGAATTCCCCCTCTTCGTATCCGCAAAACGGCGGATGTCTCCAGTCAAAAAAATTTCCTGCAGGAGCGACATCCATATGGGATACCCACAAAAGATTCGGACCGGAACCTTTTTCCGTCCCCACTCCTGCGATTAAATTCTGGACACCGTGAAGACAGACTATTTCCGCGTCAATCCGCTTTTCTTTCAGCCAGTCCTGCGCGAATTTAAACGCTCTGCGTACATCGCCCGTTCCCGTGACCGACGGTATAGTTATGAGCTCTCTTGTCAGTTCCGCAATTTCCTTTTTGTTAATCTGTTCAGTCACTATTTTAACCCCGTCCTATCCATACCTATTACTATTTACTATGCAAAAAATTACTGAAATCGCATGCGTTCGCTTTCCAGAAATTTATCTATTTTAAAACCCAGTCTAAGATTAAAGCAGGTGTTTACGTCGGACAAATCACACAAAAGAATTTCCTCGATTTTATTCAACCGGTATTTCAGCGTATTCCGGTGCACCAGCATTTTCTGTGCAGTTATACCGATATTCCTGTCGCACTCCAGATACGTTTCAAGAGTCTTCAGAAGATTCTCATTCTTTTCCGTATCGTGAGTAACAAGCCTTCCGAAAATTCCGTCTCTGATACGTTCGAATTCCTCCCAGTCCTGCAATTCAAACAGCAGCCTGTAAATCCCTATATCGTCGTAACAGCGGATAGCGTCCGTCCTGCGGCACACGTACACAATCTGCAGCGTGCGCACAGCTTCCTTCACGCTTTTTTCACACCCCGCCAGCTGCAGAAACGGCGTACCGATTCCCATACTGCAGGTAATATCGGGAAAAGACTCCTTCACGAATTTTTCCAGACCGCGGAAAATACTTATAAGAAATTTCCTGTCGGTGCAGGAATCGCGGTTGTCAATCAGCGCGTAAATGATTCCGCTGTCGATTGTGGAAAACACAAGTTCCTGTTTCTTTCTTCTCAATACAACCGCAAGCTGATTGCGTATTGCGGCAAGCGTGCTGACATAATTTCCCGGTTCCGTTTTCCCGCGGATGTCGAAACTGTGATCGATGCAGACAGCAACCGCAATGTGATACTGTTCCTGAGAAAATCCGAGCTGATAAATTTTTTCCGCTTCTTCGGCCGAATACGTTCCTTTTATCAGGCTTTTCATCAGAGCATCGACAGTCTGATGACTGTTTTCCTCTTCGAACAGCAGCTCGTATATTCTCCTTGTAATAGGCTGCATTTTTACTTCCGCGTCGAGCGAAAGCAGTACCACCTGACATTCCCCGCAGACTTCTATTACCGAGTCAGGAACCTGCGCTATATATTTTCCGGTACGGAGAACCAGAAACGCGTTCTTTTTTTCAATTTTCCGGACGAAAGTAATCAGCTCCGTTTCGAGTGATTCCATTCCAATCCCGGAAAGAAAAACTATTTCGCCGTTTCCGACGCTCTGCCATGCATCAGCTCCTTCCAGAATCTGAACGCTTCTGACAATCCTGTCTTCCAGAGTATTCTTCATTGTCAGCACATGCACATCCTTCATAACCGGATCCGCAAGCAGCTTCGACAGTGTAATATACATGTATACTTCCAGCCTCCCGTGTTCAGCATTCTCTCTTTTTACGTGTACATATATATACTAACACAGTCGACGGCAGTCCGTGAACGGCCCGGAGCAGACTCCCGCTCCAGCTTCAGCAGTTTTCTGCTCTTTTTTCCGCATAACGCCTGCAATTTTCATATACCACATCGGATATACGGTCCTGATACAAATTCGAATAGAAGGCATTATGAGGAGTGATAATAACCCGGTCCGTATGCCACAGCGGGCTCGAACCGGGCAGAGGTTCCTCTTCAAACACATCAAGCGCAACTCCCCTGAAAAATCCCCGGGACAGACGATATACCAGAGCTTTTTCATCAATAATATGTCCTCTTGATACGTTAATCAGCACAACCTCCTTCTTCATCACGGCAAATGCACTTTCGTTAAGCATATGAAACGTTTCTTCCGTTTCCGGTAAAGTCGATATAATTACGTCGCACGCTCCGTACAGCGAATGAAGAGCTTCACCGTCGCCTATCGCCGCAACATCATCAAAGAAAGCAGAAGGATTTTGTCCGCTCCTGTTTACCCCTGACACCGAGGCACCAAAAACTTTCAGCCGTTTCGCAGTTTCCTGCGCAATGTTTCCCGTTCCCAGAATCCCGATTTTTTTCCCGAAAATCTCCTGCACGTCCGTATCGAGTTCCCATACCGAATTCCGCTGTTTCCTGTCAAACGCCCTTGTCTTCCGGAATATCTGAAGCAGATAACAAATTACAGATTCGGCAATCGGAATGGATGTGGCACCTTCGTTATCGGTGATTCTGAGCGATTTTCGTTCCCGCAGATATTCCGGCACATGCGATACGGCCCTGCTTACGAGCTGTATCCACCGCACGGAATCAAAGCAACCGCGGGGTTTATCCTGAAAAGGATTAAAGCAGACCAGCACTTCAAACGGAAATTTCAAATCCGCCGCAGTCAAAGATTCCTCCGGTATGAACGATACGCAATACCCCAGAGCATTCACACGCCCGATAAATCCGCTGTCGAACGGTACGGTAAAAAGTGCTTCAATCTCTTTCATACGCACTCAGCCTATGCGCATTACTGTTTCCGCAATATTGCGCCCCAGATTTCTGCAGCTCTGCAGTCCCAGCGCGTCATCCTCCACGGCACTCTGCTTTTTTTTGTCGTTCGGCCATGTCGTCGCGCCGCCGCCGATATAACATCCGGGGGTCGGCTTACCCCCCGAACCCGTAACGACCATATCGTGTATGAGGAAAAAATAATGCATAGTCTGAATCGTCCATTCTTCACCGGCATTCCGGTTACCGCCTACGGCAATACCCCCGCCGATTTTATGCTGCAGTGCGTACTGATACTTGCTTTGCCCGTACCGGAGCAGTCCTTCAGTGCGGTCCATAAACCGCTTCATCAACGCAGAGACTGTGCCGAAATATACCGGAGACGCAAGAATAAGACCTGCGCACGACGCAAGCTCAGGATAAATTTTTCCCATATCGTCGTCGCCGAACGTCGGACATGCGTGTATACCGCCGTCCCGGTGTGCGGTTTCTCCGCAGCAGGCATAACAGCCGATACAATCATGAATATGCGGATAATCCCGCAAATACAGTATCTCAGTTTTTATACCGGGAACTGTCTCCGCTTCCGTCATGGCAGCTTCCAGCGCCCTGTCAGTGTTGCGCCCTTTTCTCGGACTTCCGGATATTCCCAACAGCAGTTTTTCTTTCATAAAAGTGCATTACACTCCGTTAATCGGAGTATATCCGACAAGTAAAAAAACAAATATAGATACAGTGAACAAAAATTCCGCATAAAAATTGTCCGCGGATTACATACCGGCGGTCTAAAACTGCGAATCGTATGAAGTATGGCATACGAAGTATTGACGAAAAACGGAATTTTCTATAGGATAGTTTCATTCACCGCTATTTGGTGCGCGATTAGCTCAGTTGGTTAGAGTACAAGCATGACACGCTTGGGGTCACTAGTTCGATTCTAGTACCGCGCACTAAATGGCGGTGATTTTTTGTTTAAAATTACAGTATAAATGACATACCCCGCTGCCGTATATTTCTTTATATAGCAGGGGGTTACTTTTTTACAGTACATACACTACTTTGACAGGATCAGAAAAATGTAAAGAAAAGTACTGTCGCCATGAGTGTAGCCAAAACCGGTTATCTTTTTATCTTTTTTCAGGTATCCATGAGAAGAGATACCGCAGATTCTCCGGAGCGGCAATTTTCGGATCCGCCAGCTTTTCAAATTTTCCGGACAAATCCTTCTCCAGTGCTGTCAGATGAAAATGGACTGCACCGATGCCGACGTCTACTCTCTGGATAACCACGGGGTTTTCTCCGCTTTTTCCTGTATCTATTGCAGCGTAAAAATGATACGCCCCATTCGCCTGCACGATTCTCCACGGCTGTTTGTTGGTGGCGGAAGGCGCCAGACGCAGCATCTCCAGGGGCAAAGCATAATCTCCCGCATCAGCTTCTGTCAGGGGAATGTCGAAGTTTTCCTTGAAAAAGAGTTCGCTCCAGCTTTTCCGCTGGCCGGACTTCAGCGTCCTGCGGAACAGGGATTCCGTCAGACTTTTCTTTCCGGCCGGATATCCTATGGGCGAAATAGCAGGGAACAATTCGTTCTCTTTCACGCCGATAGCGGAAGTAAACGCGGTGCGGTTGAAGGTTCCGGCAAGCCAGCAGGTACCGATTCCCAAGTGCGTTGCGTACAGAATCAGCTTCTCAAAATCATAGCCAACCGCCTCGAGCGCAAATTCGCCGGCAGGAACGGTCACGCCGATAAAAACTTTGGTTCCTTTGATGACGCCGTAAGTTCCAAGTTTTTGTGAATTCGACGCGTCTTTCGTTTCCAGCAGGTGGAAAGACACATGGACTCCGAAAGGATTTGATAAAGAAGCGGCATACGCCATGAGTTTTTCTTTATCCTCTGCAGAAACGGATTTTTCCTGATAGGTCCTTACGCTGCGGCGTTCCTTTATGGTCTGTTCGGCAGGGAAATCAAGTTTCATTTTTAGTACCTCCATAGATAACATCTGATATACGGTGCATTTCTTCTTTAGTAGTATATAATCTTTCAAGTCATATTCCCATATGCTGAACGCAACATTAATTATATAGAACAAACCGATGCCTACCGTAAGTACGGCTGCCTTCCCTGTGGCCTGTCAGTATTGAAGCAGTCTCTGACACCGGGAAGTGCATTGAACAGCGTACGGGTCAAATCTGTTCCGACACTTGCACGGAGCTGCAGACTTCGGAATTTAAGCGGATACATGATACACTCAAATCCTGCTGTGTATAACCCGTTTGCGGGAATCCATCCGTTTACAACCGGATAGCCGTTCATGTCAAAACATCCCCATGCGGCTTCAACGAACTGACTCACATGCACTTCAAAATCGGAAAGTCGATTTTCTTCTTCCCGGCCGGATATGGGCGAAACGGTAGGGAACATTTCGTTCTCTTTCACGCCGATAGCGATAGAAGAAAAAATTATATAATCCGGTGCACCTGGCAGACTTGCTTACGATATTATTTTTTACCGGAAAAGACACAGTTCCGATTTTTAAGATCGGTAATATATACACAAAAATAGTAATGTGTTATTGTTAATATTGAGGTTTGTAATGATGACTATAGGCCTTTCAGAACTAATTGTTATATTCTTTGTTGCATATATTATAGTCGGGCCGAAAGATCTTCCTAAAGTCGTTCGCTTTGTTGCAAGAGGAATAAAAAAAATTTCTGCACAGATCAGGGAAATAAAAGATGAGGCCGGATGGGATGATATAGTAAATGAAATAGGGAACACAAAATCTGAAATTGAAGAACCTATAAAAGATACGGGAAAAGAATTATCAAAATTAAAAGATATGATAGAGGAGGATACAGAAAAATGAGATTGGGTGCATCGGAAATCGTACTTATTATTATATTGGCGTTAGTGTTGTTCGGCGGTGGAAAAATAGCAGGACTGGGTAAAGCTCTTGGACAAAGTATTCGTGATTTTAAAAATGCTTTAAAAGAAACCGATAAAGATGACACTGATAAAAAAACAGATTCAAAAGATTAAACGACTGTGAATGATACAAAACCACTGCTTCAGCATTTCCTTGAGCTTAGAAAGAGATGTATTGTCAGTATTGCTGCTATAATAACGGCTTTTGTTATTGTATTTTATTTTTTTAGCACACGCCTTCTAAATTTTATTACTCTGCCCTTAAAGCAGTATGGCGTAGAAGTAATCTACACTACTGTTTCAGAGGCAATAATTACCCAACTGAAAATTTCTTTTGTTGCAGGCGTTATAATAGCCAGCCCCGTCATAATCTGGCAGATATGGAAATTTATAAAGCCAGCTTTGTATGCAAAGGAAATACGTGCATTTAAAATTTATTTCTTTTTAACTCTCGCACTTTTTTTAAGCGGTGTCGTGTTTTGTTATACCTGTATTTATAATCTGGCTATTAAATTCTTTCTGGTTTCAAGTAAAAATCTTGCAAATCCGCTGATATCAATTGATAAATATCTCAATTTTATGCTTTCTTTTTTGCTACCGTTTGGAGCTGCATTCGACTTACCGGTTATTATCTACATAACCACGAAAATAGGACTTACTACGCCACAAATGCTTATCAGCAAGTTTAAATACGTAGTTTTGCTTATTTTTATCGTAGCCGCGATTCTTACACCTCCTGATGTACTCTCGCAAGTAATGCTTGCTATTCCATTATTGGTTTTATATGGAGTAGGCATTCTCGTGGCAAAAAAGGTAAAACCGGCAGAGGAATAAATAATTATTCCTCTTTGAAGCAGACTCCAAAAACAGCTTTAGTTAAAGTGACGCCAGATATTCGCCAAGCACATAACCATGAGTCTCGGCCATGCCGATAGAATTTCCTGCACAAGGTGTACAATATCCCGTTCCGTAACGACCTCCAAGTGTATTACCTGCGACATACAGTCCCTTGATTGGTGAGTAATTCTCATCGAGAACATTCATATTGTTGTCAGTAACCATCCCCGCAAGTGTTACAAGTCCAACTGCCCCGCTGGCGGAATTATTTCCAATAACACCGTAGAAAGGAGCGTGATCTACCGGTATCATACACTTTATATCTTTTCCGAAATCGGTGTCATCTTTTTTGTAGCATAACTTATTATAGTGCTCAACGGAAGCAAGAAAAGTACTTTTATCGTTACCCGAATAGCCGAGATACTCTGCAAGTTCACTAAGTGTATTTGCCCCATATACAGTAGACTCCATCCGCTCTGCAATAAAACATCCACGTACTTGTGAACCGTTTGAACCGGCAGCAAGAACTTTGCTCATGTCATCTTCCATCTCATCATAATATACCGGCCGGCCATAATTAGGTCCCCCGTGTTCTACTCCTGCAGAACAAACGGACTGCATCCATTTGCTGTCCGTAACAGTGACTATAAGTCCTGCAGGTTGGCGCATAGTTATACCTCGTACAGATTGAATGGATGCTTCATTACAGTACCGGAGCCCTGATTTGTTGAGCCAAAGGAACGGAGCTGTTCCCCATGGACCACCAGGACTACCTCCTATATTCATAGTAGGACGAGGAGAAGGTTCTATCATTCCGCCTGCCCAGCAACATAACTTATGGCCATAGCCATCTCGACTAAATGGTGTTAAAAAGTCGCTCTGTTTTTCTCCTTTTCGATCGCCCCATTCCATTTCTTCGTTAAGGAGTGCCCAGCTCATATCTGAGTTAGCCGCAAAATCCCCGGTTGTAACGGCGACGCCTTTTTTTGCAGCAAACCTGATGTATTTCCCAGTGCTGTCTTTTGAAATGCAGCCGGTTACCGTTCCTTCTGAATCTTTATCAAGAACAACGGCGGAAGTTCCGTAATACCATTTTGCACCTAACCGTTGGGCTTCTTTGATCAATTCTTTTGAATAGACAGGAAGATTTGAAAATTTTGCAACCCCCTGTACAGATTCATGAGAAATTTTTCCCATAAACTGTGCTGTAGTCGCCCACGTTTTCCATCCCCCGCATTCAATGGGGTAATGTCGTACTCCTTTCTGTTTTTGGCAAACAAGGACGGACGTATCAAGTATATCAGTATGAGCCCCTTTCTGAATAATTTTTATGGCATTGTCGAACATTCTGCCCGAATTTTCCACATACATATGAATAAGATTTGCATTTACACGTCCGCCGCTGCGTCTTACAAATTCGTGAACTATTTCACCGACATCATATTCTTCGAGGTTAAAGGTATCCTGCATGAATTTTGAATTCCAGATACCGACATCCTCCCCGAGAACCGTAAATTTATCTTCTGTTTGTTTTTCAATGACAGCGACACTTGCTCCTTTCTGAGCTGCAGCGAGTGCTACCTGAATCCCCGCATGACCGCTTCCTACAACGACGACATCTGCATTAATAGTAGTGTCAATATCTTTATCGTTTACGACAGGAGCATCTCCAAGCCAGTTAATATTAGAGCTGTAGCCCTTCATAACAGCGATTTTTGTATCCGTCTGGATGGTTCCACCCATTGCTTGTGCAATACAGGCCGCGGCTGCCGTTTTTATTGCATTGGAAGTAACAGTTGCCCCCGAAATCGTATCAACATTTTGAGACTGAGCTTTGATCAATTTTTCTGCAAACTGATCTCCAATTCCCTTTCCGATTCCTTCCGTTTCGTTACTGGTATCTATTTTTACATTCGTAATGGCAGTTTCACTGAATGTCATGGTGACAGTCACTTTGCCGATTCCTGTGGCCGATGCAGAATAAATACCGGGAGTATATTTACCATTCTTGAGTTTAATTTTATCTATGGCGGAAATACCTAAAAATCCTGTTGCCACAGCGCCGAGAGCCCCTGCAGCGGCTCCTTTTAGAAAACTTCGACGTGAAATATCATTCTCCATATTTTACACTCCTATAACACAGTTTTTACCGGCACTGAAGCCGTAAGATATACATAACTAATGAGTCCCTGTTTTTTTTGTAAAAAGTTTTTTACGACATATTTACGAATATAAGTCAAATTTATAAAAATATTTTTCGCATTATCTATCTCTGAGCCTCCGGGATATTTTTATATTCTGTCTATCTTATTAATAAAAGTTACAAAATCATTTATTCTGTTAGATAAAGTATATAAATTATGATGATTCCTGTGAAGTAAGACAAAGGCTGTAGTTTTATAAAAATTTGTTATAGTATCCGGAATAAAAAAGTAAACCGGAATTTGCCGTTCGACGGCAAATTGAGCCTCCAAAAACTTACCGGAATTGCCGGTATTATCTGTTCCCTAAAAAAGAACATCAAAAAATCACGATCAGATTGAGCCCACCCTTAATAATAATTATAAAAATTTGTACAGATCAAAAAATAAATCAGACAAGAATAATATGCAAGAAATAATAAATAAACCTGAAACACACGGATGTTATTTAGCCTGTTTTTATAAACGGTACAGCATATCAATTGCAGTAAGTCTCGCAGTCGGCATGCTCTTGTGTTTCACGCTTAAGAATATTGTACACCGGTTACGGCCGTGCGATATTAACACCGCAGTGCAGCTGCTTATTCCGCGGCCTTCAGACTATTCATTTTCGTCGGGACATGCAACGGCCGCCGGATGAATCAGCTGCCGCTTTTTACAGCAAATCCGATGATTCTGCAGGCGTACACGGCATTCCTGTATATTTACCCAAATTCACCAGTTTGTCCGAAATTTACCCAGCTGATAAAAACTGTCCGTTCACGGTTATGTCGGAATTTCATATATTCCTTTTAACAAGACTTTGTTGGAGGTTTTATGAAACGGTTTTTCAAATATCCGCTGCTGATTATTGTCGCAGAATTTGCCGTAACGGTTTTCTTTGCGGTACAAATGCGGAATCTCACTATAAGCAACGGTATCCGAATGTTTTTCCCGCAGGAAAATGAATCGTACACTCGTTTAGTCGAGTCGGAAGACAAATTCGGCGCTACAGATAAAATAGGTATTGTACTTGAAACTCCTGATTCTCCGTTCCTGACCGATCGGAACATCAAATTAGTGCAAATGATCACAAAGAAGCTTGAAGCTTTAAAAAATGTCGACGAAGTACAGAGTCTGTCGAACGTCGATTATCTTTCCGGAGAAAACGGCGGTCTCGCGAGCGAACCGCTTATCGGAAGTGATTACACCGGTTCTGCCGGTGATATACAGCGTATATACGAACGCCTGTCCGACTGGAGCGACGTATACGACAGGGTCATTATGTCGGACGACATGCACAGTACGCAGATGGTCGTCACGCTCGTTGCGGGACTTCCGAATAATGAAATAGATGAAACGCTCGCGGCCGTCAAAAACGTTGTAACTTCATCCGTTGACAGACCTGATATAAAGACGACCTTTGTCGGTGATCCGGTGGTCAGTGCGGAAGCCAAAAGGCTGATGAACAAAGATCTTGCGATGCTTATTCCGCTCGTTACAATCGTCGTCCTTATCACTCTTTTTCTTTCATTCAGAACGATGGACGGAATGCTGCTGCCGATTATCACTGTCCTTATGGCAACCTGCTGGGCGCTCGGACTTCTGGCGATGAACCACTTTACGTTCAATATCATTTCGACGCTTATTCCGATTGCGCTCATAGCAGTCGGAGCGGCATACGGAATTCACGTTATGAACCATTATTACGCTCAGCTTGACGAATGGTATACGCAGCATCCGGGGGAAACAGTCACCAAAGAAATTCATAAGGATATTATCTGCACGGGAGTAAAAAGCGTCTTTTTCCCCGTGCTTCTTGCGGGACTTACGACAATCGCAGGTTTTCTTTCGAATATAACAAGTCCGCTTATTCCGATGAGAAGTTTTTCCATATTCACCTCTTCCGGTGTTTTTTTTGCACTTCTTTTGGCGCTTACATTTATTCCGGCCCTCATGATGTTGAAACCGGTAAATAAAATCGGAAGGAAAGCAAAACTTCCCTCAAATAAAAATACGTCCAGAAATAGGTCCGGCAGTTTTAAACAAAAAGATTCGTCGGCTACCTTCTACAGAATCTATCATTTCCTCGCCGGATCAAAAGTACGTTTACTGCTGTTCTGTGTTCTGATGGCTGGTTTTTCATATTTCGGCATCAGAAAAATTGTTATAGACACTGCGATGGTTAATTATTTCCCTGAAAACGGAAAGATGCGTCAGGATATCCGCTATGTCGACAAAAGATTTGCCGGTACGGACAGTATTTATTTTATCGTCAGCGGCGGAGAAAAAGGCTCTATGAATGATCCGGAAATCCTTGAACCGCTCGATGAACTGGAAACGTATCTTCAAAAGAAGTATGACAGTGTCGGCAAGGTGATCTCGTTTACGACGTTCGTCAAACGGATGAATCAGGTTATGCACATTCCTGCCGATACTGTTCCGGAAGAAATACAGTCCGAGGCGGCTGATACGACAGCCGGCGGCACTTCTTCAAATGAAACTCTTGATTCGTTCGATTCGTTCAGTTTCGTTTCTGATTCGGAGGAAACTCCAGACACAGCTGCACCTGCGGCGGATTATACGGATCCTGCTGCCGTCTATACCGGAAAACTTGCCGAAACAATGACGGTAAAGAAAGGTCTTGACATGCTGGCCTCCGCATATGCGGAAGCAGGCGGTAAACATGCTTCCGTCGACGAAATCGTAGATGTACTCGAAAAAAAATTGAACTATAACGGAACGGCCTTTTACGAAATACCGCGCGATACTGAAAAATACGGTGTCGCTTCACGGGAGGATCTGAAGAATCTCATTACGCAGTATCTGCTGCTGTACAGCGGTTCTCTTAATAGTTTTGCGGACAACTCGCTTGAACCGTCAACACTGCGCGTCATCGTGCAGCTGAGGACAAGAAGTACGACGCTTGTCGGCGATATCATAAATGATGCTAAAACGTATGCAGCTGTACATTTTCCGAAAGGATACACGCTTGAAGCGACAGGGGGGGCTCAGCTTGAATACGTAATGACGGGCATGATTATTTCAAGTCAGCTGTACAGTCTGCTGTTCTCGTTTGTCTGCGTATTCGTCATTCTGACAATCGCATTCAAATCCCCGATAGCCGGAATCATCGGATGCATACCGCTCGTGTTCTGTGTTCTCATAAACTTTATGGTTATGGGACTGACTCATATCAATCTGGATATGTTTACAGCGCTTATCGCCTCCCTTGCGGTGGGAATCGGCATAGACTATACGATTCACTTTATAACGAACTATAAAGAGGAAAGAGAGGAAAGCGACGATCTCGAAGAAGTAACACGGAAAACATTCCGGAAAAGCGGCAGGGGAATTATTATAAATGCGGTTGCCGTCGGGCTCGGCTTCGTTGTTCTGTGTCTTTCCGAATTCGTTGTCTTGCGGTACATCGGCATCCTTGTCGCAGTAGTCATGTTCACAAGCTCTGCGCTTGCAATGACTGTTATTCCGGGAATTCTGAACAATTTCGATCCGAAGTTCATACGCCCGAAAACAGAAAAAAAATAAGCTGCCAATCCGGCAGAACTTTTCTGCCGGATAACACGAATAACATTTGTTAGGAGATACCACTATGAAAGAGACAAACATTATTAAAGCAGGTGCTGCAGCCCTTTTACTCGCAGC
>DHDP01000012.1 GCA_002399405.1 Treponema sp. UBA4873 | reverse complement strand
TGCATCTCAACATCCGCTGCTTCACCGTCGTTGAACGTGCACGAAACGTCGAACCTGACGGCTTTGTCGCTGTCGTCGAGGACGGGCGGCTCGTTGGGCCGCAGCCGGACGTCTTTCACCTCTTTATGCAGGACAGCGGTAAGGAAACAGCGCAGCGCTGTGCGTGATTCCTCCGATTCGTTCGTAAAGAGCGCCTTGAACACTTCGTCGCGGCACGGATTGAGCAGCGCGTCCGGCGAGGGACGGTAGCGTTTCAGTTTATCATCATCAGTCATACAGGAAATCCTCCTGTATAGAATTCGCTGAGAAGTGTCGTTTTCGGAGTATTTTCCGGTAATATTTTGTAAAACAACACCCCTGATTACTTCGTCGGACTTTTTCGGTATATTTATACTATGAAATATTTTTCCAATCAGGTCGCCGCAATCAGTATTTTACTTGCCGGTTTTGTGTTTTTTTCCTGTTCGCAGGTGACGGAGCCGCGCACCGAAATGGTCATGGGGACTGTATGTACAGTGAACGCATACAGCGACGGTACGACAAAGCTCTACGACGAGCTTTTTGCCCGGCTGCATAAAATAGAAGACGACTTCAGCGTCAATATCAGCACGTCCCAGGTGTCCGCAGTTAATGAAGCTTCGGGACAGCGGGCCGTTCCTGTTTCCTCCGACGTCCTGTACGTCGTACGGACTGCGCTGAAATATGCGGAGCTTACGGGAGGCGCGTTCGATCCGACTGTCGGCCCGCTCGTGAAAATATGGGGAATAAACACGGATCATGCGCGCGTGCCGTCTCAGCAGGAAATCAGCGCCGCGCTTGCGCTGATAAACTGGCGGGACGTCGTTCTGTCTGAAAATGACGACGGCAGCGGGACAATCATGCTGCGCCGGCCGGGCATGTCGCTCGATCTTGGCGGCATTGTCAAGGGATACGCCGCGGATGAACTTACGGCCATTCTCAAGGCCCGGAATGTGAAACGGGCGATTATCGACCTCGGGGGAAATATCTACGTATTCGGTACGAAAAAGGACGGCTCGCTGTGGAAAGTCGGCGTGAAGGATCCGTCCGCTCCGGAAGGAAATCCCGCGCTCGTATTATCCCTTGCGAATTCGACTGTCGTGACGAGCGGCGTATACGAACGGTTTTTCATACAGAACGGCGTGCGGTATCATCATATACTGGACACAAAGACCGGCAGTCCCGCCCGTACCGGCCTTTTATCGTCGACAATCGTCTGCGAGTCGAGTATAGCGGCCGACGCGCTTTCAACGAGCGTGTTTGTGCTCGGTGAAGAGAAGGGAATGGCGCTTCTTCAGGAAATAGAGGACGGCCGCGCCGCAGGAACAAAATTCGCCGAGGTCCCGGGACTTCACGCCCGTGTGTCGGCCGTATTCATATCCGAAGACGGCAGCGTGACTGCGTCAAAGTCGCTGGAAGGCGTGCTCCAGGTGAACAACGGCACGCCGGTATTCAAATAAACGTACGATAAATATAACGCTGAGTACTTTTTCTTATCAGAAAGATTTCACGGTGTCACCTCATACAGAAAATCAGTCCGCTTACGCTGGGAAAAAATCCGCGTGTTCCGGCTCGCCGGAATAGGCGAGAGTCACACGCTGATTTTTTCCCAGCTCCGCTACCTGCTTTTCCGTACAAGGAGGAACGAATAAAATATTTTAAAAATTACTGCATCTGTAATTTTCATTGACATGTACAGGGCGGGAAAAATAATCCCCCTGGCGACTCTGCGCGGGGAGCTTCGCTGCAACTCGTCCTATTTTGGCGAGCCGGAGCCGGGGGGATTATTTTTCCCGTAAGCGGACCGTTTTCCTGTATGAGGTACCTAAATGCAATTTTTTCTGATAAGTGAAACGCTCCGTGTATATTTGCCGTACGCTTACCACACCTGCAGGCTGAGTTTATACACCCCGGGGCGGATGCGGTACGGTTCCAGCGTGTCGGGACCGCATGCTCCCGTTCCTACTCCGCGGTGTGCGGCGTCTATCGTGAGCATCCAGTGCGGATTTTCCGCGGACTGCGTCAGGTCGGTTAGTTCTGCCGGATGGTTGCATTTGAACAGATCGGCGACTGTGTATTTTGACACGCTGAAACTGAACGGCGTGAGCGACTGGATGTGCAGCGATTTGCCGCCCCCGTTGAGTTCCACGTATTTTGTATCGCATCGGCTGCCGTTCTCCTGTGGCACGATGTACCGCACTTCGAGATCTTCCGCTTCCATTTCGTACATGCCGAGCTTTGCACCTGCTTTTCGGTCGCTGTAGCACTCGTGCGGACCGCGGCCGTACCAGCGCACGTTTTTGAGCTCGGCGCTCACGGGGACAGTAAGTCCAACGCGGGGATATTCGGCGAGTGCGTCGGTAAGCGTAAACACTGCGTCCACCTGAAGGCCGCTGCTTCCGTCCGGTGCGGAACACTTTTCGATCGTGTATCTGCATGTGCCGAATTTTACGCTGTTCAGTGCGTTTCGGGGAGAAACGAGTTCGTACGTCGTGCCGTTCAGCCTGTTCGCCGCCATGTCCTGAATGCCGCTGTTGAGCCATGCCTGCGTCGGTTTGTTCCGGAAACACCACGGCTGATTTTTGTCATTTATGTGCGGCAGGTCGCCTTTGACGCCTTCGTTTTCAAGCATTGCGCGGAACAGCACCGGTGTAAAGTTTTTCGCCACATCTGCGGCCGTTTCCGTTACTTCAGCTGCCGTTTTCGTTACGGCACCTTTCGCCTTGCCGCTGAAATCCTGCCAGCCCTGCGCTTCGGCGAGCATGAATTCGTCCGCACGGATAAGCTCGCCTGTTTTTGCATACGGGGTATCCTCCGCGTAAACGAATTCAGTATGCAGTACGAGTTCCGCTCCGCACGTATTCGAAGCGAGCGCCGCTGGAACTCCGGGAATCTTCACGGAAGCCTTCATGCCGGGAAGAACTTTCGGAAGCTTTATCCGCCCGGATTTGACTGCAGTGCCGTTGTTTCTGATTTCCCAGTTGAGTACGATTCCCGCGAGCGTCGTAAAGTCGTACCTGTTTTCCAGTTCGAATTCGCCCTGCTGCGCATGAACCGCGCTCAAACGTACTGGCGCGAAGAGGTAACGGCATTCTTCCATAGCCGGCTTCGGCGTCTGGTCCGGAAAAGTGAGACCGTTTGCGCAGAAATCGTGATCGTTCGGTTCGTCGCCGAAGTCTCCGCCGTATTTCCAGTATTTGCCGCCCTGCGGGCTGCCGTTTTTTCCGGGTGCAAGTTCTGCGGCAATGCCCTGATCGATCCAGTCCCAGATGAACCCTCCCTGAAGACCGTGGTGCGACTCGATTGCTTTCCAGTAGTCGTCAAGACTGCCGCTTGCGTTACCCATCGAGTGCAGATATTCGCACATGATGAGCGGCCGTTCGTCTCTGCGCGTCTCAGCATATTCGACGATGAGGCTGATTTCCGGATACATCGGAGAGATGAGGTCGGTAATCCCTTTCCCGCGTGCAAGCGAATCGAGCGTGTACGGCCCCTGATTTATTTCAGGGCGTACGGCGCCTTCGTAATGCACTATCCGCGTATTGTCGACGCGGCGGATCCACGAAGCGCATGCGCACTGATTCTGCCCGTCGCCGCTTTCGTTCCCGAGTGACCAGCCGAAAATCGAAGCGTGATTCTTGTCGCGGCGCACCATACGCTGCACGCGAATCATGTATGCGTACGACCAGACGTCGCTGCGCGCGAGGCAGTCGTAGAACGCGTGGTTTTCGATGTTCGCTTCGTCGAGCAGGTAAATGCCGTAGCGGTCGCACAGTTCGTACCAGCGTTCGTCGTCGGGGTAGTGGCACGTGCGCACCGCGTTGAAGTTGTACGATTTAAGCATCCTGACATCGCGCACCATCGCTTCCGTGGAGAGCGTTTTGCCGTGATATTCGCTGTGCTCGTGGCGGTTCACTCCGCGGATATACACCATTTTTCCGTTAATCCGCAGTTCCCTGTCCGCGATTTCGACTTTTTTGAATCCGATAGTACATGCGGTACTTTCAATGACGCGGCCCGCGCCGCCGGTTTTACCGCATTCGCAGAGGCTTACCGCGAGGACGTACAAAGACGGATGTTCGCTCGACCACAAATTAACATTATTTATTCTGATATCCGCATGAATTTCATCGAGCGTCGCGCGGTAGTCGTACGACCCGGAAGTTTCACCCGATGCGGCGATTTTTCCGGGGAAACCTTTCTGAGGCGTACCGTCAAGTTCATACACCGCGTATTTTATTACACGGAGCATCTGTTCCGCCTGCGGCTGGGTAATACGCGTTTCAGCACCGTTGTCCGCCCAGCCGAGCGTTACGACAAGCGGCACAATTCCGTCGGAGCGTCCGTTTGCAGCCGTTTCGACGCTTGTAAGTGCCTGTACGTCCGCAATGAACGACTGCTCCGTCGAATAGAGATATACGCTGCGGTGAATGCCGCCGAACCACCACTGGTCCTGATCTTCGACGAACGATGCGTCGGAATAGCGTACGACTTTTATCGCGACGACAACTTTACATACGGAACCGTTCCATTTGAGATACGGCGTAATGTCGAATTCGCACGGAAGGCGCGTATCCTTCGAGACGCCCGCCTCAATGCCGTTTACGTATACGATTGTACAGCTTTCAGCCGAGCCGATATGAAGAACGACGCGGCGTCCTTTCCATGAAACAGGAATTTCCGTATCGAGCCGGTACAATCCCGTCGGATTTTTTTCCGGAACGTTCGGCGGCAGAACGGTGAACGGCATCTGGACGTTCGTATAGTGAGGATAATCGTATCCCTGCAGCGTCCATGTTCCCGGCACGTTTATTTCGTTCCATTCTTTTACACTGAAACCTGGTGCGCTCCAGTTCCCGAATTCCCCGGTTTCATCCTGCGTCGGAGAATCGAGCAGCGCGAATTTCCATTTGCCGTCGAGATCCCTGTAATACGGACTTCCCGGAACGGGGCATCCTTCTGGTCCCGCAGCACATTCTGACGCGGCTTTATCGGCAGAAGCAAACGGAATGAGCGGACTGCGTCCCGGCAGCCGGTCTATTTCCTGAATTTCAGGATTTTCCCAGACTCGTTTCATACAGAACTCCATTAATCGATGTGATGATTCCCACTATACAACAAAAGGGGAAGTAGTAAATAGTACAAAAATACTAGTATTTTTATCTCTTTCGTTCCGGCACGGATGATTTATACTTTTTAATAACAAGAGGCTGCCTTTTAGTTCCGGACAGCCTGTAGGAGGAAAAATGAAAAGAACTGTAGTAGTAGGGATGATTGCTCTGCTTGCATGCAGCAGCACGCTTTTTGCATGGGGCACCAAAAAGACGGCGAAGACCGATCCGAATGCACCTGTAACGCTTACAGTATGGTGCTGGGATCCGACATTCAATATTTATGCGATGAACGAAGCGGCAAAAGTCTACAATCGTACGAAACCGAATGTGAAAATCAACGTCGTCGAAACACCGTGGGCCGATCTGCAGCAGAAACTTATCACCTCGCTGAGCGCCAACAGGACTGACTCTCTTCCCGACATTATACTTTGTCAGGATAACGCAATCCAGAAGAATCTGATGAACTATCCGAAAGCATTCCTTCCGGTAAACGGGAAGGTCGATCTTTCGAAGTTCGCTCAGTTCAAAGTCGGATACGGAGAAATTAATAAAAAGAACTACAGTGTTCCGTTCGACAACGGCGCGACTTGTACGTTTCTCCGCCGGGACATTATAGAAAAAGCCGGTCTTAAGGTTGAAGATTTCAACAACATTACGTGGGACCGCTTCCTTGAGCTGGGAAAAATCGTAAAGGCAAAGACGGGCACAGCCCTCATCTCATATGTCGGAAACGAACCTGACCTCATCATGATCATGCTTCAAAGCGCGGGCACGTGGATGTTCGATCAGGACGGAAATCCGTATCTCTCAAACAACGACGTTCTGAAAAAGGCCGTTTCAATTTATGCGGAAATGATAAAAACCGGCGTCTGCCTTACCGTTACCGACTGGAACGCATATATTGCCAGCATAAACAACGGCACGGTCGCGTCCGCAATCAACGGATGCTGGCTTGTCGGTTCAATCAGCGCCGTAAAGGAACAGGCCGGAGACTGGACAATTGTTAATACTCCGAAACTGAGCAACGTAAAGAACGCGGTTAATTATTCGAATCAGGGCGGTTCAAGCTGGATGGTCATGGCCAACTCGAAAAATCCCGATGTTGCGACGGATTTTCTTAACAAAACTTTCGCGGGCAGCAAAGAACTGTATAATACGATTCTTCCTTCGTCGGGAGCGATTGCGACGTGGGCTCCCGCGGCAGATGCGGATGCATACAAACAGCCTGTTGCTTTTTTCGGAAATCAGAAGATTTATATCGATATAGTCGAATATTCAAAACACATTCCGCAGGTTAAATACGGCGTGTTCAACTACGAAGCCCGCGATGCGGTCGGAGTTGCTATGACAAAAATCATAGCCGGAACAAGCATCGACGATGCGTTGAAAGAGGCGCAGAAAAACGTAGAATTCCAGATGGGCCTTTGATAACGCCGGCAGAGTTGCTGCGTAAAATACAGGCCGGGCTTAAAAAGCCCGGCTATTAGTGGAGAATAGTATGGCAGGAAAAAAGACACTTGAAATGAAATATAAAAATGCTGGATGGCGTTTTGTAATGCCGGCCGCTATGCTGATTTTTATACTGAGCTTCTATCCGATGGTGAGGGCATTCTTTCTTTCGCTCCAGTCCGGTCTGGCGAATAATCTGCATTTTTCAGGCTTGCGCAATTATATCCGCCTGTTTCAGGATGAGAAATTTCTTGCCTCGGTACGAAATGTGTTTATCTATCTTATTTTTCAGGTACCGATTATGCTGTTTCTGGCTCTTATACTCGCTTCGATTCTCAACGACAGGAAGCTGAGGTGTAAAGGATTATTCAGAACGATGGTGTTTCTTCCGTGCGCGACGGCGCTCGTTTCATCCGCGTTGATTTTCAAATCGCTCTTCGCGCTCGACGGTCTTGTTAATACGTGGCTTTTGTCGCTCGGCGTTCTTTCCGAACCGAAAAACTGGCTGCAGGATCCTGTCTGGGCGAAAATCATAATAATTATTACAATAACATGGCGCTGGACCGGGTACAACACGGTGTTTTTTCTTGCCGGTCTTCAGAATATCGAAACGAGCGTATATGAAGCCGCCCGCATAGACGGGGCGAGTCCCGTTCAGTCCTTCTTCAGAATAACGCTGCCGCTTTTGAAACCCGTAATTTTACTGACTGCCGTTATGTCCACCAACGGGACACTCCAGCTTTTCGACGAAGTTCAGAATATCACCGGCGGCGGTCCGGGAAACGAGACGCTCACTATATCACAGTACATCTACAAGCTGTCGTTCGTCTACAATCCTCAGTTCGGATATGCAGCGGCGGTATCGTATATGATTCTTATTATGGTGGCGATTCTGTCGTTCATCCAGATCAAAGTAGGAGATAAAAAACAATGAAATCAAAAGGAAACGTAACATCTGTCGCACTCGAGTATATATTTTTAATAATCGTCTGCCTGCTTTCGATCTTCCCGTTTTACTGGATGCTCGTTGCCGCGACGAACGAAAGCTCTGATGTTATCCGCGGAAAATTGACGATCGGTGCATATCTGATTGAAAATATAAAAACGATGCTTGCGACCGTGAATATGGGCCGGGCTTTCTGGAATTCGCTGCGAACGACAATCATCGGCACTGCACTGAGCATTTTTGTCTGCTCGCTCGCGGGGTACGGATTTCAGGTATACCGCGACAGGCAGAAAGACACGATGATGAACATATTGCTGCTTTCCATGATGATTCCCTTTGCTTCGATTATGGTGCCGTTATTTAAAATGTTCAGCACGCTGCATCTGCTCGACACGACGTTCGGATTCATTCTGCCGTCAGTTTCCACGGCGTTTCTCATCTACTTTTTCCGTCAGAACTCCATAGCTTTCCCGGTTGAAACGATACAGGCCGCGCGCGTCGACGGACTTAACGAGTTTGAGATTTACGCGCGTGTGTACGTGCCGATTATGGCGCCCACGTTTGCAGCCGCATCTATCGTCACGTTCATGAATACGTGGAACAGCTACATGTGGCCGCTCATCGTCATGCAGAGCCAGAAGATGCAGACGCTGCCGCTGCTTGTGACTGGTCTTACGGCCGGGTATACGACGGACTACGGCCTTCTCATGCTGTGCGTTTCAATCATGACGCTTCCGACTGTTATCCTGTTCTTTACTCAGCAGAAACGATTCGTCGAAGGCGTCGTCGGTTCCGTAAAATAATGCGGATATGTTCCGTCTGCCGTCGGACGCGCTTCCCGGCGGCAGTTATTTTTACTGTTTTATCTTATTCGCGAGTTTTATTATTTCAAATCTGTCTTTTACGTCGAGCTTTGAATAAATCGTGCTTACCTGATTCCTGACAGTCTGAACCGCAAGTCCGAGCGCGTCTGCAATCTCGTCATTGTCGTGTCCTGTGGCAATAAGCGCAAAAATCTCTCTTTCGCGTTTTGTCAGCGTCTTAAGCCATTCCAGACTATCCGACGGTTCTGTATTACTAACGGGTTTGTCCTCGACGTACGTGTTTTGTATGAGCTTCTGCGCGAGCGACGGCGATATCTGTATGCTTCCCGAATTCAGCGCGCGGATTGAAATTATTAATTCCGTAGGCGAAATATCCTTGAGCAGATAACCGGACGCTCCCGCAAGGATCGCGTTCCGAACGAACTCGTCCTCGTCGTATGTCGAAAGCATGATTATTTTTACAAGCGGAAACGACGATTTTATATGCTTTACCGCTTCGACTCCGTCCATAACGGGCATGCGCACGTCCATAAGAATGACGTCGGGTGTGTTTCCCGCGACGAAATCGCACGCTTCCTGTCCGTTCGATGCTATTCCGAGCACGGTCATATCCGGTGCGTAGTTGTTCAGAAATGTCTGCAGACTCTGCGCGAACAGACTCTGATCGTCGACAAGCAGTATTTTAACTTTCTTCATTTTTGTTTTCTCCCTCGTGTCCGGTGAGCGGAATATGGATTGACAGTTTGAATCCACCTTCTTTCGGCGATTCCACTTCAAGAACACCGCAGGCCTTCGCAAGACGCTCTTCCATTCCGGCAAGCCCGATTCCCTTAATAATCTGCTTCGACCCGATACCGTCGTCTTTGACCGACATGGTGAGCGTATTGTTTTCGTCCCAGAAAGTGACGAATATATGCTCTGCCCGTCCGTGGCGTATTGCATTTGTAAGCGCTTCCTGCATCGTCCGTATAAGAATGGAATCGATAGTGCGCCCGTAATCGTGCCTGATATTACCGGAGTCGACCGTTACCCGAATACCGGTAACCTGCTCGAACAGTTTCTTGATATCGTAAATCGCGTCTATACTGTTTTCAATGGGATTCTGCATGTCGCGGATTGCATGAAGTGTTTTCCGTGTTTCCTGCAGTCCGTTAGCGGCGAGATTACGCACCGTCATAAGTGTTTCTTCCGTCTGTTCGTGCGTCATCTCCGGACGACTTTCAGCTGCGTCCATGAGTGCGATGATGTTTACGAAAACATATCCGCAGCTGTCGTGCATGTCGCGCGTGATGCGCATGCGTTCCTGTTTTGCGGATTCTTCTCCCCGGGTTTTCGCAACGTTCTGCAGTTTCTGATTGAATATAGTCATCTGCGACATGACCATGTTTATGTGCTGCGCGGCTTCGACGCTTTCGGACCATTGAAGCACAGCGAATTTATAGATACACGAGATGAGACTCGCAAGAAGACAGTACACCGCGAGTGTAATCGTATCTTCCTTTCGTGGCACAAAAATCTGAGATACAGAATCGATAATTCCCAGCACGCCCGGATGATACTGGGCAATTATAAAACAGACGCTGCTTACCACTGAAAGAAAGACGTTGTACCAGCTGCGCAGCGCCGTACATAAGGCGACAAGCCAGCTGCAGAAAATGAAAAGTTTTATCGTGAATAAATCACCGGACGTGTAGGCAAGCAGCGTTCCCGATGCTGTGCCTGCAAAGAAAAAAAGAAAACGGATATAGAAATTTTCATTGAACAGGATAAGAAACGTACTGACGGCAAATATGACGGAAAAAACATAGAAATCAATGTAAAAATAAGAGGCAGTCGCCCTCTGTTGAACGTTACCCGGAGAATGAGCGGCGGAAAATCCGTATTCTCGGATAAAGTTGATATACGCGGAGGACAACATAATAAATATGAGTACGCCGGGAAGACACTTTCCCCAGTAAAATCTGACATCTTCCGGTCTTTTTATATTTTCTGTCATTTTTTACCAATACAGTATATACGAGTTTCCGGCCGCCGTCCATTTTTTCCATTGCTCGTACTGATTGACTTAAAAGTTTAATCTTTCTGATATTTCTCTGCGTGACAAACGGAAATTACTGTGATATAAATAAGATTACAATAACAATATTTTCATGCGGGCCTTTTTGGAGGATCTCGCGGAAATCAGAGCACGTCGTGCGCTGATATATTCTGTTTTGGAGGACAAGAAACATGCTTAAATTTACCAACAACATTATGAATCAACTGGGACTTGTAGCTGCAAGACAGAAACTGGTACGGGTAGGAACGGCATACGGCTATTCTTATTCAGCTGCATCATATCCGATGCAGAATGTCAGTCCGCGTATTTTTTCCTGGAGGTTTACACATGAACAAGAAATATTCATACCCTGTTATAGATACAAAAGCGACCGGTGCCAATATAAAGCGGCTGCGTGAACATGCCGGCGTTTCCGTAAAGGAGATGCAGTCTTTGTTCAATTTTGAAAGTCCGCAGGCAGTTTACAAGTGGCAGTGGGGCAAAAGCCTCCCGACCGTAGACGAATTTGTGGTGCTGGCACGGATGTTCGATACACCGATTGAAAAAATCATCGTAATCGGGGTGGAATGATGAACGGAATACCTTCCGTACGTAAGGAACCTGATTGTTCCTGCTGTGTACGGGAGGTTTTCTTTTTTAAAGCGTTTCGAGCAGATTACAGTAAAAACGCACAGTTTCGAACAGCGTCGAAAGTTTTATCCGTTCGTTGCTGCCGTGGATGAGCCCGCGGTCTTCCTTCGACATATACATGGCGGAAAAGCGGTATACCTTGTCGGTAATGCGGCAGTAGTGGCGCGAATCGCTGCAGGCCATCATAAGATACGGGCTCACGATAACATCAGGCCACGTTTTGCGGATAATGCTTTTCAGGCTGTCCCATTGAGGACAGTCTGTGTCGGAAACGATTGACGGATTCATTCCGTTCACCACAGTGAATGTGAAATGCACTCCGTTTCTGCGTTCGACGCTTTTTACCGATTTTTTCATATGTGCGAGCATTGAGTCGATTGTGTCCGTCCCGAGCAGACGCACGTTCATGCCGAGCGATGCCGTATGCGGAAGAACGTTGTACGCTCCGCTTCCCTCAAGGCGCGTGACTGCGCACGTCGTATGCATCATTGCGTTCACTTCGCCGCCGATTTTCCGTCCGAACAGTCTGAACGCCGCTGCGAACAGCAGCTTCTTTTTCGGAGCGAGCACGCCGAGCATTTCCTTTACAGGACGCGTGAACTGCGTGCGGTACGGATGATTTTCGAGCGCCTGCGCCGCCATCGCAATGTACCCCGCCGCCGAATGAGCGGGCGGAGCCGACGCGTGTCCTCCGGTGCTCTCCGTGGAGCAGTTGATATTTACGCTGCCTTTTTCCGCAATGCCTATCATGGCACAGCGTCCCTGAACGCCGGGAAATGCCTTTTCGACAATAGCGCCGCCTTCGTCGAGAACGAAATCGGGGTGAACGCCCTGCTTTTCAAACCGGGAGACTATATCAGCGCACGAGTTTCCGTCTATTTCTTCTTCTCCCGAAAAGGAAAGGTACATATCGTGCTGCGGCTTCCAGCCTGCGGCGAGCCCTGCGTCGACGGATTCGAGTATTGCGCAGAAAGTTCCTTTCGTGTCGAGCGTACCGCGGCCCCACATGACGCCGTCCTCGATAACCGCATCGAACGGCGGCTTCGTCCATTCCTCTTCGACGACCGGCACGACGTCGTAATGCGCCATGAGCACCGCACATTTACACACACTGTTTTTCTCCGGCTGCGGCGCTCCGCCCTGCGATTCCCGTGCATCGTTTCCCGGAATACGGAACACAAGTCCCGTTTTTCCGATGTGTTCCGGACTGCATGCCGCATACAGCGAGGGGAAACGTTCTTCAAGCAGCGCGTACAATTTAATAAATTCACCCCGGTCCACAAGCGATTCGTCCCTGTTCGACACGGTTCTGCAGCGGATAATATCCTGCATATCATTCGTGATTTTAGTTTCGTCGAATCGAATCATTTTACAGCCATCCTTTTTTATACATGATGCGGGAAGCTCCGAGCGCAAGGACGATGCCTGCCGGCACGAGTACGCCGACGGAACTGCCGAGCGACGGAACAAGAATGAACAATACAATCATAACCGCCATAGGTACGATGGAAATTTTCCAGTTCCTGCTCACATAGACGACGCCGAGTCCGCCGAACAGCGCCGGCAGTATGTTGTCGAACGCCGGTTTGAGCACCGGCGAATTGATGACCGGTGTCAGCCGCGCAAACAGCAGCACGCCGAGCGCAATAATTATGGTCGTGACGATTGATGCCGTTGCAATCGCAATTGTCGAAACGATTTCACCCTCTTCGGTCCCCGGTTTGCAGCCGGCGCTTTCCATTGCGTTGAGCGCTGCCGGTACTTTCAGAGCGGAAACGTTGCCTGTCACAAAGCTCAGATATGTACCGGCAGTTCCGAGCATGGGTGTGAACGTAACGACTTCGATGAATCCGACAGTCCAGTAAATCGGCGCCACTCCGAGCAGCCCTTTAAGCACCGAGCCGAACTGCGGCCATGCGTCGTATTTGAGACAGATTGCGGCGGGCACAAACAATATGATGCACGCCGCGCTCCATATCCACAGCTGTCCCCAGCGGTTGGTGACTTCCTGATATTCCTGATAATTCATGTGCATTCTCCTTACAGTCCGAATGCGGACGCAGAACACGATGCGAATATCATGCCGGCAATCATCGAAAACGGCATGGCGTAGTTTTCGAGCCATCCGGCGTGCGCTTTCTTTACGAGCAGACCGCATACGCACATGGTAAGCGCCGATACGGCGAGCACCGCGACGGGAAGCAGGCCGGGCGGACCTTCACGCACGCGGGAAAACACCATGCCGGAAAATGCCGAAATCATTCCCATGAAAAGAGACGTCATGAATATGTCTCCCCATTCCGCATCCTTCGTTTTTATCTGCACGATTCCTTTCTGTATTTTCTTAATAAGAAGCGGCGGCAGAATGATGCTCGGCATGATACCGAGCGTCATGACCCACGCGATTGCGCTGAATACTGACGGATCAGTGACGGTCTCCGACAGCGGTATGCCGAGTGCGTTCGCGGTCGACGTTGCCGCCGGCAGTTCGTACGTAATCGCCCCGATGACGCTCAGCCGTATCCACGGGAGCGGAAGCCCGAGAAATTTCGCGAGCGTAATTACGCCGAGCATAATTGAAAATGCGGGCGCCAGAGTGAACAGCGCCGTCGATCCGATTGTCTTTCTGACGACGGCCATATCCATGCCGACTGTATGCGCGCGGCGTACTGCGCGGATCAGAAAAAAGACCGACTGCGCAATCACGAACAGAATGACCGCTGAGGCCAGTCCGTACATGAACGGGCTGTCGGGATTGAATGAAGGTGATGTATTGTTCATATGGAAAGTATAGCATAGTGTGAAAAGGATAGTAATCGTCATTTTGTTATTTTCTTTCGCCGCTAAAAAGGGTATCTTTTAGAGCATGAACATAAAAAAAACAACGGTACGCAGACTGATTATACTGCTTTTTTCAGCCGCAGCACTTGCGTGCACCGCATACCTCATTGTAAAGCCGATTTCAGAGCGGAAGAATAATACGTACGTACCGTATCAGCAGTTTTATGCAGGCGTCGGTAACGGGGACGTAGCGTCGGTCTTGCTCAGTTCAGACGGAATAACATTTATGAAGAAAGGCGATTCGGTTCAGTATTCCACGGACAACCCCGATTCGCCGCTGCTTAAGGAATATCTTATGCGGAACGGAGTCGACGTAATAGAAAAAGTCGATGCCGGTGAAGTTTTCTCAAAAATTCTTGATTATCTTTTCTATATCGTCTTCTTTGTGATTCTGTTCGTGCTGTTCAGAAAATTCGTGAGCCCGAATACGTTCCGCGTCGTGCATCACACGGGCGTTACGTTCCGCGACGTCGTCGGTATGGACAGCCTTAAAAGGGATATGATACAGATAGTCGACATAATGCAGCATCCCGCGCAGTACGAATCCCGCGGCGTCCGCATGCCCAAAGGCATACTGCTCGAAGGCGCGCCCGGCAACGGAAAGACGCTTTTTGCGCGGGCGTTCGCCGGTGAAGCAAAAATAAATTTCATACCAGCGAAGGCGACTGATTTTGAAAGCATGTTTATGGCGATCGGACCGGCGAAAGTGAAACTGCTGTTCAGAAAAGCGCGCCGCCACGCTCCGTGCGTCGTCTTCATCGACGAGTTCGACGGAATCGGAACGCGACGCAATTATTCGGGTTCCGCAATCGAGACGGAAAACACGCGCATCGTAACAGCGCTGCTCAACGAACTCGACGGATTCCAGGCGAACAGCGGCATCCTCGTGCTGGCTGCGACGAACAGCATCCACGCGCTCGACGAAGCGCTCATCAGGCCCGGTCGTTTCGACGCCCGTTTTTCCGTGCCGTATCCCGATACGGACGCGCGCGTCAAACTTGCGGAAATGTATCTGCGTAACAAAAATTCTGCGCCCGAATGCACTCCCGACGTTCTTTCCAAAATGTTCAGCGGGTTCAGCTGCGCAAAGATAGAGTCGGTGCTCAACCGCGCCGCGCTCATTGCCCGTGAGGAAGAACGCGAGCTGTTCACGCTCGACGACGTGCGTGCCGCGGCAAAGGAACAATAGTTACTGTTTCTTTTGCGCCGTGGTGCGGGCCGCCCGTTTTTTTGCCTGCGGCTCCGCTTTTTCCTTTCCGTCGTCATGCGCGGCGATTTCTATGCAGTTGTACGCCATGCTGATTCCGGCGTCCTTCATCACTTTCATAAGCGCGATGAACATGTCGTTCCTTGTTTTGAGATAATCCGCAGCGTTGTACCACACGGCGACGGTCATGTTTACGTTGCTGTCGCCGAATTTTTCGACCCAGACCGCAGGGGCCGGATCCTGCAGCACGGTGGGGCAGAGCTGCGGGGCTTTACTGAACGTGTCGAGCGCTTTCTGTATGTCTGTCTTGTAATTCGCATTCACGGCGAACGTAAGCCGCCGCTTTTCAAAGAACGAATTATTCTGGAAATTTGTATTAATAATCGAAGAATTCGGAATGCGTACCATCTGATTGTCGAACGTGTGCACTTTCGTGGAAAGAAGGTCCACTGAATCGACAATTCCCGTTATTCCCCCGACGTTGATTACGTCGCCGATTTTCATAACGCCTTCGCCCATGACGAACAGACCGCTGATGAGATTGCTTACTGTCGTCTGTGCTGCGAAGCCGACGGCGAGTCCCGCGACGCCTGCTGCTCCCAGAAGGGCCGTAAGTTTTATGCCGAAGCAGCTCAGAACGTACATGACCAGCACGATATAGAAAATGTATTTTACGGTTTTTGTAGCTATTGCGCTGCGCTGCACGTTGTTTTTTACCGACGGAGATTTTCTGATTGTGCTGAGTACGAGCTTGTAAATGACCCACATAATCAGAACTACAACTACGGCTCCGATTACCTTGAAAAGATTTCCCCAGGTGAAAAACGTTCCCAGCCATGTCATAAACGTTTCCTTCTGCTGAGCAATATGCTCCTGCGCTGCCTGCGTTGCCTCCTGTGCCGCCGCCGTCATTGTATGCTGCGCTGCAGGATTCAGTGTTTCATCCAATTTACTTCTCCTCCGGTTTGTCATTATGTCTGCAGATGTCGTTTATTAAACATGTTTCACACTTGGGATTGCGCGCGGTGCAGACGTATCTGCCGTGCAGAATGAGCCAGTGATGCGCATGCTGCATGTATTCAGCCGGAATACGCGCGACAAGGCTTTCTTCCACTTCGATTGGGGTTGAACCTTCCGCAAGCCCTATTTTGGGGCAGATGCGGAGCAGGTGCGTGTCGACGGGCATCGTCGGTTCGTGAAACACGACGTTGAGCACCACGTTCGCAGTCTTCCGTCCGACGCCGGGAAGACGCATGAGCTCTTCGCGCGTGTGAGGCACTTCCCCGCCGAAATCGGAAATTAACATTTTACTCAGCTCAATGACATGCGCCGCTTTCGTATGGTACAGGCCGATCGACCTGATGTAGCCCTCAAGTTTTTTCTGTCCGAGCCGCACCATTTTTTCCGGCGTATCGGCGATTTTATAGAGCTGCTCCGTTGCTTTATTGACGCTTTTGTCAGTCGTTTGTGCGGAAAGTACGACGGAGACGAGCAGCGTATACGCGTTCTCCCACTTAAGCTCCGACATCGGATCGGGATTTTGTTTTTTGAAGCGTTCGAAGACGGTGCGGATTTCTTTTTCTGTTAATAAATTCATGTTTTCGGAATACCTGCATATCCGGGATAACTGATTAAGTCGTCGGGATTTAATCAGCAGTTTTCTGTATCCTACAATAGAACTAAAAAAAAGAACAGTGCCGCTTCCGCACTGTTCTTTCGATAACCGGTCAGGAATTCAACATCCCTGCAAACCGGATTGTTTTTTGAGATGCCTTTATTTTATCGCGTTTTTTAACGCTTCCGTTTTGTCGGTATTTTCCCAGCTGAATTCTTTTCGTCCGAAATGGCCGTACGCCGCAGTCGCTTCGTAAATAGGCCGTTTAAGGTTAAGTGTTTTGATGATTCCTGCCGGCGTGCAGTCGAATACTTCCTTGACCGCCTTTCCGATCACCGAAGATGGAACTTTCCCCGTGCCGAACGTGTCGACCATAATGGAGACGGGGAACGGAACGCCGATTGCATATGCAAGCTCGACTTCCGCACGGTCCGCAAGTCCCGAAGCGACGATATTTTTTGCAATGTAGCGCGCCATGTACGCCGCGGACCTGTCCACCTTCGACGGATCCTTGCCGCTGAACGCACCGCCGCCGTGGCGTCCCATGCCGCCGTATGTATCCACGATTATCTTCCGGCCGGTAAGTCCGGCATCCCCCTGCGGGCCGCCGACGACAAAACGTCCCGTCGGATTGATGTAGTACTTTGTGTTCTTATCGAGAAGTCCCGTCGGTTCAAGAACCGGCTTCACGATATTCTCGATGATTCCTTCTTTTATCTGATCGTAGGTTACTTCAGGATCATGCTGGTGTGAAATGACGACAGTGTCGATTCTCACCGGTTTATGTCCCTCGTATTCGATAGTCACCTGACTTTTTGCGTCCGGTCTCAGCCATTTCATCGTCTGATCCTTGCGGAGTTTTGTCGCCCTGCGGAGCAGCATATGCGCATACATGATAGGCGCCGGCATAAGTTCCGGTGTCTCGCTGCATGCAAATCCGAACATCATTCCCTGATCGCCCGCTCCCTGCTGTCCGTTGAACTCCTTAAGCCCTTTTCCCACGACGCCCTGATTGATGTCGGGTGACTGAGTATGTATCGTGTTGAGGACGGCCATAGAATCGCAGTCGAGACCGTATGCGGCGTTCGTATATCCTATATTCCGGGCGACCGAGCGTGCAATATTCTGTACGTCAAATACTGCATTTGTCGCGACTTCCCCGCCGACAAGAACCATTCCGGTCGTGGTGAACGTTTCACATGCTACGTGGCTTTCAGGATCCTGTGAGAGGCATGCGTCGAGAACCGCATCGGAAATCTGATCGCAGACTTTATCAGGATGCCCTTCGCCGACTGATTCGGACGTGAACAGGTAGTGTTCGTTATTCATTTTTTTCTTCCTCCAATGGTCGAAAAATTTTTACGAATATATTTTTTTTACTTTTTCAGTTAAAATTCAATAAATAAAATTTAAAAGGAAAAAGTCTGTACCAAACAGCAAACTTATAGTATACTATTTAGCGTAAATAGGCAACAGCTTTTATAGGGTTGTCTTAATATAAAAAACAGATGGAGGAGTATTCGATGGCATTAAAGAAGACATTTTCAAAGGATAAGAAAAAGTGCACGGTCACGTTTACTGTGTTACCGGAAGCTGCACAGGGGGCAAAAACTATCAATATTGCCGGCGATTTCAACAGCTGGAGCAGCACGGAAACACCTCTGAAAAAGGAAAAAGACGGTTCTTTTTCTGTAAAAATAACTCTTGATGCAGAAAAAGAATATCAATTCCGCTATCTGATTGACGGACACAGATGGGAAAACGACTGGAAAGCCGACAAATACATTCCCGCTCCGTATTCCAACGCCGACAATTCTGTTGTAGTAACCAAATATACGAAGTAATTGTACTTTTATTTTTTCGCCCTGTAAACGCCGGTAAATATTTCAGATGTAATGATTTACAGTGATAGTTGCTTACACAGCGTACAGAAAAACGGGTAGCGGAGCGAAAAAAAACCGCGTGCGACTCTGCGCGGGGAGCTCCGCTGCAATTCGTCCTATTCCGGCGAGCCGGAACACGCGGTTTTTTTTCGCGCAAGCGGACCGTTTTTCTGTATGAGGTGGCTAAACAAATTGTTTTTGCAAACCGTAATGCCCGTGTATATTTACGGTACGTGTATGATTTCCCGCGGTTTACTTCCGTTTGCGGGGCCTACGATGCCGCGGTCTTCCATTTCTTCCACGAGGCGGGCGGCTCTGTTGTACCCGATTTTTAGTCTGCGCTGAATATACGATGCAGACGCTTTTCCCGCCTGAACCACGATGTCGAGCGCCTGACTGTACAGCGGATCTTCACCGTCGCTGAACAGACTCGGCTCCACTGATTCGTCTTCATCGTCGGCGACGAACACTTCCTCGTCTATGTATTCGGGCTCTCCGAATTTCTTTACGTATTCGACGACATTTTCGACTTCCTGGTCGCTTACGAACGTACCCTGAATGCGGACGGGGAACGGATCGACGGCGCTCGAATAAAGCATGTCGCCTTTTCCGAGCAGCTTTTCCGCCCCGACCTGATCGATGATGATCCGGCTGTCCATCTTCGATGCGACCATGAACGCAATACGCGTCGGAATGTTCGCCTTAATAAGACCGGTTATGACGTCGATCGACGGGCGCTGCGTCGCAAGCACAAGGTGAAGGCCGACCGCACGGCTCATTGCCGCAAGGCGCGCGACTGTCGATTCAAGCTCTTTTCCCGTCGTAGCCATAAGGTCCGCAAACTCGTCTATGATGATGACTATGTACGGCAGCTTTTCGGTTGCGATGTGTTTTTCTTCGATTTTTTTGTTGTAGTTTGAAATATCACGGCTGCCCATGCCGTCGAGCAGCGCGTACCGGCGTTCCATTTCACATAACGACCACTGCAGCGCCTGAAACGCTTTTTTCGGTTCGGTTATGACTGGTACGAGCAGATGCGGAATGTCGTTGTACAGTTTAAGCTCGACGATTTTCGGATCGATGAGAATGAGTTTTACTTCCTCCGGCGAACGTTTATACAGAATCGACAGAATGATGCTGTTTACGCAGACCGACTTTCCCGAACCTGTGGAACCCGCGATAAGCAGATGCGGGGTTTTTACGAGATCGAGCAGCTGCGGTTTTCCGAGAATATCCTTGCCGAGAATGACCGGAACGGCCATCTTTTTGAACTCAGGCAGATCCTGTTCGATTATTTCACGGAAACTTACGATGCTTCGTTCCTTGTTCGGGATTTCGATTCCCACTGCGCGTTTTCCCGGAATCGGAGCGACGATACGCACGCTGCTTGCGGCCAGACGGAGCGCGATGTTGTCCTGGAGTGCCGCAATCTTGCTGAGTTTAACTCCGGGAGCCGGAAGAATTTCGAACATCGTGACGACGGGGCCTTTTTTGATTCCCGTCACATCGGCTTCTATGTTGAACTCGTTGAGTGTTTCCTTGAGCTGAACAGATGCGTTTCGCGTTTCCTCGTCGATGATCCAGTACTGGTCGTCCTCGTATGCCGTGAGAAGCGTCGTCGGAATTTTATACGGTCCTTTTATTTTGATGATTTTTTTTTCAGCCTGGGGTTTTTCGGCCGGCGTTTCGATTCGCGGAACGTCTGTTATGGGATGCGTTTCCTCCTCCTGCTGTGTGCCGGAGACCTGTTCCTGTTCTTCGTTTGCCGTTTCGGTTTTGACTGATATATCTTCCGCTGATTCTCCGCTGTATGCGGAATCCTGCACGGCTTCTTCGTTTTTCAGCGGTAAATTTCTGCGCACGTCCTTATCCATCTCGGCGAAGACGTCTTCCGCTATTGCAATCGACGGCGCTGCGGCAGCGGACGCTTCGGATGCGGAATCCTGTTGCGGCAAATTTTTTTCCGCAAACGCAGTCAATGTGTCGGGAGCTATGTGTGAGAGGGCAATATCGTTTTCCTTTTCATCCTCAGTCTCCGCGTTCATATCGATGTCGAAGAAATCAGGATCAAGCGTACCGTTGTCGTCTGTTTTTGCTTCAGTCGTATCTGTGACTGCTGTTTCCTCTCCGCGTACGGTACCATCGATTTTTTTCTGCTGTGCATCCGAAAACGATTCTATGAATTCCGCATCGCTGAAAGCGTCGTCTTTCGGAGCATGCTGAACGGCTGTGTCCGGCCATTCCAGTTCTTCAATTTCAGCGCCGTCCTCCGTCCCACTGTCTGTGCCTGACGTGAGTGCGTGATACTCTTCGTCGGTAATTACCGATGCGGGATTTGAGTTGTCGTCGGAGTCTTCTGTTTCCGTTTTCAGCCCGGACTTCCCGTCCGAACCTTTGTCGTAATCGAAAATATGCTCGAACGCGTTCCGTTCCGAGTGCGGAAGAATGTTTTCTTTGTACGCTTCGTCTTCGCCGACAGGCATTTCCTCGTCTGCCGGTTCAGGTTCTTCGGGGAAAACCTGTTCTTCTGTTTTTGTTTTGTCGGTTATCCGGTCCGCAATGATTCCCGCTCCGAGGAATTCAATGACGACGAGCATTGCCCCCAGTCCGACAGTGATTCCGATTTTTATGCCGGGAAAAGCATCGCCGCCCAGCGACACGATCGATTTGCAGATGTTTTCGGTAACGACGGCCGTGAAAAAAGGAACGACGGCCGTGAGCATCCTCGCTGCGCTCCTGGCGGTCAAGTTTCCGGCTATGCAGACTACTGCCGATACGAACAAAAAGACCGGAATGAGTACGCTGCAGAATCCGTATACGGAGACGAGCATGTGGCCGAGTGTAAAAAGAAAATTGCTGCGTCCCGGGCCGTATGCGCCGAAATCAAGCGGCTGCAGTATGAGCGCTATTGAAAAAAATGCCGCAAGCAGCAGTAATATTGCACCGGCGGCTCCGCCGGCTTTATCGAACTTAGCCATTACATCCCCTTCGTAAGTAGTCATTTTCAAGTATCGGCTGATTTATGACTGTGTTTTAGTGGAAAACATTGTATTTTTCCGGCATACCAGTATAATCTGAGCTATGAACAAATCGGCTGTAAAGACCTTCGGTATTCTTACGTCGGGCGGAGATGCCCCTGGATTGAACGCTGCCATACGCGGAGTATGCCGTTCAGCAATAATCAATTACGGTATGGAAATTGTGGGCATCAGGAACGGATATCGCGGACTCATAGAGGGCGATATGTTTCCGATGCAGTCTGCCGATTTTACGGGCATTCTCACGCAGGGCGGCACGATTCTCGGAACGTCGCGCGAAAAGCCGTTCAAGAATCCTCTGCCCGACGAACAAACCGGACTTCTTCCCGTCGATGCA
This sequence comes from Treponema sp. UBA4873, assembly GCA_002399405.1. Classification (GTDB taxonomy): domain Bacteria; phylum Spirochaetota; class Spirochaetia; order Treponematales; family Treponemataceae; genus Treponema_D. The sequence continues at coordinate 256,649 of DHDP01000012.1, read as the reverse complement.
ATCAAGATGAATTACAGGAAGTGGAAACTCGACGCGCTTATGGTGCTCGGCGGCAACGGCACGAATACGACCGGAAGTCTGCTTGCGGACGAAGGGCTTAACGTCGTAGGTCTTCCGAAGACAATCGACAACGATATTGTCGGCACTGATATGACGTTCGGTTTTCATACGGCGCTCGATGTCGCGACGGAAGCGATCGACCGCATCCATACGACCGCGCACAGCCACAGCCGCATTATGGTCGTTGAGGTGATGGGGCACAAAGCGGGCTGGCTCGGGCTGTATTCGGGCATTGCCGGCGGCGGTGATGTCGCTCTTCTGCCCGAGATTCCGTACGATATTAATTCCGTCGCGAAGCAGATAATCAAACGGCGCGATGCGGGCAAAAATTTTTCCATAGTCGTCGTCGCCGAAGGTGCGCTTTCAAAAGAAGAAGCGCAGTTCGATAAAAAGACGTTCAAAAAAGTGCGTCTTGAGATGACGAATTCCATCGGATACCGCGTTGCGCACGAACTGGAAGCGGCGACAGGTCTTGAGTCGCGCGTTACGGTCCTCGGATATCTGCAGCGCGGAGGCACGCCGTCGCCGTACGACCGCGTTCTTGCGACGCGGTACGGTGTTGCCGGTGCCGATTTTCTTGCACGCGGCGATTTCGGCAAACTCGTCGCGCTGCAGAACAACGAGATAGTCGGCGTCCCGCTTAAGGATGTCGCCGGTAAAGTTAAAAATATTCCGCTCGACAATCCCCTGCTTCTCGGCGGACGCTCGGTGGGTATGTGCTTTGGCGACTGAAAATAACTTCAAGTGCTGTTCGTGTACTGCCTGCAACGGTAGCGGATGTGTCGGGCAGCTGCCCGGAATGGGCGGCGTTAATAACAGCAGAAACTTTCTGCTTAATTGTGCTCACTGGAAGGTGCTGCGCGGCAGGGCGGAAGCGGCCGGCAGACTTGCGGAACTTAAGGCGATCCCCGTCGACGCAGGCGTTATAAGCGTCGGACCGGTGACCGGTGCGGAACAGAATGTAGGATATGCGCACGAAGCCGACTTTTATCTTCCGTATTTTACTGCGGCTCACACGGCGGGAATAGGCATATGCGTCGGAGACGGGTGTCCCGACGAAAAGCTGCAGCTCGGTCTTGAAGCTGTGCGTTCGCTTCAGAAACAGGACGAATTTCTGCGGGCAGCCGTATTTCTTAAGCCGTATCCGAACGACAGGCTGTTTGCGCGTCTCGAGTGGTGCGAAGGGACTGCCGGCATAATCGGCAACGATATTGATTCGTACAATATTGTGACGATGCGAAATCTTGTTCATCTGGAAAGAAAGACGCCGCAGAGCATCGCCGAATTCCGCCGGCATATTCACGTTCCTTTTGCGCTTAAGGGAATTTTTACCGCAGAAGATATTGAGCTTGTAAAGCAGGTGAAGCCCGATATAGTCGTCATTTCGAATCACGGAGGCCGCGTCGACACACGCGAAGGCAGCACGGCGGAATTTCTCGCCGGGCACGGTGAGGAGCTTAATAAATACTGCGGAGAACTCTGGGTTGACGGCGGTATCAGAACGAAGGAAGATATACAGACGGCGCTGTACTACGGTGCGTCGCACGTGCTCGCTGCTCGGCCTTTCATAGCGGCTCTTGTTAAGAACGGAACAGGCGCGGCGGTCGAATCAATACGTGGTATTATTAATCGGTAAGAATAAGGAGTCGCGTACGTTGTCTGCTGAAATGAAAAAGATTCTATGTGCTTTTTGTGTTTTTTTCATGTTGATGTGCTCTGCCGCGTTCGCTCTTCCGTCGTGGAAGCTTATTCCCGCCGGACACTGGCTGTATGATTCAATGATGACTGTTGCCTCGGAGAACAGTGAGGTGTGTCTTGCGCAGAACGCCCCGCTGTCCGTAGCCGAAATCCGAAGGTATCTCCGCGGGATAGATCCCGTGAAGCTGTCTCCGGCCGGCGTGAAGGAATACGAGCGCATCCTCGAGTATCTGAGCAGCGAAGACCGGATTGAAATGAAATCGGGCGTGATTACGCTCGGTGCGGAACTGCAGCTGAATCCCGAATTTTATTATAAGTCGAACGACAGTATAGACTGGACGTTCCATTATTATTATAAGGACAACGCCGGAACGCTGCCCGTGTTTTTCGACGTGGCTGATGCGGTCCTTGTCGAGGCTGATTTGTTTGCGGGGAAAAATTATTACGCTTCAGAGGACGATTCAGGCTGGACGAATATTCCCTTAAGATATAACGATTTTGAATTTTCTTTTCCGCGGACAGCCTATTTGAGCACCGGCCTCAGCCTGAAGGGCGAATCGTGCATCAATTTTCAGATAGGAAGGACGGGCCTGTCGATTGGCAATACGCAGACCGACAGCATCATTCTTTCTGAGAAATTTGAAACGGACGGATACGCACAGCTTTCATTTTTTTCACCCGCTTTCCGCTATACCGGCGACGTCATGCAGGTGGACGTGAATCAGTTCCTGTACCTTCACCGCATCGACCTGCACCCGTTCAAACGGATTCAGATCGGCCTCCTTGAAGGGACGTTCGTCGACGCTCCGTTCGAACTCAGGTTTCTGAATCCGCTCATGATCATGCATTCGTTCGGTGCGTGGGAGGGATACGACAGCTACAATGAAACGACGTCCGACGGAAGCTCCAAGGATTATCCCGGCGGCTCGCGTGCGTGCGCGTATCTGGGCATAACGTTCGACTTGGCCATAGCTAAATACTCCAGACTTTACGGCCTGTACGCGCAGAACGAAATTCAGACATGGTGGGAAACGCAGGACACGTACGGAAAAACCATTCCGAACAGCTTCGGCTTTCAGCTCGGAGAGGAAACGAAACTGCCTTCAAAAGCGGGCGGACACTGGATTATAGGGATTGAGGGCGTGTACACGAATCCCTGGCTGTATATAAAACAGGATCCCGACTGGTCGCTTTTCCGCTCCCGTTACGACGAACTTACCGGCGAATACGTAAATACGTGGATCGGCACACAGTTCGGGCCCGACACGATTGCAGGACAGTTCCGTTTCGGGTACGATATGCACGGTAAATGGTCTGTCGAGACGCAGTATCTGTTCATGGCTCAGGGAGAAAATTCGTCGTTTGATGTGTTTACCGATTCTGACGGCGACGGCCATTATACGTACTATCCGTCCGTCGCGTGGAGTGAAGGCCTGTTGAGCGATTCTGCCGCCGAGGCACTGGCCGGCGCCGTATCTCCGACGGGTATACCGCAATATACGAACAGAGTTCTCGTGCGCGGTTCGTATCAGGTGCTGCCGTGGATGGAGCTTTCTTCGCAGATTGCCGTGTCGTTCGTCTCGAACTGCGGTCATATCGAAAACAACTTCCAGTGCGGTGTTGAATTTGCGAATGCCGTCACGATGACGTTGCGGTAAAATATAATTCAGAGAGGTGCAGGTTCCGCCTGGCTTTTTAATAGGAGTACTAATATGAAAAAGACATTTGCTGCAGTTCTGACCGTTCTTGTTATTTCTTTGTTCAGTTCTCAGCTTTTTGCACAGACGTATGCCGCTGTCTCGCTGGACAGTCCTCTGTACGGTCTGCTCGACAAGGCTCAGATGCGCGGATTGTGCGGTCCGCTGCCCGCGGCAAAACCGTATACCGAAAAGGTCGTCATTGCCGCAATCAATGAGATTCTTGCAGCGTCGGAAGAATCGGAAAATCCTCTGAAAGATACGGAAGTGGAAATTCTTACCGATGCGCTCAAACAGTTTGACCGCAAAAAAGGACTCGACCGCATGCGCGGCGCGTATTATTACGAGGCTCCCGGAAAAGTTCGTACGACATTCGATTTTTCTTTCAAACTCGACACGTTCGCGTCGGGCGGATTGTACAGCGACAGCGGCGACGATCAGTGGGGATTTACGTTCACGCCGACAATCAGCGTGCGCGGAGACGTCGGTGACAATCTGTCGTACGACTTCACCATTTTCGGGAATGCCTCGCGGGCCGTGCTCCAGTACCTCGGAGAGTACGATATCGGAGCGTACTGGTATACGGATACTACTGCTAATGATGCAGAGAACGGATCTGATACTACAAATTATACGACGCGGCGGTATATCAAGTCGTACGCTAACAAGGCGTATTTTCCGTATACGTTTTTCAAAGGATGGGACGGGTCAATGTACAAGCTGTCGAACCTGACGGCGAGCGGACTTGACGGCTGGTGCGACGACCTGGGACTCGGCTTCGGCATCCGTGCGGAAATGACTTCAAGCTTTCTGGATGATAAAGTGCAGGTTCGCTTCGGCCGTATTTACAGGGAATGGGCCGCAATGGACGAAGGCGCGAGTCTTGTCCTGAGCAGCAACGCGCATCCGTTTCTTGCCTTCGAGACTGAAATTACGCCTGTGAAATGGTTTACGCTTTCGTCGATTACGGGAATTCTTGAATTCCCGAACAGCGATTACATCGTAGGTGACGCATATAACTGTTCGACTGATTCCACTGATTATTCGAACGCCGCTTTCTTCCAGAACGCATATTCGGCCTCGATGGTCGAGACGAACTTCAAGTATGTTCATTTTGATTTCGGAACGACATCCATATGGCCGAAGCGTCTCGATCTCGGGTATCTGTTTCCGCTCATGAACGCGGTGTTTTATCAGAACAACATCGGCGATTACGATAATATCGCGCTTTTTACCGACCTTAAATTACAGTATCCCGGCATAGGATACGTATGGGGTTCTCTTTTTCTTGACGAGTTCAACGGACTTAGCTCTGAGAGCGGTCTGCGCGGCGACTGGCTTCATTCGACGCGCGACATGTACGCGACGCAGGTCGGTTCGAAAGTGTATATTCCGTGGCTGCCGTTCGCAACTCTGGCTGTCAGATACACAAAAGTTGAGCCGTACTGCTACACTCATCAGGCAATCAACTATACGCCGTGGTACACGCATTACATCTCCGAGGCGTATATGAACGCCGGCGAACCTATCGGCTATTATTTGCCGCCGAACTCCGATGAAATCAATGTCAGGTTCGAAACGACGCCTTTGACGAATCTTGCGGCCCACCTTGAATATCAGTTCATCCGCCACGGCGCGGAATACGGCTCACAGGCGGTAAACGGCAGTTCCATATACTCCGAACTTGATCCGTGCATCCTTTCCGGCGACCGCGACGACATTAAAAAATACTTTCTGCACGACGGCGCGTACCAGTGGATACACGTCATAAAAGTCGGCGCGGACTGGTCTTTAAAACGCTTTAAGGTACCGGTTACGCTTTACTCCGAAGTCGGTTTTTATTACAGCTATTATACAGTGCTCGACGACGATGATTATGCGAATGACAATTCAAGCCATGCTTATCACATTGCGGGCGATGACAGCGAATATCCGTCGGAAGCGGGATTTATTATTTCCGGCGGCATAAAATTGTTTTTCTAGCAGATTCTGAAATACGACTGCATCAAGACTTTCCTCTTTGAAGCGCCCGAGAATTTCTGTTTCGGGCGCTTTCTTTTTTTGCAAGATTGCTGTTTCAGTGGTAAAATAGAATCTGCATCACCGGAGGTACTATTTTGCCCGAGAAAAAATACATCATAGCGCTCGATCAGGGGACGACTTCGTCCCGTGCGGTCGTCTTCAACAGAAGTACGAGAAAAGTCGCGTGCGCCCAGCAGGAATTCAAACAGTATTATCCGCAGCCGGGGTGGGTAGAGCATGATGCGGAGGAATTGTTTCTCTGCCAGCTGTCTGTCCTCAGGGAAGCCGTACAGGAAGCGCGTATAGAACCTGAACAGATTGCCGCCGTCGGTATAACGAATCAGCGCGAAACTGTCGTGCTGTGGGACAGACACACGGGAAAACCCGTCTATCACGCGATAGTGTGGCAGTGCAGACGTACGGCGGAGCTGGCGGACGAGCTGATTATGAACGGGCAGGGCGACGTCATACGCGCAAAAACGGGACTTCTTCCCGACGCGTATTTTTCCGGGACGAAAATCAAGTGGATATTCGACAACGTTCCCGGTGTAAAAAAGAAAGCGGACAACGGTGATTTGCTTGCGGGCACGATAGACACGTGGCTCGTCTGGAAACTCAGCGGCGGCAGATGCCACATCACCGATTATACGAATGCCTGCCGGACGATGCTGTTCAACATCCACACGCTGCAGTGGGACGACGATCTGCTGAAACTGCTCGGCATTCCGCGCAGCATTCTTCCCGACGTAAAGGATTCGTCGTGCGTGTATACGACTACCGACAAATCCGTGTGCGGCTTCGAGGTGCCGATTGCGTCCGTCATAGGCGACCAGCAGGCGGCGCTTTTCGGTCAGGGCTGTTACAAACCGGGTGAAACAAAATCGACGTACGGTACCGGATGTTTCCTGCTTATGAACACGGGGACGACGCCCGTCGCGTCGGCTCACAAATTATTAACGACGATTGCGCTCGGCATGAACGGCAGAATAACGTACGCGCTCGAAGGAAGTGTGTTTATGGGCGGCGCCGTCATAAAGTGGTTGCGCGACGAACTCGGCCTTATTAAAAACGCGCACGAGTGCGACCTTCTTGCGGAAAGCGTTCCCGATTCTAACGGCGCGATTCTCGTACCGGCGTTTACCGGGCTCGGCGCGCCGTACTGGGACCCGTATGCGCGCGGCACGATCGTGGGGCTGTCCCGCGGCGTCAATAAAGCGCACATCTGCAGGGCGGCTCTTGAAGCGATTGCGTATCAGGTAAAGGATGAGCTTGACTGCATGAAGGAGGACGCCGCCTGCGGAATTCCGTCGGTGAAAGTCGACGGAGGCGCGTGCGTCAGCGACGTCATGATGCAGTTTCAGTCGGACATCCTCAATACGCCGGTATACCGTCCGCGGAACGTCGAGACGACGGCGACCGGTGCCGCGTTTCTTGCGGGGCTTGCGGTCGGTTACTGGAATGACGAAGAGGAACTGCTTGATTTCTGGAAGATAGACCGTATTTTTACGCCCGAAATGGAAAACAAACGGCGGAACAGCCTGTACGGCCAGTGGAAACTTGCCGTCGAGCGCGCGAAAAACTGGGCACGGAGCTGAGTGAGTGCGGTATTAAAAACGTGCGGTTAAAATCCCGGCGGCTGAATCAGCCGTTTTCTGAGGAGGCATATGACGGAAAAAATATATGATGCGGCCGTGATAGGCGCCGGCATTACAGGTTCGTGTATTGCACGCGAACTTACGAAGACGTCAGCAAAGATTGCTCTCATCGAAAAGGAAAACGACGTCTCGTGCGGCAGTTCGAAGGCGAACTCCGGCATCATCCACGCGGGGTACGATCCCGTGCCCGGAACGCTTATGGCGCGTTTCAATGTGCGCGGAAGTTCGATGTATCCGGAACTTGCGGAAAAACTCAATTTCGACTACAGCCGGATCGGCTCGCTCGTCGTTGCGTTCGACGGAAAGGGGAGGGCTTTGCTTGATACGCTCCTTGAACACGGAAAGGCAAACGGGGTAAAGGAGTTGCGCATCGTCGGCAGCGGCGAACTTCGCACGATGGAACCGAATATCAGTGAGAACGCACTCGCAGCGCTGTACGCGCCGACAGCTGGAATCGTAAGTCCGTACAAAGCGACGTGGGCGTTTGCCGAAAGCGCGGTTATCAACGGTGCGGAGTTCATGCGCAATACGACCGTACACGCGATTGAAAAAGAGGGCGGTATTTTCGTTCTTCACACCGGACACGGCGACGTGAGGGCGCGGTTCGTCGTGAACGCGGCGGGAGTCGCAGCCGGCACAGTAAGCGCGATGGCGGGTGCGCGCGCGTTCGTTATACGGCAGCGGCGCGGCGAGTACTGCCTGCTCGACAATAAAAGCCGCCTGCTTGTCAGTCACGTGCTGTTTCAGACTCCGACTGAACTGGGGAAGGGCGTACTCGTTACCCGGACAGTCGACGGCAACATCCTCATAGGACCGAGCGCCGACGATCAGAGCGCGGAAATGTACGAATATAAAGGAACGACGGCCGCATCTCAGTCAGATATCCTTGCAAAAGCGCTGCTGACCATTCCCGATATTCCGCGCGGAAACATCATCAACTCGTTTGCGGGAGTCCGGGCCGTCGCCTATACGGCCGGTGAGAACGGAAACGCAGAGAACCCGGTGAACGATTTTATTATCGAGGAAGATTCTGACGTCAAAGGCTTTTTCAATGCGGGAGGAATCTGTTCTCCCGGATTGTCGGCCGCTCCCGCGGTTGCGGAGTATATGCTTGAACTGCTTGAAAAAGCGGGACTCGACGTAAAAAAACGTCCCGGCTTTATTGAAGAGCGGAAGGGAATCACTGCGTTCAACACTGCAGACACAAAAACGAAACTGCAGCTTATTAAGGATAATCCGCTGTACGGCCGGATTGTCTGCCGCTGCGAAACCGTGACGGAAGCTGAGATCGTGCAGGCCGTCCGTTCCCCGCTCGGTGCGCTCGACCTCGACGGCGTCAAACGCCGAACGCGGGCAGGCATGGGAAGATGCCAGAGCGGCTTCTGTTCGCCGCGCGTGACTGAAATACTTTCGCGGGAAGCGCACATACCTATGACGTCGGTGACGAAAAAGGGCGGTGCGTCGTTCGTGCTTGACGGAAAGACGCGCGATTTTTCCGGCGGCGAAGGAGATATTGAATGAGCGGACTGATTTATGATGCGGTAATAGTCGGCGGCGGCCCCGCGGGGCTTGCCGCAGCTGTCTCCGCGTACGACACCGGCGCGCACAGACTGCTGATTCTGGAACGCGATTCGCGTCTCGGCGGTATTCTGCTCCAATGCATCCACAACGGTTTCGGGCTTCACTATTTCGGCGAAGAACTTACCGGCCCCGAATATGCGGGCCGTTTCGTGAAACAGGCCGAGGAGCGGGGCATCGAATATAAAGTGAATACGATGGTCGTTTCAATAGACAAGGCGGAGGATTTCGAGGAGGCGGGACTTGGCGCTTCTATTTCCGCCGGCGGCACTGAGCACGTCGTTACGGCGATGAATTCCGCCGACGGTCTCATGTTCCTGCGTACGCGCGCGGTGATTCTCGCGACCGGATGCCGCGAACGTACGCGCGGTGCGCTCGTCATTCCCGGAACGCGTCCGGCCGGAATATTTACCGCGGGATCGGCACAGCGCTTCGTTAACATCGACGGCTATCTGCCGGGAAGAAAAATCGTCATTCTCGGTTCGGGCGATATCGGCCTTATTATGGCCCGCAGGCTCACGCTCGAAGGCTGCGACGTGAAACTCGTATGCGAGGTTATGCCGTATTCCGCGGGATTGAGCCGCAACATGACGCAGTGCCTTGAGAATTTCCGTATTCCGCTCAGGCTGAACACGACCGTTACTGAAATTCACGGACGAGAGCGCGTCGAAGGTGTGACGATTGCAAAAGTTGATGCGGGGCGCAGAGCGGTTCCGGGAACGGAAGAATTCATCGAGTGCGACACGCTGCTTCTTTCGGTCGGCCTCATTCCCGAAAACGAGGTGAGTACGGGCGCCGGCGTACATATGGATCCCGTGACGAAAGGGCCGTCCGTGAATCAGCGGATGGAGACTTCAGTTCCCGGCATATTTGCATGCGGCAACTCAGTCCACGTGCACGATCTTGTGGACTTCGTGACGAACTCCAGCCTGCTTGCCGGCAGATGTGCCGCGGAATATGCAGCAGCAGCGGCGGAAAAGCGTCCGTCCGCCGTGCAGGGAAAACATGCAGTCGTTATTCCCATACGGCCGGGCGACCGCGTCCGCTACACAGTACCGCAGCAGCTGGACGTGGACGATGAGTTTACGTCGGAGGCGGCGGCAGCGCAGCAGGAATCCGTAAATACAGCCGCCGTATCTGCGGCCGGCGCGGACACGGTCGTTCCGAAAGTGCGGATTATGTTCCGAAGCACCGACGTGTACCGCGGCGTGACGATTTCCGTTTACAGCGGCAGCGACCGGATTTTCTCAAAGAAAGCGCGCATCGTACGGCCCGGTGAAATGCAGACTGCCGAAATTCCCGTATCGGCGCTGGTGAACGTAACGGCGCCGCTTACCGTTTCGATTGAAACACCGGAGGATACGATAGACTGATTATGGAAACGAACGAAAAAACGACGATGACGTGCATTATCTGCCCCATGGGCTGCCAGCTTGAAGTGACGAAAATACGGAAAGCTGATGAGTCGGTCTCATATTCGGTGACCGGCAACGCGTGTCCGCGCGGTGAACAGTATGCACAGAAAGAACTGACGAATCCGACGAGAACACTCACATGCACCGTTGCGGTTACAGGCGGTACGCGCCGTCTTGTGGCTGCGAAATCGAAAATCGAAGTACCGCGCGACCTGCAGCTTGAGTGCATGCAGGTAATACGCAGACTTTCGGTGAAAGCGCCTGTGCATACCGGCGACGTCCTCTGCGAAGACATATTGAATACCGGTGCTGATATTATTGCGTGTGACGACGTGGAAACTGCATAGGCTGCATACTAGTCAGGCTGCACGGAAGAACCGGCAGCCTTTTTTGTTTTACCTGTGCTTCAGTCTATGGTGTCGAGATACGAGGCGTTCTGATCGACGAAACTGTTGCTGTTCTGGAATGCATCCCAGTTGATTGACCATGACATAAATCCTCTCATTCCCGGATATGCAGCGTTGAGCCGGGAATATGCCGCCTGAAGTCCGCCGTTGGAAATCTGTCCGCTGCCTGCCGCTCCCTGTGAAGCCGGAACCGCTATTACGACCTGATCAGGACGGAGTCCGGGAAAGAAGTAGCTGCTGTTCCCGTTGACGGTGAAACCTTTGATGAGCATGCGGCACATAGCCACGATACCGTCGGTCGTTCCCATATAGCAGACATTGTCGTTCTCGTCCATGATTGAACCGGAGTTATAAAGCTGTGCCTGCACGTACGTCGTCAGGTCGCGGAGCGCGTATATCATCGGAATGTACGAACCGGAGCGGTTGTCGACATATCCGTTGAGACCGGCGTAGAACTGATGTCCCATCTGCAGATAGAACGTTTCCGGTGCCCACGAGAGAATGAAATTCCCGTCGTGCTTAGCGCATATCTGTCTGATGGCGCTTATCATGTTTACGATTTTTGGCGACGTCGGATTCCTGAAGTCGGGATCGTTTCCGCTGTTCATTGCGAGGGAAGTCTGTTCAAGGTCGATGTCGATGCCGTCGAAGCTGTATTCCTGGATGAATCCTTCGATCTGAGAAACGAACGTATTTACCGCTGACGTCGAGTCGAGCGAGAAATAGCCTTCGTAGCCGCCGATTGAAAGAACGACCCGTCTGCCCTCGGCGTGGATAGCCGCAATATCGGCTTTGAACTGCTGTGCCGTATATCCGTTCGCCGTACACGGAGAAAACTTCATCTGTCCGTTGCCGCTCCCGGGCGTTACCGGTTCTGCGAATGCAACATTGATGACGTCCCAGTCTTTGTCGACGTTCGAAAGCGGAATAAACGGCGTGCCGCTGTCCCAGTTGTGCCAGTAGCCGCTCATGATGTGTTTCGGCAGTTCCGTATTTACAGGATTGTACGTATTGTTCCCGGAGTTGTCCGTTCCCGTGCCGGTGTCTGAACCGTTGTTGTTTGAATTGTCCGTACCGCCGCCTCCCGTGTTTGTGTTTCCGCTGTCGTCCGCAGTTGCGGCTCCTCCCGCAACCCAGAGCGCGGGAACTGCCGGCGGTTCCCACGTTGCGATTGCCGTGTTCGCAATGCGGCACGTGTAAAGAATACCGTCGTATACGCAGGTGTCGCCGACCGCATAGTAGGTTCCGATCGTCCACGCTTTTCCCGTTACAGTGCCGCTTCCCGACGAATCGCCCGAGCCTGACCCGCTTCCCGTCTCGGAACCGGTGCCCGATCCCGTGTCCGAACCGCTGCTGCCGCCTGACGTTCCCTGGGTAACCGTATATTTCACGGTATTCGACGTCGTCGTGCCGAATCTGTTTGTAAGCTTGGCAACATACTCATATGCACCGTTCGATTTGCCTGAAACAGTAAACGTGTACGACTGAGCCGACGGAGAGTTGTCGGTAAGAGTCGCCGACTGCACTTTCGTTCCGTTTTCATACAGCTCGACGAGCGTGCCGTTCTGTCCCCACCACATGTTCATCTTTATGCCGAACGTCGCTTCGCCGTTCCACGTTGTCTGCTCAATGCTCGGTGTTCCCGGAATTCCCGTTGCCGGTCCGTCAGTCGGAACTGTCGTATCTCCGGAATCTGACCCCGAACCTGTTCCCGTATCGGAACCGCTCCCCGAATCGCCGCCGGTACCGGAACCTGTGTCCCCCGGATTCCAGTCGTTTCCGAGCATGGCGTCGGCGACTATGTTTACCAGGTCGTAGCCGTTCTGCCAGTCGTCGCCGTCGAGTTCCCAGTACATCGCGCCGCCGAGATTTTTGTTGATGATGTAGTCCATTTTCGTACGGACCGTTTCTTCGTCGTCATACGTGTACAGTTCCTTTGCGCTGCGGTTGTACAGCCAGCATGCCTTGCTGATCGTATCGCGGTACTTCGTCCATCCCGACGTTCCTTCGAGCTGCCTGACGACGAAGTACGGGCTTTGGCCGCCCGTTCCCCACGTGCCCGCGAGCGTTGAACCGCCCGTTCCGAACATGCCGTCCGCCTGCCCGTCGCCGTCGACGTCCCAGCCTCCGGACACATTGTTCCAGCCGCGGCTGTAGAACGGAATTCCCACGACGATTTTTTCCGCGGGAACGCCGAGTTCGAGGAATTTGTTTACTGCCCAGTCTATGTTGTACCGCTCGTTTACGAGTTCGGAGTGCGTGTCGTGCGCTGTGTTCGCATACAGCGGTGCCTGATGGCCGATCGCAGTTTCGAATCCTCCGTGCATATCATACGACATGAGGTTGAGCGCGTCGAGATACTGGCAGTAATCTCCGGGATTCGTGACTTCAATCTTATCGTATCCGACACCCACTGCCGCAGTGAGTTCATAGTGCGTACCGTCCGTCGTTTCCTGTGCGTCGAGTGCCTCGCGGATAGCCTTAAGAAAGAGCGTGTAGTTTTCCTTGTCTTCAATTCCGCCCGGCGCGCCCATGTCGTACTGATCGCCCGAATCTTTATCCCTGTTGATTCCCGGGTATTCCCAGTCGATGTCTATGCCGTCGAGCCCGTACTGCTTCATGAAGGCGACAAGGTTGTCCGCAGTCGTTTTTCGCGATTCTGCGGTGGCAGCCGCGCTGTGGAATCCGTTAGAACGTGTCCATCCTCCGACGGAAATAAGCACTTTTACTCCCGGATACTCCAGCTTCATTTTTTTAAGCATGCCCAGGTTGCCTTTGTACTGCGTGTCCCACGACTCTCCCGGATATACAATGTCGGTAGTCGCCCACGGATCAAGAATCTGAACGGCATGCGTCGAGGGATCGAGACCGACGAACGCGTAATTGATGTGCGTCAGTTTGCTGTACGGAATCGACGTTACGTAGTAGTTGTTGTGCGCGCCGTAAATGCCCCATTCGCAGAAATAGCCGACGACTCTGCGGGATGATTCCGAAGTACTCGCCGTACTTGCACGTGCGGACGCGCCCTTCCGTGACGACGCAGCTTCCAGCGGATCCGATAATCCGTTGGAACAGGAGAGAAGTCCTGCAGTCAGAAATACCGCAGCCAAAGCTTTAGGAAAAATTTTCATTATATACTCCACCTCACTTTTCAGTCTTATTTGTACACATTGTGTACAAATTATAAGCATAAGTATACACCCGTTTATTATTTTGTAAAGAGAAAATAAGGATAAATTTCAGAAAAGTATTTTCTTTAAATAAAAAAAATGTCCCGTAAGTTTATCTTACGGGACAGCCATTTTTTGCATACAGATGATCAGAATTTCGCTTTACGCAGGCGGACCTGCTCTATATCTTCACTGAACAGTTCGCGGAGATCGTTAAGACCGAGCGCCATAAGCGCCATGCGGTCAATACCGATACCCCATGCAAGAACGGGAACATCGATGCCCATCGCCTTCGTTACCTCCGGCCGGAAAATACCTGAACCACCCAGCTCGAACCAGCCGAGCACCGGATGTTTGATATGGACCTCGATTGAAGGTTCGGTGAACGGGAAGTATCCCGGTACGTATTTCACTTCCGTAGCGCCCGCGATTTCCGTCGCGAACATTTTAAGGAATCCGAGCAGCGTTTTAAGGTTTACGTCGTTTCCGAGGACTATGCCTTCAGTCTGATAGAAGTCGCTCAGATGAGTCGCATCCACTTTGTCGTAGCGGAAACAGCGTACAATGCCGAAGTATTTCCCGGGGATTTCCGCCTTGTGCAGCTGATGGGCGGACAGAACCGTCCCCTGACTGCGGAGAATAAGGCGGCGCGTGAATTCCGTGTCGAACTTGTAGTTCCAGCCGCGGCTTCCCGTATTGCCGCCGTTTTCGTGCACATTCCGTACGTTGGAGAGATACGGCTCTTCAATCATCTTTGCGTGCGTCGGATTTTTTATGCGGTAGACGTCGTGGATGTCCCGGGCCGCATGGAACTGCGGCATAAAAAGCGCATCGCCGTTCCAGAATTCAGTCTCTACGAGCGGACCGTCGAATTCCTGGAAGCCGAGGGAGGAGAGCTTGTCTTTAACTGATTCAAGAAACTGCACATACGGATTCGTACGCCCGGGAATGATACGTGCCGGCGGAATTGTAATGTTGTAGCCGCGGAACGTGCCGTTTTTCCAGTCGCCCGACGCGAGCATCTGCGGAGTAACTTCACCGAGTTCGTTGCCGGTAATTCCCGCTTTTTTCAGCGCCTCAACAACTTTACCGTACGCGTCAGTCAGTCTGTATGTAACCGTTTCCCGTTCGATTACTTTGAACGGGCTGTCCGCCGCACCGCGTTTTTTTGCGAGACCTGCGATTGCCTCCTGCTCTTCGGCAGAAAGAGCCGCTTTGTCAAGCTGTCCGTTTTCCGCAGAGGCAGCTTTTTTCAGCAGCCCCGATATGATACTGATTCGTTTCGGAAGCGGTTTCCCTGTCGATTCGGCCTCTTTCCCGCCGTTCATCCGGAGAACCCCGTCTTTTACGAGCTGTCCGAACGCGCTTCCGATGTCTTTGTTCTCGATTTTCAGCGCCTCTGCAATCTTCGGCAATGCCTGCGCACCCTTTCCCTTCACAAAGTTTACGAACCGTTCCTCGACGGTACCTGCTTTTGCCAGCATGCGTCCGAGGTCGGTAATTTCGTAATAGGTGTGCGGCGTCCGGTTCGTTTCCGTTACAAGCTCTTTTCCTGCAAGCCACGAGAACGCCTGATTCGCATGGCCCTCTTTGTAATCGAGATCCTTCTGCAGTTTTTCCGATGTTAAATCGTCTTTCTGAGAATATTTAAGCAGCACCTTTATTTCAAGCGGGTGCAGATTTTTTATAATGTTTGAAATATCCATTTATACTGGGTCCGAACTATCTGGAGAATTTTACGTACGACATATACTGCGCCATGCTGTAACCGCGGTCGTTTTTGAAATACTTCTCGCGGTCGCGTGCAAGATACGTGTAATGATAATACTGATTTTCTTTCATGAAATCTTCAAGACAGGCTATGACCGTGTTCATCGCCTCTCCCTTGTCGTACGTAACATACATGCATGTGTAGTAAACGCGTACTTCGTCGTACATCGGTGTATATTCTATTTTAACGCTTGCGGTTTTATCAGTCGTATGCTGATTTTCAGGTACAATGATGCGCGTTGTTTTTTCGTCGAACCCTTTGTTGTTGAGAGACTCCTCAGGAGTTGACGGTACGGATTTATCTGATGAAGCTGCTGAAGTATTGGCAGCTGAATTTGCAGGAGTGTTTGCAGCGGCATCCTGAGCAAAAGTAATGCCGGCCGCGAAAAGCAGGCAGGTAAGTATA
Source organism: Treponema sp. UBA4873 (assembly GCA_002399405.1). Classification (GTDB taxonomy): domain Bacteria; phylum Spirochaetota; class Spirochaetia; order Treponematales; family Treponemataceae; genus Treponema_D. The sequence goes on along the minus strand of DHDP01000012.1, from coordinate 240,771 downwards.
GCAACGGTCTTTTTCATAAGTCCTCCAAGGATTTTTTCTAATACTGAGAATACGATAGTATTCTATCAGTTTCCAGAAAAAAATCAAGTTGAACCATATACCGGCCGGCGTCTATTCCGATCGCCGGCTGATTTCTGATGAGGACTTTGCCGTCGATTTCCTTCGGTTTGTTTTTTATTCTGCCGCGGAAATAACCGCGCACTGCTTCCTTCACCGCTTCCTTCGCGGCGTCCGTTATGCCGTCGAATCCGTCTTCGATTTTACCGTACCCTTTTCCGCTGATTACCGGATGACTGATAGAAGCCCAGAGTCCGTAATTGCGGATCATCTGCGGGGTACGCGTAAATTCAACCCAGCAGGTGATTTTGCCGTCCTGCATCCACGGGGAGGAATAAGAGATGTCATCCGCAGCCCCGCCGAGCGGCTGAATATCGGAAAATTCGAAGTATTCTTCGACGCCGCGGAGTTTGTCGGACGGAGTGTAGACGAAATTCCAGCCGTTTACCATTCCGTTAATAAGAAACGGAGCGATCGTTTTGAGCCGCTTTACCGGGTAATCGTAAATCCCCCCAGCAGTATCCTGCGCTTCCGCAAGCCCGGGGTACGCATCGGCTTCCGCCCACAGCGGAATGCGTATATGCTCGACGACGGACGGAGTCTGCGCCGTGCACAGTCCGACAGCTGCGGAGAACACGAGACATACTGTCAGCTTTTGAATGCGTCTTTCCATACACGTACCGGGTTTATTCCCGTCCTGATAATAAAGTAAAGCCATGCCGCGGCGAGCCCGAACAGATGGGTCATGTGGGCGACGCCTCCGTTGAATCCGACCGCCTGGCTCACAAGTTCGATCACCGCATATATAACTACGAGAACGGGCGAAGGTATCGGAAGAACGCCCCAGAAATACACTTTGGAACGGGGATAGACGACGGCGAATGCGAAAAGCACTGCATATACGGCACCGCTCGCACCTATGAGCGCGATGTTGTAATGGCCGGTGAGTACGAACGCCGCAAGTGAAAGCGCTCCGCTCGCGGTTCCGCACACAAGATAGTACAGTAGGAATTCCTTCGAACCGAGCGCGCGTTCGACGGCAAGTCCGAACATAATCAGTCCGAACATGTTGAAGAAAATATGTTCGAAACTTCCGTGCACGAACATGTATGTGAACAGCTGCCAGTACATCTTCCCGTAAATGAACGCGGGCGGATAGAGGCTCAGCTGTATCCGCAGCCCCGGAAAAAGCAGCGTGCCGACATAAACGAGTATATTGACCGCCGCGAGATACAGCGTAACGTGAATATCAGTGTATTTGACCGGTCTCCGGATGATTGTTCCCGCTTTCATTCTAGTTCGTCGGAACAGTCTTTGAGCAGGGCCGGATCAGCATAGGTGATTTTGTTGCGGCCGCTGTTTTTGGACATGTACAGGCCCTGATCAGCCTGATTAACAAGCCGCTTCGGCATAATAACGGGATTTTTCCCGCGGTCGAATACGGCGACGCCGCCGGAAATCGTTACGTGCAGATGCTGATTATTAAATTGAAAATCAAAGTGCTCGATTGCGCAGCGGATGCGTTCTGCGACGCGTACAGCCTGTTCCTTCGGAGTGTTATCCAGAAGCACGGTGAATTCCTCTCCTCCGTAGCGGCTGGCAAGATCTTCTTCGCGCAGCCCTGTTTTGATGAGCGATGCCACCTGAATAAGAACGTAATCGCCGCATTCGTGTCCGTACGTGTCGTTGAATTTTTTAAAAAGGTCTATATCGAACATGATGATCGCGAGCGGAATCTTCTGAACGAAAGCGGCGTCGAGTTTGTCGCCGAGGACGTTGAAAAAATAATACTTGAGCTTAAGCTTCGTCATCATGTCCGTGGAAGACCGTTCGACGAGCGCCGCGTTGTTGATTGCAAGCGAAGCGAGCGTTGCGATGGCCATAATCTGCTCTTTTTCGTATTCCGTGTAATCCGTTACGCCGTCGAAAACGATCCGCTCGCCGAGGAACAGAATACCGTTCATGTTGTTCTTCTGAATAAGCGGTACAAGAAGCGTCGGATGAAGCGATTCTATCATGCGTAAGTCTGTTTTTTCCGGTACCTGCCGTTTAAGATAATCAAGTGAGATAGCGCGTTTTTCACTGTATAACTGTGCAACGATGGGATGATCGCCGGGGATTCTGCACTTTGTTTTAGGATCGACGTTTATATCGCTGTGGTTTGTTTCAAGTATAAACTCGTCCGAATCCATATCGTTGCGTACAAAAATACCGGCACCGAGAACGTGCATCTGCGCCATACAGATATAAACAATCGATTCAAGAAGTTTTGAGAACTCAAGCGTCGAGCAGAACGACCGTGAGATATCGAGCAGCTGTTCAAGGTCATAGATTTTTTTCTCATACTGCGTCGTCAGCTCCAGCATTTGAGTATCGCATGTACTTTCCTCTCTTGATGTTCTGCTCATGTTTTTATCTCTTTTATAGTGATTATAGCATAGTTTCGCATAATCTCAAAGAAGATTTGCCAGCCCGGATACTGCCGCTCGAGCAAATCGGTATTGTCCCTGTTGCGGGAAGACATCATGAGTACTTTGAGGTTTGAAATGATTTCGCTTGTCGGTTTTTTTGCGTCAGTGAGCAGTTCTCCGAGTTCCACATGCAGGCTGCGCAGCGTGTTTGTTTCTTCCTGAATAAGTTTCTGAGCAGTATTGTTCGCCGTCCCGACCATCGTTTCCATTTTTGAATAAAAATCCGCGTCCTTGTGACTGTCGCGGATATATCCTTCCAGAACGGCAGTATCGTTCGGTTTCCCGTGATTAAACGAATCCTCGAATGCCTGCAGTTTTTCTCCGCATTCAAGCGCTCCATACACAGCGGTCGAAAATTCACTTTTGTATGCGGGGTTATTGAAGAATCCTTCTATTACTATATCGTTTATAAGCGTTTTGATCGGTTCCGATAAATAAAACTGCAGGAACGTTTTAAGAATCTGCAGCGGAGTAATCCATGAGAACGCGAGCGCGGAGTTTGCCTGAAGCTTGTCGTTCATGTCGCTGTCGTACCCGCTAAGTGCCGCCAGCGGAACACCGTTAAACAGTTTTTCCAGCTCGCTGCTTATTTTCTGATCTTTGAGCTCTGTTTTTATCCGCTGCTCGTCGGCAAAATACTGCTGCTGGAGTCTCGCCGCAAAATTCTGCCGGGCCGATTCATGATACTCCGCAACTTTCGGCATGTATGAGGAATTTTCCCTGTAAAGCCTGATCAGCGCAAGAAGATGTTCGGGAGTAAGAATATGTGAAAAAATGTATGAGATTTTCTTTATATTTTCGGTGTATCCGCTGCTTCGTTTTTCGGAGAGCGAGCCGCCGTTTTTGAGCTGGGCGAGCGCAGTGACCGCATTTGCAACTGCCGTATTAATATGCAGATCCGCGGTCTGGTAGTACAAATCCTCGAGTGCATTTTCGAGACGGGCAAGCGGCACTTCCTGATATGCCGGTTCTGCCGAAATGTTTACGGATGAAAAATCAGTGTCGAATATCTGAAGAATAGTGATGAAACTGAATTTGCATAAATCCGCAAGCCGGTGGACTGACATAAGATCGTTGTCCATAAGGGTGAAAGCACTTTCATTAAGCGCTTTCAGCACCTTGTCGAGTACGCGGTGCTGCATTTCAAAAACGTGATTTGCAGGCTGAATAGAAGATTGTATTTCCGCCTTTCTGTTTTCATACAAAAGAGATTCGATGTTCTGCTGCTCTTCCGGCGGGAAGCCGGTAAAGACAAGCTGTGCCTCGAACCGCTGCCGGCGAGGGATGTCATTTCCTCCGATAGTCGCCGAAAACAGATCGTCGAGAGGCTTTGCGTTTACATACAGAACTTTGACTGCTTCTCCGAAATTCGGGAGAAGATTACCGTTCCGGTACAGTGCAGGCTGGAAAGTACGAATCTCAGTTTCCAGTTTTTTAAGCTGGAGTCGTTTTTGTACTTCCGGAGAAGATTTATTGAAAATTGATTCAAAAAAATCCGCAATAGCCTGTAAAAAGCCCATACGTTATTTTAGCCTTATGACCGTATCTGTTCAATACTACTATAAACGTTGTCCAGTATTTTGTGATAATCGGCCGCGGTCGAGGCGTGAACAAGCTGCAGCCTCATTTCCGCACCGCCTCTGATTCCTTTCGTGTACGCACAAAACCGTTTGCGCATTTCCCGACAGGCTGATTCTTCGCCGAGGTCGTCGATCAGCAGCGAGAGCTCTCTGAAACCTGTCCTGATGCGTTCTTCCGTACGAACTTCGTCGAAGCTGCCTGTTTCGAGCAGCTGCTTCGTTTCCGTAAAGATGAACGGATTTCCCATCGCTCCCCGGGCAAACATGACGGCGCTGCATCCCGTCTGCTCGATCATTGCCCGCGCGTCCTCCGGTTTGAACAGGTCGCCCGAACCGAACACCGGTACGCGGCCGCCGACAAAATCGACGAGCGCCTTCAGTATTGTCCAGTCCGCTTTGCCTTCGTATCCCTGCGCGCGCGTGCGCGGGTGCATCGTTATGGCCGAAACACCCGCACTGAGCGCCGCATCCGCCGCTTCCTTCCATGTTAAAGTACCGCTGTCCCAGCCGGAACGTATTTTTACGGTTACGGGCACACTGCCCTCAACCGACTCTACGACGGCTTTCGTAACGGCGTAGAGCCTGTCGGGATTGCGCGTAAGCAAGGAACCGGCTCCCGTTTTGATGATTTTCGGAACAGGACACCCGCAGTTTATGTCGATGCATTCGCACGGAGATTTTTCGAGCACGATGCGCGCCGCCTTTGCCAGCGTCCCGCCTTCGCCGCCGAAAATCTGAACGGCGTACACCTTTTCGTTCGCGGCACGGTTCATGAGCGTTTCGGTTTTGCCGTTTCCGCGCACGAGTGCCTCTGCGGATACCATTTCGGTATAGGTGAAAGCGGCTCCGTGTTCTATGCATACTGAACGGAACGCCCGGTCGCTGTATCCTGCGACGGGTGCGAGGAATATGTTTCCGTTCAGTTCGAGAGAACCTATTTTTACCCCGTGGTACAGCATTTATTCCGGCAGATTGAAGACTTTGCAGCTGTTTTTCCACAGCTGTCTGCTGAGCTCCTCAAGATCCATCTCGAGCAGATCGGCAAGGAAATGCGCAGTCGAAGTGATGTACGCGGGCATAGTGCGCTTTTTTTCGCGGTATTCGGCCGGAATCATAAACGGACTTTCCGTTTCAATGAGGATGCGGTCGAGCGGCACGTTGAGCACCGTTTCGTGGAGATTGCGCGCATTCCGGTAGGTAAGGTTTCCCGCGAAGGAGAACCATACGTTCATTCCTGCGTCGAGGCATTTTTTCGCATATACGGCATCCTCCGAATAGCAGTGAAAAATTGCACCTGCGTCGGGAATTCGTTCCGAGAGTACGTCGAATATGTCCTTGCCTGCATCGCGGTTATGGATAATGACCGGCAGATTGTGCCTGCGCGCAATATCAAGCTGTGTGATGAACAGCTCAATCTGCGTCCGTTTGTCGCCGAACTGCTTAAAATAGTCGAGTCCGGTTTCTCCTACCGCCACTACATTCGGCAGCTTGAGGTTTTCTTCTATAATTGATGCATAATCCTTTCCCGGATTCGTCACTTCGGACGGAGCGACACCGACTGCATGATAAATGCCCGGCACGACTTTAAGGTTGCTGTACACGCGGGTAAAGTCATGGAGGCTGTTGTTGATAGAGACAATGCGGGTTACGCCGGCCTGTTTGGCCTGCTGAATAACGCGTAACTGTTCAATAGGATCGTCATAGATCAGCCCGATATGGGCATGAGTATCAAAAAATTGCATGGCTTTTCTTCCTAGTACGTAATAAGGGACCGGAAACGTCCCGATGCTTTAAAAGATAACACAGGTTTCTGTTGAAGTCAACCTATATTTGTTTGACAGACAATGATTTGCTGTGTTATACTGGTTTCCAGTAATGGTATTCCGCGCTTTTGTTTAAATGCGGACGAGGATATTGCTGTGGCCCGGACACAAAAATACAAAAAAATAGAAAAATCATTCGCATCGAAAATACGGGGCGTTTTTCTGTCCTTTTTTCAGATGATACGGAATGCTGCCGTCCGGGTTTTTAAAGTTCTGGACAGCAGGCTTACTATAATGATTGTTCCTCATTCGCAGGGAAAGGTAATCAACTTTCAGACGAATGTTTTTGCACTTGGGCTGGGCTGCGTACTTATTGTCGGAATCGTATCGTCGTTCTTTTATTTTGACCGCAGGGCTATAGGTTCGAGCGCGGAAATTTCAAAGCTTACATCGCAAAACCACGAAACTCAGGCGAGTCTCGATGAACTCCGCGACGAGAATACGAATCTGCTGCAGGCGGCAAAACGTTTCCAGACGTCCCTGTCCCAGTCTCTTTCCCTTCTCGGCATCAGCGAAGGCGGACAGATTTCCCAGGCTTCTATTTCGGGAAGCGACCTTTCCTCCCTGTTTAACACAAAGGAGACAGTCACCGGCTCTCTGCGGGAAACGGCCGATGTAAAAGAACTTACGTCGTATCTTGAGAATGCGGTGCAGCCCGTCGAACAGATCGGTAAAATGCTTGAAAACCAGAACACGCTGTTTACGGAAATTCCGAGCATCTGGCCGCTGAGCAATCCGAACGCGCATATTTCCATGGCATTCGGGCCGTGCGTACATCCCATTACCGGCCAATGGTACATTCATAAAGGACTTGATTTTTCGACATACCGTTCGGGCGATCAGGTTATTGCGACGGCCAACGGGCAGGTTGTTACCGTCGGTTACGATGCGAGTTTCGGAAACTACGTCATCATCAAGCATAAACACGGTATTTATACGCGGTATGCCCATATGATGTATTCCATTGTGTCGAAAGGGCAATTCGTGTCGCAGCGTGAGGTCATCGGTTATGTCGGCAACACCGGTATTACGACAGGTCCTCATCTTCATTACGAAGTTCATATTGGTTCCGACGTTGTCGATCCTGCCAAGTATATCAACGTCAAACTTTCCGACTAGTGAGACTATATGTCGTTGCGTTCTGATGATGTTTCAATTAATACAATCATAGGTGACGGTTCCGCCGTTACCGGTAATCTCCGCGTAAACGGATTTATCCGCATCGACGGTGATATTGACGGCAATCTGGAAACGGACGGCAACGTAATCATCGGTGAAAAAGCACGTCTCCGCGGAAACGTAAAAGCGAAATCCGCAATTGTCGGCGGTATTGTTCTCGGAGATATTACTGCAAAGGATGGAGTGACGCTGCTTTCGACGGCTGCTGTGGTAGGCGACATTATTTCACGCAAGGTCCAGATGGAGGATCACGTCGTATTCCACGGATACTGCATTTCGCTTGACAATGACGAAAATTTTTCGGCTGAATCGGAGCGGTATCTGCAGGCTCAGGCGATCCGCAATAAGGCTTCCCTTGCATGAGTTCCATCGACCAGATTAATACATCGCTGTATTTTTCCGCTGTTTCCTCGGCTGCAGGCGAAGCCGCAAAAAAGACAAAGAAAAAAGAAAAAACTGCCGGCGGCGCAAAGACGAACATATTCGCTGCTGCGCTGAAAAAAAACGAAGAGCTTAATGAACTGGTTGCTGCGGGGCTTCCTCCTGAAATTGCCGAGATGACAATGGAAGAAGCTGTCGTGTTTCTGAAAGACCGCATTACGATGGCGGGAGACAGACTCGTGGAAAAAATGACGGGAGATGCCTTTGCTGAATACCGTCAGGCTGTGAGCCAGCTCATGAAATATGTCGTCAGGCACAGCTTTGAACTTGAGCAGCACAAGCGTCTTCCCGACAGAAATACGCACCGGGAGAAAGCTCCGTTTGTGAACATTGAAGTGATTAACGGGAAACTTGAACAGCTTGCTTCGGAAATTCTGGCCAATCAGGCCGACAAACTGAAGCTGCTGAAAAAAGTAGAAGAAATACAGGGGCTGATAGTAGACATGTTTGCATCGTAGCCGCTGAGTAAGGAGAATGAATGATTGCGGGCAGTAGAGCCGCAATCATGAATGTCTCTTATTGAAAACAAAGCGAAGCTTTGTTGACTTTTTATAGGAGTACACGTATGAGCGATATATTTGAAAACGATATGGACGGAGAGAATGAAAATCTTTCTGCCTTGGAAGATTCTGCCGACATAAACGAGGAGAGCAGCGACGGATTTACGTTTGATAAACCGCTTTATCATCTTAAGCTTAGCTATTCGTGCGAAAGTTTGTACGCGACAGCCGGAAAAGCCGGAACGCTCAATCCCGGAGACTTCGTGATTGTTCCGACCCGTTACGGCCGCGACCTTGCCGTAGTGCTCGGTCAGTCAAACAAACCGATCGGCGCGAAGCCTTCCGACATAGTGGAAGTTGACCGGAAAGCAGCAAAAGACGACTTGAAGCGTGCGGAAGAATTGAAAAAGAAGGAAAAAGAGGCGTTCGTCATATTCAGGGAAAAAGTATCAGCACATCATCTTGATATGAAGCTTATTTCGGTACATTTTCTGCTTGACGAGCAGAAAGCGCTTTTCTTCTTCAGTTCCGATAACAGGGTCGACTTCAGGGAACTTGTGAAGGATCTCGTTTCCGTTTTCAAGATGCGCATCGAACTGCGGCAGATAGGCGTGCGCGACGAATCCCGCATTACGGGTGGGCTCGGCGTATGCGGCCGTCCGTACTGCTGTCATGCCGTTTCGGATAAGCTGCGCCCCGTTTCCATCCGCATGGCGAAAGACCAGAACCTTTCGCTCAATTCGATGAAAATATCGGGGCAGTGCGGACGTCTGCTGTGCTGTCTTTCGTACGAATTCGACTGGTACAGCGAGGCGCGCAAAAGTCTTCCTTCGGAGGGCATCCGCCTGTTTTACGACGGGACGAACTTCAAGATTACGGAAGTAAATCCCATTACATCAATGGTAAAGATGCTCGGAGAAGACGGCCGTCTCCTTGAAGTTAACGCAAAACGCTTCGTAAAAGATTCGAACAACCGCTGGAAAATAAACTAGCGGCCGTTCATTTTTTTATTATGCAGATGAGCGTGTCGCTTTTTCCCGTATATTCTTCCATGCTGAATGAGCTGTAGAAACACGATTCGGCAAAACCCGCTCCTTTCGCAAATGAAGCGATTTCCTCTATTGTTAACGGATACACTTCTTCGTTTGCCATTATTTTGAGGATTTTGCCGTTGCCTGTTTCGATGTTCTGATTCAGATACATGAGTCCGCTGCTGCTTTTTTTAAGCGAGGAAATCATTTTTACGCGGATACTGCTTTGCTCCGGGAGCTGCGTGACGGAAGACTGATCCGTACGGTGGAAGTTGAACAACCCGAGAATGAGTATTCCGCCGTTTGACAGCAGCATTTTGCTGTCAAAGAAAAATTTTTTGAGCAGCGTTTTGTCGTGTATGAACACGATGCGGTTATTCAGACACGATATTACGTTGTAGAATCCTTTCCCGAGAAAACGCGTCATATCGAGTGTTGAAAGCTGAAAAAAACGGACAGCGGTGAGCTGTGTCCGTTTCCGAAGATTTGCAGCTGCTATAAGTTCTTTTGAAACTTCAAGACCTGTTACGTCCGAACCGTCCTGAGCCAGTATATGTTCCAATGCGCCTGTACCGCATCCTATCTGCAAAAATTTAACCGGTACGGCATATGATTTTTTTATGCCGTCATAAAATTTTTTCTGAGTATCAGTAACAGGATAAAGCTCATCATAATACTCAACCACATTTTGAAGATATTCCATACTATTATTATAAATCATACCGGCAGAAAAGCAATGAAAAACTTAACTTGAAATATCTCTATTATTTACGCTAGAATGGCTTAATATGAAAACATCACAGACGATTATTTCTACGCTGCGGGAAGCTCCTGCAGATGCTGTTATTGCCAGTCATCAGCTTATGATGCGTGCGGGACTTATCCGTAAACTTGCTAATGGACTTTATACATATATGCCCCTCGGGCTCCGCTCTTTCCGCAAGATAGAAAATATTATCCGCGAGGAAATTGATGCAGCCGGCTGTCTCGAAATGAAACCGACTGTTGTTGTCCCCGGTGATCTCTGGAAAGAAAGCGGACGCTGGGAAACGATGGGCGCGGAAATGCTCAAAATGAAGACGCGCAGCGGTCAGGATATGGTCGTAAGCCCGACGGCGGAGGAAGCGTTCACCGCCGTTGTCCGCGACGGACTTACGTCTTACAAACAGCTGCCGATTATCGGGTATCAGATTAACACAAAATACCGCGACGAAATCCGTCCGCGTTACGGGGTTATGAGGGGACGTGAGTTTACGATGTTCGATGCGTATTCTTTCGACGCCGACCAGAAGTCGCTCGACGAAAGCTATGAAAAATTAGCGAAGGCATACCGGCGAATATTTAAACGGATGGGCATCGCTGCGATTCCCGTTCGGGCGGATACGGGCGCAATGGGCGGTTCAGGTTCCGAAGAATTCATGGTTGAAAGCGAAGTGGGCGACAATACGCTCATTCTCTGTCCGCAGTGCGGGTACGCCGCGAACGTTGAGAAAGCTGCGTGCAGAAGCGATACTGCGCTCGACGTAAACGGCAGACCTCAGCTGAAAACGGACAAAGCGATTGAAAAAGTTCCGTGCCCCGGCGTCGAAACGATCGAACAGATGGAGCAGTTCTTTAAAATGCCCGCAATGCAGTTCATAAAAGTGCTTATTTATAAAGCGTATAACTGCGCACTCGACCTTGCAAAAGCGCCGGGAGCTGCGGCGTTCAAACGTGAAAAAAACGAGTCGGGCGCTCAGTACTATCCGGTGAGTTTCTTCGCCGTGGCAATCCGGGGCGACCTCGACGTGAACGAGACGAAACTGGCGGCTGTTCTAAAAGCGAGCGGCGCTGAACTTGCCGATGAGGATGATGTAATCGCATACTCCGGCGCTCCTCACGGATTTGTCGGTCCCGTAGGGTTGACGAAAGTGCCGCTTCTCGCCGACGAGAGCGTTATGGTACGGCGGGACGACGGTACGTACGAAGTACGTGTCCACGACACAGTGACGGGCGGCGGCGAAAAAGACGTGGACAACATGCATGTCGAACCGCTTCGTGATTTTACACCGTTTGTGACTGCGGACGTACGCACGGTAAAACAGGGGGACAGATGCCCGGACTGCGGTGCGGAATTCTATTCAAAGAAGGGAAACGAGCTTGGTCATATATTCAAACTCGGCGACAAATATACGAAGTCGATGCACGTCGCGTATCTTGACGTGAACGGCAAAGCACAGACTCCGATCATGGGCTGTTACGGAATCGGACTCGACCGCACGCTTGCGTCCGTCATCGAGGAACATCATGACGATAAGGGTATTATCTGGACGATGAGCACCTGTCCGTATGAGGTTGCAATTGTTCCTATTAAGTACGAAGGGAAGATGCAGGAAGCTGCCGATAAGATTTATGAGGAGCTTACGAAAGCGGGAATCGAGGTCCTGCTTGACGATCGCAGCGAGCGCCCCGGCGTGAAATTTGCGGATATGGACCTTATCGGTATTCCGGTACGGATTGTCGTAGGAGAAAAAAATCTTCCCGACGTGGAGATAAAGGAACGTGCGGCATCAGAACCGGTGCTTGTTCCTGCGGACAAAGCTGCCGAGACGGCAGGAAAAATTGTGAAAGATGCACTTGCTGCGCTGAATGCCTGAATACTATATGGCTGAAGTCAGAAGAAGTTCTGCTTTTTTCATTTTCGCAGTAATCGCTGCCGTATGGTGTTCTTCATCGGCTGCAGCGCTGCCCGGTTTTACACCGTACATCAGCGACGTGTCCGGAGAATACGTCTACTACGAAGATAAGACGTTCGACCGGACGTCTTACATCGGCTTTTTGTATTACAATGATTCGACGTACGCTGTCCGCTATTATGCGCCGGAAGACAGGGACAGGGAGCTTCCGTCGCGTGCGGTTGAAATTCTTTTTTCGCTCGATCCGTCTGCGGACCATATTGAGCTGACCGGAGAGCGGATTATAGGCAGCATGACCCCCGACGATACCGAGCTGATTAATTATATACACGATATTTTTTATGAACTCAATTCGCGCCGCATTAAGGCCGGGGCCGTTTCTCCTTCTGCTGCAAATACGGATAAAAGTGTGACGGACGATTTTCCTCAGTTCGGCGGAAACGTCGCAATGGACTATGATTATATTATTCCGCTGTTTAATTTGAAAAAAATAACATCCGGCGACGGTTCCGTATTGCTGCAGATTGTGACAACCGGAACCCTTTATTCTTCCGACGATGAGTCGTTCACCTCGTTTTCCGGCGTTCCCGAAAAGTACTTCGATCGGAATCACGTCTTTTCAAAGGATGAAAAGGCGCGCAGCAAAACCTTTGCAACTCCGGACGGACAGACGATTGTTCTTGATTCGCAATGGACGCAGCCTATGGATAATCTCTGGATGCTTGGCGATACTGCGATAGTTTCAGCCGCCGTTATTCCGAAACCTGACGGTGCGGGCGACAATGCGGCCTCCGTAGTTCTGCGTAAAATGCTCCGGAGCACGAAAGATTCGTACATCAGCTGGCGTGATATTTCGCTTGAATACGACGGAAATCGGTATGTGATAAACTGCGTTTTCTTTCAGCCTGACAGCGGCACGGTAACGAGGACCTTCAGAATACTTACCGACCGGAACGACGGCGGTTATTATTTTTTTACGCTGTCCGTTTTTAATAATATCTATCAGACAAATCATTCGTATTTTGACAGCATAATCGGAGGATATACCGTTATGCAAAGAGGAGGCGGGCATGAATAATTATCCGGAATCGATCTTTCTTATCATCATAAGCCTCTTCTGCTTTTTCTATGCGATGTATTTTATGCAGCGCAATGCGAAGGAAACTTCGGCTGCTTCTTTTGCGGCCGCCAATTTTGCCATGGGGATCTGGAATCTGCTCAGAGCCATCAAAAACATGATACCCGGGCAGTATTATTTGTCGATCGGCGCGGTTACATATCTTGTCATCGAATTTTCCGCATATACGCTTTTCCTGTTTTCCTACCGCTATTCTGTTCCTACGGAAAAGCAGAACAACAAGGTTGCTTATCTTCCGCTTATTTTTCCCGCCGCCACTATAATTGCGCTGCTGTATGCGAAGGCCGGGCTTTTTGCACTTGCCGGAACAAGGCCGCTTCACGTATGGGATTATCTTCATACAATATACGGATATGCCCTTATCAGCACAGCCGCCGTTCTTTTTGTTATCCGCTGCGTATCTTCATTTCAGCAGAATAAGACATGGTATATGGTACTCACAAGCATACTGATTGTTTTTATCATACAGAATTTTGCACGCTATTTTAACAAACTCGGCTATCTGCCGGAGCTTACGGCAACCATTGATTATTTTTACGATGTCTGCACATTGCTGCTTGTGAACCTCGCGTTTTTTGCAATGTATTCGGATTTGAACGAGACTGTAATATCCGAGTGCAGGAAGAAACTGTTCGACAGGACCGACATGCCTTTGTTCGTTTTTAATTTGAACAACGAATTCCTTACGGCGAATGAAATTGCAAAGGTCATGATCGGCCGAAATACAAACACTGCCCTTCATCAGTATATGAAGTATGACGAAATTTTTCCTGCCGAAGTTTTCAGGCGGCTCGGGATTTCTCAGGGTAATTCTGATGAGCAGATGTTTTATCTGTCGAACGTAAAAACGGGAACGATGTATTTTTGCACAAAGCTGCAGGTATACCGCGGGCATTCGAAAAAGGAACTCGGATATTACTGTACGCTGTTCGATCTTGATTCGTATAATCTGCTTTTTAAAAATATGGAGTCGAGTGCCTATTCCGATCCGCTGACCGGCTGCCTGAACGGCAGTTCTTTTTTCATGAATTTCCGTGTTGAAATGCAGAGCACGCATGAACAGTGTCTGCTTGTTGCCGCAGGACTTGACTGCCTTGCCGAAATCAATGCGGTGCTCGGCCATAAGGCGGGCGATGCGTACATTGCGGCGGCCGCGCAGATTCTCCGCGACACGCTTCCCGAGAACCGCATATACCGCATGGAAAGTTCCACTTTTGCGATAATACTGAAGGCTTCGCAGCTGTCCGTCATAACGGAGCTGTTCGCTGCGATACGCGCAGCCTGCAGTAAATATTCCAGGGAGAAATCGTATCCGCTTGTTATTTCAGCCGGATATGCTGTCATGGAAGACAGAGACGTCGACATCAATACATATTATGCGACGGCTGTCAGCAACATGATGCTGGACCGCCGGGGACACACGGCCGTTTAGCGGAACGACGAGCGGGAGAGCGGGGAACCGATCCATTCTCCCTCGCTGCCGAGATATTCTTCCCGCTGCCCTTCGATAATAAACTGCACGCTGTTTACCGTGCTGAACGAAGTTGCCGTATAAACAATCTGCATCAATTGTCCCATGTAGCCTTCAACGCCCACCGGATTGTATTCAAATTCCTCACTGAAGTTAAGAGTCGCAATACCGTTTTTGACGCTGGCGCCCAATAATTTTGTTCCCGCCGGAATAAGGGTCATGCAGTTTTTAGCCTTTTCATCCGCGGTCGGTCCCGACAGAAGGGCTTTGACCGCATCCGAAAGCGGCGAATCCGATTTCGACAGCGGACGCGATACAATCTGCCTGCTTACGGAACCGTCGGAATCGATAAGAACAAAACAGAGCTGTACATTCACGGACGGTACGACGGCAGGTTTTATCTCCGGCTGTTTGGAGGCATCCGGTGCACGTTCGGACGCGGTTGGTTTATCCGGTTTTTTTTGTTCCGTTTTCGTTTCTTCGGATCCTGTCTGTTTGTCCGGCTGTGACGGCTCCGCCCCTTTAGCCGTTTTCTGTTCGGTTTCGGTCGGAACCTCCGTCGTCTGCGGTTGTTCCGCAGTTTTTGCCGGCTCTGTATCTATGTGGATAATGGTGCTGTCGCCGTTGTCTTCTTCGGGAACTGTTTTACCCTCGTGTTTTTGAACGAATTCGGGTGTTTTACCGAAAACGCGGTTAAAAAAATCAGTATTTTTAAGATTTGAAATGATTGTATCTCTTTTTACAAAAAAGAAAACAAGAAGAATGAGCGCGATGAGCAGCCAGCATGCAAAAGCGAAACCGGTATTTCTTTTGTTTGAGTTTTTGTTTTTTCTTTCAGCCATAGTTTCTATTATAGATTATCGGCAGAAGAAGGACAACGTGTTACCGGTTTCGTGTGACCGGTTTCGTCAAATGAATTGAATTTTCCGTTTGTATTCTGATATAGTATTTATATGCCTACGATCAAAGATATAGCGAAAGAAGCCGGTGTCAGTGTAACGACTGTATCGAACGTAATTCATAATGTAAATTCTCACGTCGCACCGGAGACAGTTGAGCGGATTAATAAAATAATACAAAAATACCGGTATACACCGAATATGTCCGCGCGGGCACTGGTGAACAAATCGTCCAAAATCATAAGCGTCATCAATCATTTGATTCCGGAGCAGTCCGGCAACTTCATGCTTGATCCGTTTCACAGCGCAGTAATCGGCGGCATAGAACGCGAGGTGCGGGAACGCGGATATTACATGATGATCCGCACGGTGGAAGATGAAAACGAGCTGATGGCTTTTTTCCGCAACTGGAGTATGGACGGAGTCATCATAACGGGCGTTTTCGAGGATTCCTTTTACAAAAGTCTCGTGAAGAGCGATATTCCGTATGTGCTGCTCGACAGCTACATTCAGGATACGTCGGTTTTAAATATAGGGCTTGAGGATTATAAAGGCGGGTACATAGCTACAAAATATCTTATCGACAAGGGACACACGCAGATAGTTTTTGCGTCGCCGCCGATTTACAAAAAAGGAGTCATCCAGGAACGCTACAGAGGATACCGGGACGCGCTGAACGATGCGGGGATCGGGTTTTCGCCGAAAAACGTCTATCAGCAGGAAATAAATATTGACGACGGCACGCGGCTCGGATACGAACTGGCAAAGCGGCTCGACGTGACGGCTGTATTCGCCACGGCGGATATTCTTGCGGCCGGCATAATGTCGGGGCTGCACGAGAAAGGGATCAGGATACCGGACGATGTCTCCATAATCGGATTTGACGATTTGTTTTTAAGCCGCATCACTTCTCCTCAGATGACGACAGTCCATCAGGATGCGGACAAGAGGGGCGTACTGGCTGTCGATCTGCTTATTGACTGTCTGGAAAAGAAAAAAGTTGAAAAAAATGTTGTGCTGCCTGTTCAATTGATAGAACGCAGTTCCGTGGCGGCTCTGAAGAAAAAATAATTAAAATTTTCTTGACAACCGGAAAAAGCGGGCTTATACTCCTATTAGTTGAACGTTAAACGTGTTCAGTGTTCAGCTAATAGGAGCCGTCGTATGAAAGTAGCCGTGAAAAAGACAACCGCGCTGTTTTTTACTACAGTCTGTCTGGCCGGCATAAATTTGACAGGATGCACTACGTCGCCGCTGCCGAAAACAGAAGAATCAGAGACAAAGGATTATATGGCCGACTATGAACATGCGGAAAAATTGCTGAATATCAGACAGCCGGAAAATCGTACGGAGAAAAAACCGCTCGTGCTTGTTCATTACATGCCGTGGTTTCAGGCGCCGCCCGTTTCGGACGGATACGGTTTTCACTGGCACCAGGGCGGAGCGAAATTTGATCCGTATCAGATACTGTCGGACGGCTGCGCGAATATCGCTTCACATCAGTATCCTCTAACCGGACCGTACGATTCCCGGGACAGGACCGTTCTGGAATATCAGGCGGCGCTGATGAAAATAAGCGGCATAGACGGCGTAATCTTCGACTGGTACGGAATTGATAATGCGTTTGATTATAAAGAGATACAGGAATCGACGCTCGCCATGATAGGCGTTCTAAAAAGCGCCGGCCTGAGATACTGCATCTGTTATGAAGACCTGAGCGTCGGAAAAATGGTCGAAGTCGGTTCCATCACAAAAGCGGATGCCGTTGAAACGGGAAAAAAAACATTCAAATACATGAACGACAACTGGTTTTCGGACGCTTCGTACGTCAAATATGAAAACCGTCCCGTCGTCATGACGTTCGGTCCGCAGTATTTTTTTGACAGAAACCAGTGGGATGAATTTTTCAGCGTCTGCAGCGAACGGCCGTACTTTATTACGCTCGAAGGTCACAGCGAGAGTTTTGCGGACGGTTCGTACAATTGGTTCAATATGAACGGTAAAAAGACTGCCGTGCAGTCAGTCAGCCAGCTTAACAATTTTTACGCGGACCAATATGCAAAACCGTTCCTTGTAGCGACCGCATATGCCGAATTCCACGATATTTACGGACAAGCGGGCGGAAAAAGCTACGGATATCTTGATTACGCCGATGGTAAAACGTTCAACCTCGCACTGAAAGCGTCGCTTATGGCGTACCCGGACATCATACAGATTGCCACATGGAACGATTACGGCGAAGGGACGTGCATTGAACCTACCATTCAGCGCGGATATGAAGAGCTTGAAGTGCTTCGGAATCTGCAGAAGAAATATGCGGGCGATTTTCCGTATACTATGCTCGATCTGCGTGCTCCTCTTGAACTGTACAAAATAATTGTTTCAGTCAGTCAGTCTGCGGCAAAGAAAAATTCGGCGGAACGCGCGTTGAAAGCAGTACTCTCCGGCGATGTTTCCGGATATCGAACCGCGCTCGCGGACGGGAAAATAATAATCGATTATGCGGTTAAACCCGTGCTTCAGGAGCCTTCGTCGTCCGCAGTAAAATCCGCCGTTGTGTACGATGCAGGCGGTCGGAAGAACGTCGCGCTTGGAATTCCCGCCGTCGTAAATAATAAAATTTATGACTTCGCTGCAGGCAAGGCCGTCGACGGCGACGTGAACACATACTGGGAAGGAGCCGCAAATAAATATCCGAATACGTTTCAGGTTGATTTGGGCAGTCCGTTGAATCTTGATTTTGCCGTACTTAAATTGAATCCGCAGAGAATCTGGGGAAAACGCAGTCAGACAATCGGGGTTCAAACGAGCGGTACCGGAATTGATTTTACGACGCTCGTACCGCCGCAGGATTATGCATTCGATCCGGCGGAAAACAGCAACACGGTGCTGATACAGCTGAACGCCACAGCCCGGTACGTACGGTTCGTGTTTACAAAAAATACGGGCGGAACAGCAGGACAGATTGCTGAGCTGGAAGTGTACGTGAAAAAATAATTGGGAAGACATTCTGCGGATACAGTACGGCCGGCTGCGCTGCGGAATAAAAAGAGCGGGAGCTCTTAATAATTTAAAAGCGAGCGCTGATATAAGATTTTAGGAGGAAATATGAAGAAACTTTTATGGATTTTGTGCATGGGACTCACATTGTCGGGCGCATGTTTCGCATGGAGCCCATGGGGAAAGAAAAAAACGTCTTCGAAGGACGTGTCAATCAGACTGGGGATTTGGCCGGAAGACACTCTTACGGCCGATATCGAAATGCATGAAGGATATGTGAAGACGTTCAGCAAAATATATCCGGATATTAAAGTGATACCGTCGTACTATAAATACGCGACTGATACGTTCGTTCCGCTTGCGGAAAGCGGCCAGCTTCCGACGATTTATGACACGTGGTTCACCGAGCCGCAGAAAATCATCAGTCAGGGATTTGCAAAAGATATTACTGCCGAGGTGAAAGCCGTCGGGTGGGACAAAAAAATGAATCCGGGAGTGCGCGAACTGCTGTCTAAAAACGGAAAGATTTACGGAGTTCCGCGGGATGCATATGCGCTAGGGCTTATGCTCAACGTTGATCTGTTTAAACAGGCGGGACTCGTCGATAAGGACGGTCTTCCGAAATATCCGAAGACGTGGCAGGAACTTGCGGAAACGGCAAAAATAATAAAACAGAAGACCGGCGTTGCAGGTTTCTGCCTTCTTGCAAAGGACAATGCGGGCGGCTGGCATTTCTCAAACATCGCATGGGATTTCGGCGCAAAGTTCGAAGTTCAGAAAAACGGAAAATGGATCGCACAGATTAATACTCCCGAAGTCGCGGCTGCGTTTCAGTATGTGAAGGATTTGAAATGGAAATACGACGTACTCACCGCGGACCCGACAAACGAGGATTGGGGAACGGGCTTCCGCGCGATAGGAACGGGCACGGCGGCAATGTATATAGCCGCGCAGGATGCGGTAAATCAGCCCACGCAGGTTAATGGACTGCCCGTCACGAGTCTCGCTCTTGAACCGCTTCCGGCGGGGCCGAAGGGACAATACTCGCTTATGGGCGGCACGCCGTACATGTTCAGTCCCGACGCAACGAGCGAACAGGTGAAGGCCTGTCTCAAGTATCTTGAAATCATGGGGAAATCTCCGGAAGTTTCGGAGACAGCTGTTGCCGGAATGAAGGCCGACGCACAGAACCGTATGAATCAGGGAATCCCCGTTATACCGCCGTTTCCCGCGTGGAGCGATGCGGCTCTTGAAGAAGCACGCGGCAAAGCGGAGGCGTCGTACCGCAATGTCGACATGCGTTTGTACAACGACTATTACACGATGGTTACGAAGAGCGGCAACGTAAAAAGCGAGGAACCGATGTGCGCGCAGGATTTGTATGCCGAGCTTACAAAAATACTGCAGGCTGTTCTTACTGACAAAAATGCGGATATTAACGCTCTCATAGCAAAAGCGCAGACGAACTTTCAGGGTATTCTCGACAGAAATACGATTAAATAAGTCCGACGGATAAGAATCAGGAGGAAAATTCAATGCGGATTTTCCTCCTGACCGAGGAAGCTGCAGGAGCAGTTATGAAAATAACAGGTAAAAAAAATAATAATTTTTTCAGAAAGAATGCCGCCGGATGGATGCTCATGGTTCCCAGCCTTATTCTTTTTGCATATTTTGTCTGGATTCCGCTTCTTGAAAGCGTTCGGATTTCGATGTATTCTGCCAAAGGCATAAAACTTCAGCAGTTCGTCGGTTTTAAAAACTACGCGGATGTCTTTCATCATCCCGATTTTCTTCCGGCGCTGCGGAATACGTTTTCCTATACATTGTGGTCTCTCATTATAGGTTTTTTGGTTCCGATTGTTCTCGCGCTGTTTATCAGTGAAATCAGGAGAGGAAAGTCTTTTTTCAAGGTCGGAATATATTTGCCGAACATCGTACCCGGTATGGCGATGGTTCTCATGTTCGGGTTTATTTTCCGCCCGGGTCAGACGGGCATATTGAATATTCTGCTTGCGAAGATAGGACTGCCTCCGAGTGCATGGCTGACGAATCCTCATTTTACAAAACCGCTTATTATCGTCGCTCTGACGTGGAAGGGAGCGGGAGCGACCGCTCTTCTCTATATAGCGGGGCTTCAGGGAATCGATCCCGAATTGTATGAGGCGGCGATCATCGACGGGGCAGGAATATGGCGGCGCATTGTTAATATAACGCTGCCGTGCATTTACAACCTCGCGCGTACGCTGCTTATTCTGCAGATAATCTCGGTGTTTCAGATTCTGTACGAACCGCTCGTCATGACGAACGGCGGTCCCAACAACGCGTCGATTTCGATAATGCAGCTCATGTACCGGTACGCGTTCGAACGGTACGATTATCCGAAAGCGAGCGCCGTCGCGGTTATTATTTGTCTTATCCTTATTGTACTGACGGTCGTATACAATAAAGTGAATCGTAAACGGGATTATTAACAAGGAGAACCGGCTATGATAAAAAAATCGGAGAGCTGCACTGGTGTCCTGCGCGAATTCGACATGCAGCGTCTGAACGTCCGGGTGATTTATACGGCGATATACATAATATGCCTGCTGTTCATGATTGTGTTTTTTTTTCCGCTCGTTTGGGTGATTCTGTCGAGTTTTAAAAACATTCAGGAATTCGTAAAGGATACGAGCATTCTGCCGAAAACGTACCGATTTGCGGCGTTCGCCAAAACGTGGAAGGCGCTGCGTTTCTCGCATTATTATATAAACTCGGGATTGTCGGTTCTGGGCAGCGTCGTCTGCGCCGTCCTGTTCAACGGCCTGTTCGGCTTCGTGCTGGCGAAGGTGCGGCCGGCCGGTTCGAAGATAATCGAAGCGCTTGTCATGTGGGGGCTCCTTATCCCGACGACGACGAGCATAGTTCCGCTGTTCATGAATCTTGCGAAGCTCGGACTTACCGGTTCGTTTGTGCCGCTGTGGCTTTCCATGGGGGCAAACGCTTTTTACGTCGTGCTCTTCAGGAATTTTTTCGATTCGCTGCCTCAGTCGTACATAGAAGCGGCCAAGATAGACGGTGCGAGCGACATTTCCATCTTCATGAGAATCGCGGTACCTTTGAGCAAATCGATTATTATGGTCGTAGTCCTTTATGCGATTACGGCCGCATGGTCGGATTTTCTTCTGCCGTTTCTTCTCCTGCAGAACACGTCTTTCGAAACGGTGATGGTAAAGCTGTTTTCCCTCATGCGCGGAGCGAAGATTAACGACGTGGAAATGCTTCGTGCGATAGTGTTTGCAATAATCCCGCCGATTATATTGTTCATACTGTTTCAGAAACAAATAACGCAGGTAACGATTCAGTCAGGGATAAAAGGTTAAAAAATAATTGTTAAAAAGGATTTTAGTATGACAAAGATTGCTGATGAATATATCGTGCAGGATCCGTGGAAAATCATAGAAAGCGGATGGAATCCTGAGCACAGTCTGGTTTCCGAATCGTTGTTTTCATTGGGAAACGAATATATGGGAGTACGCGGATATTTTGAGGAGGGGACGTCCGCACCTTCGCTGCTCGGCAGCTATTTCAATGGTATATACGAAACGGAAAAGACTTCAGGCACTGCATATAAGGGAATTATTAAAAAAACTCACTTCATGGTGAACGCAGTCGACTGGCTGTATACAAGAGTGATGTTCGACGGCGAGGAACTCGATTGCGGGATGGATGAAAGCGGGACTTCCGTTTCCGACTACAGCAGAGTTCTCGACATGAGGAACGGAACTTTGACGAGGTCTTTTGTTCGGGAACTGCATGACGGCAGAAAAATCAGAATGGAATTTATGCGGGTTCTCGACATGACCGACGTGTCCTTCGCATATCAGCGGATAACCGTAAGGTCTTTGAATTTCTCCGGTTCGGTGAGAATCCGGCTGGCGTGCGATTTTAATACTGTGCACAAGAGCCGCAATAAATGCTGCTGGAAGGAATTGCAGCACAGCGGCTCAAAAGAAATGCCGGCTGTAATGGCGCGGACACTCACGACCAATCAGAAAATTTTTTCCGGATTCGTATGGACGTCGAATAAGGCAGGGGCCGTCGAATCCTTCAGTTCGGATAAATTGTGCGGAGTCGAATGCATCCTTCCTCTTTCATCAGGGGAAGACGCAATCATTGAAAAAAAAATATGCAACATCGTCGACAAAAATAATGAAAAGAGCACGGAAGCGCTGTGGTCGGAAGGTCTTCGTGCGCTTGAAGAATTAAAGAAACATACGCTGCAGCATGCGGTTGAAAAACAGACGTCGTACTGGAATACCGTTTGGGAAAGCAGCGATATTGAAATAGACGGCGACTTGAAGAATCAGCAGGGAATACGATTCTGCATTTTTCAGATGCAGCAGACGTATCACGGACAGAACAGGTCGGACAATATCGGCGCGAAGGGGCTGACCGGAGAAGCGTACAACGGACATGCGTTCTGGGACACCGAAACGTACTGTCTTCCGTTTTTTTTATACTCGAACGTGCAGGCGGCAAAAAGTCTGCTCGAATTCCGGTATGAAACTCTGCCCCAGGCAAAATCCCGTGCCGCCGAACTTGACTGCAAGGGCGCCTGTTATCCGGTCGCGACGCTGAACGGTGAAGAAGGATGCGATCTCTGGCAGCATGCGAGTCTTCAGTTTCAGCCGAGTACGGGCGTTGCGTACGGAATAGCGCATTATGCGTCCGTCACGGGCGATACGGACTTTCTCTATTCGCACGGAATAGAAATGCTCGTCGAAATCAGCAGATTCCTCGCGTCCCGCGGTTCATGGAACAGTACGAAAACGGGGTTCGGCTTTTACGCGGTAATGGGTCCGGACGAATTTCATATGATGGTTAACAACAACGTATATACGAACATTACGGCGAAAAAGACGTTCGACTATACGCTTGAAACTTTATCGGAAATGGAACGGACGGACCGCGGCGCGTATGCGGCCGTTGAAGAGAAACTTCACATAACCGGCGAAGAAAAGCTGATGCTTAAAGAATGCAGCGAAAAAATGATTATTTTGTACGACGAAAAAACGAAGCTGTACGAACAGCACGAGGGATATTTCGGACTGCCGCATATAGATATTAATAAAATACCGGTGACCGATTTTCCCCTGTACGATCACTGGTCGTATGACCGCATATACCGGACCGACATGCTGAAGCAGCCGGATGTCCTTATGTTTTTGTTTTTATACAGGAACGAATTTCCCGCCGGGGTGCTGGAAGCGAATTATGAATTTTACGAACCGCGCACCATACACGAATCTTCCCTTTCTCCGTCAGTCCATTCGATACTTGCGGAGGAATTGGGAAAAAAGGAAGAGGCGTTCAGGTTCTTCGGTTTTGCGACGCGCCTCGACCTCGATAATTACAACCGCAATACGGGAGACGGCCTGCATATGACGAGCATCGCGGCCGCGTGGGTGGACATCGTGTTCGGTTTCGGAGGTATGCGCTCGGAGCCGGGAACGGACGGGGTCTTGTCAGTTTCACCGGTAAAACCTGCTCAGTGGAAAAAATATTCCTTCAGACTCGTATATAAGGGCGTGCCCGTTTTAATAGAAGTAACGGACTCAGCGGTTTCTATCCGTCCGTGTGCGGCACTAAAAACGCCGCTGAAAATCAGTGTGTACGGAAAGCCGCTGACGCTTGATTCGGCCGGGATTACTGTTCCGCTCCGGGAAATCAGTAATAAATAATAAGGATTCAGTATGTGCATAAAAACTTTGAACAGTTGGGAAATATCCGGTTCCGCATATTCGCATGACGACATACTGCAGAACGGCAGCAGAATGTTTTCCGGCAACGGCTACATGGGAATGCGGGGAACTGTCGATGAAGCTTCGGCCGAAGATATGGTTTCGCTGATTGTGAACGGAATGTATGACAGGTATGCCGATAAATGGAGGGAGCCGGTGAACATTCCGAATCCGCTCTGCATCCGGCTCTCACCGCGCGGAAAGAGCGGAATATTTTCACTGCACGACGGAGAATACAAAATCCGTTCCCACGAACAGAAAATCGACTACCGGTACGGATTGTTTTCGCGGAGGACGACGTGGAAAACGGACGGGAATGAAATTACGGTGGAAAGCTGCCGGTTCGTCAGTATGGAAAACGAGCATCTTTTGTGTTCGAAATACGTCGTTACGTCCGACTCGGATTTTTCAGTTTCCGTGCAGACGTTGATAGACAGCGATGTGTACGACTGCAACGGTCCGCATTTTAAGCTTGTGACGCAGCATGCGGTTGAAGCCGACGGCGGACTGTATACAGTCTGCAGATACAGAACGCTGGAAAACAAAATTCCGTTTTCAGTTGCGCAGTATGTATCGGGCGGACGAAAGGAAATCATCCTGACGAAAAAGAAGCCGTTCGTTTTGTATGTGTACGGTGCCGTCTATTGCGGGATCGATTATGATTCGGACAACAGAATTACGGCGGAAAAAATCGGCGGCGACGCGTTCAATTGTCTTAACAAATCCGTAGCGGACGGATTCGACGCGCTGTATCTGGCGCATCGGAAAAAATGGGATGCAGTCTGGCGGGACGGCGACGTCGTGATTGAAGGGGACAGCAAAGCGCAGGAGGACGTACGGTACAGCCTGTATCAGCTGCACTGCACCGCACCGCGCGGGCAAAAGGATTTGTCCGTTCCTGCGCGAGGACTGTCGGGGCAGACGTATAAAGGCGCCGTATTCTGGGATACGGAAATGTTCATCCTGCCGTACTTTCTGTATACTGATCCGGGAACGGCCAAGAACTTTATCAGATACAGAATAAAGACACTGGCGGGCGCGCTGCGGAAAGCGAAATCATACGGATACATCGGCGCTTTTTACGCGTGGGAAAGCCAGGAAACGGGTGACGATGCGTGCTCCGATTACAACGTTACCGACGTGTTCACGAAAAGACCGCTGCGCACGTATTTTAAAGACAAGCAGATTCATATAAGCGCTGCGGTCGTTTACGCGATTAAAGAGTACATCGACGCGACTGAAGATTATTCGATTTTACTCGAAGGCGGATTTGAGGTAATCGCGGAATGCGCGCTGTTTTACCTGTCGCGCTGCGTTTATCTGCCGCTCAGGCAGTGGTACGAATTTCACGACGTAACAGGTCCCGACGAGTATCACGAGCGCGTCGATAATAACGCATATACAAACAGAATGGCGTTGTTCACCTTCGAAACTTTATTAACGTATTGGGACGATTTTCTGAAGGACGACAACACGTTCATTTTGAACACGGCAAAAAAAATAAAACTGGAAAAATACATCCCGCTGATGCAGGACGTCGCTAAAAAGATATACATACCGCAGCCTGAATCTGATGATCCGCGTCATCACAATGTGATTCCGCAGTTCGACGGATATTTTTCGCTTGAGGACTGTTCCCTGAACGACGTGAAGAAACGGCTGCTTGATCCGAAAGAATACTGGGGCGGAGCGAACGGCGTTGCGTCGCAGACTCAAATCAGTAAGCAGGCCGACGTCGTGCTTATGCTTGCCGTATTCGACGACGAATACGGCAAGCAGGTGAAGGATGCGAACTACGCGTACTATCTGCCGCGCACTGAGCACGGGTCGAGTCTGAGTTCGTGCATGTACGGACTGCTGGCATGCAGAACAGGAAATAAAAAAGATGCGTACGCGTTTTTTAAGAAAACAGCGGAGACTGATTTGTCCGGGGATTCGAAACAGTTTGCGGGACTTATATACATAGGCGGGACGCATCCCGCTGCCGAGGGCGGAACGTGGATTATGGTTGTGAACGGATTCTGCGGATATAAATGCAGGAACGGGGAAATATCATTGTCGCCTGATCTTCCTGAATCGTGGAAAAGCGTAACGTTTACGGCGAAGGTGCGGGGAACTGATTATCTCATTACGGTAACGAAGGAAGGATATGAAATATGTCGGAAATAAAAGGTGCCGTGTTTGATCTCGACGGCGTGCTTGTCGATACGGCGAAATATCATTATCTTGCGTGGAAACGGCTGGCCGGCGAACTCGGATTTCCGTTCACCGAAAGGGATAACGAAAGGTTAAAGGGCGTGAGCCGGATGCAGTCTCTTGACATACTGCTGAGCATAGGCGGAATACGCGCCGACGAAAAACAGAAGCAGGAATGGGCCGAAAAGAAAAACATATGGTACGTTGATTATTTGAACACGCTTGACGAAAACGCGTTATTGCCGGGGACGACGGAATATCTGCGGCGGCTGAAGCAGGCCGGCATCGGAACTGCTCTCGGTTCCGCGAGTAAAAACGCTCCGTTTATTATTAATAAACTTACCATAGCGCCGTATTTCGACGCCGTCGTCGACGGGAACTGTGTTTCAAAAGCGAAGCCCGATCCGGAAATATTTATTAAGTGTGCGGAGGCCCTTGCGCTGCCGACCGGCGGATGTGCGGTCTTCGAAGACTCTGAAGCGGGAATTGCAGCGGCAAAAATCGGCGGTATGTTCGCCGTCGGTATAGGTACGCGGGAAAAACTGCCGCACGCCGACCGCTGGGCGAAAAATCTGCAGGAACTCTGCGATGAAAATTTTTTGCTGTGATTTTGATTTATCGGCAACGCAGACGGAGTCTCTTTTCAGGAGCTGCCTCTGCCTGCGTTGTTTCGTCTATTTTTTCAGATATTCGTTGATGCTTGCGGCAGCCTTGCGGCCTTCGCCCATGGCAAGAATGACCGTTGCGGAACCGAGGACTATGTCGCCACCAGCCCAGACCTTCGCCTTGCTCGTCGCCTGTTTTTCATCGACCGTGATGTGGCCTTTCGGGTCAGCGTTCAGTCCGCTTGTGGTACGAACGAGCAGCGGGTTTGAGCCGTTCCCGAGCGCGACGATGAGCGCATCGCACGCTATTTCGTGCTCGCTTCCCTGAATTGCAACCGGACTTCTTCGTCCCGAAGCATCGGGTTCGCCGAGTTCATAGCTGAGCGCTCTGATGCCGCGTACGCGTCCGTTGACGGCTCTGTCGTCGCTCTGTATGCCGAGCACTTCCACCGGATTTTCAAGGAAACGGAATTCGACTCCCTCTTCCTCCGCGTGTCCGACTTCTTCTTTTCTCGCGGGCATTTCCTCCCGCGTTCTGCGGTAGACGATTGTTACGTGTTCCGCACCAAGACGGAGCGCCATGCGCGCCGCATCCATCGCGACGTTGCCGCCGCCCGTAACGATTACGTTTTTCGCCTCATAAAACGGAGTGTCAGCTTTGTCTTTCACGTACGCTTTCATAAGGTTCGCGCGTGAAAGGTATTCGTTCGCGCTGAACACGCCGATGAGATTTTCTCCAGGAATGTTGAGGAACTTCGGAAGTCCTGCACCCGTTCCGATGAACGCCGCATCGAATCCCTTTTCGGAAAGAAGCTGGTCGAGCGTATCCGTACGGCCGACAAGAAAGTTGGTTTCGAATTTGACGCCCATTTTTTTCAGGTTCTCGACTTCGTCCGCGACGATAGCCTTCGGAAGGCGGAACTCGGGAATACCGTAGAGCATAACGCCGCCCTCTTTGTGGAACGCCTCGAACACGGTGACTTCGTGACCGGCGCGTGCGCAGTCGGCAGCTACCGTAAGACCTGCGGGACCTGAGCCGACCACAGCGACTTTCTTTCCGGTCGATTTTGCGATTTCCGGCAAGGTGACTTTATTGTTTTCGCGCTCCCAGTCGGCGACGAATCGTTCAAGACGTCCGATCGAGACGGCGCGCTCAGCGGATTTATACGTTTTTCCGACGGTGCACTGACCCTGGCACTGTTTTTCCTGCGGGCAGACGCGTCCGCAGATTGCCGGAAGCAGGTTCGTCTGCTTGATGATGTCGACCGCAGCCTTGAAGTCGCCTTTCTGAATCTGAGCGATGAACTGCGGAATCTGCACGTTTACCGGACAGCCGTTGACGCAGGGCTGATTTTTGCACTGGAGACAGCGGTTCGCTTCAAGCACCGCCATTTCCCTCGTGTAGCCGAGCGCAACTTCGCTCATTTCGCGGGCGCGCTTTTTCGGTTCGCCGGTCGGCATAGCCTGCTGTTCGATCGCCATACGGTTTTTCGGAGAAAGAGGACCGGCTTTTATTTCTGCCTGAAGCTCGTCGTATTCTTTTTTTGCTTTATGTTCAAGCTCTTTTGCTGAAATATACTGTTCTGACATGATTACCTCTGTTGCTGTGATTCGAGCGCGTCGGCCTGGGCCTGCAGTTTGCATTTATGGAACTCTTCCTGTTCGCGGGGTTTGAAAGAACCCATGCGCATCATCATATTGTCCCAGTTTACCTTATGGCCGTCGAAGTCGGGACCGTCGACGCAGACGAATTTTGTTTCATCGCCGATGCTTACGCGGCAGCCGCCGCACATACCCGTTCCGTCGATCATGATTGTGTTGAGCGAAACGACTGTCGGGATGTTGTACGGCTCTGTCGTTTTGCAGGCGAATTTCATCATGACGGGCGGACCGATTGCGATCACTTCCGCAGGCGGCGTCTGCGACTTGCAGAGCTCTTCAAGAGGAATAGTAACAAGTCCTTTCTGTCCTGCGCTGCCGTCGTCCGTCATAATGATGACTTCGTCCGCTGCCCTTTTCATCTCTTCAACGAAGATGAGCAGGTCTTTGCTGCGCGCACCGATAATCATGATGACCTTGTTGCCGGCGGCTTTCAGTGCCTGCACGATAGGATAGCACGGAGCAACGCCGATACCGCCGCCTACGACGACGACAGGTCCGTTTTTCTTTTCAATGACCGACGGATTTCCGAGCGGCCCGAGAACGGCAGGAAGCGCGTCTCCGGCCTTTTTCTGCGAAAGTTTGAATGTCGTAGCTCCGACTGCCTGAAATACAATTGCAATCCAGCCTTCTTTTTCATCGGCGTCCGCTATCGTGAGCGGAATCCGTTCGCCGTAATCGATGTCGACCTGAACGATGATGAACTGTCCGGCTTTACGGTTGCGCGCAATTTCCGGCGCTTCCAGTTTCATGTAAAAGACATCGGCGGAAAGCTGTTTTTTCTCAAGAATTTTGAACATAGCATGTCCTTCAAAAAATACAAAGATATGACGAGTATTTTACTATATCGAAGAATATCAGTCAATTTACCGGTTAAGAACAAAAACAGTGCTGATTCCGCGCTCTGGGCATTCGGAACAGCACCGTTTGAAGAATCTGTATAAGTCTTAAGACTCAGCCGATTAAGTCATAGGGACGTAATCAGCGTGTTCTTAATAACCGAAGCAGAGGGATATCTGCGCGCCCGCGCCCGTTCCGTTGAAACTGTTCGCAAATTCGGAGCCGAAATCCGCAATGTTTTCAGCTCCGCCTGCTCCCGCGAGAATGGCTGCGACGTTGAGCTCCATGACGCGGAAGTTGAACATAACGTTTATTTTGTGAATGAACATCTGCGACAGATACGAGGTGGATGCCGACATACCGATGATTTTGAACAGGTTCATTTCCGCACCGAAGCTGTATTCCGGATAAAACTTGTAATCCGCCGTATACGGATACTGCACTCCGAATCCGAGCAGCGTATTCAGGCTGAACCAGTTGCCGAACGGACGGAACGCCGCCTCCGCACCGAGCCGCATCGGACGCGAAATATAATAATTACCCGTGCCGTACGTAATGTCCGAAACATCCGTGCTCGACTCGCCGTCGCCGTTTGCAATATCGATGAGGCTGTCCGCCGTATATTTCAGAGTAGCCGTTCCGGACGTTGTGTATTTCAGATGTCCCGGAACAATCGGGATGCGCGCGTATGCGCCTGTCTGCAGATAGCTGATCAGCGGAAATTCAACAGCTCCCGCAAGGTCGAATCCGACGCTTGAGAAAGCGTCATGAATGATTTTTTCCCGGTCGATGTCCGTTTGATTTGCAAACGCCGAAATGTCGGTGAACGTGTAGACAGTACCGAGCGCGTTCGCGACGACCTGAACCGAGCCGTCGGAAGGATTTTGGACCGACGCATTCATGGAGCTTGTCTCCGCGTGCATGACCGGTATGAACAGTGCCGGCGTGACCGTTATGCGCAGAGAATCAAGTTTGACGCCGGCCGAGACGTTATAGTACGCGAAAACGTCGGCCTTGACGTATCCGTCTACATTGATTGCTGTGCTGTCCTCATTTCCGTAGCCGAGCAGGTCGAACAGATTTTTGCCGATATTGCCCGTTACGTTTCCCTCGATTCCGTACGCCGAACCGAGGTGGAACCCGTTTTTAAGATTGAGGCTCCAGTATGATTCAGGAGCGGCGACGAACGCGCTTACGACAAGTCCGTTCGAAGGCATTTCGTCGGCTATCTTTTTCAGGTCTATGACAAGATCTTTTACAAGCAGACTGTTCGCATCGAAGTAATTGTTCGTCGCAACAGCCTGCATATCAAAACCGATTTCAAAATACCGGTGCGACGGATGAAGCGGATCAATCGTGAACGCAGCAAGCGGCAGTGAGAGCGAAAGAAGGGCTGTAAAAATAATAAGCGTCTTTTTCATCAGTTGTTCTCTCCGTAAAGCTGAATTGTTCCGTCCGTAGCGACCTTGGCCGACAGACCGACGGAAATATCCGCATCCCGGGGGATTATTATTTCAGTATCCGCCGGAATGGTAAGTGTGACAGTCGGCATGTACGGATACGTCTGCAGCACGGACGTTATCTGGTCTCCCGTCAGGCTGACTGTCGAGTCTCCGGACAGATACATCGTCATGCCGTCTGTTCCGAATATTTCATCAGTGTCTGTTATTTTGACATTTGCTGCCGACAATCCCATCGTGTTTCCGACTGTAATTCCCAGCGTGACGTTTTTGATGGCGTCGAGATATTTCTGGTAATCCGACGTATCGAGCGCTTCCGAACGTCCGAGCAGATCGTCCGTTGACGATTTACCTGCAAGCGACATGATGTCGAGAGAAGTACTGTTCACAACGGTTGCTTTGAGCGGGAGTACAATGTATACGATTGCGGCGATGTTCACGCCGCTGTCCATGATGGTTTCATAGTCGGCGTACGAAATATTTATACCGCTGCCGCCGCCGCTTGCCGGTGAAATATCGTAGAAAAGTTTGAGAGAATCGGGTCTGGTGTTGAAAACGGCCGCAAGATCAAGCTCAGCGAGCCCTGACGACGCAAGGTTCGTCGTGACCACGTCATTAACAATGGTCAGGGAGATATTTTCGGGATCCAGAGTTCCCTGCGTCGATGCGTTCTTGTTGCCGAGAATGTTGAAATTTTCCGTTGTACTGCCCGCGGTATATTGCAGATATATGTTCCCTGACAGCGATAAACCGCTGAAAGCCGGAATATCAGGCATTTCGACACTAAGATACAGGGGGAGGGATTCAATCTGCAGACTGTCGAACGCTGTCTGAACCTCCTCCGGCAGGTCACTCATGATTGTGTCGAAATTTATTCCCGTATCGATACCCGACGTTTCGGATACCGCAAGGCTCGACGTGTTCACGTTGATGTTCGTCCATTCGAGTTCCGGCGTAAAGTCCGACGCGGCGAGCGTATACGTCGTGTTCGTCGCGAGATTCGAGAACGTCGCGGTGGAGCCGCTTGCTCCGGGCAGCGTAATTGCCACCGTCGTGTCTATAGCCGTTGCGCCGGAAACATCGATAGTTCCTGTCCCCGTTTTCGCAAGCTCAAGCGTGCCGTTCGTCGTAGCTGAACTGATCGTTCCCGTCGCTTCGGTTCCCGTTATTGAAAGAAAGGACGATGTGAGCGTGAGCGCAATGTCGTTGCCGGCCGGCAGCGTGTTCGTATATGAACCAACCTTTACGCCCGCTTTCGAATATGTGATCGAGTTGACGAAAGACGACAGGTCTTCGGGAACGTCCGAACTGTATGTTTCCGAAAGCGTGTAGCCGGAAGTATCGATTGTTGCTGTCGCCAGCTTTGAAACGGCGCACGATGCTGTCGTGGTAAGACTGATTCCGCCGGATGGAAATATGATTGTTGCATTATTCAATGAAAGCGTAATTGTTCCCGTAACAGTCAGCGTACCGGGAGTGAACGTAAGCCCCGCGAGGTTAAGCGACTGATTCAGAAGATACGCTGAACCGCCGTTATCGGTAAAGGCGGACGATGTCAGAGCGCCGCTCAGCGCCAGGCCGGACGCGGTTGCTGTAACACCGCTCCATCCCGACGGAAGCGGGCTTCGGACGGTGAGGGATCCGGTTCCTATTACTGCGCTGACAAGCGGGTCAGTACTGTCCACATTGACTGAAGTGTTGATGGTTTCTTCTGCGCTGTCTCCAAGATCGTCCGCGCTCAGAGTAAGACCCGTGACCTCGGAAAGTTCCCCTCCCGAAATCGACGGAGCTATTCCGTAGCTCAAAACGGTTCCTGCCGAGTTGCCGTCGATTGAACCGCTGAAAGAAATTTTCATCGACGGAACGAGCGTTTTGCCGTCAAGCGGAATCGTAAGCGTTCCGCCGTTGTAGACATCCGCTTCACCGGAAGTCGAAATAGTTGCGTTCGTCGAAGCGTTTTTGAGTACAGCCGTGAGCGACAGCTTAGTCAGCGTGGTACCGCCGGGAGCCGTTACGCTCACGACAAGGCTTCCTGAACGGTAGGTGAGCGTGCTGAATTCCGGCGAAGTAATAGTCAGTGTAACGGCGGGAACATGCACGGAATCAACTGTCTGCGCTGTCCCCGGATCTATGACCTGCACCGATCCGGATGCAATTGTAGTTTCACTGTTTATCCGGCTGTTAAGGTCCGAAAAGGAAATATTCTGTGTAAACGTTCTGCTCAAATCGGGAATAGCGAAACTCTGATTTATAGAAGCCGAACTCCCGGCGGAAGTCAGATCTATGTCGGAAATTGAGGATCCGACATCGATTGTTTTGTCAATTACCGGATACTTGATCAGAAATTCCTGAAAGTCCGCAGAAGATCCCGGATTGTAATCGTAGACTGAAAAAGAAGAATTGCTGATCTGTTCCGTGATTGTTTCCGCCGAAATATAATCGGAAAGGTTTTTCGAATAGCTGCCGAAATTGGCTGAGTACGTTGCATTAGTTTTAACCGACACACTTTCCGGGACCTGCATCTTCGCAATATTACTGCATGACGCGAGGGCGAAGACGGCAGAGGCAAAAATGCCTGCTGTTTTCAAAAGTCTGTTCTCCATAAGCTCTCCTTGCGGGCTTGTAAACCCGAGGGTAAAAATAAACGTGCGTGTACTATTTTTAAATAAACGGAAATCAGGCGGAGAGCCGCAACACGGGAATACGGCTTACAACCTCAAATCTTATTTTAAATTTAACGCAAAATGGAGAAAATGACAATTAAATTCAGTTATTGAAAATGTTAGATATATATTAAGGTTACCTCTAAAAATGCCCTTAAGCAAACAAACAGGCCTGCATCCGTGTCCGGATACAGGCCTGTTTATGATTTCAAAACGGTATTTTATGCACGCACATCTGTGCAATACGCATGCATCCGTCCCGCCGTTATTTCTTCAGAAGGGCGGCGAACGGATTGTATGTCATTCCGTCGTCGCTGCCCTGATATCCGCGGTCGCGTTGCTGTCCGTTGCTGCGGTTTCTGTCGCTGTGCTGTGCGTCGCGGCGGGCTCCGCCGTTCTGCGGTGCCCGTGAGCCGTCTTTCTTCACCACGACGATTCTGCGGGCTCCGCCTTTTTCGCCGCCGGCATCAATTTCCGCTTTCCTGCCGCCCATGCCTGCGTGTCCGATACGGCTAGCTGCGTCGCTCTTAAGGGACAGGCTTATCCGCCTGCGGTCGGCGTCGAGCCCGATAATCGTGAACTCGCGGATATCGCCTACTTTGACTACTTCCATCGGGTCTTTGACGAAACTGTCGCTGAGTTCGCTCACGTGAATCAGTCCGGTTTCGTGCAGGCCGATGTCGACGAAGGCGCCGAAATCGACGACGTTTTTGATTTTACCGGTGACCTTCATGCCTTCCTTGAGGTCCTCGAACTGGACGACGCCTTTCTGCATGATCGGAGCCGGATACCCGTCGCGCGGATCGCGGTTCGGCTTTTTGAGCTCTTCGACAATATCGCTGAGCGTCGTATCGCCGATGCCGTATTTTTCCTCAAGCTGCTTTTTGAGTGCGGCGGAGACCTGTTCGTTTTTCTGGACGAGCGGCAGCACTTCGCGTGCGGCTTCGTAGTTTTCCGGGTGGACCCACGTGTTGTCGAGCGGATCGCCGCTTTCGGGAATCTTGAGGAATCCCGCGCACTGCTCGAACGCTTTCGGTCCGAGTCCGTTCACGTTCTTGAGTTCCTCGCGGCTTGTGATTTTGCCGTGCGCGTCGCGGTATGCGACAATTTTTTTCGCCGTGGCGGACGTAATGCCGGAAACGTATCTGAGCAGCGAATAGCTCGCCGTATTAAGATTGACGCCGACCTGATTCACGACCGAGCCGACGACTTCGTCGAGCATATCCGAAAGTTTTTTCTGGTTCACGTCGTGCTGATACAGCCCTACGCCGATCGCCTTCGGATCGATTTTAACGAGTTCCGCGAGCGGATCCTGCAGACGGCGTCCCATGCTGATGGCACCGCGGATTGTCAAATCAAGCTCGGGGAATTCTTCGCGCGCGATGTCGCTTGCGGAATAGACCGAAGCTCCCGACTCGTCGACGACCGTATAGCGCACGTCCTTGTAGTTGTCGCTGATGACTTTGCTTACGATTGTCTGGACTTCCTGGCTGCCCGTACCGTTGCCGACCGCGACAACCTGAATGTCGTACTTGTCGATCGCTTCGTTGAGCGCATTGTATGCACCGTCGGGGTCCGCGACCTGCTTGATCAGGAAATATCCGAGATACTTGCCCGTCTCGTCGAGTGCGGCGCATTTTGTTCCCGTGCGGATGCCCGGATCGACGCCGAGTACGCGGCTCCCTTTTATAGGCTGCGTCATGAGCAGGTTTTTGAGGTTTTCGCTGAATATGCCGATTCCGTGCTCGTCTGCTTCGTCAGCCTCGTTGCTTCTTATTTCACGCACGACTGCCGGAGAGAGCAGGCGTACGACGCCGTCTTCAACCGCGTCGCCGTGGTACTTGTTGTGAATCTGTACTTTCCGTTTGAGCAGGTCTACTGCGGAGTCGACGTCGACATCGACAGTAACTTCCAGAACGCCTTCACGTTCTCCGCGGTTGATTGCAAGAATGCGGTGCGGTTTCACCTGATTGAGCGGCTCCGTGTAGTCCCAGTACATCTGGTACACGGAAGTTTTCGCCGCGTTTTCGTCGCCCGTTCCTTTCGTGACGACGCCGCCTGTCGCCATGTACAGTTTGTGTACGTCCTCGCGGTTTGAAGTGTCCTGCGAGACCCGTTCGGCGACAATATCTTTTGCACCTGCGAGCGCGTCTTCGACGGACGCAACCGACAGCTCCGGATTATCAGCATTTTCCTTAACAAATTCCTTAGCTTTCGCTTCAAGCGCTTCGTCGTCGAGCTCAAGCATCGCATCTGCGAGCGGATCGAGTCCCTTTTCGATCGCGGCCATGCCCCTCGTCTTCTTCTTTTTCTTAAACGGAGCCCAGAGATCTTCAAGCTCCGTGAGCGTCGACGCACTCATCGCCGCTTTGTACAGCGATTCGGTGAGTTTGCCCTGCCCGAAAATACCTTTTACGATTTCAAACCTGCGCTCCTCGAGGTTTTTATACGTTTTGAACAGGTGGTCGCAGTCGCGTACCTGCACTTCGTCGAGCGAGCCGTGCTTTTCCTTGCGGTAACGCGCGATGAACGGAATAGTACATCCCTCGTCCACCAGACTGATAACAGCGCTGACCTGCTGAACTCTGATGTTCAGTTCGTCGGCAATCTTTTTCATAATGTCAATTTCATTGACGGTCAAAGCGTCAATCGCTTCCTGTGTAAATTCCATAGAAAGTTATTTTACGAAAATAACAGCGGCCTTGCAAGTGAATGAGCCGTCTGCAAAAAATTATTTTTTCATGAAGGGCAGAGACTGATTGTTTGCCATATCAGATTTATAAAAAAGACGGTTAAGAATGCTTTTGCAGTTTTCCGACATGATTTCGTACAGTTTCGGAGTGAGCAGCTGCCTGACGAATATATCGAGTCCGTTCTCGTTCTGACTGTTGATGAATGTGAAGATATACAGCATTCCGTCGCCGGAAACCCGTTTCATAAAGAGAACTGCGTCCGCTCTGATATGCAGCCCTTTTATATTGAACTGAATGTTGTGCAGCTTTTCATGTTCCGCGAGAGCGCAGTCGTCGGGAATCGTGCAGGAGAAATGACTCAGACTTATATCGTATATTATCCCGTTGTGCTGTTTACCGGCCAGTGTAAATATGAGGCCGCAGTTGTTCCCGCAGAGCGCACGCACGTATTTCCTGCGGCCCATCGCCTGATTCGCATACAGCGTCTTTTCGATGATTCCGAAGTTCGTTTTTTTTCGGTATTCGAGCTGGACACAGCCGCATTTTATTCCGATGTCATATAAATAATATTTTTCGAGTGCAAGACGCTCTTCCAGCGTCTGACGCTTAGTGTACAACACTCCCAGAAGAATCGAGTCTCCGTATGATTTCTGGATTTGTGCGATGAATTTCGGCCAGCCGATGCCCGGTACGGACGCGTCGATATTAAAAAAAAGAATTGAATCGCGGAATACCCGGCGGATTATATCGACTTTTTTGTCGATAGGACATGCTTTGTCGTTTTCAATAAAATATGTTTCAAAACCATGAATAAGATATTCTTCCAAATAATTCTCAGGGAAGAGCGACTGATCCGGCGTTATGAAAAAAGTTTTTCTGGCTGCAATAATTTCTGCCAAACGTGGATTCAAGAGGGAACCTCCGATTAAAAAACCGTACGCAGTATAACATATCAGTCCGGAATAATGAAGAACAAAACAGTCGTAAACTACAACGTTTTTGTTGCTAAAATGAAAGAAAGGATATATTATGTTAAGAATATGTTTATTTTTTATTAGTATAAAGTTTATGATAAGCAGCAGTAAATTTTCAACAATCGATTCAAAGCGCATCAGGGAGATAGTTTCCTTTCTTGAATTCTGCACGGATTCTTTTGTTTTTGCATATGACATCGACAATGATGTTTTCTCCATTTCCAACGAAGTACTCACGAAATTCAATTTTCCGTCTGCGCGGTTTGCGGATGCGCTTAAACAATTCATTATGCTCGTACGGGAAGACGAACGTCCCGTACTGATTCGTAATATCGACAGAATTTCTTCCGGTACTCCGGTAAGCCGCCTCGACATATATCATCTCATCGATAAAAACGGCGGCAGCGTACCGATGAAATTCCGCGAAAAACTCATAGAGGAAGAGTCGGGCGGAAAAGTGCTTGTGGGTTGCTTTGAACCTGCCGAACGGCCTGCGTTCGACGAACTTACGGGACTCGAGTCGGAAAAACAGGCCGTGCTCGACTACAGGTCGGCTTTTGCGGAAAAACAGTCGCTTTCCGGTTTCCTCATGGAAATCGATATTGATAATTTTACTTCGCTCACCGAGAGCGGAGGATTTGAAACCGGCGATAAAATCCTCGGTATTGTGTCGGAAGCATGCCGCAGGCTGTGCGCGGACGGTACGAAGGTGTACCGGACGGCGGGACAGAAATTCCTGCTCATGAATCTGCGGCAGGGAACGGCCGATACGATGCGTCGTATCTACACCAGTCTGAAGCAGGAAATTCAGGATACGGAGTATTCGCTGGCGTATAAATACATGTTCACAGTTTCTGCGGGAGGCATCGCTTTATATAAGGATAAAAGCGATTTGTCCGAAATTTTAAAAAAATTAACATTTTCGCTAGATACGGCGAAACAGCGGGGGAAGAACAATTTATATTTGTTCAATGCGGGCGAGTACAACAGTCATCTCGACGAACTCGATCTCGAAAACATGCTCCGGATTTCAGCAAAAAAGAATTTCGATGGATTCAGATTGTTTTATCAGCCGGTCATCGACGCCCGCCGGATGCTTGCCGCAGCCGGCACGAACCGGGAAAAATACGTCATCGGTGCGGAAGCTTTGTTACGATGGGAATCCGGGAAGAATGGACTGATCGGCGCCGATTATATCGTACCTGTTCTCGAACGCAGCAGTCTTATTCTCCCCGTCGGCCGCTGGATACTGATGACGGCGTGCGCACAATGCGCCGAGTGGAATAAGACGTTTCCCGATTTCCACATGAGCATCAACATTTCGTACGTGCAGATGAAAAAAACGAACCTTGTGGACGAAGTGCAGGCCGCGCTGGAGAAAACGCACGTGACTCCCCGCAACATCATCCTCGAGCTGACGGAAAGCGGCCACATCGACAGCAGTGCGGTTCAGAAAATAATCTCCGAACTCGCAGCTCTCGGCGTGCAGATTGACATCGACGATTTCGGAACGGGATACTCGAACCTGCGGTACATTCAGGATATGCATGCGAATACGCTTAAACTCGATTATACGCTTATCCACAAAGCTGTCACCGGCGACGGAAAAGATCAGAAAGTAATTGAATACATTACGAAGATGGCTCACGACCTCGGAATGTCCGTCTGCATGGAAGGCATAGAATCACATGACGATGTTGAGAAACTCTGTTACATTCAGCCCGATAAATTCCAGGGGTTCCTCTTCGGCCGTCCGGTAAGCGCGGACAGATTCGAAGAGGAGAATCTGCTCATTAAATGAAGTGCTGGATGGAATGGTGCTCTATCATCTGCGTTTTTACGCCTACGATATAGCTGCCGAACATGGCGGTGAGAACGTCGAATGCTGCCGCGAACGAGCAGATGATCGGTGCGGCGGGCTTAAGCAGCAGATATCCCGTTTCAAATCCGCGCCCGTACATTGTGCAGAGCACCGACAGCGCGATGAACGGACCTCCCGCGGGAAAGCCTCCGAGCAGAAACGACAGGATGAATGACATGAACATAATCCAGAGAATGTCGTTGAACGGAATCGAGAGATTCGCGTACGAGCGCCATATCACTATGAAACTGACCGTCGTAACGAGAGCCGCTCCGCCCCTGGCGAATATTGAGAACAGCGGGTAGGTGACCCCGTTGATTCGCCGTCGGATTCCGAGACTTTCCTTTCCGGTGCGGATGTTGATCGGAAGCGTAAGGTTTGAGTCGCCGCTGAAGAACGATACGATGATCGAGCATGTACCCGCATAGAGCACGCGGAACGGATGCGGATCGTGGCAAACGTAGTGAAGTATCGCAGGATAAATGCCGAACGCGGTGATGATGAAATCGCACGAGAGCATGAGAATAAGCGGCAGGAACGTTCCCCCCGTGATGACGGAACGGAACTGAATAGTCCAGCTGCACATGATTGCAATCATGCCGATCGAAAGTATTTCGGTGAACAGCGTCGCGATGTTGTAGCAGAGTTTCGAGAGCGCGTCGGCGAGCGTAATAATCGGTTTGAACGTAATCTGGTCTCCCGTACATGCACCGCCCGCGAAACATGCGAACAGAAACGATGCGAGCAGCAGGGAACCGTTGCTGAGCGTTTCGAACGCGGACGAGGGGAACAGCGCGCGCACCATGTCGGCGAGGTTGAGAACGGCCGTGTCCGTCGTTTTGTCGACGGTGATGGGGATACGCGGCAGTCTGATTATCAGTATGGAAAAAAGTCCTACGAGCGTGAGAATAAGCGCCGACGCTGCGATAACGATGAGCGTCCACATGCCTGTTTTCAGAATCATGTGCGTATCCCGCAGTTTATTAATCGCAGTCATTGCGGTGAAAAACAGCAGCGGGACGACGATGTACCGGCCGAACCGTACGACAATGTCGGTAATGAACGAAACTGCGGCGGATGCGCCTGCAGAATTGAGCGGCAGAATAAGCGCAAACGCAACGCCGAGAACAGCGCCTATCAGATATTTTAACCAGAGTTTCATGGGAGACAGTATACCACAGGTACCAGGCTTTGCAAACAGGGACTGCGCTTTTGATTATTGCGCCGCATTATGGTATACTCCGTACGTATGAAAAAAATAATTTTGATAGCTGGAAAGGACATGCCGGCCGGACGTGATTTTGCCGACGGTATGGCGGCTGCAGGATATAACGTTGTTGTCGCGGGCGGCGCGGAGACGGAGGGCTCTGCGGGGACTTCCGGCAGCGTTGCCGTCGCATCGTGGAACAGGCCGTCGTCGATTTCCGCGCGTTCGCTCGTGCTGCATGCCGAAAATTTATTCGGCGCCGTTAATGAGACCGTCCTTTATTTTGACGCGGAGGAATATGCGTCACAGTTTACCGTTTTTTCTCCCGAAGAATGTACACGTGCGCTCGATACGATGATTTCAGGGTACGAATATCTGGCGATGGAAACTATCACCCGTCTTGAGCAGCGCAAAAACGCCGGCAAGCTCGTATTTCTGCTCAAGCGTCATCCTGCGATGGAGGAAGTCCTGCATTCGGCCGCTTTGCGCAGCAGCACTGTTTCCCCTGCAGGTCCGTTTGTAAGCGCTGCTCAGGCTGCGTTTGCGTCGTTCGCGGAAAACGTTGCTGCTTTGACGGGAGACAGGCCGAACGTCACGGTGGTGCTCGTTTCGTGCGATGCGAACAATGAAACCGCGGCGAAAGACGGCAGCCTCTCTTCGTGGCTCGCGGGATATCTTTCCTCGGTGGACAATCTCAAAAACAAACCCGG
The DNA here is from genome assembly GCA_002399405.1 of Treponema sp. UBA4873. GTDB lineage: Bacteria > Spirochaetota > Spirochaetia > Treponematales > Treponemataceae > Treponema_D. The sequence goes on along the minus strand of DHDP01000012.1, from coordinate 199,855 downwards.
CGCCAGACAGGCAATCAACTGGATAAAAGCCGGTGCGAAAGGTCCCGGCCTGCTGTCTCTGTTCCGCTGAGGATCCGCAAATGAGTACCGGTAATTTTTATCTTGATTGCGTTGTACGCATCTCGGCGGGGTTTTTCTGCGGCCTTCTGCTCGGCCTCGAGCGTAAAAAGCGTCAGCATACGGTCGGCCTGCGGACGCTGATTCTCATCAGCATGTCGTGTTCGCTTATGGGCATACTTTCCGGATACGCCGCAACAGTATCGGCAGCGCATAGCGGCGATCCGACTCGCATTATGGCTGGGGTTGTTACCGGCATCGGTTTTTTGGGCGGCGGAGCAATCATGCGGCAGGGACTCAATATACGCGGCCTCACTTCGGCGGCTGTTATCTGGACGGCCGCTGCGCTCGGACTGGCGTGCGGTGCGGGACTTTTTTTACCCGCCGGAATCGTGCTTGCCGCCGGAATAGTATCTCTCGTCATGTTTGAGAAAGTGGAATGGCGCTTTTTCCCCGCAGAGAAAACGAAGACAATCCGCCTCGAATACAGCGGCAGCAGTGTAAATCTGGAACTTGTAAAGGAAGTGCTCGTAAGCAGCGGATTTGTGATGCGCGACATGAATCTGTCCCGTTCGTTTGAAAAGGACCGCACCGTCCTGGAATACTTTGTAAAATCCCCTTCATCAGTGGATTCGCTTTCGGTCTGTAAACGCCTTGAGAATACAGGTGTCTTATTAAATTTTACTCTGTCCGATTAACAAAAGAACCCCCCGACCGCTGACAGCGGCCGGGAGGCAGGATAGAGTGTATGAAAAAACTATAAAAGCCTTTATTCCTTTACGCCGCCGGACGTCACGCCGCCGATTATCAGCCGCGACATAAACAGGTAAACAATCAGCAGCGGAATGATGGCGATGCATATTTCCATGTAGACTGTGCCGAGGTCGAAATTCTGATAATCGGCGCTTCTGAGCTGAGCGATGAGAATCGGGACGGTTTTTTTGTTCTTCTGACTGATAAGCAGCGCCGGCATGAAGTAGTTGTTCCATGAGCTCACGAACGCGAAGATTGCCTGAACGGCGATAGAAGGTTTCATCATCGGGACGACGATTGAATTGAACGTACGGAATTCGTTGCATCCGTCGACACGGGCCGCTTCAACGATGGAAAACGGCAGCGTCGATTCCATCGCCTGATACATATAGAAGAAAACAATCGGAGAAGCGATGGCCGGAATGTACAGTGCGGCGAGATTATCCATCATATGCAATTTCAGCATAAGGCGGAGAAACCCCAGGGCGGAAACCTGGCCGGGAACCATCATGACAGCCATGATGAATTTGAACACGACGCTTCTGCCTTTGAATTTGTACATGTAGATTCCGTAGGCCGTCATCGACGAGAAGTACGTGCAGAGGGCCGCCGTCGCGAAAGAAACGTACAGACTGTTGAACAGCGCGCGTACGACAGGAATATTGTTAATATCGGCGCGCCCGAAAATCAGATGCTTCAGGTTTTCGGCAAAATGCGTTCCCGGTATGAGCGTGAACGTTGTCTGTATTGCCGAATGCAGGCGCGTTGAATTCACAATCAGAATGAGAAACGGAAAAAGCGAAAGGAACGCGAGAATAATAAGGACGATATAGCAGATCGGTCTGCGGATTGCAAGACTTCTGCTCTGGCTCCTGCTTTTATACAGGTCGATATCTGCTGTTGTTTTCATTATACGCGCTCCTTGTTTGTGTACTGCGCCATAGTAAACTTATAGACGATGCCGCTGAGCATTGCGGTTATGATGAACGTAAGTACCGATATTGCGCCGCCCATACCGTAGTTCTTGCTTGCGAGGTTCGCGTTGAGATACATAATGACGGTCATCGAAGTGCGGTTCGGATTTCCCGTGCCGTTTGTAAGAATCTGCGGTACGTCGAACATCTGAATACCTCCGATAAGGCTCGTGATAAGCACGTAGACAAAAATCGGAAGCAGCATGGGAATAGTAACTCTGAAGAAAATCTGCAGCGGATTTGCACCGTCGATGCGGGCCGCTTCGAACAGGCTGTTGTCTATGCCCATAATGCCTGCCATAAGCAGGATAGTCGTATTGCCGTACCACATGAGAAAATTCATGACGGCGATGAGTGCCCGCGTCCATCCTGCGGACGTGAAGAATCTGATGTGCTCCGGATACCATTTCAGCGTATTCGAAAACAGAATGTTTACGGGGCCGTCCGGTGAGAACAGCGTGAAGAAGAGCATTGAGAATGCCGCGGCCATAATCAGGTTCGGCATATAAATTACTGTTTTAAAGAACTGCTGCCATCTCAGACGGAGTTCCGTGTTCGTGAACCACACGGAGAGCAGCAGCGAAACAAGAATCTGCGGAATAAAACCGATAATCCAGATAAAAACAGTGTTCCTCGTGTATCTGAGAATATCGCTCTGAAATACTTTTACAAAGTTTGCAAGACCGACGTAATTCGGACCGACAGTCGTAAGTCCGATGCGGTAATTTTCGAAAAGGCTGTTAACAAATGTCGAAATCAACGGAATAAGAGAAAAAATAACATAGATAATAAAAAAAGGAGCTATAAAAAAATATCCCCACTTGTCATACTGAACAGTATGTTTTTTATTCGGCCTGGTTTTTGTAGTTTTTTGCATAACATCCTCTTTGTATGGTTCGTTTTATAAAATGGAAGTTGAAATCGGAGAAGCAGCAGCTTGAAGAAGCGGCGGGCCTGAAACCCTGCCGCTCCTTTTTTATATCAGTCAGTAACAGCCTTATTTCGTAAGGTTCGGATAAAGCTCGAGAACGGACGTGTAGAAGTTGTTCCATGCGGCGTCTTCAGTGACTTTGCCGTTGTAGTAGTCGGCCATAGCGGCCTGAAGTTTTTCCGCCATACCCTGATCGTACGCGCTCATGTTGCTCTTGTCGATTGATTTCGCCGAATCGAGCAGCAGTGCAAGGTGGTTCTGTCCGCCAAGGAATGCGTTCTGATACGAGCCTGATGCAACTTCCTGCATCGCGGCTTCGTTGTTCGTGAAATCTCCCGTCTTCTCCGATATGGCGGTCATCGTTGTCTTATCGCACGTCAAAGTGTACATGATGTCGCGGATGAGCTGAATGTTGTCCGAGCCCGCCGCTCCGCATATCCAGGTGCCGCCCCAGCTGAATCCCTCCGGTCCCTTGCAGAACGCCCAGTCGCCGTAGCTTCCGTTTCCGACTGCGTTCGGTCCGTCGGGATCGTCTTTCGTCCAGCCCGCAAGGCTGAAGTCGATGAACCAGCCCGGTCCGAAGTAGCCGAATACTTTTCCGTTCTTCTTCGCGCCGTTACCGCTCTCAGCCGACCACAGGTTCGCCTTGTTGTTGTATCCCTTGTCGGTATACGTCTTCGTCTGTGCAACCCAGCGTTTGATCGACTGGTCGACGTTAATCTTGCTGCCGGTAACCCACGGGGAAGTTACGTTGTCAGAGAAAACACGGAAATCGTCGTCGAAACCGGAGAGCATGAAGTAGCCGCGGGCTTTCATCTGAGCTGCGACCGCGTCGAATTTATCCCAGTCGGAAAGTTTTTCCTGTACCTGTGCCGGATCGTCGGTACCGAGCACTTCTTTTGCGAAAGAGCGGCGGTAGATGAATCCGCCCGGACATGCCTGCCAGGAGACGCCCTTCAGCACTTTTTTGGAATCGGTCATGATATCCTTTGTGTATTTGTACTGATTCGCAAGGTCAGCGTCCGTAAGGCCGATGTCCTTTTTTACGTCGAGCGTATACGGCGTGTCGACATACTTAAGCGCGTAGTCGGCTTCGACGAGGAAGAGATCCACTTTGTCGTCCGCGGAAGCATTTTCCTGCTGAAGGAGGGCTTCGTCGAGTTTATTCTGATACGCGTTACCCTGATTCGGTGTGATAATCCAGTTAACCTTCACGTCTGCGGGAACTTTGCCCGACGCTTCAAAAAAATCCTTGAAGCGGCTCTGAAACTCTTCGTTCCAGCAGTAGATGTTGAATACTTTGCCCTGCTTTGTTTTCTTTGCCTTTTTTGGAGCGGCAAAAAGAGTTGTTGAGACAGCAAGAGCGGCTGCTATTGCTATAACGGCTGTTTTTTTCATACTATTTTCCTCCTTACATGAACTGTATGAAATCAGAAATAAGAATAGTTAAAACTACAACGTTGTAGTTTTAACTATACACCATAATTTCAATTTGTCAATAAAAAAATGGAAATATACTTTCTGAAAATCAAAAAACAGGCAGAGTTAAAAGAAGCGGATAGCAGGTATCATAACTGGTGACATTCTTCAACGAAAAAGCCTATTTCATTACATCGTAATGAAATAGGCTTTGGAGATGGCGGGAATTGAACCCGCGTCCGAGTACGTAAAACTGGTACATCTACAGGTTTATTTGTGCGAGGTAGTTGTCGGGAGCAGGTAGCAGCACAAAAAGCATCTGCTCCGTATTCCGATAAAATGTCCTGTGCATATACCGGACACTATGCACAGCAAGCTCCGGTTTGTTACAGAAAATCCCGGCCGCTCAGAGCGGTGTAGTCGGGTTTCCGGCTCTTTAAGTCGCTACTTACGCAGCGAGAGCTAACTGTTCGTCATCGGACTCGTAGTCCTCATCACGTTTGGCAGTTATAGATTTTCGCACGTTTAAAGGACCTGCGGACCTTACCTGCAGTACGAATCTTCCCGTATCCGTCGAAACCGGGACATCCCCGATTTGTTGAGATTCAGTCGAATCTACATAATAAAGATATATGCAAAAAAACGAATCGTCAAGTCTCTTTATAAGTCAACAGGATGTATTTTTCTGTGGCCTATTCGCCGTCGATGTTTACACCGCGCCGTTTCTGCTGAAATTTCTTGAGCATTGCAACGGCGTTGCGCTTGCCGTTATAAACGAATCCTCCGTTCCAGTATTCGAGAGCTGCAAAAAGCGCATTACCGCCGTCCTGATCATCGCTCTGTTTTGTGCGGAATGATACGTAATTCGTAAGTTCCTCAAAGTTCTGTTTATGCAGACATTCAAGACGCTTACGGTTGAATTCGTTCCATTTCTCAAGGTCTTTGAACCCCTCGCCTTCGTCCTGCACAATAAGATGCGCATGCGTCGGACTGAAAGAGTACCACACGACGACTTTTTTGTTGATATCGCAGTGATTACCGTGTTTGACTGCATTTTTAATAACTTCGCTGATCTGCTGTTCCAGAAGGTTAAGCTCTTTAATTTCGTTCGGTGCCGACTGAACAATCAGCAGTGTAAAATAACGAATCTGGCGGAAATCGGACGGAAACGTTTTACAAAGCATATTAGTTTTATCAAATAACGGATCATTATCATCAGAGCGCAGTTCTTTAATTTCTTCCTGCTCCATAATTAAAAACTCCTAAGGTAAAAAGATGTTGCAAACAGCTGATAGAAAAACTTACTCCTTAACCATCAGAAGTGCTTCTTCTACGCTGTTGGAAATCGGGAAATATCCCATAAGTTTTGTAAGCTCAATAACCTTTTTTACGGAACCGTGAATATTTGCAATTGAAAGCTTCAGGTTCATTTTTTTGATTGTGGAACAGATATAAATCAACGCACCGATTCCGGACGAATCGATGTAGTCTACCTGCTCGAGGTTGATAATGAAGATTTTTACATTTTTTTCGAGCATCTTCATAACAAGCTCTTTAAGCTTATAGGAGTTGTAAAGATCCATTTCGCCATTAACATCGATGATGTATACATCTCCATTTTTTCTTATTTTAAGTTCCATACAGAAGCTCCTTACCCCTGAATTTTTATGACCATAAGACTCTGGTCGTCGTACTGCTGTGTGTTGCCGCAGTATTTCTTTATATCATCTTTTACACGGTTTGCAATATCACGTCCTGAAAGTTGATGATTCGTTTCAACGACCTTCATCAGGCTGGTAAGTGAATATTGTATACCAAATTCATTAAGAGATTCAAGTAAGCCGTCGGTGCATGTTACGAGAATATCGCCGGAGGCAAGTTTAATGTTTATATCTTTATAAACAGTTTCTTTTTCAACGCCAAGCGGTTCACCGGCACCCGATATCTTTGAAATCGTGTTTGTTTTTGCCGAATACAGCAGAACGGGATTTATACCGCACGTTGTTATCTGTGCCTCGCTGTTCAGCGGGTTGTAATTTATGAGCGCAACGCTTGCAAAATGATCGATATTCGAATTTTCCGCACAGATGCCTTTATTTGCCCAGCTCAGAATTGTTCCTGCACTCTGCGGCGTATTGACAATAAGGCGGAGCATGGCACGAACCATGACCATGACCGTGAAAGAGTTCATTCCTTTGCCCGCGATATCAGCCATGATATATGAGACGCGGTCTCTTCTGGAGAATATCACGTCGTAGTAGTCGCCGCACACATTCTCTGCCGTCGACGACCAGCAGCCGAGAGATACATTTGTGACGGCGGGGAGTTTCTCCGGCAGAAGCTGTTTCTGAAACTTCGCAGCAATATCGCCTTCCTTTGTAAGTTCGCTGTGTTCGCTGTATTCGAGGAAGCTGAAAAGCGGTTTGAGTGCGGTTGAAGCGGCTTCGGTGATGATTTTTGCATCTTCGAATTCCGCCGCTCCGAATTTTTCCTTATCGGGATTGCGTGAAAGAGAAGCGACGCCGGTAACTTCGTCGTTTATCTTGATAGGCACAAAAATGTAGCTGCCGCACGCAAGGAAGTCTTCCGGCCCGTTCTGATAGATGCGCGTATCTTTTGAAGAATCGGGGATAAGAACAGGTTCACCGCCGGAGGCGACATTCCCGAATACATTGTCCTGCAGCGGAAACTGTGCGTACCGGAAATTAGTTTCAATGCGTACCGGCTTATGCGGAAGGTCATCAGGAAGTTTATACGGCGGAGGAAACGACCCCGACATGGAACGGACTGCCAGAATGTTGTCGAATTCATCGGCAAGAAGAATAACACATCCGTCGGCATGAGTCGTCTCCGTTAGTTTTTTGTTGAAGTAACCGAGAAATTTATCCAGGCTGTCTTCATCCGAGAACATGTTCGCAGCTTTTACCGTAAAATCCCTGTTTACTGCGAGTATTTTTTCATAGCGTTCGAGCGTAACGGCGTCTGCTTTTCCCGGCGACGATTCCGCTTTTTCCGCTTCTGCGGATTTCTGTTTCGCTTTCTTTTCCCGTTTGATGGAAATACCCGATGCAAGTATTATAAGATAGGGGAGTACAAGAATTTCAGCTGCAAGAATAGTACATGCAAGATAAATTGTATGGGACGTAGAAACTGTGTAAATAATTCCCGCAATCAAAACTACAAGAACAACATAAAAAATAAAACTTATTTTTGCTGTATTACGGTATTTTATCACTGCAAGCAGACTGATTAACAACAAACCGGCAACTGCAGAAATTATCAACGGTACATTCGTAAAAGAGTCTAGTGAATACAAGTTTTTTTTCTCCTGCTATATTTTCGTCCTATCCATTCTACCATTGAACTATTTCATCGTCAAGTTTTAAAAATCAAAAACATCAACTCGATTTGATGCTTCGTTTTACCAGAATACGCTGAAACATATTGATCAGTTTGTTAAGAAAGCTATACCGTTCCTTTTTTCTGAATGAGGCGACCGCGTCGTCGAGTTTGAAGTCATTTCCGAACTTTTTTTTGAGTTCGTCCCAGTATTTGATTATCCAGACATAGAGATCGCTTTCCGTGCGGTGTTTAAAATACCGCATCACGTGCTTTTTTTTGATTACGTCGATGATGGGAGAATATACTGTCGTATACCACGATATGATTGCGTCTTCCATGGAAATTTCATCGGTGCGTTTCAGGTTAAGATAGTATTTATGCGTAAGGATATGATTGTAGACGACGTCGTACTGGCCCGCGGTGGAGAAATCAAGTCCCCAGAAATCAGTTATATCGCCGAAATTTGTTTCGGAGTAAAAGACGCGTTTTTCATAGAAGATAATCTGCCTGACCATTCCCTTGAGCGTATCCATCGCTCTGAGCTTTATTTCGCTCTGCAGCGAAACGACTTCGGCGTCGATGAATTCCGTACCGCGCATCTTTGCGACGGAAACACGATGATTGCCGTCGCGCACAAAATACAGGCCTGCGAGTTCGTATACTTTGACGGGAGGAAGCATGATAGCCTGAATGGCTGCTTCGTCGACGTGTTCCCACCGTTCCTTGAGAAAATTGCTTTTCGGGAAGAACTGATTGTCGAAATCCTTGTATCTTCCTTCGCTGCCTACGATTTTATCGACGGGGATAGTCTTCATTCCCATATATACTTCGTCTTTCGGCTTGAGCAGCGATTTTATGTCGGTGAACGAAATAAGGGTGGCTTCTTCGGGATTCATGAAATGCTGTATTTCATTGAAGAGCGCTTTGTTGCGCGCTTTCGAAAAGTCGTCCTCGGTCTGGGCTGCATAAAAGCTGGAATTCATTCGGCGTTCTCCTGCGGAAACTCAAGAACGCAATGAGCATACGCATTGACTACTGTTGTCTTATTAACTTTTGTGATGCGTTCGGTCCGCATATCGTACAGATGTATGTGTCCGTGCACAAGATATGAAGGCTGGAATTTATTAATGAACCAGTTAAAGCTTTCGAACCCTTTGTGGCACGGATCTTCCTGATCGTGGACATGGCGGGGCGAAGCATGGGTAAGCAGTATGTCGAGGTAGCGTCCGTAGCGGATTTTGTTGTAAATGAGCGCGGGCATCATGTGCAGAAGGCAGCTTTTCATCTGCCTGTCCGTATACTGATTCAGTCCGTTGTTATACCTGATCGACCCTGAAACGCCGGCTATGAGCAGCGGCGTTATTTTCCCGGTCGCCGGATCTTTGAAAGAAAGATTGCGGTTCCTGATGACGCGGAATCCCGCATAGAAAGCTCCGTGTCCGCCCGTCATTGACGCAGCAGGGGAAACGTACTGATACTGTGCGACAGGCGGCGTCCTGCCTTTATGGTAATAGCGGTATTCGGTGAGATTATGGTTGCCGAAAATGAAATACGTAGGTTTATTGAATGTCGACACAATAAAATCGACATAATCCATCGGGAGATCTCCTGCGCACAGGATAACATCTATATCAGGAAACGATTTAACGGCATTCTGATTGTAGATAAGAGGATCAATCTGATCCGAGACACAGAGTATTTTCATTATGTACCTGACTTCTGAAGCAGCTGCTCAAGTTTCTCTTTGCCTATAAGTTCCACTGGCCTGTTTTCTGCAAACCCTGTCGCTGTCCGTGTAAATCCTGCGCTTGCAAAAATATATGACTTCGTGCAGTTAAGCTCTTTCATTTTGTCGAGTGTTTCGCGGATGGCGGAGTCTTCAAGCGGTTCCGCTTCCCGGTAAAACCGGAGAAGATACAGTTGTTTCCGTACGTTCATCCAGTCGTCGCTTTTATGTTCCACGGCGAGTATCTGGCAGCCCCATTTCATGGGCTCGCAGGTTTGCGACGACATTAAAAGTCCCGACAGCGCAGTTTTTTTGCATATTTCGGCGAATTCCTCCGCGCCGCTGGTGAGATAGTCTTTGAGACTGTCGTTAGACTGCAGATCCTTGTATTCGGTGAGCTTCGCAGTCACATCCCTGAACGAATGATTTTTTTTGTAGATTATTTCCCACTGTTCTATAGCCTTCTCGATTTTGCGGCTTTTTTCGTAACATGCGGCGAGAAAATACCGTGCATACAGCGTATCCTGTTTTGAACCGTCCTTATCCTGTTCGACGGCGCGCTGCAGATCGGGGATCGCGTTGTCTATGCGGTTTACAAGCATAAAGCACGTGCCGCGCTCTATCAGCGCTTTCTGCCGGAAGTCGGGATCGCGCTGGGCTTTTTCAAATGCTTTGACGGCCGCTCCGTAATCCTTGTTATCCTTGAGTATCTTTCCGAGGTAATAATAACCTGAATATGTTTCAGGACTCAGCGAGAGCGCAAGATCTATTTCTTTTTTCGCTTCCGAAAACTGTTTCGAGTGATACAGGATAAGTCCGATTTCCGCATGGGCTTTTGCATGACGCCTGTTCAGCGCGACCGCTTTCTGAAAAAAACCGAGCGCCATATCTCCGCGGTTCAGCTGCTCGTAGATTTTGCCGATAGTATAAAAATTTTCGGCGTTGTGCGGCTCAAGTTTCGTAAGCAGCAGAAATTCGCGGAGCGCGTCCTGCTGCTGGTTGAACTTCATGTACAGCCCTGACATTTCCCTGCGGAAATCAAGCTCCGGAAGATCTTCGCCGAAAATTGCGTTCTCATTGACGATTTTATATTCCATAAGCGCAAGTTCAGCCCGGTTATCCGCAGCATAAGCTTTGCCGAGATAGTAATGAGCAAGGTAATTCGCCGTATCTTTGGAGAGAATCTGTTTGGCCAGCCTGATTGCCTGTGATACTTTTCCCTGATTTATCAGTTTCTGGATTCCTTCAACCCGTTTTGGTGCGCTTACTGATTTTATGACGAAGAAAAGCAGACTCGCGACACCGGCCCCAAGAACTACCATAATCGCGATCTGAACAGATTCCATAAAACTATCCTCCGGAATTTAGAGTGTTACCTATTATTATAATACTATGTTCCTATATTATAATACTAAGAAAAATGATATTCTACATATGCATAAAAGAGTAGTCGATTTATGTAAGTATGTCAAATGTTTACTATATGTAATAGAGGCCAGACTGAAATGATGAGGATAAAACTGATTGCAGCCGCTGCCGCATTTTTGTGCATGATGCCCGTAATGCACGCGGAAACGGAAGGCGAAAGACTTTTCAAAAACAACAGACCGGCTGACGCAGCTCCGCTTCTCGAAGCCGACATAGCATCGGGAACAGCGTCTTCCGATGCGTACAACTATCTGGGACTGGCATACTATCAGACGGGGCAGTTCGTGAAATCGGTTGCGGCGTTCGAAAAAGGTCTTTCTGTTCCCGGGACGAATAAGAAGATACTTGCGTATAATGCAGGAAACGCGGCTTTTGCCGCCGCTGATTATGCAAAGGCGGACAGTTACTATTCGCTTGCGCTTGCGGCGTCGCCCGATTTTACACCGGCTGTCCTGAACAGGGCGAACGCGCGGCTGAAGCAGGACAAGCTTTCCGATGCGGTTGACGATTACTCTTTGTTCCTCCGCATTGCTCCCGATGATCCGCAGAGCGCCCGGATAAATCAGATGATAGCTCTTATCCGCGCGGAACTGGACAAACGCGCTGCGGATGCGGTGGCGGCGGCCGAACAGGAAAAGAAACGGCAGGAGGAAGAGGCTGCGCTGAAGGCCGAACAGGACAGACTTGCGGCTCAGAAGGCTGCGGAGGAAACGGCACTGAAAGCGGCTGAAGAAGAACGGCGGAGGAAACTGCTCGAGGATGTGGCTAATTCGCTGCAGGACACGAGCACGGAAAATATGACGTCCGGCACCGAAGACACGATAAACTACGATTCGGAACCGGAACTTGACTAATTACAGGCAGGATTATGAATATTGCTGATTGGTGGAATAAACGTACCGCGAAACAGAAGGCGGTTGTTTTAGGCGGAACGGCGGCCGTTATCGTTTTGTGCATTTTGGCCGGTATACGGTTGTCCGGCTCGGGTAACTCCGGGCGGAAAAATACGCTTGCACTTGTGCAGATGTATACAGATAAGGGCGAATACGACCGCGCCATGAATCTGCTCGACGGACTTCTTGTGAAGAATGCGGACGACAGGGATGCGCTTGCTCTTATGGACAAAATAATAGCGCTCAAGGAAGGTAAGAAACCGGCTTCGGAAAATGCCGGCGGTCAGTCCGACGTGAACGTTAATATCGATACGTCGGGCATCACGAAAGCTGTGCAGTCGTCGCTCGACTCGATGAAGGACGAACTTGCGAAAAGCAGCGCGGAAGCGCAGAAAAATCAGCGGACTATGACTGATATGCTTGAAAAGGAGCGCCTTCAGGCTCAAAAAGAGCAGGAAGCTGCCGATGAAAAAGCTGCGCAGGCGAAAGCTGCGGAGGAACAGCGGAAGCAGGAAGATGCCTCACGCAAAGCTGCCGAGGAAGAGCTTGCCAGGAAGAACAAGGCGCTTCAAAAGGAGATTCAGTCTGTCAATGACGAAATTGCACAGGGAAAGACTGCGCTTGCGACAGGGAACATAGATTCTGCGCTTGCACATTTCAGCGCGGCGCAGAAAAATCTGCCCATTTCCGACGGGGAGCCGGCATTTTCCGGCAGCAAGAATTCGCAGATAGCGTCTCTCCTGTATGACGCGTCGCAGAAGGCTTCCGATGCGGCGCAGCAGAAACTGCTTGAAGACGCCGCAGTCTCGTATGCACAGTCGGCGGTGTCAAAAACGCCGAACGATCCGGCGGCGCATTACATACTCGGAATGGACGCGCTCGACAAAAAGGACAGACAGACTGCGCTTAACGAACTTACTAAAGCGGTGACCTCTGACAATTCCAATTACCTGTATTTTTACAATTTAGGCAAAGTCCAGTATCTGCTCAAAAAATACAGTGAAGCGGGCTCTTCATTCCAGTCGTGCGTGCAGTTCAGAAAAGATTTTTCTCCTGCGCAGTACAATCTCGGATTGTCGTACCTCCGTTTGGGAAGGGAAAAGGATGCGCTCGACTCGTTCAGAAAGGCGAGGGATATTGATCCGCGTTATGAAAAGGCGTACCTCGAGGAAGCCCGGCTGCTCGTGAAGCGCGGAGACCAGCAGGGCGCTTTAACCGCATACAACAACGTTATCCGGATTAACAATGTGAACGGGGATGCGCTCAGGGAACTCGGCACTGTGTATTATGCTTCGGGAAATTACGGGGCGTCGGAAGACAGTTACCGTAAGGCGCTTGCGCTCTTAAGCCCCGACGAGAAGGATCCTGCGACGTATTACAATCTTTCGACGACGCTGTATGCGGAGAAAAAGACGGCGGAAGCTGTGTCGTATGCAAAAAAAGCGTATGACACGAAAGACGCGCTCAAAGACATGAATGCTGAAGCGAACGTCGTGTACAATTACGCGCTCATGCTTGATGAAACCGGCAAAAAAGATGATGCCATTCCGCTGTACAGCGAGGTGCTCACGCTTAACCCGAATCACGGGAAGACGAAAATCAATCTCGGCGTCATGTACCTGAACATGGATCCGCCGAATATCGACATGGCGCTGCAGCTTTTTACACAGGCGTATAATCAGGATAAGAATAATTTTGAAGCGAACAACGATCTGGGAAGCGCGTATCTCAAAAAGAAGGATTATAAGAATGCTGTTTTCTATTTTCAGAACGCGCTCAAACTTGATCCGAACAACAACGTGGTGCGCTCGAATCTTGCGCAGACGTTCGCGAGCGACGGTCAGTACGACAACGCGAAGACGACGTATCTTGAACTGCTCAGGCTCGACAACGCTGACTGGGACGCGTACATCGAGCTTGCAAAAGTCTGCATGTCGCTTCAGGACAATCCGTCGGCGGAAAAATATCTTCTTTACGTGCAGTCGAAGCAGTCTTCGTACCGTAAAGACGAAGTTGACAAACTCCTCACGGCGGCAGGCGGTACGAAGTAGCCTGTGTCCTTAAGTCCGCTTTACGAGTGCGAACAGCTGGTCGCGCGTGATTGTCGTCCAGACAGGGCGTCCGTGCGGACAGTGAGGGTCGGGAAGGGCGAATGTTTCGGCGACGAGCTGCGTTGCGGTATCGTCGTCGAGGAATCCTCCGTCTTTTACGGCAGCTTTGCACGCTGACATTGCAGCGATTGCCGATATTACCTCGGAAGGTTCGAGCCGCCTGTCGAGCAGCGTATGATACAAATCGTTTTCGGTTCCCTTCCAGCGTTCTGGAACGGAAGAGATCTCCCACCTGCCGCTGCCGCAGTTTTTTACCGTAAAGCCGAACCGCTTAAGCTCGTCCTGTATGTTTGAAAGATAGGCGTCATCTGCTTCGTTTTCGGTCGTGATTTCGTACGGCACGAGCAGTTCCTGCGACTTTCCCTGGTCGGCCATGATGCGGTTGTACAGGATGCGCTCGTGCGCGGCGTGTTTGTCGATGATGTAAAGCGTTTCGTCCTTTTCCGCGATGAGGAACGTGCCGAGCGCGCTGCCTATAAAGTGAAACGGCACCGGCGGAGATTCCGAGAGCGCAGCATCGGCAAGCGGCTGAACGTTGTCCGACGGATGTTCGATTACATACGGAACTGATTGTGGTTCGTTCTTGTCTTTGCCGGCAGAATACGGAGATTCTCCCCGCTTGAACGCTTCTGGCGCATCTCCGGCGCCGCCTGTCCTGCCGGAAAAAAAGCGCGAGCGGACATCATCCAGAGGTACCCTGTATCCGCTTTCTCCCGGCGTATGGAAATTAATTCCGCCGCGGTGCATAACGATGTGGCCGGCTGTGTCGTCAGGGGCGCCCTTCGTATACGGTGTACCCGCTGCATCTGCATGCAGGTCAAGTTCGGGTGACTTACTGGCTGTATCTTCCGGGGCGTTCCGGTCCGTCATCGTTTTTACTGTGTAATGATGGAAAAAATCCCGCACGGCCGTGCTTACGCCGTGATGCAGGCCGGAAAGATCCTTGAAGCGCGCTTCCTTTTTTGCCGGGTGGATATTGAAATCGACGAATTCCGGATTCATCGTAACAAAAAGCGCTGCAACCGGATATGTCCCGTTCGGAAAATAGCCCTGTCCTCCGTACTCGATTGCCTGCACAAGCGAATATTCCGCAATTCTCCTGCCGTTTACGAAAATATAGATGTCTTTTTTGTTTGAGCGGAAAATGCCCGGTTCGCCGATGACGACGGTAAACGACCAGTCCGGTTTTTCACCGCCCGCATTCCCCGAAATCTCATAGAAAAGCGACTCGTTTTCAGACTGTTCCGTCGCCTGTACGAAACGGGCCCTGAGCGGAACGCCCCGTTCAAGCGTAAGACGGCGCTCACCGTCTGCGGTGAATGTAAACGCAATATCGGGGCGGGGAAGCGATTTTTCGATGAACGTCGTGCGGCACATGAGCATTTCCGACGCCGGACGCTTGAGGAAAAGACGGCGGGCGGGGAAGTTTTCGAACAATCCTTCTGCCTGCACGATCGTACCTGAAACAGGCGGAACAGGTTCGATAATATGATCCTCGGTAACAGACGCGCGCATTTTCCACGTGCCTGATGAGACAGAAAGCCTGCAGACCGCGGCAATCGACGAAAGCGCCTCTCCGCGGAAACCGAGCGTCGAAAGTTTGAGAAGGTCGGTTTCCGTCGTGATTTTACTCGTGGCGTGCGGTCGTGCGCAGGCGGCAAGGTCTTCCTTCGTCATGCCGCATCCGTTGTCGACGACGCGCACTTTTTCAATGCCGCCTGCATCGACTTCAACGTGAACAGAGCCCGCACCTGAATCTATCGCGTTGTCCATGAGCTCCCGTACGATAGCGTTCGGTCTGTCGATTACTTCACCTGCGGCGATTTTGCGTGCGACTTCGGCGCTGAGCCGCCTGACCGGATGCTCCGCACTCACTGGCGCGTTCCTTCGGCAGGCGCTCCCGCTGTTCCTGTCGTTTCGTCGGCGCCGGAAAACAGATCGAGTTCAGGCGTCGTGTCCGTTTCGGGAGCAGGTTCGTTCATGAGTACCTGTATTTTGCCTTCGATTTTGTCGATTTCCGCTTCCATGCCGCGGGCAAGTTTGATTCCCTGCTCGAAATCTTTGAGCGCATCTTCAAGCGATATATCGTTGCGCTTTATGTCTGCGGTGAGTTTTTCGAGCGTTTCGAGGTTTTGTTCAAAATTTTTCATGGCGGTCCTCCGGTAATAACATACTGATTGCATTTGTCGGGAAGAAATTTGCTCCCGCCAAAAATAATCCGGCTTTGCTCCGGCTCGCAGCAGCGAGAGGCGCACGCGGGCTTATTTTTGGTTCCGCAGCCCTCTTTCCGACGGCTGTATTTAAAAGGTTATTACCGGAGTCCGTCATCTGGGGCGAAAAGACGGTAATAACTATACTGATTTCATTCAATCACTGCTCACGGAAAGGACCCGGGCGGTGAGTTTTCCTTTTGAGGGAACGATTTCCAGTTCGGTCCCCGGATTTGTCTGCGCTGCGTCGCGCACAATCCTCTGCGTCGACTTTTCGCGGACCATCGAGTAACCGCGCGCGAGGATCGTTTCGGGACTTGCACTTTCGAGTATCTGCACGCACATCTCTATGTGCTGCTTCGTGTCCTTGAGTTTTGTATCCATATTTTGCAGCAGCGCGACTTTTGCGTTGTCGAACCTTGCGAGAAGCGGCTGTTCAATCGTGCGGAACTGCAGTTCAAGATTGTCGGGATTGAACGTGCGTACGACGAGTTTCATGTTCTCGACTTTCTGCCTGATTGTATTATACAGGTCGTCCGCATACGACTGCAGGTCCTGCATGATGTCCGCCTTGAGCGGTACGACGAGTTCCGCCGCAGCCGAAGGCGTGGGGGCGCGGACGTCCGCAGCATAGTCGGAAAGCGCCCAGTCTATTTCGTGTCCGACTGCGGAAACGACGGGGATTTCGGACGCCGCAATCGTTCTCACAACGCGTTCGTCGCTGAACGGCAGCAGGTCTTCAAGCGAACCGCCGCCGCGGCCCACTATAAGCACGTCGCACATACGGAACGCGTTTGCCGCATTAATCTGCCGCACGATTGATTCCGCCGCTTCGTCTCCCTGTACAAGGGCCGGAAATATGACGACGGAGACGCAGGAATTGCGCCGTTTCGTTATCTGCAGAATGTCGCGGAGCGCGGCTCCCGTCGGACTTGTGACTACGCCGACCGTACGAGGAAAGGCGGGAAGGCGGCGTTTCCGGGCGCCCTCGAAAAGGCCCTCGGCAGCAAGCTTCTTTTTACGCTCCTCGAGCATCTGCAGAATGTTTCCCGCTCCTGCAATTTCCATTTTTGTAATGAGTATCTGATAATTGCCGCGCGCAGGATAGACGGTAAGCTTTCCCGTGCAGCGCACGAGCGTACCGTCCTTCGGAGTAAAGCTGAGCGCCGATGCCGCACTCCTGAACATGACGGCGCTTATCTGGGCATTATCGTCCTTCAGCGTAAAATAGAGATGACCGGAACTTGCCGGCCGGTAATTGGAGATTTCTCCTTCTATAATAATAGCCGGAAAAGCGCCCTCTATCATTTCCTTGATGAGGTCGGTAATCTGTGTTACGGTAAAAACGGTGTCTTCCGGCAGAACGGACGGTGTCATGGATATAATTTTATACATAACCTTCAATTTGTTCAACGGACTGGCCGATAAATTAAGAGATGAAAACTGCAGTTATTTTATTTGCCGCCTCTGATTCGCACTATATGTTCGAAAAAGCGTTCGACGGTGAATCGGCATACGATCGTGCTCTCCTGTGGGCTGCTTCCGTTCCGGGAAACGCCGGGATTTTTATATTCGCCGCGCCGGGCAACAGCGCATTATGCGGAAGCGAAGCGCAGAAAGCAGGCGTTTCCGTTGTGATTACGGAAAACAGCAGCTGGACGCTTACGTCCCTCCTCGACGGAATTGATTCTGCCGCAGCACAGGCCGGTGCGGACGCCGCAGTTTACGCTTTTGCGGACTGTCCGTTCCTCGATAAAGTCCTCACCGGAGAACTTGTTTCGACCCACGAAAAGTATGCGGCTGAATATACGTTTGCGGACGGATATCCGTACGGCTTTGCTTCCGAAGTGCTCGATAAAGGCACCGTACCGATTCTTGCGGAACTTTCACGGACAGCGCAGCAGAAACTCGGCGGAACGGCCGTTGAGCGGAACAGCATCGGAACGCTTCTCAAAACCGACATCAATTCGTTCGAAATCGAGACGGTGCTCGCACCGAAAGACTGGCGGCTGTACCGGTTAGAATTTGAGTGCGGGACAAAGGCCGGATTTTCCGCGTGCCGTGCGCTCTACGATTCCTCCTCGGGGGAAACTGACGCGGAGAAATTGTCCGAAACGGCGGCAGGCCTTGTGACTGTGCTTAAAACGGTACCGGGTTTTTACAACGTGCAGATTGAGTCCCGCTGCCCGGGAACGTGCACGTACTGTCCGTATCCGGAGGAATTTCAAAAGAAGTACGGATTTCCGCCGTCGTCGGATAAGGCCGGACGTATGACGATTGCGCAGTTCAAACCGCTCGTAAAGCAGATGGCGGAGCTTTCGGGCAAAGCAGTCGTTTCGCTTTCGGCGTGGGGAGAACCGCTGCTCCATCCTGATTTTGTCGATTTCGTGAAAACGGTCGCTGCGGAAGACGACCTGTCCGTCATGGTGGAAACTGACGGAACGCTTGTCACCGATGAACTGTGCCGGGCGGTGAAAGCCGCCGCCGGCGGAAAGATGCTCTGGATAATTTCGCTCGACGCAGCGACTGAAGAGACGTACCGTAAAATGCGCGGCGGAAACGCGCTTCTTTCGCAGGCAGCAGCTTCGGTCCCTCTCCTGCAGGAGTATTTTCCGGGAAATGTTTATCCGCAGCTCGTGCGCACGAACACGAATGAAAACGAGCTTGAAAAATTCTACCGGTACTGGAAGGACGACAAAAGCCCGTCGTGCGGCAGGCTTATCATTCAGAAATATGATTCTTTCGGCGGTCTGCTGCCTGACTGCAAACCTGCAGACCTTTCGCCGCTCGAGCGGAATCCGTGCTGGCATATCCGCCGCGACATGACGATTTTGGCGGACGGAAGTGTACCGCTCTGCCGTGAATATATGTTTAACAATATACTGGGAAATGCGTTCACGGAAAAACTTGCGTCGGTGTGGGAACGAATGACGCCGTATGTATCGAAAGACATGAACGGCCGGTATGATGAGAAGTGCAGGAAGTGCGATGAATACTATACCTTTAATTTTTAATGAAAGGCAGATCAACAGGACAGTCATAGGCGGAAGAGTTCAGCCGTCGGAAGTGACGATGGATGTGTCAGTCGTTCTTCTCAATTCCAACGGCAGTCATTTCCGCATGCAGACGCTTGAGACACTTTCGAAATGCGGATTCGCTTCGATAATTTCAATCGAACCTGATTCCGGCAATTTCAACATCGAGGAAATCTCGCGCAGACTGCCGTCGGTGAAATTTATTATTCCGCTCGAGAAAGTCACCGACGGCGATATGATAAACATCGGAATGAGCGAGGTGCAATCGTCGTACGTTCTTGTCCTGCGTAATTCGCTGCATATTTCCGCGCTCGTCCTTCAGCCGCGCCTTGCGGAACATCTGACGGTGAAAGGAAATTACTGCATTGTCCCTCGGCTGCTTGACAGTTCACAGAACGCGCTGCCCGTGCAGTTTTCGCCTTCGGCTCATCGCGGACATTTTAAAATAATTCCGTCGGCTGTCGTCACCGATGGCGTGCAGACGCTGTATCCGTTCGATTACGTCGGATTGTACAACAGAATGAAATTCATTCAGCTCGGCGGATTCGACTACACGATTACGTCGCCGTATTATCAGAATCTCGATCTGGCGCTCCGTTCGTGGCTGTGGGGCGAGGAAACGACTCTTTCAACAACATTCCTTCTCTCATACGACGAGAGTGTTCCGATAGAAGACATGACGGCCGATCTGACGTATCTTCATTTTTATTTAAAAAATCTGCTGCCCCGTGTGCGGTTTGACCGGGGCGTGATTCCCGACGCATCTTTTATGACGTTCCTCGTCCATTCGTCGTGCGGTTTTTTTGAATCGCGCAAACAATTCAGAGATGCTCAACGATGGGTTAATACGAATAAATTCCGTTTTCACACGGATATACAACATCTTATAGAAAACTGGGTGCCTGATAAATGACAGTTGTAATTGTACAGTGCAGACTTTCTTCAACCCGTCTGCCGGAAAAAGCTTTGAAAGATCTCGGAGGCGTACCTGTCCTTGCGTGGACGCTGAATGCGATGCATAAGGTGAAGGCCGATGCGTATTACATCGCGACGGACGAGGCGTCGATCGGGCGTCTCGCTCCTATCGCCGAAAAATGTTCGTGGAACATTTTTGCCGGCCCTCTCGAAGACGTGCTCGGGCGGTTCTGCCTGCTTATCAGGAAGCTCGACGCCGACATCGTTGTGCGCGCGACGGCCGACAATCCGTTTCTGTTTTTTGAAGCCGCACAGGTGCTGCTCGACGAATACAACAAGCGCTGCGAATTTTCAAGATGCGACTATATTACATGGACGGGCCTTCCCCACGGTTCCGGCGTGGAAATTATGGATGCGAAGTCTCTGCTTTCTGCGGAGAAAATGACCGATCTGCCGTACGATCACGAGCATGTGGGACCCGCGCTCTATAATCACCGCAATCACTTTTCAGCTTTGATGATAAAGGCCCCTGCGCGGTTTCATCATCCTGAATATCGTACGACGATCGACACTCCTACCGATTACCGGCGTGCGCTCAGCATTGTTCAGCATCTGTCGGGAGGAAAGGCACCCGGCGAACCGTATACGACGGAACAGATTCTTTCGGCAATGGAATTTCCCGGTATAACCGATCCTGTGCTGTATGTACCGTCCGTGAAGGCAGGACGCGGTACGGGACATCTCCGCAGGTGTCTCGAAGCGGCGGCGAATACCGGAGCTTCGGTATATATTCCGAAAGACGCGGAGCTTTCGGAAATTCCTGAAATTGTTAATCAGGCGGAGGAGGAAGGCCTTGCCGAATGGCAGATTGTGCGTGATTTTCCCGCCCAAAAAGAATATTCTCTCATCGCTGCTGACTGCTTCGCGCTCGACAGAGAGACTGCCGGACGGCTGCACGAATGTGCGCCGCTTGCCGCGATAGATGAAGGTTCTGCAAACACTGAATACTGCGATTATCTCCTCGACGTGATTCCCTCGTACGGTCTCGGCAGAAAGGCGAATATGACCGAACCCGCATTTATGAAGATGCCGGAACACCGGCGCACGGAAAAACCGTGCGAATGTGCAGCCGATATAAAACGCATACTTGTATGCCTCGGGGGAGAGGATCCCGCGAATCTTGTCGTTCCCGCTGCGAAGGCGTTTGCGGGGAACGGACGCGAAGTGACCGCCGTCGTGCCCCATGGCCATCCCCGGCCCGAAACAGCCGAAGGAGTGGAATTTGTTGAACCTATTCCGGGGCTCCGCGAAAAACTTTCATCATACGACCTCGTCGTTACGCATTACGGACTTACTGCGTATGAGGCTGCGTATGCAGGATGTGCGGTCGTACTTCTCGCGACGACGTCGCTTCACGGACAGCTTGCCGGAAGATACGGTTTTGTCTGTTTTCCGAAAGAAGAACTCACGAAGAAAAATGCGGAAACAGTTATGTCCGCTCCGCGGAAATTGTATAAGCCTGCCGCGGTCCGTGAAGAGGGAAAATCTCTCGGTGAGTTTATTTCCGCATTGTCTCGCGGGAGACGGCTTGCCTGTCCCGTATGCGGCACGGACGAGCCGGAAAAAAACAGAGTAACGGCGCGGACGGACAGACGCACATTCAGAAGATGCCCGTCGTGCGGTATAATCTATATGGCATGGACTACTGACGGAAAAGATGCTGATTACGGAAAAACTTATTTTGCCGAACAGTACAGGATCCAGTACGGGAAGACCTATCTCGAAGATTTCGAGTCGATAAAAAAGCAGGGAATCCGCCGTATGTATGAAATCGATTCCGTGTTCAAAAACCGCAGGCGTCTTTCGTCGAAACCGACAGTGCTCGACGTAGGATGCGCATACGGTCCGTTCCTTTCCGCGGCGGCAGACGACGGGTGGCAGGTCTTCGGCACTGATATTTCACCCGAAGCAGTGTCGTACGTGCAGTCGAAACTGCTGTTTCCCGCCGCATGTGCGTCTTTTCCCGATTTCGACGCCGCTCTTGAATTCGGCGTGCAGCGGTTCGATGCTGTGACGATGTGGTACGTGATCGAACATTTCCGCGACCTTGCGCCGGTACTTAAGCTCGTGTCGTCGCTCGTGAAGGAAGGCGGCGTGTTCGCTTTTTCGACGCCGTCGGCTGAAGGCGTTTCGGCAAAAATGCGTACGGAAACGTTCTATGCGCAGAGTCCCGCCGACCACTACACTCTGTGGGAACCGTCGAAAGCTGACAGCATTCTGCGGAAATTCGGATTTACCGTCGTAAAGATAATATCGACGGGACATCATCCCGAACGTTTTCCCCAGGTGGAAAAACACGGCTGGAAAAAAGATTCGCCGCTGTATAAGATGTACGAATATAAAAGCCGCGTGTTTCACCTCGGAGACACGTTCGAAGTGTACTGCAGAAAATTAGGATCGAACGAATGAAAAAAAACATACTGATTCTCGGGGCGGGTTTTTTACAGAAACCTGCCGTCACAGCAGCGAAAAAACTCGGATACAATACCGTCGTCGTCGACGCGGATTCGAATGCAGTGTGCATTCCGCTTGCAGACGAATTCGCACACATAGATTTAAAGGATAAGGACGGCATCTATGCGCTTGCGCGGAAACTTTCCGCAGACGGCGGACTGGCATCCGTATTTACGGCGGGGACTGATTTTTCCGCGTCGGTTTCATTTGCAGGTGAGAAACTCGGTCTTCCGTGCCACAGGTACGAAGCCGCGCTCAACGCGAGCAGCAAGACGCTCATGCGCGCGCGTTTCACGGAAGCAGGCGTGCCGTCTCCGTCTTTTTTCAGCGTTACAAAAAAAGAAATAGAGAACGGCGTCGTTCATGCGCTCGTCGCAAAGCTCGGTTTTCCGTGCGTCGTGAAGCCGGCCGACAATATGGGCGCGCGCGGCTGCCGCATGATACGGCGCGACGAGGAAGTTGAGGAAGCTGCGTTCGCTGCCGTCGCCAACTCGCGCACCGGAACTGCCGTCGTGGAGCAGTACATGGACGGGCCGGAGTATTCAATCGACGCGCTCGTGTACGGCGGCACGATGACAATCACAGGATTTGCCGACCGCCACATTTACTACCCGCCTTATTTTATTGAAACAGGGCATACGATGCCGACTGCCGTCGATGCCGTAAAGCGCAGCGAACTTATCGCCGTATTTGCGCTCGGCGTCAAAGCGCTCGGTCTTACGTGCGGAGCTGCGAAAGCAGACATAAAATATACGGAGAAGGGACCGATGGTCGGCGAGATTGCCGCCCGTCTTTCAGGCGGATACATGTCAGGCTGGACATATCCGTATGCGTCGGGATGCAGTCTTACGGAGCAGGCGCTGCTCATTGCATGCGGACTGCCGCCGGAGTACCTTGAAACACACCGCATTCCGCTTGCGTTCGAACCTCCTGCCTCGTGCCGCGGCCGGGAATCGCCCTTCAAACTGTACGAACTCATGTGCACGAGAACAAGCGCCGAGCGCGCGTGGATTTCCGTTCCGGGCGTTGTAAGCGACGTCATCGGCATAGATTACGCCGCATCGGTCAGCGGCGTGAAGAATGTGTTTCCCCGGTCGCACCTCGGTTCGCATGTAAAATTTCCGCGGAACAATGTGGAAAAATGCGGCAACGTCATTGCGCTCGCGGAATGCCGCGACGATGCGGTTGCTGCGGCGGAAAAGGCCGTGAGCGGCATTGTCGTGCGCCTTGAACCGGGCTGCGACGAGACGGAAAAATTTCTTTCGGATGAAACCGACAAAGACGAAAGGGGATTTCCGCCGTCGGCGTATATCGTGCTTGACAATATCGACGGCATCAGCGGAACGATTCCGGCAGGGAAGCGCATCTCCTGTTCAGTGCCGCAGGAACTCCGCGCGCTCTTTGCTTCCGACGACGAGGACTGGAACCACCGTACGCTGCGCACGACATGCGCTCTGTTCGACGCCGTTTGTCCTGATCATCAGGCGCTCGATGCGCGGACGTTCTGGAAAGCCGTCATACGCGGAGGTATTCAGGGAGCACTTTACGTTTCGGATACGGCCGCAGGAGAACGTTCATGAAAACGGGCAAACTCCGCCTGCTGATTACAGCGCTGCTTCTTGTCTCAGGTATATCCGCTTTCTGTGCGGAAAGTGTTCAGCTGCTCGCAAAAGCGGAAGAATCGGGCATCCTGATTTACTGGGACAGTCTGTCGCAGACGGGACTCATGGAAAAGAACGGCCATCAGATAAGTTTTCGTGCAGGCGACAACATTGTTCTGCTCGACGACAGAAAGCTTTCGTTGACCGACGCCCCCGTTGTTGAAAAAGGCGCGATCCTTGTCTCTCAGAAATTTTTTGATGATGCGGAATCTTTCTTTAAAACAGAAAGCGGTGAATCACCGTACCGGGTCGGTGCAATCCTTATTGATCCGGGACACGGAGGAAAAGATCCGGGAGCGATGCAGACATTTCACGAAGGCGGAAAGACGCTTACCGTCCGCGAAAAGGATATAACGCTCAGCGTCGGTAAAATGCTGTACGCGCGCCTCAAAACCGCATATCCCGACAAACAGATAATCCTTACGCGCGATACCGATAAATTCCTGTCGCTCGGAGAGCGCACCGACATTGCGAATTCGGTGAAGCTCAACGACAACGAAGCCATTCTGTACGTCTCCGTGCACGTGAACGCCTCGCTCGATAAAAAAGCGTCGGGTTACGAAGTATGGTATCTTTCGCCCGGATACAGGCGCACCGTTATTGACAAATCCGATGCGGGCGACGACAGCACGCTTTTCCCGATTCTCAACGGTATGATGGAAGAAGAATACACGCAGGAAAGCATCCTTATAGCGAAGTTCATTATGGACGGACTGCAGGCCCAGATAGGCGACAGAACAAAACCCCGCGGAATAAAAGCGGAAGAGTGGTTTGTCGTCCGCAACGCGAACATGCCGAGCGTTCTCATCGAACTCGGCTTCCTCACGAACTATGCCGAAGCGCAGAATTTAAGCAGTACGCTCTACTTGCAAAAGGCATCGCTCGGTATATATAATGGTATAAGTGATTTTATAACACACTTTGAACGCTCAAGGGGATTTACTTCATCGAAATGAGTTTCTTTACTAATCTGAAAAAATCGACAGCATGGCTCACCGGAATAGTATCGGTCTGCTTCTGTATTTCGCTTGTAAGCTGGATAATTCAGTTTCCGGGAATACGCCGGGTATGCATGTTCGAGTCTTCCGAAAACGGAAAAATCTGCATGGAATGGCGGTATTTGCCGTTAAAGCCCGTGCAGGGCAGATTGAACATGTATGTCGATGAATTGCTGCTCGGACCGGAGACGTCCCGGTTCAGACCGCTTTTTTCGCCCGGGACAAAAGCGGTGTCATGCTTTAAACGCGGCAGCACGCTGTACGTAGATCTTTCGGATACGCTGCTCACTGAATCGGGCGGAGCATCTGAAATAAAAAAGGGAATCGGATTATTCAGGAGAAATATCCTGCATAATTTCGAAAATATACATACTGTTGAGGTGTTTGTCGGCGGCAGACTTGCCTATGAGGACGACTGATTTGGTCAAAAAAAGCGTTGACAAAAAAGATGTCTTATTAGATAATGTTTGCATATACAAGGCTACATCGAAAAGTATTTAAAGGAGCTTCAAATATGAAGAGGACTTATGTAGTAATTGCAGCAGCGATGCTGCTTATCGGTGGCGGTCTCTTTGCTGAAGAGGCAACTGTCATCGATTTTACTCTGCTTGATGCTGACAGCGTTTCGGACGCGAACGGCAATGCAACACAGAACGGTCATACAGTAATGGATTATTCCACTGCTGCGGGTGCAACATTTACAGATAGCCAGAAAAAGCTGATGAAAACATCTCTTGCTCTGCCTGAGTGGGAAATCGACCTTAACTCTTCAGCCAAAAATCCGCATGCTGTTGGACTTTCAACAATTGTTGCGGCTCCGGTAAAGAGTGAAGCTGATGTTCCGTTTGCGGGAAAGAACGTCATGGGCGTACGTATCCTGTTCCCTGAGTGGAATGCAAATGCCAATGCGAAAATTGTTCCTCCTTTCGAAATTCCGGCCTATGAGAAACTGAGAACTATCGATGAAAACGGCGATAAACAAGTCGACGCGAACGGAAATCCCGTCGTGAGCGATGCAGATAAAGAATGGAAAGTCAACAAACCGTCAGGACAGACAAAGACGGAATTCGAGGACGGCTACGGTGTTGTAAAAAACGTCGGTACACTCAAATCGATTGCTGTTACAACAATGGGTATGAATTATCCGCAGGGCCTGTACGTTATGCTCAAGGATACGGACGGTGTTGAACGCCGCTATTTCATGGGCTATCTCGGATTCGACGGATGGAAGACGCTTACGTGGACAAATCCCGAGTATATCCCCGAGGTCCGTACTCGTGAAATCCGTATTTACCCGATTTATCCGCGCGGACTTCCGTTTGTAAAGTTCACCGGTTTCCAGATTACACGCGATGCCAACCAGGTTGGCGGCAATTATATCGGATATTTCAAGGACGTAAAGATTATCTACGATAAAGCGCTCCTTACATCTGACCGCGATATTGCCGATGAAGATCTGTGGGGAATTGTCGGTAAAACCGAAGCCGACCGCCAGAGCAACGAAATGTCACGTTTCGGCGATAAGCAGGTGAACCGCTACCTTGAAGGGGCTAAACAGGCTACAGAGTCGGAGTTTACTTCAAGTCTGAAAAAGTCCGATTCTACTGCGGCGCAGACAACCGGCACTACTACAAATGCACAATAAGCAGATTTTCTGCTGAATAAAGCGTCCTTCCTGTTGAGTTTTTCAATGGAAGGACGCTTTTTTATTATGTAACGAAGTACATTGAGTATAGCAGTATTATGGACACAAATTTTACTAATGAATTACCGACAAAGACAAAAATAAAAGAGACGTATGAAACATATGTGCCGTACCTTACTGCAATAATGCAGAATATAGAAACAAAACTGCAGCAGAACATACGGCTTTCGTCGCAACCTACATACAAGGCACGGGTCAAATCATTTGACAGTTATTATAAGAAAATTCTGCATGTGAAACCGCATGAAGCGGCGAAGTCGGATGAACTTGTAAGTCTTACTGATATGATAGGAATCCGTGTGATATGTGCATTTCTGGAGGATTTGTCCGTCGTACTTGGCGAACTGCGGCCGTTGTTCAAAATAAAGGAAATTGAAAAAAAAGGCGCATCGCAGAACTTCAGGGAATTCGGATATGAATCGATTCATGTACTCGTTGCGATTCCCGATGACTGTATTCCTCGTTCAGAATCTTTTTCCGGCCTTACACTGCCTGCCGACACAGTATGTGAAATACAGATACGGACGATTCTTCAGGATGCGTGGGCTGAGGTTGAGCATGAGCTGATTTATAAAAGCGAATTCTCTCCTTTCGATCTTCCGCTTCGGAGAAAACTCGCTTCAATGAACGCATCTTTGAGCCTTGCCGATATAATTTTTCAGGAAATACGGGATTATCAGAAAAAACTTCAGGGGGAAATGGAAGAAAGGCGCAGATCGTTCTACGAAAAAGCCGACGAACTCGATTCATTAAAGCCTGAAACATTGTCGTCAGGGGCTGCGAAAATAGAACGCGTATCTCCGTATGTAAAGGGAACGATCGATGATATGCTGCTTGAAGCTATTCATGCGCACAACACGGGAGATCTTGAAAAAGCAGTCAGAATATATACTCAGATAATAGAGTCGAAACCGAAACCGGACAAGACGGTCCTAGCAGTTATTCATAAACACCGCGGTATGGCTTTTTTTGCCCAGAGCGAATATGAAAAATCCCTTGCTGATTTCAAGGCAAGCGAAGAAGTTGATAAAACTAATTTCCGCGCAATATATTATGAGGGAATTGTCTACAGCATACTTAAGAAAAACAGTGAAGCAATAGCGTGCTACACACGTTCTCTGGAACTGAATGAATATCAGTCTCATGCTTTCTACCGCAGAGCGCTTGCATATTATGATATACACGATTATGGTAGAGCAATGCAGGATATTACGGCTGCTCAGAAACTCGGATTAAACAGCGATGCATGCCGTGCACTTCACGATAAACTTGTTGCGCAATTCGACATGAATGTGTAAACACTACTTGACGAATATTTGTGTTTTATGATATATTTGCCGAGTCAGCGAAAAATGCTGACTGTAAGTCTCCTTCGTCTAGTGGTTAGGACATCGGGTTTTCATCCCGACAACATGGGTTCAATTCCCGTAGGAGATGAAAAAGTCTTTTTTCTATTTCTTTGTGGTACAAGAAAATAGAATCCCTTCTTAATCGAAAATCCTGCATACGTATACAAATGAAGTGCTGAGACTATATGCCGCAATTAACATAGGTTGCGGCTTTTTGTGTATAAGTACATATTAGAGAAAATTTAGAAAAAAATTGTTTTTTTGAAATTCAGTGTTATATTATTCTAATACATGATTCCTTCAGTGAACATTTTACGCAACTCAATGGAATCGAAGTTCTGTAGCCTGTTTCACCGGCACAGGGCTTTTTTTATTCCTTCAACTTGACAATACTTTTGTCACAAAACTTGTTGGATGGAAACAGGGAGTGAATAGATGAAAAAACTTGGAATCGAATATAAATGTATGGATATTAAAGATATCTTTGAATCAATGCCTGTTGCAATGGCTCTTATGGATCGCGAAGGAAGATACGTTGTGGTTAATAAAGCACTTTCAATGTTCGGGGGATTAAAATCTTCAGACCTTATAGGGAAAAAAGCAGAAGAAATTAGTAAAGAAAGCGGAGAGAACATAAAACGTGATTTTCAATATTTTGATGAGGGAAGAGAAGTTCCTGATCATGAGTTACAGATTGGGGAACGAAAGTATTTAGTTTCTGTAAAGCCAGTGAGGAATGAAAGTGGGTATGCAATTGGAGATATGGTCGCGCTTACGGATATTACCCGAATTAAAGAGATTGAACACGAATTGGCAGAGGCAAATAAGCGGCTTGAATATTTTGCGAGTCAGGATCCTTTGACAGGGGTATTAAATACACGAACTTTTTATGAAGTATGTGATCAGATAATAAATATTGCGCAAAGAGATGATAAAACATTCTCTCTGCTTTTCATCGATATTGATCATTTTAAGAAAGTAAATGATACATATGGACATGCAGCAGGAGATTGTGTCTTAAAATCGATAACCAAATGTATCAGGGAATCGATCAGAAGTAGTGATATAATTGGACGAGTCGGAGGGGAGGAGTTTTCGGTATTTCTACCGGAAACGGATCATGTTGGATCAATGCAGCTGGCGGAAAAAGTTCGTTTAATAATAGAAAAAGAAGCGACAGTATTTAATGACACAGAACTGAAGGTAACAGTAAGCATAGGTGTCTCATCCCGTATGGAACATCATAAATCAATAGCCGATATACAGAGAGATTCTGATCACGCGATGTATCATGCCAAAAAGGAAGGCAGAAACAGAGTGTCATTCTTGGATAGACCGTGTTATATTGAGCGGGAACAGTCTGAGAAGGGCAATATATCAGAAATTGAATGAGATAAGGAAGATTCTCCAAACGAGGCTGTAGAAAACGTCACTGAAAAGGGAAAAACTATTCCTGTAGAATAAAATCATTATGACTTTGAGAATAATTCACCGCCTGTCCATTCTTCCCGTTTTTTTGTCCTTTGCACGTTTCTTTCAAACAGGTATAATGCTTCATCATGGATGTACACAAGTATCTTTCACAACCTGTCATCATTGAAATGAAACGGCAGATAAAAAGTGTCTCCGGCAACGAGGTGTTTTTTACAGGCATAATTAATTCTCTCGGACTTGTTACGTCCGTAAAAGCGTGTGCGAGGGGAACCGACTGCGAAGTACCCGTTCATCAGACGGAAGTGCGGGATTGCTCTGTGCTTATACATAATCATCCGGACGGATATCTGGTGCCCTCCGATGCGGACATGGCCGTTGCGTCGGATGCCTCTGAACGCGCACAGGGATTTTACATCATAAACAACGAAGTAACCGACGTATACGTCGTTATGGAGCCGGTAAAGCCGAAGGAAATCAAAAAGCTCGACCTCGATGAAACTGCGCTCTATCTTGAAAACGGGGGACCTCTTTCACAGCAGTCTCCGACGTACGAGGAACGGCCTGTGCAGATTGAGCTGCTGAGGAATGTTGCGGAATCTTTTAATAAGAATGCGCTCGGCGTTTTTGAAGCCGGAACGGGTGTCGGAAAATCGTACGCGTATCTTATTCCCGCCATGTTGTGGGCCGTTGAAAACAAGGAACGGGTGATCATTTCGACGGGAACGATAAACCTTCAGCAGCAGTTATGCGAAAAGGATATCCCCGCAGCGGAAAAAATTACCGGCAGAAAAATAAAAGCGGTACTTGTGAAGGGCAGACAAAACTACGTGTGCCTTCGCCGGCTTGAAGATGCTGCAGGTGAGCGGGAACTTTTCGGCGACGATACCGAAATTTTCGATGCCGTTACGGCGTGGACAAAGTCGAGTGCGACGGGAAGTCGAAGCGACTTGTCGTTCATGCCGCCGGAAAGTGTATGGTCGCGCATAAAGTCGGAAAGCGACGCGTGCATGGGTGCGCGCTGTCCGTTTCATACGCAGTGTTTTGTCATGAAGGTTCGTAAGGAAGCGGCGGACGCCCAGCTTATAGTTGTCAATCATCATCTTCTGTTTGCGGATATCGAATCCCGTATGAACGGGGCGGGATACGACGATCAGGCCGTTCTTCCTCCGTACCGCCGCATCGTGTTCGATGAAGCGCACGGAATCGAGAGTGCTGCGACGAGTTTTTTCAGCGAAAGTGTGAACAGGTTCGCGCTTCTCAGGCAGGTGAATCTGCTGTACCGCCGCAGAAGGAATTCGGAAGCGGGATATATTTCCACACTTGCAATACTGTCTTCGAGCGAAGAAAAGGCAGCCGAATCGTATACAATCGTGAACCGCATTAAGAAAGCTGCCGCGGATTTGGAAGCAGTATCGCAGGACCTTACGAAGGATTCGGGGACCCTGCGGCTCTGCGATGCAACTGCCCGTGATTTTGGCCCGGTGCTTTCCCTGACGGCAGTGCTTGCCCGGACTGTGTCGGAACTTACGTCGCTTGTAAAGGAAATAATGCAGGGAATTGCCGAGGAAGACAAATCAGCGGGGGCGTTCTGGGAGGCGAAACTTGTTATCCGCCGGCTTGACAACGCCGTACTGCTTTTGAACGATTTCTCCTCATGGGACGAGAAGCGCGATCAGGTTTTCTGGATACAGCGGAAATATCTTCCGAAGGACGCCGTATCCGCAAAAGACGACGGCGACCGGATTTACACGGTATTTACCAGAACGCCGCTCGATATTGCACCGCTCATGAGTACCGGCGTATTCGAGCCGATGGAATCAGTCGTCTGCACTTCCGCAACGCTTGAAATAAACCGCGACTTCGGCTGGTGGATGAGGCGCACCGGCGTTGCTTTTGCCGGCGGCGACAGGCTTTTATTCGGCGATTTTCCGTCGCCCTTTCCGTATAGGAAGAATCTGCTGTTTGCAGTTCCCAACGACGCGCCGTTTCCCGAAAACGGTACGGAATTCCAGCCGTATATTGAAACGGCAATAGCGCGTCTCATCGTTGCAGCAAAAGGGCGGACACTCGTTCTGTTCACTTCATACGATATGCTCCGCAATGCGTTCAGCGACGTCAAACTGCAGCTCAAAGGATTTGCGGGAGCGCTTATAAAGCAGGGTGACGACGACAACGCGCGTCTGCTCGATATGTTCAGGGAAGATACGTCGAGCGTGCTTTTTGCAACCGATTCGTTCTGGCAGGGCGTCGACGTTCCGGGTGAGGCTCTTTCTCAGGTCATCATCGTAAAGCTGCCATTTTCGGTGCCGAACGATCCGGTGTTTACTGCGCGTGCGGAGGCGGTAACTTTGCGCGGAGGAAACTCGTTTATGGAACTCAGCGTTCCCGAGGCTGTTATAAAATTCCGTCAGGGATTCGGCCGCCTCATCCGTAGAAGCGACGACCGCGGAACCGTAGTCGTTCTTGACAGGCGCATCTATGAGAAGCAGTACGGCAGGATATTTCTCAACAGTATCCCGGAGACGAAGCGGCTGTACGAGAAACTCGACGATATTGTGGACGAGGTAGGGCGGTTTTTATTTGACAGCTAAGTTTTTTATCTATATTATTAGTATATGTCAAGCTTTATAACACTATGCTGCCTTTTCTGGATGGTAACGCTGCCTTCGCTTTTTAATACGCTTGCCTATCCTGTGTCGAAGAAAAGCAGTATGCGGATTTCAAATTATATTGTAAAAGTACTGGCTCCCCGTATCTTTGCTTTACTTTCATGCTATAAAAATTTTCGTTTTTTCGGTTATAAAGATCATGTGAACGAACTGCCCGAGCAGTTCTTGATAGTTTCGAATCATCAAAGTCTTTTCGACATACCGTGTTATATGAACTATTTCCGCGACAAGGAACTTCGTTTTGTTGCAAAGGCAGAACTCGGACGCCATATTCCGCTTGTCTCGGAGATGCTCCGTACGCAGGAACACTGCCTTATTTCCCGCAAGGCAAGCCCGGTGACCGCAATGAAGACGATGGAGGATTTCGGGAAGCGCGTCATTGAACGCAATCAGATTCCCGTTCTTTTTCCGGAAGGAACGCGCACAAAGGACGGAAACGTAGGAAAATTCTATTCCGCCGGTTTCCGCAAGCTTGCCGAATCGACGAATCTGCCGGTCGTTGTGTGCGCGCTTGACGGCGGCTGGAAGATAAGCAACATAAAGACAATTATGACTAATCTTAAAAACGGCTGTTACAGAGTAAAAATCGTAAAAATATACCGGCCGCCGGTAACAAAGGGCGAGCAGGTTGCAATTCTTGAGGAAGCACCTGTGCTTATCCAGAAACAGCTTGACGAATGGCGGAAAGAAGAAGCATAAATGCAAAAAAACGACATCGTCTGTGATGTCGTTGGATTTTAAGTCTAAGGAAGAAAAAATCTGACGATTTTTTCTTTTTATTTGAGACGTCAAAAAAACGACATCGTCTGTGATGTCGTTTTTTTGACTCTTATTTAAAATCTTTCGGTCGTCTTTCGGTGCGCTTGCATTTTGTGCACTCGGCAATATTCTTGATTCTGCCGTTTTCGACCGTGGTTTTCATTACAATTTCACCGCCGCAGTCCGGGCAAATGAATTTCTGTGTTGCGACGGTAGTACGCGAGTTTTTACTGGCTCCAGCCATGACCTGCCTCCAAATCAGTTTTCGTATGTCGTTATATATTACTGATAATTATATGCATTGTCAACAATAAGAGCTTTATTACTTGACTAAACGACGTGCCTTTGTTAATATACAAAATAGTTTACTTATTGGGGGTCTCCTTTGGCTAAGAAACAAACATCTGCGGAGAAAGCATTTAAGCAGAGTGAAGTACGTCGTATTCACAATAAAGCAATAAAATCAAAATGCAGAACTTATGCTAAACAGTTCGTCCAGGCTGTTCAGGGCAAGGATCAGAAAGCTGCTGAAGAAAAATACGTTCTTCTTCAGAAAGAGCTTGATTCGGCACGCAGCAAGGGTGTTTTGAAAAGAAATGCTGTTTCTCGCAAGAAATCACGCATGATGAAGCTGTATAACGTGACGTTTGCTGCATCTGCGGCAAAATAACTTTTACGTTATTATTGTTTTCAAAATCCAGTTGATGTGATTACATCACTTCGGCTGGATTTTGTTCCGCCTGTTTGATTGGTAGGGGTTTTATGGCTTTAAAGAAAATTACGAAATATGACCTTGTCGAATCCATATATCAGAATACGAAATGTGAAAAACGTATTGTTCAGCAGGTTGTAGAGAATTTTCTTGAAGAAGTAAAAAAATCACTTGAAAACGGTTCGACGATTGAGCTTCGCGGATTCGGAACCTTTGAACCGAGACTGCGGAAAGGTCGTATTTCTGCACGTAATCCGAAAACCGGAGAAAAACTTTCTGTTAATCCCCATTATGTAGCGGCATTCCGTTCCGGTCAGGAATTGAAAAAGGCGTTGTGGGATTTGAAAAGTCAGTCTGTTGAAGAATAATGTCGATAAGCGCGGAAGATCATCCTGCAATTAAATCGGTTCTGATACAAATACTGCTTGTTTTGACAGGTGCGGTATTTTTTGCGCTTGCGAATCCCGGTTTTCTTTTTCCCAAAGGTATTTCTTTTTTTGCATGGTTCATGTATGTGCCTGTCTTTATGATTGTGCACAGGGCATCTCATAAGACTGTGTGGCTGTGGGGCGGTGTATACGGAGTCATCGCATACAGTTTGTATACTTCATGGCTTGCGGCGTTCAGTTCCGTCGGAATGCTGGCTGTCAGTTTTCTGTATTTTGTGCTGTGTGCAGTTCTTTTTCTTGTTCTAAAAGCGGCTGAAACGTTCTGCGGAAAAAAAGCGTGGATTGCGCAATGGCTCGTTCTCTGCGCGTACGAATATATCAAGACGCTCGGATTTTCCGGTTTCAGCTACGGTGTATCTGCCTATACGCAGTGGAGAAACATTCTGCTCATTCAAAGTTCCGCTATTGCGGGAGTATGGGGAATCACTGCTCTCGTTGATTTTTGTTCCGCTTGGATATACCGCGTACTGCTTGATTCCGCCGGCAGTGTCTCACTGAAAAATGTGTTGAAAAGTGTAAAACGGCATGGTGCGGGCCTGTGCATATGGGGTGTCTGCCTGTGCGCCGCGCTGATATACGGCGCGGTAGTTATAAAAAGTAAGCCGCATGAAACCGGAAAATATGTGAAGGTGTGCGCTGTCCAGAACAATACAGATCCGTGGAAAGGCGGCGTCGAAGCGTACGAAAGAGATACGAAGACGCTCATGAGCCTTACGCAGAAGGCTTTGGAGGCAGACGGCGACATACAGATTGTCGTATGGCCGGAAACGGCAGTCGTGCCGTCTATAATCATGCAGTATAATCAGCGGAAAGACCGGAAACGGTTTGAGATTATTAATTCTGTGCTTGAGTATATTAATAAACAGAACGCTGTTTTTGTTATCGGTAATTTTCATTCCGTAGATACGGGCGGAGAGTATTACGATGATTACAACTGCGCGTTTGTTTTTAACCCGCGCGTGAACGTTATTCCTCCTGAGCCGGAAATATACGCGAAAATGCATCTTGTGCCTTTTACGGAGACTTTCCCGTATGCAAAGCTCTTTCCGTTTATCTATAAGCTGCTGCTGAAAGGCGACACTCATTTATGGTCGGCGGGCAAGAAACGGACTGTGTTCAGGCAGGCTGGCATTTCGTTTTCGGTGCCTATCTGTTTTGAGGATACGTTCGGGAACGACTGCAGAAAATTTGTACGGGATGGAGCCCGTGCATTCATCAACATGTCGAACGACGCATGGTCGAAGAGTCTTGCCTGTCAGTATCAGCACCTGTCGATGGCTGTTTTCCGTTCGGCAGAAAGCCGTATCCCGACTGTACGGAGTACGGCGTCGGGGCAGACGTGCATTATAGATGTACACGGAAGAATTTCTGCGGAAGCGGAGCCGTTTTCCCGGACGTTTGTAACCGGATATATACCGGTCATCGAACAGTCGGCGCCGCTGACATTATATGACAGAACGGGCGATGTGCTCGGAATTTTTTTTATATTTGTTTCTCTGGTATGGCTCGCGGCGGGCATCATCTGGAATAAAAAAACGAAATAAGGTAGGATATGGCATATGTCGGAAGATAAAGAAACTGATAAAGTTAATGAAACTGTTTTCGGACCGGAAACGGAATTTGACGGAGAGCTCGAATTTACAGATAAACTCGTTATTACCGGAAAATTCAACGGAAAGATACAGGCGACCGGCGATCTCGAGATAGCAAAAAACGCGGTATGCACGGTTGAAAAAATTTCCGCGCGCTCGATAGTCATCTCCGGTTCCGTGCAGGGGAATCTTGAGGCATCCGAACGTGTTGAGATATGCAGCGGCAGTACAGTTATAGGCGATATAACGACGGCCCGTATCCGCATTGCCAGCAATGTTAATTTTGAGGGTCAGGTGACTATGATCGACAAAGAGCCCGATATCGATTTGTTCACCGCTGCATCTGCCGAATATAAAAAAGCAATGACGCTTCATTCAGACGTTATTCAATAAAATTAAAGATTATGTTTTTTTTATACCTAGTTGACATGCGGCGGTAAAAGCGGTAATAATTATCCAAGCCTGATGCGAAAACGGGCTTGTTTTATCCTATTTCAGGATGTGTAAAATCCTTGCAGTATAATCAGCTTTTTTTATAAATCTAATACATGGAGAATTTTTAATGGCACCATTACGCAGGCATCGTACGAGCGATGCATCGGGTGATCAGGAAAAGAAAGAGGAAGAGATGCAATCCGGGCTCGATTTTGAAGCTCAACCGGAATCGTATGAAGCATCACCATCTATTTCCGAGGACAACGAAGAAAATAGTCCCGAGGGGACTACGCTGGAAATGACACAGCAGCAGACTGAAGCGGACAATGCGGAACCGACTGCCGAGGAGCAGTCGGAGGAATCACCTGTAAAAAAAGTAGGACGGCCGAAGCGCCGGGCAGTTATTAAAGTAGACAGAGCTGCTGCATCGTCTTTACCGGAAAGTACGGCAGCGGAAGAAAGCACTGAACAGAACACCGGTACGAATAATAACAGACAGGAATCGGATTCGGAGCCGCACGAGAATAACAACGAGTATCGTCCTCAGCAGCGGACAAGATGGAATAATAATCAGCAGAACTACCGCAGGGGCGGAAGATTTAATAATAAAAATTACACCAATAATTATAATAACAATTATTCAAACGGCGACCATGCAACCGGAACCGAGAGCAGCCAGATGAATGCAGCACAGGGGGCCGCCGAAAGCACGGAAGAATATGAATCAAAGCCCCGTCTTCTCATCAACGATCTTACTGCGATGGGAATGCCTCAGCTCCGCGAGCTGGCGATGAAGTACGGTTTCTCCAATGACGATCTTGCTCCCATGAAAAAGCAGGAACTTATATTTGTCATTCTTAAAGCTCACACGGAACACGGGGGAATCATTTTCGCTTCCGGAGCTCTCGAAATACTTCCCGACGGCTACGGATTCCTCCGCTCTCCGCAGAACAGCTATCTGCCGGGCCCCGACGATATATACATTTCACCGAGCCAGATACGTCTGTTCAACCTGAAGACGGGCGATACTATTTACGGGCAGACTCGTTCACCGAAAGAGGGGGAGCGGTTCTTCGCGCTGCTCCGCATAGAGACGGTGAACTTCGACGAACCGCGCGTCGCTCAGACACGCATCCCGTTTGAGAATCTGACGCCTTTATACCCGAATCATAAACTTCATCTTGAGACCGTTTCAACCGAACTTGCGACGCGGATTGTGGATCTGTTCTGTCCGATAGGAAAAGGCCAGCGTCTTCTGATTGTCGCTCCGCCGAAAGCCGGTAAAACGATTCTCATGCAGAAGATTGCAAATGCGATTACGCAGAATCATCCTGAAGTATATCTCATTGTGCTTCTCATCGACGAGCGTCCTGAGGAAGTAACCGAAATGGAACGCTCCATCAAGGCGGAGGTTATTTCGTCGACGTTCGATGAGCAGGCTACGCGCCACGTGCAGGTTGCGGAGATGGTGCTTGAAAAGGCAAAGCGCCTTGTCGAACACAAGCGCGATGTCGTCATTTTTCTCGATTCGATTACGCGCCTTGCACGCGCATACAATCAGACTGTTCCGACGTCGGGAAAGGTCCTTTCCGGCGGTGTCGACAGCAATGCGCTCCATAAGCCGAAGCGTTTCTTCGGCGCTGCACGCAACGTCGAAGAGGGCGGAAGTCTTACGATTATTTCCACTGCGCTTATCGAAACCGGCAGCCGTATGGATGAAGTCATATTTGAGGAATTTAAAGGTACCGGCAACAGCGAAATAGATCTTGACCGCAAGCTCGCGGAACGCCGCCTGTTCCCGGCAATCAATATTAAGAAATCCGGCACACGAAAGGAAGAGCTGCTGCTTACTGAAAACGAGCTCCAGAAACTGTGGGTGCTCCGCAAAGTCCTGAACCCGATGGAAGACGCCGACATTCTGGAACTGCTTCTTGACCGAATGCGTAAGTCAAAGACAAACGAAGCCTTCCTAGCCTCTATGAATACCGGTTCTGCTGCTGTGTAAAAATGCAAGCACAGGATGTGCGTCCCTGACGCGGGAAATGGCAGCATACAGCTCTGCTTCCATAGGCATTTTCCGCATCGTCAGAAAAATACAGGACGTATTTTTCTGACGCGAATACCGGTTCTGCAGCCGTGTAAAAATGCAAGCACAGGATGTGCGTCCCCGACGCGGGAAATGGCAGCTCGCCTTGCGCTTCTGTAGGCATTTCCTGCATCGTCAGAAAAATACAGGACGTATTTTTCTGACGCGGGACTTGCATAAAAGCGTTTTATCATGTATATTTTAAAAATAATCAGGTTTTGTGGCTGCGCTTAGAGCGTAAACCCGTTCCGTACAGCCGGGCAAAACTGATATAAGGAGTTTTAAGTATGAGAAAGGGAATCCACCCGGAATACAAGATGACAAAAATTACCTGCGTGTGCGGTAACGTTATTGAAACGCGTTCGACTGCGGACAATATTCACGTTGAAATCTGCTCCGCATGCCATCCGTTCTACACCGGTAAACAGAAACTTGTAGATACAGCCGGACGTATCGACCGCTTTAACAAGAGATACGGTATTAAAAGCGAAGAAAAATAATACCGCGCGGGGTGTATTTTTCGAAAAAACGGATGCTGTGAAGAGTATCCGTTTTTTTATTTAACAGCGTTTTATCAGAACGTTTCTTTTATTTTGCCCGCTTTTAGCTTCCAGCACCGGTGGATTTTCGTACCTGCATAGTCCTCAGAAATCGTTGCTGCGGTGATGTCTTCCGTGCTTATTTTACAGCCGTCGCCTGTTGCTTTCGCAATGAGCTCCTCATCAAAAGAAAGCCGGCGGCTGTTCGTTGAGAAGTAGAGTGCGCCGTTCGGAGCAAGCAGCGCGATGCATCTGTTTATAAGTCCCGCCCAGTCTCTGTTTATGTCGAGCATCGAGTCTGCCATTTTCGAATTGCTGAACGTCGGCGGATCAAGGATTATGATGTCGTATCTTGCGTTGTCGTCATTCTTTTGCGTGAGGAACTCCTGTACGTTCGCGCGGATGAAATCATATTTATCCCTGTCTGAAAAATTATTAAGCGCCATATTGTCTTCGGCCCATTTCAGATAGGTGTTCGACAAATCGACCGAATCGATTTTTTTTGCACGTCCTTCCGCGGCATACACTGAAAAACCTGCCGTGTAGCAGTACAGGTTGAGTACGGTTTTACCTGAGCACGTTTCCCTGATTTTGCTGCGGAGCATACGGTGATCGAAAAAAAGACCTGTATCAAGATAATCGGTGAGATTTATGCGGAAAATCTGTCCCTGCTCCTGTACGATACCGGTGATGACCGGCGATGCGGAGGAATCAGTACTTTTTGCATACTGACTTCCGCCCTTGTCGTGTTTCCGGGTTTTTATGATGATGTGTTCCCGCGGGATTCGGACGGAAACTGCCGCCGCATCGGCCATCTTTTCAAGCCACGCGCTTTCTTCAGTTGCGGGTTTTTCATACGGGCGCTCGTAGAGATACAGTGTAAGGTACAGGCGGAAAGCGATTTCCGCATCGACTTTCGGATCGTTTGCGGAAAGCCGCGCATATTCGTCTGCCATAAAGCGTGCGGTTTCATTTTTACCGGAAATACTGTCGGGCAGAAGTTCATACAGGTCGGCGGCCAGCGGGATTTCAGGAATATCTCGGTCGTAAAGCCTGTAGCAGGTAACGCGCGTGCGTCGTGCCCATTTTCGCAGTGTTTTGTATTTTTTTGAAAGGCGGTTCGAAAAAAGCGCCGCCTGATAGTCGTCTTTGTTAATGGAATCAATCATGATACGTATAATAATGCAATGTGCGCACTTAGTCGAGTTTGCGTTGAGGACTGCGGCGCCGTCGCAGGTGGCCCCGGTTTCTTCAGGGCGTTGAACAGCTGATTTTCACCCGCAGGGTGGAGAATTCTGCGGTCTATATACAGGATTTATGAAAAAGTATATATTGTAACAATATGGATTTTACAGAATTTAACTTGAATGAAAGCCTGCTCAAGGGAATTTCGGCAGCAGGTTATGTAACATGCACGCCCGTTCAGGAGCAGGTACTCAAAACAGCGCTCGACGGCTCAGATTTATACGTGCAGTCGCAGACAGGAACGGGAAAAACAGCGGCATATCTTGTATCGATACTTCAGGAGCTTCTTTCGGAAGATAAAAATAAAGGAAAGAAAGTGCTCATACTGCTTCCGACGAGGGAGCTTGCAGTTCAGGTAGAGGATGAGGCGAAGGTGCTCGTAAGCGGTACCGGCCTCCATACGTTCAGCTTTTTCGGAGGCGTCGGTTACGATAAGCAGCTTGACGCGCTGAAAAATGGCGTCGATATTATCGTCGGAACGCCGGGAAGAACGATTGACCTTGAGGAGGGCCATCAGCTTGATTTGTCGAACGTCGGTTTCCTCGTTATCGATGAGGCGGATCGCATGTTCGATATGGGATTCTATCCCGACCTGCGTACGCTGCTCAAAGTGCTCCCGAATGCTGAAAATCGTCAGACGATGCTTTTTTCCGCGACGCTTAATTCATACGTGAAAAATCTTGCATGGGAATACACGCGGGATGCGAAGGAAATCACGATCGAGGCGGACAACATCACTGTCGACCAGATTGATCAGGAGCTGTTCCACGTTTCGAGTGACGAAAAGATGAAACTGCTTATCGGCATACTGAAAAACGAAAAGCCGGAAAGCGTCCTTATTTTCTGCAATACAAAGCGTTCCTGCGAAGTCGTTTCCAAACGGCTTTCCATGAACGATTTGAAAAGCGAATTCATCATCGGCGACCTGCCGCAGGCAAAACGCCTTCAGGTGCTGAATCAGTTTAAGGAAGGGAAGGTTTCCATTCTGGTTGCGACTGACGTGGCTGCACGCGGAATCGACGTCGATTCGCTCGCCATGGTCGTGAACTATGACCTTCCGAACGAAGCTGAGAATTACGTGCACCGCATCGGGCGCACGGCGCGTGCCGGAAAAACGGGAAAGGCGTACACATTCTGCAGTGAACAGGATGTGTATAATCTTCCCGCGATTGAACGCTACATTGAAATGTCCATTCCCGCAAAAGTTGCGGACGCGTCCCAGATGATGGAAGACAGAAGCGCAGGCATTTACATCCGTACGGAAAACTGGAACGAGGATTACGAGGATGAACACGGCGGTTCGCGGAAATCGTACAGGCCCCGCAGCGACGAACGCAGAGGAAACGGCGGACGCAGAAGAGACAGTCATGTCAGCGGCGACCGCGATACGCACGGCAGAAAAAGCGACAGGCGCGTCAAAAGCGGATATGCCGCCGGACGTACTCAGCCGCGCGGCGGTTCCCGCATAAGAGAAGACGACGCTGAAAAACTACAGAACATGTCGTTCGATGAACGCATGAAGCTGTATAAGGAAAAATATGCAAAAAGATCCGCTGCGACGTCCGCTTCAAACGGCGTAAAGAAATCAGACAGGAAGAATACGGTAAATAAAAACCGCCCGCAGCAGCCTGCAAAAAGACCTGCACAGAATGCGGGACCGCAGACTACCGGCAGCGTGAAGCATTACGACTCAGGCAAGAAGGGGCTGAAGTCTCAGAATTTGTTAAGCAGAATAAAATCTTTGTTCGGTAAAAAAAATAAATAAGAGGTTGTAAATTGATCACTGTAAGCGATGTAAGCCTGAAATTCAGCGAAAAACCGCTTTTTAAAGATGTTAATTTGAAGTTTACGCCGGGCAACTGCTACGGTATCATCGGCGCGAACGGCGCCGGAAAATCGACGTTCATCAAAGTTCTTTCCGGTGAGATTGAGCACGATTCCGGCACAATAAGCATGACGCCGGGACAGCGCATGGCCGTCCTGAAGCAGGATCACTTTGCGTTTGATAAATATTCCGTAAAAGAGACAGTCATGATGGGATATCCGAAACTGTACGAATGCGGAAAGGCCCGGGACGAAATTTATGCAAAATCCGATTTTTCGGAAGAGGACGGAATAAAAGCGTCTGAACTCGAAGCGGAGTTCGGCGAACTCGGAGGATACGAGTCGGAAAACCAGATTGAACAGATGCTTTCCGGACTCGGACTTGAAGAAGAATATCACGACAGGATGATGGGCGAGCTCGACGAGAGTCAGAAAGTCCGCGTGCTCCTTGCGCAGGCGATATTCGGAAATCCCGACATGCTGCTCCTTGACGAGCCGACGAACGGTCTGGACATTGAATCGATTACGTGGCTCGAAAACTGGCTTCTCGAATTCCCGAACATCGTCATCGTTGTAAGCCACGACAGGCACTTCCTCAATACAGTGTGCACGTACATCTGCGATATAGATTACGGACGGATTACCCAGTTTACCGGAAACTACGATTTCTGGTATCAGATGAGCCAGATTCTGCAGAAACAGGCGAAGGATCAGGCGAAACGCCGCGAGGATAAAATTGCGGATCTTAAGGAATTCATCCAGCGTTTTGCATCGAACGCGGCGAAGAGCAGGCAGGCGACGAGCCGGAAGAAGGTTCTTGACAAGCTTGAACTGGAGGAGCTTCCGATTACAAGCCGAAAATTTCCGTACGTTCACTTTACCGAAGACCGCGAAATCGGAAACAATACGCTTGAGGTTAAGAAGCTCAACTACACGCAGGACAATATAAAACTTCTTAATGATTTCTCTCTTATCGTGAACCGTACCGACAAAGTCGCCTTTGTCGGCATAGAGCATAATTCGATCTCGTCGTTTTTCGACATCATCGCGGGAGAAAAACAGCCCGACTCGGGCGAAGTATTCTGGGGACAGACGACGAGCAACACGTATCTGCCTCGCGACAACAACAGATATTTCGACTGCGACCTGAACATCACCGACTGGCTCAAGCAGTATTCGAAAGAACAGGACGACGCGTATGTGCGCGGATTCCTCGGACGAATGCTTTTTTCAGGAGACGATTCGCTCAAGCCTGTGAAGGTTTTGTCCGGCGGCGAGAAAGTCCGCTGCATGCTTTCTAAGCTTATGCTTCAGAACGCGAACGTGCTCATACTCGACGATCCCACGAATCACCTTGACCTTGAGGCGATAGAAAGCCTCAACGATGCACTCGTCGATTTTCCCGGCGTCGTGCTTTTCAACAGCCACGACCATGAGTTCATTTCGTCAATAGCGAACCGCATCGTGGAAATTACGCCGAACGGAATAATCGACCGCATGATGGGATTTGATGATTACATCAGCGACGATTCTATTGCGGAGCTCCGCGGAAAAATGTACGAGGGAACGGGCAGGAAAATAAAATACCGTGTGTGATTTGTATTTTTTGAAACCAGGCTGGTTTCAAGATGGAATGAGACTGGTTTCAGGATGAAATCAGCCTGGTTTCATCCTGAAACAGGACTCTCTGCAGGATTTTTATCGTACATATCCAAAGTATAATCATGGCTTTCGCATGAATTAATCATGTACTTCCGGAATAATTATCCAAAGCTTCACGTACTGCAAAACTTGTCCTTTTCTCAGTTTCACGCATTATCAGGTTTTGCTGCTGAAATTTTTTAACATATCAGCCAATATGTCGTGGGCCTGGTCGTCCGTGACGGCGGTCTGCGGTTCGTGGTATTCGACGAGGTTCGCAGGTATTTCGTCCAGAAAGCGCGACGGCTCGCATTCGACGAGCGCCTGCTGTTTCCGCCGTTTGCGGCATGACGTGATGAGCAGTTTGTCGCGTGCGCGCGTAATGGCTACGTAGAACAGCCGCCGTTCCTCTTCGACGTCGCCGCCGTTTTCTTCGACCGAGCGCGCGTGGGGAATAAGTCCTTCCTCCGCGCCCGCAATGAATACGACAGGGAATTCGAGACCTTTCGACGCGTGAATCGTCATAAGATTCACTTTACCTTTGTCGCTGTCGTCGTCCATGTCGTCGCGGCTCAAAAGCGTAATCCGGTTCAGGTAGTTGAAAAGATTCGGATCGTAGTTGTCGGGATTGTTTTCCCACGTTTCGATCGACATGATGAGAGTTTCGATGTTCTTGAGCTTGAAGCGCACTGCCTTTTCGTTTTTCTGGAACTCGCC
The DNA here is from genome assembly GCA_002399405.1 of Treponema sp. UBA4873. GTDB lineage: Bacteria > Spirochaetota > Spirochaetia > Treponematales > Treponemataceae > Treponema_D. The sequence continues at coordinate 155,732 of DHDP01000012.1, read as the reverse complement.
GATGAGGTAATCCCTGTAATTTATGTCTTCGACGAACTGCCGCACTTTTCCTGACAGTCCGCGCCCGCCGAGCAGTTTCGAGCGGTTTCCTTCGATTATGTTTGAAAAATCCTCGAGCGCTTCCTTCGATGCGGTTCCTATAATTCCCGACGGATCTTTTATAAGATACTGGACTGCTTCCCAAAGCGTGCAGGCGTTCTGCTTTGCGATTTCGTTCATCACTTGAATCGTGCTGCGGCCGATGCCGCGCCGCGGGGTGTTGATGACGCGAAGCAGATTCACGTCGTCGTCGTGATTCGAGATGACGCGCAGGTAGCTCACGATGTCCTTTATTTCCATGCGCTCGTAAAAACTTGTGCCGCCGCTCATCGTGTACGGGATGTTCGATTCGAGCAGCGCTTCCTCTATCGCGCGGCTCTGCGTGTTTGCGCGGATAAGAACGCCGAAGTCGTCGTACTTGAGTTTTTCCTCCATGGAAATGCCCTGTATGCTTTCGGCAATGAAGCTCGCTTCATCCGCCTCGTTTTCCGGCATGAAAATTTCTATAGGTTTTCCGTTTCCGTTTCCGCTCCACAGTTTCTTGTCCTTGCGGTTCGTGTTGTGCGCAATGACTCCGTTTGCGGCTTCAAGAATCGTCTCCGTGGAACGGTAGTTCTGCTCCAGCCGTATTTCCTGCACACCGGGAAAATCTTTCTCGAACTGTACGATATTCTGATAGTCGGCACCGCGCCAGCTGTAGATTGACTGATCGTCGTCGCCGACGACGGCGACGTTGTCCTGTGCCAGAAGATGCATCATTTCGTACTGCTGATGGCTCGTGTCCTGGAATTCGTCGACCATGATGTACTTATACCGCTCTTTGTATTTTGCAAGTACGTCGGGATGTTCATGAAAAAGCTTTATGGGCAGCACGATAAGGTCGTCGAAATCGACGGAATTGTAGAGCTTGAGTCCTTCCTCGTACGCTTCGTACAGATTCCTGTACATGTCGTTCTCGCTTTCCCAGTTTTTCCGTCCTGTCTTTATATTCGAGAACAGGTTTCCTATTTTGTATACATCGAGCGCGTCAGCGGTGAATTTGAGTTCGCGTCCGCTTTCCTTGATGAGGGCCGAGCGGTCAGTTTCGTCGTATATCGAAAAATTTTCGCGGTAACCCAGTTTGTCGATGTCCGCACGCAGAATACGCACACCGAAGGCGTGGAACGTTGACACGGTGAGATTCTGCAGCTTTTTCCGGGTAAGCTCCTTTACGCGGCTTTCCATCTCTTTCGCCGCTTTGTTTGTGAACGTAAGCGCAAGTATCTGACTCTGCGGAATGCCTATGTCGAGCATGTGCGCAATACGGTAGGTAATAACGCGCGTTTTGCCGCTTCCGGCGCCTGCGATGATGAGGATCGGTCCGTCTACCGTTGTTACTGCACGAAACTGTTCGGGATTTAATTCTGAGTCAAGAGTGTTCAAGTCCAGTGAAGACATCGGACTGTAACTCTATCATTCTATTGCAATTTGTACAATATTTGCTAAAATAGAAACATCCGTTTTCTACTATAATTTATATAAAAGAGGTATTTTATGAATCAGGCTGTCAGTGCATTTCTTTCAAGGCATAATTTTGTAAGGCACGTAGATATAGATACTGTTGTCGATTCGATTCTTTACGATATGAACCGCGGTCTCAGAGGAGAGACGTCCGATGAAGATATGATTCGCACGTGGTCAAATCCGCCGGAAGCAGCGGCTGCGGGAAAAAGCGTTATTGTAATCGACGCGGGCGGAACAAACTTCCGTTCGTGCCTCGTTACGTTCGACGCGCTGGGAAAGGCCGAAATCAGCTTTATGGAAAAAACGAAGATGCCGGGAGTGGACAAAGAGCTTCCCCGCAGGGAATTCTTTGACCAGATTGCGGAAAATCTTGAACATCTCAGGGACAAGGCCGATTCAATCGGCTTCTGTTTCTCGTATCCGATGGAAATCACCGACGACGGCGACGGCATTCTCATCGGTTTTTCAAAGGAAGTGAAAGCTCCCGAAGTCGTCGGATGCCGGATAGGCAAATGCCTCAGGGATGCGCTTGCCGGGCACGGCTGGAAAAAACTGCGCCGCATTACGCTTATGAACGACACTGTTGCGGCGCTTCTTGCGGGAGCGGCGTGTCCCGACCCCGGAATGAAGTATTCGTCTTACATCGGTCTTATCCTCGGAACGGGCCTCAATGCCGCGTACATTCAGCCTGCAATCGGGAGCCGCAAAGATTTTCCGCGTCAGATTGTCGTGTGCGAGTCGGGAAAATTCCGCAGCGTGAACCGTTCCGATTTCGACGTGACTGTGGACAGCAGAACGGTAAAGCCCGGCACGTTCTATATGGAGAAGCTGTGTTCCGGCGCTTATCTGGGACCGCAGTCGCTCGAGGCGCTCAAGGCTGCGGCTGCAGACGGGCTTTTCAGCGAAAAATGCAGTGAACGCGTTTCAAAACTTGAATCCATGACGCTTATCGAAGCGGACTCGTTCCTGCACGGACCGTACAACACGAGCTCCGTGCTCGGCGCTATTATGGCGGAAACCGGTACAGAAGAGGATTACGACCGTATGTACCAGCTGCTCGATGCGATCATGGAGCGTTCCGCACGGTATGCCGCATCCATTCTCGCTGCGGCCGTTATTCAGAGCGGCGAGGGGCGCAACGCCTCAAAACCCGTATGCATTCTCTGCAACGGCAGCACGTACTACAAGACGCACGGAATAAACGAGCGTGTCCACGGCTATCTGGAAGACGTGCTTACGAGAGAGCGCGGCTTGTACTGGGAAATCATTTCGCGCGACAACGATATTACGCTCGGTGCTGCAATCGGCGGACTTATTGAGCGGAAATAGGGAAACACTGATTAAATTTTGATGATTTTATTTGTGTTTTCCCGAATACTAACGACAGAATTGTAAACATCGGCGGATTTTCTGCCGATGTTCTAAACTGAAAGATTCTGTTACGGGTGGGGTAAAAATATGTCCAGGGGAAAAAATTTAGGAAAATCGATTGTCCTCCTGCTTCTTATTATAATTCTTGCGCTGGGCGGCTTGTTGTGGTTCGACTATCTCGGAATCGTACATGTGAAGGCTTTTTTTACTCCGCTGTATAAAATTCTGGGAAAGACGCCGCAGACGTCGTCTACTGTTTCTTCGGCAAAATTTCTCAACAGCGACATAGATCAGGACCGCATAGACAAACAGCGTGAAGCTCTGGAACTGTACAAGGAAGAGCTCGATAAACGCGACACTGATCTTTCTACGGCGGAGAAACAGAACGAACAGATTGCCGGCGAACTCGCAGAACGCGAAAAAACGCAGGATGAACGTGAAAAAACATTCAACAATGAAGTGAAAAAGTACGATGATAAAGAAGTAAACATCGAACAGATCGCGACGAATCTGAACGGCATGCAGCCTAAAGCGGCCGTCGACATCCTGCTTGCAATGGACGACCAGATGGTCATAGACGTCCTGCGCAAGGTTGAGCAAATGGCGGCGGCGAACGGCACTTCTTCCATGGGCTCGTACTGGCTTTCACTGATGCCCGCAGATCGAGCAGCAGAGATACAGCGCAAGATGGTAAGCAAACCGGAAACGCTCGATTAAATCTGCCGCCTGCCGGTCTTCCTGTTTACACCGACTGGAGGATTGTTTATGCAGGCAATAACTGTAGCAGTACAGCAGAAAATCGAACCCGTTGAGAAAATCAGCACACTTGCACCTCACAACAGTACCGGCATATCTGCGGATAGTCCGAAGCAAACATCTTTTTCCGACCGTGTCGAGCAGGCTAAGAAAGAGCAGCCCGCACAAAAAACGGAAACCGATCAGGGAAGAAGCGCTGCAGGAAGCAGTACTAAAAAAGATGCGGCCGTCAAAGCGGAAGAACCGAAAGCTGCCGCGGAAAAAAAATCTGAAACAGTAAAGGGCGCAAAAAAAGCACCGGCAAAAGAAACGAAACCGGAAGACAAAGTAAAAGACGCAAAGCAGAAAAAAAACGACGACAAAAAGACAAAGACGCAGAAAGACGATTATGCGAAGGAACTCGCGTATCTTCAGGGAGCAGACGGTAAGAAATGTGCGGGTACGCCCGACGCAATAATCGAACAGACGCAGGAGTACGTCGACACCGACGCGGAGAAGACGAAAGTCGGCATGGAAAAAGCCCAGCGCATGTCGATCGAATCTCCTCAGCAGTTTCTTGCGGAACAGGCTTCTGTAAAACAGATTTCTGCAAAGCAGACGAATACCGCTTCCGATGAAGCGTTTTCATCCGTAAAAGAAAAAGACGCGAAACTTACGAAGAAAAAGGAATTTGCACTCGACAAAGACGGAAAAATCATTGTGAAGGATTTTCGTACCGATGCTGACGCGCAGAGCGTAAAAGACGTAAAAAATGCGCAGAACAAACTTGCAGCAGCTGTAAAAAAAGACGGCGACGGAAACGCGCAGATGACTATGACGCTGCCGGACCAGGTGCAGCAGAATATTCTTTCGTCGAGCGATCAGAGCGCGTCGGCATCGGGTTCGAACTTTCAGGCGATGCTTACGAATCAGATTCAGCAGAGCGCAGAAGATTTTGTTAAAGCCGGTTCCATCGTTCTCAAGGACAACAATGTCGGGACGATCAAACTTGTCCTGCATCCGGAATCGCTGGGAAATGTTAAGATAAACCTGCAGCTTTCCGATAAGACAATCAGCGGACAGATTACCGTGGCGTCGCAGGAAGCATACAATGCGTTCAAAGAAAGCGCGGACAGTCTGAAGCAGGCGTTCATTCAGAACGGATTTGATACGACGGGTTTTACTGTCGCATATTCGGGCGCGAATGCCGGCGGCGGCGGTTTTTCGAACAGCAGGAACGACGACGACGGCAGATATTCGGTCGCGACAGTCTCCGGCAGCTACGACAACGCGCAGCTTGCCGATGCACTTCCTTCCGTGGGCGGTTCGTACGTTACGGCTTCACATTCGCTAAACATCGTGGCATAAAGAGCCGAAAAATATAGAGAGGTAAATGATGGACGGAATTAATACCACCATGAATGCAGCCGATAAGTTCGCGGTGGACAACGAAGTTAACGGCTACAATAAAACACTTGCAGTAAACGGACGTAAAGCAAGTCAGTCGCTGGGCAAGGATGACTTTCTCAAACTTCTGCTGACGCAGCTGTCGAATCAGGATCCGACAAGCCCGATGGAAAACACTGAATTCATCGCGCAGATGGCGCAGTTCTCTTCCCTCGAGCAGATGACGAACATGAACAGCGAATTTACGAAAATGGCGGCACTGTTCAAAACATCGGAAGCTTCTTCAGTAATCGGCAAAACCGTGGAACTCAACATCGGCGACACAACGACAAAGGGCGTTGTCGAGGCTGCAACGCGCGAGGAGAATCCCCGCGTCATGGTCGGCGGCAGGTTCTACACGATGGATCAGATAAGTTCAATTTACGGCAATTAAGAGGGTACCTATATGATGAGATCACTTTATTCCGGCGTTTCCGGACTTCAGAATCACCAGACGCGCATGGATGTAATCGGCAATAACATTTCAAACGTCAATACAGTCGGCTTCAAACGCGGCCGCGTGAATTTTCAGGATATGATTTCGCAGCAGCTTTCGGGCGCAGCGCGGCCGACTGAGGAAGTCGGCGGTGTGAATCCGAAGGAAGTCGGCCTCGGCATGACTGTCGCCTCGATCGACAACATTTTTACGCAGGGCAACCTTCAGACTACGGGCGTTTCCACCGACGTTGCGATCGAAGGAAACGGTTTTTTCATCCTCAAAGACGGAGACCAGACATACTACACGCGCAACGGAGACTTCAGTCTCGACCGGAACGGTACGTTCGTCAATCCCGCAAACGGTATGCGCGTTCAGGGATGGATGGCTCAGGACGTGAACGGCGAGCAGCTTGTTTCGACCGCCGCGACTCCGACCGACATTACTATTCCCGTTGGGTCGAAGGATCCCGCGAAAGCAACTACGAACGTAAAGTTCCGCTGCAATCTTAACAAGAACACGCCTGAAATCACGCAGAATGCGAACGCCGACGACATCGTGAAGGGGACGTGGGGAACGGAGCAGGAGATTTACGACAGCTTCGGCAACAAGCACATGCTCAACGTTTCTTTCCGCAAAGTAGCGGGAACGCCCAACCAGTGGCAGGCGACAGTTCAGATAGATCCCGACAACGCCGACTACACGCAGACGCGCGTAGGCCTTAACACGACGGACGGCACGCAGAATACGTTTACCGTCACGTTCGACAATATGGGGCGCCTGCAGGCGGTCACCGATACGGCAGGCGCCGTAAAGGACGACACCGGACACATTATGCTTCAGACGTCGTACACAGTCCCTGAAGCAAACGCAGATGCGGCCGGAAACCCGTACCGCCAGACGCTCAATATAGACCTCGGCACGATCGGCAGCATGACCGATTCGATCACGCAGGATGCCTCGAAGAGCACGACGAAAGCGTTCTCGCAGGACGGTTATACGCTGGGCTACCTCGACAATTTCAAGATCGATTCGAGCGGGACGATTACCGGCGTATACAGCAACGGTTCCGTCCGCACGATCGGTCAGATCGCGATGGCGTCTTTTACGAACGACCGCGGCCTCGAGAAGGCGGGCGACAACACGTACGTCGAGTCGAACAACAGCGGACAGGCGAACATCGGTGAAAGCGGTGTTGCGGGAAAAGGTAAGATTCTCGCCGGCGCGCTCGAAATGTCGAACGTCGACCTTTCCGAGCAGCTCACCGACATGATTGTCACCCAGCGCGGATTCCAGTCGAACGCAAAGACTATTCAAACGGCCGATACGCTGCTTGAAACAGTTCTGAGCCTTAAGCGGTAATATTAAAATCACGCTGATTGCATCCTGAAGACGTAATCAGCGGTGACACAGGAGGGAACGGACCGTCCGGTGAGACGGTTCGTTTTTTTATAGTTACATTCTGAAAACTGATGAGAGTGAAGCCGACCAGAGGTTGCTGCGCGGATTCCAGCATGCGTTTACCGTAAATTGTGTGAACAGAACGTTGAAACCGACTCCCGCAAAAATCTGCGGCTGGAGTTCTGCAAAATCGAATCCGTGCGACGAAACGTTGCCTGATGTCCCGTCCGTGTAAGTGGTGTCGGCTTTGACCGTGCTCGAATATTTATAGCTGTTGTCGGTCGAAACAAGCACCGCACGCACGCCTGCGTACGGAACAAAGACGAGCAGTTTTTTTGAAATCTGCGCCTGCAGATAGAGTATGTTCATGTTGAATTTCAATCCCATTGAAGCCGAACTGTTGATGGTGCCTGTATACGATTCATACGTTCCTGTGTAGCTTTTCGCCACCGAGAAATCGAACGACTGACGCGTATAGATATATCCGAGGCCGATCGAAATTTTCGGGAGAATCACATTACCTTCGAGCAGCGCGTACCGGACATCGGCACCGAACGTCAGCTCGCTTACCGCCGCCGAGAAATCAGCGTATTTCAAATCCTGTGCGGACGCAAAAGAACCGAACACGCCGATGTCGAATGGCAGAAAGAAGCCGCCTATGCGGGCGTTTACGGAATATGTCGGTAGCACGAGGGAATCCGGAATCGAAAAATCGATGGAACCTGCGCTCTGCATGTCGGCGATGACTGAATTGACGGCGTTGGAAATATCGCCCGTATCGATAAGCGTGCCCGAAACGGAAAGGCCCACTGAAAAATGCGGCGGAACTGACGGCAGGAATTTGCCGATATAAGCATCGGGACTTACGTTGAGCTGCGTCGTATTCTCAACTATGTCGCCGGAAAGATTTTTTGTTGTATCTTCAAGATAAGAAGAAATCGCTGCTGTCGTATCGTCGCTGAACAGCGGTACGCTGCATAAAAAGAAAACGGCAGCTGATACGGAGAAAAGGATAGTATTTTTTTTCATGTAAAGCCTCCGTTTCGTATTCTATCGGGAACCGACAGAAAAAACAAGAAAGAATCCGATAAATCGAATTTTAGTTATTGACAGGAAAAGATGAATGATATATATTAACTCTCACACGCCGCTATAGCTCAGATGGTAGAGCAATGGACTGAAAATCCATGTGTCGTTGGTCCGATTCCAACTGGTGGCAGGCAGGACGGCTGAAAATCATTCAGTCGTCTTTTTTTTATATCCGTGCATTTATTTCCCCCTTGTTCGTAACGTATTTTTACCTTATAATTACGGCAATGAACTGGCTGATTATTGCGCACGATGCGGAAAAAACAAAAGAGCTGAAAAGAACGCTTTTATTGCACGATTCCTGTGCTGAAGTCAATAGTATTGATTCAGGGGAAAAAGCCGATGATTCTGTACTGCTTCTTATCAGTAAGGCCGATCACTGCATAGCGCTTCTTGAGGGCATACCGGAATTTACTCCCGATGTGGCGTCCGTTCTGGGATATTTTCTAGGCAAAAAGGTTCCCGTATATACGACGTTTGATTTTCTCTCCGCGGGCAGCAGAATCGGCGGTTTTGTTAAATATTTTCCGACAGTCGAGCTGCTTGCGGAGGATATCGGTGGAAATTATAAAAAGTTAGCACAGATACAGAGAAAAAAAGAATCGTTTAAATATCTTTTCAGAAACGGGATTCCTTTTACACCGGCGTGCTTTGCGTCGTTTGTCGCAAAGGGCAAGATCGATGTGTGCAGAAAATATCTTGACGCGGGAATGGACGTTAACACCCGCGACGGCGAGGGAACGCCCATGCTCAACATTGCGACGCGCAGCGAGCGGATGGAATGTATTTCCTGGCTGCTTGAGAACGGTGCGGACATAAACGCCGTCTCAAGCGACAGGGGATATACGGCGCTCATGGACGCGGTCTGGCGCGGAAACGAGGATATTACGCGGCTTCTTATTGAAAGAGGCTCTAAGATGAATACGGTCAACAAAGAGGGCCAGACGATGCTCGTCCTTGCCGTCGGCGCCGGACGCGAGAAGATATGCCGGATGCTTGTCGAACACGGCGAGAATCCCGACGTGAGGGATTCAATGGGCATGTCCGCATATGAGTATGCAAAATTATTTAAAAAGAACGATATTGTCGGATTGCTTGAAAAATATCATAAACAGTAAGAGTAGATGAGCTATGAAACATAATATTGATACGATTACAGTAGCGTTCGCCGGCGGAGGAACGGGCGGGCATATTTATCCCGGTCTTGCCGTCGCCGACGAACTTCGTGAGAAAGCCGTACATGACGGAAGGGAGATACGCATCTGCTGGCTGGGCTGTTCCTCCGGCATGGACCGTACGATAGTTGAAAAAAATATTAACGGCGGCGGCGTAAAAAGCGCCGACGATTTTTACGGAATCCCCGCAGGAAAACTCCGGCGGTATTTGTCTTTCAGGAACTTTGTCGATGTTTTTAAAATAATCGGCGGTTTTTTTGTTTCGTTTGCCGTTCTTGTCAGAATAAAACCTGCCGTTCTTTTTTCGAAGGGCGGATTCGTGAGTGTGCCTCCGTGCGCTGCGGCAAAACTGCTGCACATTCCGGTATATACGCACGAATGCGACTTTACACCGGGCCTTGCGACGCGGCTCAACAGCGGAAGTGCAAAGCATATACTTCTGTCGTATAAGGAGACTGAGCTGTATATGAAGGCTGCTTACCGCAGCAAAGTGATAGTTACGGGAAATCCGGTGCGTCCTGCGTTTTATACGGCGTCCGCGGACCGCGGCATGAAGTTTCTCGGCATTGAACGGAAAACAAAACCCGTGCTGCTCGTGCTCGGCGGCAGTTCCGGTGCGCGTCAGATTAACGAACTGGTAAAGGATACTCTCGACTGGCTCTGCGAACGGTACATCGTCGTTCATCAGACCGGTATGCAGCAGACGGACGGAACGGCGGAAAAGCGCGCGGACTACAAACCGTATCAGTTTATTTATTCCGAAATGCCCGACGTGATTGCGTCCGCGGACGTCGTACTGTCGCGTGCGGGGGCGAATTCCATATGGGAGTGCGCCGTGCTTGCAAAACCGCTCGTGCTCGTCCCGCTGTGCGGTTCCGGTACACGGGGCGATCAGGAAGACAATGCGAAGTATTTCGAGAGTCACGGAGCTGCGGTCGTTCTCGCCCGCGGCAATGCGACTCCTGAAAAACTGGAGCAGACGCTCGAAAATCTCACTTCCGGCGAAATACGGTCGCATTTAAGCAGCGCGTGCGGAAAGCTCGCGGGAGAAACCCGTCCCGCTGAAAAAATTGCGGAACTGCTGTATACTGAGATAAAAGGATAAGGGCATGACATTTGCTGCAATAGACCTTGTATTTTTCGGCATTATTCTCGTTTTCATGATAACTGCTGCCGTGCGCGGGCTCATACGTGAGTTCTTCAGCAAGGCCGCATTCATCTGCGGAATCATCGGCGCGATATTGCTCACGCCGAAACTTCAGCCGTATGTGAACGGTCTTGTAAAAAATACGGTAGCTGCAAAAATCGGTTCGTTTATTCTCATATTTATTATTATTTTTCTTATTGTGAAAATCATACAGGAATTGTTCAGTTCGGTTTTTTCGGGAGAAATTCTCAGAGGACTTGATCATTCGCTCGGTCTGGGATTCGGCATCATCGAAGGGCTTGTCGTTGTGACGTTTATACTCACGCTTGTTGAAATACAGCCGTGGTTCGATGCCGTTCAGATACTGAAAGGCAGTTTCTTTGCAAAAATTCTGAACGGATTGATTCAGGATCCCGTACAGAAAATACAGGGGATGGCGGTATAATGTACGAAAATCTTCTTCATCAGGAAACATGTTTACTGCTCTCAAATGATATTCAGAACGGCTGCCTTCCGGGGGCGGTCCTTTTTTCAGGTCCTGCCGGAACGGGGAAACTTTCGTGCGCACTCGAGACCGCACGGGTGTTGTCCTGCACGGGGCCGGAGAAGGGTTTCTGGATGTGCACGTGCCGGTCGTGTCTGCAGCATAAATCGCTTGTGAACCAGAATGTCCTGCTCGCGGGACCCCGAGACTGTACGCTCGAAACGGCCGCCGCCGCGGCCGTACTGGAGAAAGCGTGCGGGAGCAATGCACCGTATTTGAAATCGGCCAGATATCTTTTTCTCCGCAGCGTAAGAAAACTTACGATGCGTTTCAGTCAGATACTGTGGGACGGCGACGATAAAATCTCGAGGATTGCGGCCGTAACGTCGGAAATCGACGAACTTATGGAAACGATTGATTTTCCGCACGAGCTGCCCGCGCCGGACGCGCTTTCAAAGACGTGCGGTCAGATTCAGAAACTCTGCGAGAAGCTCGAGTCGACGTTCCTCTACGATTCCGTCCCCGTAAAGCAGATCCGGAATATTTCCGCGTGGGCGCGCATAAAGTCGAACGAGGGGAAAAAGACCGTCATCATAGAGAATGCGGACCGCATGCTTGAAAGCGTGCGCAATGCGCTGCTCAAGATTCTGGAGGAGCCGCCCGAAGACACTGTGTTCATTCTTACGACAACCCGGCGCAATGCCGTCATGCCGACGATTCTTTCTCGGGTGCGCACGTATCAGTTCAGAGGGCGCACGCAGGAAGAACAGCTTGATGTCGTGCAGCGCATTTTTCACGACACTGAATATTCCGGTTCCCTTCAGGGATATATGGAAACATTTCTTCCTGTTCCTCCCGGCGAAGTTCGATCGTGTGCGGAAAACTTCTTCAAAGAAATCGCCATGAACCGTCTTCCCGATGTTGCTCGGATCGTAAAAGACTGCGGCGGTTTCGATCCGCGCCTTCTCCTCCGCCTGTTCCTTGACGGTATAGCCGGTGCGCAGAAAAAACTCATGTACACGGCTTCCGGTGCGGAAAGCTCTGCTCTGTGCATGGAAGCGCTCAGAATGTGCTGGAACAACGTCGCCGTGTACAACCAGTCGCCGGCGGCGGCGCTTGAGGAACTTGTGCGCACGCTTTCAAAGATAAACAGACTGCACGGATCTGTTTTCAAGGCGGCAGTATGAACGAATATTTCAGACGGGTAAGCGAAAAGGTCTCTAAGCTTTCGGACGAGCAGGTGAAGGATTTCCTCAATGCGGTCGCCGGAAAAAACGATATGTTCGACTCCATATTCGAGTCGCTTTCGACCGGACTTATCATCGTGGACGAAAAATGGAAACTGATTTTTACGAACAAAGCAGCCGAACGGTACCTTCCGTTTTCAATCAGACCGGAAGAATCAAAATCGGAGAGCGTTCCGCTGTGGAGGTTTATAGACGATTCTGCGATTTCCGAATTCCTCGAGGACTGCTTTCAAAATAACCGCTCGAACGTTTCGGATGAATTTACGACGGCTACGCCGAACGGAGCCGTCCGTTTCATAGTTATTTCCGTGCTGCCGCTTGTAAAACAGCAGGAGATGACGGGTTCGATCGTTACGGTAAACGACATTACGGAAAAGCGCAATCAGGAAATACTGCTTCACCGCATGGAAAATCTTGCCGGCCTTACGAATCTCGCCGCGGGCATGGCGCATGAGATAAAAAATCCGCTCGGAGCCATAAGCATACACGTACAGCTCATTCAGAAGGCGCTGAAAAAATCCCGAGAGACCGACGGCATGCTCCCTGATGAAAAATTTCTCGAGAAGCATCTTGACGTCGTAAACGAGGAAATAGACAATCTTAACAAAAAAGTAATGGATTTCCTCATGGCAGTGCGTCCGGTGAACGCGAAGCTCGAACTTATAGATGTGGACAGAATAATACACGATGCCGCGGCGTTCATAACCCCCGAGTTTCACAACTATCATATTATGGTCCACATGCGGACGTGCAAGAATACGGTCCGTCTGCTCATCGACGAGAAACTCTTCAAGGAAGTTCTGATAAATATTGCGCAGAACGCGATTGCCGCGATTCAGGAGCGCTTTCCCGACTGCGGAACGGATTCGGCGAATTCCAAATGTCAAGGAATGTTCGAAATAACGACGTTCCTGAAGGACGATAAATACATCATTACTATTTCCGACAACGGAATAGGTATGAGCGAGGAAACCGCCTCCCATGTATTCGAACCGTATTTTACGACGAAAGCAAACGGCACGGGCCTCGGCATGACGATGGTGTATAAAATTATTAAGGAATTCAAGGGCGACATACAGATAAAATCGATTCTGAATGAGGGAACGATTTTTACTATCACGCTTCCCGTTCCGCAGACTGACAGAAAACTGCTGACTGAAAACACGCGGGAACGGCTTGATGACGACTCCGAAAAAATAGCTGACAAGATGGCGAAGAAATGAAATTCACAATACTGATAATCGACGATGAAAAAAATATCCGCGAGGGGCTCGGTACTTCGTTCGAACTCGAAGGGTACGAAGTCCGTCTGGCCGCAAACGGACAGGAAGGGCTTGATTACGTAGCAAAGGGAGATGTCGACCTTGTCATCACCGATCTGCGCATGGACGGAATCTCCGGAGAGGAAGTGCTCCGCCGCGTGACGACAGAAACGCCGGGCATACCTGTGATCGTACTTACCGGCCACGGCAGCATCGACGCGGCCGTCGACGCGATGCGTCAGGGCGCGTACGATTTTCTTACGAAACCGCTGAATCTCGATCAGCTTACCATGATTGTGAAACGCGCGCTGCAGGGACGCGAACTTTCGCTCCAGCATCAGCAGCTGCAGAAAGAAGTCGAGGGCGCTCACAAATTCGACAACATGATCGGAAAAAGCGCCGAGATGCAGAAAGTGTTCGAGCTTGTCAAACGCGTCGCTCCGACAAAAGCGTCCGTTCTTATCACCGGAGAAAGCGGGGTCGGAAAGGAACTCGTCGCCGATGCGATTCACAATCTTTCACCGCGCAGCGGTCACGAAATGATAAAAGTGCACTGCGCCGCACTCAGCGAATCGCTTCTCGAAAGCGAGTTGTTCGGCCACGAGAAAGGCGCGTATACGGGCGCCGACAAAATGCAGAAAGGCCGCTTCGAGCTCGCACACGAAAGCACCATTTTCCTCGATGAAATCGGAGAAATAAATCCCGGTGTGCAGGTGAAGCTGCTCCGCGTGCTTCAGGACCGGAAATTCGAGCGCGTCGGCGGCGAGCAGACTATCGACGTGGACGTGCGCGTGATAGCCGCGACGAACAAGGATATGGAAAAGGAAGTTGCCGCAGGCCGTTTCCGCGAGGATCTGTACTACCGCCTCAACGTCGTCCACATAGAAGTTCCGCCGCTCCGCGAACGACGCGACGACATTCCGCTGCTTCTCAACGCATTCCTCCGTGAATTTGCGGAGGAAAACGGAAAGCAGATTACAGGCATAGACGCGCGCGCCCGTGCGGCGCTGTACAAATACGGCTGGCCGGGAAACATCCGCCAGCTGCGCAACTGTATGGAAAGCGCAGTCGTCATGTGCATGAAGAATGAAATCACGCTCGACGATCTTCCGCCGACGATCAGCGGCATAAAGGATGCTGCGGACATAACCGTTCCCGTCGGTGTTACGCTTGAGGAAGCGGAAAAAACGATAATCCGTGAAAATCTTGCGGCAAACAAGGGAAATAAAAGTAAAACAGCCGACATCCTCGGCATCGGACGCAAGACCCTTCACCGGAAGCTGCAGGAATACGGCATGGAAGACGATTCCGGTGGGGATGATGATGAAAACGGGTCGCACGCCGATTAAATTCCGGCGGCTTAATCAGCGTGCGGCTTCCAGTCCGTTAATATTTTATACGCTTCGATAATTTCCGCAGTTTTCCGCCGGGCGATTTTCTGCACAGTTTCGTTGCTGCTGTTGCTGTCCGGGTGAAATATTTTGAGCTTTGTGCGGTATGCGTTTTTGATTTGCTCTTCCGTTGCATCAGTTTTTATTCCGAGCACCGTATACGCCCGTACAACAGAATCAGGAAGAGAAACTTGAGTGCGGTATGCATGGACGACTTCTCCTTTCCTGATTTTCTTTTTTGCCGAAAGAATCCGCGCCGCTTTAATTTTGCCGGCGTTCTGAACAGGAGCGCTCTGTTTTTCCTCCGAAGAATGTTCGGAAGTCCCCGGACTCTTTTTCCGGGGTATTTCACCGGATTCCAGTGCGCTGCTGAGAAGGTCTCCGAGCCTGTCGTACATGGAACCCATTTTCCCGCCGGTTCCTGAATCAGATGACGGTACCGGAAGGTACAACGGCGCCTTTTCGGATCACGATGATTCCGTCCGCGCTGTAGAAAACACCGTGGTCGCCGTCCTCATATTTCCGTCCGCTCACGTTGATCGAGCAGTTGTCTCCGATGTGAGCGTGCTTGTCTATGATTGTGCGCGCGATTCTGCAGTTTTTGCCGATGCCGATATTCGGCCGTCCCTTTTCCGCATTGTCCTTTTTGTCGCTTTCGTTTTCGTAAAAATCGGCTCCCATAAGAATGACGCCGTCAAGGTCGCATCCCGAATCGATGACGGAGCGGACGCCGATTACGCAGTGGCTGAGTCTGCTGTCGGTTATAACGCATCCTTCGGCCGTAAGCGTTGCATTTATGTCGGCTTTGTTTATTTTCGACGGCGGAAGGTTCCGCATGTGCGTATATATCGGCTCATCCTCGTCGTAGAAGTTGAACGCCGGTTTCATCTGCGTGAGGTCGATGTTCGCTTCATAAAAGCTGCGGATAGTTCCGATGTCTTCCCAGTAACCGTCGAAGATATAGGAGTTGATTTTTTTCGTTTTAATTGCAATCGGAATGATTTCTTTGCCGAAGTCAGTCATGTCGTTGTTGAGCATTTCCTCCATGACCGCAGCGTTAAAAATATAGATGCCCATCGACGCAAGATATTCCTTTTCCGGCGGGAGTGCGCCGCGCGCATTCTGCGGAATCCGCCAGTCGTCGATATTGCAGTCCACCGACGGCTTCTCCCTGAATTCCGTGATCCTGCTGTTGTCGTCTATTTTCATAATGCCGAATCCGGACGCATCGCGGCGGTTTACGGCAGTCGTTGCAATCGTGACGTCCGCTCCCGATTGCACGTGTGCTTCCATGAACGCATGGAGGTCCATACGGTACAGCTGGTCGCCAGACAGGATGATGTAGTGCGTGGGGTTCTGCGATTTGAAATGAATGAAGTTTTTCCGCACAGCGTCCGCTGTTCCCTCATACCAGCCCGAATGCTCGAGCGTCTGTTCCGCTGCGAGAATTTCGACGAAACCGTGCGAAAACCTGTCGAAATTGTACGAATTTGTAATGTGCAGGTGAAGCGAGGCGGAGTTGAACTGCGTGAGAAGATATATTTTCCGGTATCCGGAGTTAATACAGTTTGAAATGGGAATGTCTACGATGCGGTATTTACCGCCGAAAGAAACAGCAGGCTTTGAGCGTTCCTTTGTCAGAGGATACAGACGGGTGCCTTTACCGCCTCCAAGAATAATTGCCAACACACGCTGATCTTTTTCGTCACTGTACATAGATTTGAACTCCTCTAAAAAGTCAACAAAGCCTCGCTTTGTTTTTAATACGGGACATTCGTGATTGCGGCTCAACAGTCCGCAATCATTCATTCTCCTTTTAAAATATTTAGTCACTTTTATACTGATTTATTATAAGACCGGAATCCGTATTTTGCAATATTTTTCCGGCGGAACGTACGAATTATTTCCTTAAACCCTGAAGCCTGAATGCCGATAATAAAGTGACAGTACTGCACATATGCGGAAGGACAGAAAGAATGATACGAGGCTGGTATATAGGCGCGAGCGGCATGAACGCGCAGCAGAACAGACTTGATGCCATCTCAAATAATCTGGCGAATGTCGATACGACAGGCTATAAGCGCGATATTACCGTAAGCAAGAATTTTTCAGAGCTGCTCCTCAGGCGGACAAATGCAGACGGTGTGTACGAAACGCCGTTCGGTTCGGCCGATGCGGCGCCTGTCATCGGCAAACTCGGACTCGGCGTGGAGACGAACGAGAATTATACTGATTTTGAACAGGGCTCGTTCAAAGCGACCGACACGAAGACTGATTTAGCGCTGGGCGGCGAGGGTTTTTTTGCGGTGCAGACCCCCGACGGCGAACGCTATACGCGCAACGGAAACTTCTTTCTCGGAAAAGAGGGAATCCTTGAAACGAAGGACGGATATCCTGTGCTCGGAGAAAACGGAGTCATCAGACTTGCGGACGACAAATTCATGGTGCGCGAGGACGGAAAAATTTATGATGAGACAGGAAATGAAGTCGACCGTCTTAAGGTCGTGCGTTTCGACAACGAGCGGTATCTGAAAAAGATGGGCGAAAGCATGTACAACACGAACGATATAGCCGGTCCCGAACACATAGCGGAGGGAAACGAACGTCCGCGGATTCTTCAGGGATATACGGAGACGTCGAACGTGAATGTCGTGAACGAGATGGTTCAGATGATTGAAGTGAACCGCGCGTACGAGGCGAACCAGAAGACTATAACAAGCGAAGATTCCATGATGGGCACGTTGTGGACCCGCGTTGCGCTGTACAAGTAAGGTGAGGTGAAAAATGGTCAGAAGTTTGTGGACAGCGGCGACCGGCATGAACGGTCAGCAGTCTAATATCGATGCAATTTCAAACAATCTCTCGAACGTCAACACGACAGGTTTTAAACAGCAGCGTGTCGAATTCGAAGACCTCATTTACCAGAATGAAAAACTTGCGGGGACGCCTGCAACGGAGGATACGGTAACGCCTGTAGGCATACAGCAGGGGCACGGCGTAAAAGTCGGTGCGACACAGCGCATCATGAGTCAGGGGTCGCTTCAGAACACAGGAGTCTGCACCGACGTTGCAATCGTCGGCGACGGATTCTTCCGTGTGCAGAAATACGACGGCAGCTACGCGTATACGCGCGACGGTTCGTTCAAAGTGGATTCAAGCGGGCAGCTTGTCACCTCGAACGGTCTCCGCGTCATGCCCGAAATCATTCTTCCCGAAGGGTACGACGTTCAGTCGCTTACGGTCAGTCAGGACGGACGCGTCGGCGTAAAAATCAACGGAGGAACGGAGCCTGTTCAGGTAGGGCAGATCGAACTGTACCGCTTTCCGAACGAAGTCGGCCTTAAGGCGGACGGCGACAATCTGTATCAGGTGACGAACGCGAGCGGCGGCCCGATTGCCAACCGTCCGGGATTCGACGGCATGGGAAAACTTGAACACAAATTTCTTGAGATGAGCAACGTCTCCGTCGTAAACGAGATGGTGCAGATGATTGTGGCGCAGCGTGCATACGAATTCAACAGCAAGGCGATTCAGACGACTGACAGCATGCTGAGCACTGCGGTAAATCTCAAGCGGTAAGGAATAGAAAATGACAATCGGCGGTGTTAATGGTTCGTTGCTGACAGGCAGTGAAGCTGTCCAGTCGGCGCAATACAAGGGAGAGATTTCTCACTTTGAGGATCTCGTGAACAGCATGAAAAGTTCACCGAAGGCTTCCGGCGACGGGATTGTGTCTTCCAGTCAGATAAACAACGACAAACTGACCGGCGATTTCGCTTCAGATTTTTCAAACGCGTACGTATCGGAATCGGACAAACACGCACGTCCGCGGGGAGCTGCAGTAAATCAGTCAGGTGCGCACGGCGAGACGCGCACGATAGACAAGACAAGCAGACTCTACGAAAAATCGCTTGAACTTGAAACATTTATGGTAAAAATGATGCTTTCTTCGATGCGGAAGACAGTAAACAAATCGAACCTGCTCGGCGGCGACAATTTCGCATCTAATATGTACGAAGACATGATGTACGACGAATACGCGACGCAGCTGACGAAAAACGCAGGGTTCGGCCTTGCCGACCAGATGTACCTTCAGCTCAATAAACAGGCCTAAATTGAATAATATGCCGTAATGCACTATTATAGGAGTATGGCAAAAATCTCACTTCCCGCGAACCTCAATGGGGTTCATGTTCACTTTGTAGGAATAAAGGGCACCGGAATGGCTGCTCTTGTTGAAATACTTCATTCGCGCGGCGCTGTCATAACAGGCAGCGATGTCTCCGAACGGTTCTATACTGACGACATTCTCGACAAGCTCGGACTCAAAGCGCTTCCGTTCAGTGAAAGCAATATCGCGAAAGACGTACAGTATGTCGTTTATTCGTCCGCATATAATCCGGAAAAAAATCCCGACCTTATAGCCGCAAAAAAACTCGGCATACCGTGCATGCTTTATACCGAAGCGCTCGGTTCAATATCGGAAAAGGCATATAGCTGCGGCGTTTGCGGCGTTCACGGCAAAACAAGTACAACAGGACTTGTCGGCACAATACTTGAGCAGCTTGATTTGAGCGCGCAGGTGCTCGCAGGTTCGGTCATAACGTCGTTCGGCGGCAGCTGCACGCTGACGACACCTTCTTTTCCGGGGAGCGGACGGAATTATTTTGTTGCGGAGACGTGCGAATATCAGCGTCATTTCATGGCTTTCTGTCCGCAGAAAATAATTCTCACAAGCGTGGAAAGCGACCATCAGGATTATTATCCGACGTACGCCGACATACGGAATGCGTTCGTCGATTATGTCTGCAAACTGCCTGAGCACGGTCAGCTCATATACTGCGCCGACGATCCGGGCGCAGTTGAAACGGCGGGGCTCGCAAAATCGAGGAGGCCCGATATCGACCTTGTTCCGTACGGAGAGCAGGCTCACGGCAGCTATCACCTTACGTTCGGGAAAGTCGCAGACGAAACTCAGCACTTTACGATTGACGCTCTCGGCGAACTTGAGCTTCACGTGCCGGGAAAACACGACGTGCGCGACGCATGCGCCGCCGCCGCTCTTGCATGCGAACTTATTAAGACAGACGGCCGCAATCCTGACGACTATAAAAATAATATCAGGACGGGACTTTCGAATTTCAGAGGCGGCCGGCGCCGCAGCGAAGTTATCGGCAAAGCTTCCGCCGGCGGAAATTCCGTCGTGTTCATAGACGACTACGGCCATCATCCGACGGCCATAAAAACAACGCTTGCGGGGTACCGCGAATTCTATTCGGGCAGGAAAATAATAATCGATTTTATGTCGCACACGTACACGCGTACCGCGGCTCTGCTGGAAGATTTTGCCGAATCGTTCGGCTCCGCTGACGAAGTGATTCTGCATAAGATTTACGCTTCTGCGCGTGAAGATCCGTCGGCGGCCCCCGTGACTGGCGAGATACTCGCCGAGCACGCGAAGAAATATCACAATAACGTCCATTATTACAAAGAGATTCTCGATGCGAAGGATTTTGCCCTTTCAGAACTTCGGAAGAATCCCGGAAAGGAATATCCGAACGGATATCTGTTCGTTACCATGGGCGCAGGCGACAACTGGAAAATCGGAAAGGCGCTTCTTGAAGAACTGAACAATAATTGAGGCGTTTGC
The DNA here is from genome assembly GCA_002399405.1 of Treponema sp. UBA4873. Classification (GTDB taxonomy): domain Bacteria; phylum Spirochaetota; class Spirochaetia; order Treponematales; family Treponemataceae; genus Treponema_D. Next base: position 135,356 of record DHDP01000012.1, on the reverse strand, counting down.
AGAAGTCGGACGGGTTTTGCAAACATTTCAATTAATAAAGGATATATAATATGACAAGCATGACCGGTTATGCATATAAGGAAGTCTCACTAAAAGATGCGGTTGTTTCCGTCGAGATAAAATCAGTCAATTCCCGGTTTCTCGACCTCTCGATCAATCTGCCGCCGTATCTCAATCAGCTTGAATCGCGCTTCCGTGCAATCCTAACGGCGAAAATACTGCGCGGCAAAGTCGATGTTTACATACGCGTAAAGGAAGTGAATGCCGACGAGTCAGTCACCGCCGACGTGAAAGCTGCGAAAGAATATGCGGATGCCATAGGCCGGATAGCGGAAGCGCTCGGAAAGACGGCGGATGATGTGCCGCTTTCGCTCATACTCGCACAGCCGGGCGTGCTTAACAGCGACCGCGACTACGACGTTGAAAAATACTGGAGCATGATAAATCCCGTTTTCAGCGGAACGCTTGATACGTTCTGTGCCGACCGGGAGAGAGAAGGTGCAAATCTGTACAAAGATTTGCTCGTGAAGCTCGATAAACTCGACGAATGTGCGGCGTTTTTCAAAGAATGGCAGCCGAAGATGGAAACGCTGTTCAAAGAGCAGATTACACAGAAATTCAACGAACTGCTCGGCGAGCACGCAGACGAGCAGCGCATCATGACGGAGACCGCCGCCATGCTCGTAAAATATACGATTAACGAAGAGATTGTGAGACTGCACAGTCATCTTACGGCGCTTCGTACGGAAATGAAGGACAATCCTGCGCCGGGTAAAAAAATGGATTTCCTCTGCCAGGAAATCAACCGTGAAATAAATACTATAGGCAGCAAAAATCAGTTTTCCGAAGTGGGAGCGATGGTTATAACGGCGAAGGATTCGCTAGAAAACATACGCGAGCAGGCGAGGAATGTGGAATAGACGCTGGAATTACATCCGTGTAATTCCAGCTCTGCGGGAAAATCTTAGGGAAAAGTATTTGCGCGATGATTTTCCCGCTTCACAGGGACGCGCCTCCATGCGCTTGCCTGTGTGAGATGGAGCTCTGCGGGACGCGCATTACAAGGGAATTATTAATAATGATGGAGGATAGTATGACTGTGTACAAAGTAAAACCCGGACGGGAACTCCGCATTGCGATTTCGGGAAAATCCGGCTGCGGAAACACGACGATAAGCACGCTGCTTGCGCAGACGCTCGGAATCAAGCTTATAAACTACACGTTCCGGCAGCTGGCGGCGGAAAAGGGACTTACGCTTGCGCAGGTTATAGAAAATGCGAAATCCGACGACAGTTACGACAAATACGTCGACATGCACCAGGTTGAGCTTGCACGGGAAGAATCGTGCGTGCTCGGGTCCCGACTTGCCATCTGGATGTTGAAGGAAGCGGACGTGAAGATATATCTTCTTGCGAACGACGAACTCCGCGCAAAACGTATCTTCGGACGTGAAGGCGGTGATCTGCAGCAGATAAAAGAATTTACTGCAATGCGCGACAGAGAAGATACAGGACGTTACAAGAAACTGTACGGCATAGACAACAACGATTATGAAAGTGTTACCGACTTGAAAGTCGATACGAGCTGCAACGTTCCCGATGAAATAGTGCACAATATTCTTGAGGAACTTGTTGCGCGCGGCCTGGTGGAGAAATCAGAAGCGTGATGCTCTCGGATGAACAGGCGGAAGCTTTCCGCAGTACTATCCTTGAAAATTACAGGCTGTACGGACGGTCGTTTCCCTGGCGCGAAACGAGTGACCCATATGCGATTCTCGTTTCAGAGATGATGCTTCAGCAGACGCAGACTTTGCGCGTCCTTCCGAAATACGAAGCGTGGCTCAAACGCTTTCCCGATGTTCAGGCTCTCGCGAATGCGCCGCTTCCCGACGTACTTGCGGCATGGAACGGTCTGGGGTACAACAGCCGTGCGAAATACCTGCAGAACGCGTGCAGGGAAGTGTGTGAAAAATACAACGGGATTTTTCCTGATACGAAAGACGGACTCGATTCGCTTCCCGGCGTGGGGCCGTATACGGCAGGCGCCGTTTCGGCATTTGCCTATAACAATCCGGAAGTATTTATCGAAACGAATATACGATCGGTTTTTATTTTTTTCTTTTTCAACGGGTCGGAAGAAAAAATTCCCGACGAACAGCTTCTTCCGCTCGTGGAACAGACGCTCGACAGACGCAATCCCCGCGAATGGTACTACGCGCTCATGGATTACGGCGCCGAACTCAAGAAGCGCGTGAAGAATCCGTCCCGGAAAAGCGCACGGTACGCAAAGCAGTCGAAGTTCGAAGGTTCTCTGCGTCAGGCAAGGGGGGCGATACTTCGTCAGCTTACGGAGACGGGAAGCGGAACGCTTTCGCGGATCGCCGAAACGGAGCACATCGACTTGTACCGCCTCGAAAAGGCCGCGGAAAAACTGACTGCGGAAAAACTTGTGTGCGAAAAGAACGGCGTGTACAGAATATCAGAATCAACAATCACACCTCAGGCAATTGAATAAAAACGATAATCTGCTTTGAATTATCTTGACAAAAATAGTTCGCATGCGTATCATTTGTATAAATAGTTTGTATACGAACTATTTATACAAATGAGGAGAAACAAATGAAAATTGAAGACGTTGTTGACATCATCGAAAAATCCGACGGTGCCGTGTTTTCCACAATCGGTGAGAAAGGATTTCCTGAAAGCAGAGCGCTGCTCAATCTGGCGAACAGAAAACAGTATCCGAAACTAGTCGGAAAAGCACTCGCTGCGGAAGGGAACAGAATCACGCTTTATTTTACGACGAACACTTCGTCGCGGAAAGTCACGCAGCTCCGTGCGAATCCGAAAACATCTCTCTATTTCTGTATACCCGGCAAATTTCTCGGCGTCGGATTGTCCGGAGTTATGACGGAAATTACCGACAAAAAAATAAAGGATGACTTCTGGCTGCCCGGCTGGCTGATTTATTACCACGAAGGTCCCTCCGATCCCGACTACGCACTGATCAAGTTCGTGTCGGAAGACATAAGAAGCTGGTATCATTCCGCAGAGCATACGTTCAGCGCGGTTTCCTAAACTAAAAACGGTGTATGAAAAAGAAATACAGGAGCGGCGGCTCGCTCGTAAACCGTATAAACAGGCAGAGCGGGCGGCTGTTTAAAAAAATACTCGACGAAGAGGGAATCGGGAATCTTACCGAAGGACAGGGGCGCGTTATTTATGCGCTTCATGAGGCACCGGCGGATGGTTTATCCTGCAGCGATCTCGGTACTGCAGCCGGATTCGACAAAGCGACGTTGAGCGGCATCCTTGACCGAATGGAACAGACCGGACTTGTTTCGCGCGTTCCGTCTCCGGGCGACAAGCGGATTATCCTCGTCGTGCCCGGACCTTCATTTCCGGAAGATATAGGAAAAAAGTTCACCAGACTCAGCGGCCGTATGACAGAGCTGTTTTACGGGGATATGACGGAAGAAGAGCGGGATATGACCGACGAACTGCTTACCCGGCTGCTCGAGAACTGCAGAAAAGCAGAATCGGACGACTCGCAAAAATAGCAAACATTCAGATAGCGGAAAATCTGAAAAATATTGACACGAAAATGATAGATATGAAGGCGCTTGATCCTGTTTTATACGCGCCCTACAATTATTACGCGGTCGGTGAAAAACTGGGGGAATACGGTTTCTGGAACGATAATAGTTGAAAAAATCCTGATATCGGGTTTCCGAAGCTGAGTTTGAGTATCTTTACCACCCTGTAAAAAAGCGCTATAAATAAAATACGGGAAAAATAATGGAACCTGAAATACATGTTTTTGCAGGAACAGCCGGAAAACCGTTTGCAGAGAAGATGTGCCGGTATTTGAACATACCGCTCGGGCAAACCGAAGTGATTCACTTTTCCGAGGGAAATACCTATGTAAAAATAGGGGAGCATGTCAGAAGCAGGGAGATATACCTTGTGCAGCCTATCGGTCAGGATGCGAACAACGATTTTGTCGAACTTCTTTTCTGGCTCGACGCGTTCAAACGCTCCGGAGCCGACTACGTAACGGCCGTCATTCCCTATTTCAGCTATGCGAAGGGCGACAAAAAGGACGAACCACGCGTGTCAATCCGCGCGCGGGTGTGCGCCGAATGTATCGAACTTGAAGGCGCCGACCGCGTTATTACGATGGACCTCCATGCGCCGCAGATTCAGGGCTTTTTTAAAAAACCTGTCGACCATTTGTTTGCCCGTCCCGTTCTTGTAGATTACCTTAAAAAAAATCTGCCCGACAATGCGGTGATAGTTTCCCCCGATTCCGGCAACGCGAAAGTCGCGCGGAAATATGCCGACGATCTGGGGCTGCCTGTCGCCATCGGAGATAAAACAAGGCGCGGCAATGATGAAAACGCGGAAATTCTTGAAGTAATAGGCGATGTGTCGGGAAAGAACGCCGTCATCGTGGACGATTTCAGCATAAGCGGTGGAACTGTCGTCAATCTTGCAGCCGAATTGAAAAAACGCGGTGCAAAAGACATTATTGCCTGTTTTTCCCACATTCCGCTCTGTAAAAAAGGTGTCGATGCTATTGAAAACAGCTGCATACGTACCGTAATCTCGACGGACAGTCTTTATAATCCGAATACAATAGGGATGAAAAAACTGCAGATTGTTTCCGTCGCTCCGCTTTTTGCGGAAGCCGTCAGACGAATGCAGATGCGGGAATCGATAAACGATTTGTTTGAGGATACGTCCGCCTGGATGTCCCGTTAAAAACCGAAACCCCGTCAAGCAGCGGGGGTTTCGGCTATTATGTGTGCTGAGGCTTAATATTTTTTGTCGGCGTATCCTATCCAGCCTTCATCCTCGACAAGCGCTTTTTCAAAGTCGTCGAGTTTGAACGGATAACTTTTCGACAGACTGCCTGCAATAAGCTTGACTTTGGCAGTTCCGTCCTCATTCTGCACGATCTTACATTCGGTGTCCTTGTCTGCGAATGTGTGGAACATGTCGTCGATCGATTTTTTATCCATTTCAACGGCCATAAGTCCGCAGTTGAACATATTCTGACGGAAGATTCGCGCAAAGTTCGGAGCAATAACGACGTATATGCCGTTTACTTCGAGTGCCCAGGGGGCGTGCTCGCGCGAAGAGCCGCAGCCGAAATTTTCACGGGCAATGATTACTTTTTTGCCCGCGATGTCTGTTTTCGGATTGAACCCGTCGAGTTTCAGGTCTTCAAGCAGATACGGTTTAAGTGCCTGTTTGGAAATTTCCGTCAGGTATTTTGCAGGGATGATTTCGTCCGTGTTGATATCCGAACGATCCAGAAAAAGAACTTCACCGCCAAACTGTTTCATCTCGTTTTCTCCTATTTTAGTTATTTGTACAGAGGTGAATTTGTTATTGTTCCTGCGATTGCAGTAGCAGCCGCAGTGGCAGGGCTCATCAGATGAACCATACCACCTTTTCCCATTCTACCATTAAAATTGCGGTTTGTGGTAGAGGCGCAGACCTCACCTTCCGCAAGAACGCCGTTTGACATGCCCAGACACGCGCCGCACGTCGGATTTGTTACGCAGAATCCGGCGTCCATGAAAATGTCGAGCAGCCCTTCGTCGAGCGCCGTTTTGTATGTTTTAGGTGTGGCGGGACTCACAATGCCGCGCACGCCGTCCGCGAGGTGATGCCCCTTGAGTATTCCCGCTGCTATGCGGAGATCGGAGATGCGTCCGTTCGTACAGCTTCCGATATATACCTGGTCTACTTTCGCACCTGCCATTTCCGAAACGTTTTTTACCTGATCCGGCTTGTATCCGAATGTGCAGACCGGTTCAAGATCCGTAAGGTCCATGGTGAACACCTGTTCGTACTCCGCGTCGGAATCGGACACCCACGTACGGTAATCGGCAAGCGCGTTCTCTTTTGTTTTATATTCGTCCCTGATGAATTCCCACAGGTAGTCGACAGTCTTCATGTCCGGGTAGCATATTCCCGACGTTCCGCCAGCCTCGACAGCCATATTGCAGAGCGTCATGCGCTCTTCCATGCCGAAACTGTCGATGACGGGACCGGTGAACTCGACGACGCAGTTAGTCGCGCCGTTCACACCGATTTTTGCAATAAGCGAAAGAATCACGTCCTTTGCGTACACACCGTCCCGCAGTTTTCCGTTAAGAACGAATTTTATCGACTTAGGTTCCCTGAATGAGCATACTCCCTTGAGAATGCCGACCTCGAGGTCAGTCGTTCCGACTCCCGCCGCGAATGCGCCGAACGCACCGTGCGTACATGTATGTGAATCGCCCATGATGACGGTGAATCCGGGCCGGACAAATCCTTTTTCCGGAAAAATTGCATGGCAGACACCGTTTGCACCGATATCAAAAAAATCTTTGATGTTCTGTCTGCGCGCCCAGTCGCGGAGGATTTTTCCCTGAGCAGCTGTTTTGCTGTCCTTTGCCGGCGTAACGTGGTCTATAACAGCCTTAATTTTTGTATTGTCGAATACGTTATCCTTGCCGCGCTCGACGAGATCGTTGATTGCGACGGGCGTCGTAATTTCATGGCAGAATACCCGGTCGAGCCTGAGAACATACGTGTTCGGAAACGGAGAGTCTACAAGATGTGAATCGAATATTTTCTGTGCTATTGTTTTACCCATATAAATACCTCTTGTTTAATATGACTGAATAATTTTAGTATAAATAAATACCGAACAATAGTCAATAAATAGAGTGATTTTATATTTGTAAACATCTCATTATGATACAACATTCTGTGCGCTGCCGTTCAAATAGCATTCAATATTCCTGAGTGCAATATCCATAAGCCTGATACGGGTTTCTTTCGGAGCCCACGCAATATGAGGGGTAATGAGACAATTCGGAGCGCCGAGGAGCGGGCAGTCGATTTTCATCGGTTCGTCCTTGAGAACGTCGCAAGCATAGCCGGCGATTTTTCCGCTGTCGAGTGCGGCGCGTACGTCACGTTCATTGATAAGGGCGCCGCGCGCAGTGTTGATGACGTAAGCCGTGTTTTTCATGTGCGAAAGCGTGTGCTCATTGACTATTTCGGCCGTTTCGGGCGTAAGCGGTGCATGAAGCGTCAAAAAGTCAGATGTGCGGAAAAGCTCGTCGCGGGAAACGGGGGAGGGCATTCCGTCCTTTATGTGATGAGGACAGCATATAACGTTCATACCGAAAGCCTGTCCGATACGTGCGACGCGTTCACCTATATGGCCGTAGCCGAAAATTCCGAGCGTTTTACCTGCAAGTTCGGTGAGCGGCGCGTCCCAGTAGCAGAAATCGGGGCATGCAGTCCATTTTCCCTTAATGACCCCGTCGCTGTGAAGCTGCACATGATTCGTAAATGTTGTGATGAACGCGAAAACATGCTGTGCGACAGACATGGTGCTGTAGGACGGCACGTTTGTTACGGTAACGCCGAGTTCGCGTGCCGCCTTAACGTCGACAACGTTATAGCCCGTGGCAAGTATGCCTATATATTTCAATTTCGGGCACTTTTTGAGAATATCGGAAGTAATTACAATTTTATTCAGAAGGACTGCATCAGAATCGCCTATGCGGCTGATTACTGAATCGGTTGAAGTGCGTTCATAGACAGTCACGGAAGCGAATTTCTTAAAACAATCCCAGTTGAGATCGCCCGGATTTACTGCATGACCGTCGAGAACAGTTAATTTCATCAGTTCAATACGTCTACACCGGCGCTTTTTATAGCATTGTCGATTGATTCTTCGGATGTTCCGTCATTAAAATCGACAAGGACCTGCGCTTTAGCAGCATTTGCAGCAACATTCGTTACACCAGAAACACTGCGCACAGCTGCGTCTACTTTTTTGGCTGTATCATCATCAAACATACCGGCAACATAGATTTTCTTCTGCATATTTTACGCCCCACGTCCAAGAATTATAGAAGATAATATTCATATATTCAAGTGGCCGCTGTCCTTCCGAGCTGTCCGCAGGCTCCGCCTATTTTACGGCCGCGCCGCGTTCGCAGTGTAACGTTCAGACCGGCCTTTTCGAGCATGTCGGTAAAAGCAGCCGACTCGGACGGCGACGGTTCGGTAAACGGCAGTCCTTCGACAGGATTCCACGGAATAAGGTTAATATGCACGTCGAGTCCTTTTGCAAAATCGATCATACGGCGCGCGCTTTCCGGGCCGGTGTTTCTGCCTGAAAGCAGCGCGGCTTCAAGCGTGACCCGTTTTCCTGTCTTTTCTATATAGTATGCGACTGCTTTCCTCAATTCCGGCAGCGGATTCGTACGTGAAACGGGCATGAGTTCCGAGCGGAGTTCATCGTCAGCCGTGGTGAGCGAAAGAGCGAGGCGCAGGAACGGTCCGTTGTCCGCAAGGTCGTATATCCCCTTTATTATGCCGCATGTAGAAAGCGTGATGCGTCTTGCGGAGAGATTTCTGCCGCGTTTGTCGGTAAGCACGGCGACTGCCCCTCGGATTGCCCCAAGGTTCATCATCGGCTCGCCCATACCCATAAAAACGATATTGTCGAGCGGTCCCGCCGCTTTTTCGAGAAAAAGGAACTGCTCTGTAATTTCTCCCGCCGTGAGGTTCCTCCCGAGCCCGAGCGTTCCCGTTTTACAGAATGCGCATTTCATGGCGCAGCCGGCCTGGCATGAAACGCATGCTGTTTTTCTGTCTTCCCGGTCGGTGAGCAGCACGGTTTCCACTGCAAGCCCGTCACGGAGCGTAATCTGCAGCTTTATCGTGCCGTCGGGATCGCTGAGCGTGTTTGTTACGGATGAAGAGCGGAGAACCGCTTTTTCCGCGAGGTCCGCTCTGAGCTGTGCGCTCAAATTCGTCATTTCATCGAAAGAAGTTACGCCGCTGCCGATCCATTTGAAAATCTGAACACCCCGGAAGGCGGGTGAAAGTGAGAGAGAACTGCATATTTCTTCCGGCATAAGGCCGGTAAGAGGAATTTTATCCATAGCTGTTGTCAGAAAAGCGGTCTGTTATTTCTGAGCTTGTCGAGCATCTCGTTTATCGGCTGGCTGCGGATACCCTGTTTTTGGAACGTTTCGAGGCAGGTCATCGCATCCTGTTTTCTGTTCATCTTAACGTAGCAGTCCGCAAGATCGATGTACAGCCGGTAATTTTTCGGGTCGTTGCGGATAAGGTTTGAAAGGCGGTCGACGGCTTCCTCATATTTGCCTTCACCTTTGCAGATAAGGGCAAGACCGAGCGCCGCGTAAATATCGAAATCGATGTCGAGCGCTTTATTGTAATACTGGGTGGCAGTCTTGTAATCGCCGGTGTTGCGGTATGCGTCGCCCGCGCGCGTAAGAATTACCTTGTTGTTCGGATCCAGTTTCAGTATGCGGTTCCAGTATTCGATTGAGCGGTACTGCTGATTCATGCCGCGGTAGCAGTCTGCAAGTCCGAAGAGCGCATAAAAATTGTCCGGATCCATCTCGAGCGCATGTTCAAAATATGAAATCCCCTGATCGAACGTCTTGAGCTTGCGGTGGCAGTTGCCGATTGATGTGAGCACGCGGATGTCGACCGCATCCTTGTTGATTTCGAGCATCTTCGACCAGTAATAAAGAGCGTCCTTGTATTCCTTAAAATCGTAGTGCAGATGACCGAGGCCGATAAGCGCATATGCATTGTTCTGCTCCATGTCGAGCACACGCAGGTACAGTTCCTTCGATTTTTTGAAGTCGCGGATTTTACGGTATGCGTCGGCAACACGCGTAAGAACGGTGATGTTGCGGTCGTCGTGGACAAGATACTGTTCCCATATTTCGATCGCTTTATGATACTGATTGAGCGCTTTATAGCAGTCGGCAAGACCGAATAAAGCGTAATTGTTTCCCGGATGATATGAAAGACACGACAGATAATACCGTATGGCTTCGTTGAAGTTGTTCCGCTTGCGTTCGGAATCACCCAGACCGACAAGCGCGTAGTTGTTGTTGTCCTCCAGCTGGAGAATTCTCCGGAATGCATCCTCCGCTTCAGTGATTTTGTTATTTTTTAAAAACTGATATCCTTCTTTTGAAAGCTCCGAAATCTTGTCGGACTGAGGATTATCGGTCCTTTCAGTATCGTTTCCTGCCGGAAACGACTCATCCTCCATAAAGCCCTGCTGTTCGCTTGCTGAAATATCTTCAGTATTCATTTTGAACTCCTTTTTTTTAACTCATTCTTCTTTTAGCATGATTGAAATGATTTTTGCCAGGTCTTCGTAGACCGGTTCCGACTTTTTTTTGTTGTGTGCAAGAACATATTGCTTGAGTGCCTTTATACCTTCCTTTTTTTCCATATATGAGTCCCCGACTCTTGTCAAACCGTCCGAATATCCTGTCGTTACAAAAATTCTGCGGGCGCTTTCAATATCACCCTCGTTATAAAGAATATTGCCTTTCCTGTTGAGAACCGCTTTCTGCTCTGCCGTAAGTGAAGATACGGGTGAATCAGTGACTTTTATGAATCCGTCGGAGCCCTGTTTATTCTGAATCTGATTTTTTAAATCATCCGTCATGAAAACTCTCTTTGAAAAAAACTATATCCTTTCTACTATGGTAACGTTTTTTGTACAAAAGTCAAGGAATTTTCAAAATCAGCAGGAGTAAAAATCAACAATCGACCTTCCGTAAACACGCTGATCAATCCGGTGCAGTCCTTGGATTGTATCGGGCATGAAATGTTCCTCCGGCCGGTGGACAAGAATTGTACCGCCCGGTGCAAGCATGCTGTTTTCAAAGACTTTCGATACAAGATCTTCATGAAATTTATAGGCGAACGGCGGATCAAAGAAAATATAATCGAAGTTTTCTTTGCAGCGTTTTATAAAATATTCCACCGGCATGAAATGGCACTGGATTTTGACTCCCATGTCTTTTTCCGCCATAGAAACATTTTCAAGAATGGTCGGAATTTTTATCTTATCCTTTTCGCAGAGCGCTGCACGGGCAGCTCCCCGTGAAACTGCTTCGATTGCGATTGTCCCCGAGCCGGAAAAAAGGTCGAGAAATGATTTTCCGCTTAAATCGCCGAGAACCGCGAATACTGATTCCCTCATTCTGTCCATTGCCGGACGTATGACACCGTCGGGGCACTTTGTTGTTCTTCCTGCAAGCTGTCCGCCTGTTATGCGCATAATTTATTACCGTCCTGTATTGAGCGACCAGTAAATCTGGTCATGAGGCAGCGTAGTGTTTACCTGAGCAAAATCGAATGCAGTCTTTCTGTCCGACGTCCGTATGGAGATAATTGCGCCGCTTTTTACAAGCAGAGCGATGAGCGGTGTCGAACTGCCTGTTTCCGCCGCGTACATAAGCGGCGTTTTTCCCTCCCAGAATCTGTTCAGCGGCGTTCCTTTATCAACAAAAAGCTGAACTTTTGCAAGACGGATTCTGTCAGACGAAGCATTCCCCGTAATCGCATATATAAGCGATTTGAAAACTTCTTTCTCTCCCGCGGAATATACCGCAAGCAGGCGGGAAAGTATTGAAGGATTTTCCGAATACTGTGCTGCAATCATAAGAGGAGTAGCGTTGTATTTGTTCCGGACACGGATTTCGGCGCCGTGCCCGATAAGCGTACTTACAAGCTTTTCGCTGTTCTGATAGCGTACGGCGTACATAAGAGGCGTCCAGCCTTCCTTGTCCGCGGCATTGACATCCGCACCCGAATAAAGCAGCGCATCAACCTCCCAGTCGTTGCCGTCTTTCAGTGCCGTCATGAGAGGCGTTACACCGGCTTCATCAGCTTTGTTCGCGTCGGGAATAAATTCGCTGCCGGATAAAACATCCTGTGTACTGCTGCCGGTCTCGTCGTCCGAAGCGTAATCGTAGAGCGACGTTTTCTGATACCCCGATGTTTTCTGATATGCGGAAACTTTCGGCGGTAAAACGGGCACAGTGTCCGACGGCGGCAGCCTGACTGCGGCATCAGTGTCGGGCGGAACTTTCTGAGGTGTATCCGCTGACTGTGTCTGCGGTACGGTCTGAGCGTTTTGCTCCGTTTTTTCGGCTGTATCCCCTGAAGCAGGGACCGCAGCGGCTTCGTTCGAAGGGGATACTGCCGCGGCGGGAGGGGAAACGGTTGCCGCAGTGGCTGTTGGAGCTGATGCAGTTTCCGGTAAAACATCAGCAGGAGCGGCCGGAGGGCTGCTTTCGGCAGACTGATCAGCGCCGGCGGAAGAAATTCCGCTTTCCGCCGGGAACAGAAGTGCAATATCTGTTTTGCGCAGATAGGATTTTACAAGCTGCTGTATCTCCGCAGAGCTGTTTTCCTCAATATATTGGGCAGCGTACTTTCCGCTTTTATCCTTCGACATAAGGCGCGTGCGTATCTGACTTTTTGAAAACGTTCCGTACGATAGAACCATCGATGCGGTGCCGGTGTCGCCGGAATACCGGCAGATATAGGTGACGGCCGACTGGCCGAGCTTGTTTTTTTTAGCCGGACTGATGCCCGCGTCGAGCAGCAGTTTTATGACGTCTTTGCCGCGGTTGTATTCGACGGCACTCATAAGCAGCGTATCGTCGTTTCCGCCGACGGAATACGTGATGAGGTCGCCGTCTTTTTTTAATGCGGTTTTTATATCACCGGCCGTACCGTTCCGTATGAGAGCGGCGTACGTATCACTCTTTCCCGATGCATATACGCCCGCCGCGGAAACAAGCAGGAGAAACAGGAGTGGGATAAAATGAATACAGCTTCTGTCAGTTTTCGGAAACATACTCTTTATTATAGTACAGAACGAAAAAGACGCAAGTGCTTGTATTTTATTTGAATCACGTCTTGACCCTGAAAAATCATTCTGCTAATATATACGAACACCCCTTGGAGCTCCGTTGCGGGCTCCCGAATGTCCATAAGGAGATTATATGAGAAAATATGAACTTATGACTATCTTCCCGATTGACGAGGAGAAGTCGAAGAAAGGCACAGAGGATGTGCGCAGTGTTCTCGCACAGTACGGTGCGGAAATCGAAAAAGAAGAGCCGTTCGGCGACCGTGAGCTTACCTACGAAGTTGACAAACAGAAACGCGGCCGTTTCATCCTGTTTACACTTAAACTTAATCCCGGAAAAATCTCGGACCTTGACAGGCAGTTCAAAATAAACATGAATCTGCTCAAGTATCTTTTCGTGAAACTTGACGACAGAGAAGCAAAATAATCAATAAATCAGAAAACTGGAGGCTGGAAGTATGACAGACATGAATCACGTATTCCTGATAGGACGTCTTACAAGAGACCTCGGAGCCGATGAGCGTTCGTTTGCATATGTGGGGAACGGTCAGATGGCCCGTGCAAATGTGAGTATAGCTGTCAACAGAAGTAAAAAAGAAGGCGACCAGTGGACTGATGAAGTGAATTATTTCGATATTACAATCTGGGGAAAAACAGCTGAAAACCTGAAACAGTATCTGCTTAAAGGAAAGCAGATTGCGGTTGACGGGTATTTAAAGCAGGACCGCTGGCAGAAAGACGGGCAGAACTTCAGTAAAGTTACTATCGTCGCGAACAATGTACAGCTTCTTGGCGGAAAATCGGATGGCGGCCAGAGTGCCGGGGGTGCTCCGAGATTCCAGCCGAAACCTGCGGTGAATACGCCTCAGGGCGGCGCCATGCAGGATACGTACAGCGCAGACAATGCGCCTTCCTCTGACGGCGGTTTCCCGGAAGATATTCCTTTCTAAATTAACGGAGTAAATTATGGCAGATGAAACAAAAGATAACGAAGTAGAGACAAATGCCCCTGCTGACGAAAAAATGGATGATGCAAACCTCGATGTCGGTATAAACGAAACTGACCGCGAGAGCAGCGACGGAGAAGACCGCGACGGAAACGGACGCGGCAAGGGAAAGACATACTTCCGCAAGAAGGTATGCCGTTTCTGCGCAAATAAAGCGAAAATCGACTACAAGGATTCCGACAGTCTCCGCCGCTTTACGACGGAACGCGGCAAGATCCTTCCTCGCCGCATAACCGGCACATGCGCAAAACATCAGAGAGAACTCGCACGCGCAATCAAACGCGCGCGTTCAATCTGTCTGCTTCCGTTCGTAGCGGACTAAAAAATTATCAGGACTGCGATCCAACTCCTGGTGACGCAGCCTGAAAGGAAATAGGAGCTTGATATGAAAGTCATTCTTAATGTAGACGTTAAGTCCCTCGGCGAAGAGGGTGATGTAAAGAACGTTGCCAACGGTTATTACCGCAATTTTCTCGGACCGCGTAATCTTGCGGTTCCGTACAATGATGCGACTGTTGCCGCTTTCGAAAGCCGCAAAGCGGAAATCGAAGCACGCAAGGAACAGAAACGCAGTGATTCTGCCGGCCTCAAGGAAAAGCTTGAAGCGCTCAGCCTTGAAATTGTCATGCCGAGCGGAAAGAACGGCAAACTCTTCGGAGCTGTTACTGCACAGGTTCTTGTCGACCTGCTTGCAAAACAGGGGTTCGAAATCGAACGCAAACGCATCGATATTCCCGGCCTGACGATAAAGTCTGTCGGAAATTATCATTTCTCCATAAAGCTGTATGAAACTCAGACGGCAGAAATGAAGATTTCCGTAAAAGGTCAGGAAGATAAGGATGCCGTGACGAAAGAATCGGCTGAAGGAAAGAAAGAGAAAAGAGAACGGAAAGAAAGAAAGGCTGAACCGGCAGAGAGCGCTGGAACAGCGGATACAGAATCAACCGAGAGCGCCGATGAGGCGAAGGGCGCGGCAGAGTAATCTGTCAGCGTGAAGGTTGTTTCGAGAGCCGGCGGTTAGAACTGCCGGCTCTCTGTGTCTTTAGGTATGCGGACCCGGTTGTGGATATCATGCTCATAAGCTGTTGATATCCTGTTCATAAGTAATATGTGGGAGTATGGGAATGGGAACTGAGACACAATTGAAGGATAAAGTGCCGCCGCACAGCATGGAAGCAGAACAGGCGACGCTCGGTGCGCTTCTTCTCGACTGGAGCGCTATGTCGGATATTGTCATTATGCTCAGACCCGACCGTTTCTATTCGCTGCAGAATCAGATTATCTATCAGGCAATGATAACTCTCTTCGGTCAGAGCGTAAAAGGCGATACGCTGACTGTCATAAATGAGCTTACGAAAGAGGGAAATCTTGAGAAAGCGGGAGGTGCGGCGTACCTTGCTTCACTGACTGATACCGTTCCTACAAGCGCCAACGTTCAGTATTACGCACAGATTGTGCTCGACCAGTCATACCGCCGTGATCTCATAAAAATATCGTCGGAAATGCATGCTTCCTCGTTCGATGAGACGCACGACAGTCAGGTGCTCATCGAAGAGGCGGAAAAGAAAATTTTCGCCTTGTCCGAGCGCAACGAGACGACGAAAGTCCACGATATGAACGAAGTCATGACGACGACGATCGACCTCATCGACAAACGATATAAGAGTAAAAATGCGTTCACCGGCATTCCGTCGGGCTTCCATCAGCTCGACACGATGACGAGCGGTTTCCAGAATTCCGAGCTGATTGTCATCGGCGCACGTCCTTCAATCGGTAAAACGGCGCTCGCGCTTTCGATGATGGAATACATAACGATTGATAAAAACATACCGTGCGGTTTTTTCTCGCTTGAAATGTCGTACCAGTCGATCGGTCAGCGTCTTCTTTCGCAGGAGTCGCGTATTCCCGGCGGAAAACTCAAATCGGGACTGCTGCAGCTCAAAGATTTCCAGAAACTGCAGGATGCTGCGGGACGATGCTTCAAGGCGCCTCTTTTTATCATAGACACGCCGAACATGAAGCTCATAGATTTACGGGCGATGGCGCGCCGTCTTGTTGCCAATCACGACGTAAAAATAATTTTTATCGATTACATCGGCCTCATTACAACGGAAGACGCATCCGCGCCCGTATACGAACAGGTAGCGGAAATATCGAAGTCTCTCAAGGCGCTTGCACGCGAGCTCGACATTCCGATTGTGGCGCTGTCGCAGGTTTCGCGCGAAGCAGAAGGAGAGGAACCGAATCTGGCCCAGCTGCGCGGCTCCGGTTCCGTCGAGCAGGACGCCGACGTCGTTATCTTCATTCACCGCGACAGAAAATGCGAGGATCCCGTACAGCCTGCGAAGCTGATTATTGCAAAGCAGCGCAACGGTGCGACGGGACCGGTGGACATCGTGTTCGTTCCCGCCTGCACGAAATACGAGAACAAGCAGGAACAGTAATTTACGTTATTTTTCGGTAAGATCGCTTTTTGACAGCAGTCTGATTTTGCCGTCGTTTCCGGTAACTATGATTTTATCTCCGGAAATTGTGACGGGCGTGCTGCTCTTTACGGCGACAGGCGATTTGAGCTTGAGCGTAAGGTCGGCGCCGTATTTGCCGAGCACCCAGTTTTTTCCGTCCTGTATGACGCAGTAAAAATCGCTGCCGTCCTGCACAAGCACCGAATTATCCGCGACGATTTCGCTGCTTTCCTTCGTCATTTCCATATTTGTCGGATCGAGAAGAATAAGTTTTACCGCTCCGTTGCCGCCGTTTTTACCGGCTACGGCGATAAAACTGCTGCCGGCGGAATAAACCGTTCTGCCTCTGATATACGTAACCGGCGACGACCGGATTATGCTGCCTGTGTCCGCATTTACTTTCACCATGCCGGAAAGCAGCTCTTTTTCATCGATGAGCTGCATACCGTATACTGCGGGAGCCGCCTGTTCCGCCGCTGAGGCATCCATAACCTGCTGCTGGTCCTTTGCGATTTCGGTGCGTTCAGCCTGAGCTTCCGTCTGCTTTTTATCGGCCTGCGCCTGCGCGTCGGCAGCCTGCTGTTTTGCTTCGTCCGTTTTCTGCTGCTGCTCGTCCGTTTTCTGCTGCTGTTTTTCAGACTCGGTCTGTTTCTGTTCTGCAGTCTGCTGTTTCTGCTCCGCAGCCTGCTGCTTTTCCTCTGCATTTTTCTGCGCCTGTGCGTCGTTCGGATTCGCCTCGGCGGCTTTTTGAGCTGCCGCAGCTTCCGTCGCCGCGGTGTCCGCGTTTTTCTGCGCCTGAGCTGCTTCCTGCTTTTTTTCGTCGTTCTGTTTCTGTTCGGCATCAAGCTTTTTCTGTTCTTCGGTCGCGGTTTTCTGCGAAGTCCGGGCTTTTTCGGTTGCGTTGTCCGATTCGCGCTCCTTTATGTCGACCATCTGCTTGCGGTTTTCAATGTTTTTGCCGTCGTCTTCCTGCATCGATTTTACGACTTTCGTGTCGCTGATAACGGAGGTGTCGATGGTGCTCAGTCCGCCTGCTGCGGCGTCGAAGAGCGGAATGACAATCTGCGTGTTTCCCGGCCATTCGCTGTATCTGAGCGCAAGACCGCAGGACGCGGCCGTAATGTTCGACATGACGACATTCTTGTATTTTGTCCGATATGCGTCGATTTTTCCGCGGTACACTGCATTGTAGACGGTGATGAATACCGCAAGCGTGTCGGCGTCCCTGCCTGAATAGTTGTACGCTGTCGAGAGATATGCGGAAATAATGCGGCGCAGATTGTCTATATGGTCGACAGTGGCGCCGTTTCCGATGAACATGATATCGGCATCGAGTTTTCCTTTTTCTGACGGATCGACTGCATGAACGACATAGTATCTGTTCCTGTCTCCTGCGGACGATGCTGACGCCGGGGTTCTGCCGACGACCGTCCCCATATTGGAACCTATTGCCCTGATGCCTGCGGCGGAATCTATGACCGCGTGAGGACCGGTGTAGTTTATGAATACGACTGTATCCGCACCGCCTGCGCTTTCAAGTTCTGTTTTATCCACTTCAAGCGCAGATACGGAAAGTGAGAAAAACAGCATGCAGATTACTGCAGAAACAATTTTCGTCAAAATACAATGTCTGTTCATAATTCCTCCGGAAAGGCACCTTTTCCATGTTAATATTAATAAAAGTATAGCATCATACGTATGTTTCCGCTACTCATAATTCGAGGTCCGCTATGCGTGTAAGAGTCCTCCTCGCATACGTGCGCACGCGGCTGTCGTACTGCGGGGACAGCAGGTTTGAAAGGATATCGCGCCCGTGTCTGTAGAATGCGGGGCGTCCCATAAAACGGCACACGGAATAAACTGCATCGCACAGAGAAAGCTGCAGAGCGGCGTCCTGCACCGGTATGGAAAAAAGCGCCCTGTCGAGCGCATCGAGCAGTGAGCCGTCAGGATCATAGGCGCAGTCGGCGGCTGTTTCGAGAAGCGTGCGCATGTGCGCGCTGTTTTTCTCCGAGTTGAGCAGCTGCGCGATAAGCGGGGGAAACGTACTTGTGCCATACAGTGAAAGCTGCCTCAGCATGCGGTCGGTTCCCGTCATATCGCTGTTGAATACGGAAGGAGCCGGTCGGCCCCCCGAACCGGAACTGTGCAGATATGAGAGATATGCGCGGCCGGCGTCAAGCAGTTCCTGCGTCCACGTTATTTCCTTTCTGCCGTACATCCCCTGAATCAGCGCTCCTCGTCTGTCGTCGCCCGTCAATCCGCTTCCGATTTCGCCGGTAATCGCCCGGACGTCGAACGGCGTGCTGTCCGTTCCTTCTGATTTTATGAATGAGCTGTAATCCGTCAGGACTTTTTTCCTTCCTGAATTGCTTCGTGTCTGCATGTCCTGCGCCACGCGGTATCCTGAGACTGCCCACGAAGTTCTGCAGAAAACGAGAAAGCCGCTTGATGTATATGTAAGATAATTCCATGATTCGCCGCTGCTGCTTTTCTGGGGAAGAACGGCGCACCATTCGCATATGCCGTCAACGGAAACGAAGGCGGCGTGCCTGTCGTCTGCAAGAAGGATGCCGTTTTCGTACGACGCCGTATACGCCGGTCTGCTCATGTTGATGTTCGGAATTGTAAGCGTTGCTGAAACACTGCCGCTTCCCGTATCGAACAGCGTGATTTTTGCATTTCCCGACAGGGGCTGTACGAGGGCCGCGCGGGATGTACCTGCGGGAAGAAAAAACGATTTGTCGTCTTTTGCGGTTCCTGCAAATATACTGTCGTCAGAGGCAACGGCCCATACGGAGCGGACTTCGGCATCCTGAATCGAACACAATCCCGCACCGCCGCCGGCAAACGTAAGCAGCAGTCCGTCCCCGCATGACGCCGCCGACGTCACGATGCCCGTAAACGTTATCTGCTCGAGCACGTCTCCGAACGGGGAGACCCGTACGGCGGCCGTTTTACCGCCGGCCGGCTGCATGAGGAATACGACAAGGCTGCCGTCGGGAAGTTCTCCTGCAGGAAGCATGCTCTGCTGCTCAGTCGAAATATGCCACTTGCATATTCCCTTGATGCTGTAGCATGAAATGTCTTTTTCGCCGCGTACGAAAATCCGTCCGTCCCGTCCCTGTACAGGAGCTGAGATTACGGGAAACGACACATCTGCGGACCAGAGTGTGAATCCTCCCGGATTTGTGAGCGAAAGTGTCTGTCCGTCGTTTACCGTAAGAAGAAAATCACCGTCGAGGACAGTGAGAAACGGATCCGGCCTGCCGGGGACGGCGCGCTTCCAGAGAACGGTGCCTGTGTCGGTGCATGCGGAAATCATGCGTCCGTCGGTAAGAACGGCGAATCCGTACGACGTCTGTACGGGAGCACAGACTGCTTCTCCGCTTATGACTGTATTCCAGCTTGCTTCCTGGGAGGAAACGGCAATCTGCCGCCCGGCATTCAGTTCAGCGGAAAAACAGGAAGCGCACCGAATAAAGAGTGGAAATATTGTGATAATGTATATAAAATCAGACAGTTTTCTCATCGCCGGCTTCCAGAACGAGAGACGCAAGGCTTTCTATATGGCAGGTATTCGGATAGAAGTCGAGCAGCGAAAGCGATTCAAGCCTGTATCCTGCTGCAACGAGCATGGATATGTCACGCGCATGTGTCGCGGGATCGCACGAGAGCGACCGTATCACAGGGATTCCGCTTTTGCACAGCCAGCTGCATACTGCGTTCTCCATTCCGCTCCTCGGAGGATCGACGACGGCTGCGTCGAAGTGAGGCTGGGACGGAGCGAACTGCTGCACCCATTTTTCACCGCTTACGCCGAAACTTGCGTGTTTTTTCCCGGCCATGTTCTGTTCCGCGAACACAAGCGCATCGCGGTTATGCTCGACGAGCGTCACGCTGTCGAATTTGTCCGCAAGGAACACGGAGAACGTGCCGCAGCCGCTGTACATGTCGAGTACGTTTGCACCGCCCAGTCCGCGGCACAGTGCCTGTATTGCGGACTCGAGGACAGTCATGTTCGACTGAAAGAAGCCCCTCACGTCGAAGCTGATGTTTTTTCCGAGCAGTGAAACAGTCACGATATCTTCAGGGGAAAGGACTGTGCCCGCGAAGTGCTTTACGACGCGGGTTTTTACCGCCTTTCTGCCGCCGCCCGTACGCACCGGAGCGGAATCAGTTTCGGGAAGGGAGACGGCAACTTTTTCACCGTTTTTTCCTCCCGCCGACACGATGCAGTCCGCACCGAAAAGGTGAACGCGGCCCGAAGGCCGGAGGGACGGTTTTACTTCTGAAAGCCATCCGTTTATTTCCGCATCGGCGACGGGACAGCTCGTGACGGGGACAATCGTGCTGCTGTTTTTTCCGGTAAGCCCTCCGTCGTTCAGCTGGAAACGGCTGCGGTAACCGGTGTCGGGCCCTGAAATCACGCCTGTTTCCGGTACGGCGATGCCGCAGTGTCTGAAGCAGTCGGAAAGCACCTGTCTGCGCAGTTCCCTCTGGTACGACGGTTCTATGTGCATCATGTTGCAGCCGCCGCACAGTCCGTAGTATGCGCACACCGGCTCGACACGGTGGGGAGACGGCTCGATGATAGTTACTATGCGGGCCGTATCGTAGTCCCGCTTCGAAGCCGTAATTTCGACTTCCAGTTTTTCGCCGGGAACGGCATACGGCACAAAGACTGTTTTCCCTGCATTTTTCCCTATGCAGTCTCCCCCGAAAACAATTTTTTCTGTTATAATAGTCTGCGAACACATTTTACACAGTGTATCAGATTTTTCAGACAGGGGATAGTAATCGTGCAGATACAGAATTTTTATCAGAAAATGAGCGACGGAACAGAGGTGTCGGTAAACCGCTGGATTCCCGATGAAGGCAGTAAAATAAACGGAATTGTACAGCTGAGCCACGGCATGGCGGAACATGCGATGCGGTACGACCGTCTCGGGTCGATTCTCGCCGACAACGGCTGGATATTCAGCGCGCACGACCACCGCGGGCACGGAAAGACGGCGCAGCATGCCGAACGGAACGGCAGCGGAATGTTCGGCATGCTTGCGGAAAAAGGCGGATTCGACCGCGTCGTGCAGGATATCGACGAAGTGATTGCCGGAGCAAAAACGTCTTTTCCCGGATATAAAGTCGTGCTCCTCGGGCACTCGTTCGGTTCCTTTGCAGCACAGTCGTACATCGAGACATACGGCAGTCATATTGACGCGTGCGTACTCTGCGGAACCGCAGGTCCGAACCACATGCTTGTACTTGCAGGAACAGCCGCGGCGCATCTGACGGCGTTGTTCAGAGGGAAAAAATACTGCTCGCCGTTCCTGAAACACCTGGCGTTCGGCTCATATACGAAACACATTCCCGACACCGTAAACGGGCAGGAATGGCTGAGCCGCGACAAAGACAACGTACAGATGTATCTCGAGGATAAATGGTGCGGGTTTAATCCCACTGTAAGTTTCTACTGCGACATGATGTACGGTCTCAGAAAAGTGCATACGGCGGCGAATATGAAGAAAATACCGCAGAATCTGCCTGCCCTTATTGCGTACGGCAGCGAGGATCCTGTCGGCGGCTACGGAAAAACAGTGAAGAAATTGTTCGATGTTTACCGGAGGAACGGAATGACTGACGTCACTCTGAAGGAATATCCCGAAGACCGCCATGAAATTTTCAATGAAATCGACAAAGACACCGTTACTGACGACTTTCTGGCATGGATAAACAGCAGAATTCAATCTTGACTTGACGAAACAGCGTTACAAGTCATATTATCAGTATATTGTGCTGATTCGTTATGGAACTGACAAAAACGGTAAGCCTGTTAAGAAAGCTGTAATTTATACAAAGTCAGAACACGGTATTCCGAAAGAAAAAATAGACAGTGATGCTCTCCGTATAATTGAACGCCTGCGCGACGCGGGTTTCAATTCATATATTGTAGGGGGAGCAGTGCGCGATCTGCTTGTGGACAACGTTCCCAAGGATTTCGATATTGTTACCGATGCGACTCCTTCGAGAATAAAAAAGATTTTCAGAAATTCCCGGATTATCGGCAGACGGTTCCGTCTTGTCCACGTGCTCGTCGGACCGAAGATTTTTGAAGTCAGCACGTTCCGTTCCACGGTGGAAGGTTCCGTCGGGAACGATTTCGGTTCGATGGACGAGGATGTCCGTCGCCGGGATTTTACGCTCAACGCGCTTTATTATGATCCGCTCAGGGAGCAGGTTATAGACTATGTAGGCGGCGTGCACGACATACGGAAACACGTTCTGCGTCCCGTAATCTCGATGGACAGAATCTTCGTTGAAGACCCCGTGCGCATGCTCCGGGCCGTGAAATATTCTGCGACGACGAACGCAAAAATGTCTTTCGCGCTGCGCAGGAATATACGTCATTCGGCAAATCTCCTTTCGGACATATCGCCTTCGCGCCTTACTGAGGAACTGCTTAAAATCATCAACAGCGGACACGCGTACAACATTGTGCGGGAAGCACTCGATACCGACTTGTACATGTATCTGCAGCCTGCGGCGACTGCCCTCATGTATGCGGACCGCGGTTTTGAAAGCGCGTACATGGAAAATCTCAAAAAACTTGACGGACTTTCCGGGGCGGAAGGCGATGTACGCCTGGGAAGAAAGCTCGTCTTTCTGATTTCGGATTTTGTAAAAACTCTTACGGACTGGAAAAAAGAAATTTCGTCCGATGCCTCGTCGGGAGAATTGTATATGCGCACGTGGAGCGAGTGCCGCCGTTTCGTGCTGCCTATGAACCCGCAGCGCAGCGAACTTGAATTTGCAGTGCGCACCGTTCTTTCGTCGCTTGGTGTGGCCGTTCGCATGCCCAGACGACGGCATCTGATGCGGAATACAGAGCAGGAACGTGGAGTTCAGAAAGTTTGAAGCAGGTCCGGAAGACGACGGCAGACGCGCAGACAGAGTGATACGCCGTCTGCTGCCGGACGAACGTCTTTCGTCAGTATACGGCGCGCTGCGGAAAGGTTTTATCCGCATAAACGACAAACGGATAAAGCCCGAAACGCATGTCGCAAGCGGAGACGTGCTGTCTGTTGCCGATTTTCTTCTCGCGCAGAAAGACGTGGCGCCGGCGGAATCTTCCGGAAAAAACGTACTGCCGTATGAAATAATTTTCAAAAACGAACATTTCCTCGTCATCAATAAACCGTACGATATTTCCGTTCAACAGGCGGGAGCAGGAAGGCTGTCGCTGGCGGAGACTGTCGCTGCATATTACAGGTCGGCGGGAAAAAGCGGGGCGGCATCATTGTCGTTCACTCCCGGTCCCCTGCACCGGCTGGACCGGAAAACGACGGGCATACTCTTTTTTTCGTGGAGTCTTGAAGGAGCGCAGTGGTTTTCCCGGCAGATGGCGGCGCACGGGCTGGAAAAAAAGTATCTGGCGCTTGTTCAGGGAATTCTTTCTTCGGCGGAAGAATGGGAGGATTTCATCGAAAAGGAAGATGATTCACGTCCTTCGTTTCATACGGTCCGCATTGTACAAAGCGGCGGAAAGTGCGCGCATACGGAAGCGGAGCCCGTATCTTCCGGTACGTATAACGGACGTCCCGTGACGCTCGTAAAATTCACCATCAGCACCGGCCGTATGCATCAGATACGGGCGCAGGCGGCGTTCCGCGGTTTTCCGCTTCTCGGCGATACGGCGTACGGAGGAGCGGCGATTCATGAAAAGCAGGATTTTTTCCTTCACGCATATGAGGTCCGCATTCCCGGCAATACGCTCGGGCTTCCCCGTGCGCTTGAGGCACCGCTTCCCGTTTTTTTCAATAATATGCTGAATAAAACGTTGATAAACCCGGAAAACTCGTCTATAATTTGAATCAGGGTTTGAAATGTGCATTTTTTACTGAAAATCTTAAACGAGCTTTTTCAATCGTTAACAACAGATACAGTTTATGCGCTCGTCGGAGAAAGCGGCACCGGCAAAAGTTACAATGCAAAACTTGTAGCTGAGCGTTTCGGTCTTAACGCCATTATTGACGACGGTCTGCTGATTCAGGACGACAAGATTCTCGCTGGGCGCTCGGCAAAAAGCGAACAGACATACATGGGGGCCGTACGCGTCGCTCTGTTCGACAGCAAGGAACACCGCGACGAAATCGCCCGGAAAATAAAACATTATCATATCCGCCGCGTGCTCATTATCGGAACGTCCGAAAAGATGGTGACGAAGATAGCGACACGCCTTCAGCTGCCGCCGCCTTCAAAATACATACACATTGAGGATATTGCCACAAAGGAAGAGATTGAGCTCGCGGTAAAATCGCGGCAGATAGAGGGGAAACACGTCATACCGGTAGCCTCGATCGAAGTGAAGCGCAGGTATCCGAAAATTTTTTCCAACGGAATCCGTTTCACATTCCACCGTTCGAATCCGCTGCAGGTTGTTCCGACCGACAACAAGAAGGACAGCAAAGTCGTTGAAAAATCGATAGTCCAGCCGGAATTCTCGAAAAAAAGCCGCATCGCCATTTCGGAGGCGGCTCTTACGCAGATGTCCGTGAACTGCATCAGGGAATTCGACAGCGGCATACGCGTAAAAAAGATGATTGTCAGGGCGGACAGCCGCGGCTATCGTCTTGTCATCACACTCGATATTCCGTCGGACGCTTTTGCGTCGACTGATTTGCCGCTTACGAAACGCGTCGACAATCTGCAGAAAAAGATAATCGACAGGATCGAGAGCAGTACCGGAATTTTCATTGAGGAAGTCAATATCATAATCGACAAAGTAACCACGGAGTAACGGGGGAAACGCGGAACATCGTTCGGCGGAACTGCGGGGCTAGTAAAAAACATGCTGTAATGCTAAAATATCTGCATGTTGCTGTCAGTAAAAGAACAGATGAAACTGTTTTTTGTAAATCCCGTATTTTTAGCATGTATATGCAGCTGGTTCTGCGCCCAGTTCATGAAAACGATAATTTCTCTCTGTTACGGCAGAATACACAGTTTCAATGAATTGTTTGAGATGATGTTCTGGCGGACGGGGAGTCTGCCGTCGAGTCATTCCGCAATGGTGTCGGCGCTCTGCACATCGATTGCATTTCATTCGGGTATAAATTCCGACGTCTTCGTTCTTGCGCTCTGTTTTTTTCTGGTGACAATACGGGATGCGCTCGGTGTCAGGCGGGCAAACGGTATTCAGGCAAAAAAGTTAAACGAAATAGGGAAGACACTCGACGGCAGAGGCATACTTCACTATAAACCGATGAAGGAAGTACAGGGGCATACGCCGCTTGAAGTGTTTGTCGGCTGTCTGCTGGGGTTCTCTATAGGACTTGCATTTTCTCTTTTGTGAAGTAAGAAGAGTATGCGCTCATCAGTCAAAAAAATATTTATTCCGGCAGGTATTGCGGCAGTCTCGATTATCGTTATTTTTCTGTTCAGAACTGTTCAATCAGGCAGTTTGTGGAAAGGATACCGTATCATATATGTGTCAGCTGACTGCGACAACAAATATGCCGAAACTGTTATTGAAGAAGCCGGCTGCAGCGGCGTTATTGATTTAGCATCCCAGTACATTCCGCTTACGCTTGCGGCCGATACTCCCGAGGTGTCTCTCGCTGCCGCGGGTGCAGCCGAAAAGGACGGATACCTTTCCAAACGCACCGCGTATTTTTTCGATAAAGGCGGAAAATATCAGCTTTATTACGTTCCCGAAGGGCAGACGGAGAAAGCGGAAGCTGCCGTTCAATCTTTTCTGCAGGCGGGAATCGGAGCGGGTATAGACACGCAGACCGACTATCCGTGGATGATTCCCGTCATCTGTTTTCTGTTTGCCGTATTTCTGGTCTTTTTGTCGGCTCACCGCGTCGTTTTTGCATGTTTTTCGGCCGTTCCCGTTTTTTTCTCGACGTGCATGCCGTTTTATTCCGCAGCTTCGTCGGTCTGTCTTCTGCTGTACGCACTTTTTCTGGTGCAGCAGGTGTGGGGCAGAAAAAACGCGGCTGAATTCATCCTGACGAACGGCACCGTTTTGCTTTTTACCGTATCGTCCCTCGTTATTGCGGTTATGACTTCAGTCAGCTGCGGGCTGATTTTTGCGGATGCAGTTGCCGGAACCGCGGCGGTCGTATATCTGCTCTTTCAGGCGGAACAAAAGCACGACGAAAAATATTCTTTTGTTCCTGTTATGATACGTTCAGCCGACGCCGCTCAGTTCAGGACGAAAAAAGCAAAGCGCGGTCTTGCTGCCTGCGCCGCTTTTATTGTCGTGCTCACAGGCATACTGCTTCTTTCTGCGGATTTTTCGCGCGTTTCAAAACGTTTGCAGCTTCCTTCGGCGCGGACCGGAAACATTACCGACGGGCTTCCGTCGCTCGACGATTACGTCGCATGGTGCTGGAATGCACGGACTATGCCGTACCGTTCGCTGCACGACTCTGATGAACGTGAGCAGCAGAAACCGAAGGATGGCGATTCCGTCGTCTTCACGCATTATTCGGAGAGCGACAAAGGCATAACTGAAAGCGATACTGCGATGAAATTCGACGCGTCATTCCGCAAAGAGGCAGTTGCGCAGATAGACGAATTGAATTTTCCCGCAGTTGAAAAGCTGCTGAAGAAGCAGGGAAGGGCCCGTGCCGGATACGCGTTTTCCGCATCGGGCGGCGGAACGGCGTATCTTCTGCTTATGATTATTTCTTTTTGTATACCGATGTTTTTTCTGGCACATATTTATTTACTGACCGGCAGATGGAGTAAGACCAAATGAAAATAATTCCTGTTGTTTATGCAGACAAGCGGAGACTTCTTAAAGACGCAGTCAATGCATTTCTTCCGCGGGTTGTGACGGTACCGCTTTCGCAGGAAACGGGATACAGGTGTTCAAGTCTCGTAAAAAAAGGAGACACAGTACGCGAAGGGCAGATTATCGCAGTCCCCCGTACCGATTCGCTGTCCGGGAATCCTGCAAAAATACATTCTCCCGTTCCGGGTGTCGTGGAAGATATCGTATTATGCACGTGCCCCGACGGACGGCAGGGTGAAGCTGTAAAGATAAGGCTGGCCGGATCATTTACGTATCTCGGCAAGAAAAAAATCACCGTCGACTGGACGATTCTTCCGCCCGCCACTATTATTCAGCAGCTTTCCGACAGAGGCGTTGTAAACACGTTCAACACGACGGAACCTGTTTCGCTCGCCATGGAAATCGGCGCTGCACGGAAAAGAAAACCGCGCCTTCTCGTTGTGCGGCTGTACGACGACGATCCGACGCGCGTGACTGATTCGCTCCTGTCGTCGGCGTTTCCCGATGAGATATATACCGGTGCGCTTATAACGGCGCGCGCCGCAGAAGCGGGCGGAATCGTTTTTATGATCGATTCGGAGTCTCCTGTTCCTGCTGTAGGCGGAGATGAATCAATTCCGATACGTTTTGTAAAAATCAACATTAAGGAATATCCCGCAGGTTTTCGGAAAGAAATAAAAAAGGCTGTCGGAAAATCGGCAAAGGACTATCCGCTCTCTGATATTTCCGATGACGATTTATATACCGATGCATCCACGATGTATGAAGTCTGCAGCGTTATTAAGGACGGTATTCCCGTCATCGACAAATACATATATATTTCCGGCGAATGCATTCCGGCTTCAGGCATGCTCAAAGTACGCATCGGTTCGACAGTACGATTTCTCGCGCAGCAGTGCGGCGGATTTACGGTGCCTCCGGCCGCGGTAATTATTAACGGCCTTATAAGCGGATGGTCCGCGGGCAGTCTTGATACCCCGATAACGAAATATGTAAAATCGGTGTCGTTTCTTCCTGCGTCGAAAGTGCCCGATCAGCGCCAGTCGGTCTGCGTCAGGTGCGGCATGTGCCGCAGCGTATGTCCGAGAAATCTGACGCCCGACATATTGTACAGGCACGCAGCAGGCGGAACGGAGGCCGGTGAAGCGTATGTCAGATCCGCTCAGCTTTGTTCCGGCTGCGGACTCTGCAGTTTCGTCTGTCCGTCGCGCCTTCCTGTCAGCCAGGCCGTGAAAATGTTAAAATTGCAGTTCATAAAAGAAGGAGTAAAGTGATGTTCGGAAAATCGAAAGACACTTTGTATAATAAGACCCTTATACGACCGTTTACGTATGCATCGCAATCAGTCAGAAACACGTCGCTTACTTTGTTAATTCTTCTTGCCGTGCAGCTGTTCATGCTGTTAATAACGGAAAGCTACAGCGCGCTTCTCGTCGTCGGCTGCGCTCTGGCGGGGTCGTTGTGCGCGGACGCTGCGGACAAACTGTATCATAAATCATACCGCTTGTCCGATATGACGAGCGCAGTGCAGGGAATCATCGCGGGAATGCTCCTGCCGTCGAACTTTCCGCCCGCCGCCGTTTTCTTCATCACGTTTTTTACGATGATTCTTTTAAAGTACATGTTCGGAGGATTTGCGAATGCATGGGGCAATGTATCTGTGATTATTGCCGCTGTCGCATGGATAGTCGGCATGAACGCGTTTCCCGGCCAGGTATTAACAAAAGATCTGCTGCAGATGCGGAATCCCTCATACACACTGATTCAGAGCGGAATTTTTCCTGTTTTGAAATTCGATCCGCCGGTAACGGAAGCTTTGAACAATACGCTTTTCGGAACGCTGAAGGTGTCAATCCCCGACGGATACATTTCAATGCTGTGGGATACGCATTCAATTATTCCCGCTTTCAGATTTAACCTTATTACGCTTATTTCCTCGATTGTGCTGTTCTCATCGGGAATGCTGAGCATGCTCATACCTGTATGCTTTGTTGCGACATACGGCATTCTTGTACGTTTTGCAGGTCCTCTTATCTGCGGAGGTGCGGCGGGACAGGGAGACATACTCCTTGCACTTCTTACAAGCGGAACGCTTTTTAGTTCCGTATTTGTCGTTCAGTGGTACGGAACGACACCTCTCACGTACGCCGGAAAGACGGTATACGGAATTATATGCGGCGTATTCGCATTTCTCATTGCCGGCTGCGGGACGTCCTCCGTCGGTATTGTTTTTACGATTCTTTGCGCAAATATTATTTCTCCTCTGATTCAGGCTGCTGAAGACAGAAGCGACAAAAAAGCCCTGTACAGTATGCTTGATGAAAATTTAAAAAACGAAGGGAGCGTATGATGGATACGGAAAATTCTTCAAAAAAATTATTGAAAGAATACGGGATACTTGCGGGTGCCCTTGTGGGAATATTTGCGCTTCTTATTGTTTTCGTCGTTCTATCCGAAAACGAATGGCGGACCGGCCTAAAAGAGAAAGTCGGCACCGTTCTGGAGGAAGAAGAACCGGGAGAATGGATTATAGGAGAATACGTCGGAATAAAGGCGCCTGCAGCGCTGAGTGCGGCCTGTTTTCAGGTGCGAAGAAAAGACAGCGGAGCGAAAGGGTACGTTCTGATGCTGAGAATTGAAACCATGTACGGTCCGTTTCCCGCTGTCTTTGTGTATTCTGAAAAAGCGGGCGCGAGATTTGTCGGAATATCGGGCCTTCACGGAAGAGTCAGGAAACTGATAGGGAACGGGACGGACAATGCTAAAATAAATTTCTGGATTAAACGCATTCCCGATATTGTAAAGAATGCGGAGGAGCGGGGAAATAATGAATAAAAAATCAATATATGTATATATTGCGGCAACTCTTGCCATGATTGTTCCCGCTCCGGGACGATTTGCATGCGGTGTAGTACTTGTCCTCGAACTCAACCTGCTTATGCTCGTCGGAACGCTCGTAAGGGCTTTTATAAACCGGTTCAATCTTCAGACGACGGGAAACGTGCTGATTCTTTCGGTGATGATTGCAGTGACAATGTTTATGCGGCAGATTCTCGTGACGACTGTTCCCGAAATGGCCGTGCAGCTTGGTTTTGTATTGTATTTACCAACCGTATCTTCCTTTCTGATCGGGTATATGTTCGGCGAGGAACAGCAGTCCCTCGGCAGGGCCGTTTCGCGGAATATGCTTCACAGTTTGTCCTATTCGGTATTTGCGCTTGTTTTTTTCCTTTTCAGGGATGTCGCGGGATTCGGGACAATAACGTTACTGACGGGTCACGGCGTGTACGAGAAAGTTCTGTTTGATTCAGGTAAAATCAACGCACTTGTTTTTTTTGCGACCATTCCCGGAGCACTCGTCTGCACTTCAGGTATTCTTATTCTGTATGTGTACATAATTAATAAATTTGCAATTGTCGAAAAAGCGGAGCAGGAAAATGATTGATATAATTCTGTATTATTTATTTTATTGTTCTGCAGTGCTTGTCTACGGAATAGGTTTGAACAGAACGACCGTACTGAGCCGCTCGATGGACAAAACGCTGTTCTTTCTGACAATAAAAAACGCGATAACAATTCTTTGTTCAACGGCGCTGTCATGGGTAATAATCATGGAACTGCTCATTCCCGCAGGTCTCGTGGAACTGTATCCGCTTGTTGCGCTCCTGATTTTTCTGTCTGTTTCGGTTTTTGTGGAAGTGCTTATACGAATCACGACAGGATTCAAAACGTCGGAATTCGGTGTTTCCTACCTTGTGATTCTGCTTGCGCTGAATGAAAGTACTGACCTGATAAACGCGGTCATTGCCGCGTCAGGCTGCATACTGTCGCTCCTCATAATTCTGCCCGTCATGTCCGCTCTCAGAAAACGGATTGAATGCGCGCGTCCGCGCAACGACAGGATGAAGAAAAAAAGCCTTATTATGCTTACGATGGCGGTCGTTATCATCAGTCTTGCTGTGTGGAACGTGTCGTGGCTTAACCAGGGGGTGCTTTGATGATTCTTTCAATGGTTCTCGTATTTCTGCTTATTCTTCTGCTTGTCCTCATATTGTTTTTTATGTTTGCCATTCTGCTGCCCGCATTGAAAACGCAGTCTTTTTCAGTCGACAATCCGCTTTTTTCGGAGATGGAGTTAAAATATGTCATTCCCGATACCGAACAGCATACTGACATAACGAAACGTGCCGTCGTTCTATGCTCTCCGGACAAAAAATTCAGCACTCAAAGACTGAATTATAACCCGGGGCAGAGCTGTAAAATCATCAGCCAGACGTACGAGTCCCTAAACGACTGCAGATTTTCATGTATAGGACTCGGCGATTGTGTGAAAGTCTGCCCGCAGGAAGCAATCGTCATAAAAAACGACACGGCTGTAGTTACAAATTTATGCTGCGGCTGCGGTAACTGCATTGAGGCATGCCCTAAGCACATAATAAAGCTGCTGCCTCTGAATACGAAAGCGTATGAAATGTGCAGCAATACGGAAGAAAGTCTCACTGAATGCTCCGATTATAAAAAAATGCAGAATATAGAAATTCCTATAAAAAAAGGCTTTAAAATATGGCGGACTTGCTATAGAATGTTTACCAGGAGTTAGTTCGTAAAATAAATTATAGATGAATTCAGTTTGTGTCTGTTTCGGTCTGGAATCTGCGCCGGCCGGCATGACACTTCCCGATAGTGAAAAAGATTATCTGGATGTGTATAAACCCGCAGCTACATTTTTATATTCTCATCCTGATTACAGCATGTTTTTTTCGTTTAACGGGAATCAGATTCAGTTTTTTAAAAAGAATCATCCTGAATTTCTGGAAATCCTGCAGCAGCTTACGAACAGAAAACAGGTGGAAGTACTCGGCGGCGGATTTTATAATCCCGTTTTTCCGCTTCTGTTTCCGATTGACCGCAGCGGTCAGGTCGACATGCTGTCGGCGGAGATACGTCAGACGACGGGCAAACGTCCGCGGGGTATGACGCTCTGTGCAAGCAGCTGGGATACGTCGCTTGTTACAAGTCTCGAAACGTGCGGTATGGAATACGTCATGCTCGACAGCTCGGTCATACCTCCCGCAAAACGTATGTATCTGCCCGTCATTATGGCGGACCGCGGAAAATCGATCGACATTATACCGCTGTACCGGAAATTCAAACCGTCGGCGGAGCTTCCTGCGGAAGAGTACCTGTCGTCGATGTTTACCGCAGTGAAAAAAAACGTTCGCGGCGACGATTACGACAACACAGTGAGCGAGCGGTACATCGACGTGCAGTTTACTCACGAAGAATTCCGCGAACTGCTCAAAAGCGGATATCTTCTTTCCATCCATGAGACCGCGAAAGAGAAATTCAGCGGCTCAATACGTTTTTCGTATCCCTCGTCATACCTGAAAACAGTGCCGGTCCGCGTGCCGGCTTTTATTACGGCAGGCATGAGCGCAGATATTGCGCAGTGGGCAAAAATTCCCTATACGGCGGTGACGAAAAGCGACGGATATCCCGTTACCATTTACGATTTTCTTCAGACATATCCGCAGAGTCAGGCGCTGTGCTGCCGCATGCTGTATGTGAGCATGCTTATAAATCAGTGCCACGGAGACAAGGCGCGGAAAAAGGCTGCGCGCGAAAAACTGTGGGCGGCGCAGAACGGCGAAGGTTTCGTCTGTACATCTAAAGGTTCGCTTGTCAATTCGCTGTACCGCCAGAAAGCGTACAGATATCTGAATGAAGCGGAAAGCATCATCCGCTGCTGCGGCGATTTTGATGAATCTGTTTCAAGTTTCGATTACAACAGTGACGGAACGGACGAATACATCTGCCGGATGCTCAACTATACGTCATGTATAAAACTCCGCGGCGGTGAAATCTGCGAACTCGACGTTATGCAGAGCGCGAGCAATTATGCGGATAATCCGAGCCGCATTGAAGAATTCGACGGATGCACCGACGATTATTACCGCGGAATGTTCGTCGACCATATTTTTACCGACGGCGATATGGAGAATTATCTGCAGAATAAACCTGCCGGAACGGGAATATTTTCACAGATGCAGTACTGTGAAACGCGTTTTTCGGGTCAGCACAATGAGATTCAGCTTCAGGCGCAGGCCGAATTCGGCGAACGGAAGCAGGGCGTGAGTCTCAGGAAAAAGTATCTGGCTAATTCGAACGGATTCACGATTCAGTATATCCTGAAGAATGAAAGCGGCGCACCTCTGCATGCGAATTTCGTCGTTGAATCGAATTTTACCCAGACAAATTACGCCGAAGAGAATTTTGCACCGTACAAAGTGGAAATAGTCACTTCCGCGCAGAAACAGGAAATAGATACGACGAAATCAGCGAGCGAACTAGACCGCTCCGGTTCGCTCGCTGACGTTTCCGCAGTCCAGATTTCGGATTCCGAAAACGGACTCTCGTTCATGTTCGAGCCGAACGAAAACTGCGGGTTTTCTTTTGTTCCGATTATTTTCATGCGCCCTGAATACAACGGAACAAAAATAGTGCCTGCGGAAATGACGTTTGCCACTGCCATGTTCTGGCCGGTACAGCTCGAACCTGGCATGGAAATGGAAAAGACAGTCAATTTCAGCATTCTCAACATTAACCGGAAAGGGACGAAAAAAACTGAGAAGCGGAAATAATGCGTTTTTTGCGTTACGTTGACCATATATCCTAAAAAATCTATAATAGTTCACCATGAATAGAAGACTTATTACCTCTGCTTTACCTTACGTAAATAACGTTCCGCATCTCGGAAACCTTATACAAATGCTCTCTGCTGACGTTTTTGCCCGTTTCTGCCGTAGCCGCGGTTACGACACGCTGTACATCTGCGGAACGGACGAGTACGGTACGGCAACCGAAACGAAGGCGCTCGAAGAACACAAGAGCCCCCGGGAACTCTGCGACTATTACTACAAGCTCCATACAGAAATTTACGACTGGTTCGACATTGCGTTCGACAAATTCGGACGCACGTCGAACGAGGAAATAAAAGAAATCACCCAGGAAATATTCATCGACCTGGATAAAAACGGCTACATACACGAGCACACAACGAAGCAGCTCTATTGTCCCAACTGTAAAATGTTTCTTGCGGACCGATACGTGCGCGGCACGTGCCCTAAGTGCGGCTATGAAGATGCGCGCGGAGATCAGTGCGACAAGTGCGGCTCGCTGCTCGATCCGATCGACCTTAAAAATCCGCGGTGCAACACATGCGGCGCGACTCCCGAAGTGCGCGAAACGAAGCATCTCTATATAGACCTTCCCGCAATCGCTCCGAAATTAAACGAATGGATGGAGAAGGCGTGCTCCGAGGGAAGATGGTCTGCAAACGCAATCCAGATGACAAAGGCGTGGATACGCGACGGACTCAACGAACGCGCCATTACACGCGACTTAAAATGGGGCATTCCTGTTCCGAAAGAGGGATACGAGAATAAAGTATTCTACGTATGGTTCGACGCTCCTATAGGCTATATTTCGATTACGAAACAGCTCGCGGACGAACTTGATGCGGACGGAAAGACGTCGTTTGATTACAGGAGCTGGTGGCTTCCGTCCGAATCGGAGGAAGCAAAGGGAAAACCGAATGTGGATTTGTTCCAGTTCATCGGGAAGGACAACATTCCGTTCCATACGGTCATTTTCCCGTCGAGCCTTATCGGCTCGGGACGCGACTGGACGAAGCTGTATCACATGAGCTCGACCGAATTCCTCAACTATGAGGACGGAAAATTCAGCAAGTCGCGCGGCATTGGCGTGTTCGGAACGGACGCGAAGGAAAGCGGAATTCCGGCCGATGCATGGCGTTTCTACATTTTCTACAACCGGCCTGAAAAATCGGACTATCAGTTTACATGGAAGGATTTCCAGGAAAAATACAACAGCGAGCTTATCGGTAATCTGGGCAATCTTGTTAATCGTACGCTGCTTTTTGTAAGTAAATACTACGACGGCAAAATCCCCGATGCTCCTGTCGATGAAGAGCTGTGGGCTCAGGTCCGCGGGCACGAACAGAAAATTACGGGCCTGCTCGAGTGGGCTGAATTGCGGGACGCGTTCCACGAACTGTTCGTTATAAGCGACATCGCTAACAAAGCGTTTCAGGCCGCGGAACCGTGGAAGACGCGTACAACAGAGCCTGAAAAGGCCGCATACCTCATCCACAATCTCTGCTACGTCATTAAGGACCTTATGATTATGGCTCAGCCGTACCTGCCGCAGTACGCACAGAAGGTCGCGTCTTTCTTCGGGAAAACGATTTTCGACAGCCGTACGGGACAACCTGCCGCATCCGGTGCGCTTACGTGGAACGATCTCGGGAAAACCGATGGACTTTCTGATATCGGTCCGACGGAAGTGTACTTTACGCCGATGGATCAGAAGACGATGCTTGCATTCCGCGAAAAATTCTCCGGAAACCAGAAGGACCGTAAGGAAAACGAAAATAAAAACAGACATCAGGAAAAAAAGACGGAGAAGAAAAAAGAAGAACTTCCGCTTGCAGCCGACATGCCCGCGCACTTCAACAAATACATTGCGCTCAAAGTCGCAAAAATCATACAGGTAGACCGCAACCCCGAATCAGACAAACTGTATATCGAACATCTCGACGACGGAAGCGGAAACGAACGCGTGATTCAGAGCGGACTTGTTCCGTATCTGAAGCCGGAAGACCTGCTCGGCAGGCACATCATCCTGGCGGACAACCTTGCACCGCGTAAACTGCGCGGCATCGAAAGCCGCGGCATGCTTCTCGCTGCGGACTATACAGACGAAAGCGGAAAAGCGTGCGTCGAACCTCTTACGGCTCCGTGGGCCGCTCCCGGTACTCCCGTCGTTCTCGAAGGAACCGAGCCGTCCGCCGTCAAGGAAAAGGAAATCAGTGCGGACGTCTTTTTCCAGGTGGAAATCAAAGTAAACGACCGTCAGGTGATGATTGGCGGCAAAAAACTGGTCGCCGACGGGAAAACGCTTACGACAACGCATGCTGTGAACAGCGGAGTAAACTGAAAAGTGTTTACGTTTACCATAGCGCCGTCTCCCGCAGCCTCTTGTGCTGATTCCGGCGGACGTTTTCTTCAGTCGCCGTTCTGGGCATCATTCAAAGCGGCGCACGGCTGGCAGCAGCTCCGCTTCGAAGCTGCTGCGGAAAGCGAAGACATATCTTTCCCGTTTTCATGTTCCGTGCTGCTCCGCACGTTCGGTAAAAGTCCGGTCGTTTTTTCGCTTGCATACGTTCCCATGATGCCCGAACTGCCGGTAAAAGACAGGGAATGTGTTGAACAGCTCGGCGAATACGCGCATCTTCTTATGGATTTTGCAGCCGCGCTCAAGCCGTATCTTCCGAGAAATACGCTCTGCGTGCGCTTTGATCCGCCGCTTGATTTTCAAACATGCGGGGATCGCGACTTTTTTGTTAATTCTCTTAAGACGCTGGCTCTCGCCGAACGCCTGAAAATTGTTAAAACGAAGGTTGATATACAGCCTCCCGACACCGTGCTGCTCGACATTACGCAGAGCCCCGACGAGATGCTTGCCGCCATGCGCAGCAAGTGGCGGTACAACATCCGCCTTGCGGAAAAAAAAGGCGTCGCCGTGTGCGCGTATAAAGCCGGTGACGACGGCCTCAGCGCGGCGCTTGATGTTTTCTACGATTTGTACAGGACGACTGCATCCCGCGACGGCATAGCCATTCACTCAAGACAGTATTATGCAGACCTGTTTTCTTTGAGTGCATCCGAGCGTGCGAAGAACGATGCGCCGCTTGTTACGCTCTACGTGGCACGCCACGAAAACGACAATCTTGCCGCAATCATCACGCTTTTTTCAAAGCGCGAGGCCGTATATCTGTACGGCGCCTCGGGCAACCTGAAGCGCAATCTCATGCCCGCATATCTTCTGCAGTGGACGGCGATAAACGACGCGAAAGCGTACGGCTCGCCCGTATACGATTTCTACGGCATGCCTCCGGCGGACGATAAAAATCATCCGATGTACGGGCTGTATCTGTTCAAGACGGGTTTCGGCGGAAATATCATACACCGGCCCGGCTCTATCGACATACCGCTTTCTCCGTCGTATACGCTGTATACGGCCGCGGAAGATGTCCGTGCATTCTACCATAAAAAAATCAGGAAACTGTTCGCTCATTGCGTTGCATCTCCCCGTACAGGACGTGAATAATGAACATGGAAGCATTTGTTTTAGGATGCGGAGGAATGATGCCGCTTCCGTACCGCCATCTTACATCAGTACTGCTCAGACGAGACGGGGATCTTTTCCTGTTCGACGGCGGAGAAGGAACGCAGGTATCCCTGCGGCGGCTTAACCTCAAATGGAAAAAAATAAACGCGATATTCGTTTCCCACACGCATGCCGACCACGTGACGGGTCTTCCGGGAATCATGATGCTTTCCGCGCAGGTTGACCGGACGGAACCGCTGTATATCTACGGTCCGCCGAAAATCGCCGAATACATCGAAACGAGCCGCAAAGTGCTCGACATGTATATAAATTATCCCGTTGTAGTAAAAGAAATTACGGCTCCCTGCGTCGTGCACGGCGGCGACGGATTTTACATCAGGGCGTTTCCGCTTGAGCACACGAAGACGTGCGTCGGCTATACGCTGGAGGAACTGGACAGACCCGGGGAATTCAGCCCTGAGAAAGCGAAGGAACTCAACGTACCGATGGGACCGCTCTGGGGAAAACTCCAGCAGGGCATAAGCGTCACTTCGGGCGACGGAAAAACAATCATGCCGGAACAGGTGCTCGGACCGTCGCGCAGCGGACGGAAGTTCAGCTATGTAACCGATACGCTTTACCGGAGTTCTATTGCTGACGAAGTGCGCGGTTCCGACCTGCTTATCTGCGAGGGAATGTTCGAGGACGCTCTCATAGATCAGGCTCGCGAAAAAAAACACATGACAGCGAGTCAGGCTGCGACAATAGCACGCGATGCGGACGTGCGCCGGATGGCAATGATTCATTACAGTCCGCGCTATACCGACAAGGAACTTGCAGTGCTGCTTGAACAGGCCCGGAAAATATATCCGCATGCGGAACTTACAAAGGACCGCATGCACTTCGATATCCCGTATATTGATTAAGGAAAAAAATGATAGAACTTGCTGATTTTTCCAAAACATACGGCAGCGGAAAAAACAGCTTTGCTGCCGCGGACCACGTGACGTTTTCCGCCGGACAGGGCGGCGTAACGGCGTTGCTCGGGCCGAACGGCGCGGGAAAAACAACAATACTGCGTGCCGTGTGCGCGCTTCATTACGCGACGGGCGGATACGTCCGGGTAAGCGGGGACGACGGCGTTATGCACGACGCCGCCGAAGAAAGCGCGTTTGTAAAAAGGCTTGTGGGATTCGTTCCCGAGCAGGCGATGCTTCCCAAAGAGCTTACCGCAGCGGAACTGCTTGAAGAATGCGCGGATGTCCGCGGACTTTCCCCCGAAGAAAAAAAAAGTGCGCTTTTGCGCGTCGTAAAAGAATGTTCCCTTGAATCGGTATATACGAAAAAAATCAGGACGCTGTCGAAAGGTTTCTGCCAGCGCGTTTCGTTTGCGCAGGCGCTCGTCGCCGATCCCCCGAACATCGTCCTCGACGAACCGGTGAGCGGACTTGATCCTGCCCAGATTGCGCAGATCCGTTCTCTCATAAAAAAAATTTCACGCACAAAGACGGTGCTTCTGTCGACGCACATAATGCAGGAAGTGAGCGCCGTCTGCGATACGGTCGTTATACTTTCCCGCGGAAAACTTGCGGCGGCGGGAACTGAAAAAAACATTGCTGATTCGTGCGGCGTGCAGACACTTGAAGAAGCGTTTCTGAAACTGACGGGAACAGGAGGTGAGGATGCGTAAAAATCCGTTCGCGCCGTTTCTGCGCCATTCGATTATCCGCGCGCTGCGCCGCCCCGTTTTTTTTATTGCAGCGGTTTTGTACAACGCAGTATGCTCGCTTTATTATATTGCAGGAACAGGATTCTTTTCCGGTACAGGCAGCACCGATCTCAGACTTTTTTTTGCAGCCATTCCGTATGTGAGCATACTGCTCATTCCCGTCATATCGTCGGGAGCCGACGATTCCGGATTTTCCGACACGTTTCCTCTTTCCTCCGCAGAGCGTACGCTGATTTCGTTCCTCACCGCGCTCGCGCAGTTCTGCGCGATGAGCATCACAATGCTGCTGCTTCCTGCGTGCGTAAGCTTGTTCGGCGACATAGATCCGGGACAGATTTTTACCGGTTTTCTCCTCGTCGTCATCTACGAGGCGTGCGTCATTTCATTCTGCGTGCTCGCGTTTTCGCTTTTTAGTCAGCCGGTTGCGTTCGTTTTTTCCGCAGTTTTCATTGCATTGACGAATTTTCTGCAGCTTGCGGCACCTTTCCGCATGCTGAGTTT
Source organism: Treponema sp. UBA4873 (assembly GCA_002399405.1). Lineage (GTDB taxonomy): Bacteria > Spirochaetota > Spirochaetia > Treponematales > Treponemataceae > Treponema_D. The sequence goes on along the minus strand of DHDP01000012.1, from coordinate 95,915 downwards.
TTCTTATCACTTCGACGCAGCTTCAAGAGGCATTTTCGACACGCGGGATATGCTGTTTTACGTCTGCATGACGGCGTTTTTTCTTCTCTCCGCCGTTTATGTTCAGGAAAAGAGAAAGGGAAAGAAATTTACCGGGACTGATAAAAAAACATTTTTTGTAACACTGATAATCATCGTTTTTTCTTTTCTCGACAGCACTCGGTATTATCAGCGTACTGATTTCACTCGCGATAAACAGTTCACTATATCGAAATACAGTATGCTGATTTTATCACGGGTCGACGAACCGTTGAAAATAACGTATTTTCGTTCTCCGTCGCTCGTACGGCTCTATCCGCAGGTGCGCGACATCTACGACTACCTCAACGAATACGCCTCGGTAAATAAAAACGTGAGCATGAGGCTGCTCGATCCCGACAAAGAGAAAGTCTCCGGCCTGCTCGACGATTACGGCATTCAAAGCCAGCAGATACGGACCGGCGGAATTAATAAAACTGAATATCTGAATGTGTATTCCGCTGTTGCGATTGAGTATGCTGGAAAAACAGCGGTTATTCCGTTCATAATTTCCGCGAACACACTTGAATACGATCTTACCCGCAACGTTGATGCCCTGCTGACCGGAAAAAGTATGAGCGCCGCAGTGCTCTGCGGGAACGGAATGAATACGTCCGGCGATTATACCTATATTATTCCGTGGCTCACGTCTCAGGGAATATCATGTACTGAGCTTTCGTTGCAGAGTCTGCCTGAAGAGCTGTCGGCAGCTGACACTGATACGGTGCTGCTTGTGTTCGGCTCTTCAAAACTGAGCGGAGGCGATGCCGCTGCTGTCGAGTCGTTCATACTGCGCGGCGGAAAGGTTCTTTTTGCAGTTTCGCCGTACCTCGCTGATATTTCCGGCGACTGGGCAATTACAAAGGCCGAAAACAGTGCGCTGCTTGAAATGCTTGCTTCGTACGGATTCGGCTTTACGCCGGAGCTGGCGGCGGACATTTCGTGTGCACGGATAACAATGACGAGCGACACGGACGAACAGGGGAATCCGGCTGATTCGACCCGCTCGGTTCAGATTAATTATCCGCTGTGGATAAGCCTGCTTCCGCAGAAAGAGGCGCGACAGGGAATGACCATGTTCTGGACGAGCCCGCTGACGATTGAAAACGACAGCATAACGCCGCTTCTCGTTTCAAGTACTTCTGCGTGGACAATAGACGAGGACGATTCGGGGCAGACGAAATTGTTTGAAACGAATCCGTTCATCGTTCAGAACGCGCGTCCCGACATCAGTAAAAAACAGCTCGTTCTCGGCGCATATCTCGACGGGAAAATAAAGGGATACTTTACGCCGCAGGAAAGCGGGAATACGAAAATAGCCGTGCTGGGTGACCAGTATTTTGCCCACAGCCTCATGATGGAATATACCGGCGGGGAAACCGGTGATTACAGGAATCTCGATTTTCTGACTCATATGATTCTGAAACTCGACGGGGAGGAAGGACTGGAGTCTCTTCAGAATAAAAATGCATTGTCGACGTCGCTTTACAAGATTTCGGATACTGCTACATTCAGATCCGTGATGATAAAAACGAACGTCGTATTGTTTGCGGTCATGCCGCTGCTGTACATAGCGGCGTACATCATATCCGTCCTTCGGCGAAGAAAAATGAATGAAGAGTTCCGCAGGAGGCTGTTCAATGACAAAAAACAATAGCACCGTATTAAAATGCGCAGCAGCCGTACTGATTGCGCTTTACGCGGTTTCGTTTATTCCTGCCGTCCGCGGGGGAAATCCGGAACAGTTCATACAGTCCGCTCTTTTGAACAAAAAATACGAAAACACGCTGACAGAAATACTGATATCGCAAGAAGGAAGTATGGTCCGCCTGTTCCGCCTTAATGAAACAGGCGTGTGGGAAGGAGAGCGGGATGGGGCTGTTTTTCCCGCGGACAACGAGCAAATCGGGAAGCTTATAGATAAGTTAACAAAAGTTCGTAACATGTATAAAATATCAGACAGTCGGAAAAAGTGGGAAAATTTTGCTCTTACCGACCGGTCCGCCGTTGTGTTTACATATAAAAATAGTGACAATATGTCTACAAAAATATACTTCGGCGGCCAGAATTTCGACAAAACACGCCGGTATCTGAGGACTGAAAACCGGATTACGTCGTATGAAATCGATTCCGATTTTGATATGTTTCTTACTGCAAAAGAATCGTTCTGGTATGATCCGTATATACTACCGCGAAATGTTGCCGCTTCATCATCTGCGGAAACTATTCAGGGTGTAAGGATAAACGGCATTTACTATACGAAAAAAAGCGCGGGTTTCGATGAAAACTGCAAAAAATTTACGGAGCTCCGTCACGGAGAACTGTCCGCAGTCCCGCGTGACGGAAAACAATTGTATACGATTGAAGCAGAGTGCGGCGACGGACTGTACGTTCATATACGGGTGTATGAAGCCGGCGAGGGGAAGGTGCTTGCATATTCTTTTACCGACACGCTGAGCGGTAAAGAATACGATTACAACTACGCAGTCACGGTGAGCAGCTGGACATTCGGAAGAATCGAAGAACTGTTTCCTCCTTCTCGGAACTGATCAGACTGCGGTGAAAAGAATCAGAGAGAGTATGTTGTAGGCGAAATGCGCCGCCGTATTTGTCCAGACGGAACCGCTTTTTCTGCAGCATATCCGCAGAGCGACGCAGGCAAGGGCCGCGTTTATTACAGATGCGGCGCCGAGATACCGGTGTGCAAACGCGAAAAGAGCGACCGACAGGCTCTCGCTGATGATTGCCGCCGCCCGGGGAGTAAGACGGGGGATGTATGCGGCGTATTTGCGGAGCATGTCGGGAAGATACAGCCGGTACAGCACTTCCTCGAAAAATGACGCGAATGCAAAGTCGAGAACGCAGAAAAGATACTGTACTGCGGATGACGGACGCACTGAGGTTACGGACGGCTGCAATCCGCTGAGGTGGAATAAAAGTTCCGTACCTGCGGCAATGACGCAGAGCGAACCGAACGTAACGAGCGTGTATCCTGAATTGATAAAAAAGGTGATTCTTTTTACTGCACTGCTGCGTTCTTTTTTTTGTCCGTTTTTCATGTAAAAAAAACGGAGAATCATTCCTGCCGCGTATGCGTAAAGAAGCTGCTGAAACGGAAACGACCAGGCGGTGAATATTTCAGGCGACGCGTTCCGCACGAACAATGGAGGCAGAATGACGAGGCAGAAGATAAAGAGAAAAAACAGCATGTCCGTGAATGATTTTTTATCCATAACCGGTGCACTATGAAAAAACAGAGACTTGTGATAAAGTATATAATATTGAGGCGTTTGTGTACATTGTGGGAATAGTAATTGCAGCGGTATTTGTCGCCGTTGCAGTAAAACTCTGCCGGATTTATCAGGATAAAATACATTTTTTTCTGACGGGGTTTGATTCGAAATTTACTTTCTCGGAAATCAGGCTGCTCTGGAAAACAGCGGAAGTCTGCAATATTAAACAGCCGCTTTCACTGTACTGGTCGCTTCCGTCGCTGACAGGATGCATTTCGCAGATAAAATCCGATGCTGATAAGAAAAATAAATTGAATTCCCCCGACTCTCAGCGTCTGCTTGCAAAGTTGTATTCGTACCGCACAAAGATAGAAAAAGAGGCCGACAAAAAAAAAGGAATCGAATCGACTCATTCACTCGCCATGGAACAGCGCCTCAGAATCATCCTTCCGGGAAAGGGCGTCTTTTTTTCACGCATCGTCAATAATGCACGGGAATTGACAATCAGCGTTCCGACGCAGAAAGGCATGATCCCGGTAGAGGGTAAAGACTGGATCGGAAAGACAATCAGCGTGTATCTGTGGCGCAAAGGTGACGCCATGTATGTCTTCGATACGACAGTTCAGGGAGAAGGTCTGTTTCTGGGTAAACCGTCGCTGTATCTGCGCCATACCGACAAACTGCTCCGCACGCAGAAACGCAACAGCGTGCGTGCAAAATGCAGGATTTATGCGAGTCTGTTTATCATCAGGGACCGCGTGATCGATTACAACGCGGTTGAAACCGGGCAGGGGTACCGCTGTCTCATGGAGGACATTTCAGAGTCGGGTGCAATGGTCCGTATCGGCGGAAAAGGTGTGCCGAACATTCAGATGAAACTTCAGTTCACGATTGAGGACAAACTTATTATTATGTTCGGCATTGTCCGCACGATCGAATACAACAGGACTATCAATCAGTCGCGTCTTCATTTCGAATGCATCCACATTGAGCCGCAGATGAAGAACGAGGTCCTCAGCTTTGTATACAACATTATGCCGCAGGAGGAAAAGGAAATTTACGATGCGCTTTCCCTTACTGATGAAGATCAGAACGAGAGCAGCGATGAAGATAATAAAAAAAACGAAGACGTCGGTAAAAAGCAGAAACCGGAGCAGCAGCCGGGAACTCAGAATACGACTGATGATTTTCTGCCGAATCTGACGCAGGAAAATCAGGCATATTCAGTGGACGCAGCTGCCGGTGCCGGAGAGACGGTTTCGGACGACACACTGAACGCGGCTGACAGCAGCCGGAGGTATGAATGAAAAAACGTATTGCAGCTATGTTAATAATTTCCGCAGCATGTATATGTGTATTGTCTGCGGCCGACAGCAGCCGGATAAAATTTATTAAGGGGAATATAAGCGACAAAACCGCGGCGGTCCGCGAGGCCTCCGACAGCGAGGCGTCCGGTCTTGCTGTCGCGGCGATCGATTTTGCACTCGCAAATAAAGCGGAGCTCGGTGACGACCGCGATCTTGACGGACTTGCAGTCGCGGGCGTGCTTGCGCTGCCGTCCGTGAGCGTCGCAGCTTATGATCAGAGCGGAAAGGATAGTCTCGTCGAAAAGTTCAAACGTCTGTTCACCGGTTTTACGGGAGATACGGTCCGGATTGCCGTTCTCAGCAAGGTGACGATGCTCCGGGATTCGGTCCGGCTCGATTCTTTCGTTCAGATGCTCAACGACTTTCTGCAGAACGGCGGAACAGAGCCCGACAACGGCGTGGTAAAAGCCGTCCTCAATACGCTCGGGACGATAGGCGACAGTCAGTCTTTTACTGTCATTTACGGCTGTATGATGCAGAAGAAATGGCCGCAGTATGAGAACGAAATGAACAACGCGCTTGCGCTTCTTGCGGACAAATCCGTTCCCCAGATAATCGGCATTATTCAGGAAGGAAATACAAAAACCATACGGACACTGTTTGAGCTCCTCTGCAAGGGAAACCAGACTTCCGCATCTTTTAAAGCAGAAATCGCCGAAAATGTACTTTCCGAGACGATATATATAGCAGACAACTCTTCGTCAGTGACGAAAGAGACGGTAGGTCTTCAGCTCGACGCCATGCGCATTATTTCGCAGCTCAAGTGGACTCGTTCGTCCGCAGTGATGATTTCATTCTTCAACCTTGCGAAACGCGAATATACTGCGGGTGTAATGACAGACGACGAATTCGTCGAAGTCGTGAACGGAACGGCAGCCGTCGCACCTATGGACAGTTCTCAGGTGCTTTCGTCTTATCTGACGGAGTTGAACAAGCAGACTGAAGCCGGAACGAAAGTGAGCGATAAAGCCGTGCTTGCCGTAATCAATGCGCTCGGTGCGATCGGCGACAAGTCTTCATTCGATTCTCTGTTATATGTCACGTACGTTGATTATCCTGAGAATGTCATAGCCGCCGCCCGCGATGCGCTCGCGAGGCTTAAATGGTGATTTGTAAAACAGCAAAAAATCCTCTCGTCTGCGCAGCTGTGGTCTGCGCTGCGGCAGTGTATTGCGGTATTCCGATGAAAAACAGAAAACAATTCGGCGCCGCAGTGCCGTTTTCGTCGGTTGTTTTCATGAAAGGAAGAATAGTTTCAAATCCGGTAAAACTTTCAAAAACACAGAAATACGCCGCATCGTTTGAACCGGAATTTGTTAAGACTGCGGACGGAATTGCGAGTACCTGTTCGGGTGTACTCACCGTCATGCTCGACGGCAGAATGACAGAAGCTTATTTTCCGGGAAAGCTGTATTCATCGAGCAGGGGAAGCGGCGCTCTTATCTGTGAAACGGGAGCGCCTGCAGCGCTGTCCGGCAGAGCAGGAAGCGACGGTGTTTTTTTTGCCGATAAAGGATATTCTTTGGAGTTTCCCGATACGCCGGGCGGAAAAATTGCGCACGCGCGCGCGCTGAGCCGTCTGCAGTTCAGACGGCTTATGTACGCGTGGGGGGCGGCAGGCGGGCTGCTTCTTGCGCTGCTTTCAGGGATCAGGGAATATACGGAGGGGCAGGCCGCGGATGCATTCAGAAATGCAGGACTGTCGCATATTCTGGCGTTGTCGGGAATGCACCTTTCTATTTTTTCGGGACTTGCCGTTTCGGCGGGCAGCAGTGTATGCGGGAAAAAAACTGCGTACGTTTTTCAGGCATGCGCCGTTTTGTTTTTTGTGTGGTTCGCGGGATTTTCTCCTTCCCTGTTCCGCGCTCTTCTCTGCAGCATCGGCATGATGATGCTGTCGTTCTGCGGCATAAAGAACGTCAGCATGATGACGGTGCTGTGCGCATCGTTTCTCTGTCACACTGTTATTGCTCCGGTTGATTGTACGAGCGCCGCGTTCATGCTTTCGTACGGAGCGCTCGCCGGAATTCTCGTGTTCGGAGAATTAATCAACGGTAAACTGTCGCACATACTGCCCGGATGCGTTTCGTCCGGCATTTCAGCATCGGCTGCCGCACAGACGCTGACTGCGCCTGTGTCGCTCAAACTGTTCGGAACATTCATGCCGGGCGGAATACTTGCGTCTACCGTTGTGTCTCCGCTCGTTACGCTGTTTATTTACGCGGGCCTTTTCTGCATTGTGCTTTGTCTTGTTTTTCCAATCTTCGTTGTTCCGGCGGGGGCTGTCATGAACGGCATATACGCCGTTATAAAAATGCTCGTTACGGCATTCGCCCGTATACCGGGAATAGCAACCCGTTAGTTAAGGAATAAATATGAACCATCCAGATTATAATTCACCGGCGGCGTTAAAGGCTCTGCTTGACGAAAGCGGAATGTCGATGCAGAAAAAATTCGGACAGAATTTTTTAATAAACGGAGCTGCGCGGAAAAGACTTACTGATTCGCTCGACGTTTCCGGCGGCATGAGCGTTTGGGAAGTGGGACCGGGACTCGGTTCGATGACGGAAGAAATTCTCATGCGCGGAGCAAACGCCACCGTCTTTGAAATAGACAGAGGTTTTGTGAAAATGCTTAACGGATTCTTTGCGCAGTATCTGCGGCAGGGGAACCTTCGGATTATAGAAGGCGATGTACTCAAGACATGGAAAACAGTTCTGGAAAAGGACGGAACTCCGCAGCGCTTTTTCGGAAATCTTCCGTACAATATTGCGGCCGCACTCATTGCAGATACAATCGAACAGGATGTGCGCTTCGACAGGGCTGTGGTTACGGTTCAAAAGGAAGTTGCGCAGCGCATGTCGGCACAGCCCGGCACGGGCGACTATTCGTCGTTTTCCATATTGTGTCAGTGGGCATATGACGTTCAGCCGCTTATGGATTTGGCCGGAGGAAATTTCTGGCCCCGTCCGAACGTCGATTCGCGCGCCGTCATTCTGACGCGGAAAACTGATTTTCCGTGCTGTGCAAACAAAGCGCTGTTCATGAAAATGCAGCGCGCGCTTTTCGTATCGCGGCGGAAAAATATCAGGAACAATCTGACTATGTTTCTGGCGGACGGAGATAAAACCGCGTACGCTCTTGAAAAAGCCGGCATTGACCCTTCATTGCGCGCAGAATCGCTCAGCATAGGGAAACTGCTGGAGTTGTCTGACATATTGAATGCTGGTATACTACAGCTATGAAAAGCGTTGACGTCAAAGTAAATCTCGAAAAAATAAAAAAATCGATTTCCGATGCAGAGCGCTTATCGGGAAGAGCGGAAGGAAGCGTGAAACTTCTGGCAGTAAGCAAATTCCATCCCGCGCAGTCGGTCGTAGACGCACTGAACGCCGGACAGACAATGTTCGGAGAAAACCGCGTGCAGGAGGCGTGCTCAAAGTTTGAGGAAATCTGCAAAGCGCACCCCGAAACAGAACTTCACATCATCGGCACACTGCAGAAGAACAAAGTCGGCCGCGCAGTAAAAATATGTTCGTGCATTGAATCGGTCGACAGACTGGAACTTATTCAGGAAATAGAGAAATACTCTCTGCTGAATAACAAAACGATACGGGTGTTGTTCGAATATCACACCGGTGAAGAATCAAAATCAGGATTTACTTCATACGAAAGCCTCCAGGAAGCAGTAAAATATTGTGCCGAAGGTAAATCACCTCATGTACTCCCCTCAGGATTTATGACGATGGCGCCCTTTACGCAGGACGAAAAAGCAATACATGCGTCGTTTGCCGGACTGCGCAAAACTGCGGAACAGCTCAGGCGTGAATTTCCGCAGTTCGCTCTGGGAACGCTTTCTATGGGGATGTCGGGCGATTACCGCATAGCGATTGCGGAAGGTTCGACGGAAGTGCGCATAGGAACCGCAATATTCGGAGAAAGGGAGTATCCGGCGGCATGAAAAAACTGATGCGGAAGATACTGATTCTTATCTGCGCCTGTACGATTGTGCTGCCGTCCTACGCCGACGACTCGACGACTACGACGCCGGAACCGTATACCGATGACGAATTTCCGCAGTTTATGAAAGACGCCCGCCGCGCGGAAATAATAACTTTAGGCGCTATGCCGTTCGTGACGTTGAACGCAACATTCGGATATTCCTTTGTGCGGTACTGCCAGCACGATTTCTCATCCGATTATTTTCCGAATCCGTTTTCAAAAACTTCAAGTTATACGGAAGATGAGCAGAAGACAATCCTGTTTACAGCGATAGGTATCAGCGTGGGCATCGGTCTCACGGACCTTATCGTCAGCATTGTAAAGCGTAATATTAAAAAACAGAAGCTTCTGCGTGAAAACACGGGACCGATTCAGATTACACCGATTGAACAGGATGAAGACGCTGTTCAGTTGTCGCTTCCTCCGCCGCCTCCTGACGGCGGAGACGGCGGAGACGGCGGAACAACGGATGCGGCTGGAAACGGTGCTGAAGAAAGCGACGCGGCAGGAGAATAAACGATGCCGTTTTTCAGTACCAGAGTGCCTGACGGCTTTTCCGATTCCATACGGCTTGACAAATATATTGCATCCCTTCCGAACGGCATGAACCGTTCAAAGCTGAAAGCCGGGGTTTCCGAAATTCTTGTCAACGGAAAACGTGAAAAAATCTCGTTTAAGGTAAAAGCAGGCGATCAGATAGACATAGAATGGGAAGACAACATTCCCGACGACATACGTCCGGAAGACATCCCCCTTGATATTATTTACGAAGACGATGACGTTACTGTCGTTAATAAAAGACAGGGCATGGTGACGCATCCTGCGTCCGGCAACTGGACGGGCACGCTCGTAAACGCCCTCTTGTACCATTGGGACAGGAAATCTGTCGCGCAGATAAAAGACGGTACTGCCTCCGAAATACTTGCTGCGCGGCGGCCCGGAATAGTTCACCGCCTCGACAAAGACACGTCGGGTGTTATTATTACCGCGAAAAACAGAGAAGCTGAAGAATGGCTCCAGACGCAGTTTAAACTGCGCAGGCTGCGTAAGGAATATATTTTGATCGTAAAAGGACGTCCTCCGGCAGCTGCCGGAGATATCCGCACGCGAATCATACGCGACCCGAAGAACCGCAAGCGTTATAAGGCCGTGACGGATACGGAGGACGGTAAATTCGCACGTACGCTGTACCATTGTCTGGCGTGCTACGGAAACTATTCGCTCGTGCGGGTACGCCTCAAGACCGGGCGGACGCATCAGATACGCGTGCACATGAAGTATATAGGCTGTCCGATTCTCGGCGACGCCGTTTACGGAAAAAAGGACGAACTTTTTCCCGGCGCAACACTTATGCTTCATGCCCGCGAACTGATTGTGAGACTTCCCGGGAAGCGGAAATTCACGATTTTCCGCGCGGCTGTTCCCGAGCGCTTTACGGAAGTTATTAAAATTCTGAAACGAAAATATCCCCGGATAGTCCCGGAGGATAAAAGATGAGTGCGGTCGGAATAAAAATACTGCATGCGCCGACAGCGCATGATCCGTTTGTTGTTTTGTATAAACCGCACGGGATGCCGTCCGCACCCCTCGTACCGGGCGACAGTGACAGCGCGTTCTGTCGTGCCTGCCTGCTGTTCCCTGAGCTTTCCGGCGTCAGGGGGAGGAAGGAAATAGAGCACGGTCTGCTCCACAGGCTCGATAACGACGCATGCGGGCTTCTTGTAATTGCGTCGACCCAGCAGTCGTACGATGCGTTGAACGAATCGCAGCGGAACGGCAGTTTTGAAAAGACGTACGATGTTGTCTGTCTTCCTAATAAAAACAACGCGGTTGAACTCGGGGGCTTTCCGCCGGTGCCATGCAGCCTCACTATTGCATCAGGTGAAAAAACGACGGCAGAGTCCGCTTTCCGACCGTTCGGAGCAGGGCGCGGACAGGTGCGGCCGGTAACGTCCGAATCGGGAACAGCTGCATGCAGAAAGGGCGGTAATACGATATACCGCACGGAAATAGAAATCGTGAGCGTCGAAGAAACTGCAGCCACCGTGCGCTGCCGCATTACCGCCGGGTACCGGCATCAGGTCCGCTGTCATCTTGCATGGGTGGGACTTCCCGTACTCGGAGACAGACTGTACAATTCCCGCTGCGGGAAAGGACGTACGCTGCAGTTTGAAGGGAGTGCGCTCTGTTTTCCGCATCCGCTTACAGGCGAAAAGACAGTATTTACAATCAGCGGCGGCGCATAAAAAAAACAGACCGTATTTCTACGGTCTGAAAATGCCCGAAGGGAGACTTGAACTCCCATGAGCGTGGCTCACTAGCACCTGAAGCTAGCGTGTCTACCAATTCCACCATCCGGGCTTATTAATCAGTATGTTGATATACTATCAGAAAGCATCGCCTTGGTCAAGACGCCGGATAACACTTCCGTCGCGGAACACCATCATTTTATGCAGCTGAAGACCGCGGCGAGCACGGCGGCAAGAATGCACGCCGTAATAATATATATCCATGCCGGAAGCGAACTGTCGCCCGGTACCGCCGACTGATTCCTGCTGCGGTAGCTGTTGAATGCGGTTTTCAGTTTTCTCTTTTCGGAAGACGACAGATGTTTTCTCACCTCATCGCCGTCCTTCGCTGTGTACGAAATAATCTGCGTATCGTTCATTGCGTAACCGCAGTTGGGACACCCTTTGTCGAACATCGATGCCGGCCCCGACACGCCGCAGCGGGGGCAGCGGACGGAAGAAAAAAAACGTCCGCAGTATCTGCATACGCGCGCATTTTCGGAAACTTCGGCTCCGCAGTTTTCACAGAAAAATTTCGCATGCTGTTTTTTTGTCTTCATAGTTATTCACCGACTTTCAGCAGAATCGTTTTTCCCGTACTGACAATATCGGCAGAGGAGTATGAACAGCTGTTGCCGGTTTTTAGCGATACTTCGCTGATATGGTCGCCGGGAGCCAGCCTTTCTGCAAGCTGCGGAACATCCGGTGCAAATTCAATTCGTTCACCGTCGTACGAAAGGACCGTACCGGTAACAAACGCCTCAGTCTTCGGATGCGTGAAAATCATTCCGTACTGTTTTTTTTGTGCAGGGACAGAGGAAGGTTCCGCATTTTTTCCCGACTGCGGAGTCGCAATCGTCGTTTTGTCCGCATTTAATATCGAGGTAAATCGTTCGAGGCCCGCTTCATCTACGGACGAAAATGTTCCCTTTATTCCGAGCATTGAAGCTTTTTCCGTCTCACTGGCGGGGAAAAAAGCGGGCGTATAGAGAATTATCTGCGGTTCGGTTCCGCCTATTCCGCTCTTTACGAACTGCGCAAACGTCTTCCAGTGGCGCGGATAATCACATGTGCTGATGACGACGACATCGGGCCGTATTTCTTCAACGTTGTCCAGAGCCTTGAGAAGCCAGCGGTAAATTATCGTGTCGAAATTACGCGCCGTGAGTACGTTGTTGATTTTACCGATGACGTCGTCGTCATCCGAGATAATTACAGCTTTCATTCCGTCCCCAGATTGACAACGGTGTAATCGTAAATCTGCCAGATACCGTCGCGCTGACGTAGTTTATACGTGTAACTTTTCTTTTCGTAATACGTGCGGTTGTTGAACCATTCGGTAACAAGAACAGTCCCTTCCGTTTGGGAATAAACAGTCTTCTCGATCTGATATTTTTCAGGAACAGCGACTATATCGCCGTCGATGCGGGCTTCCATCAGGTCCGATTTATACGCTTCGATCATGCGTTCTCGTTCGTCGGCGGAAACGCTGCGGAATTTCCGTTTCGAGGAGGGCGTCCGTTCGAGCATCGATTCGACGTCCATATACAGAAAATACTGATTCCACAATGATTTCTGTCTTGCAATGATTGTCTGCTCGACGACTTTGTCCGGGGATATTTCCTCAGGTTTAAGAATCTCCGCCGTATCGGCCTTAACGGGAAGAATTGAAGCCGCCGCCGCGGACGGAGAAGGGCGTACTTCAAGCGTAAGACGGTTGGAAGTCAGCTTAATGTCTTTTGATTTATACAGCGCCGGATAAAAATTGAGTTCAACATAGTAAATCGACGGTTCAGTCACGTCGAGATAATCCTTGAGATTTTCGACGAACGAATATTCCTCTCCGATTTCGAGTGAAATTTCGCGGAAATAAACTGTCTGATTCGTCGTCCGCTTTCTGATTAACGACTGGGTCTGCTGAAGCTGCGCGTTTTTTATCGTATAGGCATTAAAATCGACGCTGAACGCACGGTCGTCGGCCAACTTAAAGCGCAGCGTATCGGTCCCGGTGTTTTTTACCGTAATATGCACAAAAACGGGATTTGTATCAGCGCTTCCGGGATAATACATTGTTCTGTCGTAGAATTTTATTGAGACAGATGCAGTATTGTACGGAGCAGTATTTTCTGTTTGTGCATAGAAAGCCTGTCCAAACAACGCTAAAAATGATATAATCAAAAAAATTTTACGTTTCAATGTAGTTCTCCAGCAAGGTATATATGTTTAAAACAACACCTTTCTTTAATTATCGGACAAATTGATGAATACATTATCAGCAAATTCCATTAAAGCACTTATCCGCTCCTGGCCGGAAATGAGGAACGGTATCGCGGCCCTTTCGGACGATTCCTGCGGATTTCCCGCGACAGTACGCGGTTTGCAGGGAGCGATGTACAGCTATTTTACCGCCGAGTACTGCCGGCAGGCCGCACAGCGGGCCTTTCTGTCTTTCCAGTATACAACAGGGAAAAAAGGGCCGCAAGCGGAAATCCGTACGTTCGATTCTCATTCGTACGATACAGTGATTGTCGTTCCGGGCGAGCACGAATCGGACAGCCTCGCCGCGGACCTTGCGACTGTTTTTCCGGAAGCGGAAACAGTCGTTCTTCCGTGGTGGGGTATGATACCCTACCGGCCCGCTGCGAAAGGTGCGGCCGTATTCGGCGAACGCGCGGCTGCCCTTGCAAAGCTTGCAGTTTCGGACATAAGCGCCCCGCTCAGAAAACGGCCGCGCATCTTTATACTTACGCAGCGCGTGTTTCAGTCTCCGCTTCCGCCTCCCGGACATCTCCGCAGCCATACGTTCCGGCTCGAAAAAGGGCAGCAGATAAACACGGTGAAGACTGCGGAAATGCTCGCGTCGCTCGGTTTTATGCGCGTTCCGCGAGTGTCTGTCCGCGGTGAGTTCAGCCTGCGCGGCGAAGTGCTCGACATTTTCCTGCCGGGAGACGATTCTGCCGTACGCATTATTTTCGATTTCGACACTATCGGAAATATCAGGTCGTTCGATGCGGAGACGCAGAGCACAACGGGAACGCTCGAAAGCGTCCTCGTTGTGCCGATGAAAGAAGTGATATGGGATACGGCTCTTGTGGACACACTGCGAAAAAGACTTGCCGACTACGAATCGACAGCCGTGTCGGGAGACGAAGAGAGAAATCAGTCTGAAGACGACAGCAGCGTACACCTGCCGTTTACCGGTGCGGCAAAAGAGAAACTTGCGGACATGATTGCGGAGCTGGAAGCGGGAAGAGAGACGGAAGGAGAGGAGCTTTTTTACCCTGTTCTCTGGGACAGAAAATATTCAATCGCAGACTATATAAGTGAAAATACGCCGGTATTCTTTTTTGATTACGACCGGCTTGTGAACGCAGAGGAAAGCATTTCGCGCGAATACGGAGGAATGTACCGTCGCTCCCGTGCCGAACTTCCCGTACTGCCGCCGTCAGAAATGGTGATGAATTTCCGGAAAATGATAAAAACTTTCTCAAGGTGTATATTTTTTCGTACACTTTCACAGCTTTCTGATACAGGCGATGACAACTCAGCCGGCGACGACGCGTCATCCGATATTGTTTTCTCCTGCGAACCTGCGCGCAGTTTTTTCGGCAATATTAATTTTCTCAAGGATGAACTCGGCAAGCTGCAGAAAGACGACTGGAAAATTTTTATTTTTGCAGACGGAGAAAATCAGTCTCTCCGTATAAAGGAAATCCTCCGGGACTACACGGGCGCGAAAGATACGGACGATCCGTCCGTGAAAGATACGTCGCCCGAATATTTAAATCCCGTTACCGTTCTTCCTGAAGCAATTTCCGAGGGATTTTCTGTCCCCGACATAAAGCTGCTCGTAATACAGGAGAATGAGATTTTCGGCCGGCGGCGCTACGTGCCGAAATCGCTTCATAAAGTGAAGAGTGCGGCGATAGACACGTTTGTCGAGCTCAATCCTGGCGATTACGTCGTTCACGTCGAATACGGAATCGGAATTTTCCGCGGTATTGAGCGCGTGAAGGCCGCCGGAAACGAGCGCGATTACATAAAACTTGAATATGCCGACAGTGAATATGCGTTTGTTCCGATCGAACAGGTGAATATGGTCCAGCGGTACATCGGGAGCGAGGGAGAAGCACCGAAAATCGACCGCATCGGAAGCAAGAACTGGGAAAACAGAAAAAATAAAGTTCAGAAGGCGGTGGAAGACCTTGCACAGAAACTCATCGATTTATATTCGCGGCGCAAAGCTTCTCCCGGATTTCCTTTTCCGAAGGATACTGAGTGGCAGGCTTCGTTCGAAGCGGCGTTTCCGTACGAAGATACGCCCGATCAGGCATCCGTCTCCGAGGAAGTAAAGCGCGATATGGAGAAACCCGTGCCGATGGACCGTCTTGTGTGCGGAGACGTCGGATACGGCAAGACGGAAATCGCCATGCGCGCCGCATTTAAAGCCGTCATGGGTGGAAAACAGGTAGCGTTTCTTGCGCCGACGACGATTCTGGCGGAACAGCATTATGAAACGTGTCTCGACCGTTTCCGTGATTTTCCCGTAAAAATCGCACAGCTGTCTCGGTTCGTGTCTCCTGCGGAACAGAAGAAGACGCTTGCAAAACTTGCTGCCGGAGAAGTCGACATACTGATAGGTACGCACAGGATTATCCAGAAGGACGTCGTATTCAGAAATCTCGGGCTTATGATAATCGACGAGGAGCAGCGTTTCGGCGTCAAGGATAAAGACAAGCTTAAGGAAATGAGGACGAATATAGATTGTCTTGCACTGTCTGCAACTCCGATTCCGCGCACGCTTCACATGAGCCTGCTCAAAATACGGGACATGAGTTTACTGACGACGCCTCCTCAGAACCGTCAGTCCATAGAAACGGTGATAGAGCCGTACAACGACGTACGCGTTGCTGCTGCAGTCAGGCGGGAAGTGGAACGGGGAGGCCAGGTGTTTTACCTGCATAACCGGGTCGAATCGCTTCAGGATACGTGCCGCAAACTCGAACAGCTGCTTCCCGAAATGCTCATCGATGCGGCGCACGGACAGATGACGAGCGAGCAGCTCGACGATATATTCCGCCGTTTCAAGCTGGGGGGATTCCACGTGCTCGTCGCGACTACGATTATTGAAAACGGAATAGACATTCCGAACGTGAACACAATAATAATCGACCGGGCCGACATGTACGGCGTGTCTCAGCTTTATCAGCTCCGCGGACGAGTCGGCCGCAGCGACCGTAAGGCGTACGCGTATCTGTTTTATCCGCAGAACGTGTCGCTGTCCGAAGTTGCGATGAAGCGTCTTCAGGTCATAAGCGACTTCACCGAGCTCGGCAGCGGGTTCAAGATTGCCATGAAGGACATGGAAATCCGCGGCGCAGGAAATCTGCTCGGAAAGGACCAGTCGGGCGATGTCTATTCGGTCGGTTTCGAACTGTATCTGAAACTGCTCAACGAGGCCGTTGAGCGCCTGACCATGCAGAAGGATTATAAAGCGCAGAACGAAGTACTCATGGAAATGGAATATACGGGATTCATTCCCGACTCATACGTACAGAATACGCAGACGAAGATGGAAATTTACAAGAAAATCGCCTCCATTCAGACGGATGATGAACTCGGAAGCGTCATAAACGAACTGGGCGACAGGTTCGGGCCCGTGCCGGACGAAGTGTCGAGCCTGCTGTCTCTTGCAGAGATACGCATTTTGTGCAGAAAACTCAACATAAGTTCAATCAAGGAACATCAGGGAGTCGTGGCTGTCTCGTTTTCGAAGGTTTCGGACATATCGGTCGATAAGGTGCTGCGTCTCATAAAAGAAAGCGCCGGTTCTGTAACGCTCGATCCGACGCATCCGAACATGATGTTCCTCAAGCTCGGAAAAATCGGACTCAAGGAAAAGAGCGAATTCATCCGCGAAAAATTGGACAAAATTGCATAGTCGTATTCGCAGTGGTGTCTGCGTGTGTGATATGCCGGCCGGCCACCTGCCGCAGCACGGGGCAGAGACACTCAGGCAGAGTGGAATATATGCATTGGTAGACAGAATATACATTACAAGATGTTATAAAATACGAAAAAAAACTTCCCTGGTGTTTTTTTCTCCCGTTTCTGCCTGCTTTACTTGTCGTATTTACGGTAATTGATGCTCATCAGTATTCCGCAGCAGATCATGGCAGTCCATAAAGATGAACCGCCGTACGACAGAAACAGCAACGGTATGCCGGTAATCGGCATTATTCCCATAACCATTCCGACGTTGATAAAGAAATGGAACGCAAACATGGCAAGTATTCCCGATGCAATGTAGCACCCGAAGCTGCTTGATGAGTTGCGCATGATTTTCAGAGTGCGCAGCATAATAACCGCATACAGAACGAACACAAATAATCCGCCGACGAACCCGATTTCCTCGGACAGAATGCTGAAAATAAAGTCGGTACTCTGCTGCGGCAGGAACCGGTAATGACTCTGAGTACCGTGCAGGAACGTCCGCCCGAAGACACCTCCGGAACCGATGGCTATTTTTGACTGAATAATATTCCAGCCCGCTCCGAGCGGATCGATTGAAGGATCCATATACACAATAAGACGTTTTATCTGATAATCCTTGAGAACTTTACCGGCTGCAAATGAAAGGACAAGCGAAATCGTCAGAATCAGGAAAGAGTATGAAATCCAGTAGAAATATTTTTTCCCGGGCAGGTATCTGAGTCCTATAACGCCTATTACCGTGATGAGTGCAGTCGCCATGATAAAAAACAGGCGGAGTTTCGGCATCGTAAGCGCACCTATGACTGCAAAACTGTTCTTCGCTATCACGATGTTCCATACAGGAATAATCGTAAGAAATATAGTTCCTATACCGATTCCCAGTATGAATACTATATATCGGCTGGGGATTCCTGCCATAAAACACATTACAAGAAAAATCGGAATATAGACGCTTGCCGTTCCGAGATCGGGCTGTGCAAGAATCAGACCGACCGGAAGAATCAGAATTCCTATTGCTGTAAAAAACCGTTTGAGCTGGTTCCCGTTTTTCGTTTCCGAGAGATAATGCGCCAGAAAAACAATAAAGACGATTTTTCCGAATTCCGACGGCTGTATTCCGAAATCGCCTATTCCGAGCCAGCTTCGTGCTCCGTTTACGTAACGGCCGAACAGACATGTATACAAAAGCACTGCAAGAAGACCTATGTAAAGATTCTGCGAATACCGCTCGAATTTATTATAATCGTGCAGCGAAGATAAAATCATGATGATGATGCCGAACGACGCCCAGATTATCTGCTTGATATATTCGTTTGTTACAAGCGATCCTTCAGAGTTTATTCCCGAAGAATAAATAAAAGCGATGCCCATTGTGACAAGAATAAGCACGCAGGCAAAAAGAACGTAATCGAAGACTTCAAAAATTTTTATTTTCATGTCGGCGTCACTCCTGTCTGTTGCCGTTTTTGAGCAGATAATGAAAACCGAGAGCAGTTGTCGCTTCTTCGTACGTCTGATTGGCGAAAATTCCCTGAATAATGATGTTCGTAGCGTACGGAGCCCACCATTCCCACGGATTGACCGCCTCTACGAGTGTCGCAACAACTACCTGATCTTCTACCGGAGCATCATACGGCGCATATGCGACCATCCATGAATGCCAGCTGTCTTTATACTGGGCAACTTCGGAGGTACCCGTTTTTCCGGCGCTCTGTACAATTTTATTGTGCATCGGATACGCCGGTGTACCGTCGGTAATCGTATAACGGAGATCTTCCTGAACTGTTTTCCATACATCCGAGTCAATGCTCGATTTGAAGAGCACTTCCGGTTTTATTTCCTGAATGACGGCGTTTGTCACCGGATCGCGCACTTCCTTCAGCAGATGCGGCTTGTAAATGGTCCCGCTGTTGCATACCATCGCCATCATGTCGGCAATCTGCAGAGGAGTTGCAAGAATATACCCCTGACCGATCGATGCGGACATCGTATCGCCGCCGAGCCATTTTTCGTGGTAGCGCCGTTCCTTCCACTTTGCAGTCGGGATAAATCCCGTCGACTGGCTCGGCAGATCGATCTGAGTGCTTTGTCCGAGTCCGAATTCGTCTGCATAAGACGCGATTTTGTCTATTCCGAGATAATCCCGTCCGATTGTCCAGAAATAAATGTCGCACGACTGTGCAAGGCCGTTCTTCAAATCAAGCCATCCGTGTCCTGGTTCGGGGATGTGATCATGAAATATGCGTCCGCCGTATACCAGTTTGCCGGTGCATTCGATTTTTTTGTTTGCGGGAAATGCCTTTTCCTGAAGCATGGCGGCCGACATGATGATTTTGAAAGTCGACCCCGGAGGATACGCCGCATTGACTGCCCTGTTCAGAAGGGGCTTGTCGGGGCTGTTTGCGAGGCTCAGATATTCCGACGATGCGTTATCCGTATTGAACAGATTCGGATCAAAGAACGGATATGATACCATCGCGAGAATCTCACCAGTTGCGGGCTTAAGAACAACGACGGCCCCTACCCTGTTGCCAAGCGTTTTTTCAGCCAGCGTCTGGATTGTCGAATCGATTGTTAAGACAAGATTTTTTCCCATCTGGGGCGGAGTCACGACGGGTGCATCCGAAATGATTCTTCCGCGGACATCGACCGTACGGCTTTCGCTCCCCGGAATTCCCTGCAGCAGCGAATCGTACTGTTTTTCGATTCCCGTCTTTCCGATGATGCTGTTCTGAGTGTATCCCCTGTTGTACATGACGTTCATTTCTTCCTGCGTAATATCGCCGACGTAGCCGATGATATGTGAAAGTGAACCCGTTTCGACGTAATTCCTGATCGGCTTTGAAGCCCACGATACGCCGGGGAGGTCCGTTTTGTTTTCCGCAATATCAGAAATAACCGAGAAAGGCACGTTCGATTTGATTGTTATGAGCGTGTACGATCTGCGTAATTTTACGGGGATTTTTTTATCTATGTCGAATTTTGAAATTCCGAGATACAGGGCAAGACGGGTCGCAACTGTGTCGTACTGTTTTGCGGGAATTTCCCCCGGAGTAACGGCTACTGCGAACGAATCGGTATTAATAACCATCGGCATGTTCGCATTGCGGTCGAAAATTTCACCGCGCTGCGCCGGTATTATATTAACCTGACTTGAGATAGTCCGCGACTGTTTGCGGTATTGTTCGCCCTGAATAACCTGCATCGCAAAAAGCCGGTATACATACACAACAAACGCTGCGGCAAGAATAACAGCGAGTATAATAATACGGACATTTTTTTCGGTAAAGGAGCTTCCTGAAGGACCTCTGCGAAAACCTCCTGACATATTATTAATCATCCTCCGGCTTCAGCGACAATGACGATTTGAACAGACTCAAGAACTTAAAAACGAGCGGTGCGAAAACAGTATTGCACGCAAGTTCGAAAAGGAACGGCACCGATGCCACATGATACAACACGGATACGTTCGGGTACAGCAGAGAAATAATCCAGACAAAGAACACCTTTATAAACGTTCCCGAAAATCCGACAACGGCAGGCATGAGTATGCCTTCGAAATTGAACGATATGCCCAGCAGTCCGGAGATGAATCCGAGAACAGTCCGGTACAAACAGTTGAATCCGAAAGGTGCGCCCGAAAGAAAGTCGAGAAAAACGCCGGAGGTAAATCCTGCTATTTCTCCTGCGGCTTTTCCGTTGAGAATTCCTATGTAAAGCGTACAAAGGAGAAGCAGATCGGGAACGGCCGGCAGAACGGAAATGTTCGAAAGAATTGCCGTTTCAATAAGCACCGTGCAGAATATGATTACTATGCTTGTCACATACGATTTTGTCATTGTGCCGCCTTCCCGTCGTTTGTCCGGCTCTGGTCCACGACTATTACTGTTTCAAGACGCGAGAAATCAATAATGGGAATCAGCTCAATATCAAGAGAGGAATCGTAATCAAGTACGCGTATTTTGGAAATTGTCCCGAGCGGAACATCCCGCATATAATTCCCGTTTTCGCCGGAAGTAACAATAACGTCGCCGAAATGAAGCTCGCTGAGCACCCGCTTTTTGATATACTTCATCGACAACGATTCGTCGGCCGTTCCCATACCGGAAACGAGGCCAAGGTCGCGGGTGTTCTGAATGCGCGCGGAAATCGTGCAGTCCAGACTGTATACCGGCATGATTTTGCTCGTAAACTTTCCGACCTCTACTATTTTTCCGACAAGACCGATATTGCCGTTCTGATACGCGATGACGGGCATGTTCTTATTAATGCCGTCGGCGCTTCCCTTGTTAATCGTCAACGACGCATACAGCTTGTCCACGTCGCGCGAGATAATCTGTGCCGGAAAATTTTTCTGTTCGACTGACTGCGAGAATCCGAGCTGAGTTTTGAGCTGTTCGTTTTCCTTTCTGATTTCGGCATTTGAGCGCTGCATCTGCTGATAGTTTTCAAGTTTTTTAGAAAGCTCGTCGTAATCTTTTTTCAATTCCGAAAGCTCTTTGACGGCGCCGAACGTATTTTTCACCGTATCGGAAACGGCGAAAACGCCCTTCTCCACCGTTGAAATAATCGAGAATCCTATGCGGCTGAAATTAACTAAAAAGCCTCCCGAACTGAATCCGAGACACACTCCCGAGGCAAGCATGAGTATGACGAGGAGAAATTCGGGAAATCTGAATTTAAAAGATAGTCTTACGCGCATTGCCATGTGAAACTGTCTTTGCTATTCGTTGAGGCTGTCGTAGATTGAGCGGTCGGTCGACATGTCTTTGAACAGCTCGAACGCTTCTCCCGCTCCCAGCGCGACACATTCGAGCGGCCGCTCGACGAGAATGACCGGTACGCCCGTTTCCTTCGAAATAAGTTTCGGAAGCCCCTTGAGCATTGAACCGCCGCCCGTCATGACTATGCCGCGTTCGACAATATCGGCGGCGAGTTCAGGAGGTGTATGTCCGAGCGTGTTCTTGATTTCCTCGACGATGCGCGTGACGGGTTCCTTGAGCGCTTCGCGTACCTCGACGCTGTCTATTTCAAGACGGCGCGGCAGACCGGTGATTGCGTCAGTTCCCTTGAGTTCCATTTTTTCGATGTTCTTGTCGGGGGCAGCGTTTCCTATCTGAATTTTAAGCCGCTCCGCAGTCTGCTGTCCGATGATAAGGTTATGAACGCTCTTAACGTGCTTCACGATCGCTTCGTCGAATTTATCGCCGCCTATGCGGATAGAGCTTGTGATGACCATCCCGCCCAGAGAAATGACGCTTACTTCCGTTGTACCGCCGCCGATATCGCATATCATGTGGCCGGCCGGTTCATAAATCGGAATTTTCGCACCGATTGCGGCTGCAAGCGATTCCGCAATGACCTCGACTTCCTTCGCTCCCGCCTTGAGCGCGGCTTCAATAACGGCACGCTTCTCGACGTCGGTGATGCACGAAGGAATGCCTATTTTCATCCGCGTCGATTTAAAGAACTGATGGCGCGGTGTGATTTTCGAGATAAAATACTTTATCATTTTTTCAGTGCTGTCGATGTCGGCAATGACACCGTCGGCAAGCGGTCTGATAGCGATGATATTGCTCGGCGTCTTGTCGAGCATGCTCTTTGCTTCCGAACCGACGGCCACAATACGTTTTGTTCCTTTTTCGACAGCTACGACGGAAGGCTCGTCTATAACGATTCCTTTGCCGCGCACGTAAATCAGCGTATTGCATGTACCGAGATCAATTCCTATGTCGGTCGAAAAATTGTCAAAAAAACTCATTATAATCCTCCCGGAAAAAAAACTATTTATAATCAGCCATTTTCTTCAAAGCGCCGGGATGATTAACCTGAATGCGGAGAGCTTTTCGCCATTCCGAACGGGCCTTCACCAGATCGCCTTGTTTTTCATATATTACACCAAGTCCATAGTACGCGTCAGCAGAATTTTCGTTTTTTCCCAAAACTGTTGTAAATTCCTGTTCAGCATCAGAGTATTTTTCTTCATCGATGTAAATGTTGCCGAGCAGCACGCGGCTTTTCAATACAAGCGTATCGTCCTTGCAGTTGTTCACAATGCGGAAAAGATACTGTTCCGCCGCGGCATTCTGTCCCGCTTTGCAATACTGCTCGGCAATCGAAAGCAGCAGCGTATCGGACTCGCGCACAAGCAGCGCCTCGGTAAAGGAGGAAATGCTGTCCATCGTCATATCAAGAGAAGCATAACTGAGTCCCAGATATTCCGGTATGTCGTCGGCTTTGTAACCGTCGTTTTTCGCCATCTGCAGATACTTTACGGCAAGGTCAGCATAATAATATGACGAGATTGTATTTTTGTAGAAATAAGCTTTTCCGAGCATATACTCAAGCTGGGGTTTCAGCGGTTTCCTTGCGCTCAGCAGGGCGAGGCGCAGATTGTTTATCGATTCGTCAAGGTAATTCTGTGCGGTAGACGTATCAAGCTGAGAGACGCCCAGATAAAAAGACGCATATCCGTGATATGTGAGCGCGGTATTGTTGAACGGTTTACGCTCAAGCATCCGTTTGCTTGTCTCGTACACGCCTGCATAGTCATAGCCTTTCCACCGGGCATAGAGCGTAGAAACGGACGATTCGCTGTGTATTTTTTTACTGATTATGCGGTATATGAAAAATGAAGCGACGCCGACAGCTGCAGCAACGCAGAAAATCGTTATGAGATATGGTACGAATCTGCTCTTCCGTCTAAAAATAGTAGTGTCATCAGCTATGTTGTGCTTCATTATTCCCGTTTATATAAAAAAAACAGATGGGACTGTAAGCCGGGTTCTGTTACCGGTGTTGCCACCGGCATAACCATCTATCCGCAACACAGATTACCCTGTGTTTCAAGCGATCTACCTGCAGTATAAGCCCGGAAAAGCAACTGCTGCTTGATCTTGCTCCAAATGAGGTTTACAGGCTGCATCTGTTACCAGATGCACGGTGGTCTCTTACACCGCCTTTTCACCCTTGCGTACGGCGAAGCCGTCCGCGGTATATTTTCTGCTGCACTGTCTGTCAGTTACGGGCTTTGCACAAATCCTTTCGGAAATGTACAGCTTCCGTATGCTGCCCGGTCATTATCCGGCATTTTTTCCGGCGGAGCCCGGACTTTCGCCTCATCGTTCCGCCCTTCCATGAGGACAAAACGACGCGGTTATATCCCATCTGTCAAATTACACCACTTCAGGATTCGGAATCTTCCTCTTCCCCTGAATCTTCCGAATCGTCGTCTTCTCCCTCGCTTCCTTCTTCGGAGTCGTCGACTTCCTCATTCTCTCCATCCTCGGAGATTGTGTCCTCTTCTCTGTCTTCTTCTTCGTCGGAATCGTAGTTCTCTTCGTCGTCGAGATCGGCGAGGCTGCCTGCATCTTCAAGCTTGAAGTAACTTTCCTGTTCGTCCTCGGCAGCTTCCTCATAGAACAGAATGCGGCTGCAGTACGGGCAGAACAGGATGCTTTCACCTTTCCGCACTTCGTTGGCGAATTGGGCAGGAAGAATCATATGGCATCCTGTGCAGACGCCGTTTTTTACAGCGACAATACCTTCCGTATTGCGCTGAATTATGCGCTGGAATTTAAAAAGGATTTCCTGATCAAGATCGGGAGCGATTTTACCTTCTTTTTTCTCAAGCCCGGCAAGTTCGCTTTTATAGGAATCGAGCTCCTTGTTCAAAGATGATTTGCTCGTGTTAAGATCCGATTCCTGTGATTTGATCATGGTCTCGTACGATTTGAGATTGTCGTTCAAATCGGCGAGTGTCTTTTCCTCTTTCTGAAGTTCTTTGCGGATATCCTGTTCTTTTGACGATGCCTCCGCAATCTGCTTGTCGAGCGCCTCATACTCGCGGTGGGTCGTAATATTGTCCATACTTTTCTCGCCGGACTCGCGGGATTTGACCGCGTCGTCGAGATCGGCACGCAGCTGCATGACCTTTGCCTTTACTGCTTCATATTCAGTATTTTTGCTGATGAATTCCTTTTTCATCCGTTCAAGCAGTTCGTCCTGAGAACCGAGCTGTTTCGGAGCTTCATCTATCTTCTTTTCAAGGTCATACTTTTTGACAAGAATATCCTGAAGACTTTTTAGTTTGTCGAAAACCTCTGTCATTACCATGGTAACTATTCCTTGCTAATAAAATGTCTGCTAAATATCTAACTATATAATAAAACCGGCGTCGTGTCTACAAACACGCTGCGCGGTATTTTTACTGTCCGCTGTCCGATGCGGACGAAACTCACGGCCCGATCTCAATATAATCGCGGAGACCGTTTGCGCGCCGCGGATGTCTGAGCCGTCTGAGAGCTTTCGCCTCAATCTGCCGTATGCGCTCTCTTGTCACGTTAAAATACAGTCCGACTTCCTCAAGCGTGAGCGAATAGCCGTCTTCAAGACCGAAGCGCATTTTAAGAACTTCCTGTTCACGCGGCGGAAGCGTGTCGAGGACGGAACGAATCTGTTCCTTGAGCAGCGTTTCCGCAGTCTGAGACGCAGGATTTTCGACTTCCTTGTCTTCGATGAAGTCGCCGAGGAGAGAGTCCTCTTCTTCGCCGATCGGCGTCTCGAGCGAAATCGGTTCCCGCGCGACATTCTTAACCTGCTTCACGCGCGAAACGGGCCAGCCGAGCTGCTGTGCGATTTCGTCGTCGGTCGGCTCGCGTCCGAGTTTCTGCATAAGCTGGCGGGATTCGCGCACGACTTTGTTTATCTGCTCGATCATGTGTACGGGGACGCGTATCGTGCGGGCCTGATCCGAGATGGAACGGGTGATTGCCTGGCGGATCCACCACGTGGCGTATGTCGAAAATTTGAATCCCTTCCGGTATTCGAATTTTTCAACAGCCTTGATGAGACCGATGTTCCCTTCCTGGACGAGGTCAAAGAACTGCAGGCCTCTGTTCGTATATTTCTTTGCGATGGAAACGACAAGACGGAGGTTCGCGTTGATGAGGCGGTTCTTCGCCTGCTCCATCATGATTGAGCCGCGTTCGATTTCCTTGCCCATCGCGACAATTTCTTCAACGCTGTTCTCGAATTCGTATTCAAGCCTGTGGAGCTTGCGGTCGATTTTCTGAATCTGCGTGTAGATATCGCGCGTATCGTCTGTCGTAAGGCCGAGTTCGTCTTCAAGTTTCCGCGACTCCGAACGAATCGATATGCGGCGTCCGATGCTGCGGAGTTCCGATGGAGTTGCAACGTGCAGCTCCTTCATCTTCTTTTCCTGTTTCTGATGATACTCGTCGATCTTCTGGCAGGCGTCGCGGAATTTCTGATTGAATTTGTCGAGCTCTTCCGTCTGAATGTCTATTTTCTGCAGCTGCGGCTGAATTTTTCTCCGCAGCGAAACAAGCTGCGGATTGTCGAAAATTCCGGCCGACTGATCGGATTCGAAAAGCTGCTTTTTTATGTTCATGTACTGCTTCATTTCGGGCAGTACGGGTTTGATATATTCGCTGTAGCAGCTTTTCAGACGGCGTTTTTCAGCCATCTCTTCGTTTATTTCCTTGCGCGGGCGGCCGGGCTCGTGCGGGTCTATCCGTGTAAACGCTTTCTGGGCGACGGCAAAAAACTCAGGTATCATAATGCCGGAGTTCTTGATGACATCCTTTATGATGTTTTTGCCGTTCTCCATTTTTTTTGAAAGAATGACTTCCTGTTCTGCCGTAAGAAGATTTTCTTTGCCTATTTCGCGCAGATACAGACGGATAGGATCGTCGACGTTTGATTCTTTGTCGCTGTTGACGAGCTTGCTGTGATCGGGACCGTTCTTGCCGTCGTCGGATTCCTCCTCAAGAGGCACTTCCTCGTCCGCCGCGACAATATCGTCGTCCTCAGAATCAGCTTCGCTTTCTTCTTCCTCATCATCTGTAAGAATATCTTCAGGTTCGACAATCTGTATTTTGTTTTCAGAAAACAGCTGAAGCACTGCTTCCATTTCGGGAGAATTAACGAAATTCTGTCCAAGCATATCCGTTACTTCATCCCATGTTATGATTGTTTTTGCCTTTGCATATTCCAGAAGTTTTTCTACGTTAGGGTCTATTTTCTGATCTTTTTGATCCATGTGATGACACCTTTGGTCTTTTTACTGTTTGAGCCTGCTGTCGAGATCCATCTTTTCCGCAAGAAGTTCGTTGAGCTGCTGCTGATCGCTCGGGGTTACCGGATTAAAGAGCCTGATTCTGTTCATAAGTTCGTCACGCCTCCGTTCCAATGTGTTCCGTTTTATAAGCTGTATACTGTCATGTACGACGCGGCTGCTGTTTTGGGAAAATTCCCCGGAAGAGATTACGCGTGTAATCATCCGCTCCATTTCTTCGTCGCCGCAGTGATTCAGAATACTGCTTACCGATACAGTTTGTTCTCTGAAACAATCCTCCAGAATGATGAATAGCTTTTTTGCTACCGAGTCCTGAAAATCGTCAACGGTGAGTTCCGCGCGCATGACTTTATATTGGTCCAGATCGGCAATGACGGCAAGAACAGCGCGCAATTCAGCGTTAAGCTTTATCTCTGCACCCTGTTTGTCTGTTGGTGTTATCTGCCGGATTTTTAAGCGTTCGCGGGCCTGATCACGATTATCAAAGTCTCTCTTAACAGCCTCCGGCTTTAGATTAAATGCCTGACATAGCTGTTCCAGGCATGACTCTCTTTGTATATCGGACTGAAGCGAATCAATATAAGGGAAAAATGCAAGCGAAGCTTTCGTTTTTCCCTCTGGTGTGTCGACAGCATAGTCCTGTCCCAGTTTAGACAATAGAAAGTCGCTATCTAAGATAGCACCGTTAACTTCATTTGTCAAGGTTTCCGCGCCGAAATTCACCATAATTTCCGCAGGGTCTTTCCCTCCCGAAAGTCTGATGATTTTTACAGTGAACCCGCGAGCCCGGCACATCAAAATGGCGCGCATTGTAGCGTTCTGCCCCGCTCCGTCGCTGTCGAATGAAAGCAGTACCGTATCCGCAAAACCTCGCACTATTTTCAGCTGATCTTCAGTCAATGCTGTTCCGAGCGGAGCGACAGCGTACGTAATTCCGCACTGGTGATAGGCGATGCAGTCCATATATCCTTCGCAGAAAATCACTTTTTTCTGTTCGCGGATCGTGTTTTTCGCGAAATTGAATGCATACAGCGTCTCTCCTTTTTTGTACTGAATCAGATCGCCTGAGTTGAGGTATTTCGGACCGTCTCCGTTGATGATCCGTCCGCCGAGCGCGACGCACTGTCCCCTCCGGTTGAAAATGGGGAACATAAGCCGGTCGGAGAAAAAAGCCGTATCGGGATATTTTCTGCTGAAGAGGCCTGAACTGCCCAGGAACTCGTCGCTGAAATTTTTCTTTCGCAGAAAGTTCTTGAGCCAGCGGCGGTCCGCTGGCGCATACCCGAGTTTGAACTTGTCGATCGTATCCATCGTGAGACCGCGTCCCGTGATGTATGCGAGCGCGGATTTTCCCCCGTCAGTCTGCGTCAGCAGGTAGTGAAAAAGAGACGCAGTGCGTTCGTACAGGTCGATGTACTGCTCTCGGAGGTCGTCGTCGTGAGAGCGTTCGGGAAGTTCTCCGCCGGAATACTGCACTTCAATACCGGCCCGTTTTGCGAGCGCACGGACTGCGTCGGTATATGAGACCTTTTCCATTTCCATGACGAACTTGATGACGTCGCCGCCCGCATGGCAGCCGAAACAGTAATAGAATTTTTTATCGCCGTCGACATGGAAAGACGCGGTCTTTTCGTTGTGAAACGGACAGCATCCCCACCAGTCGTTGCCGCTACGCCGTTCAAGCTTCGTGTATTCGCCGACGACCGCGACAATATCAGAAGAGTTTTGAACCGATTCGATTGTCTGCTGCGAAATAAGTCCCGGCATTACAGTACCCTACTTCTTTGTGTGATAAAGCGTGCCTTCTTTTATGTGCGCGTCGAAGTCGGAGGAAAACGCGTGACGGCCCGTATCGGGGTCTATGAGACGAAAATAATAGTAATTCGTCTGAGCCGGGGCGGCGGCGGCGGCGAGCGCAACCATTCCCGGATTCGAGATAGGCCCCGGCGGAAGAGCTGCCCATTTATACGTGTTGTACGGGCTGTTTATTTTGAGGTCCTGATATGTGATGACGTCGGGATGAGGCTTCCCTTCTATTTCCGTGATGATATATTCGATTGTTGCGCACGAGTACAACCCGATGTTTTTTTTCATGCGGTTGCGGAAAACGCTGGCGATGAGCGGCGCTTCGCTGTCGACCCGGTATTCGCGCTCGATGATCGACGCAAGAACGACAGTCTGCCTGAAATCCTCGGCGGACATCGTCCTGAATGCGGGAATTTCCTCTGCGTGCCTGAAAAAATTGTTCACCATAATGGCGGCCACTTCCCGCGCATCCATCCCCGGAGTAAAGAAATAGGTGTCGGGAAACAGATATCCTTCAAGCGAATCTCCGGTAATGTTGTACCCTGCAATGAATCCCCTGTCTTTTGCCACGGCTGTGAAATCGGCCGCGGAACATACGCCTGCAGTTTCGAGCCGCTGCGCTGTTTTCGAGACAGTCAGTCCCTCGGGGAACGACACCCGGACGTAATCCTGTCTGCCCGACGAGACGAGACTGAATATTTCCGCCGTGCTCATGCTGCTTTTTATGCGGTATATGCCGCTTTCGAGCCCGATAGGACTGCAGCCGGCAATTCTTCCGAGCAGCGGATAACGTGCGGCGAGGTAAAAAGACAGGCCGCTTCGTATGAGTTGCTTTGTTTCGAGCATGTCCGCCAGCGTCCGTATTTTCATTCCGGAAGGAACCTCGATGCGTTCAATCCTCTCGTTCTTTTCGGATGTGAGCGGACTCGTCTCGTGCAGGAAAAAAATAAAAGCCGAACAGACAAGTATGACTAAAATCAGCATGCAGATGCCGAAAATACGCATGTTTTTTCTCATGAGTAGAATTTCTCCGCTTCCTCGATCGACATGGAATTATAGACAGCGTCCTCCACGGCTTTTGAAAAGTCTGCGAGTCCGTCGGGAATTTCATCCTCGTGCTTGCGCAGAAAATGCGCCAGTATCGCCGTTTCCCGGGGGGAAAAAGAATACGAAAGAGAAAGTGTGTCGGTTTCTTTTGTCGTATCACGAATCATAACTGTATTTCCGAAGTCTCCGTTGCAAGATAAATCTTCATCTCCGCATGTTCAATATATTCAGCATACCACCGGGCGGCAAGAAGAATCGAATTGAGTTTTTTATCGTCGTACGTAGGTTCGTGGTGAAAAAGATAGATCGATTTGATGTTCCAGTGTACGGCGAAGTCTATTGCATAGCAGAAAGCCGAGTGTCCCCAGTTTTTTTTCTGATAGGCCTCTGCAACAGTATACTGCGAATCGAGCACGACGCAGTCCGCGTTTTCAAAAACGGCAGTATACTGCGGCGTACGGTCGAAATCCTTCTGCGAAAGTTCCACGTCGGTCGCATAGACAAATTTTTTCCCGTTTTCGGTAAATGCAAACGAATAGGAAGTTCCCGGATGGGACATGCTGCAGCAGTCTACTTTGAGACTGCCGACACAGAACTGCACGCCGGGAGAAACCGTATGGAATCTGAGATTCTTCGTAAACATATCGAACGAAGCGGGGAAAAAAGGTCCCGCCATCTGCGCCCGCAGCAGCCGTTCCGCCGAAGGAAACGCTGAGTAAACGTCCATCGTCGTGTCGGGATTATACGCCGCATCGAAAAACGGAAGTCCCTGAATATGATCCCAGTGAAAATGCGAAAGGAACAGATTATAGTGATTGTCGGCAGGCTTTACACTGTTTTTGCCCATGACGCGCAGACCGGAGCCTGCATCGAGCACTATCTCCGTCCCGTCGTCGGTTTTGATTTCTATGCACGGAGTGTTTCCGCCCGTCGTCCCGTACAGCCATGACGGAAGCGACGTGACGAATCGTTCCCGCGCATCTTCAGATGCGATGTCTTTCGGCGTGATACGCTGTACGGCAGCCGATATTTTGGCCTGAATCTGCTGCGGGGTTACGGGTGTAGGAATGGACCCCCTGACGCCCCAGAAAAGAATTCTCAATTACGTTCCCCTCTCGAATCGTTTTTCGGAAAATGAAGCGGTTCGTTGTGAGCGTACGATGCAAGCTGCTCCATTATTTCGTTCTTTGCCCATAATCTGCCGGTACCGATCCCCGGACATGATTTCTTTTCATCGTTCCATGCCGCTCTGTCTGAAAGAAGACGCGTCCAGAAAGGATATGTCGAGCACTGCACAGGACGGGCACCGTATGCTGTACACCCGCTATTCCAGAGTATACAATCGTAAGCGGCAGTTTCCCTGAGACAAAGCACATCAGTTTCGTCGTAGTACGGGACTCTGCGGCAGTATTTTTCTATAAAGCGTTCTTCCGTCAAATTAAACCATCGGCACAGCTTTGTCAAATCGTCGCGGGACAAAAATACAAACCCCGGTTCGATGCGGCAGCAGTGGGAACATTGAGTGCACGTAAAATGAAGTCCGTTATCAAAAAAAGACATTTTCAGAAGTATTATAAATAAAAAAAGGACTGAAAAGCAATGCTTTCAGTCCTTTTACGATGGGGAGTGAAGGATTCGGACCTACGAAGGCATAGCCAGCAGATTTACAGTCTGTCCCATTTGACCACTCTGGAAACTCCCCAGGTTTTTGTTCGCTTTAAGCCGCCAGAGGGATTCGGACCCACGACCTCGAGATTACAAATCACGCGCTGCTACCAGCTGAGCTATAGCGGCATATCGAACGTGTTGCATAATAAATGAATCGGTTTCTTTTGTCAATAGCTTGAGAGTCCGAGTTACATACCTGCCGTAAGCGAATTGAAAAAAGGCACATACTGATTCGCTGTAACTTCATGCCATGAATATTTTTCATGAACATATGCGGCTGCCTGAACGATTATCTTTCTGAAAAGTTCCGGTTCCGCATTTTTCCGCTCTATGAGCGAGGAAAGTATCTGCGCGAGCGTTTCCGGCGTGTTCGGGCTGTAGAGAAAGCCCGTAGTTCCGTCGATAATTTTTTTGAGACCGCCCGCAGCGTGCGCAACCGGAATTGTTCCGAATATCTGCGCAATAAAATCCTCCAGTCCGCACGGTTCGTAATAGCTCGGAAGAACGATGAAATCGCATACGGCGGAAGCAAGGCGCGCCATGGCGCGGTTGTATCCTTTGAAAAATACGATGCTGCCGCCCGACGATGCGGCAAGGTTTTCCATGTCATGTTCGAGTCCCGGTTCTCCCTGCCCGATTATGACGAACCGCACGTTTTCATATGCTGCGGTAATTTTTTTCGCGGCCTGCGCGAGCACACTGATTCCCTTTTGCGAGACAATGCGGCCGTGGTAGGAAAAAAACACCTCGTGCCCGCTGTCGCTGCACGGACGAATGTAGCCTGAACGCGTTATGCCGGTAAGGTAACGGACGTTCTGCGCGTGAAGGTCAGCCTGTTTTTCGGCGGCAAAATGCGCGAGGAAAAAATCTCTGCACTTGTATTTTCCGTCGAGGTCCCCCTGTTCGGGATTGTACTGAAACGGCAGCAGCGAAGCCGTGTTGTGAGTGGGATTGTACCGTTCGTAATCTATACCGTTCGTAATGCCTGTCACGCGGATACTCCGCTGCGCAAAAATCCCTGAAAGTCCGCCCGTGTCCGCATTGTTCGCCGGATCGGTAAGCTCTTCCGCATACTGCGTCGATACTGTCGAAATGGCGGCGCATCCGGCGGCAAGCAGAAACGGTTCGATTCTGTCGCCGTTCAGAGCGCCGTAGAGAACGGATTCGGGAAGGTCAGTATACTGTTTTGCTTCCGCAATTGTAGCGAAACTGTGATGATACGCAGGTCCTGCGTTGTGAACAGTAACGACACACTTCGTCTTTTTGTAGACAGAAAGTCCGCCGTATGCAATGTACGACGGGAGAACAGCGGCAGTCGCGTCTTCGCAGAGAACGATGTCAGGCGGATCCTGCGGGATATTTCCGCCGAACGACGCGACTGCGCGCTGGAACAACGCTTCAAGCAGGAGCGAATCGGTGTGTCCGCTGCCGCGTTTATGCGACGGGTCGGCCTTCTCCTCCTCTTCCGTGTACGTGTATACGCCGAGTTTTTCAGAAAAATGCGGATTCGTGATGAACACAATCCGTATGCCGGTGTGAACGAGAGATGCTGAAGTAAACGAAACAGTCTCGCCGAGTCCGCAGATATGCAGAGAAAACGGCGGAAACGCATTTTCCCTGATATCGGTTATTTCGTCGAAGTTCGTACAGCCGAACTGAGGAATGAACAGCGTTACATTATTTCCGCACTGTGCAAGCTCTTCTCCGAGGGAACGCGCCACGTTTTTTACGCCGCCTGCCTCGGATATGCCTGCAAATTCCATAGACACAATCCAGATGTTCATTATTTTTCTCCGGCAAAATCAGGACGGAGTTTTTCCGCTCCCCGCATATAGACGTGACGAGGTTCTGCGTCCTCCCGCATGTACGCGGTCACAAGCACGCGGATTGTTGCCGGGAGCATATGATCCGCAACCGGTTCCTGACTGCAGAAAAGCGCACAGCGCGAGACATCGATGCTGCATTTTCCTCTGCGAAGGGCTGCAGCAGGATTCAGCGCCGTCAGATCGGGCGTAATTGTAAATTGAATCGAGACAATATCCGCCGGCGAAACGGCGTTGAGCGTGAACAGCCCGCTGCACATGGTACATACCGCATCGGTAATCGACGCAGCGCTGTTCTCCGCACACACTGCTCCCCGTAATCCGTAAAGTCTGGTGTTTGTGTTCATTAGTTGTTTCCCGGGAAAAGATCCTGCAGCTCAGGAAACTGCTGCAGCAGCTCGCTTACCTTTTTTTTGCGTTCGACCGCACGTTCCTGCAGTCGTTTCTGCTCTTCGATATAGGTGTCCCGTGCGCTGTTGTAGAGCGTACGGTCAGGCAATTTCGACGAAGTGATTGAAAAATCAGTGAATACGATATACGGCCAGGCTCGCGTGGTTTCGATGCCGTTGAGAATATCGTCCGGTTTGAGCGATTCCGGGCGGAACGATGAACCTGCCGCAGCCGCCTTGTCGAGAATAAACACCGCCGCTTTATTTGCAAGAGACGTATAAGCGGAATCAAGATATGATTTCAGACCGTCCGAATCGGAGATGTCGCCGTTCTTTACAAGTTCCGCAATATCAGCCGGAGCGACTTTTCCTGAAATTGAAAAATCAAATGAGTATGAAAAATCGGGGTGAGACTCGTAGACGGCGCTGTATACGTCCGCCGAAGGAAGTGTCCCCTGCACTGTTTTTGTTTCAGTATACGGAGTAAGGCCGAACAGACGGAGCTCCGCATTCGTCGGAATGAGAAATTCCCAGTGCCAGCTGAATTTTCCCGGAAGAACAGGTTCGCTGTTTACTCCGCCCGTTTTTGAGACGAGAATGCCGCATTTGTCCGATCCGACTTTAAATTGTGTCCAGCCGAGAAAAAAGACAAATCCGGCGAAAATAATCACCAGAACTATTTCTGCAATGTTTCTTTTTTTCATCTTTTTTCATCCTCTTGATGCGTGAACATCCTGTTTGCAATATAGTCAGCATTATAATATTGTAATCATGACTTTTGAAGTATATAATTTTTTGAGTACAGACGGCAAGGCGTTATTTATGGACAAAAAAAACGAAAACAAAGAGAAACAACCGCTTTTATACAGGATTGTACGCCGAACCGTGCTTTTTCTTACGCTTTTTCTCACATCTCTGCTGCTTTTTTACGTAATCGGAAATTATCAGGAATTCGTGGACGAAAATCAGAATCTCATACTCGACGCAGTGACTGTTACGTCCTTTCTGCTCGTTTTCTTTTCCGCGTGCGGACTCGCCGGCTCGGTGCTGCTTTTCTTCCGGCAGCATGAGCGGTACCGGTATGTGTTTGCCTTTGTCAGGACGGCAGCCGCGTTTGTCTACGGATTTGCATGCATGTTTGCATCGCGCATTATCGATTTTCTGTCCGGCGGAATCTGACTTCCGCCGTATACGGCACAATGAGCAGCACCGGCACTCCGTCCGCTGAAAGCGTCACCGGTTTTCCCTCCGCCGCGTACTCGTCCGAAATCCTGTTGCTGATGCTCGGCATGCCCTCTCTGCGGAATACGCCGCTTTCCCACTTGAAACCGTGAGACACGAGCGTGCCGCCGGTGCGCGATACGCCCGTGCGTGCGACGGATACTGTATCTGTTTCCGCAAGCCCTGAAATTTCAACCGTCGTTGCGTCAGCGACGTAATAGAGCGTCTGAGCGGAAAGCAGCCATGCGTGCGCATGATGCGGGGAGGCAAACGTGTCGTACAGCGCGAGCAGATGGTCGAGCCGTCCGCCGTCGCCGCCGACGAGCGTTACGAACGGGACGCAGTTTTTTCCCGCTGCGGTACTGTATGCGCGGTCAAGCGCAAGTTCCGTGTCGGTCCAGTCCTTGTCGGAGGGAAAACGCTCAACTATGCCGGCAGGATACCGGGCGAGCATAGTTCCGTCCGAAAGACTGTCGAAGTCACCGAGAATCCTGAGGGGCGTAAAATCTGCGGTGCCGGCATAAAAACGCGCGTAGCGTTCCGCCGCTTCAAGCCCCGAATCGGCGGCAATCACGTACCCCGGGGTATGCGTTTGCCAGTACGCTGCCGTGACGGCAGGCTCCGGATATGCGCCGCCGGTGAAGACAACTATGTGTATGGACTTTTCCTGCGGTAAAAAACTATAATCAGCCATACATGAATAGTACCACGAAAGCCGTAAAAATTCCCGCAGTTCTCAAAAAAATGCACGATATATTCGCGTCCGCAGGATTTCAGTCGTATCTTGTCGGCGGCGCAGTGCGCGACATGATTATGGGAAAGGAGCCGCACGATTACGATGTTGCGACCGACGCGGGGCCGCAGGACGTGATGAAACTTTTTAACCGCGTCATTCCGACGGGAATAGAACACGGCACGGTGACAGTTCTCCTTATGGGATACAGCATAGAGACGACAACGTTCCGCACTGAAAGCGGCTACAGCGACGGCCGCCATCCCGACAGTGTCAGATATGCGGCGACAATCGAAGAGGATTTGTCCCGCCGTGATTTTACCATGAACGCGATCGCGGTGAATCTTTCCGACGGCGTAATCGTGGACCCGTTTCACGGACGCGGCGACATTGAGGCCCGGCTGATACGTACGGTCGGAAACGCGCACGAACGGTTCAGCGAAGACGGTCTCCGTCCTGTGCGGGCGCTCCGGTTTGCAGCTCAGCTCAATTTCAGTATAGAAAAAGATACATATTCTGATATTTTCGAGCAAAAAACGCTCGCGGTCGTACGTAAAATATCGATAGAACGATTCCGCGACGAATTTACGAAAATGCTTGCGTCGGACAGCCCGTCGGTCGCTCTGAAAATGATGGAAGAGACAGGCATCATGAACATGTTCCTCCCCGAGTTCAGTCCGTGCAGAGGATGCGAGCAGAAGGATGTGCGGGGCTTTCACGAGTTCGACGTGCTGGACCATCTCTTTTATGCATGCGACGGCGCACCGAAGGACAATCTTGTCGTGCGTCTTGCAGCCTTGTTCCACGATATCGGCAAACCTGCCGTAAAACGAACCGAACATACCGAAGCAGGCGATGTGAATACGTTCTACAATCACGAACAGAAAAGTGCCGCCGTAACGGAGACAGTGCTCACCCGCCTCCGTTATCCGACGAAAATCGTGAACGACGTCGTCCACCTGGTGAAGGAACACATGTTCCATTACGAAAGCAGCTGGAGCGACGCTGCCGTCCGCCGTTTCATAGTGCGTGTGGGAACCGGGTACATGGACGATCTGTTCGACCTGCGTCTTGCCGACATGTACGGCATGCACCGGCTGGCGGTGCGCGTGCACGACAGCGAAGCGGGAAAAAATCTCGTCGAACTCAGGAACAGGATTGCAAAAGTGACTGCGGAGAAATCTGCGATGAGCCTCAGGGAACTCGCCGTAAACGGAAAAGATCTCATGGAGGCAGGTATCCCTGCCGGGAAAGACATGGGCAGAATTCTCAACGAGCTTTTGAGCACCGTACTCGACGATCCCGCACAGAACACAAAAGAGGCATTATTGACAATCGCAAAAAA
The DNA here is from genome assembly GCA_002399405.1 of Treponema sp. UBA4873. GTDB lineage: Bacteria > Spirochaetota > Spirochaetia > Treponematales > Treponemataceae > Treponema_D. The sequence goes on along the minus strand of DHDP01000012.1, from coordinate 58,843 downwards.
TATCTACGCCCGGAAAGAACTATGATCCGTGACATGTTTATGACACACACATGCACATGTGTGTGTCATAAACATGCGCATGTGTGAGGTGTAAACAGGTACATGTGTGTGATGCAAACCAGCACATGTGTGAGGCACAAACATGCACATGTGCGGGACACAAACATGCACATGTGCGGGACACAAACCAGCACATGTGTGAGGCACTGCCGCTAGATTTCCATGTTCATGACACTGCGCACTTCGTCGAGCGTCTGAACTGCTATTTCACGGGCCGCTTTTACGCCGTCGAGCAGAACCTGCCTGATATATGCGGGATCCGCCTCGAGCCGTTTCCGTTCCTCGCGCAGCGGGCGCAGTTCAGTATTGAGCGCCTGCGTGAGTTCGGCCTTGAGCTTTCCGCCTCCGCCGTCTCCGATGCGCGCTGCAACTGCTTCAGGCGTTTCTTTCGTGCACAGCGAAATGAGCATAAGCAGATTCGCGACTTCCGGTCTGTTTTCCGGGTCGTATGTTATGGTGCGCTCCGCATCGGTTTTCGCCTTTTTTATGAGTGCTGCCGTTTCGTCCTCGGACGCGCAGAGCATGACCGCGTTTCCGCGGCTCTTGCTCATTTTCTGTCCGCCGTCGAGTCCCTTTATGCTGGGCGTTTTCGAAAGCAGTGCGTACGGTTCGGGGAACACAGGTTCCCTGTTTATGCAGAATTTTTCGTTGAATTTGCGGGCTATCTTGCGCGTAAGTTCAAGATGCGGCAGCTGGTCTTTGCCGACCGGAACGACGTTGCCCTTGCAGAAAAGAATGTCGCACGCCTGATGAACGGGATACGTATACATACCCGCGTTCACGTTCGTAATGCCTGCCGACTGTATCTCCTCTTTCACCGTCGGGTTGCGTGAAAGTTCCGCGTTTGATACGAGCGTAAGAAACGGAATCATAAGCTGGTTGCATTCCGGTACGTAACTGTGCGGATAGATGATGACGTCTTTTCCGGGCTTAATCCCTGCCGCAAGATAGTCGATTACAAGCTGTTTTGTGTTCTGGCTTATTTCCTGAAATGCGTCGTGGTCGGTCAGCACCTGATAATCGGCAATAAGAATCATCGTGGGAACACCGAGATCCTGCAGCCGCACCCGGTTCTGCAGGGAGCCGAAATAATGGCCGATATGAAGCCGGCCCGTCGGACGGTCGCCGGTGAGCACGCGGTATTTTTTCGGATTTACCTGAATGTCAGCTTCTATTTTTCTGCTCATTTCGAGTGCAGCTTCGTACGTTCCGTTTATATCCGCTTCGTTCAATTCATCAGACATGATGTATCCTTCCCCTGAAATAAAATGTTTTCATACAAAGTATCACACAATGTTTTTTTTTGCTATATGTGATATACTCAATTAAGCAGCAAAACAATATGAGTGAAAAAGAAGCAATAAAAGTATTCCAGGAATGGCTTGACGGATACCTCGATTTCGAGCGCCTTCCGCAGAAAAATATATTCTGGCTTGACACAATAAAGTTCCTGTGCGGCAGATTCGAAAACCCGCAGAACGCCTCTCCCTGCTTTCACGTGGCAGGTTCAAAAGGGAAAGGTTCCGTTTCAAAAATGATAGCCTGCATCCTTGAGGAATCAGGCCTGTCGTGCGGGCTGTACACGTCACCGCACATAATCGATTTCCGCGAGCGCATCGGCACTGCGCTTGATTATTTCCCGGAAGGCATCTACGAAGCGGCCATCAGAGAGATGGTGCCCCGTATTGAATCGATAATTCCTGAAAATCTTCCGGAAGGCCGTCCCATCACGTGGTTCGAACTCGTGACGCTGTACGCCTTTCTCTGCTTCAGGCAGGCAAAAGTCGATTACGCAGTCTATGAAGTGGGAATGGGCGGACGGCTCGACGCGACGAACGTCGTACAGCCGGATGTCTGCTGCATCACGCCTATAGAACTGGAACATACGGAATATCTCGGCGACACGCTCGAAAAAATTGCGGGAGAAAAAGCGGGTATCATCAAAAAAGATATTCCCGTCATTGTCGCGGCCCAGCAGACGGAATCGGTGCGCGACGTGTTCCGCAGAAAAGCTTCGGAAACCGGTACAAAGTGCACTTTTGTAGACGACCTTACAACATTTCTTGATTATTCCTACTCCGCAGTCTATGCTCCCGGCGGCAGAACGGGCAGCCGTATCACGTGCGGAATGCACGTACACATCGAAAGTCCGCTTTTTTCCCGCCCCGTCGACACGGTATTGCAGCTGCTCGGCTCGATACAGGCAAAGAATGCGGCTCAGGCTGCGTTCGCGGTGAAAACCGTATTTCCCGGCATGGATGAGTCGGTCATAGAAAAAGGACTTTCAAAAGCCGTTCTGCCCGGACGGTTTGAAATAACGTATTCCGAAAAATACCCCAGGCTGCACTATCTGATTCTTGACGGCGCTCATACCGTAAACAGCGTGCGGTACACAGTCGAGACTCTCGGAAAACTTTTTTCAGGCAGCACGCTGCACCTGCTTTTTGCATGTGCGGCGGACAAAGATGTACGCGACATCGCGCCGCTGTTCAAAAATTTGTTTTCGCATATTACGCTTACCCGTCCGGGAGAAACGAAACATTCCGATATCGCAAAGGCCGAATCGGCGTTCACTGATACGGAACTGCCTTTTACTGCCGACGCAGACTTTACGAAAGCAATACCGGCCGCACTTGCTCAGGCGGAAAGCGCCAATGCCGTACTGCTCGTGACGGGCTCGTTCTATCTTGTGGCGGAGGTAAAAAAGTATATCTAGAAAAACACTGACAGTCGCCGCAAATTAATCAGCGTGTCCCCGGAGCTTTCTCTACACAATAACGCGCGGCACACGCTTTGTGATGCCAGTCATGATTTCATACGAGATCGTGCCCGTCCGTTTCGCGATATCTTCAGCGTCCTGCAGCGCACCTGAATTCGCCGGGCCGAAAAAGACTGCTTTGTCCCACCGGTGCACGCAGGAATTGTTTTTTCCGATGTCGACCATGCACTGGTCCATGCATATTCTTCCGACGACCGGATATGATTTTCCGCTGATTGCAACGGTGAGTCCCGGTGAAAACCTGCGTAAAAGCCCGTCGGCGTATCCTATAGGAAGCACGGCAATGTCCGTGTCCCGTTCCGCAGTCCATGTGCGTCCGTAGGAAACGCATTTCCCCGCTTTGAAGGGACGGATTGCAACCACTTCGGATTCGAGCGCCATAACCGGCTCCAGTTCGCACGGAGTACCTTTTGCGGCAAAGTATTCCCTGTCGATCTGCCCGGCGTAATACCCGTACGTGATGATGCCCGAACGCACCATGTCGAGCTGCATTTCCGGATGGTCGAGGAGCGCGGCAGACGCTGCACAATGGCATATTCCGGGCTCAATACCGGCGGCCTTTATTGCGTCCACGGCCGACACGAACGCGTCGAACTGCATCTTCGTGTAGGCGCGGTCCGCGTCCGTCGTTCCGTCCGCAGACGAACAGTGCGTGCACACGCCTCCGAGCGACAGGTGTTCCGAGCGCGTTACGAGCAGCGCTGTTTCCGCGGCTTCCTCCGGAAGACATCCGATGCGTCCCATGCCCGTATCGACTGCAAGATGAACCGGGAAAGCTGCTGCACCGCCGAACCGTCCGGCAGCTTTGTCGAACGCGCCGATGTATTCCCTGTCGAATACGAACGGCGTAATGTTGTACTTTATAACAGCTTCCATCTCGTCTTTCGTACACAGACTGAGCATCAGAACAGGGCACGTGATGCCGTTTTCCCGCAGTTCAATGCCTTCGTCGACAGTGGCGACTGCAAGATACGAAGCGCCGCATTCGAGCGCAGTCCGTGCAGTAAAAACCGCACCGCAGCCGTATCCGTCGGCCTTTACGGCGATACACAGCTTTGTTTGAGGTCGTTTTATAAATGAACGGATTACTCCGAGATTATGCCGCAGATTGTCACGATAAATTAAAGCACGAGTACTTCTCATAGGATATGATTTTAGGTTTATAACACAATTTTATCAATAGAGAACCTCTAAAAACCTCAGTTTTTAGAGGTAACTCTGAAAGTACGATGTTTTAAGTCATGATATTACAACGACTTAAAACTCGACAGCACCTCTAAAAAGTCACTGAAAGTGACTTTTTAGAGGTGCCCAATACTATTCAGAAAAATGTTGAGATTTACTTAGAAAAACGATATACTGTTTCATATTCTTTTATGTATCCAGGGCAATTACTATGAAAAAGGTTTTTTATCTTAAGAAGTATTTAATTTTGACGTGTATGCATGTATGTGTTTTTTTTCTGCTCTGCTCATGCTCGACAACAGCGCCGTCGGAACGTACCGCCGGAGGAAAGATTTCTGTGGTGAGCACGGAGAAAAAGAAAGTTCCGGTTAATTTAACGGAACAGACTGATTCCGACGACGATGTGAAACAGCGGGCTTCTCTCGCTGCAGAAAAAGAGTTCAAGCAGAAAATTGCAGGTATTGATTTTTCGGTCGAATCGTCACCGAAGCAGACGACGAAAAAAACGGCGTTTTCATCGGCGTATGTCGTAAAAGTTACCGATGCCTCAGGAAATCCCGTTCCTGATTTTTCCGTTACAATTTCCTGCCCTGCGTCCCGGACGAACGATTCAATCGTGTACGAAACGAAAACAGCCGCGACTGATGCGGACGGTCTGATTACGTTTCAGCCCGGCGTACCCGAATTTTCCTTCGACGATAAAGTAACGTTCTATCCGACGCCCGTAAGTTCCGACCCTTCAATCATACAGGCTGCGTTTGCAGCGGGCGTCACCGTTCCGTATAAAGTTCTGTCTGATTACGCCCGCAAGCCGGGTGTAATCTACGTTTTCGATTTCAACGAGGACAGTAAACCGGGGACAAATTCACAATATCTTCTGCGGGAACTTATCAATTCGGGAGTCCGCGTCGGAAACGCTCCTATTCCTACGTCGAATTATCTGTCGAAACCGGTCGAGTCGCTGTATAAGGCGACCTACAGCATCGTAGGGAGCGCATATTCGTTCATGATATGCGGTTCCGTAAAATACGTGCAGCCGATAGAAAAGAACGAAGACGGGAAATATGTCTGCCAGCTTGTTGCGGACATACAATGCGTCGACATGAAAGACGGATCGGTCGTGTATACGACGCAGCAGACCCAGTCTGCTGCCGCTGAATCAAAATATAAAGTCGTTGACGACTGCCGGCAGCTTTTAGCGGCAAAAACCGCACATGCCATTTTATACGGTATGTAAAAACTACATAAAGGATACCCGAATGATTTACACGGACACGCGCGACAAGGCTGTAAAAACTGATTTCCGTACTGCAGTCATGAACGGAATGAATTCTGCGACGGGCGGATTGTATATTCCGGTTTCATTTCCGAAACTGGACCAGTCGTTTATCAACAAAAATCCGGCACCGAATTTCCGCGATATTGCGCTCAGAATGGCTCAGCCGTATGTCGAGGGAGAAATTCCCGACAGCGACCTTACTGGAATTATCCAGGACGCCTATCCGTTTTCACCGAAAATCGTTCCGCTTGACGCAATCACATACGTTCTCGAACTGTTTCACGGACCGACATGCGCGTTCAAGGATTTCGGCGCGCGTTTCATGGCACGGGTCATGTCGTATTTCAACCGCAGCGAAAACGGAACGCTCCACATACTTGTCGCCACGTCGGGAGATACCGGCAGCGCAGTCGGCAGCGCATTTCACAACGTTCCGGGCCTTGACGTCACCATTCTTTATCCGGAAGGAAAAGTGAGCCTGCTTCAGGAAAAACAGCTTTCGACGTTTACGGGCAACGTGCGCGCGCTCAAAATCCGCGGTACGTTCGACGACTGTCAGAAACTCGTAAAAACAGCATTTACTGACGTTGAGCTCCGCAGAACGCTCCGCCTTTCATCGGCTAATTCAATCAATATCGCACGCCTCCTTCCGCAGAGTTTCTATTACATGTATTCTGCGCTTGCCGTACGCGACCGCTGTGTACTCGACAATAAAATAGACAATCCGTCGATTATAGCGGTCGTTCCGTCGGGAAATTTCGGAAATCTTACGTCCGGCCTCATAGCCCGCGAAATGGGCGCGCCCATCGAAGGTTTCGTCGCTGCGACGAACACGAACCGCACTATTCCCGACTGGATTGCGACGGGCAGTTATAACGCGCGGCCGTCAGTCGAAACGTATGCAAACGCAATGGATGTCGGTGCGCCGAGCAACTACGAGCGCATAGCCGCCATGTACACGCTTGAGCAGGTGCGTCATCTTTTTGCGTCGTACTGGCTCGATAACGACGGCATCATAAAGGCTATTAAGTCGTGCTATGACAGAACGGGCTACATCATCGATCCGCACGGCGCAATCGGCTGGAAGGCGTGGGACGACATTCGCTGCGGTTCGATGGAAAGTCTTATGGGAGGTCCGGCGGGCAGTTACGAAAAACCGGGACTTACCCCGAATGTGCCGGACTGGGCAAAGGAAGTTGTCGAAAAGAAAACCGTCGGCATTCTTCTTGAAACCGCTGAGCCGGCGAAGTTCGGTGCGACAGTATCGGCCGCAATCGGGCGCGAGCCGCCCGTTCCCGCCCGGCTTGCAGACGTGCTGAAGCTTGAAGACCGCGCCGTCCCGATGCCGAATGATTATGAACAGTTCAAAGCGTGGCTGCTGAAAAATCTGTAGTTAATCTTGGGGCTTGGATTTATAAGTCGAAAGTAGAAAAAAATCTTGCGATTTTTTTCTTTTATTTGAGACAAAAAAGAACGACACCGTCAGGGGTGTCGTTCTTTTTTTTACATATTAGCATACTCCTGGGTTCTGTCGCTCAGGTGTTCTATGGGGATGCCGGCCTGGCGGAACATTTCGAGCGAATCTTCCTCGTCGTGGTAATGCATCTCGCACACCACCCGCTTTATTCCGCAGTTTATGATAAGCATGGCACACGTGCGGCACGGTGTCATCTTGCAGTAAACGGTTGCGCCGTCTATTGCAATGCCGCGCTTTGCGGCCTGACATATGGCGTTCTGCTCGGCGTGTACAGTGCGTACGCAGTGCTGGGAAATAGTGCCGTCCGAATGGATTACCTTCCTCATTAAATGTCCGACGTCGTCGCAGTGCGGCAGGCCTGCGGGAGACCCGACATAGCCTGTTACGAGAATCTGGTTGTCCCGTGCAATCACGCAGCCGGACCTTCCCCGGTCGCAGGTTGCGCGCTTTGCGACAGTACGGCAGACTTCCATAAAGTATTCGTCCCATGTGGGGCGTACGTATTTTCCGCCGTTTTTATTTTCGTCTGCCATAACCGGTTACTTTGCCATCGCAGCGTCGACGACGATCTTCGCGACGAAAATCACGAACAGGACCCACGTTACAACGGTGATGTCGCGGAATTTGCGCGTCGCAGCTTTGCAGAGAACGTAGCTGATGACGCCCCATGAAATACCTGTCGCAATGCTGTACGAGAAAGGCATTGTCATGATTGCGACGAACGCGGGAATTCCTTCCGTCGGATCCTTGAACTCAATGCCTGTCACGGCCTTCATCATCATGTATCCGACGATGATGAGCGCAGGCGCCGTCGCAGCGCTCGGAACGAGCAGGAACAGCGGACTCAGGAATAGTGCGAGGAAGAACAGGACGGCCGTCGTAACCGACGTAAGTCCCGTGCGGCCGCCTTCCGCAACGCCGGCTGTGCTTTCAACGTAGCTCGTGACGGTTGAAGTACCGAGCATCGCGCCGGCGACAGTTCCGACAGCATCGGCAAGAAGCGCCTGATTCACGTTCTTGATGTTTCCGTCCTTGTCCTTGAGATTGCTCTGCTCGGCCACTCCCATAAGCGTACCGATTGTGTCGAACATATCGACAAAAAGGAACGTGAAGAATACCGTAAAGAATTTCAGTGAAACAATATTACTGAAATCGAACTGACAGAAAATCGGTGCGTCGGGGAGCGACACCGGAGAGAATCCTGCGGGAATTTTGGTGACGCCGAGAGGAATACCGATGATTGTCGTCGCGATAATTCCGATGATGATTGCTCCGGGAATGTTGCAGCAGATGAGGACGATTGTAATAATCAGACCGATGATAGTGACAAGAGCCGCGCCTTTCAGGGGAACAAATCCGATGATGGTTCCCGTACTGCCGGAGACGATGCCGCCGTCGGAAAGACCTATCAGTGTTATAAAGAGCCCGATGCCGACGGCAACCGCTTTTTTGAGGTTCGCAGGAATAGCTTTGATGATGGCTTCACGGACTCTGCAGAGTGAAAGAATGATGAAAACTATACCTTCAAGGAAAACTGCGGTGAGCGCTGTCTGCCATGTATAGCCCATGCCCATGACGACGGTATATGTAAAGAACGCGTTGAGTCCCATGCCAGGCGCAAGCGCTACAGGAAGATTCGCTATGAATGCCATGACGAGCGTTGCGATACCGGAAGAAACGGCTGTAGCGGTGAAAACGCCGCCGGCGCTCATTCCCGTCTGACCGAGCATACCCGGGTTTACCGAAAGAATGTAAGCCATTGCAAGAAATGTCGTGATTCCTGCAAGGATCTCAGTGCGGACGTTCGTTCCGCGTTCCTTTAGTTTAAAAAACTTTTCCATAGATTATGGAACCTCCAGTTTGAAAATCAGGAACAAATTATAGCATTGTGTAAAGGAAAAAACAAACCGTTTACAGGAGTTGACAGGAACAATTTTTTCCGGTATAGTACAAACCATCCTGCGGCTGTCATATAACGGCTCATTATCTAAGCCTTCCAAGCTTATGACGAGGGTTCGACTCCCTTCAGCCGCTGAAAAGAGCTGGTACGAATACCGGCTCTTTTTTATTTTAACCGGAAAGGTCGATATATACTATGCGGACTACCTCTACTCCTGATATTCCTGAATGGAATTTAGACACGTTATATACCGGGATTGATTCGCCGGAATATAAAAAGTCGCTCGCCGATTATACATCCGGCATGGATGAAGCCGACTCTCTCCTCACTGCAGCGGAGACGCTCGAAAAAAAAGCCGGCGGCAATTTTGATTTTCCTGCATGGCTTTCGTCGTACCTTGAAGTGCTCAATAAGATTGCAGCGCTCAGGGGAACGCTCGCGGCGTACGCATATATCATCTACTCCGTCGACACGACTAATACTGAGTATCTTAACAATCTGTCGCATATCGAAGAACTCGGGCTGCGCTTTCAGCAGCTTGATATACGATTCAGTGTGCTGCTCGCTTCCCGCGAAGACTGCCTGGAATCGTTTTTTTCGCGCTTCCTGAAATATGAAAACTACCGCTATATTCTGCACGAAATAATTACGGAAACACACCACCTTATGACGGCTGCAGAGGAAAATCTCGCGTCCGACATGCAGCGCACAGGCGGAGACGCGTGGGGACGTCTGCACGAACAGATAATAAGCAATCTGCACGACGCGGACGGAAAGACGTTCAACGGGCTCCGAAACGACGCATATTCGCCTGACGCACTGCTGCGAAGGTCTTCGTGGGAAAAAGAAATTACGCTTTTGAAGCAGAACGAGATCGCAATAGCCGCGGCGCTTTCCAATTTGAAAGGCGAAACAGTCATGCTTAACAAACGCCGCCGTTGGGACTCGGCTGTCGACCGTGCCCTTTCCGCCGGCAGAATGGAACGGCGGACGCTCGATTCGCTTATCGGAGCGATAGAAGACAGTCTGCCTTTATGGCGCGAATATCTGCGGACGAAAGCTGCGTTTCTTAGGAAGACAGGAGAAACCGCAAGCACCAGCGCCGGTACGGAGCGCGACAGAGGAATCGCGTTTTATGATCTTTTTGCTCCGCTTCCCGATATGCCGCAGGCTGACTCACACGGCGGAACGTCTCTGCTTTCAAAGAAGTGGACTTTCGCGGAGGCGCGCGAATACGTTCTCAGGGAATACTATTCTTTCAGCACCGATATGGGCGATTTTGCAAAACGCGTGTTCGAAAACGGCTGGATAGATGCGGGAATCAGAGCGGGCAAAGTCGGCGGTGCATACGACGAGGATTTTGCGCTCGGACATCAGAGCCGTATTCTTACGAATTTCACAGGAGCGTTCAGCGACATAATCACACTTGCGCATGAAATCGGACATGCGTATCACTTCAGCTGCATGAAGGGAAAAGACGCACTGTTTTTCAACTATCCTATGACGCTCGCGGAAACAGCCAGCACTTTTGCGGAAACAATCGTCAAGCAGGACGCAATACGGAACACTGACGGTTTTGATAAAATAAAGCTCATCGAAACTGATTTGCAGGACGTGTGTCAGGTGCTTGTGGATATCCTCTGCCGTTACTATTTCGAAAAAAGCGTATTCGAGGAGCGGAGTTCGAGCGAGCTCAACTCCGATGCTTTCTGCCGCCTTATGCGCGACGCTCAGCAGCGGAGTTACGGCGACGGACTCAACGGCGAACGGCACGAATATATGTGGGCGGTAAAATCGCATTACTACAGTACGAGCCTCGATTTCTATAATTTTCCCTACGCGTTCGGTCAGCTGTTTGCCGCAGGATTGTACCGGCGTGCGGAAAGCGAAGGTCAGTCTTTCGCAGGAACATACGCACAGCTGCTTTCCGACACTGGTTCGATGAGCTGCGAGGATTTGTGCCGCAGGGCGGGGTTTGAAATCACGTCGAAAGAATTCTGGAACAACGGCATTTCGATGTACGCCGGCGAGCTCAAGACGCTGACGGCGAATTTACAGCGTTTATAGCCGTTTTTACCTGAAATTACCATTGCGTTTTTTCATTATTATTCGTATAATCCATGGCAACGAGGTGCATAATATGAAAATCGAAGTTTGTGTCGGAAGTTCATGCCACGTAAAAGGCGGCCAGGATGTTCTGAACCTTCTTAAAAAGTCTATTAATAAAAACGGCCTTGAAGATAAGGTGACGCTTGCAGGTACAACATGCCTGGGACAGTGCAAATCGGACGGCGTGAATATGCGTATCGACGGAAACGTCGTCACAGGCGTAACTGAAGCCGGCTTCAACGAATTTTTCAAGAGCAATGTACTTGTTCCGCTGGGGAAATAATAAAAATATTATTCATGATATCTTTTTATTATTAAAATGCCGCACTTCGCGTGCGGCATTTTTTTTTAACTATTTTTCTTTCTGCTGCATTCCGTTCTTTACGTACGCTGTAAGCAGCGTATCGGCTACTTTCGGATTCGTAATGACGGAGGGACCTCCGATACATCCGCCCTCGCACGCCATTACTTCAATCAGATTCGGGCAGTCAACCGGCTGCGGTATTTTTCCGGCGTTTATCATTCCGTACATGTTGAGCGTCTTCATGCCGGCTTTGCTGAGGCCGTTTATATAGCCGGTGCGCAGAATGCTTTTATCGTGAAGCCGTACCTTTACGGCCTCCGCGACTCCGCCGTTTTTTGCAAATCCCCGGCCCGTCGCCGTGGGAATATTCTTCCCCGGTTTCGGTTCAAGGGAAGCGATGTCTATCTTTTCCGCAACAAAAAGTGCGCCTACTTCTTCGATTGAAAGCACGTAATCTACAATCTTGTCGTCGAGCCCTTCCCTTCTTTTTGCAAGACACGGTCCTATGAAAACAGTTATGCATTTCGGATCTTCGTTTTTTGCGATTTCCGCGGTGTAATGCATCGGGCTGCGCGTTGCGGAAACGCACGGCTTCAAAGCGGGCACGTGAATCTGCACTGCACGCACGTATGCCGAGCAGCACGACGTAGTCATCATCTTGTCGCCGCGGGCCATTCGTTCCTCAAATTCTTCGGCTTCCTTTTCCGCGCAGATATCGGCGCCCTGTGCGACTTCAAGCACTTCGTCGAATCCCGCCGCGAGCAGAGCCGCTTCAAGCTGTCCCGGCAGCGCTTTGAACTGTGCCGCAATAGCAGGTGCGTACATCGCTACGACTTTGTGCTTTTTTTTCATGATGTGCTGAATGACGTCGACGAGCTGGCTTTTGTCCATCATGGCGCCGAACGGGCATTCGCTCATGCATCTCCCGCAGAAAATGCACTTGTCGTAATCGATGCGCTCGTGACCCGTTTCGTCCTTGCTTATAGCGCCGACAGGACACGCCTCTTCGCACGGTACCGGTATTTTTATTATTGCGTGATACGGACAGTTCTGCATGCACAATCCGCAGTTGATGCACTTTGTCTCGTCGATGCGTGCGTGCTTTTCCACGGTGATCGCTTTTTTCGGGCAGTTCATCATGCACGGACGGGCAAAACATCCCTGGCATGCGTTCGTCACCATGTAATGAGAGCGCACGCATCCGTTGCACGCGTCGTGAAGAACGGTGAGCATCGGCCACGTCGGTTTCTTCCGCTTGAGAGCTTCCTCCGCGTATTCGGAGAGCGGATTGTCGTCGTCGTATTCCTCGACGGAACAGCCGAGGCTTGCAAGAACACGCATGCGGAGAATGGCGCGGTCGTGATACACGCAGCAGCGGAACGGCGGTTTGTCGATCGGCGCTATTTCACGCGGAATGTAATGGACACCTTCCCTGAGTTTTCCCTCAAGTTCAAGTTTTGCTATGCGTACGAGAATCTCCCGTTTGATATTTGCGGCGTTATTATTCAGATTAAGCATAAACTATCTGCTCTCCGCAATCTCTGTAAGATGCGAAATAATGTCGGGTATATTTGCAGCATGCATCACTTTATCTTCGATTTTCACATACGGAGGCATGCCGTTCTTGTCTCCCTTGCATTCACCCATACACGTGCAGCCGACGACTTCGACTTTATCCCTGAGTTCGTCGGGAAGTTTTTCCTTAAGAAGCATAAGATCCGACGCTCCCATTACGAAACAGGCTGTTCCTGTACAGATAGTTACTTTGATTTTCTTCATAGATATTTCCTTAAAATATACTCTATCATAAAAATCACATATATTGAATATGCACTTCCTTGAGATATTTTTCCTGCAGCAGCGACGCCGTTCTCTTCACTATATTCCGCCTGATTTCAAGGCCTTCCGGCATATTCGGGTCCTGATGCGCTTCGTTTATCCGTGTGCCGACTATAAAATAGATGCGGTCGGAGTTCCGGAAAATATCGGCGAGACGGGTTGCGGCGTTGTCCTTTCCCTGCAGAACTGTTCCCGATTCGAGAATATCCGCGACTGCTCCCAGCGTGATGATCCCTTCGCACACGAGATCGGCGCCCTCCATTTCCGAATACGGCGGTATATCGGGGTCAAGGTTGTCCATGTCGACAGTAACCCGCACGCCGAGTTCCCGGGCCATGATGTTCGCGGTCGTTCCGCCGGCTATGACTTTTTTCCCGTTGAAGCGTTTAAACACACCCGACAGTACTTCGTCGCTTTTCGGATTGAGCGGCGGACCGGTGAGTATGAGCGTATCGCGCGGATTGCGGAAATAGACGACTCCGCACGAAATATCGTCCTGCGGAACAAAGCTGTCGTGTATGCACGCTTCCTGAACGACTGAATGAGCGAGGTCGCGCGCGCTTATATCCTGTTTTTCCTTAATGCGGTTTAAAATATACGTGTATGCATTCTCAGCGCCCCATCCGAACGGAAATGCCGGAGTTCCCATACCCGACTGCGTGACGCCGTCGCTGAAAAATACAAGCCTGTCGCCGGGTTTTGCCGCGTATGTCGAGTAATGAAGCACGGCCCTCACTTTCGGCGCCGTCTTTTTATCCCTGCGTTCGAATTCCGTGTCTTCCTTCACCGGATCGATTGCGGTATTCTGCCGTACGAGCAGATACGGCGGATTGTCGTATTCGAGAATGTGCACAGTTGCGTCAGGTTCTATGTCCACCGTCGTGAACGTCGCGTAACTTATACCGCGGTCCTTGCATACGGGCAGCGTATTCATGATAATTTCCGCCGCACGTTTTGCAGGTATATCCGCCGCAATAAATTTCGTCGCCATCGTCGCGGTGAGCGTCGCCAGTACGTCGGCTTTTATCCCGGAACCGAGCCCGTCCGAAAGCGTCGTTATGGTGTGGCCGTCGGCCGGATTTTTCTCCGAAAGAAATACGTCGCCCGGAGAATGCTGATTGTGCTTGCACAGCTGATAGTGGTCAACCTCTATAAATGTCTCGCCCGTATTATCCTGTATAGTTCCGTCGGTAATCATTTGTCGTCGTCTCCATCCTGCTCGTCGTCTATCGAATACGATTCGATGATGGAGTTGAGCATCGATTCTGTTTCGGCCGCATTTTCACCGAGCAGAAACGCAATCTTCTGGACCGTTGCGAGATTTTTGTCTATGACTTTCTGTGCCTGTGAAATAGTCCGTTCTTTCTGATTTTTCGGCGCCGTTACGTCTTCGACGACACCCGCCGCGATTTCTTCCTTTTCTATCACGAACACGGTATAGTGCAGGATTTTTTTTGCCTCGTGGACTTCGCGCTCGACAACGTCGGGTCCGTTCGGCACGAGAACCGATTTGAACAGCCTCGCGCTCTTCGTCATCGCCGCGAGGTCGGCGCCCTCAAGTCCCGGCTTTACGTCGTACATGTCGGCAATATCCTGTCCCATCAGCTTTGCGAAATTTTTGTTGCATTCGACTATGTTCATGTTTTTGTCGACGATGACGACGCCGCTCGGAATTGCGCGCACAAGCCCGTTCGCTTTTTTCTGCGCAAGTTTCCGCATATATGAGACGCACATCGTCTTCTCCGCGACACCGCTGAGCATCGCAACCGCAAAATTCCGGCATGTCTCGTATCCGCAGCCGTTGCAGTTTATTTCATCAGCGGCGGAATATTTACCCACAGAGCGCATTGCTTCGTTAATCTGCGACTCCGTAAATACTTTCTCTTCAACAGGATCTCCCGGCAGCGTTCCCTGCATTTCGGGGATCGCCCTGATCGTTCTGTCGTCGAGCGTGTTGTCCGCTTTTTCCGCAAAATCGATCGTCTGCATGCGGCGCAAAGCCATGGCACTCGTCTGTTCCGTACCGGGGCCGTTCACGCATCCGCCCGTACACGAGAGAACCTCAAGAAACAGCGGCTCGCTCAGCGAAGAGACGTCGAGCCCGCTGAGTGTATCGCGGATTGCTTCTATGCCCGATACGGCGATTGTCCGTATATCCCTGAGCTGCTTATATTTTTTACAGGCGGCAATCATACCGCCTTCGAGCGGAAAAAGCTCGGCTTTCGCCGCCCGGCGCGGAATAAAATCAGGTTTTTCATCCTGCGCCTTAGCCGATATAAACGGTACGAAATTGCCGTCCTCGTCGAGATGACCTTCTGTCTGCACTTCGGCTATACCCGCATCAGTCATCATCTTTCTGAGTTCCTTAAACGTAATGGCGGCGCTTATTTCATTCCATACGTCAGCTTCCCGTTTTTTTGCGATGCACGGACCGACAAACACCACTTCAATGTCGTTTCCGTATATTTTCCGCAGATACCGGGCGTGCGCCAGAAGCGGAGACGCACAGTCGGTAATATACGGCGCATATCCGCTCATGTAGCGTTTTATAAATTCAACAGCAGCCGGGCACGCCGACGAAATGAACAGCTTTTGTCTGTTTTTGTATACACTTTGAGAAAGTTTTGAAGAAACTTCGTACGAAACGAGGTCCGCTCCGAGCGCTGTTTCCGACACACCGTAAAAACCGAGCTGCTTGAGCACTGAAATCAGCTGATTCGGCGTGTAGTGCGGAAATTCGGAACGGAACGACGGTGCAAGAGACACGATTACTTTTTTACCCGATTCAAGCAGTTTCTCTGCAAGGGGCGTATCGTCCCGGTACTGCTTTGCGTGCGCGGGACAATTGATGACACAGCGCCCGCAGGCAATACACAGCTCGCTCATGACGGCGGCATGTCCGCTTTCGACGCGGATTGCCTTTACCGGGCAGCGGCGTATGCACTTATAGCAGTCCTGGCATTCAGTCTGAATCGTATAGACAGGAGACATCGTGTTCATTTTTTCAGTCCCAATCCTTCCGTAATGATTTGTTCAAGCATTTTTTCCGAAACTTTATTGTAGATTTTCCCGTTAATTTCTATATTCGGACCGTTTTTGCATAATCCGCGGCAAAGACATCCCTGCACTTTTACTGTGTTTTCCAGATGATGTTCTTTTATAAACCTGCGCACAAGATCGGCGTTCAGGGAATTTCCTCTGCTGAAACAGGAACTGCCCATACAAATGGTTATCGTATCCATACTGTTCATTTTACACGCAGAAAAGAATAAGTCAAACGAAATTGAAAAACACAATTTCAGAGGTTAGAATCTTACTATAATTAAAATTTGAGAGGAGAGAACATGAACATGGTTTTTATCGAAAAATCAGGCGGCGGCTTTCAAGGAATTTTATGAAAAGAATTATTGTTGTTTTTATCGTCTGTCTGCTGCCGGCTGTTTTATGGGCTTCACAAAGGAAAACGGCTGCAATCACTGATTTTTCGGTACAGGGAAACGGTATTACGAAAAGCAGTCTTTCATCATTTCCGCTCAGAGTAACGTGCTCCGAGCCTGACGGAATAACGCTTACGGGGAACCTGATTCTTCCGCCGGACTGGAACGGTGACGCGGGAATCCTTTTGTACAAAAATCTTATGTCGTGCAAAGTATACGTCAACGGCGAACTCATAGACACATTCGGGCGTTCAGGACCGGATTTTTTCTTTCAGCCGTACATATCAGGCGGTGTGCTTGTTCCACTCTCCATCCTCAAAGAAAAAAACACCGTGCGGTTTGAATTATGGAACGATACAGGAACGTATAAAATCAGACAGCTTGATGTTGTCGACAGCGTCACGTATAAGCGCGATATTCTCATCTATAATTTTCTCGACATACAGCTCCCGCGTTTTGCGAGCGTTCTGCTTTTTTTCGTCGCGGTATATTCTCTTTTCATGTTCGTCAATTATAAGGAAAAAAAGGAATTCCTGCATCTCTCGCTTTCGTCTTTCTTTTTTGCCGTTTATCTTCTGAACGTTACCATATATTCCGCTGACATAAATTATCTGCTGCTCAAGGCGTTTTTGTATTCGTGTTTCCCCGCGTCGATATTGTTCATCATACATTTTTTCAGACTGTATTTTGTAATACCGACTTCGAAGAAAATAAAATACGGACTGAACATTCTCGGACTGATTTTTATAGCAGGTTATTATTTCCAGCGTTCGACGGCCGCTCTCGATGCGTGGCATTCGGTCATGCTCGTCTATCCGTTTATAGGATTGGGATACGGCATATACGGTTTCTTAAAATCGCTCAAAGAGAACGGTTCTCGCAATCTGAGCACGGGAATAGGACTCCTTATTGCGATTCTCTTCTCAGGATATGACATGTACAACTATATGCTCGATGTTACGCCGATTATTCTTCTTCAGGGCCCCGGTTTCATGGGGCTTATCATCGGCACGTTTTACAGTATTTCGCAGGAAGTCGCGGACACGAACAGAAAGTGCATCGTTTTTGCCGAAGAGCTTGAACGCGACAAAGACAAACAGGACGCCATATTCGAGCACGTCAGGGGAGCTTCGGAAAAAGCCGATTCGACCGGAAAAATTCTCGACACGAGCATTTCGTCAGTAAGCACGCTTATGTCCCAGTACCTTGCGAGTATTGCGCAGGTCAATTCGAACATACAGATACAGCACGATCAGGTAACGACTAACAAGGAAAGCGTTTCCCACATTTTCAACGCGATAGACAAAATGTCCGAAATGGTCGGACAACATGAGAAGTTCGTCGACGAAACGGTTTCCGATGTGAGCTGTCTTACGACGGGAATTCACAAGACAGACACGCTCATACGGAAATCGTCGGAAACGCTCAAAACTTTGACGCAGATATGCACCGCCGCCGACAAGGACGTCGCTGATTCTTCCCGTCTCATCGACGATCTGGCGAGTTATTCGAAGCACATATACGACATTGCGAATTCAATAAGCGAACTTTCACAGCAGACGAACGTTCTCTCGATAAATGCGGCGATAGAGGCTGCCCACTCGGGAGAAGCCGGCAAGGGATTCAGCGTCGTCTCAGGAGAAATACGCTCGCTTGCCGCTCAGTCGGGGGAAAGTGCGAACAAAATAAACGCCATTCTTTCGACGATGATCGAAAAAATTAATAATATTCAGAATCAGGAAAAACTCGTGTCTTCCCGGCTGCAGGATGTTATAACGGAAAACACGAAGACTGAATCCGAAATAGAAGAGATATTCAACGTCCTTCAGTCGCAGCTCGAACAGAGCAACCATATCAGTTCGATCATAAAAAACCTTATGGAAACAGTGCACACTATTGCCGCGCAGACAGCGGAACAGAAGGAAAGCGGAGAGTCGCTGAATCATTCGCTCGAGCTTCTTTCGTCGATCACTGATTCGGTGCTGACCTCTTCAAAGGAGCAAAACACAAGCATCGAGGAGCTGAAAAACAACCTTTCCAAAATACGCAGCGCTTCGGAAGAAAACATCTGCGTCATCACAGAGCTCAAGCAGATGCTGGAATAATTCTACAGCCTGTTCATTTTTATGCGGCAACCCCTGCTGCCGGTATTTATTATTTCAATCCACGACGGGGTTTTCTGCTTGCTGCATGAACAGATGCAGCCCGTATTCGCATACATCCCTGTAATCTCCGCATCCATCACATATTCCTTCATCGCGTAATGCGTATGTCCCATGATCACGATTTTTTCAAGCGGCTTGTTCGTGAAAATGCGTTTGAACCACAGTCGTATGTTTTTTTTGCCGAATTTCTCGTGTGCATATCCGCACAACCCTTTTTTAGCGGCTGAAAAAAGATAATAATGATGAAAGGCGTCCGGATCATCCGTATTCACCGGATTATTTCTCAATTTTTCGTACTTCGTAAGCAGAGAATGATAACATCCCTTTACGTCGGCGACTGTCACGTCGGTATACGGTTCCGCCATCCGTATTACGGAATTGTCAGTAAGCTTGTCGTCGTCGGCACGACGAACGTTCGACATCGCGACAAGTGCGTCGACGAACAGTTTTATGAAAACGGCGCCCGGTTCGCTGTTTTCAGCCTTCCCTGACGACGAAGCCGATGACGCGTATGCTTTCTGCAGAATTTTTTCTATATCGTACGTTTCAGTTGCCGCAAGACGCGTTACGTAGTATCCGAACGGCAGCCCCTGGAGCGCGTCGGTGTCGGCAGGGCTTACCGGTGCGTTGAACAGGTCGGACGCATGGCCGTGCTCGAATCTGACGGACTTTGTCGCAGACGGATTGTTAAACAGCGTTTCCGCCTGATATGTGCCGGGTTCCTTGAGCAGCATCGTTCTGCCGTTTACGGAAACAGTGTTCAGGTCGCCCTGCGTTGTTCCCATGTCGTGATTGCCCGGAATGTACCACACTTCGCCGCAAAGCTCTATGCATTTTTCCAGGGCCGGCATAAAAACAGCGTCCTTCCATGCATCCGCCGCTTCAGCCGCACTGCGGAACGGTTTTTCCTCCGGCGGACAGAGCCACGTATCGAAAAAATCACCGAGTATTATTAATTTTGTAATGCTGCTGTCGAGCGCGATCTTGTACAGGATTATGTTCAAAAAAGCAGGATACAGTCCCGTGAACCACCCGCCGTTTTTCTTTCCTATGTGGACGTCGCTTATGACTGCTATTTTGTTTCCGTTCTTCTTTTTTGTGCCGGCGGAAGCTGCCAGTCCGTATAACGTGAGTTTAAGATTGTCGAACGAATCGAATACGTTTATGACGTTTTCCGAAATGAGCCCGCAGATGAACCACATGGGAGCTATCGCAAAGCTTGTGAACACGGGAAACGAACCCCAGCCGGTATAGTACCAGATTTTATATCCGGTCAGCCAGAATAAAATCCATCCGAGCAGGCATTCCATGCAGAGGATGATGCACATGTAGAAAAATCCCCGCAGCAGCAGCGGAAAATCCTTTTTTTTCATCCACCGGTATGCGGGTTCAAGGCCGGCAACGCAGATGAGACCGTACACGAAAAACATGTAGAGGCTCGCCTGCCCGTAGAATGTTAAAACCGGCACGTCCATATCTGATTGAGATTCAGTTTCGGATCGACCCACCACTGGTATTCGAAAATGTATTTAAGCAGCGGTACCTTCCTGCCGATTTTCGTAATCGAATAAAAGGAAACTTCGCCTGCAACGAGCAGCGCTCCGTAAATGCACAGTCTGAACAGCGCCTGCCGTATGCGTTTCGGGATGTTTTTGTAGTGGCTGTACCGTCTGTTTTCTTCTTTCATTTTCACAACCTTGTGTCCATTATGCGTTCCAAAAGTTTCCGGTAAAATTTCCGTTCAATTTTCTTCAGATACCGGTGCGGCATCATTGCAGGCTCTGCATGGTCCATAAGAAGCGCGTACGGCAGCTCTGTCCACGTGCCCGGCAGCCCGGTGCAGTTTCTTTTTTCCTCTGCTTTTCCGGTACGACCGACGAAAGGAAAACGCTGCGCTTCGGTGGGAATCATGCCGTCGTTGTTATGCCACGTTTTGATGAGGTCTTTCCATTTTTCGTTCCGTGTCCGGTAATTTCCGATAAGAAGCGCGTTGAGGCAGAGTGCAAAATGGCAGACGAACGGCATGAAAAGTTCTGTAAGGCCGAACAGGGAAAAAGTAGCGTCAGTCGTGTAGCTGAAGTACCACGTATCAGGGTATTCGATGAGGAAATTATTATACTGTTCCATTGCATTCGGCGTAAGGTCGTACATGGCCCAGTCTTCACCGTCGTCGAATTCCCCGTTTGCGGCGGCAAGGGACGCGAGCATGTGAGCCTGTTTCCCGTCGTCGTCGAAATCCCACTGATCAAGATGAAGGTCGAAAACAAAATGATTTCGTCTGCTGTTGTTCTGATATTTTCCCTCCATTCTCAAAAGCATGCAGAGAAAACGAACTGTTAATGCGCTTTTTTTTAGAATGCCCGTATCGGTGTCGGCACCGAGTATCCACGTAAGCGGAGAGCCGTTCTGAGAGCCTGCTACGGAAGTTACGGAATGCACCCACGAATCATCGGTGTGCCCGCGAAATCCGCAGTTCGTGTAAAAATAATCTTCCGCGAGCATATACTGCATCATCCGTATGACAGGCACCCCCATCGAATGGCCGACGAAATCGAGCGGATGCTGTTTGTCCCATACGGTGCAGAGTGCAGGGCCTCCGTATCTCGTTGCCTTCGGATCGTAGTCCGTCTTGTTGCCGTAGAATCTGCTGTACCGTTTGTGTCCGAACTTTTCACTGTGTTCCGCTCCGTAGTCGGTGAGTCCGCCTTTCAGCTGAAAGAAAAGCTCGCATGCCTGATCGTGAAGCGAGGATACGGGGCCTGTCGTCGGAAAAAGAAACGGCGGCAGGCCGCTGTCGTCTTCTTCTTTCAGTTCGTGGGCACAAACGTAATACGGATGGCCGTTCAACTCGTCGTCGCCCCAGCCGAGCAGACCGTGGCAGAAGACTACCGGCAGTTCTGTGTTCATTTCGGATTTTCTCCCCAGTTAAAACCCATTTTTTTATAGAACTTCGGAACAGTACCGCGCGTAAACGTCGGGCATGTCCGTATTATTTCTTTCGACTGGTCCACCGTAAGCGGCCGCACCGCCGTGTGAAGGTCCGCAATCGGCCGGCTTATTCTGTTCGCGTAGCAGGAACAGCCCGGTGCGCGGAATATTCCTGAATATTCGGTCCAGATGTCGCGTATGGGACGTTCGCGCATATTGCCCAGCGTTACGGAGCAGAAATCGCACGGACAGACGTTTCCCGCCGAATCGACGAAAATAAAATGGAAGCCCGCACCGCAGCCGTAGAATTTTTCGCTTTCGAACACGTCGTACGCAAAACAGGCGGGATATCCTTTATGTTTAACAAGAAATTTCTGTACTTCGTTCACCCGTTTTACATCCGCAGCGGAAAGTTTTTCCTCCGGTCGGTCGTTGAGGTGTCCGCTCAGAATGGGAGACGTAAGGCGCATGTCGTTTACGCCGAGCGATTTGAAAAAATCAAGCGTCTTGTACAATTCTTCGGGATTCGAAATGAGCTCATGGTCGGGCACAAATGAAACTGCGACGTACATGCCTTCAGCCTGATACATTTCGATAGCTTTTATTGCAGTCGCATGCATACCTTCGCGGCCGCGCCGCCTGTCGTGGATATCCGCGTTGTAATGATCGAGCGAAACTACGGGGATTCCGAGACCTGCATCCTTGAGTTCCCGCACTTTTCCGCGCGTAAGGCCGAATCCCGTCGAGAACATGAGCGACATGGATTTTTTTCCGACTAGCGAAATAATTTCCGAAATGTCGCTGCGCAGCAGCGGTTCTCCGCCGGTAAAACCGATCATGCTCGTGCCGAGTTCCTGCACCTGAGTTATGGCATCTTTCAACTCTCCGATCGTAAGCTGATTTTTTTTCGTGCGGTCGGCAAACGAGCAGTGCCAGCAGTTGCAGATACAGTTTGCAGTTACCGCAAAATTCATCATTACCGGAGTCGGTTGTCCGTTTACTGTTTTTACTATGCCTGCGACGTACCGTTCGTACGCCTCAGACGGGAAATACGGTGTGAATGTATTCATGTAAATCCTCTCGCCGACGCGCGTAAGTTTGCTGCTGCGTGAAATATAGTTCATTGCAAGCAGCTGGCGGATCGAGAGCGTCCTCATGACCGGACTTTTCAACATCTCCATCATACCGTTTATTTTTTGAAATCCGTAAAGTTGTTCTCCTACCATGTGTACTATTACTCCCGAGGATGTTTTATTTAATAGTAAGTATATCCCGGAATTCCGCAAAAACAATGTTCGTACCCTATTCACATAAACCGTACAAAGTTCTATAGTGGGAAACGGTACCGTTGGTACGACAGGGACAGTTCGAAAGATCATGTTCCCCATACGAGACTTGCTTAAGCAAAGTAGCTATGTTCAGCGGAGGATAATAATGGCATACAAAGTCACCATTATCGGCGCGGGTGCGGTCGGTTCTACGATCGCATACACGCTCACAGTAAAAGGAATCGCTTCTGAAATCGTGATGATAGACATCAACACGCAGAAAGCGCTCGGAGAAGCTCTTGATATCAGACAGGGAACGCCGTTCTGCGATCCGGTCAATATTTATGCCGGCACGTATGCGGACGCGCGGAATTCCGACATCGTCGTTATTACTTCGGGTGTCGCACGAAAACCGGGACAGTCCCGTCTTGATCTTGCCCAGACAAACGTAAACATCATGAAGAGCATTATTCCTGAAATCACGAAAAACGCGCCGAATGCGATTTACGTATTCGTTGCGAATCCGGTCGATATTCTGACCTATCAGTTTTACAAAACTACAGGACTTCCTGCAAATCAGATTTTCGGTTCGGGAACGATTCTCGACACTGCCCGCCTCCGCGCACGCATAGCAGAATATTATCATATAGCACAGCAGAATGTGCACGCATACGTCTTCGGCGAACACGGCGATTCTTCATTCGTTCCGTGGTCGCTCGCAAACATAGCGACTATTCCGGTCGACGAATACAAATCATGCATCGAAGACAAGGACAAACTTGTTCCGCCGCTCGTACATGACGAAGTCGAAACATATATCCGCAAATCGGGCGGAAAAATCATCGAACGAAAGGGCGCGACATTCTATGCCGTTGCCGTTTCAGTCGCACACATCATAGACTGCATCAGCGACGCAATGGATACGACGCTTACTGTTTCTTCATTGATGAACGGCGAATACGGCATTAAGGACGTCTGTCTTTCGACGCTTTCAGTCGTCGGTCAGACAGGTCTTAAAGGACGCCTTGTCGCACCGCTCACCGATGCCGAAATAGTTCAGCTGCGCCACAGCGCCGACTGTCTCAAAGACGTCATCAAACAGCTTAAATTCTAAATAGTGTCTGCTGTCCGCTGCTCGTCCAGGACAGCGGATGACAGACACCCCTTCTCAACATTATTAACGGAGTAACCGTAATGGATAACTTCAGAATCGAACATGACTCGATGGGTGAAGTGAAAGTTCCTGCGGATAAGTACTGGGGTGCCCAGACGGAACGCAGTCACGAGAACTTCAGGATCGGTGTGGGTATTGAAACTATGCCCCGCGAAATAACAAAGGCATTCGGCTATCTGAAAAAGGCTGCAGCCGGAGCGAACAACGCGCTCAAGCCGGAGAAAATGACGGCGGAAAAACTTTCCTGCATTTCAAAGGCGTGCGACGAAGTGATAAGCGGCAGTCTGAACGATCATTTTCCGCTCGTTGTCTGGCAGACAGGCAGCGGAACGCAGTCGAACATGAACGCGAACGAAGTGATAGCAAACCGCGCAAACGAAATAGCCGGGAAAAAACTGTGCCATCCGAACGACGACATCAACATGAGCCAGTCAAGCAACGACACGTTTCCGACGGCGATGCACATTGCCGCTGTTGTAGAAATCGAAGACAAACTTTTCCCCGCAATCGACCTGCTCGTCAATACATTCAAAAAACTCGAGAAAGACAACGAAGGAATCGTAAAAAGCGGACGCACGCATCTGCAGGACGCCGTACCGATTCAGTTCAGTCAGGAAATAAGCGGCTGGCGCACTTCGATTGAGAAAGATAGGGAAATGCTGAAACTGGCGCTGCCCGAACTGAAGCAGCTTGCCCTCGGCGGAACGGCCGTCGGAACCGGGCTCAACGCACCGAAAGATTTCGACACGAAGGTTGCCGGGGAAGTTTCAAAACTGACGGGAAAGGATTTTATTACCGCGCCGAATAAGTTTCACGCGCTTACAAGCAAGGACGAGATTGTCTTTGCGCACGGTGCGCTCAAGGCGCTTGCCGCGGACCTTATGAAGATTGCGAACGACGTCCGCTGGCTTGCGTCAGGTCCGCGCGACGGTCTCGGCGAAATCCGCATTCCGGAAAACGAACCGGGTTCCTCGATCATGCCGGGAAAAGTAAATCCCACACAGTGCGAGGCCGTGACGATGGTCGCCGTTCAGGTAATCGGCAACGACGTTGCGGTCGGCATGGGTGCGAGCCAGGGAAACTTCGAACTCAACGTGTTCATGCCCGTCATCGCGTATAATTTTCTGCAGTCGGTGCGGCTTCTCGCTGAAGTAATGGTTTCGTTCAACGACAACTGTGCGGTAGGCATTACGGCGAACAGGGAAAAGATGCACTACAATCTGTACAACTCGCTCATGCTCGTGACCGCGCTCAATCCGTACATCGGCTACGAGAACGCCGCAAAGACAAGCCATAAAGCCTATGAAGAAAATATTTCGCTCAAGGATGCATGCGTTTCACTCGGATTCCTTACTGCTGAAAAATTCGACGAAGTATTCAAGCCCGAAGCTATGGCAGGAGTCGACGTTCTTAAGAAGGGTGCAAAATGAACGACGTAAAACATATCACGTATTCGTATTTTCCCGGATGCACGCTGCGCAATAAGGCGCTCGATCTTGACCGCTACGCGCGTGCTTCCGCAGAAGCGCTGGGATTCACTCTTGAGGAAATTCCCGACTGGCAGTGCTGCGGCGGCACCTACCCGCTTGCGAAAGACGAGATTGCGACGAAACTCTCGTCCGTCCGCGCGCTTGCTTCCGCACGGGACGCAAAGCAGGAGCTCGTCACAATCTGTTCCGCGTGCCATAACGTCATCAAGCAGGTTAATAACGACATGAGGACGGACGAAAATGTCGTCCTGAAGGTTAATAATTATCTCAGGGAAGACGGGATTTCATACAACGGCGAAACGAAGGTGCTCCATTATCTCGAAGTGCTCCGCGACGTCGTCGGCTGGGACAATGTAAAGGCTAAAGTGACTCATCCGCTTACCGGTAAAAAAATCGGCGCATATTACGGGTGTCTGCTTCTCCGTCCCGGAAAAGTGATGCGGATGGACGATCCTGAAAATCCGAAGATCCTCGAGGATTTCATCACGGCAATCGGAGCGACGCTGGTGGCATACTCGCAGCGCAACGAATGCTGCGGCGCATACACGGTGTTTGAAGACCGGAACATTCCTGCTCAGCGCAGCCGGAAGATTCTCGCGGATGCCGAAGAACACGGCGCGGATATGCTTGTGACGGCGTGCCCGCTGTGCCGGTATAATCTTATTAAAAACAAGGGCGGCAGCAGACTCGACATACTGTATTTTACCGAATTACTGGCGGAAGCTCTTGACGTAAAAGACAAAGTTACCGCAGTAATGGAGGCGGCTTATGCTGCAAAGTGAATTAAATAAAATCCGTGATGAGATACTTTCCATCAGCGGTGTGAATCCGCGCAAGTGCATGTGCTGCGGCAAATGTTCCGGCACGTGTCCTTCATACGATGAAATGGAATATCATCCGCACGAATTCGTTCATATGGTTGAGACGGGCGACATCGCGCCGCTGCTCAACACAAAATCAATCTATAAGTGTCTTTCCTGTTTTGCATGCATCGAGCGCTGTCCGCGTCAGGTTGAACCGGCAAAACTCGTTGAGGCTGTCCGCATGGTCGTTGAACGCCAGCGCGGTCCGCAGCATCTTGAAGCGGAAAACATACCGGAACAGCTCGACAGCGATATGCCGCAACAGGCGGTCGTAAGCGCATTCCGGAAATACAGGAAGTAAGCCATGCAGAGAATTGGAGTTTTTGTGTGCCACTGCGGCACAAACATTGCAGGTACCGTCGACGTGAAAGCTGTCGCCGAAACGCTCGGAAAAGAAAACGGCGTCGTCTATGCGACTGATTACACGTATATGTGCTCCGCCTCAGGGCAGCAGCTCATAAGCGATGCTATAAAAGAAAAGAATCTTACGGGAGTCGTCGTCTGTTCGTGCTCTCCTCGCATGCACGAAAACACGTTCCGGAAATGCGCAGAGCGGTCGGGAATAAATCCGTACATGCTCGAAATTGCGAATATCCGTGAACAGGACTCGTGGATATGCAGGGATATGCCGACCGCGACTGAAAAAGCGATTGCGCTCGGAAAAGCCGCAATCGCAAAGGTGACGCTCAACGCGCCGCTTACGGCAGGTGAAACGCCCGTGACGAAACGCGCGCTCGTTATAGGCGGCGGCATCGCGGGTATTCAGACAGCGCTCGACATTGCGGAAGCGGGATTCCCCGTCGACATCGTCGAATCGAAACCGACAATCGGCGGAAAGATGGCCCAGCTCGACAAGACGTTCCCGACGCTCGACTGCGCGGCCTGTATTCTTACGCCGCGCATGGTCGAATGCGGACAGAACGAAAATATCCGCATACTTTCCTACAGCGAGGTAGCACAGGTAAAAGGTTTCGTCGGAAATTTCACCGTGACGATTAAACGCAAGGCGCGCTACGTCGACGAGGCGAAATGCACCGGATGCGGAGAATGCACCGGAAAATGCCCTCAGAAAAATGTTCCGAACGAATTCAACATGGGACTCGACAACAGGCGTGCAATTTACATTCCGTTTGCTCAGGCAGTTCCGAAGGTCGCGACGATCGATCCGAACTACTGCATGAAACTCAGGGAAGGAAAATGCGGAGTCTGTTCGATGGTCTGTCAGGCAAAAGCAATCGACTACAACGCAAAAGATACGTTTCTTGAAGAAAAATACGGAGCCGTCATAGTCGCGACGGGATACAATCCGATAGACCTCTCGAAGTTCGACGAGTTCGCGTATTCGCAGAGTAAGGACGTCGTTTCTTCGCTGGAGTTCGAGCGTCTCATGAACGCCGCAGGTCCGACTGGCGGCACGCTGCTCCGTCCGTCGGACGGAAAACCGCCGAAGACAATCGTGTTCGTCCAGTGCGTCGGTAGCCGCTGTTCTGCAGACGCGGAAAAAGGGCACGAATACTGCTCTAAAATCTGCTGTATGTATACGGCGAAACACGCGATTCTTACGCGCGACCATTATCCCGACACGGAATGCTACGTCTTCTACATCGACGTGCGCACGCCGGGAAAGAACTTCGACGAGTTCTACCGCCGCGCAGTAGAGCAGTACGGCGTCCACTATATTAAAGGTATGGTCGGCAAAGTGACGCCGCAGGCCGACGGCACGCTCGATGTTCAGGGCTCGGACCTTATCATGGATAAGCAGGTTCACATACAGGCCGACATGGTCGTGCTTGCGGCTTCAAT
The DNA here is from genome assembly GCA_002399405.1 of Treponema sp. UBA4873. Taxonomy (GTDB): domain Bacteria; phylum Spirochaetota; class Spirochaetia; order Treponematales; family Treponemataceae; genus Treponema_D. Next base: position 30,783 of record DHDP01000012.1, on the reverse strand, counting down.
CGAAGCGGATAAGTCGGCACGACCGCTCGCAACGATGCTTACGGCCAGTATGGATACGAACGATTTCTTCACCGAGGCGCATCCGAAACTCCGTCCTGTCGAAAGTCCGACAGCGGGCGTGTACCTTTCCGGCTGCTGTCAGGGACCGAAAGACATCCCGGAGACAGTAGCGCAGGCAAGCGCCGCTGCGTCGAAAGTGATCGGACTGCTTGTCAAGGATAAGCTAAAAAACAATCCGTGCGTCGCAGAACCGAACGAGGATATGTGCAACGGATGCTCGCAGTGCGAGAACGTCTGCCCGTACGGCGCAATCACCTACATTGAAAAAGACTTCCGAGGACCGAACCGCACGACAGTTACGCGCCGTGTCGCTCAGGTAAATCCGGCCGTCTGTCAGGGATGCGGTGCGTGCACAGTGACATGCCCGTCAGGCGCTATGGATCTCAAAGGATTCACCAATAAAGAAATCATGGCGGAGGTCGACGCAATATGCCGGTAACAGAAAACGGCTCAGAAGCCAATAACACTTTCAGACCGAAGATTGTAGCGTTCTGCTGCAACTGGTGTTCATATGCAGGCGCCGACCTGGCCGGAAACAACCGGCTCGAGTACCCCGCCGACGTAAAAATCATACGTATTCCCTGCTCGTGCAGGCTGAATCCGCTTTTCATTCTGCGCGCATTTCAGCGCGGCGCCGACGGCGTCATTCTCTGCGGCTGTCATCCCGGCGACTGCCATTATACGAGCGGCAACTACTTCGCGCGCCGCCGCATGACGCTGCTCTTTTCCATGCTCGACTTTATGGGCGTAGAAAAAGGACGGACACGCGTCGAGTGGGTGTCCGCGGCGGAAGGCGCAAAGTTTGCAAAAACGATGCACGAGTTCGTCGAAACGGTGACGAGGCTCGGAGAAAATAAACGGCTGGAGGATTTAAGATGCAAGACGGAAAAATAACGAACCAGCTTCTTTCCCGTTCAAAGGAACTTCTTTCCGGCGGAAAAGTGCAGATAATAATCGGCTGGCGTAAAGGTCTTTTTGACTACGACGTCACCCCTTCTCTTTTTACAACCGCAGAAGACCTCGAGAATAATTTCGTGTACGACGAATGGTGCGGTGCAAATCTTTCAAAGTATCTTGTAAAGGAAACGCGCAAAATCGAAACGGCAAAAGATACCGTACGCATGAACAACAGGATGGCCAAAACTAAAAATCCGGACGCAAAGGATGCGCCGGAACCTCAGACAAAAATTCTCGTCTTTCTGAAACCGTGCGATACGTACAGCTTTACCGAATTATTAAAGGAACACCGCATCAACCGAGAGGACGTGTATGCTGTCGGCATTCCGTGCGACGGCATGAAAGACCCTGCGAAGAAGGAAATATCTGAGCGGTGCACTGTCTGCAAAAGCAAAAAACACGTCACGTACGACGAGCTTATAGGCGAAGACGGCGGCGTGCAGGATTCAAAGCGGTTCGACATGGTTGAAAAAATTGAAGGAATGACTCCCGACGAACGGTTCGCGTTCTGGCAGGGAGAACTTTCGCGCTGCATCAGATGCAACGCGTGCCGCGACATCTGTCCGGCATGCACCTGCGAACACTGCATTTTTGACAATCCGAACAGCGGCGCTTCACAGAAAGTCGCCGCTGACGACTTTGAAGAAAGCATGTATCACATCATACGCGCATGGCACGTTGCCGGCCGATGCACTGACTGCGGCGAATGCTCCCGCGTCTGTCCGCAGAATATTCCGCTTCATCTGCTCAACCGGAAATTTATTAAAGACATCAACGAGCTGTACGGACCGTATACGGCGGGCAGCGACATGGAGACGAAACCCCCTATGCTCACATGGACAAAGAACGATGCGGAACCGAACGTTGTGTACGCACGCGATAAAGCAGATGCGCAAGGAGGCAGGTAATGTATACGTTACCATTATCACAGCTCGATACATTATTCGAAACAATAGGCGCAAACGGACCGCTCTATATTCCGGTCGACAACACATCGGGAAAAGCTGATTTCAAACGCTGGGAAAAAGGCGTACGGATGAGCAGTGCGCTTAAGACCGTGCGCTCCGCTAAGGATTTCTTTTTCCCGAAGACGGAAAATCTTGTTAATTTCAGGATGAACGGCAAAAAAATCGAAGTTGAGGATCCGCGGAAAGAACTTGAAGACTTCGTCGTTTTCGGCGTGCGCGCATGCGATGCGGCGAGTTTTGCGATTGTGGACGACGTCTACATCAATCAAAAACCGGTCGATACCTATTACAAAAACAGGCGCGAACACGGCACTGTCGTCACGCTCGCCTGTACGGAACCGGCACAGACGTGTTTCTGCGAACTGTATGACATCGATGCGTCCGATCCCAAAGGAGACGTGAGCGCGTGGATTACGGACGGCAGCGTCTACTTCCGGTCGAACACCGATAAAGGCAGCAGACTGATTGACGGCATAAAAATTCTGCTCAAAGAAAACGACGCAAAAACGGTGGAAACGCAGCAGAGCGAAACGAGGGAAAAAGTTTCAAAACTCCCGTTTGTGAATCTTGATCTTTCAAAATACAGCGGCGACAAAATGCTTGCGCTTTTCAACTCGAAAGTCTGGGACAATCTTTCCGAAACGTGTCTCGGATGCGGAACGTGCACCTACGTCTGTCCGACATGCATGTGCTTCGACGTACGCAGCTTCGATACGGGAGACGGAATCAAACAGTTCCGTTGCTGGGACAGCTGCATGTATTCGGACTTTACAAAGATGGCCGCGGCAAATCCCCGCCTCACGCAGAAGGAGCGGTTCCGCCAGCGTTTCATGCACAAACTCGTCTACTATCCTATGGAGCACAACGGAGTTAAGAGCTGTGTCGGCTGCGGCAGGTGTCTTGAAAGCTGCCCGATTCACATGAATATCGTGAAAGTTATTAAGACAATCAATGAAACGCCCGATCAGCCGGAAGGAGGAAGATAAATGGAACATGATGCATTGATTCCGTACATCGGCGTCATAACCGATATCCGTCAGGAGACGGGCGACGTAAAGACGTTCCGCGTCATCGGCCGCGACGGGAAAAAACTGTTCGGGCATATTCCAGGACAGTGCGCCATTCTCGAAGTTCCGGGCATCGGCGAATCGATGATTTCGATCACATCTTCTCCGACAATCCCCGACTATCAGGAGTTCTCGATAAAAAAATGCGGGTGCGTCACCTCGTGGCTGCACAGCGCGGAACCAGGTCAGGAAATCGCAGTCCGCGGTCCGCTCGGGAACGGCTTCCCCGTCGACACTGCGTTCAGGGGTAAAGACCTGCTGTTCGTCGCAGGCGGAATCGGACTTGCTCCGCTTCACAGCGTGATAAACTATGTGCGCGCTCACCGCAGCGATTACGGCAAAGTGATGATTGTTTACGGCTCCCGCTCAAAGCAGGACCTTGTAACATATAAAGAAATCAGCGGAGAATGGATGAAGGAAAAGGACTTCAACGTATGTCTGACGATAGACAATGCACAGCCCGACTGGGACGGACACGTCGGATTCGTTCCGACGTACGTGAAAGAGCTTAATCCTGATCCGGGCTATACAGTCATCATGTGCGGACCGCCGATTCTGATTCACCTGACGCTTGCAGGGCTTAAGGAACTCGGTTTCAAGGATACACAGGTCTTCACAACTATGGAAATGCGCATGAAGTGCGGTATCGGAAAATGCGGCAGATGCAACATCGGCGACAAATATGTCTGCAGGGACGGTCCGGTATTCAGTTTCGACCAGCTGGGAGAACTGCCTCCGGAATATTAACCAACAAAAATACATCCATGTATTTTTGTTGGTGTGCACCTTTTCCTTCGGAAAACGTGCAGCGCATTGGCCGGACATCCTGTCCGGCAAGTTTTGCCCTTTCCGTCTTTTATGACGGGAAGGTAACCATAAAATCTGATGCGTCGTTCATGGCGCTCAGTATACAACATCTATTACGAGGTTAATAAATGCCAGACGAAAACAAAGTAATGGTAAATATTTATCTTTTTGGGAAAAAATATGAAGTTCCGTCGCAGCTCACTATCATGAACGCGATGGAATACGCCGGATATCAGCTCGTGCGGGGATGCGGTTGCCGCAACGGTTTCTGCGGCGCGTGCGCCACAATCTACCGCATCAAGGGAAAGAATCAGCTCCGTACGTGTCTCGCCTGCCAGACGAAAGTCGAGGACGACATGTACATAGCGACGCTCCCCTTCTTTCCGCTCGTCAAGCAGGTGTACGACATCAATACGATTAAACCGGAACAGCAGATTATGATGCAGCTGTACCCGGAAATCTATGCATGCGTCGGCTGCAACGCATGCACCCGCGCATGTCCTCAGGGATTAAAAACGATGCAGTATATCGCCTATGCGCAGCGCGGTGAATTCCAGAAATGCGCGGACGAATCGTTCGACTGCGTCATGTGCGGCATCTGCTCTTCACGTTGTCCTGCCGGCATCAGCCACCCGCAGGTCGCGGAACTTGCACGGCGTCTCAACGGTAAATACATCCAGCCGGAATCAAAGCATCTTACCGCGCGCGTGCAGGAAATAAAGGACGGAAAATTCGAGGCGCTCATTGAAGCTGTTATGGACAAACCTGTGGCCGAACTTAAGGAACTGTACAACACAAGGGAAATAGAAAAATAACCGGAAAATGACATCCAGGGAGTAAACAAATATGTATACAGGAATTATGCAGGAATCGGCGGCGAAAGTTGCCGCCAAACGGGAAGCAAATGCTGCGCTTGAACCTCGCCGCATGACGGCAGACGAAAAAGATGCCGTCCTCAATGAGTATCATCCCGACCATATAAAATCACAGTTCACCGAGCTCAGAATGGGGCCGAACAAAGGAGAGAAAGCTCCTCTGGAACTGGCGGATATTCTCCAGGGAAAACCGCGCGTCGAACCTGAGCAGATTGACCTTTCAAAAACCGATTACGAAACAGACGTTCTTATTATCGGCGGCGGCGGAGCGGGAACTTCTGCCGCCATCGAGGCTGACAACGCCGGGCAGAAAGTGCTTCTCGTTACAAAGCTCCGCGTCGGAGACGCAAATACGATGATGGCGGAGGGCGGCATACAGGCTGCCGACAAAGCAAACGATTCACCGCAGCAGCATTTTCTCGACGCGTTCGGCGGCGGCCATTTTATGGCCAAGAAAGAACTTGTTTACGAACTCGTCACGAAAGCGCCGGAAACAATCAAGTGGCTCAACGGGCTCGGCGTGGAATTCGACAAAGCACCCGACGGCACTATGATTACCACGCACGGCGGCGGAACAAGCCGCAAGCGCATGCACGCGTGCAAGGACTATTCCGGTGCGGAAATCATGCGCACGCTCCGCGACGAAGTATTCAACCGCGCCGGAAACATCACGGTCGTCGATTTCACTGCAGCGATCGAACTTATTAAAGATGAAAATGGAAACTGCGCGGGTGCTGTCCTCATGAACATGGAGACAAAGCAGCTGCTTATCGCGAAGGCAAAGACAGTCATCATTGCGACGGGCGGTGCGGGACGCATGCATTATCAGGGATTCCCGACGTCGAACCACTACGGTGCGACAGCGGACGGGCTCGTTCTCGCGTACCGTGCGGGAGCTAAACTGCTGTACGAATACTCTCTGCAGTACCATCCGACGGGAGCCGCGTTTCCGCAGCAGGTGCTCGGCGCGCTCGTTACCGAAAAAGTCCGCTCTCTCGGCGCAAAGGTCGTGAACGTCGACGGCGACGTATTCATCCATCCGCTTGAAACGCGCGACGTCGAGGCAGCCGGAATTATCCGCGAAGTAAAAAAAGGAAAAGGCATACCGACCGGAATGGGCAGCGGTGTATGGCTCGACACTCCGATGATTGAGCTCAAGAACGGCGAAGGCACAATCGAAAAACGCATTCCTGCCATGATGCGCATGTTCGCAAAATACGACATCGACATCAGAAAGGACCCGATTCTCGTTTACCCGACCCTCCACTATCAGAACGGCGGCGTCGACATCAATCCCGACTGCAGCACGAACATTCCGAACCTGTACGTTGCAGGCGAAGCGAGCGGCGGCATCCACGGTACGAACCGGCTCATGGGCAACTCGCTGCTCGACGTCGTCGTGTTCGGACGCGTTGCGGGGACGGCCGCAGCAGCAAAAGCCGCACAGACAGCACTGCCGCAGAAACTCTCGCTGCAGCACGTAAAGGATTTCGAGAAGGAACGTTCGGCTGCCGGTATCGTCACCGAAACGCAGTCGCCACGTCTTCTTCCTCATTATACGCACAAAAACGGTGAACTGTAATTTTAATTTATCAGGAGTTATTGATATGACAACAGCAACAGCAGCAAGCCTTTTCGAAGGCATCATGATTATCTGCTTCGGACTTTCATGGCCGCTCTCAATCGCGCGGTCCATAAAATCAAAATCGACAAAGGGCAAAAGCCTCATGTTCATGTGCTTCATCGCATTCGGATATATCTGCGGACTTATTTCGAAGTTTATGACGCATACGTACAATCTTGCGTTCTGGTTCTACTTTCCGAACATCGTCATGGTGACGACTGATATCTGCCTGTACTTCAGAAACAAGAAAATTGAAGCGTCTGCAGAAACGACAAAATAACAATTGAAAAAAGATAAGTAAAAAAAATCCGCCCTGCTTCCGGGAGCTTTTCAGTTTCCAGCTTTTAGACTTTCGGTTGCAGGGCATCTTTATCCATTCTATGTAATTCCTGATTTTATGCAAGCCGCTTTCGAAAGTAATTATTTCGTCGTCATATTCCGTATGGAACCAAAGCTGTTCTGTAAATTTTAATAAGATTCCGCGACGCGGTCACGTACGTAAAATCGACTCCGTCCGTGTCGTGACTTTATTCAGCTGTGAGGATTACGTACGCAGCTCTGGCGGCGTTCTGTTCCGCTTCCTTTTTGCTTTTTCCGCTTTCGGGACCGTATGTTACGTTTCCCAGACGCACGGAGACACTGAACGTCTGATCATGGTCCGGACCAGTTATGCTTACCGTCTCATACCTCGGACATTCTTTCGCTTTTTTCTGATACAGTTCCTGCAGGAGCGTCTTATAGTCTTTTGTTCCGCGGTCATGCTGAACTTTCTCTATCTCCGGCACAAGAAAAGAAAGGATATATTTCTCCGCGCTTTCATAGCCCGAGTCTATATAATACGCTCCGATTATCGCTTCCATACAGTCGGCAAGTATCGCAGGCTTTTTTCTGCCGCCGCTGAGCTCTTCACCGTGTCCGAGAACGAGCATACTGTCGATGCCGAACCGCACGGCAACAGGTGCAAGCGTTTTTTCCGAAACAACGACCGACTTTATCTTCGCAAGGTCGCCTTCCGGATTTTTCATTGTTTCAAAAAGATACGCAGCCGCGGCAAGACCGAGCACTGAATCGCCGAGAAATTCAAGCCGCTCGTTATTCAGATGACGATGCGATTCGTTTTCGTTCGAATATGAACGATGATGGAATGCCAGCTCAAGAAGTGAGAGATCATGGAATTTAAGCCCGAGCGGTTTGCAGAAAGCAAGAAGTTCTTTTTTCCGTCCGGAAGATATATCTTTTTCGTTTAAGTCCATAGTAAAAAAAAACACAAGCTTTAACAGCTTGTGTTTGCGCAACAAAGTTGCCTCTGAAACAGACTGTGAGGTCTGTTTATTTCTTCTCCTGCTCTGCTTTGATGAAATCATAAGCATCGCGGACTGTTTCGAACTCATTCGCCTTGTCGTCGGGGATGCTTACACCAAGCTCCTCTTCAATAGCATACACAAGCTCATATGTATCGAGACTGTCTGCACCAAGATCACCTCTGAAAGATGAATCCATAGTAATCTTGCTTTCATCGATTTCCAGTTTCTCTGCGATGAGTTTCTGGATTTTGTTGAACAATTCGTCCATTTTCGTTCTCCCTAAATCAGCCGTTTGTTTCCGGCGTAATTACCTGACGACCGCGGTAGAAACCGCATTTTGGACAAACATGGTGTGACTGCACAAGATTACCGCAGTTGCTGCACGCAACAAGCTGCGGAGCTTCAAGATGCATATTCACTCCCTGACGTCTTTTCGTCACGGCCTTAGATGTTTTAGATCTGGGTACTGCCATATATAAACCTCGCTATGTTAGTTTTCTGATATAACTGCGGTCAATAGTACAACAGTTTCCGTCAGAGTGTCAATCCATTATAACAGATTTACCTGTTTAGTCAACACTTTTTAAAAAAATGTCATTCATTTTTATGAGGCAAATTTTTTCTTAAGAGCGTCTTCAACAATCGGAGGAACCATTGAAGAAATATCGCCGCCGAGCTGGGCAAGTTCCTTGATCGAACTCGACTTTACAATAACGTACTTCTGCTCCGTCGGAATAAAAAGCGTTTCGATGTCGGGATTAAGCGTGTGGTTCATGAGCGACAGATCGAATTCGTATGCGAAGTCATTCGTGTTGCGTATACCGCGCAGCAGCACCTTCGCACCGGTCTTTTTCGCATAATTAACAATAAGCTCATTGCAGATATGAAGCGATACATTGCTGTACGGCTTCAAAAGCTCCGCCATCATGGAAAAACGCTCTTCCTGAGAGAACAGATATTTTTTGTCTGCATTAACCGCAATAACAACATCTATTCTGTCGAATATCAGAGTCGCACGCCGGATGATGCTCATGTGGCCGTTCGTCGGCGGATCAAACGATCCCGGAAATACTGCCGTTGTCATGTGCCAATTGTAATAGGTTTGACGAAAACCTGCAACGGTTGTATATTCGATTATAAATGAAAAAGATATTTTTACTGTTATGGACATTTTCTTCTTTTTTGTTTCTTTCCTGCGAAACGACGCAGAGTGCCGGTCAGGAATCCGTTCCCGAAAGCGTTCAGAAAGTCTCCGTACCGGTTCAACAGTCTTCTGCACAGAATGACGATGAGTATCACCGCTCGGTAAACGATATCGAAGTCACGAAAGAAACTTTTGCGGAAGACAAGACGGAAATAATGAAAATCATCGGTGAACTTGCTTCCATCATGTCGGACGGCGACTACAACTCATGGATAAAATACATCGACAGCGAGTCTGTAAAATACTGGTCAAATTCGCAGAACCTCGGCAGGGCATCAAAGATGTTGCCGGTAAAAGGATTAAGAATGAATAATCTGCGTGACTATTTTACGTATGTGTTCGTACCGTCGCGCAAAGGCCGTCAGGTCGACGAAATCCGCTATATATCAAAAGAAAGTGTGAAAGCGGTTCAGGTAAGCGGCAGCACTGATATTGTGTACTACTATTTCACGAAGGTCGCAGGCTCCTGGCTTGTTCATATTCCCCCTCTTTGAAGTTGATTTTTTCAATCAGAGCGTATAGAATAAAGTATATAGTGTTTCCCCAGGAGGATCCCGATTTATGAAGCTTTCAAAAAAAATAATTCTTGGTACAGCAGCGGCGGCCGTATGTGCAGGACTGTTTGCACAGGAGCAGAAAGTCCAGAAAAAAGACGGCAGCAGCGGTACAGCAAAGTCCGAAACGTCTGTCGAAAATGAATACCTCAACGATATGGACGGTACGGTTATCCTTACACTGGCTCAATCCGAAGAATACGACAACAAGCTTGTCGCCCTTCAGTATCTTGAAAATTCCGTAGAAAAAGGCAACACGTCTGACGAAGTTGTGGCAGCTCTCGACCAGCTTGCCGGCGAAGGAATCAGCACGCAGACACGCAAAAACGGTCGCCTTATGAACAACTTCCCTGATATCCGCAGGCAGGCATGTCTGCTGCTCGGTAAAGTCGGCGGAGAACATTCAAAGAATACGCTCAAGAATATCGCCATAGCGGACAACGAACCGATGGTTCAGGCAGCCGCGATCAGATCGCTCGGGGATATCGGCATCAATGAAAACGACGAAACGACCGAGGCCATTGCATATGCGAACCTCCGCAACAGAGTCCTCAACCCGGCAAGCAGCATGGCGTTTGAAGTTCTTAACTCGTTCGAAAAGCTGGCCGGCAACACGCAGAACAAAAAAACGATGATAGATGAAATATCACGCATCGCTGCGGACAATCACTATAATTCAGCCGTGCGCAAACGTGCTCTCGATATCCTCAAGAATATGAAAGCTGATAATTCCGATACATCGGGAGATAAAAAAAGCAGCAGTGCTTCCGCATCATCTGGCAGCACGGCTGCAAACTGAGCCGTAAACGTACAAAAAAAGCTGTCAGATAAATCTGACAGCTTTTTTTGTATTGGGAGACGTAAAAAAGGCCACCGTCGGTGGTGGCTTGGTTTTTAAGTCGTAGGTAAGAAAAATCTGACGATTTTTCTTTTTTATAGGAGACGTAAAAAAAGGCCACCGTCGGTGGTGGCCTTTTTTTACTCTTGAGAGATATGGGATTCGAACCCACCGCCTTCAGCTCCGGAGGCTGACGCTCTATCCAGATGAGCTAATCTCTCAAACGTGATAATTACTTTATAGGTATTTATTCTTATTGTCAAGCAAGGATTTATAATATGGAACCAATCATTTTAGCATCTTCTTCTCCGCGCCGGCAGGAAATACTTAAACTCCTCAACATACCGTATCAGGTAATTATGCCGAACATCGACGAGACTGTTTCTGCCGGTCTTGTTCCCGAAGAAGTTCCTGAGCTTTTTGCGAGGGAAAAGGTCGCTGCTGTCGTGCGCTCGCTGCCGTCGGACCGCGAAATACAATGGGTGCTCGGTGCGGATACCGTTATAATTTTTAACAATAAAATATACGGAAAACCTGAAAATCAGGAGGAAGCAGAAAGCTTTCTTCATCTTTTCAGCGGGAAAACGCACGTTGTACGCACTGTCATCGCGTTGTACTGCGGAAGAACCCGTACTACTTCGACCCGAGCCTGTTCGACGGAAGTGACATTCAAGGAAATGTCGGACAAGGAAATCGAATGGTATATCGAAACGGGTGAATGGCACGGTGCCGCAGGCGGGTACCGTATCCAAAGTCTTGCTTCGTGCTTTATTGAAAAAATCAACGGTTCCATAACGGGTGTCGTGGGCTTGCCAATATTTGAGCTTTATGATATCCTCAAAAAACAGGGTTATTCTATTATAGATTGATTCTGCCGGTTACCTCGGGCCGTAGGCTTAACAGGTAAACGATCTTCCGTACGTCCATTCTTTTATAGTCTTAATTATAAGAGTACAACGCATCGAGAAACAGAGTAAGGGGCAGTTTCCAGAAAACTGCCGGTGAAGGAGCAAATCATGGCAGTTGTAACCATGAAAAACCTGCTTGAATCCGGAGTACATTTCGGTCATCAGGTAAAACGCTGGGATCCGCGCATGAAGAAGTATATCTTCGCAGAGCGCAACGGAATTCATATTATCGATCTGCAGAAAACAATCGCGGCCATCAAAGAGAGCTACGATGTCGTCCGCAAAATTACGTCGTCGGGAAAAACAATCCTGTTCGTCGGAACAAAAAAACAGGCGCAGCAGGCCATTCAGAAAGAAGCGGAGCGCTGCGGCCAGTTCTACGTAAACAACCGTTGGCTTGGCGGCATGCTTACAAACTTCTCTACAATCAAAAAATCACTCCAGAGACTTAAGAAAATCGAAAAGATGGAAGTCGACGGAACATTCGAAAATCTTACGAAAAAAGAAGTGTCGGCCCTCCAGAAGGAGAAGGCAAAGCTCGAGAAAAACCTCGGCGGCATCAAGGAAATGAAGGATCTGCCGGGCGCAATCTTCATCATCGATACGCACAAGGAACAGATTGCGGTCGCCGAAGCACACCGCATGCACATCCCTATCATTGCCGTAGTCGATACGAACTGCAATCCTGAGGGAATCGATTACCCTATTCCGGGCAACGACGATGCTATCCGCGCAATTTCTCTCTTTACGTCGATTATCGCAAACGCAGTCATTGATTCGGATAATGAGCAGGGACTCAGGATTCTTGAGAACCTCAACGAGGACGAGGACGGAGTTCAGACTGACGCTTCCGTAAAGGACGACGACGTCGAAATCGAGGACTACAGCAACTATCAGCCGACTGAACAGAAGGAAGAAGATATTGCGGCCGATCAGAAGGATCAGGACCTCGTCGACGAAGACAAAGTATACAAAGACTGATTTATTTGGAGTATATGATGGATATCAAAGCATCAGATATTAAGGCGCTCCGCGAAACGACGGGTGCCGGTATGATGGACTGCAAAAAAGCGCTGCAGGATACAAGCGGCGACATCGACAAGGCGGAAAAACTGCTTAAGGAAAAAGGTCTCGCCGCCGTCGCAAAACGCGCCGACCGTGCGACAGCAGAAGGCCGCGTGTATATCCGCCGTCAGGGCAATAAGATTGCCATGGTTGAGCTTGTCTGCGAAACGGACTTCGTTTCAAAGAACGACGAGTTCATCGCTCTCGGTGAAAAACTCGTAGACGTCACGCTCGCAAAAGGATATACGGAAGTTACGCAGGAACACAAGGATATGCTTACGCTTCTTGCAACGAAAGTCCGCGAAAATATGTCCGTGAGCCGCGTTGCTCTTGTCGACGTTCCGGAAAACGCTGTTGCTGGTACATACGTTCACAGCGATTTCAAAACGGGCGCGCTCTGCGTCGTAAAAGGTTCTACGGATCCGAAAGTACAGGAATTTGCAAACGACTGCTGCCTTCATATGGTTGCTTTCACACCGTCGTACATCACGAAGAAGGAAGTTCCTCAGGCGTATATCGACGAGCAGATGGAGATCTTCACAAAGCAGCTCGACGCCGATCCGAAAATGGCCGGCAAACCGCAGAACGTCAAAGACGGTATTCTCAAGGGAAAACTTGAAAAACATCTCGACGAAATCTGCTTTATGGACCAGATGTTTGTGAAAGACGACAAAGTGTCCGTTTCTGCAAAGCTTGCCGAAATCGGTAAAGAAGTCGGCGCAAAGCTTGAGTTCGGACAGATTATTCTGTACGTTCTCGGTAAATAGGCTTATACTATAAGTATTCCAGAAAGCGGTTCGGCGGACAGCATTCCCGGCCGCTTTTTATTTAATGAGAGGTATGCTATGGCTAACAATGAAGAAAAGATGCAGAAAGCACTTACTTCGCTCAAAGAAACTTTCAACATGATTCGTACGGGCCGTGCGTCGGCTGCCATTTTTGATAAAGTCCGGGTCGATTACTACGGACAGAAGTCCCCGCTCAATCAGGTTGCTACGATTTCTATTCCTGAAGCCCGCTCTATCGTTATTCAGCCGTTCGACAAATCGCTTATCGGTGAAATTGAAAAAGCGATTCAGGCAGCAGACCTCGGACTTAATCCGTCGAACGACGGCAAGGTTATCCGCATTTCAATTCCGCCGCTTACGGCAGACCGCCGCAAGGACCTTGTTAAGCAGGCAAAGGCGGACGCGGAAAACTACCGCACCCAGATACGCAATATACGCCGCGACGGAAACGAGGAGCTCAAAAAACAGCAGAAAAACGGCGAGCTTACCGAAGACGGTCTGAAAGAAGAGTCCGACAGGCTCCAGAAACTTACCGACAAATATATTGCAGAAATTCAGAAAGTATACGACGCAAAGGAAAAGGAAATTCTGGAAGGCTGATGTCTGTTGATATGAACAATCTGCCCGCTCACGTCGCAATTATTATGGACGGCAACGGAAGGTGGGCGAAAAACCAGAACAAACCTCGCAGCATGGGGCATTATGCAGGGCTCACTAAAGCCAAGGAAATTGTCGGAGCTGCGGCCGGACTCGGCATAAAATACATCACGCTGTATATTTTTTCCACGGAAAACTGGAAACGGACGGCGGATGAAGTCGGCTATCTTATGAACCTTATCAGAAATCACCTGCAGGCGGAATTCGACTTTTACAAAAAAAATAAAATACGTCTTCTTCATATAGGGGATACCTCCGGCCTCCCTGCCGATATTCAGAGCGACCTCCGCCGCGCGATGGAAGAAACTGCGGGTTTTTCAGGGACGACGCTCGTCATGGCGATTAACTACGGCGGCCGGGACGAAATTATCCGCGGCATCAGGAAACTTGTTGCGCAGGGAACGCTGCCGCAGGATATTACCGAGGAAGCCGTATCCCGTTCATTCGACGTTCCCGGCCTTCCCGACGTAGACCTCCTTATCCGTACGGGCGGCGAACTGCGGCTGAGCAATTTTCTGCTCTGGCACGCTTCCTACGCAGAATTGCTGTTTACGGACACACTCTGGCCGGATTATACTGAAAAAGAATTTTACAGCGACATAGAAAAATACCAGGCACGGAACAGACGGTTCGGAGCTGTTCCCGGGCCACAGGACGGAAAGCACAGATGAGTAAACTTGTACAACGGCTTTTAATCTTCTTTATCGGATTACCGGTAATCCTCGGGCTTGTTTTTCTGCGAATGTACCATCAGCTTCCGCTTCACATTGTCATTTTTGTTTTTTCTGTCATCGGTTCTATGGAACTGTACGATATCTTTGCAAAAAACAGTCCGATGCTTCCGAAACCGCTCGTCGTAACGCTGACCGCCGTTCTCCCCGTCTCCACCTACGTGTTCATTCTTTTAGGCCTGCCGTTCAGCTACATAAGCTGGGTTTTCATGTTCGGAGCGCTCATACTGATGGGATACGAGGTGCTTACCGCAAAAACGTTCGAACATTCGAACACGGCTGTCGCGCTTTCCGTTTTCATCGTTTTTTACTGCGGATTTCTTATTACCTTTATTTCGCGCATGACGATCGACGACTATGCCGTATACTATATTGCGGTATTTCTGTTCATGGTTTTTATCTGCGACTCGGCCGCGTGGCTGTTCGGAATGCTTTTCGGCAAAAACAACCGCGGCATAGTCTCTGCGAGTCCCAACAAAAGCGCTGCGGGCTTTATCGGCGGATATATCGGCTGCATAGGAGCTGCAGTTCTGACTCAGTGGCTCTGGCCTGTGGTTTTCCCCGGCGGATTGTGGAAATCGGTCATATTCGGCACGCTCATTGCGACGTCGGCAATAGTCGGCGACCTTGTCGAATCAGTCTTTAAAAGAAGCGCGAACGTTAAGGACAGCGGAGTTATCATGCCCGGACGCGGCGGCGTTCTTGATTCCATCGACTCTGTTCTCTTTTCCGCTCCCGTATTCTACGTTGCGCTTCACCTGTTTTACGGAGTGGAACTTTTCTAGAAAAGATGAAGAAAATTCTTGTTCTCGGATGCACGGGTTCCATCGGAACCAGCACACTTTCCATTATTAAGAATATGCCGGAATCGTTCTGTGCCTGCGGTCTTGTCGCACACGCGAGCCGCGAAAAGGTACGGACGCTTGCGCAGGAGTTTAACTGTGCCGGCGCTCTCACTTCCGAAGATCCCGACTGTATCCGAAAGTTAATAATCGAAACACGGCCCGACATCGTCGTAAACGGTATATCCGGCAGCGACGGTCTTCTTCCCTCGAAAACTGTTCTCGAAGCGGGAGTCGATCTTGCGCTTGCGAACAAAGAGACTGTCGTGATGGCATGGCCGCTTATTAAATCGCTCGCGGAAAAAAACAATGCGCGCATTCTTCCCGTCGATTCGGAACATTCGGCGCTCTTCAATCTGATCGGACAAATCGGGAGCGGCAGCGTTTCGGAGCTTGTCATTACGGCGAGCGGCGGCCCGTTCCGCGGATACACAGCGGAACAGCTTTCGCATGTTACCGTCGCTCAGGCGCTCAATCATCCGACGTGGAAGATGGGGAAAAAAATCACAATCGATTCGGCAACGCTTGCAAACAAAGGGCTTGAAGTGATTGAGGCATGCCGCCTTTTCGACGTCGTTCCCGCCAGGGTGAAAGTGGTCGTGCATCCGCAGAGCATCGTGCATTCGCTCGTCCGAACGAACGACGGCATGATGTACGGACAGATTTCGGATCCCGACATGAAACATCCGATTCTTTCCGCGCTCACATGGCCGGAAAACGTACACAATTACCTTGAGCCGTTCGACCTGTTCGACAAGTCGCTCACGTTCTTTCGTCCGCGGACTGCCGACTTTCCCCTTCTCTCCTACGCATATGAGGCTGCGGAAAAAGGCGGATCGTACACGATAGCGTATAACGCGGCGAATGAAGCGGCGGCCCTCGCGTTTCTTGCGGGAAAAATCAGCTTTCCGGCAATTGCACGGACCGTGCGGAAAGTTCTGGATAACGACTGGACGCTGTTACCAGACAGCTTTGAAAGCGTTTTTGATATGGATAAAAAAGCACGAACGCTTGCGGAGCAGTTGATATGAAATGGGTATACGGTATTTTGTGTCTCGGGTTCATCGTTTTTTTTCACGAGCTGGGACATTTTCTCGCGGCAAAGTTATTCGGCGTAACGGTCGAAAGTTTCTCCATAGGATTCGGACCTGTTATTCTTCATAAAAAGTACGGTTCGACTGATTACCGCCTGTCGATTCTTCCGCTCGGCGGTTACTGCGGCATGAAGGGAGAGCAGGATTTCCGGAAGGCGCTCGACGCCGGGCTTAATCACATCGACGGTACGGCCGATTCCATGTACGGCATTCATCCGGGAAAGCGCGCCCTCATAGGATTTGCGGGACCGTTTTTCAATCTGATATTTGCGTGTATCGCATTCACCGTTATTTCGATGACCGGGTATACGTATTATTCATATCCGGCTAAAATAACGCTCGTCGACGAAGTGTATCCCGAAGTACATTCTGCTGCGCGCGACGCCGGGATGAAAACGGGCGACATCGTCACATCGATCAACAGAAAGAAAGTCCGGGATTTTTCCGATATTATTGAAATCGTGAGTTCGCATCCTGATGAGAATTTAACAATTACGGTCGACCGCGGCGGCAGACCGCTTTCATTCTCGGTGCACAGCGATTTCGACAAATCGCAGGGAACGGGAAAAATAGGCGTAACAGTCGCCGGCACGGAACCGGTAAAATATGAATCGCAGCGGTACTGGTTCTTCCCCGCCGTCTGGCAGGGATTGAAGCAGACGGGACAGTACGTCGCCCTTACCGTAAAAAGCATCGGCGTACTCTTCAAAGGCGTAGACGTACAGAACGCGCTTTCAGGGCCCGTCCGCATAACTGATATGCTCGGCAGCACGGTAAAGGAAGGTTTTTCCGCAGGAGCCCGGCAGGGAGTGGCCGGAATGCTCGACCTCATGGCGTTCATAAGCATATCGCTGTTCATCATGAATCTGCTGCCTGTTCCTGTTCTCGACGGAGGGCTTATTCTGTTTGCGCTCGTCGAATGGCTGATCCGCAGGCAGATTCATCCGAAAATACAGTATTACGTTCAATATGTCGGACTGACGTTCATCGCAGTTCTTTTCGTCGTCGGTATGACAAGCGACATACATTATTTCAGTACGATTCTGAGGGGTAGATAATTATGGAAAAGAATTTACGGAGAAAATCAGTTTTACTTGCTTTGGCTTTTTCGGCGCTTTCTCTGCAGCTTTCCGCCCAGTCGCATATATCGACGCAGTCCCATCAGAGTGTCGTTTCTTCGGTCGTTTCCGCGAATTCCGGAAATTCCCTGAAAACGTTTTTCAGCGCTGGAGAAGACGGTTTCCTCATAAAATGGACGGACGACGATCAGGGAGAACATTATCAGATTTCGGAGCTGCCGATAAAACTTGCCGCCGTATATCCGGAAAAAAATCTGATCGCAGTGTACGAGACCGACAGCGGTCTTATTAACCGGGTAAGCGTCTGGGATTTCAACACGCTTTCGAGAAAATACGCACGCCGGTTTTCCGACTCGGTCACTTCGCTCACCTTCTCCGCGAACGGCACGTACCTTATTGTCGGTACGGCGGCCGTCGACGGAGCAGTGTTCATGCGCGCGTCGGACGGAACGGTCGTCGACAAAATAAAAGACGCTACCGGTATTTTTTCTTTTGCCTCGACAAGCAGTTCGGAAAAAACGCTCTGCACGTATTCTCCTGCCGGAACAATCTCCTACTTCAACATGCAGACGGGAAAACTTAAAGGAAAATTTCCGACGGAAAGCGGATTGTCGCACGTCACGACGTTCAATAACGATATGTTTCTTGCAGGTGTAAAGGACGATACGGTCTTTGTTGTCTCCGCTCTCAGCGGCAGCACTGTTGCGTCCTATTCTTCCTCCCGTCCGATTATTCTTGCCGACAAAACCGACAAGAATCTGTATTATCTTGAGAACAACGGCAGAAACGGATACGCGCTCAGGGAACTGATTGCAGGTCCTGACAACAAGAATGTCTCCGCTCCTCAGAGTGTGAGGAATTTCAAGACTCTTACAGGCGACACAATCATCTGCGGTGCGAAGGAAGGCTCATACATTATGCTCGGTTCGCAGTCGGGCGCATTGTTCCGCACGGACAATTCCCCTGATACGGCGCTGCTTTCCTTCTACCCTTTGACGGAAGATATCTACGACAAAATATACGATATGGCTCCCGCCGGAGAGGATTTTTACTTTCTTACGGAAAACGCAGTGTATCAGTCGTCATACGACAAAGGAATCGTCGACAGGCGCGCAGACAATCCGGGGCAGACACAGATTACAGCATACGGCAGCAGCGTAATACTCTGGTCCAGAGGAACCCGCAGGCCGGTGCAGCTGCTCGATCTTGACACAAAAAATATGGCGACGCTGTTTACACCGAAGACGAACGTTCAGTCGGTGCGCATATTCGGCAATATTCTTCTCGAAATGGAAAGCAACATGTATGTGAACGCGTACCATCTTGACACGCAGCAGTTTGAAGAATTGTATTCCGGTGCCGCGCTGCAGGATGCCGTCATCATCGGCGACATATTGTACGTCGCAAAGTCTTCGGCGACAAATCCCGCATCTCCTCTGCTGAGCGTCAATTTGACGACGAAAGAAACGGTCCCGTTAAAAATAGACGGAAACGTCATTTACGCTTTGTGCAGCACCGACGAAAACATGTACGGTATTGCGGTCGAATCGGATGAAAACTCAAAGAAAACGGTCCTTTTCTCGTTTAATCCTGAAAATATGCGGACAACGACGTTATTAAGCCTTGCCGACGAGGATACGGACGCTTTTACGTATCTCCGTGAAAATGAAATCTATACGAATATCGGTCGGGACAAAGTATTTTCCTATAATCTTTCAACCAGAAAAACGACTATGTACAACCGCTCCGCATCTCTTCCGATAAAAGTTTCGCAGAATGAATCACGTCTTGTCGTGCTGAACAAAGACGGAAGCGTATCGTGGTACAATACGGACATCCGGCAGGTTCTTGCGGACTGGTACCTGACGAAAGACGGAAACTGGTACGAATTCTAGTATTGTCACAGGTTTGCGTATAAGTACCATCTGAAAACTTGATTTTATCACTTGCGACCCTGAAACGCGGCTCGGCCGGTTTCAGGCACGGCGGGGTGATGCTTCCGCAGTTTAAAGAATGCCTAAGTGCTGCAGGAGGATTTTTGTGCCCATCAGAATCAGCACGATGCCGCCTGCCAGTTCGGCCTTTGATTTGTATTTTGCGGCAAAAGTCCGGCCGATAAGTACTCCGGCTGCAGACAATACGAACGTGACAATACCAATAAAACAGACGGCCGGAATAATCTGTACTTTCAAAAAAGCAAATGTTATACCGACTGCAAATGCGTCGATGCTGGTAGCCACCGCAAGAGGAAACATGGTCCTGAAAGAGAAGGAATCCCTCATTGTTCCGGCATTTTCCCGCGATTCGTGTATCATGTTTACACCGATAAGAACTAACAGTGCAAACGCTATCCAATGATCAATACTTTCTACCATGTGCTGAAGACGGGTACCTAATATATATCCCAGAAAGGGCATGAGAGCCTGAAAACTGCCGAAATAGGCTCCGCTGATCAGAACGTTTTTCTTTTGAAATTTCCGGACAGAAGCACCTTTGCATATTGATACGGCAAAGGCATCCATAGACAACCCGACTGCAATGATAAATAATTCAGGAAAGCTCATCTGCTTTTTCTCCATAAATGTTGATTGCAACAGGATATGAAGAAAAAAGAGACTTCACCCGCTGTCGCAGATAAGTCTCGTCATTCAGATGATGCCAGGATAAGTTCCAGTATGTTGACAGCATCGCACACGAGGTGCCGACTACTCCCTTATGTTTTTATAAGGTACACAAAAAAACGACACTTGTCAAATACGTGTGGCGTACGTCATCATTATTTTTTTATGCCCCGGGCTAACGCTTCCGTATATACTCTTTCGTATGCTCTGGCGGAACGCTCCCACGAGAAATCTTTTTTCATACCGCGTTCCTGCATTTTTTTTATGTGTTCTTTTCTGTTGTAATACGCGTAGACGGCCCAGCCTGTCGTGTTGAAAACAGCATCGGGGGTAAGACTGTCGAACATAAAGCCCGTTCCTTCGCCGGTGTGCTCGTTGTAGTTTTCCACCGTATCGGTAAGTCCGCCGGTGCGGTGCACAATCGGAAGCGTTCCGTACAGCAGCGAATACATCTGATTCAGGCCGCACGGCTCGTATTTTGACGGCATAAGGAAAAAGTCGCTGCCGGCCTCGATAAGATGGCTCAGCTGTTCGTCATAGCCGATATACGCGCGCATGTTCGGAAGTTTTGTCTGAAGCGTACGGATTTCATCCTCGCACCACTTCTCGCCGCTCCCGAGTACGGCGAACTGCAGGTCTACCTGGGAACACATGCGGTACATGCAGCCGTACGACGGCGCAAACAGTTCCGCAATTCCCTTCTGGTCGACAAGCCGTGTAACTATTCCTATGACGGGAACGTCCGCTCTGACGGGAAGTCCGAGTTTTTTCTGAAGCGCCGCTTTGCAGACCGCTTTATTCTCAAGGGATTTCTCGTCGAAATTTGAGGGGATAAGCTTATCAGTCTTAGGATTCCACGCTTTCAGATCGGCACCGTTGAGGATACCGCGGACGACGTCGCCTCTCACACGCAGCAGCCCGTCCATGCCGAATCCGCCTTCCATAGTCTGTATCTCGCGCGCATACGTAGGAGAGACAGTCGTAATCATATCCGCCGAAGATACGCCACCCTGCAGCAGATTTATTCCGCCGTTGTGCTCAAGTCCCGCTCCGTAATACAACCCCCAGTCTACGCCGAGCGCGGGAAACGAATCTTTGCCGTACTGCCCCTGATAGCCGAGGTTATGTATGGTAAGGACGCTGGCCGTATTTTCGAACGGCCCGTTTCTCACGACGTGTTTGAGGATAATCGGGGCGAGCCCGGCCGACCAGTCGTGTGCGTGCACAATATCGGGATACCAGCCGAGCCTCCGGCATATCTGGAATGCGCCGTGACATAAAAGCGCGAACCGGTACGGATTGTCGTGAAAGTCACTCTCTGACTTAGTTCCGTAAATTCCGTCGCGGCCGAAGGCCTGCTCGTGGTCGATGAAATAGACGGTAACTTCGGGACAGCCGGGCATTTCGGTCATATACAGACCGGCCCACGCTTCCGTCTGACCTGCCGCAATACCGAGCGCTCCCGGAAGCGGCGTAAGATTTCTCCGGTCTATCCGGTAATACCGCGGAAGAACGATACGAACGTCGTGTCCGAGTCTGCTCAACGCGATCGCCATAGCCGAAACAGCGTCGGCCAGTCCGCCGGTTTTAGCAAAAGGCACAGCCTCTGCAGATATCATCAGTATTTTCATATCCGTCCTCCTATAAAAAATTACACAGAATCTTCGCACCGTGAGGCACGAATTTACTTTTCACGGGCAGCTTTGTAAAAAGCTTCCTTCGAATTAAGTATCGTTTTTTCCGAAACGCAGTACGCTATGCGGAACCAGCCTTTTCCGCCGAATCCGCTCCCCGGTGCGCACAGAATGTTGTACTTTTTAAGATGATCGGTAAACGCCATGTCGTCGCCGTTCCATTCCTCCGGTACTTTTACGAATAAATAAAACGCTCCGTCCGGCCGCGCGTAGCTGAATCCCGCGTAGTCCATGATTTCCGTAAGTTCCTTACACCGTTTCTCGTACAGTGAGTAATCGCACACCGCATCCCACGATTCCGTCACGACTTTCTGGAAGAACGCAGGCGCGTTTACGTAACCGAGCACGCGGGTTGCAAAAACAGCCGCGGCAAGAAAATCCTTCGATTCCCTGCACGCGGGATTAAGCGCTATGTAGCCGATGCGCTCGCCGGGAAGGCTCAGGTTTTTTGCGAAAGACGTCACGACGACGGTGTTTTCATAGGCGGGGAAAACGGATGCAACCTTTTTTCCGCCGTACGTAATCGCACGGTACGGTTCGTCGCAGATAATGTACGGATACCGGCCGGTTTTCTTTCCGTGCGCGTTGAGTACGGCGGCAAGCGCTGCAATATCCGCGTCGGAATAAATATGTCCGGTCGGATTATTCGGCGAGTTGATAATGACGGCCGCCGTCACTTCACTGAGCGCTGCGGCAATTGCGTCAGTATCGAGTGAAAAATCAGCCTTTGTCGATACGCGGTGTATTTCGCCGTTATGGTTGTGAATATAGTGATCGTATTCGGTAAAGTACGGGCACGGGACTATTACTTCGTCGCCCGGATTCAACAGCGCCTTGAGCGCCGCGTTGAGCGCACCTGCGGCTCCGACCGACATAATGATATTACTTCCCGGGACGGATATTCCCTGCTCAAGAGACGTCTTCTTTGCCATAGCGTCGCGTGCCGCGGGATACCCTGCGTTCGGCATGTATCCGTGGCATCCGTGCGTCGTGTCCTGCGCGGTTTTCAGTATGGCCTGTACGACCTGCTCCGGCGGATCAAGATCCGGGTTGCCGAGACTGAAATCATATACGTTTTCCGCACCGTACTTCTGTTTGAGCACTGCGCCCTCTTCAAACATCCTGCGGATAACTCCCGCAGTCGGGCTCTCTACGAGTTGTTTAATATGTTCTGCTACCATACTAAAAAGTATATCACAAAAACATCACGAATATAAGGTCAAAACCGATTACCCCGTCTCAGATTTTCCGGTAAGAGAAAGCGGAAGCCGGAGGAAGGAAATGCTTTCGGCATTTTCTTTTTATCGGAGACGTAAAAGAATCTTGCCCATCCTGTTGGGCAAGTGTAGATTGGAAGTCATAGGTAGGAAATGCTTTTGGCATTTCCTTTTTATCGGAGACGTAAAAGGCCTGCCCATCCTATTGGGCAAGTGTAGATTATAAGTCGTAGGTAGGAAATGCCTTCGGCATTTCCTTTTTATAGGAGACGTAAAAGAATCTTGCCCATCCTGTTGGGCAAGTGTAGATTGGAAGTCGTAGGTAGGAAATGCCTTCGGCATTTCCTTTTTATAGGAGACGTAAAAGAATCTTGCCCATCCTGTTGGGCAAGATTCTTTTACTCTTGAATGAGAATATTTAAGTGGTTATAATGGAGAAAGTGTTATGAACAAATTTTATTTCAGCATGAACGTACTTGGAACAGCTCTTCTGTGTGCAGCTGCGGCTGCAGCGCTTCCGTTTAACAGCAGACTCTCCGACAGTGAAAAGAAACAGCTTGCGGAAGGCAAAGTACTTATCAGAAACATCGATTACGCATCAAAGATGTGCCTTGAAAGCGATAATGCGGGGGCACAAAAAATTCTCGGCGACATTGCCGGTTTACGGCCTTCGTACCTCGCAGAGGTCATTCAGATACGCCCGTATGCAGGAAACGAAGACCTTCCGCAACGGCTCGTTGAACAGCTGATGAACATCAAGGACTATGTCGGCATTCCGTATTACTCCGAACAGGGCGACAAATGGTACGACCTGTATTCATCAGCGTCGATCGTGTCGGACGCGGTGCGGCCGGACGGCACGGCACGCGATGTCAAAGCGGACCTGATAATGGAGCCGTTCGGAATGATTCATACGACTATAGAACTGTACAATACGCCCGACTATGTCTATTACGTCTCGACGAACGACAACGAGCTCTGGTATTTTGATAAATTCAAAAGCATCAACTCAAAGAAAATGAAGTCCGCAATTCTTCTTTTCCGCGACGGAGACAACTGGGTGCTTTACGGAGCAGGCGGCGTCAACGCAATCAAAATACCGTTTCTCGAAAAACGGATTGAAACGTCATTTATAAACAGAATAAAGACGTTCTGCAACTATATGTTCGACAAAATCTGATAAAAAAAGACTGGAGAAATAAAATGATTTGGGTTATCGGTTCTAAAGGAATGCTCGGTTCTGAACTCGCGCTTCAGCTGACACAGGCAAATATCCCGTGGACAGGAACAGGAGAAGAAGTCGACATAACAAACGTGCAGTCGCTCGAGAATTTCTTCAACTCTACCGAAACAGCTTCATATCTGTCCTCCCATAATACCGAAAATCATGCGGACAACGGTAAAATCCGCTGGATAATAAACTGTGCGGCCTACACCGCTGTGGATAAATCGGAAGACGACGCTGAAAAAGCACATGCGGTAAATGCTGACGGACCGATGAACATCGCACGCGTCGCACGCGCGCACGGCGCGAAACTCATCCACCTGTCGACGGATTACGTGTTCGACGGCACGGCGAACGTACCCTACACCGAAAATTTCCCCAGGGCTCCGCTCGGCGTATACGGACGCACGAAATCGGAAGGTGAAGACAACGTTGCAAAAGGTATGACGCAGTATTACATAATCCGCACGTCGTGGCTGTACGGATTCGACGGCCGCAATTTCGTTTATACGATGACGAATCTTATGAATACGCACGAGAGCGTAAAAGTCGTAAACGATCAGAAAGGCAGTCCGACATTCTGCGGAGACCTTGCATCGGTCATACTCAGATTCATCGAGAAGGCCGACGGCGCAACGAGTTTCTTCGGAAGAAACAGCGCGGCCCCCTACGGTACGTATCATTTCACGAATGAAGGCGTAACGACATGGTATGAGTTCGCGAAAACCATATACGAGTACGGGCAGAAATACGGCCGCATTTCGCACGACTGCGACGTCCAGCCGTGTACGACAGCTGAATATCCCTCGAAAGCGGTACGGCCTGCATATTCGGTACTCAGCAAAAATAAAATAGAAAAAGAACTGCGCATAAAAATTCCGTCATGGGAGTCGGGCCTTGAACGCTTTATGAAGAGCGACAGATTTTCGCTGAAATAGCAGAATATTTTCTCCGAAAATGAATCATCTGAAGCGATTTATTATAGTGAATTATTTTCATTATATAAGGAGCTTCCGATGGAAAAAGAATGGACGGAACAAAACGCCCGCCGGCACATCTCGCCTACAAGCGATATCTTCGTACGCTACCTGCTTGCATCTCCCAAAAACACTGATATCACGAAGTCGTTCATCAACGCCGTACTGGAAGACGCCGGAACAGAACCCGTAGAGTCGGTAAAAATCACTTCACCGTTCAACCTGCGCCAGTCAGTCCGCGACAAGGAAACAATCATGGATGTGAAAGTTCTGGATTCTGCCGGCCGTTCCTACGATATTGAGATACAAAATGTCACGTCGGCCGAACTCATGGAACGCCTGAACTATTACGGAACGCATCTGTACTTCGACCAGATCGGAGAATCGGAACAGTATGACAGGCTCAAACACTGTATCATAATCTGCCTTCTACGGACACACATCTACGGATACGGAACGGGCGTCATGCCGAATGAGAAGATGCATCACGTTTCGCATATGGTACATTATGACGATCACGAGACGCCGTTTTATCCGGGCGGAGATCCGCAGGTATATCACATACTGGAACTCGACCGGTTTGAAAATAATGCGGAAGCGTTGTATGATATAGACGGCAGCAGCAGACAGAGGAAACTTTCCTGCGGATTATTCGGATGGCTTCGTTTTTTTTCGGACGGGGCGCGGGAGGATTTTATGGAGAAATATAAAGAGACAGATGTTTCTGTCGGAAAGGCAAAGCGGGAGTACGAGAAGTTTCTGAAGAATCAGCAGCTCCGCGATGCCCAGTTCCGGCACGAAATGTGGCTTCACGACAGAGCACAGGACAAGGCCGATGCACGGAAAGAGGGACTGGCAGAGGGACTGGCAGAGGGACTGGCAGAGGGACTGGCAGAGGGACGAGCAGAGGGACGAGCAGAGGGACGAGCAGAAGGACTTGAAAAAGGACGTACACAGGGGCACTCCGAAGGTGTCCGAGAAGCCGTGCTGACAAACGCACGCAGCCTGAAAAATCTCGGTGTCTCTCAAGAAATCATCGCGAAAGCTACGGGATTATCGGCTGACGAGATCGCTGCACTATAACCTTTTTTTATTTTTTCAGCGCTTCGTACTCGATGGTGCGCCGCATAAGCTCGGAATTGAGCGTAGCCGCTCCGTACTGCTCTACAAGCGTCTTCCGGCCTGTATACAGTGAGCGGCCGAATCCGAGTGCGCCGCCGTCGATAGTGCATCCGACGCTTTCAAGCATCGTCGGAAACATGTCGTACGGTGAAAAACGTCTGTTTTTCTGTACACTATCAGAAGCTTTCACGGAAGAATTGATGATGATATCGAGCCATCTGCGTTCCGATTCGGCGCCGGGAAGCGGGCTTTCCTCCGCAATGAAATTGTTGTCGGGCGCGTTGAGAAAATTGTGGTCGCCCATAATTATGATCGTCGTATCAGCGTACCAGCTCTGCTCTTTTATCCAGTTTATAAGCGAGCAAACCTGTGTATCCGAATATCTGATGACGTTCATAATCTGCCGCTTGTAGATCTGCGGAGTGTTCAAGTTTTTGTATCCGTCGGGAAAATGAGTGTCGACCGTGAGCATGCCGTAAAAAAACGGCTGCTCATAGCTTCCCAAATCAGTAAGTTCGCTGCGTGCCATGGCGAACAGTTTTTCGTCCTCGAATCCCCAGAAAACCTGATAATCCGGCGGAATGTCGCCGTGTTTTTTGTACCAGTTTATATCGTGGACCTCCGTATGATGGTCCTCAAGGATGATGTCGCGGTTCTCGAACTGTTTTTCGGAACCTATGGAAAATATATTTTTGTAACCGTTTTCCGCAAGTATGTCCGTGATTATCACGGCTTCCGGCAGACACATCTTTTTTCCGTCAGAGTCTTTTGAAAAAGGCGAAAAATACGGGAGACCGCCCAGTTTTGAAATCATGCCGGCGGCAGTCCATGAAGTTCCTTCAAGGTTCTCTCCTCCGCCGAGCTTTTCTGTTCCACTGAAGTTGATGTTTTCCTGCCCAAGCGAGGTGAGACCGGGAATAAGATTCTCATCGAACACACCGCCGTCTCCGATCGAGGCATACGACGATTCCATCGATTCCATAAAAATCACGATAAGGTTTCGTTTTTTATCGGGAAAGGTTACGGAAACGTTCTTGGGATTTACGTAGTTCTGCTCATAGAAAGCCGACTGCACCGGTTTTTTATGAACTTGGTAGAAAATCACCGGATATTTCCACGCCTTGAGCATAAAAATTGTAAACACCGTTGCGCTGACGACATACACGATGTTCATCTGCAGATGCTTTTTTATGTCGTTGAAATACGTTACCGGCCTGCGTCCGTGTTTTTTTTCATACAGTCTGTCGAACAGAAAGCTCAGCAGACGGACAATTATACAGACGATGAATGTCGGCAGTATGACATGTATGCAAAATGAAAGAAACGTACCTGAATCGTGGCCTTTTGTATCCGATTTCACGACAAAAAAGACATTGTACGCTTTCTGCATCGGATACTGCGTGCGGGCCCACCGCAATGCAAAAAGTTCCGCAGTAGAAAAACCGAACAAACAATTAGCAATGATCGTTTTTATAATATTCCTGGGTGTCAATTTATTCCTTCGTTCAATTTATGTTACCGAAATAGAACGAAAAAAACAAGACAATAGTTACAGAGAGCAGAAAAAGATAATTTGTGCTATACTATAGAAATGGATATACGTAAACTGCCGATTGGTATTCAGGATTTCGAATATATCAGAAAAAATAATTTCGTGTATGCAGACAAGACTGCCTACATAAGCAGCCTTGCGCGCAACGGAAAAGTATACTTTCTCTTCCGTCCCCGCCGTTTCGGAAAGAGTCTTCTTATTTCTACATTTCATGCATACTTCGAGGGTAAGAAAAACCTCTTTTCAGGACTCGCCGCGGAAAAAATCGAGGCGCAGTATCCCGACGCATGGACTGCATATCCCGTTTTTGAATTTAATTTTACAGGGAAAGATTATTCTACCTCCGATGCCCTTTTTAAAACGCTGGATTATCACTTGGGGCAGTGGGAATCCATATACGGTTCCGAGTTCAAACAGGAGCCGGTTGAGCTCCGTTTCCGTCATCTTATAGAGACGGCATGTAAAAAGACCGGTCACGGAGTCGTTGTCCTTACGGATGAATACGACAAACCGCTGCTCGAGACAATCAATGCCCCCGAACTGCATGAAAAAAACCGTGCACTACTCAAGGGATTCTTCGGGGTGCTCAAGGCAACGGACCAGTGGCTGCGTTTTGCCTTTTTTACGGGCGTCACAAAGTTCAGTCACGTCTCCATATTCAGCGATCTTAACCAGCTGCGGGACATCAGCATGACAGAGGCATTCTGTGCAATATGCGGAATTACGCAGAACGAACTTGAAAAAAATTTCACACCTGAAATCAGTGCACTCGCCGGACAGCAGCATCTGACTCACGGAGAATGTCTTGCTGAACTCAGACGTATGTACGACGGGTATCATTTTTATCCCGATACTGAAGGCCTCTACAATCCCTTCAGCCTGCTCAACGCATTTGCGAACAGGGATTTTCAGGCATACTGGTTCGCAACGGGCACGCCGACATTTCTTGTAAGACAGCTGGAAAAAGCCGACTACGACATCCGGGACTTTACGGAAGGTGTCGAAGCAACTGCACAGATCCTTTCCGACTACCGTATAGATAATCCTGATCCTGTCCCGCTTTTTTATCAAAGCGGATACCTTACCATAAAGGACTACGACAGGGAACTGCGGATATTCACGCTCACCTACCCGAACGATGAAGTAAAATACGGATTTCTCAATTTTCTTACCCCGTTCTACACAGGACTGCAGGAAACAAAACAGACATTGTATATAGGCCAGTTTGTACGGGATATCCGTGCGGGAAAACTCGACTCAGTTATGGAACGTTTTCAGACAGTGTACGCAGGCCTCCCGTACAGCAGCGGCAAACCACCGGAACGGGATTTCCAGATTGTGATTTATCTTGTGTTCACTCTGCTGGGACAATTCGTTAAAAACGAAGTACACAGTTCAAAAGGAAGGGCCGACTGCATTCTTGAAACGAAAGACGCCGTATATATTTTTGAGTTCAAGGTTGATGCCGGTGCGGACGATGCACTCCGGCAGATTGAAGAAAAAGGATACGCAGAACCGTTCAAGGCCGATCCGCATAAAATTATAAAAATCGGTGTTTCGTTCAGCAGTGAAAAACGCAACATAGCAGAATGGAAAACGAATATTTAAAGCGATATACTATACTAATATTCATTTTATCGGAGTAAACCATGCTCAGTGTGTATGTCAGCAGAAACAATTTTGAAAACAGAAAAAAAGAGTTCACGTACCGCAGCAGGAACTGCGGCACAATCACCCGGGAGCAGTTCGTGCAGATGATTGCGGATGCGAACACAACAGTTACCGAAGCCGACACAATCGCCGTCATGACGCTTATTGAACAGAAATTCGACGAACTTATAAACGAGGGATTTGCCGTACAGCTTCCCATGGGAACGTTCCGGGCCGGTGCATCCGGTACGGCGGAATCTCCCGACGACAGGTTCCATCCGAAACCGGTGCGTTCCCCAAATACACCAAAAAAAGATCATACAATTTCACTGCTTTTTGAGCCGGACAGAAAAAAAGAAAAGGATCTCAGATATCACGTAAAATATGAAAAAACAAGTAACAGGCTTGTCTGCCGGCCTTTTTTCGACGCCCTTTATACGATAGACAATTCATATGTGCGTACAATAGAACAGGGGCAGCCTCTTTCCGTACACGGAGACTACCTTAAAATCGACTTTTCGGACGAGGAGCAGGGACTGTACCTTTGTAAGGGCGGCGGATTAGGCAGTGAAAAACTGTACCGGATAAGCAGCTTTTCACGGAATGCAAGGAAAACCCTTACGTTCAACATACCGTACGCCGTTCCCGACGGCGACTACATGCTGTGCATCAGCACTCGTCCTGCTAAAACGCTGCTCACCGCGTACTCACGCGACTTCAGAATAGAACAGCAGCCGTAAAAAGATGAAACCAGACTGGTTTCACGCTGGAACAGGACTGGTTTCACCATGAAATCAGACTGGTTTCACGCTGAAATCAGACTGATTCGCAAAGGAATATCCGGGACATCCGGAATAAATCTCCTGCTGATACGGGAAATACCTCTGTGCTTCCGGAGAATTTGTTCCAGTCTTCCGGCGCTCTGAAATTCATACTTTCGTTATGCAGGGAACCGGGAAATAATTTTTTTCCAAAAGTACTCCGAAAACGACACTTTGCAGCGAATTATATACAGGAGGATTTCCTGTATGAATACTGACGAAAAACTTCAGCGCTACCGTCCCTCGCCGGACGCGCTGCTCAATCCGTGCCGCGACGAAGTGTTCAAGGCGCTCTTTACGAACGAATCGGAGGAGTCGCGCACAGCGCTGCGCTGCTTCCTCTCCGCCGTCCTGCATAAAGAGGTGAAAGACGTGCAGTTACGGCCCAACGAACCGCCCGTTCTCGACGACAGCGACAAGGCAGTCCGGTTCGACGTTTCGTGTACGTTCAACGACGGAGAAGCAGCGGATGTTGAGATGCA
>DHDP01000018.1:1338-684268 GCA_002399405.1 Treponema sp. UBA4873 | reverse complement strand
TGGCGGGTTTCCCTTACACTAAAGGAATCATCGATGCACCAACAACAGTCAGCATTTTCAATAAAAAACATCATATACAGGAACTTCTGTTTGGTGACAGAGATTATGCAGCTGCCCGGATTGCACAATTCATTTATAATGATTTTGCAAATTCCGATACCATTGAAAAGGACGTAAGTGTACTTATAGTCAAGAAAAACGGGGATTGAATATAATCCCGCGTTAACTCAAAACATACGCCTTAAGAACTGTCTATCCCGTCATCTGCTCCAGCCACGAATACAGCCATACATACAGTCTGATGCATTCGAGCGACGCATGCCGTATCCGGACCTGCACGCGCACCGCATCGTAGTCGAGTTGGGACACCGCCCCCGCTTCAAATTGTTTCTTCATATCTGCTGCAAGGTTATCCGCGTCCGTGCACAGTTTCTCCGCCCCGGTACGCTGTTCTTCAAACGACATACGGAGCAGTTCGTACTGCTCGCGCACCGTTTCCTTCTGCTTCATATATGCGTCGTACGCATCCTGTGCGCTCCGCGTCTCAATTTTCTCCGACTCTCCGGTTTTTGACACAAGAGACGATATGAGCGGCGTCATGTTGAGCGACACGCCGGCCGTCCACGTGCATGTTGAGTCAGCGTCACGATTCCACGCCGACTGCCAGTCCGACGCCTTCACCGTTTCCAGCGTCCATGCCGGCTCAAGCGAAAGCGTAAGCACCGGCGCACCGCTCTGTTTCGCGAGAATCACCGCAGTTTTCAGGATGTCGATCTTAAGCAGCAGCGCCTGTGCGCACGGATCATGCACGCCTCCGGTCAATGCGAGCGCTGAAGTAATTCCGTCCTGCGGCAGGCCCGTTTCTTCAGGCTCACCGCTGAACGAACCGCACGCTTCCTTCAGGTACTGTACGTATTGACGGTACGTGACGCGCACGTCGGCAAGGTTCTGTTCGTCGCTCATGCGGGAACTTTCCAGCTCCGCAATCCGAACCATGTTCGCACCGCCGCTTTTCCGGAGCTCGTCGAGCGCGTCCAGCTGTTCGTGTGCGTAGGCAATCGACGCCTCGTACATTTCCATTTTCTTTCTATATATAAGGCTCAATATGTAGTATTGCGCGACAGTCTCAAGTTTCTGCTGCTTTACATACAGCAGCTGGTTGTAGTAGTACTCCTTCTTCTGCTGCAGGGATAAGCGTTCGGGATTGCGCAGTTTCCCCTGAGCGTAGAACGGGTACAGACTCTGCGAGAGCGTAAACGCAACATCGGGTACCTGGCTTACCCAGCGCGTATCGTATGCGGTCGCAGCATTCAGCGCGTACGCCCCCGTCACGCCGATACTCGTTCCTCCGGGCAGCGGCTGCGTCACGCTCACCGACGCGGAGAGGCTGTCGGGACATTCATTCCATCCGTATCCGTCGGGAACGGAAGATGATGCACCCGTCGTGACGGACGGAGTGTATGCGCCGCCGAGCGTACTGAGCGACAGACAGGCCGACTCGTACGTATGCTGCGCGGAAAGAACGTCGCCATTCGTCTCCGCGGCAAGGTGCCACAAGCGCTCAAGCCAAGTCATCCGTTCCGATGCGCGCTGCGCAGCCGCCGGAGAATCATCCGCTGCAGGAAACGCCGGTACATTCTGAGATGAAACCGTACCAGCAAAAAACGATACAGCTATAAAAATTAATAAAGTCTTTTTCATCCGCATGTTTAATTAATAAAATCAAGTTTACGGAGCACCATACGCATGACCGTACTCCGCTCTGTAATAACACGACCCTCCGCCGTAATCCCCGGAAGCAGCCGGGCACGGCGTCCGTCCTTCGAAACAAGATACGGCTCAGGGATTGCCGCTTCGGCTGCGAATACGGGCGAACCTGTCGGAAGCAGCGTACAGTCGGGCGGGATGAGCGAAACTGTCGTCTCAATCTGTCCGTACCGCGACGGCGGCAGGCCGGGGAACCGTATTTTCACGGGATTGCCGACTGCAACGCGCGCGATGTATGAAGGATCTACGTACAGTTCCGCTTTTAGTGCGCTGTTCCCTCCGGGAACAATCCGCAGCACCTCCTCGCCCGACATAACGTAATCACCGCAGTTCATTTTCTTCACTTCCGTAATTCTGCCGGAAATAGGCGCGTACATCGTCGAATTCTTTATGACCCGTTCCAATTCCGAGATGCGGCTCTCCGCGCTGTTCCTGTCAGTCTGGAGCTGCCGGTACGTTTCAAGCGTCTGCGTCAGCTGCGTGTTCTTCCACGTGCTGTACAGCAGCACGTTCTGCTCGTACTGCGCCTGCATATCCTGCACGTTCTGCGGAACGGCGAGAGATGCAGGTTTGTTCTTCTCTCGCTCAAGCTTCGTCTTTACGTCCGCAATCACCGTCTCGTACCGTTTTTTCTCGTACAGGTACGCCGAGGAACGCACGTATGCGTCACTCTGTACGGAGAGCGCAGGAAACGTTTCCGTCCTGATAGTCTCAAGCAGCGTCTCCGCCGTCTGCATGTCGCCCCCGAGCTTTGCAAACCGCGCACGCTCCGCAGCGAGCTCCTTTTCCGCCGCCGACGTATCGAGCGTAAAAAGCAGGTCACCTTCCCGTACCTGCCCGTCGTTCACGTACCGTTTCTCCGTCATCTCACCGCCCGACACGCAGCGTACCGAAGAAACAGATTCAACCGGACGCAGAACGACCGACACTTTCACCACATCGTCCATCGGCGCAACCGACGCCCACACAAGCAGCGCGGCGCACGTGACGAACATGGTAAGGATAAAAACGTACGTCGCGCGGCACGGCTGCAGCATAAAGAATGCCGTCGTTTTTTTGAACGTATTGTAATCAGTCAGATGCATCATACGGTCATCCCCCGCCACATTTCCTTATACAGTCCGTCCCGGGCAAGGAGCTGTTCGTGTGTTCCCTGCTGCACAACCTTCCCCTGCTCCATGACAAATATGCTGTCGCAGTTCATCACCGTCGTAAGCCGGTGCGCTATGATAATAACAGTCATATGTTCGCTCCGCAACTGTTTTATGACATTGTGGATCGCCGTCTCACTCACCGTGTCGAGGCTGCTCGTTGCTTCGTCGAGAATCAGAAAGCCCGGATTACCGAGCAGTGCGCGCGCAAGAGCGATGCGCTGCTTCTCTCCGCCGGAAAGTCCGCCGCCGTGCTCGCCGAGCACCGTCTCATACCGCCTCGGCAGTCTGTCTATGAACTCGTGTGCGCCGGCTTTTTTCGCAGCCGCCATAATTTCATCAAGCGTCGCATCGGGGTGATGAAGCGAAACGTTTTCCGCAACAGTCCCTGAGAACAGAAAGATGTCCTGCGGCACATAACCGATTTTTGAACGCAGATACCGGGTGTCTATGTCGAGTACGTCTTTTCCGTCAAGCCTGATACTGCCCTGCTCGGGCGTGTAAAATTTGAGCAGAAGTTTCACGAGTGTCGTCTTGCCGCAGCCCGACGGTCCCACTACTGCAGTCCACGATCCCGGCTTTATTTCAAGCGACAAATCCTCGTACACAGGAAGACGGGAACCGTAACGAAATGTTATATCAGTAAGTTCGATATGACCGTCAATCGTTTCCGGCTTTAAATATTTTCCCTTTTCGTCCTGCTCCCGTTCAAGCTCCAGAATCTCCCCCACACGCTCGGCCGCAATGAGCGATTCCTGCACGTCGTTCTGTATGTTCACCAGCCGGAAAAGCGGGCCGGTGAAGTACCCGAGCAGAGAATTGAACGTAAGAAGCGTACCAAAGCTCAACGTTCCTTTAATAATAAACGAACTGCCGAGCCAGAACACAAGGATGCCGCTCACCCCGTTGATAATTCCGCTGACGAGTCCCTGTGCAATACCGTACGTATTCACCCGCCAGCCCGAAGCGACGGCCTTCATTTTCCGCTTCTCGTATTCGTCATGGACAATGTCCTCTGCGTTCAGCGCCTTTACCGTCGCAACTCCGTTCAGCGATTCAAACAGATACGACTGAACGTCGGCATTCTCCGACATGACTTTGCTGTAGTACCTGCGGTATACCCTCGAAAAAAAAGCGGCCACACCGCTTACCACAAGAACGGTGACGATTGAAATCGAAAACAGCGTGCTGCTGATATTCCAGAGAATCGGTCCGCTCACGAGCAGCATGACAAGGTCCATTACTCCCGAAAGAGCGGCACCCGAAAGCGTCTGTTTGATGTTTCCCAGGTCGTCGAGACGTGAGAGGATTTCACCCGATTTCCGGGACTCGAAGAACGAAAGCGGCAGCCTGAATATATGCGCAATATACGAGAAGTTCAGCTGCAGGTCAGTCTTATATGAAAAATGAGAAAGCAGGATGCTGCGGATTGTCCCGACAACCGACTGTACGACTGTTACCGCCAGGATACCGATGGAAAGTGTCGCAAGAGAGAACGATGCCTTTGCGAATATCACCTCGTCAAAAACGTACTTGTAATAGAACGACGACACAATACCGAATACCATGAGCATGACGGAGGCAAGAAACGAATACACCAGCAGTTTCTTATGCGGCAGAAACACGGGAAGAAACTTGAGCAGCAGATTCTCCTTCTTTGTCCCCGTTTTAAAACATTCGTCCGGTTCAAGAAAGAGTGCATAGCCTGTCCAGTATTTGAAAAATCCGTCGTATGAGACGCGTTTCTTTTTTTCAAGCGGGTCGGGATCCCAAAATTCAATATGTTTCGCCCCGATACGCTTCACGACGACGTAATGGTCTGCCCAGTTACCTTCCTCCCGTTCCAGATGCATATGTGCAATAAACGGCACCGGAGTTTTCGGTGTTATTGCTTCCTTTGAACCTTTTACAGCCCGTGCCTTGAGTCCGTACGATGCAGCAGCCGTCATCATTCCTTTTATGTTCGTACCGATAATATCGGTACCGGCAACACTGCGTACTTCCGCTATGCTGAGGCTTTTCCCGAAATGCGACGCTATCATGGCAAGACAGGCTGCTCCGCAGTCCGTCATATCAAGCTGCTGAATGTAGTGCATAGCTACTTGATTCTGAACTGCATGTGCTCAAAATCGAGCTGTATACAATGATTTAGCCATAATGGACAGCCAAGATCATTTTTGAATCTCATACTTTTCTGAACGTATCCGGCTGAAGCTGAAAAAGACAAGCGCGAATCCGAAGCATAGAATGCACTAATATCTTTATACAGTATTACAACGTCAGTTTTACCAATTTTTTTTAACTCAGGATATATATTTTCTTCTTCATATTTTGCAGCAGAGCCGTATAATCTGTCTGCTCCGGAACGAAACAGGATATTATCCTCAGACCCTGTGTCTATTCTGAACAGTAATATTGCATCTCCCATATCTGCTTCTACGATCGGGGTTACGCTGATTCCTTGAACGAAAGGAATTTCATCATACGTCTTTTTCATTCTGCAACCTGTACAAATAAATTCTGCAAAAACAAATATCGACAATATCTGTGCAATTTTTCTGTTCATATCATATATCCTTTTTCTGATATTACAGTATTATTCCGGATATGCATTATCCGTTCTTTCCATACCATAAGTAATAGTATTTAAATTATACTTCTCCATTTTTCCTAATACCATAGTATTTTACGGCAATTTTACATTCCGGCATTTTTTATGCGTCCTTCCTCTAACAACATTTCCTATTTTTCATTTCCTTTTTCTTCATTTTCTGATAAATTAAGCGAATCTCCGTTTCTATCCCGCAACCTGTAAAGGAATTTTGCCAGCAGCCCCGCTATCAGACAGGCGGCTAACGTCATAACAATCACCACCATCCACCAATACGATGAAAAATGAGACTGTATAATCGGTACGCATTCAACTGCTACAACCAAAACCGGAATCAGTGCAATGTAGAAAGGCCAGTTCTTCTTAAAAAATTTAATTATTCCCATCATAACCTCTTTATGCTTCAACTTATATATATCATACAAACCATTTCTGATTCACATAACACCAACATAGCGACCTTCCTCGTTTCCAGTACGCCGGAAACCGTTTACATTTTGTGACAGTATCCAAGACGCGGTAACATTGTCTTTTAACAGCTAGCATTATTGGGATTCGGCCCTTACCGACCGGATCCCAATTTTACTTTCAATGAAAGTGTTTATAATATTCAGTTACACTTTCTATTTATTTTTTCTAAGTCTACCAACAATAATTCCTGCTACAATACCTATACTGATATCAACTATAAATGAAATTATAACAGTATTCATATCTACCTCTTATCAGTTTAAATCAGTTAAAAAAATCAAACAGTATAACAGTCCAATAAAAACAATATCCTTCCACAAGGTGTACTAACTTTCCCCAAAAATATCAAACACAAATGAACTGTACAAGCGTCTCTTTTTCGGCAAAGAGAGATATTTTCGGTTTATACAAAATTATACTCCTCGATTTTTCAGTACACCATAGCGTTTTACGTAAATTTTATATTCCAATACGTTTTCTGCGGATTAGGCAACAAGTAAAATCAACATGAACTATTGCCCCCGTTTGACATGACGAACTGCGAAGCGATCTGCCTTATAATGATATGAAAAAGTTGATGTATTTGCAGAAAATTGTAGAATAAAACAGAAATAATAAACCAGAAATGAAAAAAAGACACTTTACAAATAGATGTACAACATTATACTACGTTTAGAAACGCAAGATATTATGTGTAAAGATTTTAATTTTATTTGGGGGGAGAAACAATGTTAAAGTTAAGAAAATGTATTATTCAATTCTTGTTTATCAACTTAATCTTAGTTTCATGCAAAACAAATTCAAAATACAAACATGCAGAGATTGAGCCGTTTGAAACTCCTGCTGTTGAACTTGGTGACAGGGAGTGGCCGTTCACAATGTACCATTCCGAAAGCACTTTAGGTTGGCCTATTGTAAGAATAAAGATAGGAGAATCTTATTACCATTTCGTAGTCGATACAGGTGCTGCCGGTAACAGTTTTTATTCAAAGCCTGACCCGTCAATGTCTGTAGTAAAAGAGGGAAATGCAAGAGCCTTTGGTCTTGATACTGAAGTTAATGGACTAATGAGACACATTTCATTTGCTGATTTTTTTGTTAAGGAAACAGGCTTTTCATCAGACAGGGGAGTTGACGGTCTGATTGGAATAGATTTTATGAGCATTTATGACAATGTA
This sequence comes from Treponema sp. UBA4873, assembly GCA_002399405.1. Taxonomy (GTDB): domain Bacteria; phylum Spirochaetota; class Spirochaetia; order Treponematales; family Treponemataceae; genus Treponema_D. The sequence continues at coordinate 677,090 of DHDP01000018.1, read as the reverse complement.
GTATTTGATTACATAAACAGAAAAATTATTTTTGATGCGCCGCCTATTTCAGAAGATGATATTCCAATGGTACAAGAGCACAGAAGCAATTTTTTTCAATATATAATTGAATTCACGGTTGATGGAAATAAAGAGTACGGTTTGATAGATACTGGTTTCTCCGGGTTTCCTGTGCGGGAAAAATTCGGCGACGGCAATTATCCTCTTGTTAAAGATTTGAATAAAGTCCTAAAGCTCGATGGTAAACCAAAGTTGGAGAATCTTAATAATTTTATTGCACAGGATATCCATATAGGCAATGTACGTTATAAAGAAAGCGTTGCAACCCCATGGAATTCAAAATACATTTTTTGCATGGATAGTTTTAGAAAATTTATAAAATATACATCAGTGCTTGGCAGTCCCTTTTGGAACAACCACATAATCCAACTTGATTTTTACAACGATGTATTCAGAATTAAATAATGGAATAAAAAAGTGAAAAATAGAAAGACAAAAAATAACAAAGATGGAATATCTGTAATAATCCCGACCTTCAACAGGGCATCATTTTTATATCCAACATTGGTCTGTCTTTCGAACCAAAAAATTGATGTAAATATTAATTATGAAGTTATTGTAGTTGATTCAGGAAATGATGAAAGTAAACTTATTGTAAAACATTTCATTGAACAAAAACCCAAAATATTTGCTTACAAAAAAATAAAACATTGCTCAAATCGTGCACTGCTTAGAAATACAGGTGTTTCATTGACAAATTATAATCTTATCCTATTTATTGATAATGATATGCTTGTACCTCCCGAATATCTTCAGGTACATTACAATGTGCATAAAGAAAATAGAAACTTAATTGTGTGTGGGAGACGAAGAACTCTTGTTAATTTTAAACTAAATGAAATTGGAGAGGATATACTTATGTACAATTTTTCTTTATTAGAAAAATTGCCATGGTATGATGATGAGCGTCTTGAACAAAATATTGGTTTTGAAAGCTGGCGTTATGTCTATACACATAGTATGTCAGTCAGCAAGGATTTATTCTTAAAGGTTGGTGGCTTTACAAATAAATTTGGTAATGTTTGGGGTGGAGAAGATATTGAGGCATCATATAAAATGTTCCAAAAAGGTGCAGAATTTAAATTTCTAACTGAACCAGTCATTTATCATCAAGGCCATTTTTCACAAAGTACAAGTGAACAACATTCTGCAATATCTTCTTCCCGACTTTTTGTAAAGCTCCATAATACTTATCAAGCGGAACTTTTTCTTGCATTGCCGACACCATCTTTCTCTTTCGTTTATGAAAATGCATTTATTGCAATTGAAAATTATCATAAAAGTACAAAACAAGAATTCCCATCAAAAAGTCTTTTAAAGTATTTTGACTTAGTTCTTGGTGTAGTTTTTGGCTTTGAAGATGAGAATCTCAAAAAAAATAAAAAAAAACTTAGGCTTGGAGTTTTTCTTCCTCAAAAGAATCAAACATTTGCAAAAACTCTTATCTTAAATTCGATATTTAAATTTCCTAGTGATATTCAAGCCTGCGTTTTATCTGAAGCTTTTCGTGTTTCAAAAAATATATTCTTTGAAGAATCTGCAAAGATTGAGGACATAACAAAAATCGCACACCAGACAGGGGTTGAAGTTATTGTAGAAAAATCCGGCAAATATTATGTTGCCAGTATTAAAAAATATATCGGTAATGGCTCAGCTCATATTCTTTTACCTGATGTTCTTTCTCCGCAGAAGCGATTTGTTTTTGAAAGTCTGGCAAGCAAATTAATACAAAACGGTAAGCGTGTTAGCTTAGGTGATAAACGTAACTCTGAGAATTTGAGTGAAGAAGACTATGCACTGGATAGTAAAGCAGCAGAAAAGTTGAACAAATATTTTCGCTTGTGTTATGGATCAATTCCTTGTACATATATTACACCGTATTCCGCGACATACAATAACTCAGTTTATCTTTTTCCAAACACGAAAAATAATTTTATTGTCCGTGAAGAAGATTTTTCCGTTATGCCATGCACTTCACTTCCTGCAAGATTCAGTAATAGCCGTATGATTGACGCAGAATCGTATTCTCTTGCCGCATTTTCGACGGTAAAAGATGTAATTGACTCCTGTAAAAAATATTTAAAATGTCCTGTACAAGAAGAATATGACTTCTGCTATTTTGCTGAAAATGGTTATTATGAAGATTCTATAAAAGAAATTCTTACTGTATTTCAAACATATGTAAAAGAAAACAGAACAGCAAAACTCTTGGTAAAGCTTCCTGATTATAAGAATCAGCTTAAATATGCATATCCATTTCACAATGAATGTTCAAAAAAAATAAAGCTTATGTTAACTGAACATAAGCTTCAATCTGATTTTTACAATATAGAAAATAGAATTAAGGAGTTTGGAATTTCTGACAATGTAACAATTCTGCAGGAAAATCTGAAATTTGAAAAAATAATTTCCCTTATTTTGAAATCACGAGTATTACTTAGTCTTTCAAAAATAATTACTACAGGTCCTGAAGTCTATGCCGCTTTACTTCTTGATAAACATGTTGTAATTCCTGAACATTATATAATTGTTCCTGAACTCAGGAAATATTGTACAGTAATTCATTCTGATGAAAAACTTGCATCATCAGCACTTGACTTGCCTTGTACTTCAAAGAATATTCGCTATAGACTTTATGATTTTGATTTTGACTCACTTCTTAAAACTTTTATAGAATCAAACTATAGAACTGAAAAAATACCGGAAGAAACTATACAAATGTTATATCAAAAATTTATGAATATTATGCAATGTCTTTTATAAGTAGGAGAAAAAAATGTCATATTCAATTGAACCTGCATATTTAGTGCGTAATGAACTCGTCCGGCTTTTGATGAAAGCAGGGACAGACCCTGTGAATCAATGGTTTTTCACTGATAATGCATTTGTTGCGGAACAAATGATTGAATTCCAGCCAAATACTTGGAAAAATGAAGATTTTGTCGTTATCTTCGAAAAAAAAATTATTGCATATTTCAGTACACAATGGAGCAGACCATTGCAAATCATAACGGGTTTCCGTGTAATTTTTTTAAATAAAGCTAAATCAATGGAATGTATCAAAGCTCTTTTTGATTATTTTGATTATATTTTTATATCTCGTGGATGTCTTGTATTAAATTGGCTTGTAGCGACAAAAAATTTTCATGCATGCCGTATCTATGAACATTTTGTAAAAAAATATTTCGGTCACATTGCAGGACACCGTACAAGAGGGCAACTAAGTTATACAGGAGAAGTAAGCGATGTCATATTATACGAAGCCACACGTGAAGAATATATTGTGTGGAAGACAAATAAAAAATAAAAGTCCCTGTTTCTTGTCGAGCATATTTAAACTCAACGAGAATCTGGAAATATTTTTATGTAATTTCCCCTGTCAAGGGAAAGGTTTGTTGTGTTTAGGTGAAAAACACAATAGACAAGGAAGCTTTGCTGATTCACCTTCAGTATGGCTGACGTAAATAAATTGAAAGAGGCATTTTTATGAATGAAAATGAACTTGTTTGCGAGAGCGGTTTTATGACTCTTGAGGAAGACGAACTGTTTTACATCAATGGCGGCTCTGGTGGTGGAATAGGAGGAGGAAGTCTGTCAGGAACAGGAGGTAGTGGTGACGACCATTCAGGTGGCTATGCAGGTTATTCAGGATGTGGCGGCTCATCTTCAAAATGAAGCTGTCCAACAAATAGTTTCTACATGAATTAAAAAAAAGCTTACAAGGCATATAACTCCCAGTTATATGCCTTGTAAGCGATTCAAGTGATTTAAACAATTTAACCTTTACTACAATGAGTATTTAAATAATGAAGAAAAAAAATAATGCTAAAATTAATAAATATTTATTTTCCATTTTTGCTTGTAGTAGTAATTCTTGCTTCATGCAAAACAAATTCAAAATACAAACATGCAGAGATTGAGCCGTTTGAAACTCCTGCTGTTGAACTTGGTGACAGGGAGTGGCCGTTCACAATGTACCATTCCGAAAGCACTTTAGGTTGGCCTATTGTAAGAATAAAGATAGGAGAATCTTATTACCATTTCGTAGTCGATACAGGTGCTGCCGGTAACAGTTTTTATTCAAAGCCTGACCCGTCAATGTCTGTAGTAAAAGAGGGAAATGCAAGAGCCTTTGGTCTTGATACTGAAGTTAATGGACTAATGAGACACATTTCATTTGCTGACTTTTTTGTTAAGGAAACAGGTTTTTCATCAGACAGGGTTGACGGTCTGATTGGAATAGATTTTATGAGCATTTATAACAATGTAGTATTTGATTACATAAACAGAAAAATTATTTTTGATGCGTCCCCTATTTCAGAAGATGATATTCCAATGGTACATGAACACAGAAGCAATTTTCTTCAATATATAATCGAATTCACGGTTGATGGAAATAAAGAGTACGGTTTAATAGATACTGGTTCTTCTGTATTCTCTGTGCGGGAAAAATTCGGCGACGGCAATTATCCTCTTGTTAAAGATTTGAATAAAGTCATAAAGCTAGACGATAAACCAAAGTTGGAGAATCTTAATAATTCTATTGCACAGGATATCCATATAGGAAATGTACGTTATAAAGAAAGCGTTGCAATCCCATGCGATGAATTGCAGGCAGCCATTGTTTTTCCCCGGAACAGTAGGCTGAAAATACCCAGAATAACCGAAACAGCCAGCAGAGACAACCAGATACCCTTTTCCTTCAGAATCGCAGTATTATTCTGAATTGTAAGACAGCGGTATATGAAAAAACGGACATACGAAATAGTAGTTTTTTAAGCATTTACTAACCTATTTCAACCGACTTACTATAGCACAGGGGGAATACTGAATAAACGCATTCCCCCTTATTTTTACTCACCATGAATAAGTAGATAAAACAGTAATACCAGAATATGTATATCGTTATTTGATACACCTGACTCTGATACTTTTATTTCGTACTTGAACCAGAACCTGTACCAGGACCAGTTGGTACGGGATCCGTTGGAGTCATCACTGGATTATATTCAGTACTACTTCCAGCGTTAATATAATACAATTCATCAGCATCCATAACTGCGAATCCGTTCGGTTGTTCATAACTTTGCATTGCTAACATAGACATTTCTCCTCAGTTTCCTTTTCCAGGAAACTACTATAATTTTGTAGCAGCCTGCTGATCAGATGCAGCTTCATTAGTACGCAGCTACTCCGTGTTCAGTTCTGCACAACCTTTCACGTTTTTTTACCCTCAACGATGGTTTGATAACCTGTTTATTATGCACATGAAACATCACTTCATCCAACTCAAACTTATTTAATCCGGAATACCATATTTTTGAAATCAAGTTGTATAACATGATTTTTCCAGAACGTATATCCCAGTGAATTGCACACATTAAACATCTGCCTGGCTTTTTCATTTGTATGTGCAAAAATATTATCTCCATAAATAGCATTAACATCTGAATAGACATTTTCTCCGATTTGAATCCGTTTCACTTTTTCAATTTTGTAAGTCCTTTTTTTGTGGTATGTCTTTCTTTAAATACTCAATCATCTCATCATCAGATAACAGCGGAGTACCCTTTCCAAACTCTTTTCTTATAACAAATGTATTATTACCTGTATCTATTATCCCAGACTCGATAAACGAATCTGCATGAAAATCAATTATTAACAAACTATTAAAATATAATCGCATAGGTATGTAACCAGTAGAAATTAGCTCATCTGTAAATTTTATCAGCCGATTAGTATAATCAAAAACAACTGTACTATATCTTTGAAAAAAAGGAAGTCCTAAAATCCCATCTACAGACTCCTTTTCATAAGGGCTAGCGATAAATGAAATTTTATTTTCATTCAGACCATCTGTATCAGGTAACGCCATGTTTATTGTAATCCCTCCATTTTTATAATATGTATGCAAGTCCTTTTTTATTTCACATTCTGATCTATATTTCGTATTTTTATTTTCATTTATGAACACCTGCATCATAGCTTTATCAAACTCACTCATACTGCCATATGCTTTTTCTATTCCATGCCTATAAATGCAATTCACCGATGATCCTGAATCAATAATAAAACTATATTTCTTATCACTACTGTCCAAGATAATTTCATAAACCTAACTCCATTTGAACAGAACCACTGATTTCATTCGAAACGAGATCCGGAGGGGCACCGGAAAGCCATCGCATCAGATCGCAATGCTGAAACAACACAACAGACAGTTCAGAAATGAAATGCGTAAAAAACTTAAACGCGCGGCCGCTGAAACGGCGAAGCATCATGAAGAGCAGATATACGATCATAGCAATCCATATCTGAGTCTTTACAGCATTTTCAGATGTTCCGTAGAAATGCTTTATTTTCAAATTCTGCTTTAGCGTCTTGAAGAACAGTTCGATCTGCCAGCGCTTCCTGTAGATCGAAGATATCTTTACCGCACTGCAGCTGCGCATGTTTGTGAGAAGCACGACACTCTTTCCCGTTTTTTTATCGACCGGGCGTATTCTTCTAAGTTCGCAGGGACATTTCTTTTCTGAAACAAGTCCGGTGAATCTGATTATCTGGTCCGATGTTATGTCTCTGCTGTATGTCTTACGTCTCTTAACTACCTTGTAATCTGCATTATCTTTAAGTCTTGTAACGAAATAGATACCTTGTTCGCAGAATTCGGCAAACTGCCTGTAATTATTGCAGCCTTTGTCGAATGTAACAATGTCGCCAGTCTTCAGTCATTTGCTTATGTTTTTCCTGATCCCAAGATGGTAAAACGAACTGTGCTGGCTGTTCAATGCGTTCGCTGTGCTGCGCAGCCCGTTCTGATCAGTTATCTGAGCAAAAATCATCACGGCAAGCTCATTCCATGCGTTGAATTCTTTGCAGTATTTGTCTGACTCACAGTTTCTGCGGAGCCTTTCAAATTCAGGTCTCGGTATGAATGATAGCAGTTGTCCGAATAATGTGTTATATTTGTTCATGTCCGATTTTCCTTCCTGATATAGGTTTATAATGGTAATAAAAATATATCACGGAAATCGGACTTTAAATAGTACCTATTTTATCTTTGACAGTAGTGACAAAATTTATTTCTTCTTCTGTAGGATTATAGTTCATTTTTTCGACCTTGCCGCCGAAAGGCGGACTACTTTTCTATATTTACCGTACATTTACTGCATGTCAATCTCGAGCACGCCTCTGCTGTATAAACGCGCATTTCCGGCGATGACTACCCGCTCGTTCTGCCCGTTCTCACAATATAAAATACCGCTCCGCTCAGACAGCTGCTGAGCCGTCATTTTCCGCTTCCCGAACCGTTCGCTCCAGAACGGAATCAGCGAACAATGTGCCGAGCCTGTTACCGGATCTTCGAGAATTGTCGACTGCGGTGTAAAGAACCGTGAGACAAAATCGAACGACCGGCCTTCCGCTGTCACGCACACGCCGCCCGGACCGAGATTCACTTTGTCGAACATGATTCTGTCGACAGTCAGATTCCGCACATCGTCTTCAGACTCGTAAAGCAGCACATAATCTCTGGATTTGTAAACTGAGGCTGGTTTTATACTGAGCGATCCGAAAATCTCCTCCGGCAGTCCTGCGGGAACAGGCATCCTCCCGGGAAAATCCATGCGCAGGAGCTGCCCGTCAAACGTTACGGCAAGTTCCCCTGAGGCGGATGTGAAGAGAACACGGGTGCTTTCTGGTTCAAAAAATTTTTTAATGACATACGCGGAAGCGAGTGTCGCATGTCCGCACAGGTCCATCTCTATGTCCGGCGTAAACCATCTGATTCCGTAGTTATTTCCGCTTTTTTTTAAAAACGCCGTTTCCGCCAGTCCGTTTTCCCGCGAGATTCCCAGCAGAACCGCATCAGGCAAATCCTCTTTGAGCAGACAGACACCCGCGGGATTTCCCTTAAACTGTTCCGTCGTAAACGAATCAACATGATAGTATTCAAGCTGCATAGATACATTCCTTCTCTGCTTATAATTAGTACCGGAACACCTCTTATAAAACAAGAGGGCCGCCCCCGGAATAGCCCGCGGAGCAGCCCTCTGTTTCATGCCGCGACGGCGGCTTTTTCATTCTCCCGCAAACTGACCGACCAGCTCGGGGAAATCGTAGCTTTTTTCTACGAAGTAACGGAGATCGAAATCCTCGTGCGTAACGACCACCAGAATCGTGGCGTGTTCGGCGAGATATTCTGAAATTACCTTCATCACCTGCAGGCGTGTTTCGAAGTCGATGTGGGCAAACGGTTCGTCAAGGAGCAGGATGTCCGGTTTGGCGGTAAGCGCGCGGGCAATGTCCATGCGCTTCATTTCGCCCGACGACAGCGACTGCGGATACGCGTCCAGATGCGCGCTCGTGAGTCCGACTTTCTCGAGGTTCGCAGCAAGTTCCTCAACCGTTCCGCCTGAACCTGCGGCTGCAATCTGCATGAACGAGTCACGGATGCAGAGATCGGGGAAGAATGAAAAGCGCGAATCCTGCTGTACGACTGTCATACGGCGGCGGAACGGCTTGAAGGCTTTAGGATCGCGGCCCGATTCGCCGGGCTTGAGGGCGACGAGATCGGATCCCTCCATGAGGATGCGGCCTTTCGTTCCGTCCATCAAACGCAGGATGGCTTTAATCATGCTCGATTTTCCGCAGCCGGACGGACCGGTGATGCCGTAAATCGTCGACCGCTCGAAGACAAGGTTCAGGCCTTTGAATGCGGTAAAGGTGCGCTCACCGAAAATACCGCGTTTGAAATAGGTTTGTGCCACATCGTGCAGTTCGATAGCAGTTCCTGTTGAACCTTTCTTTGCTTCCGGTTTTTCATACCCTTCCATTTCGGGAAGTTTTTCCAGGCGTTCGATGTCGCCGTCCTTAAGCATAAATGCCTGATCGAGGGTAAGCTTTTTGATAAAGTCGAGGTCGTGGCTGACCATGAGGAACGTCTTGTCTTCGGACGAGAGAATTTCCTTGTTGAGGAATTCTACAAAGTGCCTGCGGAGATTGCGGTCGAGATTGACCGTCGGTTCGTCCAGAAGAATTAAGTTGCCTTTGCGCGACAGAAGAATCATCAGAGTAATACGCTGCATCTCGCCGCCGGAAACCTCGTCCGGATAGAGCCGGGCGAAGGCGTCGAAATCGAGTGCAAAGTATTCCTTAAGCCGCTGTTCGATGACCGGTTTGCATCCCGGTGCAAGCAGGGCGAGATTCTGGTCGAGGGTAAGAGCCGGATTCATGACCTGAGCGGTTTCCGCCGGCACGAACACAAGACCTGACTGTGCAATCTGCGACCAAGCGTCGAAATCGAGCTTGCGGCCGTCAGCATAAGCGGGGAAGCCGTTTACGTTCATCTCACCTTCAAACGTAAAGACCTGCGTAGACAGTATGCCGGCAATCGATTTCAGAAACACCGACTTACCGGTACCGGTCGGTCCCATGATGACGGTCGACGACCCCTCCTCTACTGAAAAATTGCAGTCCCTGAGCGTCATGCGCTCGCCGAGATGTATTGAAAAATTACGAAGCGATATGGGTGTCATTCATTATCCTCCTTAATGTCGTTCAACATAAGCAGGAAAGCGACACTAATGGCTATAAGCAGGACAGACGGCAGCCAGAAGAGAACGGGAGTGCCGCCGTCGAACAACGCGTCGCGGTGAGCGGCAATCAGCGCTCCCGGACTTAAGTGAGCGGGCGTACCGTAGCTGCCGAAACCGAGCTGAATGATGAATCCGAACGAGCAGTCCAGCACGAGCGTTTTGAGCAGAATGCCTGCCGCAACGCGCTTGAGCGTGTTGCGCATCATGACGGTGTTCATCAAAACGGCGAGGATCCGCTGTTTGGTGAAACCGTACGAGCGGAACGACAGACTGTATTTGCGGTTATAGAGGTCGGACAGCGGAATAGATATACTCCGCACTGCCTCGGGCAGCGTAGTCGCAGTCGCCGCCAGCACGAACACGATAAGAGACATCGTCGTCGAAGCTGCGCTTGAATGGCGGGCCAGATAGCCTGACACCGGCGCGTAGCAGAACAGGGCCACAAGGATTGCAGGGATTGACTCGACGGCGTTGAGGATATTCGCGAATCCCCGCCCTGCCCGCATCGACAGGACGCTCACGTAGCCGAGCACGACGCTGATGATCATCGCGAACAGCATAGTCGCCGCAAGGGTGATCGAAAGTTCGCGGAACGACAGGAAAAGAGAATTGAGATAGCCTGACTCGACGAGACTGGCGGGCGCAAGGCTTTCGAAACCCCCGGACGGCAGCCACGCAAGTACAAGCGGCAGTGCCAAAAGGACGACGAAGACAATTCTGAGGATATTAGATAGCTTTTTCATACCACCTCGGATAAATCAGGAACAGAATGGTTTTTACAAGAAAAGCCACTACTGCATTTACGCACAAAAGAATAAAAACGGAAGCTACGAGCAGGTCGGTGTTCGTCGCGAGCAGCGCGTCGAGCAGCGTACTGCCGAGGCCGGGGAATGAGAATACAATCTCCGCGATTGTTACCGAACCGATGATGGCCGGTACCTTGCCCGCGAGATACGGAATAAACCGCGGCAGACTCGAGGAGAAAAGATATCCGGAATAGGTTCCCGGCAGCGGGAAGAAACGGCCTAAACCGTGTCCCAGCGTTGAGAACACAACCGCGTGGGTCGTCTCTACCTGACTGAGCATGTCGGTTTTGAGAAAGTTAGTGGCGTCCCAGGAAAGCCCTCCCAGCACAACGGTAATCAGGGCGATAATCAGAAACGGAGCATCGCTGCCGAATGCGCTCGCCAGAACCCAAAAGCCGACGAACAACGGCACCGCGGCAAGAACGGAGGTAAGCAGACTTAATATTCCGTCGAGGCGCTCCGGTCCCGTGTGTCCGTGATGTCCCGCCAAATACCGGCCGGTCACGGCATAAGCCGATCCCGCGAGGGCAATGAGGGTAAGGATAATAAGCGACAGCAGGGCAAGCGGCAGCGTGACGGCAGCGCCCGAAGCAATAATCTGACCGGAGCTGAAGCCCGGATGAGCGGTAGAAAAATCTTCCGAACCGGAAATCAGCAGGAAGAAAGACCGGGCCGTCTCGGCATAGCTTTCGACCGGCGCACCGATCGAAAGGAGATAAAATCCGGAAAGTATGACAGTTCCCGCCACGGCAAATACGATGCCGTGAACGAGAAATTCCCGGACCAAAAAGCGCAGGAAACGCATGAGAAGTACTCCTTTAATTAATCCTTAAATTTCCAGTTTTCTACAGAAAGGAACGGATTGTCGGTTGCAATGGCGACATTCTCCAGACCGCGCGAGTACACGTCCTTTTCCAGGGAACACAGGTACAGCGCGGGCGAAAGTTCGCAAATCCTCTGATCGATTTTGAGCGTAAGGTCGACCCATTTTGCGGTGACGACTTCCTTATCCCATGAGTCGAACAGCGAATTCAATTTGCTGTCGGCAAGTCCGGTGATATTCTGAGTGCCCTTGGAGCGGTACCAGTCGCCGATGCTCGAGTAAAGATTGTCGAAACCCTCGCAGTACATGAGCGCGAGCTCGTACGATTTTTCAGTATAGACCATACGCTTGAAAACCTGGTCGCCGGTGCGTTTCGCCTCGACGTTCAAACCGATCGCAGCGAGCTGCTTCACGATGCCGTCGGCCATTTTTTCGCCGAATTCACCCATGGAGTCAGGATAAAGGAGAATCGCGTTCTGACCGGAGACGCCGCCCGAAGAGGCAAAACTTTTTGCCTTTTCAAGATCATAAGGCAGAAGGTTCGGCATCGGCTCGTCCACATACTCGGGAATATTCGCCGAGAAAAGATTGGACGGGAACGGACCGTTGTTCAGAATGACGCCTGAATCCTGATCGGTGATCGTCGGAATGAGCGCAGGTTTATTAAGAGCCATCGCCATCGCCCGGCGTCCTTCGGCGTTCGGGAAGAGTTTTGTGTTGATAGCCACTTCATAAAATGCATAGGGCATATACGAGTTGATGTCGACGTTGGAAATCTTTGCGACGGCGGCGCGGTCCATCGGGTTCGTCTCAAGAATCAGATTTACGCGTCCCTTGCGCATTTCGTTCATACGGATGATCGGATCTATCACCTTCTTGATTACGAGCGTGTCCGCCTGCGGCCGGTCCTTAAAATAACTGCCGTTGGCTTCGAACGTAACCCACTTGCCGATTTCCCAGCCGGAGAGCTTGAACGGGCCGGTGCCGACAGGAGCCGTGGCGAACTTGCGCTCGTTCTCCCCTGCACGCATGTTCACCTGCATTTCCTGTCCGTTGTACTTAGAGGGAATGATTTTGAACGTAAGCACCGGATAGGCGCGGAACTCGGGCAACGGGTTTACGAACTCGATCCGGACGGTCTTCTCGTCAATTGCGGTGACGCTTTCGATAAACGACATAAGGTAATCGCGTTTGGGCGAGTTATTTTCCTTGTCCGTGTACGCGGCAAACGAATATGCGACGTCGTCCGCGGTGACGGGAGTACCGTCGTGCCAGCTCACGCCGCGCAGAAGCGCCGTGTATGTCTTCTTGTTTACGGGATCCTGTTCGATGCTCTCCGCGAGAGCAAGTTCGGTGTAGAGCTTGCCGCTTGTTTCATCGACTTCGAAGTTGGTGAGACCGTCGAACACAAGCTCGTCGGCGTTCAGACCGGAAGTATTCTGATCCAAAACGGGATTCAGCGAGTCGGGAAGTGTCGACACCGCAACGACAATGCCCTTCGGCTGCGCTTTCCAAATTAAGAACGCACCGGCCGATGCCAGCACGAGAACAGCCACAACGACAATAGCTATAATGCTTTTTTTACTCATTTTCATTAACGCATCCTCACAATGAATGAACTGTAGACGACTACCTCGCCTTCATAATCTTCTGTTTTGCCTTTCTGGACCTCGAAGAAATATTTGTCGCTGGTCAGCTGACTGCCCGCGTTCAGGACCGGCCATGAATTGCCGACCTTGTAACCGCGGTTGACGAGGTCCTTCATGTTGTTTTTCTTAATCAGTTTTCCGCTCTTCGTATTTTCCGAGAAGACACTGACCGTACGGTTATCCTTCAGTGTGATTACAAGGTCGTTCATCTGATTTTTGGGAATGGAGACCATGCCCCACCAGTATTCGTCCTTCTTCGCATCGGTGGCGCTGAACTTCGCAGGGCGGCTCTTTTTGCTTTCGGCCGTTGAACCGGGAGCGGGATTAAAGAGTCCGATCATGACCGGCATAACAACCTTGCCGCGGCTTGCGATTTCTTTGGCTGTGCTGATTTCCTTATTCACCTGCGCAATCTTGTCCTCGAGATCTTTTCTCTGGTCGTTGATGTCGTTCAGAATGTCCTGACCGACGTCGTTCGGATAATGAGCCGCGAAATCGAGAAGTTCCTGATAGATTTTATCGATGTTTGTCTTTACCGACTGATAATGGGCAAGAATTTCCTCGAGCGACATTTTGCCGTTTTTTCCCTGCTCCGGAGTGCGGGCGAATTCCTCACCGATGCGGTCCTTGTATTCATAGGCGCGTTCGCGGATGGCCGATTCCCGCTCAATCGAAAGGTCCTGATGAGCTTTTTTTAAGCTGCGGACGTTGGCGGCAACGCCGGCGCTTTTTGCGACGCCTGATTTATTTACGTCCGAAGCGATTTCGTTTTCGGCAGCGGAATAAGCGGCGAGCGAGGCGTCGTAAGCTGCTATTTTCTCATCGAATCCTGCGACGGCGCGTGCCTTGTCGGCCTGACTGCCGAGCGCGGATTTCTTCGTGAGTATGGAGCTGACCGTATCGACTTCCTTACCGGCGGAAGCAAGCACGTCGCTGTCGCCGTATACCTTTAAGGCCGACGTATACATATTCTTCGCGGCCGTGAGCTTTTCCGACGCGAGCAGAGCGCTGATGCGTCCTGCGGCGAGGACGGATCCCTTCTGACAAACGTCGGGCGGAAGCTTAAGAGCCGGATCAAGGGCGGTAAACTTACTGAGTGCAGCATTGCATGCGGCAAGCAGCTTCGGCTCGTTGGAAGCTTTGATGGAGTCAGCATCCGAAAGAGCATCCACACCTGCGTTATACAGGGTAATGTAATTCTGATATTTCTTATTCACATCCTTGTTTTCAATGTCGTTCCAGAACGCGGCCGCAGCAGCGGGCTCCCGCTCGTTCCATGCTTTTACGCCGCGCGCAATCGCATTATCGTCGGCTGAACCGCCGCCCATAGTGGCGCACGACGCGAGTACGGCGACTAAAACCGCCGAAAATATAATTCCACATTTTTTCATTCAGAAACCTCCTAATAAAAACTCCGCGTTAGCGGGGCGCCGGGACGGCGCAGATCGCAGTTTTCGCACCGCGGAAACTGCATATGATAAAAAGTACACGGAGGTACTTTTTATCATTCTTCCTTCACGAGACGGAAACCGACATCGGCATATCCGTTCAGACCGTCAATCTCGCGGAAATTCGAAATACGCAGTTCCGTCGGACCGTCCATCCATGATCCGCCTTTGACGATGCGAAGAGTCGACCCGGTATCCTTGCTATGAGCGGACGATGTCCACTCCCACACATTGCCGGCCATATCGACGAGCCCCCAATCGTTTTTACCGTTTTCGAAGGCTCCTACCGGCGACGGAGCGGTAAAGCTGCCGTTTCCGTTGTAATTCGCCTTTCGGGCGTCGGCCGGACTATCGTCTCCCCACGGATAAATCGTTTCCTTTCCGGCGCGGGCCGCCTTCTCCCACTCTTCCTCGGTCGGGAGACGGTACTTAAAACCTGTCTGGGCGGAAAGCCAGTCCGCATAAGCTTCGGCGTCTTTTACGCTCACGCCGACCACGGGCTGTGTGCCCTGGTTATAATCGGAATTGTCAAAATACTCAGGAACTGTTTCGGCGCGGGTCGCATGAAGAAAGGCCGCATATTGGGCATTCGTGACAGGACCGACGTCGACGGCGTAGGAATCCGTAGTAACAACCCGGGCCGCTTCCTTTTTGCCGGCGCGTGTATCCTGCGCCACAGCACCGGCGTTAAATTTACCTGCGGGTACGGTAACGGAGGCGAAAGCGTTCGTTACATCGTCAAAATGAACATAGCAGGCATCAACCGCATTCGCCGCGTCCATCTTTTTCAGCGCGGCCGACGACGGCACAGTCTCTGTGAAAGCAGTCGTGACGGTGAGCGTGACAGGTCTGTTGTGATAATCGTCAGAGACAGGATAGTCGACAGCCGCGTTGCCGAGAGAGTCAGTCTTAACAGTCGCGCGGACTTCAGGAGCAACCGCTTCAGCGGCGGCCGTCGGAAGCGCCGGCGTCTCCCATGTAACAGCGAGTGTAAGTCCGGCAACGGCATTGCCGGAGGAATCGGCAGCATTGACCGCGAACTGAGAAGCCGGATCGATGAAGCCGTCCTTGACCGAAATAGTAAAAACGAGCGTCCTGCCGGCGTCGGCGCAGACCGCCTCAACCTTGCGCGAAAGCAGCTCGGTGCCTGCGGGTTGAGCGGTCAGAAGCTCTGTTTCGCCGGCATCGGACAGCGCGGCAAGAATGGCAAGCGATTCGTTTATTCTGCCCGACACATCGCTTTTATTCGCAAGACCGTTAAAACGGGCGGCCAGATCGGCACGCAGCGTGTCGGCATACGCCTTCTCTTTCTTGTCCCAGTCAGCGATTTTAATCCGGTACGTAACAGCCGGCGAAGAACCTTTTTTTGCTTCGACATACGGTTTGAGGTCGCCAAGCCGGGCCTCTACCGATTTGTCACTTGCACTGACGCGGGAAGCTTTCGCATCAACGGCACGCAGGGTTGCAGTCAAAGCGCTCGACACAAGGTCGCGTTTCGCCTCAAGCGAAGCTTCCTCTGCCGTCGTCCCCTTGCCGTAACCGTAATAAAAACCTTCTTCCTGCTTGACCAGCTCCGGACTGGTTTTAGCAAAAGCAGTTCCACCGGCCAGAGCAATACAAACAGAAACCAAGAGAATCGAAAAACGATTCCGTCTCATTGATTTACTCATACATACATCTCCTGAAAAAACTAATGCAACAAACTTAATAAACTTGTGTATTTTATTATATTCCGAATCCGCAGATGAACCGCGTAATGAATAATAATTAACTGAAAACCATTTTCCTGACAACAATCCGCCGACAGACGGACTGTTTTGAATTCCAAGGATATTCTTTAGAGTCCTCCCTGAGTATGCATTATTCAGAATAATCGCACCTAAATGCGTTTCTGTCAAGAAACGGAAAAAGGAGGAATAGGAGGGATAAGAGAAATAGGAGAAATAAGAGAAAAGAAAAGTCACTGTTTTGATTCCCCTGAAAATATGATACAAACAAAATCACGCGGATCAACAAATCTTATTAATTTTTTAACGGCAGAATATGATAACGGGCTGTATGTACCGCAGCTTAAGAAAGCAAAGAGAGTTTTTATCATTGTTTTCACGGATTTCCTCCAAATTGAAATTTATAATAAAACTCAACCGGAGGAAAAACCATAGCATTTTACGGAAATTTTACGGATTCTGATGTCTGCCCCGAAAATTCCTTTGATTTTTTATATCCCGAACGAAGCATCATCCTTTCCTTAATATTGAGGAGAAGGTACGAAGCCGGATTGACGAAGCCTCTGAATTCTGTGAAAATCCAGTTATGGAGATAAGATGACTGCACCATGTGCGCAGTCGTCCGCTCCGATTGATTTTTTACAGGAGGGAAACAGAATGAGTACGTACAGAAGCATACAAAAAATTGTGAAAGCACGTGCGACAATCGAAGGAGCAGGAGTCCACCTGCAGCGGGCCATCGGGTTCGACGATCCGTATCAGTATGATCCTTTTCTACTGCTTGACGATTTCAGATCCGACACACGCGCCGATTATATCAAAGGCTTTCCCTGGCACCCGCACCGCGGAATCGAAACGATAACATACGTGCTGAAAGGCAGAATTGCCCACGGAGACAACATCGGAAACAGGGGAACGATAGGCGCCGGCGACATTCAGTGGATGACGGCGGGCAGCGGCATCTATCATCAGGAAATGCCGGATGGTGATTCAGACGGCGCGATGTACGGTTTTCAGCTGTGGGCGAATCTTCCGGCAAAGGATAAAATGATGGATCCGCGGTACCGGGGATTTACTGCAAAAGACATTCCCGAAATAAAAAAAGACGACGGAACAGTCGTGAAAGTGATAGCCGGTACGTACGACGGAATTACCGGACCGGTAACGGACGTCGTCACCTCCCCCGAATATTACGACATTCTTATACCGCAGGGAAAAGAATATATTCAGAAGACAAAAAAAGGGTCGACTGTCATCTTTTACGTTTTCGACGGCGAAGCGTACATTCAAACGGAAAAGGTACAGAATAGAAACCTCATACTGTTTGCAGACGGCGAAGCGGTAAAAATAACGACGAAAGAACATCCGGTACGATTTCTCATGATGTCGGGCATGCCGATAAAGGAACCTATCGCGTGGTACGGACCGATCGTCATGAACAGCGAAGCGGAACTGCGGACGGCGTACAACGAACTCGAAGAAGGCACTTTCGTAAAAGTCAAAAAAGCAAAAGCAGACTGATTCTTTATACGAAGCAGCTCTCACACATAGCGCAGTTCCGTCTTTTCCGTGTCCAATGCGGCGTTCCGGCCGATCTGCAGTATGCCGTTGTTTTCTCCGTGGCCGTAATCGTCGCAGCACACGACAGGTATGCTGTTTTTTATGCCGAACCGGTACAACCTGTCCTCAAGTTCGGCATTCCGTTTATCCGAGTAATGACCGAAAAGCAGTCCCGTTATGTTTTTTATAAACCTGCTCTGTTCAATACAGGACAAATACATGCTTATTCTGACAGGGGCGCTGAACTTTTCATGATCTTCAAGAAAGAGTATATACTTTCCGTTCTTTCTATATCCGAAACAGTCGCTGCCGGTAAGCAGAACGAAATTTTCAATATACCCGCCGAGCAGCACGCCCTCCGAATGTCCCGGATTAATAATCCGCCACGCGCTGTTTTTAATAAACGCGTCGGTCCCGCCGTCCGCAAGGTTTCTGACGAACGACTCACGGTTGTATTCCGTTATGTCCGCGAACGTCGAAGGCTTCTGCCCGTAATACGTTATTAATCCTGTCCTGAAGTACACGGCGTCGAGCAGCGTCGTCCCGTCGCTGTAGCTTACGAACAGCTTCGGATTTTTTTTCACCGTCCTGAAATCAATGTACGGCAGTATCTCGCTGCTTACGTATCCGCCGCCGAAGAGTATCATCTTTACGCCGGCATTCAAAACCATCCCGTTGAAGTCGGACGCCCGCTCCGCTTCGGAAGCCGCATATCCGTACGTGTTCCGGTACAGATTTTTTCCGGTCAGCACTTTGTACCCGAGCCGTTCTATTCCCCGGATGCATTCGTCATACTGGCCTTCCCGTACCGCGTATGCCGGTGAAATAATTCCGATAGTGTCGCCTTTCCGTAATTTGTCCGCTTCCATATTTCTCCATACCTGTTTTTACCGCAGCCGCGCGGTCCGTTCCGCCGAAAGCGACAGCAGACGCTCCATCAGTTCAGCGGAAAGCACGCCTTCCGTTACAACGGACGGAAGCCGCTGTGCAGCTTTTATTGTAAACGCAATAAGTCTTTCGGCAACTTTTTCCGCAATGCCGAGATTTTCCGCGCACACAAGAAAATCAGCTCTTGTTATTCTCTTCTTTCTGCCGTTGAGTGTAAGCGCCGTTTCCTCGTCGTCGGCAGGATTAACAATCTGCACGGGAAGCAGATCATATGCGGGGGAAAGCTGCCAGCTCTGCAGAGGATTCCTGATGAGCGAAAAATTCTTCAGGTGCATGTCGCTGTTGCCCGTCACGAAGCAGAAGAGCAGCCTGTTGAAAAATTCGGTCTTATCGAGCAGCGGCATGCCGGAGCAGGCTTCGATAATTTTCCCGCACTGCTCGTACGACCCCTTGTACTTGTCTTCGGTAAGCCTCTGCGAAAGCTGACAGAAATCTTCCATGGGAATACGATGCGTAACGCCTGAGCCGACAGTGCGGTCGATGCGCTTCGTGATGTACGCGAGTTTTCCGTCCGCCAGCGTTATAAGGGAAAAAGGGACTGTTCTGATTTTCCACAACGATGCGAGGTGCATCACCTGATATTCCGCTTCCGGCAGCTCAGGATATTCCGCGGAAGACGTCTTAAGAATATATCCTGACTGATATCCGACAAGTGTAAGACGGGGCTTTTTCTCCGCCGAATCTTTTCTGCTGGTGAGGTGCAGAGACATTTTCCGCTGTACGCCCGGAACCGTGAACCCGGCACGCACAGTCTGTTCGGCAATCAGCTGAAGCTCCCCGTCGGTAATATCAAGAACCGGAAGAGTCGACGTACCGAAAAATTTTTTTATACATGAAGTATGCCATCCGTTTTCCTGTGCCTGTGAAGGATACAGCGGCTTTCCGCAGCAAAGACAGTTCACGTCTTTTCCTCCGCGTTATTTCTCACAGTGACGGCACCGATGCTGTCTGCGCATACCGAAAGCAGCAGCCCCATGCGGTCGTGCGGATTAAGTTTCCACGTCCCCGCTGCGACGTTCAGGAGCCAGCCCTCCGGAATGAGACCGTCGAAAAACGGAAAGAATATGGTGCTCTCGTACGGTTCTGCGCGGAGCGGCAGCGTGAGACTCACCGGCTGTGCATCAGGACGGGAAAGATATTCCGCATCGTAGACAAATTCGTATCCCTGCTCCGTCTCGCGGATACTCCCGGCGGGAACGGAATCGAAAAAGACAATACCGCTTCTCCCGTTCATTTTATACGCTCCTGCATTACAGGACCGGCCTCGTAACCGAAAAGTGCGAGAGCCTGATTCACTTTGTCGAGACGAACGGTATTTTTCCCTTCTTCAAGTTCGCGCACAAAACGCAGTCCGAGTCCCGACCGTACTGCAAAATCTTCCTGCGTAAGTCCGGCCTCTTTTCGTTTGCGGCGGACAAACAAAGCTATACTTTCCATGACTAAAATAATACACCCTTTCGGGTATAAAATCAACAATACTTCTCTGATTTATACCCGAAAGGGTGTATTTCCAGCTACAATCCCAATCTCTTTAGTGTGTTCATCGTAAGTCCGCACGCGGCGAGCAGGGCTGTCACCGGCAGTGAGTGATTCTGTCCGCCGCCAGCGACCATTCTTCCCTCTGCACGGAATATAACCTGCGCGCACGTCTGTGCATCGGCAAGCGCATTGTGCGCCTCATACACGATTCCGAATTTTTCTCCCAGAAAAGGCAGATTATGCCGCTCGAATTCAGGCCATGCTCTGCGGGCGACGGCAAGCGAATCGAAATAGCTGTACTCAGGCACATCAGTTTCGTACCAGTCGAGCACCGAATGAAGTACGGTCATGTCGAAACGCGCATTGTGCGCAACGAGCGGCAGGCCGCCTATGAAGGGCTTTACCGCGGATTCCCAGAGCTGCATGAAGTCGGGTGCATCGCGCACGTCGTCGACGGTAATGCCGTGTATCTGCGTAAAGTCGGGACGAATGTACAATACCGGCGGACGTATCAGCGAGTAGAATGAATCGACCTTCTCGTCGTTCACGTATTTTACGAGTCCGACGGCGCAGGCGCTTTCCATCGAGCGCTTCGCCGTTTCAAAATCGATGGCGATAAAATCCATATACGGGCCCCCCTGATGACTGAAGTAAGTATATCATAAAAGTGGGCATATCGGAATATGTACTTTTACTGCAGATCGATTTGAAAAAGACGTGCCGTTTCGGGCTGCAGCGTTACCTGCAGCTCAGTACGGGAGTCAATCCACTTGTATTCAGTTTCGAGCCGGTGCGGATACAGACAGCACACAGATACCTGTTTTCCCGAAGCCTGTGCGACGGGCAGTTTTACGGTACCGCCCTGTTTCTTTGTGCACCATACCGCCAGATACAGCCGGTGTCCGCAGTCGACCCCTGTGCTGATGAAATTATCCTGCACGGAAGCAAGGCCGATCGGCCAGAAAGGTACGCCTCTGCACGTATCGCTGCTTACCCGATCAAACGCTTCAACACCTTCCTTTACGAGCGCAAAACAGTCGGGCGGCAACTCCGCCAGCTGTCCGCTCAGATGAAGGCGCACAAGCATGGCATTTATCATATTGAATACGACTGCTTCCTGACTGCCTGTCCGAAGCGGATACGACCATACCGCCGCCTGTTCAGGCGTCACCGCCGTCATACAGTTCGCTGCAATCGCGGCCATCTTTATATAGTCCTCCTGATCTGATACCGACTGAAGGCTGCACCGCGAAAGCAGCGAATATTCCATCCTCATGCCGCCGCTCGAGCAGTTCTCCAATACCAGGTCGGGATATTCGTCCAGAATCGTATCAAGCCATGCGAGATATGCGCGCTTATGGCCGAGCAAGCCCTCTCCCGCACTGTCTGCGTTGAGATCGGTACCGGTACCCGGATCGATGTTATAATCCATCTTGATATATCCGACTCCGTAATTTTCCACGAGTCTTCTTACGACTTCCGTTGCATAGTCCCTGACTTTTGGATTTCTGTAATCAAGTTGATATCTGTTTTCATCGATTATTATTTTTCCGTTACGCTGGAAGAACCAATCCTTATCCACTGATTTTGCAAGAGGACATTTTATTCCCATTACCTCGAGTTCAAGCCAGAGCCCGGGTATCATCCCTTTTTTACGTATATATTCGAGAGGTTCGCGTATGCCTCCGGGGAATCTTTTCTTTGCCGGCTGCCATAAGCCGACACCGTCCCACCACGGTCCGTCGTCATACCATCCGCAGTCGATACAAAAATATTTATTTCCGGCCGCCGCTGCGGCATCAATGAGAGGAAGCAGTTTCTCCGTCGTCGGATTTCCCATCAGACAATTCATGTAGTCATTAAAAATGGGCAGGGGACGGATGTTGTCCCTGTTCGGCCGTCTGATTTTTCGCCGGTACTCCGTCATTGCCTGAATTGTTTTTTCAAAATTTCCTGCGACGCATGCCACTGCACACTGAATACTTTCGAATATTTCCCCCGGTTTCAATCTTTTTACAAATCCGTTCTCGAGTTCCGACGGTCCCGAAATGTTAATATACATATGACCGCCGATATCATTTATCTGCCAGTTCCATGAACCTGAAGTTTCAATCTGCCATGTATATGAAATTCCTGAGGCATTTTCGTACGAACCCATCGGAAGATAATCGCTGCATGACCATGTACCGGTTTCTGACAACCCGACGGATTTAACCGAACCTCCGTTCATGACGTCATATCCGAGTTCGTTCAGCGTATATTTTTTCCATTGAACTTCACCGAACCATGTGTTGTGCGGTATATATATCCGTGTGTTCAAGTCGCGTTCCGGGGAAACGCCCGATTCGAGCCCTGTCAACGCAAAGGAAGAAACATACTCAATGACATGTACCTCATCGGTTTTATTTTCGAGTGTTGTCCAGGACCGGACAACGGGTATGTCTTCGTAAAACTGCAGATGACTTGTAACATACAAACCGTTATACTGCTGACTTATCTCAATTTTTCTTCCGAAAGAATTTCTCGCGTCGTGACAGGAACAGAATTTCAGAAGATATCCCGGTTCGGATCCTTTATGATTGCTTCCGTGGTGAATGCGGTGATTCATTCCTGTTTCCTGGACTTCCACCAGACGATATGTGTCGGTATCCGCCGCGGCCGGTTCTGTTCCATCTCTTCCCGCCGGTTTCATGCTGAGAAACCGGACATCACCGGATTCCGTTATGTAAATTACAACGTTTAATCCGTTTTCATGCACTTCGATTGTCTTTCCGTTCATAGTTTACCCCTTTACAGCTCCGACAGTCAGTCCTTTTATGAAGTACTTCTGCAGAAACATAAACAAAACCGCAATCGGCGTAACAGAAATAATTATCGCAGCAAAAGCAGTGGTGTAGTCGCTGGTCTGCTGCGAGAAAAGCCCTTGAATAGCAACCGTAATCGTCTTTAAATCGTTGGAACTTACGAACAAACTTGACATAAGATATTCGTTCCAAATCTGAAACGACTGCAGAATAATCAATGTAGCTATGGCGGGTTTCAGCAGAGGAAGCACTATCCTGAAAAAAATCTGATACAGAGAATATCCGTCGATGCGGGCGGCCTCTTCCAATTCAACCGGAACCGTCGTGATAAAACCCGTCATCAGAAATACGCCGAAGGAGAGATTGGTTGCAACAAACATAAGGATGACGCCGATGCGGGTGTCGACAAGATTAAGTTTGTAACCGACCACATATATCGGCAGAAACAGAGCCTGTGCGGGAATGAGAATTCCGACAATAAAATAATAATATGAAAACCTGAAGAAACGTTTTTTATTACGTTGAATCGCCCATGCTGCAGCGCTACACAGAATAACGAGAATAAGCACGGAACAAATCGTATAAAAAACTGTATTTGCAAACATTACTCCGATATTCAGTTTTTCAAACGCATTTTTGTAATTATCAAAATTCAGCTTCTGCGGAATTGAAATCGGATTTCCTATATATATCTCCCTCTTTGTTTTAAACGAATAATTAATAATCATGAAAACCGGAAACAAACAGACTGCAGCCCATATGTATACCAGTAAATCGGCGATTTTTTTCCCGAATCCCGTTTCTTTTGATATATTTTTCCTGTTCATAGCTACATTTGCACCTCATTTTTTCTGAGCATTCTGAGCTGTACTACTGCTACTGCCAGTAATACAACTGTTAAAACAACGGATAAGGCGGAACCAAAGCCGTACTGCCGCCCGCCTATTGCCGCGCTGTAGATATAATATATTATCGAAGTCGAAGCTCTTCCCGGTCCCCCGCGCGTTGAAGTAACAAGAAGATCGTACACTTTCAATGAACCGGTTGTGATTCCGACGGTACATACGGTTATAGCGGAAGCTATCATCGGAATCGTCACATGCCGGAACCGCTGAACGGAATTCGCTCCGTCGACACGTGCGGCTTCATAAAGTTCGGCCGGAACGGACTGCAGGGCGGCCAGATATATCAGCATCCAGTATCCGACCCATTGCCAGTTATTTGCAATAAGCAGGCCCTGTAATACAGTTTTCTCATCTCCGAACAGCATGCAGAGATGACCGTCGAGCCCCATAGCATCAAAAACGGCAGGGAGCACATTATTATACATTTTCGTCCAGACAAAACCGACGATGACTGCACTTATCAGGCATGGAAAAAAGAAAATAGTCCTGAGAATTTTTTTACCGGGAATCTTTCCGTCGAGAACGACAGCAAGAAGAAGCGCCAACGTATTTTGTATTATTGTGTTTACCACAGTAAATTTAATTGTGAACAACCATGCGCTGCGTACTTCCGGATCGGTAAATGCCCTGATATAGTTTAAAAAACCCGTAAACGTTTTATTTTGTGAAATGCCATTCCAATCGGTAAGCGAATAACCAATGCCCATAATCAACGGTACGATAAGTCCGGCGGTAAAAATAATCAGTCCGGGCAGCACCAAAGATACATATTGCAGATCAGACTTTGCCGGTAATATTGCTTTTTTCATAACATTCTCCTGCAGACAAACGCGTGCAGAGCGAATCCGTCACACTGCTCTGCACACAAAAGTAATTATTATTCCGTTTTACTGATGCTTCGACGGGCATCAGCAGCCTTCAACGCCGTCTGAATATCAATCTTTCCCTGGACGTATTCCGCAATATCCTTTGCATTCTCATCCTGAAAACCGCCCCATTGCAGTTGATTGTTGCCGAGATTCACATCCTGAATTTTTCCCTCAGCGGCATACATATCTATGTCTTTTTGGCTGGGGTTCGGAAATGTCGGAGTAACGTCCTTCAGCATTGAAGCAGTCTTCGTATAGTTGCAGATTTCAAGAGCGAGTTCCTTATCCGTCGCAATGACATCAAGCACGCGGTCTATCGCTCCCTGTTCGGAAGATTTTTTACTCTTCATGAACGTAATGTTCGGTTCGAAAAGCAGCTTCGAATCTCCCGTTCTGTTCGGGAACGGGAAAATTCCGAAATCAAAAGACTGATCGATGTCGAGAAAATTCTGAATCGACCATGAACCGGAAACTTTCATTGCGGCTTTTCCTTGAACGAGTTTCGCGTCGCATGCGGTCTGTTCCATAGAAAATGTTTCTTTTGTCCATGTATTGTCGTAAATCAGTTTGCAATATTCATAAACGGCCTTATACCCCGGGTCCGTCGAAAAATTTTTCGTTCCCGCGCGGAACCTGTCGCCCCAGTCGGGGATATCCCTGAAAACATCGTTCACCGCGAACTGCATTGCAATATTACCTATACTCCATGTATCCAAAAAATGTGTTGCAAACGGAGTAAGCCCTTTTGCTTTGAACGCTGCAATAATATTGTTCAGATCGTCCAGAGTTCTCGGTACGGTAATATTATATTTTTTGAACAACGTGCGGTTATAATATACTCCCTGATACTGGGCATTGTAGGTAAGGCCGTATACCTTATTATTAACCGTGACACCCGTTTTTGCGGCGGGAAGTATTTCCTTTGTATACGATGCGTTCGTCATGTCGCCGAGAAGGTCCTGTGAACCATAGGTAATGACATCCTGGGCTTTTCCGATCATAATGTCGGGCAGACCGGACTGTATGTATACCTGCATTTTCGGATGGAAATCCTGCCCCCAGTCAACGCACTCCCAGTCCAATCTTATGTCCGGATATTTTTTTGCTACGGCCTTATCGATTAACTTTTCAATACCGGCGTCAGTTGTGGACTGTCCGGCAAGAACCTTAAGGACAATCTGTTTTTCCGAATTCTTTTTCTTTCCGGAACTCTTCGCAGATGCTGCTCCGCAAAGTAATGCAGACAACAACACACAGGCAATAACCTTTTTCATAGCAATTCCTCCTGAATATTTTTTCCACCCGGATGTTTTTCCCGGTTGTTTCATTTATTTTAGGCCCGGAGTTGCCGAAAAAATAGGATTCTTTTGAAAAAAAAACCTGTACTTATTTGTTATCGGATCTTTTTTTGTCACATTCGGAAGCAAGCTGCTCAATGCTCTGTTTGTTCTGCAGCCATTTTGTAATTTCCTTGGCCATACCGCTTTGGAAATTCCAAATGAGCTGATTATTTCCGACAGAAGCATCGATAAGCCTGCCGCTGTCGGCGTATGCGGTAATATCAGACTGAATCATCGAGTCATACCCCATCGGCATATTCTTTAAAGCCGGAAACGACTGCGTAAACGAATAGACCGATTCTGCAAATTCCGTATCCGTAAAAAGAAGTTCAAATATCCGGTCAACCAATTGCTCGTGTGCTGTCGAAGCGCTTTTCATGAAAGTCAGATTCGGTTCGACAATAAGCCCGGCAGTGCCGTCTTCATTCGGAAACGGGAATATTCCGATCTGCATTGCGGAATTAACTGCATGTATTGCCTGCACAGACCATGAACCCGTCAGGTACATCGGGCTTTGCTCTTTTATAAAACGATTGTCGCATTCGGAGTTCTGTACAATGAATGAATCGGGAAAAGAATGAGCATAAATATACTTTACATTAGTAAAACAATTTTTCATTTCATGGGAAGTTTCGAAGGAACGCTCCCCGTTATTAAATCGTATTCCCCAGTCGGGTTGGGTTGTAAACAGATCGTTTATTGCAAACTGCATCATGATATTGGCCGTAAACCAGTCTTCCTGAAAATGAGAAGCAAAGGGAATGATTCCGACGGATTCGAACCGGGAAACTACCGAATCAAGTTCCCTCTTCGTCCGGGGAACGGTAAGTCCGTATCGCCAGAACATGTTTTTATTATAAATAATTCCCTGATATGCAACATTATATACCGCACCGTATGTAACAGTATCGACAGACGTATCGGAACGGTACCTTTCGTCAATACACTGCAAAACGTTTTCCGGGATAGCAGCAAGTAAACCCGTTTTTGCGTAAACAACGGCATCCTGCGCCTTTCCCACGATTATATCGGGAACATCACCCACACTTAATCTTGCCCGCAGCGTCGAAGAGAAGGTCGTGCCCCAATCGGTATTTTCCCACTCCAATTCCACCTGCGGAAATGATTCCGCAACCTCTCGGCTTATCATTTCGGAAAGACCTGCATCGTTGGTTGAGAATCCCGCCAGTACAGAAATAGTAGTCTTCTGATTTACATCGTTCCCGGCAATAACCGTTCCTTTTTTGGTGTATGAGGAACAGCCTGCAAGCAGTATTAACAAACACAACCATGAATATCTTTTCATACTACGTTCCTCACGTCCCGATTTCTTTCTGGTATTGAGTCGGATTCTTTCCGGTAATTTTTTTGAAAACCCTGTTGAAATATGCATAATCGTCATAACCGACAAGCTGGGCTACTTCCGCTATATTCATTTTCTTTAATAAAATAAATTCGGCAGCCTTTTTTACGCGAACCGTAGCGATGTAATTCATAAGGGGAACACCGGTCGCAGACTTGAATGACCTTGACAGATAGGTCGGCTCTATGAAGAATTTTTCCGCGAAATACGAAAGCGACAGATTTTCCGAATAATGCTCGGCAATATACTGCCGGATTTGAACTATTTTTTTCTGCATGCAGTTGCTTTGCTCAAGTAATTCCTTCGTACCGAAAGTTAAATCAAGCAGACATTTGAACTCTTCCTGCAGAAGCCTCAAATCACCCTTCTCTATCGTATTGTCGAACGATGCCGAAATCGTATTAAAATCAGCAAGTTTGTCGGGAGCTTTTAAATCAGTTGCGTTTCTGAGGAGTACTATTGCAGTATCAACAGTCTGCTTTACTTCGGCAATCGACCACGAATATTCGTCACAATTGAAAATTCCGGATTCAACAAGGATTCCTGAAAAAAGCTCTCTGTTCATATCTGCAACTGCGATTTGCAGCTGCTTCCTCTGTTCAACGGAAAGATGCTGTGCAACCGGAGGTATGGTATCCGTACCTTCCTTTTCCTGAATGCCGCAAACAAGACTCCGGTTCGAACAGACACGGCAGGAATACCGTACCTCCGACTTTCTGTACGCTTCCGGTAAACCTGCAAATGTATAACAATATTCGCCTAAAACAACAGTACAGCATGCATGCGTAAAACGCTGCAGAGCGGTCAACAACATCCGGCACTGCTGCTCCACAATTCTGCGTGCGGTATGAGAAATCAGAATAAACTCCGACTGATTGTTCATATTATGGAAAACAATAACACCTTCGGTTCCGACAGTATCGGTAATAAGCGTTTTAACATTTTGTGCGGATACGTCGGGGGTTATGCCGCACACATCTGCAAAACCGGGCAGGTGGATGACGACCAATGTAAAACCGGAATATCGAAGCTCATATTCGGTTTCTTCCTTCGTCAATGAAAGCTGCGCATCCGTTTTATACTGAATAAGTCGGGTTTTCTGTCTGTCGAACATCGCGGCGTCCGCAGCAGAGATTTTTTCC
This sequence comes from Treponema sp. UBA4873, assembly GCA_002399405.1. GTDB lineage: Bacteria > Spirochaetota > Spirochaetia > Treponematales > Treponemataceae > Treponema_D. The sequence goes on along the minus strand of DHDP01000018.1, from coordinate 648,571 downwards.
CTCATGAGCAGCCGTTCCTTTTCATCCTGTTTTTTCTCCGTTATCTTCTCCAATGCTTTATTAAGGACGTTCCATACATTATCCTTCGTAACGGGTTTCAGGAGATAATCAACGGCGCCGTTAAGCAGCGTTGTTCTGACATAATCAAAATTGTCGTATCCCGAAATTATTATAGTGACAATATCCGGCGCACAGTTTTTCACCTTTTCGGTTAAAAGCAAACCGTTAAATAAAGGCATGTTTATATCAGTTATCAGAATATCCGGATGACGTTCAGTAATTTTATTCAATGCATCTTCACCGTTCTCCGCACTGTCCACCGCAAACTGCGTTCCGCAAATGCTTACAAGCTTACATATATTTTTTCTTGCCCAGTATTCGTCGTCGACGACAAGCACTTTATATGCATCGTCACTCATTTTCCGCCTCAGTTTCCGGTTTCCCGCGCCGACAATCGCATGGTAACGTCATTATTACGGAAGTCCCCGACACACTGTCGCTTTGAATTTTAATACCGTATCCGCTTCCGAACAGCATATGAATCCGGCTCTGGATATTCATAAGACCTATCGAATCTTTCATTGTAAGAACTTCATCGACCGTCCTTTGAAGTTTCATATTCAGTTCGAATGCGTCAAAACCGGTCCCGTTATCCCACACCGTAATCTGAAATGAATCTTCGTGTATTGCAGCATAAACACGTATATTTTTCTTCCCCCGTTTGTTTTTTAATCCGTGCTGAATCGAATTCTCAACAAGGGGCTGCAGACACAATCGCGGTACCCGCTCGCCGAGCAAATAATCGCCTATCAGAATTTCCGTAGTGATGCTGTTCTGCATCCGTATATTTATTACGTACAAATAATTTTTAAGATGAACGATCTCTTCCTCGACAGTCGACAGCTGATTGCTCATATCAAGCGAATATCTGAACATATTAGAAAGCGCAAGACAAATCATACTGACTGTTTCACAATTCTGATCCGACGCTATACTACTCATGGTATCGAGCGTATTATACAAAAAATGAGGATTTACCTGAGCCTGCAGAGCCTTATACTGTGCTTCGTCGGCGGCAAACTTCGCTTTGTATTCCTTCTCAATCAACATGCTGATGCGATCAAGCATATCATTAAATTGTTCCGCAAGTATTCCTATTTCGTCTCTCTGCATAGTTTTCAGGCGTAATTGTCTTTCTCCGTTCTTTATGCGTCCCATTATACCAACGACATACGTAAGCGGAGCGGTAAGATTTTTCGAAATGACAATGAAACTGATTGAAAAAACAATAATAAGGAGAACGAGCGACAATGCAGTATTTCTGTTCAGCATAATCTGATTTGTTTTCAACGCGGTCATCGGAACAAGACAATATGCCGTAAGATTATATTTTTTCTGCACGTCCTTGAACAGCAGACAGTCAGGCAGTATTTTTTCCGTATAGTCATTGCTGCCGGACGCGATTGCCGACATTATTGCAGATGCGGACGTTTGAACGTTTTTCAACGAAGTATGCGACGACACGACGGGACAATCGTTATCCGGCTGAAGCCATATTAAACTGTCATTCACGGAAAATTCCTTGCTTATCATTTTATTTAAAACAGTTCCGTCAACGTCACAAACGATAAAACCGATTTCCGTATTCACATTGTGATATATTTTCAGAACGAATCTGACTATGTCAGTCTTTCTTTTTTCATTATAGTAACTGGAAATAAACATTATCCTTTCATCCGAATTTATGTATTTTTTTACGGCATCTATATTGTTCGGCATATCACCGCGGAAAATGTTTTCGGGATACGTATAGACAGGAGTCTGAGCATGCCGGTACAAACTTATTAATGAAACAGGCGATGAACTGTTCGGACCGCTGAATGCGTATATGTAAAGCGCAACAACATTCTGCGACGGATCAAACTGATTTATTGCCATAGTAAAAGCAAGCGCACCGTACTGCCGTTTTAAATCATTTTCCGACATACCAGAAGCCGCATCACGCATAAAATCGGTATTTAAATAAACCTTCAACAGTGCGTTCTGAATATCCCTGCAATAGGAATAAATATCCTCCTGCAGATTACGTAAAGAGGCGAATGTGAAATCCTGTGTCTGTTTGGTCATGACTTTCGACGAAGAATCTTTGAACAGGACGGTCTGTACAATCAACGCCAGCGAAAGACAAATTACGCAGGACAGTAAAATTTTTGTTCTGAGCGGTAAAATTTTATGATGATTCACAAATTTAAATTATACCACAAAAGATTCATAAAGCAAGGAGAAATATCCGCTGTAGCAGTTATGACCTTCCTCCTTCTCCAGATGCATGTGTGCGATGAAGGGTACCGGTGATATCTGTACCGACGATATCGGTACCGGCAACGCTGCGTACTTCCGCTATGCTGAGGCTTTTCCCAAAATGAGATGCTATCATGACAAAGCAGGCTGCTCCGCAGTCCGTCATTTCAAGCTGCTGGATATAGTGCATGGTTATTTTATACAGCAACTTTCACTGTCGGGATAATGATTATCCCTATTCTTTGCATTTTCTCTATTTTACTCTATAATACTCCCATATCATAAGAAAGAAATATAAAAATGGAACAGTATCTTATCGGAAAAACCATAAAAGAATTCCGTCTCAGAAATCGTCTTTCCCAGGAGAAACTGGCGGGTACGTTATGTGCAGTTTCGACGCTTTCAAGAATAGAAAACGGAGACCAGATACCGAACTGGAAACTGGTTGAAGCGTTGTTCAGTAAAATGGGTATGGCGCCGCCGCTGCACAACGTTCCCATGACGGAAGCCGACCTGAAACGATGGAATCTGGAATACGAAATAACAAATTCCGTCGCAAACAGAAATTATGAAACGGAAGTAATGCTTGAAAAATACCGTACGTGTGCTCAGGAACTAAACGTGTTGGAACAACAGTTCTATATTTTCCACCAGGCGATTTACAGCATGCATCATAACGGTACTTCCGAAGAAATTCTGTCTCTGCTTGAAAAATCACTGCAGTTATCGGTTGAGAATTTCACCCCGGATACGGACCTCTCCGAAAAGCTGCTCACAAAAACAGAACGTCTCATTCTGAATAATATTGCGCTCGTGCTGTACGACATAAAACAGGAAAACCGGGCCGAAGCTATTCTGGAATTCCTTATAAACTATTTTGAAACACAAACTATTTCGGAAACCGAAAAGTCAAAGGATTATCCCGTCATTCTATTTAATCTGTCGAACTGGAAAGGGCTCGACGGAAAGTATGAAGAAGCGCTTGCGCTTTCTGAAAAAGGGATACAGGAATGCATTACCTACGGCCAGCTGCTTATATTTCCGTACCTTCTCTTCAATAAGGGATACTGCCTTCTGGGATTAAAACGGACAGAAAACGGGAAAAGAAGTATTGAACGCGCGCTTAATTTTATGGACGAAATAGGAAAACATGGTGATGCTTCTTTCGGGACGCAAAAAATCAAAGAAATTTTCGGGATAGACATCTGAATAGGTAAAATTTCCGTAAAATGCTATGGTGTTTCCTCCAATTGAGCTTTATTATTAATTCCGGTTTGGAGGAAATCTATGAAAACAATGATAAAATCTCTCATTGTAGCCGTACTTCTTGCAGTATCGCTGTTTGCTGTCTCAAGCTGCAGCCAGAATATTGCGGATGAATCAGAAACACAGGCTGAAGAACAGACAGTTCCCTCTTCAGAAGAAAACGCACAGGCCCGGTGTGTATTCGGTGGAACAAGCGGTGGTACGTACAGCCCCGGTAATTAATCGGGAAAGCAATCGTGCATATCCAGCGAAAACGCAGAGACGGTGTGTCTGTAATAATTCCGACGTTCAACAGGTCGTCATTCCTGTATTCCGCACTGCTTCTGCTGCTTAATCAGCAGACAGGCGGAAATCTGCAGTATGAAATACTGCTTATTGATTCAGGTTCGGACGACACTGATAAAGTTGTCGACTTCTTCCGTTCGCAGAAACCGGGAATTATTACATACTGCCGCATGAAAAACTGCCGGAACCGTTCGCTGCTGTGCAACACGGGAGCGGCATTGTCGCGGTACGACGTGCTTATTTTTCTTGACAACGACATACTCGTCCCCCCTGATTTTATCCGTACACACTACGACAGGCAGCAGGAAACTGAGCATCTCGTGCTGCTCGGCCGCCGCCGGTCGCTTACTGCGTTCAATATATGCGACATAGGTGAAGAAGCGCTCCGTACCGATTTTACCCTGCTCGAAAAGCTGCCGTGGTATGAAGACGGGCGTATGTATAAACCGTTCGGGGAGCAGCCGTGGCGTTACGTGTATTCGCACAGCATGTCGCTTCATGCGGACGATTTCTTTAAGGCAGGAAAGTTCAACAACGATTTCGGTGAACACAGGGGATTCGAAGACCTGGAGCTCGGATTCAACCTCATGAACGCCGGCTGCAGTTTTGAATTTCTTAAAGAGCCGTGTACGTATCACCAGCCGCAGTGCAACCAGAGCAACGCAGAACCGGACGAACAGAGTCCGAATCAGCAGATGTTCGTCCGGCTGCACAACTGTTTTGCAGCTGAACTGTACGTCGGCCTGTATTCACAGTTCGACTCTGTGTATCCTGTTCTGAAAAACATACCGTCCGCTCTGCCCGGCAGCCGCGTAACCGGAAAGTACGATCTTATCCTCGGCTGCCTTTTCAGGTCCGCATGTCAGTATAAATCAGATAAGATGTTCCTCGGCGTATACATTCCGAAACGCAGCGGCAGCTGCAGAAACATACTTGTCCTCAAAACATTCTACGTGCTGCCGCATGACGTGCAGACAGCACTTATTGCGGAATCATTCAGAGTGTCTCCGCATGTGTGTTTCGAGGAATACAGTGAAGTGCATAAACAGGTAGTTCTCTCCGTGTGCCGAGGGGCGGGTCTTTCGGTGACTGCATGCAGCGCCGAAGGCATGCTTTCAACGGAACTGCAGAAAGAAACGACTTCCCTTCTTTATTCGTTTACCATTCCCGACATTCTCGCCCCGGAAAAACGGTACGTATATACGTGGCTTGCATACCGGCTTTCTGAAGCCGGATATATGGTGACGGTGCAGGACGCGAAAAACGTAAAAACATTCGACACCAGTGATTTTTCTCTCCCGTGCAGAACGGCTGCTGTCGTCTCTTCTCTCATAAACCGCTGCTACGGCTTTACACACGGTCAGTCCGTATATTCTGCTGCAATGCTGCTGTCGGAAAAAACGGTTGCTGCGCAGGATTCGCCGGACAATTACGTTATCCACGACGAGGATTTTGTTCTCAATTACAAAAATCCGGAAAAACCGGGACATGCGCGCAGCCGGCATCTGAACGACAGCTGTTACGAACTCCTTGCGTACGCAAGTGTATACGACGCATTCCGCATGTATGAAAAAAACACACAACAGTCGCACCGGGACGACGATTCATTCTGCTGTTTTATGGAAAACGGGTATCTTGAAGACGGGATCGACATTCTGCTCAAAGCGTTCAATTCATATAAGAACGGACATTCCAAAGCTCAGTTGTCGATCAAACTGCCCGATTACGGACAGCTTTTCGACTGCTGCTATCCGCTCCACAACGACGCTTCAAAAAAAGCGAAAACGTTCGGAATACGGCAGAAAATCAATTCGGATTTGAACAGACTGAACAACACGATTGCGGAATACAATCTCGCCGAAAGCGTCGCAATCGTCCGGCAGAATATGAACATTATCGGAATTTTCGGATTCATCGATTCGCACGCCGCTGTCGTAAACGCATCGCGCGGATGCTGCACGCCGCCGCAGATATATGCGGCGCTGCTCCTGCAGAAAAAAACAATCGTCGCCCGGCACCAGCGTCTTGTGCAGCCTTTTTCGGATTACTGCATTACCGTTCAGTCGGAGCTTCATCCGTTTGCGGATGAACTTGAAGTGCCGCTCGTATGCGCAAACGCCGCATATTCAGCCGGGAGAATCAATGAAAAAGATCTCTGCCGCGCTTTCTCAGAAAAAAAAGAACACGTGCTGACGCCTGCAAAAGCGGAAGAAATCGCGTGTCTGTTTAATCCGGAAAATTTTTTCAGCCAGAATGTCTGATTTTCAGGCACGCTGAAAGCCTGCTTTTATTCCTTTATAATGCCTATCCGTCCGTTTTTAAAATCAAGGCAGACAAAATTATTTTTAAAGAACGGATATCCAAGCAGACATTCGGGACGCTCCTGCCCCGCTGTCGGAGGAAACAGTTTGTCCGTATATGCGTGCATATCCGAAAATGACGCGGCGGATATATAGTCGCTATCGGGAAGCGTATACTTCATTTCATATATTCGTTCATATACATATATTCCCGAATTATCCTGTGTAAACAGTAAAATTGTTTTTTCGCGATATTTCCGGGGATAGGTACGAAGAGGAACATAAATATTATTTGCATCGCTTCCCGTATCCAGCGTTGCGCTAATCCGGATATTTTCAATTATAACCGGCATTTTGAAACACCCTTCGTCGGATTCCGCGGTAATCCAGTATCTGCATTCAGGCTCTTTATCAGTCATGAGAAACTGCTTCTTCCTGTAATCAATAACGAGATAATCGCGGCTGCTTAAGGCATCCATTCCCAGAATACCGTCCGTGCCGCGTATCTTCCTTACAGCGGGATTGTAAAAAAAAGTTACCGGTTTATTTTTCTGATATCCAAGGTAAAAATCAGTCGGTAATGTCATAGGACGGGTAGCGTCATATTCTCCGTCCATTTTTTTGAGGCCGGAACGAAAAACGTATGAGATACGGCTGCCTGTATCGACCTGCAGGCGTAATTTCGTGCCGTTTTCCGAGAGTGTAATGACAGGACTTCCGTCATAGAGTCTGAACGGATAATAACAGCCGGATACATCACTTATATTTTCAGTGCAGGACATAAGCTGTGCTGACAGAAGAATTGAAATTATAAACAAAGGTATCTTTTTCATTTTTTCCCTATATGTATATCAGTTCCTCTCTCCTAAGCACTTTTTCATTTACCGTCGCTCACGACACCAGTATAACTTCTCTATCCAAAATAAGTCAAAAATGCGGCGGTTTATTGAATAATCCATTTCCACCCTCATTTTAGTAATTTATTCTGAAACATAAATTCATTTTCGCAATTATACCTGTCAAATATCCGTCACACAATAGCATTTTACGGAAATTTGGATAAAACCTGAAAGTCAGATATCTATATTAAGGAAGATTCTAATGAAAAAGTATTTTTAGTATACCCATCACCTGTACGGAAGCGGGAGATAAAAAGCAGGACGTTTTCTTCTATAATAATATAATTCCATATCAGGGCAAAACGTGCAGTTTCTCTCCTCTTAACAAACAGTTCACCTGTAGATACAATGTTTCCATGAATCTTGACAACGTTGTGATTGTGCTTGACCGCCCCGGAGAAAGCCGCAATATCGGTGCAGTCTGCCGCGCTATGGCAAACTGCGGCATCCGTATACTCAGGATTGTCGGAACGAAAAAAAGCGATATAGACAGCGATGCGGTGTACCGGCTTGCAATTCACGCCGGGTATATTTTCGACAAAGCCGCATATTTCGACACTATCGCGGAGGCCACGGCAGACTGCTGCCTCGCCGCGGGAACGACACGCCGAAAAGGAAGAAAACGGAAGGGAACGCTGCTGCTGCCGGAAGAACTCGTGCGGATTGCCGGCAACGCCACCGATTCTGAAGGAACAAATGCGAAAGCTGCCGTCATATTCGGCAACGAACAGGCGGGGCTTACGGACGAAGAAATCGAGTCGTGCGATTTCGGCGTAACGATTCCGTCGAGTGAAGAATTCGGTTCGTTCAATCTGAGCCACGCCGTGCAAATTGTCTGCTACGAACTTTTCCGCGCGGGAATCACGCCGAGCCCCAACGGACGGGAAGCCGTTTCCAGGGCAGACGTCGGGAACACCGTCAGCTGCATACTCGACGATCTGCAGCAGATCGGCTTTTTCTCATACTGCGGCAGAGACAACATGGCCGAACTGTGGACTGAAATTCTCTCCCGCGCAGCTCTCAGCACGGACGAGGCGCTTCTTGTGCAGAAAACGTTCGATCGCGCCGCTTCCATGATGACGCACGCGCCGCTGAATCATCCGTCCGCAGTCCACGCAGGAAATAAACCGAAGGAGAAAAAATGACTCTTCCTGCTGCATTATTCAGCCTCCTTATAAAACAATGCCTGCTGATTATTTTAAAACTCAAACCCGTCCCCTTCATTTTTTCCGGCATCACTTTATGTTATTGCATTTTTACGCTAATATATATATATTGAAGATACAGGAAATACCTAGTATTTACATAGATTATTCAACTTTTCAGTAAATAATATTTAAGGAGTGTTCTTATGGGTAATCCGCTGCTCGATGTTCAGCATATTTCGGTAAGTATAGATGAGAAAAAGGTTCTGCACGATTTGAGTCTGCAGATAGGGAAAGGCGAAACGCACGTGCTTATGGGGCCGAACGGAGCCGGTAAATCGACGCTCGGCTATACGCTTATGGGAAATCCGGTCTATCATCTGGACGGCGGGAAAATCCTGTTTAATGGAAAGAATATCGACGAAGAAAAGACGGACAGGCGCGCAAAGGACGGCATGTTCCTTTCGTTCCAGAATCCGCTTGAAGTTCCGGGCATTTCGCTCGAGACGTTCATCCGCAGTTCGCTTCAGCAGCGTACCGGTGAACACGTCAAGCTCTTCCAGTTCCAGAAAGACCTGAAAGCTGCGATGCAGCTGCTGAATATGGATCCGTCGTATGCGTCGCGCGATCTCAACGTGGGATTCTCGGGCGGTGAACGCAAAAAGAGCGAGATTCTCCAGCTGCTCATGCTCAACCCTTCGTTTGCCATTCTCGACGAAACTGATTCGGGTCTCGACGTCGATGCAGTGCGCACCGTTTCAAAGGGTATTGAAGAGTATCAGAAAAAACGGGACGGTGCGCTTCTTATCATCACCCACTCCACTAAAATTCTCGAAAGTCTTCATGTTGATTTTACCCACGTGCTCGTGAAGGGCACAATCGTAAAAACAGGCGGCGGCGGACTTGTGCAGGAAATAAACGAGCACGGATTCGAGCAGTTTGCAGGAGCGGAAGACGGAGAAGCCAATGAGTGACACGAACGACGGCGGCAAAACGCAGGTAGACGACATAGACAGCTCCATATACGATTTCCGTTACGACGAAAAGGATTTTTACCGCAACGATCCCGGTCTCACCGAAGAAATCGTCTCGAAGCTTTCGGACGACAAACACGATCCGGCATGGATGAAGGAATTCCGGCTCAAGTCGCTTGCGGTATACAACGAACTTAAAGTTACAAACTGGGGACCGGACATCAGCGATCTGCACATGGAGCACATTGCGACGTACGTGCGTCCCAATACGAAGATGCAGGGTGACTGGAAGGATGTCCCGAAAGATATTAAGGACACGTTCGAAAAGCTCGGCATTCCAGAAGCGGAGCGTACGTCGCTCGCGGGAGTCGGCGCGCAGTACGACAGCGAGCTCGTCTATCACAACGTGCGCGACGAAGTGGCCAAACAGGGCGTCGTCTACACGGACTTCGAGAGCGCGCTCTGGGGACCGTATGCGGATATGATACGCGAACACTTCATGCACCTTGTCACGCCGCGCGCCCACAAATTTGCGGCGCTTCACGGCGCCGTCTGGTCGGGAGGTTCGTTCGTGTACGTTCCGAAAGGCGTGCATCTCTCGTTCCCGCTGCAGTCGTACTTCCGCCTCAACGCAAAGGGCGCGGGACAATTCGAGCACACGCTCATCATCCTTGACGAGGGAGCGGATCTCCACTTTATCGAAGGATGCTCCGCGCCGAAGTACAACGTCGCGAACCTTCACGCCGGATGTGTCGAGCTGTACGTCGCGAAGAACGCGCATCTGCGCTATTCAACAGTCGAAAACTGGTCCAAAAACATGTACAACCTGAACACGAAGCGTGCGAAGGTCGAGGAAGGCGGCACGATCGAATGGGTCTCCGGCTCGTTCGGGTCCCATATTTCGTACCTCTACCCGGAAAGCGATCTTGTGGGAGAACGTGCGCACGCCGAGTTCACGGGTATTACGTTTGCCGGCAGCGGACAGAATCTTGACACGGGCGCGAAGATGATGCACATGGCGCCCCACACGTCGAGCGTCATTACGACAAAATCAATTTCGAAGGGCGGCGGTATAAGCACATACCGTTCCGCGGTATATATTGCGAAGAATGCGGTCGGAAGCAAAGCGTCGGTTTCCTGCCAGTCGCTCATGCTCGACAGTGAATCGCGTTCGGACACTATTCCCGCGATGGAAGTGCTTACCGACGACGTCGACGTGGGACACGAAGCGAAAATCGGGCGGATTTCAAACGAAGCGGTTTTTTATCTTATGTCGCGCGGTATAAGCGAAGAGGAAGCGCGCAGCATGATTGTGAGCGGCTTCGCAAATCCGGTGAGCAAGGAGCTGCCGCTTGAATACGCGGTAGAAATGAACAATCTCATCCGTCTTGAGATGAAGGGAACTTTGTGATGAATATAGATACGACAATTAATAATCTTCCGATTCTCACATGGAACTGGCTTAAAATCAACAATGTGCCGTTTTCATACAGCGCAGCGGTCAACGCCGCCGACAGTACTGTCGCAGGGACTCTGCCCGAAGGCGTGTCGTATAAGGCCGACGCGGGTTCGGATACCGGCGCGTATGCCGGCATTGCGACAGGCGTCGGAAAAAATACAGACTCTGTCTTTACGGAGGCAAAAGTCCGCACAGCCCTTATTACGGCGAAAAAAAACGTACACGTTTCCGCTCCCGTCCTCATCAGTTTTGATCAGGCGGACCGGAGCAGCACCGCTTCCGCTCAGATTATCCGCGCGGAAGAAGGTTCTTCGGTCACCGTGATTATTTCGTACACGTCGCCGGAAAGCGCGTCGGGATTTCAGGCCGTACGCACGCTCTGTTCGGCGGGAAAAAACGCATACATCCATCTGGTGAAAGTGCAGCTGCTCGGTTCGTCGTTCACACAGATCGACGATACGGGTACGTTCTGCGAAGAAGGCGGGCGCGTCGAAGTAACGCAGATCATTCTGGGCGGAAAGGAAACGTACGCAGGCGTCGCCGCCGCCCTTCCCTCGTATCAGTCGTCGTTCAAATCTGATACTGCCTATCTGTGTATGGGTGAACAGAAGCTCGACATGAATTACATCGTGCGCCACACCGGCCGGAAGACAGACTGTAAAATGTCGGTCAAAGGGACGCTCAGCGGCAACGCCGTAAAGACGTACCGCGGTTCAATCGACTTTAAAAGCGGATGCGCGGGAGCAACGGGCAACGAGCAGGAAGAAACGCTGCTTCTCTCGCCGACAGTCGTCAACAAATCTATTCCGCTCATTCTCTGCGACGAGGAAGACGTAGCCGGCGAGCACGGCGCCACAATCGGGCGGCTCGGCGAAGACACGCTCTTCTACATGCAGTCCCGCGGCATCAGCAAACAGTCCGCAGAGCAGATTATGGCGCGCGCAAAAGTCGCGGGCACTGCCGCGCTTATTCCCGATGAAACTGTCGTAACAAAAATCAACAACTATCTTGATAAGGCGTTCGCACATGAATAATCCGTACCGCAAAGATTTTCCGTTCTTCTCAAACGAGAAAGACAAGGACATAATTTACTTCGACAATGCAGCCACAACGCAGCGGCCTCATCACGTTATGGATGCGATAAAGCATTTCTACGATGAAAACAACGCGAATCCGCTGCGGGGTCTGTACGACTTAAGCGTGCGTGCGACTGATGCATACGAAAACGCGCGCCACACCGTAGCGCAGTTCATCGGCGCAAAGGAAGACTGCGAGATTATCTTTACGCGCAATGCGACCGAATCGCTCAATCTCGTCGCGTATTCGTACGGCATGTCGTTCATCGGTGCGGGCGACGAGATCGCGGTTTCGATTATGGAGCATCACAGCAACATTCTTCCCTGGCAGATGGTGTGTAAAGCAAAGGGCGCAAAACTCGTCTACATGGAATGCAGTAAGGAAACGGGCGAACTCACCCTCGACGAAGTGCGCGCAAAAATTTCTCCGAAAACGAAACTCGTCGCAATAACGCAGGTAAGCAACGTGCTCGGCATCACGAATCCTGTTAAGGAAATAGCGGAAATTGCGCACAAGGCGGGAGCGGTCGTCGTTGTCGACGGCGCGCAGTCGGTGCCGCACATGAAAGTCGACGTGCAGACTCTCGGCGCGGATTTTCTCGCATTCAGCGGCCACAAGCTCACCGGTCCCACGGGATGCGGCGTCCTGTACGGACGGAAAGACCTGCTCGACAAAATGCCGCCGTTTCTCCGCGGCGGCGAAATGATCGAATACGTGACGCGCGAAGACGCGACATGGGCCGAACTTCCCGCGAAATTCGAGGCGGGAACGGTAAACGCCGCGGGAGCCGTCGGACTCGAAGCCGCAGTCAGATACGTGCAGAGCGTCGGTCTCGACAGTATTGCAGCGCACGACAACGCGCTCGCATCGCAGCTTATCGAAGGAATGAAGCAGATACCGCACGTGCACATCGTCGGCAGTCCCGACGGGAACGCTCACTGCGGCATCGTTACGTTTACGATCGACGGCGTACATCCGCACGACATTTCGTCGGTGCTCGACACGGAGCATATCGCCATCCGCGCAGGCCATCACTGCGCGCAGCCGCTCGGTGCATACCTCGGCGTTCCCGCAACGGCGCGCGCCAGCATGTATTTCTATAATACCGAAGAAGAAGTCGCACATTTCCTCGAGAAAGTAGTTAACGTCCGCAGATGGATGGGATATACTGACTGACGGGAGCAGCGGCAATGGAAACGAAAGATTTATACAGGGAAATACTGAACGAACACAATCTCAACCCGTCTCATAAAAAACCGATGGCGGATCCGTCTCTCGTTCTGAACGGCGTCAATCCGAGCTGCGGCGACAACATCACGCTCAATCTCAAAGTGGACGGGAACAACAAAATAACCGACGGTTCGTTCACAGGAAGCGGCTGTGCCGTTTCGCAGGCATCCGTCGACATGATGCTTGATCTTGTTATCGGAAAGAACAAAGATGAGGCGCTGCGCCTCACCGGCATATTCATGAACATGATTCAGGGAAAGGCGAAGCCGGAGGATATAGAGGAACTCGACGAAGCCGCGTCTCTCGAAGACATCTCAAGAATGCCCGCCCGCGTTAAGTGTGCCGTCCTCGGCTGGCGTACGATGAAGGAAATGCTCGACGAGGAAAAAGAAACGGGAACCGGTACGGAAATGCACTGCGACACGAAGTAAGGTAAATCAGCAAACGACACGATGTCGTTATTTGTGTTGCACGAACGCGCAGCGCTCGTGCAGAGCAGAAATTGCCAGGGATGGCAATTTCTGCGGCGTGAGGAGGGTGGCATTTTCTGCGATGTATGCTATACTGTCCGAAGACTTTCCCCAGTAAGGAGATGACACTATGGCAAAAACAGAATCACCCTCTTCCGGCACTCTTTTTGAATCGTACAGCAGGGCGGCAGCCGACTGCAGCGTCATAACTTCCGACCTCTATACGAAATACGAAGTAAAACGCGGACTCCGCGACATAAGCGGCAAAGGCGTGCTTGCGGGACTCACTGAAATTTCCGAAATTGTCGGATATATCATGCAGGATGATGATCTTGTCCCCTGTGAAGGGAAACTGTATTACCGCGGAATAGACATAGAATCGATTGTGGCAGGACTTGAAAAAAGCAATTACTTCGGTTTTGAGGAAATCTGCTTTCTGCTGCTTGTCGGACATCTTCCCGACCGTGCGGAATACGACACATTCCGGGAACTGCTTGCATCGTACCGCTCGCTACCGGCCCAGTTCCTCCGCGACACAATCATGACGTCTCCGAGCCGCGACATGATGAATTCCATTGCGTCGAGTGTCCTTTCGCTCTACGCGTACGACGACCAGGCGGACGACACGTCGCTTCCGAACGTTATGCGGCAGAGCATCCAGCTTCTGGGCCAGTTTCCGACGCTCATGGTCCATTCGTTTCATTCCTACGCTTACAACTACTACAACAAAAGCCTCGTGATTCATTCACCCGTACCTGAGTATTCGACTGCGCAGAATATACTCCACATGCTCCGTCCCGATTCATCCTTTACCGAGCTTGAATCGCATATACTTGATCAGGCGCTCATTCTCCACGCCGAACACGGCGGCGGAAATAATTCGACCTTTACGACGCACGTCGTCACGTCGTCGGGAACAGATACGTATTCGTCGATTGCGGCGTCTCTGTGCTCGCTCAAAGGACCGAAGCACGGCGGAGCGAGCATCAAAGTGATACAGATGTTCGACGATATGAAAAAGAACGTTTCCGACTGGACCGACGACGATGAAATCCGCAATTATGTTCTGAGACTGCTGAATAAAGACGCGTTCGACCGGTCGGGGCTTATTTACGGCATAGGCCACGCCGTCTATTCCCTTTCAGACCCCAGAGCCGTCATCCTCAAAAAATCCGCAGGAAAGCTCGCGTCCGAAAAAAACGCAGACAGAGAATTCGACTTATATGAAAAAGTCGAACGTATAGCTCCCGAAGTTATACGGGAACACCGGCAGATGTACAAAGGCGTAAGCGTGAACGTCGACTTCTTTTCAGGTTTCGTCTACCGCCTGCTCTGCCTGCCGGAAGAATTATATACGCCGTTGTTCGCCTCTGCGCGGCTTGCGGGCTGGTCGGCCCACCGCATCGAAGAACTGTCAAACGGCGGGAAAATCATCAGGCCCGCGTACAAATCAGTCTCGGGCCAGCACGATTACATTCCTATGGAAAACAGATAATGCCGAATCAGTTTTCATCGCTGACTCCCGACAGCATCCTCAGCGCTGCAGAAAATTTTACCGGGGAAAAATTCGACGGAACAATTACGCCGTACAACAGTTACGTAAACAGAGTCTTCGGACTCACCGGCGAAGACGGCCGTGATTACGTCATTAAATTCTACCGCCCCGGCAGATGGAGCAGGGATGCTGTCCTCGACGAGCACAAGTTCCTTGCGGACTGCAGCGCGGCGGAAGTTCCCGTCGTACCGCCTCTTTCGTCGTCCCTTTCAGGGGATGAAGCAACAGTCGGTTCCGCGGAAGGATTGTACTTTGCGGTCTTTCCCCGGCTCCGTGCGCGCACCTTCGACATTTACACGGATGAAGACTGGGTCCGCACAGGCCGTGCCGTCGGCCGCATGCATCTCGCCGCACGGGCTCGAACGGCACCACACAGGCTTCAGTGCACACCGCAGCAGACGACAATTCCGTACATCACGATGCTGCTCAATCAGAATCTGGTCACGCCGGAACTGCAGCAGGAATTCACAGGGGTCTGCGGCGATGCACTCGACTACGTGCTCGACGCATACGCGGCCGTCTTCGGAGAGGCCGACGACCACGGTGTTTATCACACGGAGGCATTCCGGCGCATTCACGGAGACTGCCACCGCGGGAACATCCTCGAGCAGTTTACATCGCCGAGTCCGTCGTCTGCAGACACGGAAGACAGCAGCATCATTACTTTGATCGACTTCGACGACATGATGACCGGACCAGCCGTTCAGGATTTATGGCTGCTTCTTCCGGGATACCGCAGGAACTCGGAACATGAACTCGAACTTCTTCTCAAAGGATACGAAGAATTCATATCCCCTGATGACGACGCAGGAGACGGTATCCGCACGGCACGCGCACCGGAAATCCGCCGGCAGCTGCGCCTTATAGAACCGCTCCGCTTCATGCGGAATATTTATTTTCTCGCGTGGACGGCCGTCCAGCGTAACGACGAAGGTTTTTCGGCGCGCAATCCGGGATGGGGAACGAAAGCGTTCTGGGAAACCGAAATTGAGGATTTGAAAACGCAGCTCCGTGTACTGGAGGAAGAATACGACACGACGCAGGATTGTTAAAAAAAAGACTGCCCCGTATGTAAAAATCCCGGGACAGTCTTCCTATTCCTTACTTTTTATTTATTGATAAACACGCACATAATCGACGTACATAGACGACGGGAAAGACGTAGCGCTGTTCGGACTTCCCGGCCAGTCTCCGCCGACAGCCAGATTCAGGATAATAAAGAAGTTTTTCTGGAATTCTTCCGTACTTCCCGTTCCGTTCGTAATGTCGAGTTCCATAAACTGCGTACCATCCACATACCATTTTATTTTCGTTGAATTCCATTCGACCGTATACACATGATACTGCGTCACGTCGACGGAAAAGTTGTTCCAGTAATTGTTCGCAGTCGTGCATCCCCAGCTTACGTGCCCGCCGTTATCCCAGTGGGCTGTTCCGACGACGTTGGAGTCGGAATTAACATGTTCCATAATGTCTATCTCGCCGCATGCCGGCCAGCTGACTGACGTAATGTTCGATCCGAGCATCCAGAACGCCGGCCAGAGCCCCTGCCCTGTCGGCAGCTTTATGCGAGCCACAATTTTTCCGTATTTGAATGTCTTGAGTCCCTGCGTTTTGATGCGTCCCGACGTGTAGCTTGAGCCGCTGTAACTTTCCCTGCGCGCCGTAATGACCAGCTTACCGCCGGAAACGGAGACGTTATCGGTACGGTTCGTATAATATTCAAGCTCGTTGTTTCCCCAGCCGCCGCTGCCGGTGTCGTACACCCAGTTCGACGTATTAAGCGAGGAGCCGTTGAACTCATCGCTCCATGCGAGCGCGTAGCTGCCGTCCGTCGCGGGCGCCGTTTCATCGGTGCCGTTCCCCGAGGACGTCGCGTTTACTACAGTAAGCGCCCATCTCTGCGCACTCGACTCATTCCAGTTCCACTGCTGAACATTCGCACCGTTTTCCGTCGACGACGATGAAACGTCCATCACCTTCCCGCTGTACTTATTTGTAATCTTGTAATATCCGTCGGAAAGCTTCTCGACGGCCCACTTCTGATTGTCCTGCGCTTTGTACGTCCACTGCTGTATGTTGCCGCCTGCGTCGGTGGACCATCCTGCGACGTCCAGACCGAGACCGCTGTATTCGTTGATTATCGAATAATAACCGCCGCCCGCGTCGGTAATAATCCATTTCTGATTCGACTGATCGCCGCCCCACGTCCACTGAATGACGTTCGCGCCGTCCGATTTTGACCATCCGTCGTTGTCGAGCGATTTTCCGCTGCATTTCGCGATGATTTTGTATACCGCACCGGACGTAATTCCGTTGCCTCCCGAAGAGGAATCCGCACCGTATGTAATCTTCGTCCAGCTTGTCGTGTCTGCGAGCGTTCCCTGCGGAATACATTTTTCCGTGCCGTTGTCGTTTACAAGGACACAGACATAGATTGCGGCGCCGGAAGTGAACGAACCGTTCGAGAAAGTATACGAGTACGTTCCGCCGGAATAGTTCATATCCTGATTGGCGAGTACAAGCCCCGTTCCGTTCCCCTGCGAGACGTACAGACGCGCGTATGTTTTCTGCGATCCCGGTGAATATGACACCGTAAGGTTTGTATTCGTCATGCCTGTTACGGCTATGGAACCGTTCGTTCCGGAATATGCCGCGCGGGACGCAGCTGTACTTTCCTCCGTTACCGACGATGTAATACCATTTGCGCACGATACTAAGAAAAGAGCCGTTCCCGCCGCAAAAACGGAAAAAATTTTCATAAATCTTTTCATAAAACCTCCTGAATATGACGCTTCCTTAAAGTAGTATCATTCAGGATATGCAGATAATGATAGGGGGATTATTTTCGTTTCAGTATTCTTTTTCCGGTTATGACGCATGGCGGACTCGAACCGCCTACCTACTGCTTAGAAGGCAGTTGCTCTATCCAGATGAGCTAAAGCGCCGTGATATAGTATATTACAATAAATACGATTCTTTTGCAACAGAGCGCTTCCGCGCAGCCGACGAACTCCAGAAGAGCCGACCCGCGTCAGTTGTTTTCATCTGAAGAATCTATAGCAATCGAACCAAGATGAAGAACCGTGCTGTAGTACTTCGTATACGTCGTATCGCGGCCTACAGCGACAGCAAACACATCCACGTACCAGACAGCGTCGTCGTCGTCCGAAAAAGACGACGAATAAGTCACGTCGTCATCATCGGCGTCGGGAACTACAGAAAAGCCGGTGTCATCCGAATCTTCCCGGCCGAAATCAAACGTATATTTTTTCGACAGGTTCCTGCGCGGCACGTAATCACCGTCGACGCTGGTATCGTGGGCATCATCATCAGGATCATACCCGATTATTATTTTCGCCGCATAATCGGCGTTGTCCTGATAATTCATGAGACGGATGTACACCCGTGTGTCCGCGTCGATGTCCGGCAGAAGCGGCGACGGGGTCCCACTTGACGTGCTCAGTTCCTTATATCCGTACGTGTCTATCATTTTGTCGGCGGCAGCGGAATACGTCGTCGAGGAATTCAACGCTATGATTGCGGTATATTCCGTCGCCATCGTGGAATAGTTGTTAAAAATTTTATAATAAACCGCAGTGCCCAGATAGTCGAAATCGGAAGAAGTAGTCTGCCCCGTATCGTTCGTATAGAAGTCAAAATATTTCTGGGAGAAGTCGGTCGTGCTGTACGTCGGCTGGTTGTAAATAAGATACGGTGCCGCGACTACGTAATATTCGTCGAGCCCGCATCCCGAAAAAAACAAAAGGCAGCATACGGACAGAGAAAGCAGAGTATCTATACTGTATTTTCTCCGTATTTTGCTGCCCTTATTCATACTAAAAAAAACAAATAAAAAGGTGTCCGGTTACTCGATTTTTCCTTCAGTCTGCAGGGCAATAAGACGCGTTTTTGCAAGATGAGCCCATGTGTCGTCGGGGAACGCATCGTTTACCTTATTGTACGCATCGGACGCGCTTTTGTAGTCTCCCAGCGCTTCGTAAACGCGCCCCTGGCTGAACCGTGCATGGGCGGCGAGCATAAAGTCTTCCGCGTCGGCGGCTTTTCCGTACAACACCGCGGCATCCGCAGTGTTGTTCAGCTCTTCGCTGCACACGGCCTCATTGTAGTATGCAAGCGGTGCGGTATACGATTTCTTTCCCTTCGCGGCTGCGTTCTTCCAGTATGTTTCCGCGTTCGTATAATCTTTCCGCTCAAAGGCAATATCTGCCGCAAGCATGGAGGCACGTACGCCGACAATTCCGTTTTTCTTCAGATACGGCGTAAGATTCGTCATTGCATCGGCACGGCGCGTCTCAAGCTCCGTCTCCGACATGTCGGAGGAATTTTTCGTAAGCTCGTACTCTATTGTGTCTATGCCGGCAATACCTTTTTCATTGACTTTCGTCGCTACTACCGTGCATACGCTGTAAACGACTATAGCGGCAATAACGACAGTTGTAACAATAATTATAGGGATGCGGTGTCTCATCATATATCCCGAAAGTTTCTCATCCGCATTCGCTTTATCGAATCTTTTTTCAGCCATTTCAGTTACTCCTAACGCACTCTTTTTCTATATCTCATCACGGATGTGCAGTTCGTTTAACAAACGCGATACATACGTCCGCTGAATACCAAGTATTTTTCCGGCCTTTGTTTTGTTCCATGAAGTCTCTTCCAATATCCGCAGCACGTATGCCCGTTTAAAGCGGTTCATCGCTTCCTTTAAAGAACGGTCGCTGCCCGTATCTCCGACACACTCCGCTGCCATATCGTTGATGACATCTCCCGCGGACGGTGTTGCGGCGGTGTTTATGCGCAGATCGTCCGCATTGATGAGAGGCGGCCTGCCCAGAACGCATGCACGTTCAACAGAATTCTCAAGTTCCCTGATGTTTCCGGGCCAGTAGTACGAACAAAGCGCATCCATCGCCGGCTGGGAAAATCCCGTAAAGTTCTTCTTCGTTTCAACGCCGAATTTTTTCATGAAGAATTCTGCAAGGGCAGGTATATCTTCCTTCCGTTCACGAAGCGGCGGAACATTGATAGGAACGCCGCTGAGACGGAAATACAAATCGCTCCGGAATTTCTGCGCATTCATCATCTGTTCCAGGTCGCGGTTCGTCGCGGCAACGATTCGCACATCAACGGAAATCGTCCCGCTTGATCCGACTTTCTGAAACGTCTTCGACTGAATGACGCGCAGCAGCTTCGCCTGAAGTTCCAGCGGCATTTCACCGATTTCGTCCAGAAATATGGTTCCGCCGTCGGCCGTTTCGAAATATCCTTTATGCTCGGTTTTTGCGTCGGTAAACGCGCCTTTCACATGACCGAACAATTCGCTTTCGAGCAGAGTCGGAGCAAGTGCCGCACAGTTTACGCGGATGAAAGGTTTCTTCGCCCTGTCGCTTTTCAGATGAATCTGTTCCGCAAAAAGCTCTTTTCCCACACCGCTTTCACCCGTGATGATGACCGATAAATTCGTTTTTGCTATTTCGTCGATCATTTTTATGAGGTCAAGTACGGCAGGACTCTTGGCTATAAACGGATGATATTCGCTGCTCACGGACAGATTATTCTGCAGCACAGAAATTTTTTCCCTCGCTGACTGATAGCTTGCTGCGTTCTCATATGCGATTGCAGCCTGATTGCAGAGCATATCGAGAATTTCAAGATCGTGCTCGTTGAAATTCCTGCCGCCGGCTTTGTTTATCAGCTCAATAACACCGATGCACGTATTACGCACGCACAGCGGCACGGCGATCATCGTCTTCGAAACGTATCCGGTTTTATTCTGCACCTGATCCGAAAAACGAGAATCGCCGGAAACATCGTTCAGTATAAGCGGATGTTTGTTCGCCGCAACCCATCCCGCGATGCTGTTTTTTCCCACAGGAATGTTTTTCGCCTCGTCACCTTTCGGACCGAGCGCTACGGCAAACCGCAGGTTTTCGTCACCTTTGTTTGCAAGCAGAAGCGACGAAGATTCACATTGAACAAGACGCATTGCCGACTTAAGAATATAAATCAGCAATGCGTCTATGTCGGTATAATCAGAATTTATTCTGCTGTTGATTTCGATGAGGGTCTTTAGTTCGTCTAAACCGATCGAGTCCATCGTCGCAATCTTCAAGGAAAATCAGTCTTTCTTCTGCGTATTCAGGAAATCACCGAACGTATATGCACCGTCATCGTCGGATTTCGACATATACTGCGAAATTTCAGCGCGTTCCTGGGCCTTCTTAAACTCGCGTACGGAGAACGCAACTTTTTCCTTCTCCGTATTGATGTCGACAACGTACACGTTGATTTTATCGCCGACTTTGTAGTTCTTTACAGCCTCTTCGAACGGAGTATCGCGGTCCTCGCTTAAATTCGCTTTGTTCACGAGTCCTTCGATCCCGTTCGGAGCTTTTACGAACAAACCGAAATCGGTAATCGACGTGATTTCACCTTCAAGGGTCGAACCGGGTTTGTACTGTTCCGCAAACTGTTTCCACGGATCATCCGAAAGCTGCTTGATTCCGAGTTTTATGCGGTGATTTTCCGCATCGTTCTCAATAACGACAGCCTCGATTTCCTGGTCAACCTGCAGTTCGCTGCCCGGATGCTTCACCTTCTTTGTCCATGAAATATCGTCCGCATGCAGGAAACCGTCGATTCCTTCCTCAAGCGCAATAAACGCGCCGGCATTCGTAAGCTTTACGACCTTGCCGGTAACTTTCTTTCCGACCGGATATTTATCGCCGATCGAATCCCACGGATTGGCAGTAACCTGCTTGAGACCGAGAGAAACGCGGCCGGCCTGAATATCGTAGCCGAGAATCATGCACTCAACGACGTCGCCGACATTAACCATATCGGACGGCTTGTTGATTTTCTTCGTCCATGAGAACTCGCTTATGTGCACAAGACCTTCAATTCCCTCTTCCAGCTCGATAAACGCGCCGAAATCGGTAAGCTTTGTCACTTTTCCTTTTACAACGTCATTGACGTGATATTTTTCCTCGAAGTGCATCCACGGGTCCTCCGTGAAGTGCTTGAGCGACAGGTTGATCCGTTTCTCTGCGGAATCCATGCGGATTACCTTGAGTTCGATCTCCTGACCTTTCTTTACGAAATCCTTCGGCCGGGCAACGTGGCCCCAGCTCATATCGTTGATATGAAGCAGTCCGTCGAATCCGCCGAGGTCGATGAATGCGCCGAAACTTGTAAAACTCTTCACCGTTCCCTTTACCGTATCGCCGATTTTAACGGTGCTGAAAAATTTCTCGCGTGCTTCGTCGATCTGCTCTTCGAGATACTTTCTGCGGTTGACGACAACATTTGCCTTGTTGTCCGAGTACAGACGCTCAATATAGAATTTAGCTTTAAGACCGAGCAGAGATTCCGGTTTCTCGACTTTCTGGCTGTCGGACTGGCTGATAGGCAGAAATGCGTGGATACCGCCGCCGAGATCGACTTCGTAGCCGCCTTTTACGACTTTGTCGATAGTTCCGTCGACAGGCGCCTTGTCTTTGAATGCCTGGCTGACGTCTTTCCACAGGCGTTTTTCATCGGCCTGTTTTTTGGAGATCTCCGGACCGTATTTTCCGAATTGATTGATAAGCTTTACAGATACAATGTCCCCGACTTTCGGCAGGCTTGAACCGAACTCCTCTTTGGGGATCCTGCCCTCTGACTTACAGCCGACATCAATGAATACAGTGTCGTCCGTAACCGCGATAACGGTTCCGTCAACGAGCTGACCGTTTTCCGGTGTGCTGAGACTGTTCAGAGATTCTTCTAATTGTGTCTGGATACTGTCCTTGGAGCTCTGGACCTGATCCTTTTCCACTTCCTGTGTTTCCATTGTTGACCCTTTAATGTGAATTTTGTTTAATATTATCTCACAAACTTGTTCTATCGTCAAGGCAGAAGTATCAATATAGAACGCATCTGGAGCGACTTTCAACGCCCCTTCCTTCTTGTTTTTGTCGATTTCGTCGCGCTGCCGTATCGCTTCCTTAATTTCTTCAAGGGAAAGGCTGCTTACGCCCTGCCTGTAACGCCGCTCAGCCTGAACATCGGGCGAAGCGTCGAGATAGAACTTATACCCTGCATTCGGAAAAACGACAGTCGTCATGTCGCGGCCTTCGCATACGATGCTCAGCGAGTTCGTGATTTCACGCATGCGTGCGTTGACCAGATGACGCACCTCGGGAATAGCCGAAACCTGCGCGGCGTGCGCACTGACCTGATCTTCATGAAGGCGGGACTCCACGTCCCTGCCGTTAAGGATAAGACGGGAATCGACGTATTCAAGTTTCTGTCCGCTGCAGAACGTTACGACGGCATTTTCGTCGGAAATATCCGCGCCGCTTTCAAGAAGCGCAAGCGTGAGTGCCCGGTAAAAACTGCCGCTGTTCAAATATGTTACGTGAAGTTTTTCTGCAATACATGCGGCAATCGTACTTTTCCCGGTTCCGGCCGGTCCGTCGATAGCGATAATCATATAGTGTTCTCCATTGCACTGCTGCGGCAAAGCGCGAGCAGCCCTGTTACTTCCCTCTCTGTTAAATCCCTGTACTGGCCTGTTTTGAGGCCGTCCGAAGTTACGTTGCCGATCCGCACGCGCTCAAGAGACTTTATGCCGATCTCTTTCGCTTCGAACACCCGCCGTATCTCGCGGTTTTTTCCTTCTATCAGAACAATGCGCATTCTGCGCGCATTCATCTGTTCGGCTTTGACACATTTGTAAAACGAATCGCCGTCACGGATGCCTTTCTCAAAATCGGAGGCGAGATTGCGCGGAATATTGAGGCTTGTTTCTATAATATACTCTTTTTCCAGTTCTGCCGAGGGATGGGAAAGACGCGCCGCAAAACCGCCGTCGTTCGTAAAGATGATAAGTCCCGAACTGAACATGTCGAGGCGTCCGACGTTGTAAAGCCGTTCCGGATATGAGGGTTTGAGGAGATCCGCGGCGACCGGCCGACCTTTTTCATCCGCAAGAGAGCATACGTAACCTGCAGGTTTATTCAGAAGGACGTAGCGCTTCTTCGATTCAAGTTCGACAACTTTGCCGTCGACCATGACTGTATCGCCGGGAGCGACTTTCGTACCGAGTTCCGTGACAACCGTTCCGTTGACGGAAACACGGCCGTCAAGAATGTACTGTTCCGAAGCGCGGCGGCTTGCGACGCCGCAGTGCGCAAGATATGCCTGCAGCCTCATGAGGCTGCTTTCAATAGACTCAGCGGGCAAGTTCGAACCTCTCTGCCTCATCCTCATCGAGTTTCGGCAGCTCGGAAATGCTGTTGAGACGGAAGAATTTGAGGAACTCTTTCGTCGTGCCGAACTGAACGGGTTTGCCGGGAACGTCTTTTTTACCGACTTCCTTTATGAGATTGCGGTCCAGGAGCAGGCGGATCATGTTGTCAGCCGATACGCCGCGGATTGCTTCAATTTCCGCGCGCGTGATAGGCTGCGAGTACGCGATGATCGACAGCGTCTCCATTGCGGAGCGGGACAATCTGCCTTCGCTTTTCGAACCGTACCTTTCGCGGAGCACCGTCCATATGTCCTTTTTCGGCACGAGCGTCCAGCCGCCCGTAATCATGACAAGCTCGACGCCGCACGACGGTTCGGTAAGTTTTTCCTTCAAATTTTCAAGACATTTCGTAACGACTTCAGGAGAAAGCTGCGAAATTGCAGCAAGATTTTTTTCCTGCACCGGTTCACTTTCCAGAAACAATATAGTCTCTATCAATGCGGTTTCTTTTTCCAATTCCATATTCGTAAAATCCTTACACACGCTGCTGCCGCATCACTGCCGCAGGCGTTTTCTTACGGTCACACTGATTAGTCCCGCGGGGATTCAATCAGCATGTCCCTGTTTTTCTTCGTTTTCCGCCGCACTTTCAGGAGAAGACCCTTCGACGGTAATCTCCTGAGGAGTGATACTGCCCGCTTCCTCGTCGGTGCGGCGGCATATCTTTATATCACCAAAAAGGCGGTTCTGGAAGACCAGAATCATCCTGAACTTAACAGCTTCAAGAAGAGCCATGAACGCACAGACAATGTCCATCTCGTTGCCGGGACGCGTAATCAGCTCGGTGAACATGCACTCTCCGCTCTGTTCAAGCCGCTCGTTCATAAGCGTAATTTTTTCGTTTACGGAAATCTCCTCGTACATGTTCAGTATTTTTTCATTTGAATACTGGGAGACCATATCGCGGAAAATCTTCTGCATCTGCTGGAGCAGATCCCACGTGTCGACCTGTTCCCACATCGCGTCCTCTTTATCGAACGGCAGAACGCGCTGGATTTTGGCGCGTTCAAAATTCCATTCGGACGTGTCTTCCTGCTCTTCCATGAGCTCTGAAAGCCGCTTGAATTTCTGATATTCGATGAGTTTGTCGACAAGCTCTTTGCGCGGATCCTCTTCGTCCTCGTCGTCGTACGTCACTTCGACGGGAAGGAGCATGCGGCTCTTTATGCAGAGCAGTTTCGCGGCCCAGTTGTAGAATTCGGACAAATCGCCCAGATCAGTCTGAACGGCGTAGTCAAGATAATCAAGATACTGGTCGGTAATCTGCGCAATCGGAATATCGTAGATATTCACTTTGCTCTCGCGGATGAGAGTCCACAAAAGATCGAGAGGTCCCTCGAATTCTCCCGCCGTATATTTTCGTTTTTCCGCCACTGCTGTTGCCGTTGTTCCGGCCGTGCTGTCTGCTGCTTCGTCTGCCATGCTATGCCTCACTGGGAATAACGAAATCCTTTACAGGCAGGTACATCCGTACGCCCTGATCCGGAAGCCGCTTCAAATATGCGGCGTATGTATTCCTCATAACAACATCGGCAGAATCCGACAAAATCTCAAGCAGAGGAATCAGCACAAATGCGCGTTCGTGCATACGGGGATGCGGAATCTGCAGCGTGCCGTCGTTTACCGTTTCGTTTCCGAACACTTCGATATCTATGTCGAGAGGACGCGGACCGAACCGCTGCTCCTTTTCCCTGTTCCGTCCGTACAGCGCTTCAATCCGGTGAACTTCGTCGAGCAGGCTGTGCGGCGTTACCGACTCATCGGCAAAGCCGCGGACAACCATATTATAAAAATCATCCTGATCGGTGACGTACATTGCTTTTGTCCGGTACACAGACGAAAAGACGCACGACGAGAGCACGTCTGCAAGCTGCGCACACGCACAGCCCAGAAGCTCGACGGGCGTCTTCCCGCAGAAAGACGTGTTTGAACCAAGTCCGAGTATCACCTGCGTCACAATTAAAAGAGTTCCTCGGTATTGCCCGGAACGCCGGCGTTTTTCTCCGCAGGCTTCGCGGCCGCGCGTTTCTTCGTTGTTTCCGCAACAGCCTCCCTTCCTTTCTCCGTCACCGTCACTTCAGCGTTTTCCGCCGTCCCGGAGCCCGCCGTCCCGGCGCTTTCTCCTTTCGCGGCTTTCTTTGCCAGTTCCGCCCGTACAGTTTCGACCGGCACTCCTTCTTTCGTCTTAAGCACCTGTCCGGGGAACAGCTGGGCTCGGAGTTTCGTCTCGAGGTTTCCGGCATAATCTTTGTTGTTTTCAAGGAAGGCGACAGCGTTTTCCTTGCCCTGACCGATTTTATCGTCGCCGGAAGTATACCACGCGCCCCGTTTGTCGATGAGACCGTGTTTTACGGCGGAATCGAGCAGACTCGCTGCGGCGGACACACCTTTTCCGAAATAGATGTCGAGTTCGGCCTTGCGGAACGGCGGCGCAACTTTGTTCTTCACGACCTTTACGCGTACGCGGTTGCCCATTGCGTCGTCGTCGCCTTTGCCGTCGATGGATTCGATACGCCTGATTTCAAGTCTGATAGACGAATAAAATTTCAGCGCGTTTCCGCCGGTAGTCGTTTCGGGATTCCCGAACATAACTCCGATTTTCATGCGGATCTGGTTGATGAATACGAGAATGCAGTTCGACTTACCGATGATTGCGGTGAGCTTGCGGAGCGCCTGGCTCATGAGACGGGCCTGCAGTCCCATGTGGCTGTCTCCCATGTCGCCCTCAATTTCCGCCTGAGGCGTAAGCGCGGCAACGGAATCGACGACGATGATGTCGACTGCTCCCGAACGGATAAGGTCCTCCGCAATCTCGAGCGCCTGTTCGCCCGTGTCCGGCTGAGACACCCACAAGTCATCAATATTCACGCCGAGGTTCTTCGCATACTGCGGATCAAGCGCATGCTCCGCATCAATAAACGCTGCAATGCCGCCGAGTTTCTGCGCCTCCGCGATCGCCTGCAGCGCGAGCGTCGTTTTGCCCGACGACTCGGGGCCGTACATTTCGATGATGCGTCCGCGCGGATAACCGCCGATGCCGAGCGCCTCGTCGAGCAGG
This sequence comes from Treponema sp. UBA4873, assembly GCA_002399405.1. Classification (GTDB taxonomy): domain Bacteria; phylum Spirochaetota; class Spirochaetia; order Treponematales; family Treponemataceae; genus Treponema_D. The sequence goes on along the minus strand of DHDP01000018.1, from coordinate 621,236 downwards.
ATCGAGCCCGATGGAATAACGTCGAACCCTGCCGCGTTGGCCTTTGTTCCGAGCTTCATAAGCGAGCCTGTCCCGTACTGCTTTTCAATCTGGAGCCTTGCAGCTTCCAGAGCCTTGAGTTTCTCCGACATATCAGTCGGTTTGACTGTTTCTGTTGTTGCCATTGTCGCTACCTTCCTCCCGAAAATTTCCCACCATATATAATTAGGCGCAACTTTATCATTTCATGCGTACCCTCACGGTTTTTCCAGAAAATCGTTAACGCTCTGATATACTGCATGCCCTTCAATACAAAGTTTTCCGTTTTCCGCCGTCAATCGTCCCAGCACTTTCACCGGTTTGTCGTTTGCAATTCCCGGATTCGTGCTGAAACGGAGCGGAACTATTCCAATTACTTTTTCCATCGTCTCATACCCGACAAGCAGATCGCAGCGGTACGACGATCCCTGAATCCCGGCATTCGAAATGCGGCCGGACCAGACAACGTAACAGTCCATGAACAATTCCGGATCTTTAACAACGTCGTCATACGACGGATTGTCGGTAATCGTGTCGAATGTCGGCACGGAAAGATAGTTCATGAGCAGCCGTGCTTTCTGCTTGATAGACGGAACCGCGTTCGAGTTGAGCAGCCGGTTTATTTCAATCTGCGCCGCGTTGTCGCGGTACGACTGGAAATACCGCTGCGCATTCCCGTAGCTTTCGGTAATCTCCCTGTTCGAAAGGATGAACCTGTATGCACCGCCGGTCATATCAGTTTCCTGCGCATTCTTCGATTCTTCTGCGGACAGCACAAAACTGCTCAAATCAGCACGCGTTCCCTCCGAAGCAGGCTTCCGCAGTCCGGCAATATGCATGACAACAATGAAACCGAGAACGCATGCGGTCACCGGCAGTATAACTCCGAGAATCTTATCGGGATTCACGCCGACGGGAGGATAAAACTGTTCTATCCTGCCGCTGTCGACCCACCGGCAGATTGTACTGTAGTCGCCTTTCGTGCGTATGAACTCAAGCGCTTTTTTCGCAAGTATATTCCTCGGCTCATTATCGAGTATCTCGAGGTAATACTGAATCGCGCGGTCGGTGTCGCCGCGGCGCAGAAACAAAGCGGCCTGACCGAGCAGCAGCGTCGTATCGGTAAGCTTTATTTCCCGCGCGCGCTGATAGTACGACGAAGCGGTTCCTGCGTCTCCGACGTACAGACACGCAGTCGCAATCAGCACGTAGTAATCGAAATTGCCTTCATATATCTCGTTGCGCCCTTCCAGAAGCCGTATGGCAGCCGAAAATTTCCGACGCCTCATAAGGCCCTGTGCAACCTGCAGAACATCACGTGCCATTTGCTACCGCTGCCTCAGTTTCGCCAGGATTGCATCAAGCTCCGCATTGAGCCGGAGCAGTTCGTCCCGGTTCACGCTCTTGTCGTCATCCTCAAGCGCGTTTATTCTGCTGATAAGCGCGCGTATGTATTCCGGATCAAGCTTTTCTTCCGTAATTACGTCGAACGGGACGCCGGTCTTAGGCTTCGCGTCGGAAACAGGCTGCGGTGCCGGCTGTTTTACGGCAGTATCGGACTGATTTACGGCAGCAGGTGCAGGCCGTCCGTCAGGTTCCGCAGCAGAAAGACCGCCCGCTCCCGCAAGAGATGCCAGATACGCACCGCCTTCAGGATTTTCACCGTCGGCGGAAACTACGATATAAAAAACAACTGACGACGACTCCGCTGGTTTTACCGCTGTTTTTTCCCAGTTTACAGCCACGGCGGAATTGTTGTACGACATAACGTTGTCGAACGAACGCGTCGTCGTCGCGACAGGTTCCCACAGCGGCAGGGAAATAATATCCTTGTTGCCGAGCGTCACGACTGACGGAGGCGTAATGTCGCCGCCGTCGAGCAGCAGCTGAACACCGTATCCCGAGCCCTGCGATATAATCCATCTCTCGTTCTTCATCGTGCGGTACTGCGTCTCCGAATTGACGGACTTCGTCCGCGCCGTCGAAAAATGAATGCCTGTCGTTTCTCCGAGCACCGTGTCGAATACGCCTTTCACTGCGAACGTATCGGTGCGCGGCTCCCTGTTCGTCACCGTAATTTTAACCCTGAGCATATCGTCGTCGCGGTCGGGATTCGTCTTCATAAAGGTGAATTCTATCGCGACATCCGCAGTCTTCGGAATTGCATACAGCAGTTTTCCGCCGGTGTCGGTCTTCACCGCACCTGATCCGACGCCGTTCGATTCATTGAGTTTATATTCCGCCTTTCCGGCTCTGAGCATAAAATACGTCGACGTAAACCCGTCGTAGTCGACGAGCACGGGAACGGCCGTTCCGTCTTTATTCACGGCGTATAACCGGAATGTACCGGGTCCGCCCTGCAGAACAAGCCTGATTTTTCCCGATTCGCATTTTACAGTCGCACCGGAAGCGGCACTGTTCAGAGACACCGTATCGGCGTTGTCCGAACCGGCGCTTTTTTTGCCGTCGGCTGCGACGGAAACGACGGCGGACAGCAGCATGATGCATACAACCGGAAACAGTCCGCATTTTTTCATTGTCCGCCTCCCTCATTCCGCTCGTCCAGCAGTTCCTGAACTTCCTTCGCTTTCGCCTTGAGACGGGCAATTTCATCCGCGTTCCCGTTCCCGTTACCGGCAGACACATCATTCAGCAGCCGGGCATTCTCGCGTTTCAGTGCAGTTATCTGATTCTCCAGATCGCTGTTCTGCTTCTGCAGGTCCGCGATTCTCTTCACGTTTGCAGCGGCCGACGACGAATCGTACATTTTCAGCTGTTTTTCGTAATTTTCCTTCGCCGAAAGATATTCCTCGCCCGTCTTCCTGAGCAGATACAGCAGTTTCTCCTCGCGGGTCCGCTGGGCAATCGTCTCAATCCTGTACTGCGCGGCGGGAGCCTTCGCGTCTGCCGGATACTCGCCCACAATACGCTCGTACAGCGCACGAGCTTCGTCGTAGTTATATCCGGCGTAGAACGACTCGGCAATCCAGAAAAGGGCCGACGCATACATTTCATTGGAGGGATACTGATGGCAGAAATCGCTGAGCAGCAGAACGGATTTCTCGTATTCGCCGAGGTAAAAAAGTGCCCTTCCTTTCTGATACTGGATATATGCGGAATACATGCTTTCAGGGAAAGAACGGGCGAACGTGTCGCAGTCGGCTGAAGCGCTTTTGTATTCTCCCGCATACATTTCCGAAACTATAAGCATATACCACGAGTCGGGCGTATTGTTTGCAGGGTATGCAACAGCTTTGCGCAGCAGAATCATGGCTGAATTCCAGTCGCCGGCTTTGAAAGCGCTGCATCCCTGTACGAAAGCCGCGTTTTCGGCGGCAGTTCCGGCAGAGAGAGGAACAGTACACAACAGCAACAGCATCGCTGCACCGGCAAATTTCATGTGCTTCAGTTTCATACTCACTCCCATTTGAGCTCGCCCTTGAAAAAGGCGGAGCCGGATACGACGACGTCGGCACCGGCGGCGACAACGCTTCCGAGTGTCTGCCTGTTAATTCCTCCGTCGACCGAAATCATATATGAAAGCCCGCGTTCGTTTCGTATGCGCACGAGTTCCGCTATTTTTTCGACGCAGGACGGAATAAGCACCTGTCCGCCGAAACCGGGATTGACAGTCATAACGAGCACCAGATCCGCAAACGGCAGGATTTCGGAAAGCACGGAAACGGGCGTCGAAGGAACAACCGCAATTCCCGCTTTTTTTCCCAGTTCCCTGATGCGGCAGAGCAGCCGGTTGATATGGACGGTGCTCTCGAGATGGAACGTAATCCAGTCGGCACCGGCGGCTGCAAAGGAATCAATCTGGTCCTCGGGATGCTCCACCATAAGGTGTACGTCGAAAGGCAGCTTTGTAAGCGGTCTGATTGATTTGACGACAGGTTGTCCGTATGAAATCTGAGGCACAAAACGTCCGTCCATGACGTCTATATGGACAACCGAAGCATGATTTTGTTCTATCTGCCGCACAGCGCCTGCCAGATCGGAAAAATCGGCAGAAAGCAGCGACGGAGCCAGTATAAGTCGATTCATTATATTCCATTATACAATAAATACACCTGTATTGTCTATTCTGAAAAAAAATTCTCGAATTTCACGGAAAAGTACTTGACATGTTATGATAAAGCGTGTATAAAGTTTTCTTCATTTTTACAAAATTTATCATTGACTAAAATTTGCATTCCAGTATAATGAAAGATAGTCGCTATGGAGATTCAAACGGAAAACGGGCTCAAAGAAGCACTCGGGTATCTGGAGAATGCAAATCCGGAACAGGCTGAAAAGATTCTTGAAGGTCTTTTCGAATACGATTTCGAGTGCCCGGAGCTTGTTTTCACGGCAGACTGCTGTAATTTCTGGATTCCGTACATCAAGTCGCTGGCTGAAATGGAAAATCCGTTCGAACGGGGGGAGAGCCTCCTGGCGGAATGGAAGACATTTCAGTCTTTTGTCTCAAGAAAGGAACATCCGTACGAACAGGCGCTGTATGCTGTAAGCCGCGGTATTTTTTCGCGGGCGCTTGAAAATTACACGCAGCTGTTCGACGAACGCAACCCTGTCCAGAGAGCTGAGATTTACCGCAAGGCGGGTTTGTGTTTCAAAAAGACAGGTAAATTCGAAGATGCGCAGAATTGTCTTTCTATAGCAAACAACACGCAGCCGGGACTTGCAGCCGTTCTTGCCGAACTGGCCGATTGTTACGCACTGTGCGGCGGCGACCGGAACGCAAAAGTGCTTTTCAGAGAAGCTTTTTTTATTGATCCGGAGCGCATAGACATCAGCTTTCTCGATTCCAGACTGATTACGTGTCTGATAGAAAAAACAGCTGAAAAAGGATACACAGGTGCGGTTCTGCAGCAATGGATTCCGGTGTACGGAGTGCTCTGGGGCATTTTCAACGTAAAACGGGAGCTCAAACCGCAGGAAGCCGGAAAGCTGAAGCAGGAAATTTACGCGCTGGAAAACGAGATGAAAGATCCGTCCAGCGATGCGGCAGTGCTCACTCCCCGCCTCATCAACCTGTATTTCTGGCTTATAGACCATTATGCCGCGTCGAACGATACCGGCAGGCAGGTCAACGAAGTTTTATTGAAAATAAAGATTCTGGATTCTTCGATCTACGAAATGTACGTCAAATAATCCATTTGAGGAACGAATAGAGTTTATATTACCTATTTCGAAATTTTTATAGGAGTTTTTTATGGCTGATGAAGATCTCGTAAAACAAGTTCAGGACATGCTCAAAGAGGAGACATGGACTCGTGCAACAATCAGCAACTACACGAAGAATAACCTCGTAGAGCTTGCGGGAATTGTCGAAAAAATCCGTGCGGGCAGCTGTATAGACGAAGTGCAGAAAATCTGTGACGAACACCTGACGCATACGAAAGACAGCATTATCGCACTGTACATTTCCGGCATGCTCTCTCTGTATAAAGGCACGCTCGACAATTCCGCGCTCGTGACGCTCGTCGACATCTTCCAGAAAAACCATAAGGAAACGGTCGTCGTCTATCTCTGCGAAACTATTCTTTCCGACGATGCAAACAATAAATTCGCACTGCGTACGCTCGCAGACTGTTACCGTGCGGACAACAACGAAAAAGTCTGGGAACTGTACGAAAAAATCGTAAAACTCGACTTTGAGGAAGCCGACCTTGCAAAGGCGCTCGCGGAACATTACGAATCGGAAAAGGACACCGAAACGGCAGTCGAATACTACAAGAAAGCACTGCTCCGCTGCATCAGCTCAAAAAACATGAACGTCGTAAAGGAAATGTGGACAAAACTTGTCCAGCTCATTCCGCAGGAAATCGATTTCTTCATGCTCGCGAAACGCAAAGTTGCAAAAACAATCAGCGAAGACAAAAGCGCCGTCCTCATGCAGGAACTCTACGCGTGGTATAAGGCCGGCAAAAAGTGGGATACCGCGATAGACATCCTCAAGCAGATTCTCGAAATCGACCAGCACGACACGTGGGCACGCAAGGAAATCGTCGACTGCTACCGCGGTAAATACGAAGGCCGCGATCACCTCGAAGACTACATCCGCTCTTCGAACCTCACAGCCGGTTTCCGCAACGTCTTCGAAGCCATAAACGATTTTGAAAAACACATTGCATTCGACGCGCACAGCTACGTATTTCACCGTTCATGGGGCGTCGGCATTATCCGCAAGGTTGAAAACGACACGCTCGTGATTAACTTCGGGAAAAAATACGGCATCCACGAAATGTCGCTTAAAATGGCCGTGAGCGCGCTCACCCCGCTTTCAAACGACCACATCTGGGTTCTGAAAGCGACGAAAAAGCAGCAGGAACTTGCAAAAATGGTTACCGAGGACAAGGTCTGGGCGCTGAGGACAATCATCAGAAGTTTCGACAACAGCTGCGATTTCAAACGGATAAAAGCGGAGCTTGTTCCGGCCGTTCTCACGCCGGGCCAGTGGACATCGTGGAACTCGGCCGCCAAACGCATTCTTGAAACCGACTCGTCGTTCGGCGTCGATCCGAACGATATCACTATGTATACCGTCCGCGACCACGACGTCAGTCAGGATACAAAGCTTGCGAACGAGTTCAAGGCGCAGAAACAGTTCTTCGCACGCATCGACATTCTCATGAAATACATCGAGAACGACGAAACGGACAAGAGCAGCGAGGCTTTCGGAGAGATGTTCTCCTACTTCACCGGCTTCCTGAAGACAATCACGAAGGTCACCGACCAGGTGCTCGGCGCATACCTCGTCGTTCAGAAAATCAGCAGCGCTCTTCCGGCGGCTGCATTTCAGTGCAAATATACGTTCAAGGAACTGTACGATCACATCGACGATCCGCGCGAAATGTACCTTGAGCTCAAGGATACGAAAAATACGACGCTCCGTCAGGATTTTCTTACTGACATCAAGCTGCTTCCCGACTGGGACAAAGAGTATGTCCGTCTCTTCCCGACTGTTCTTGAAGGCAGTATGCTCGCCGCGCTCATCAACGCGGGCAAAACCGACATGGTAAAGCAGCTTGCCGTAAACTGCTTCGAAAATTTCAAGGACAACAGGCAGGCTGTTCTCTTTTTCTTCCGCGAATGCCAGGACGACACATGGTTCAGGGAATCGGGCATCACGTACGAAAGACAGCTCATTGCCCTTATCAACATCATCGAGCAGACGTTCCGCGAAATCAGCAACCACGTCAACACGACGGAAAACAAAAAAATCAACAAGGCCGCGACGCAGCTTCTGTTCAAGGACGACGCGCTTATCACGTACATGTTCGAGAACGACGAGGACACGGTAAAGCGCATGTACACGCTTATAAACGATATTGCGGACATCGATCCGTCGTACAAAGCGCTGCTCCGCAACAAGATTCTTGAGAAATACCCGGACTTCAAGTTCCAGGTCACCGAAGAAAAATCCGCCGTCCAGCGGCACGGCATGATTGTTACTGCGAAGAAGCTGGAGGAAAAGAAAGCTCAGGCGGAGCGTATCCAGAGCGTCGAGATTCCGGCAAACGCAAAGGAAATAGGCGAAGCGCGCGCCCAGGGTGACTTGAAGGAGAACGCCGAATACAAGGCCGCAAAGGAACATCAGCACTACCTCAACGTCACGCTCGCAAAACTCCAGGAAGAGCTTAACCGCGCGGTCGTATTCGATCCGACGACGATTACGACTGCAATCATCTCGTTCTCCACGGCAGTTACGCTGCACAACAACGACACGAACGACGACGAGGAATTTACAATTCTCGGACCGTGGGAATCCGACCCCGACAACGGCATCATTTCCTATATGTCGCCGTTCGGCAACGCGCTCATGGACAAAAAAGTCGGTCAAAATGCGGTCTTCGCAATCAATGATCATAAATACAACTACACGGTAAAGGAAATAAAAGTCGCACGGAGCTGATTTCTTTCCGACTGTGTCTGTACTACAAAAAACGGGCCGCTCCGCGCGTGAAACGTGCGGGGCGGCCCGTTTTTTGTTGCAACTGCGGCAGGTTTTCAGGTATGCTGTATGCATGAAACGCAGCAAATCTTCTTTTACGACCGTAATTTTTGTCTCAGCCGTACTACAGGCGGCATTTCTTTCGTGCTCGTGTGTTTCAGGCAGCCAGAATGAAAAACTTCCTTTCTCCAATCCTGCCATATACAATTCTACTGCCGTTCCCGGAAAATCGCTTGCAAACATCGAGGATACCGAATCGGTAAACGGGAAACTGCCGGAACATGTATATGTCGCGACTCTTACGCAGACGTTTGCGCACGGATATGAGTTCTGTGTTTCCGGCGGACGAATCATGATGAAAAAGAAAAACAGCAGCTCATGGGAATTATTTCAGAAAACGGGACTGCCGTTTTCAAAAAAACTTCAGCTGCCGAAAACAGGCTGGTTTCTTCCGCCTGAATCGATCACCGAGATAGCCGCGGACGACGACACGCTGCTTGCGTTCGATAATTTCGGACGCATGTACGTCTGCCCGCTCGTCAAAAACCGATTCGACAAAAAATTCGAATGGTCGTGCTATTTCGGCTGGCCGGCGAAAGAGCAGCTCGTACAGAACAGGCTCGTCGAAAGCAAACGCGGCTGGGCAACGGGCACGCGCAGGGGAAATATCGAATGGTATACCGACAGGTTCGGAAACGAACACCACTGGGGTACGATGGGGGTAACGACTGTCTATTTTCTCACGAAAAACGGTCAGGAAATACGCTTTACCGATTCCGGTCTTCCCGCGGACCTGAGCAAGACGATTCTCGGCCCCGAACGCGGCAGCTTCACTGCGGAAAACATCAGCGCGTCGGGCTCCACGCTTTTTCTCATAGACAAATCGGGAACGATGTACACGCGGCTCATCGATTTTGACACGATGGGATGCGACCCGATGTTCTTCAAGTACACGTACGTCGCCGAAAAGCAGCCGTATAAAGGCAGCGATTACCGCTCGAACTTTACGCGCTGGGGGCTGCCGAACGAGGACTGGTACAGGCAGCCGGACATCCCGCTGCAGGGAAAGGCGCAGCTCACGAAATACATCTGCATATTCCAGAACGGAAAAGGCAACGACGCGCGCGTTCTCCGCGTGGCGGGTCTTTCTCCTGACGGAAGCATCGGCTTCTACTGGAAAAACATCGCCGATGAAAAATGGCAGTTTGAAAAAGCGCCGCTCGTTCTTCCTGCCGATTCGTTTTTTCCTCCGGCGGACCGCGGTAAAACAATCAGAGGAAACAGGAACGAATACGCGTACACCGGCATACTCATGAAAAATAATAAAACAGTGGCGGGGATTTCATGCAGCATCGACGACATGACGCTCACGAGCGAAGGTTCATGCACGCTCAAAATCACAAATGGAGACGAGACGAAGACCGTTGTGCTCTATCTCGTCGAAATGTGGACATTCATGCCGCGCTACGATCCGGTGTTCGACAACACGCCGAAAAGTTTTTTTGTCACGCCTCATTTCAGGGAAAGCGGCATCACGTCGTACGATGCCGCTTTCAACGAAATTCTTTGGGATATTTTCGGCGGCAGAAATCTGGAGCTGTTCTCCGCAACTGCGACGGCGACAGGTTCGTATCTCGCATTTAATTTCGACAGAAAAAACACAACGTATACTGTCGTCCTTCAGGGAACGGGAAAATCAGCGGGAACATTCGCTCCGCTTCCTCCGGTCAACGGCGACAGAAAGGAAGATGCGGGATCTGAACTTGATACGGCGAAAACGTACACGGAGGCGGACACTGCGGCGATCGACGCAGTCGCGGAATCGAACAGGCGGAAAATACAGGACACTGAGGAAAAAATCAGGAAATACAAAGAAGACGCTGCGGTGACCGATATTTCGCGATGGGGATACAACATTGCTGATACGCTCGCGGCAATCACGCTTCTTAAGCAGGTCGACGTGCCGAAAATCAAAACGATGACGTCGTTCGGCGGAAAACTTATGACGCAGAATGCCGACAACTTCCATCTGCTCGCCGAATACAAATCGTTCGAATATCCCTACGAAATACAGCTTGCGGAAAACACAATAAACGAATGTACGGCGCTCAAAGAACGCATCGCAGCCGGCGGAAAATCCGGAACGGACAGATTGTTCCGCAGCAGTTATCCCGAATATTTCACTATTATTAATCTGCCGCAGACGACGGAAGGCACGCTGTATCTCGGCAGGGAAAAAGCGCCCGCATATATTCAGCGGATGGACAGCGAGCAGACAATACCCGTTCTGCTCATGGAATACGGCGGCGGTGAAAGCAGGCAGTACATACTCATCGAATTTACTTCGCTTATTTCCGACGTCCGTTCGTGCATGGAAAATGCGGACGGCGCTCCCGATGCGGATCGACCGTTCACGGCGAACGTCATATACCGTATATTTTCGTCGAACAATTCACTGTTCCGGAAAAAAAGGATCGACGATTACATAACGAGCAAAACCGGAACTTTCACCTGGGACGGAAAAAACATGCGTCTCACGTTGCTGCAGCCGGTAGATAAATCAATACCGCTTTTTACGAGCATAAATACGGAGGTCAGTCATGACGATTGAAGAAAAAAAAGCGCGCATTTCACAGCTGCGGCGCGGCAAAAAAAATTTTGAGCAGTCTGCCTTTATCAGCATCGCTGCGGCGTGTTTCGTCGTGTACGAAATTTATCAGGCTGCATCGTCGAACGACCGGCCCGAATGGTACTTCTATCTTCTTATGGGAGCGGTTACGGCCGCAATGGCGGGGATTGCTTTCTGGAACTACCGCAAATCGAAGAGGGCTTCGGCGGAAGTGGAAAAGCTCATCGCGGAAATCAAGGCGGAAAATCCAGGGGAACAGATTCCGCAGGATACTGACCAGCGCAGATTTTTCTGATATACTTGCGGATACGATGTTCAGCTTTCTTAATAAAATCAAAGGTACCTGCGAATACGAAATGCTGTCCGGTCTTGACGCCGTTTACAACGCGATTGCAGAGCGTGAAGCCGAATGGAAAGCGGCGAGCCGCGTTTCCTGCACCGACGGATGCGGAACGTGCTGCGTTGCGTTTGAACCCGACGTGCTCGACTGCGAAGCGCTGTATCTTGCGCTGTGGCTCATTGAAAACGAACCTGCCGCAGCGCGCGCAATCCGGGACAGAACGTATCCTATGGAGCGTACCGACAACGCAGACGGCTGCTTCCTGTACGATCCCGAAAATTCATACCACTGTACGGTTTACGGCGGACGCTGCCTCATATGCCGCCTTTTCGGATACACGGGCGACCGCGGCAAGGACGGCGGTACGCGGTGGAAGCCGTGCCGCTTTCTTTCCGATACGGTTCTCGCGTCTCACAATCCGCCGCTCGGCCACCGTCAGTACGAAAGCGCCGAACTCTCTCGGCTTTTTAACGCGCTTCCTCCCGTCATGTCTGACAGCATGAGTCAGGCGCTTTCGCTTTCTCCCGGCTCGTCGCGAAAGACGCGCCCGCTCCGCGAAGTTCTCCCTGAGGCGATACGGCGCATGCAGTTCATTCTCATGTACAACGCCTCGAATCCGGAAGATCCCGATAACAGTACGCCGGAGTCGGCATGAACGGTTCACGAGAACTTCTTCCCGGTATATACGTCATCACCGGTCCGACGAACGTCGGCGCCGTGTGCGTCCGCAATGCGGAAAAGCAGGATGTCTGGCTGATTGATTCGGGCGGCAGCGCGGATGACGGAGCGCGTATATACGGTGAGCTGGAATCCCTTTTCGGGAAGGATTGTTTTAAGCTGAAAGCTGTCATCAACACGCATTCGCATGCCGACCATTCCGGCGGCAGCGGCTGGTTCGTAAAAAAAACGGGATGCGGCGTGTGGATGTCGCTCAGCGAAAAAGCGGGCATGGAAAACACACTGCTCCAGTCGTCAGTCGCGTGGGGCGGCTGCCCTCCTCCCGAACTTCAGACGCCGTATTATGTTCCCGCGCAGTGCAGCGTAACGCGCACCATCTCCGCGGACGACAGAATTACGCTCGCGGACGGAAAAAAACTCGGTTTTATTCCGCTCCCCGGCCACTATTTCGGAATGCTCGGAGTCGTGTGCACGACACCCGGCGGAAAAAGCGCCGTTTTTTCGGGCGACGCGGTGCTCGGGCGGAACGTCATCGGTAAATTCTCGATTCCGTTCGTGTACGATGTCGGCGCATTCATGAAATCGCTCGACACGCTCTGCAATATGAAAACCGACTGGTACGTGCCCAGCCACGGAGACGCCGTCACAAGAATAACGGAAACTGCCGAAATGAACAAGATTGCGGTTCTTGAAACAATCGCATGCATCACGTCTCTTTTAACAAAAAGGCCGCTCACCGCCGAAGAGCTGCTCACCGCAGTCGCCGACGAGAACGGCATTCCCATGAAACTTCCGCAATACGTGCTCATAGGAAGCACGCTGCGCTCATATCTGTCGTATTTATACACGACCGGCCGCATTACGTACGTTATAGAAAACAACAGGATGCTGTGGTCGGCAAAAAATTAATAATCGAAGCCTTTTACTTTACTGTTCTCATCCCATGTCTCTATGATTTTTACGCCGCTTGAAGTGCCGATTCTGTTCGCGCCCGCCTCAAACATGTTTACTGCAGTTTCCGCGGAGCGGATGCCGCCGGAAGCCTTTACGCCCGTGTCTTTTCCGACTGTCCTGCGCATAAGAGCTACGTGATGAACGCTTGCTCCGTTCGGAAGCGGCTCACCGTCGATTCCTTTCGGGCTGGCAAATCCCGTCGACGTTTTTACGAAATCCGCGCCGGCGCTCACTGCGCATTTGCAGCAGGCCTCGACAGTTTTGTCGTCGAGAAAGCATGTCTCGAGAATCACTTTCACTATGATTGATTTTCCGGCTTTCGCACCCTCGGTGCGTGCAGCCCGCACGACAGCTGCAATGTCGGTCTCGACGTCGTTCATGCGGCCGTCCAAAGCGGCCCCGATGTCGATAACCATATCGACTTCATCGGCACCGTTCCTGACCGCATGCACCGTCTCGTCAGCTTTGTCCTCCGACGGAACGGCGCCGAGCGGAAAACCGATGACAGTGCACACGTGAACGCCGCTGCCGGCAAGTTCCGACGCGGCAGCCCTCACATATACCGGATTTATACACACGGACGCGAATTTATATTTTTTTGCCTCCGCACAGAGTGTTTCTATTTTTTTCATACCTGCTTCCGGTGCAAGAAGCGTATGGTCTATCATCGATGCAACGGTTTCTTTTTTCATGTTTGTACCTGCCCTGAAATAGTATCGGGTAAAGTATAAAGTCTTGCGCGGTTCAGCGCAATAGTGTATTATAAATGCAGTTTCTTTTTTACAGGAGTATATTATGGCTTACAAAATCGACAAAGCTAAATGCGTAAACTGCGGAACATGCGAACCGGACTGCCCGGTCGGAGCTATTGCAGAAGAAGACAATGCCCGCAAGATTGATGCGGATAAATGCATCAGCTGCGGAACATGCGCAAGCGAGTGTCCGACCTCTGCTATTGCTGAAGCGTAAGCAGTTACAGGCTGTTCCCTAAGCGGCACTTTCGGAACAGCCTTTCTAAGTGATTCTAAAATGGTAAAAAATATCAGTCATTCAATTAAAAAACAGTTTGCCTCTGCGGGAAAATTCGTTGTGCTTATTGCGGTGTGCATTACCGCGGGGGTTGTTATTGTATGGCCGTTATGGCGTTTTGCAACATCCGCTCCCGTCCCGTATACAATTGCAGTCATTGCGCTGCTCGCCGTATTTGCGGCCTACCGTATCATACGCGCAGTCCGTTCATCGCCGTGGCGGAACACAGTCCGCGTGCTGCTGCATATCGCAGTCATCGCAGGCGGCCTGTGCGCGGTCGTCATGCTCGTATTCGGCGGGCACCGCTTTGCTGCAATTCCCGTCGTGATTTTTATCCCCGTTCTGTATCTCGCCTGTTCTCATTTTCTGTCGCGGTTCTGATATGCTGAAACACGTGCTTTTCCTGCTGGGAGCACTCATTGTACTGTATCCGGCAGCAGTATCCGCTGATTCCGTTGAACTCGACGTACGCCGTCTTCCGCTTATCCCACTTCTTTCGTCAAAGGACGACATTTATGCGCAGTACTGCGGGGATGTCGAACAGAACTACAAGCTGGCAGCTTCGGGAAAGGCCGTAAGCGGTCAGTTTTACGCGTATAAGGCAGTAAAAAACGACACGCTGTTTACAATAGCAGCCGCATGCTCAATCCCGTATGAAACGATCGCAACTGCAAACAGCATTGCAAACATCGACGATGGTCTTACCGGAAAACTGCTCGTCCTGCCTACTTCTGCGGGCATATTCGTCTGCGAAAAACCTGTATCGTCGATAGAGATTCTCGTTCAAAGAAAATATATTTCATTGGAAAAACAGCAGAAAAAGTGGTATACTATAGGCGGCAGATTGTTTTACTTTCTGCAGGATGAACGCTTCAGTTCCACCGAACGGGCTTTCTTCCTTGATGCTGCGCTGAGGATGCCGCTTGCTCATGCATGGCTCTCCTCTCCTTACGGTATGAGGATCAATCCCATCACGGGAAACTGGAGGTTTCATGAAGGGATAGATCTGGCTGCTCCTGAGGGGACACCGGTGTATGCCTGCAAGGGGGGAACAGCCGCCAGCTGTATAAAAGGAGATCCGACGTACGGAAATTATGTCGTTCTGCGGCACAGCAACGGAATGACAAGTATTTATGCGCATCTCTCAAAAATACTGATAAGTGCGGGGGATGTAATTGAAAGCGGTGCGGAGATAGGTCTTGTGGGAAAAACGGGAGAGGCAACAGGGCCGCATCTTCATTTTGAAATACGTATAAACGGAGTTCCGACGGACCCCGGAAAAATACTGTCCAAATAAAGCGAAAAAAAGTATGAAACGAGTACCCGATATTTTTACGAGAATCATTTTATCAGCCGTTGTTGCTGCAGGTATACAAAACTCTGCAGCAGGTGAAACTTTTCGTATCAGAAAGCTTTTTCCCGTTACATTTTCCGAAGGGATACAGAACGAACAGACCATTACGACAGGAATAAACGACAGTATATCGGTTTTCCTTCCCGACGATATGACTTATATCGAAGGAATAGAAGTAAAGATGGAAATTCCTGATGGAATCGCTGCATGGCGCGATTCGGTCGCCTGCTCTCTGTACGACAGCATCACACCGGTGCCCGACATTTCCCAGATTGATTACAGCGGTGTCCGCTCGTTCGTCCGTCCGCTCCCGAACAGACTGTCGTGGATTCTTCAGATTCCCCTTAAGGCGCAGAATTCAATCAGGGAAAGTCCGTATACCACAAAGGTTGACGTTATACCTGATATAAAACGGCATTTTGTGTTCATCAGGCTTCAGCCGGCAATGAAAGGTATTCCCGAGGAGGCTTTAGCAGCCCAGCTGAAAATCACGATAAAGCCGCTGCTTGCAAACAAGGGGAAACTGCACATGACGCCGTCGTTTCCCGAACGTGAAAAACCGTACACGCTGTTTATCGACAATAAAGAGATGCAGATTTCCGCTGCAGGATACCTGCTCGATACGGGAGTTCACGATATCAGTGTGGTTTCGGAATTCTACCGCGGAGAAAGCCGGACCGTGCGCGTGGAGCAGGCAAAAACGACGGAGCTTGCGATCGACCTTAAGAGCGTCAACCCCACGCTGCTCATCACCGCGCCCGACAACACTGTCGTATATCTCGACGACGTGCAGTGCGACAAAATCGGAAAGCCGTTCGACGTTTCCGAAGGGGAGCACAAAGTCAGATTTCTCATAGGCGATTACGAGGTTATCCGAACGATCGTCATACAAAAAGGAAAATCATACACTGCGGCGCTTTCGGTAGATCTAAAAATCACCGAGGAATAATTTTTTTGAAAACGCTTATATTTTTTCCGCTTCGGGCCGATATTTAAAACACCGGGGGCATTTTTCCCCTCCCACCCATGTCCCCGGCTGCCTGATGGGCACTGGAGTCGATGTGCATTGCATACCGGCTCCTTTTTTTGCACTACTTGTCTAATGAAGCAAAAAATTCTACTATATAAGCACTTATGGAAAACATTAAAAAGTCAACCATTGTACAGGTTTCCCTGCTGTTCGGTTTTGCTCTTATCTTCGGAGGAATGCTCGGCTGGGGACTTTCTGAAACGCGGAATATTGAAAACAGTGAATACATCACCCAGTTTGATACGGCGCTGCCGACAAAACTGCTCGATATAAACGGCGAACTCATCACGGAGCTCGCATCGGACGAAAAACGCGAAATCATCAGTCTGGAAAAACTTCCGCAGCTCATGATAGACGCGCTCCTGACAAGGGAAGACCGGATTTTCTACGAACACCGGGGATTTTCCTGCAAGGCCGTCGCGCGCGCATTCGCCGGAAAGCTGCTCCATCTTTCGCTCGGCGGCGGTTCAACGCTCACCCAGCAGATAGCCGGAACGCTCTACTGCGACCGCACCGACATGTCTATCCGCCGGAAAATCAAGGAACTCTGGTGGGCGATTCAGATGGAACGCCGCTGCTCGAAAAATGAAATCCTCGAGACATATCTTAACAAGATTTATTTCGGCGGCGGTACGTACGGTGTTAATGCCGCATCAAAATACTACTTCGGTCACAGCGCGGCGGATATAACTCCGGCGGAAGCGGCCATACTCGTCATTCAGCTGTCGAATCCGGCGTACTACAATCCGTTCGATCATCCGAACCGCGCGATGGAACGCCAGAAAGACGTCCTCAACTCGATGGTCAAGGAAGGATATATTTCAAAGGCCGAAGCAGACGAGTCTTTCGATACGTACTGGGCCGGCTTTGATTATACGCGCACCAGTTCTTCCGCGTATTTTATGCGGGACGACAAGGCGCCGTGGTTCAGCGAATACGTGCGCCGCGAACTCGGCGGTATGATTTACGGAGCCGAGGACATATACACAAGCGGATTTACCGTAAACACGACGCTCGACCTTAATCAGCAGGCTGCCGCGACGGACGTTATGCAGCGCTACATTGCGTATGCGAACAGAACGTGGAAACGCGAACAGGCGAACCGTTCCTCAACCGCATTCAAGACATACGTTCCGCTTTCGGAACTCCTTTCCCTCGTGTTCAACCTGCCCGGCATAAAAATGTCGAAGGAACGCTCCCGTCAGATTGCGAACGACACGTTCGTCAATCAAATCAATCCTGTTCTCGACGTATGCTCGATGATGTTTGGCCTCGAAAATCTGAAGGTAGGAATCGTCAACAAGGCAAACACAATTTCAAAACAGGAAGACGAAAAGACGACGATCGAAGGCACGATGATTACGCTGCAGAACGACACGGGATACATAACGGCGCTCGTGGGCGGAAGCAAATACGCTCAGGACAATCAGCTTATCCGCGCGGTCCAGTCGAAACTGCAGCCGGGATCCACGTTCAAACCGCTTTACTATTCGGCGGCGATCGACTCGCGCAAATTCACACCGGCCACGGAAATTTCCGACACGCCCGTCGTGTTCCACAAATCGGACGGAACGCCGTACATTCCGCAGAACTTCAAGGGCGAATGGCAGGGCAACGTGCAGCTGTGGTATGCGCTCGCCCACTCGATGAACGTTCCGTCGCTCAAAGTGCTCGACGGCATCGGGTTCGACGCGGCGATAAACCGTGCGGCGGCGCTGCTCGGCATTCCGCAGAATGAACTTGCGGACCGTCATTTTCTGCCCGTGTATCCGCTGGGACTCGGCGTGTGCTCGGTCCGCCCCGTCGAAATGGCGCGCGCATTCGCAATTTTCGCGAACAGCGGCAAGGAAGTCACTCCTATGGCGATACGCACGGTCGAAGACCGGAACGGCAACGTAGTCCTGAATCCTGAGCTCGATATACGAAAAGCGCAGCAGGCGAAAGGCAGCGCCATACAGATCATCTCTCCGCAGACGGCATACGTCATGACGCAGATGCTTGAAAATACGGTGCGCAGCGGAACGCTCGCGGGCCAGGACAGGCAGCTTACCTACCGGAACGACAAGGGACGTGCTTTCACAATGCCGCTTGCCGGAAAAACGGGAACAACGCAGAACTGGGCGGACGCATGGACCGTCGCTTTTTCGCCGTATTATACGGCCGCATTCTGGTTCGGCTTTGACAAACCGGGCAATTCGCTCGGTCTGAACATCACCGGCGCGACGCTTGCAGGTGTCGCTATGGGCGAATTCATGGGAAAAATACATAAAGATCTGCCGTACAAGGATTTCGCAGTCCCAGCTTCGGGCGTTGTAAAAGTCACCGTATGCACCGACAGCGGACTGCTGCCGACGCCGGAATGCAACACTACGACTCAGTGGTTCCTCTCCGGTACGGAACCGACGGAAGTATGCCCGATTCATTCAAATTCAAGCTCGGCGGCTCTGTTTTACGACCGTCTTGAAAAAGAACGGTACAAGTCGGGCCAGCGCTTTACCGACGACATCAACGCATCGCCGCTCACACTCGATCTTGATTTTCTCAACGATAATGCACCTCAGCCTAAAAAAGAGCAGCAGGAGCAGAAACAGGATGAGAACGATCCGGATTATAACTATCTGATGGATTGATTACGGAAAGACGCAAAATAACCTTCCGTGGAGCCGGGTTCTGTCCGCTCCATGGAAGAGATGAAGAAAATGTTACTTCAGTATGACTCTGATAACTTTCTTTTTTCCGGCTTTAAGGATGAATTCGCCGTCGTTGTCGGTATCTTTGAGCGTTATCACTGCATGAATGTCCCTGACGACTGTACCGTTCACACATGCTCCGCCCTGCTCCACAAGACGACGGTTGTCGCTCTTCGTCGTTCCGGGCTGAGCCGCGGCAAATAAATCAACAACATTGAGTCCCGCTTGCATGACTGATTTTGATACTTCCGCCGTCGGCATGTGGGATTTGTCGCCTTCGCCGCCGAACGCGGCTTTCGCGCCGGACAAAGCCCTGTCGGCCTCTTCCTTTCCGTGGATAACGAGCGTCGCCTCATACGCAAGGCGCTCTTTCGCAGCGTTTACATCACCGGCACAAATTTTATCGATTTCATCTACGCTGAGGAACGTAAAAAGCAGCAGGAACCTGCGCACGTCGGCGTCAGGGACATTGCGCCAGTACTGGAAAAAGTCGAACACGCTTGTGAGCGCCGGATCAAGAAAAATCGCACCTTTCTCGGACTTGCCCATTTTTTTGCCGTCGGCGCGCAGGATGAGCGGGAACGTGAGGCCGAAACATTCATGCGCATCGTTGAGCTCCGTCGTGCCGCCGAGCTTTCTGCGGATAAGGTCGACGCCTGCCGTAATATTTCCCCACTGATCGTCGCCGCCTATCTGCAGCGCGCAGTCATGGCGCTGGTGCAGCATGTAAAAATCGTATGCCTGCAGCAGCTGATAGTTGAACTCGATGAAGGAAAGTCCGCGCTCAAGGCGCTGCTTGTACGCTTCGAACGAAAGCATCTTATTCACGCTGAAGCACGAGCCGATGTCGCGGAGAAAATCGATATAGTTGAGATCGGCGAGCCAGTTTTTGTTGTTGTCCGCATACGCGGTTTTGTTGTCGAAACCGATAAATTTATTGAGCTGCGCTTCAATATGCTTTACGTTGTCGTCAATCTGCTCGTAGGAAATCATTTTGCGCATCTCGGTTTTTCCGCTCGGATCGCCGATGCGCGCCGTTCCTCCGCCGATGAGCGCAATACCGACGTTTCCCGCTTCGCGGAGATGACGAAGCGCAAAAAAAGGAACCATGTGTCCAATATGAAGGCTCGGACCCGTCGGATCGCATCCTACATAAAACGTGATCGGGCCCGCATCCATACGGGCAGACAGCCTGTCGACGTCTGTGCACTGTGCGTAAAATCCGCGTTCCTTAAGTTCTTCAAGAGCCTTGTTCATAGTAATTACCCCAATTCAAGTAAATAAAATTGTGTAATTATTTTACTATTTTGAGCGGATCGTAGCAAGGCAGGGACGAAGCTGAATATACCACCGGCGCTCCCAGAACGGGTCTTTCTTTTCGTTCATGCGGAACGTTTCGTACAGGGCGCAGAGTTTATCCGCAATCATCACGATGCCCCCTTCGAGCGTGCGCGGGGGAACAAGCGTAAGCGGAAACATATGATGGACGATTATGTCTGCTTCCGTCGGCGTAAGGGAACAGACCTCACGAGCATTCATAAGCGCAAAGAACGGATGACGAAATCCGTGCCATTTGTGCCATGATTCGTTTTCGTGCCAGTCATAGAGAAAATAATCGTGAAGAAGCGCACCCCGGACAAGCGAATGTTCGTCCACCTGAAAATGCAGCATACTTTTCAGCACAAATGCAATTTTCAGGCTTGTGCATGCGACATTCACGCTGTGCTCATAGACAGACGTGCTTCCGTGCTGGATATATTTCAGCGACTCAGGCAGACGGGTTGTCGTATTCATTACTTCAAGAAACGAATGCATAAGATACGTTTCATACTTCGGTAAATCATTTTGTAAAAGCATTCTGAACAAAAGGTATGCAGAAATCTCAAATTTGTCAATGGACATTTCCCTGCACTTCCTTATAATAAAACTCATGATTATCAGACGGGTTACAGAACGGGATCTGAGTGCTGTTATGAAAATTGAAAAAGCTTCGTTTATACCCGCGATACAGGAAACGGAATCGGTTTTTGCCGAACGCATACGCGTCTGCGGAAACTGTTTCATCATATTCGAGGACGAGGCGACGCACAATGCGGCAGGATATTTTTCCGCAGAGCGCCGGGCTGCCGTTCCGAAAGACGACGGCGATTTTTCGCTCAACCACTCCGCCTCACGCACATACGCCGCCGACGGTCCTGTCATCTACCTGAGTTCCTTTGCCGTTCTTCCGCAGTACCGCGGAAAGGGAACCGGACGCAGTCTTTTCTCCGATTCCATGGAATGGTTCGCCGAACACAATCCCGGACTTACAACGGCTGTTCTGCTCGTAAACGAAACATGGAAAAATGCTCTGCATATTTACACGCAGTACGGATTCCGCGAGACGCGCCGCATTCGGGGATTTTTTCCAGACGGAGAAAGAGCCGCGGACGGTATCGTCATGGAGAAAAAATTATGACGCAGCAGGATACGTACAAAAAAAATTCCGACACGGAAGAAAAACTCGACAACGCTGAAAAAGAATTCCTTTCAACGTTTAAGCGTGAAAAAGGGCACAGCCTCCGCACACTGCTCGGACTGTACAAGGGACATTATACCGATCTGTCTTTTTCGATTGTTTTCTTCATAATAAAACATTCCCCCACGTGGGCCCTGCCCGTCGTTACCGCAAATATCATAAACGCGGCGACGAACAACGCAGCCGGCTCGCTCAGGACGATTCTTATCAATACGCTTTTTATGATTCTGTTCATCGCGCAGAACGTACCGACGAATTATCTGCACACGTGGCTCTATGCAAAAACGGTGCGCAACGTCGAACTCGAGCTGCGCGGTGCGCTCGTGCGGAAACTCCAGCAGCTGTCAATCTCGTACCACACGGAAATGCAGAGCGGTCGTCTGCAGTCCAAAATCATGCGCGACGTCGAGCAGATTGAAACGCTGTCGTCGCAGCTTTTCATCACTATGCTTGCAATCATCCTGAATATTACCGTGTCCGTTTTCATAGTCGCGTTCAAGAGCCGCATCATACTTGTTTTTTTCGCGGTGACAATACCGGTTGCAGTAGTCATCATGACGGTTTTCAAGGGACGCATAAAAAAATACAACACCGTGTTCCGGCGCGACATTGAAGAAACTTCGGCCCGCGTTATGGAAATGGTCGAACTGATTCCCGTGACCCGCGCGCACGCGCTGGAGAACAGGGAAACGGAAAAAATGGACAGACAGCTCGAACACGTTGCGAAAAGCGGACTCAAGCTCGACATGATTCAGACGCTGTTCGGAAGCGTAAGCTGGGTGTGCTTCCAGATATTTCAGGTTATCTGTCTCGCGTTCAGCTCCGTCATGGCTTCGCGCGGTGCAATCTCGATCGGCGACGTCGTCATGTACCAGAGCTACTTCACGACTATTGTCGGGCAGATTTCCGCAGTCATCGGGCTGCTCCCCGTCATCACGAAAGGACTCGAATCAGTCGATTCCGTGGGCGACATACTGCTGAGCGGCGATATTGAGGACAGCGACAAAAAGCCGAAGCTGGAGAAAGTCGACGGTCACATTGAACTGAAAAACGTCGGTTTCTCATATCCGGGCAGCAGCGTCCCCGTGCTGGAAGGAATCAACCTCGACATACCGCGGGGAAGCACCGTCGCATTCGTCGGCGGCTCAGGCGCTGGAAAATCCACCATACTGAATCTCGTCATCGGCTTTCTGAGACCGGTGACGGGACAGGTACTGATAGACGGACACGACCTCTCGTCGATTAACATGAAATCGTACCGCACGCATCTTTCCGTTGTTCCGCAGCAGTCGATTCTTTTTACCGGCACAATCAGGGAAAACATCACGTACGGAAAAGACGACATCAGCGACGAACGGCTTCGGGAAATTATTAAGGCGGCGAACCTCGACGACGTTATTGCCGACATGCCGGACGGACTCAACACGATGGTAAGCGAGCACGGAAACAATCTGAGCGGCGGACAGAAGCAGCGCATCAGCATAGCCCGCGCGTTCATCAGGGATCCTGCGATTCTTATTCTTGACGAGGCGACGAGCGCGCTCGACTCCGTGAGTGAAAAGAAGATTCAGGATGCTGTGCAGAATCTTATTAAGGGGCGTACGACGCTTATTGTCGCACACCGTCTTTCGACAATCCGCAACGCCGACCATATAGCGGTCATAGGCGGCGGTATCATCGGGGAATACGGTACGTACGACGAGCTGATGCGGAAAAAAGGCGTTTTCTACCGGATGCACGAACTGCAGGTCTGACAGTCCGCGCTTACGCACGGCAGCTCTTATTCGTGCTTCGTGCGGCGCTTTTTGACTAAATACCGCAAAAAAGCTACAATATCACTGTCTCAGGGAAATGCAGGCTGCAGACGGATGCCGGATGCAGGCTCGAAAAACCTCCCTTCAATCAATCATTTTACTGTAAGAGGTATTTAGTATGGCACAACCTGAAAATGCGAACGAGCCTGTTGAAAACAGCTGTATAACAAGCGCGCTCTTCACTGATTTTTACGAACTGACGATGGCGCAGGGATATTGGAAGGAAAACATGAATCAGAAAGTCGTGTTCGACATGTTCTTCCGCCGCAATCCGTTCAACGGGGGATTCTCCGTTCTCGCCGGCAACGAAACGCTGCTCGACGCAATCACGTCGTTTCACTTCAGCAAATCCGACGTCGACTATCTTGCTTCTCAGAAAATATTCGAGCAGGGTTTTCTCGACTATCTCAGGGATTTCCGCTTTACGGGCGATTTGTACACCATGGACGAAGGCACCGTTATTTTTCCGCAGGAACCGCTCGTCCGCATCCATGCAAATCTTATTGAGGCGCAGATCGTCGAGGGACTTATCCTGAACCACATAAATTTTCAGAGCCTCATAGCGACAAAAACAGCGCGCGTCTGGCTTGCAAGCAATAAAGGCGGCATTATGGAATTCGGCCTCCGCCGTGCGCAGGGGCCCGACGGTGCGATGAGCGCATCGCGCGCGGCGTATATCGGCGGCGCGGCAGGTACGTCCAACACGCTGGCCGGAAAATTGTACGGGATTCCCGTCATGGGAACTATGGCGCACTCGTGGATTATGTCTTTTCCGTCCGAGCTCGCCGCGTTCCGCGCATATGCAAAAATCTATCCGCAGAACTCCGTGTTCCTCATAGACACGTACGACACGCTCAGGTCGGGCATAAAAAACGCCATCGTCGCAGGAGGCGAGCTCGTTGCGAAAGGATATAATTTCGGCGTGCGGCTCGATTCCGGCGACATCTCGTACCTTACGACGGAAGTGCGCAGGGAACTCGACAAAGCGGGATTTCCGCAGGCTAAAATTTCCGTATCGAACGAACTCACCGAAGACATAATCAGCACGCTCATCGCGCAGAAAGTACCGATAAACAGCTGGGGCGTAGGCACCCACATGGTTACCGGCGGAACAGAATCATCGTTCACCGGCGTTTACAAACTTGCGGCGCGTCACGACAAGGAAACCGACAAAATGATTCCGGCCATGAAGTTCTCGGACAATCCCGCAAAAATGACGAACCCCGGAATCAAGAATGTCTACCGTCTTTACGACGAAAACGATATGGCAGCCGCCGACATACTTACGCTGGAAGACGAAAAAATAGAAGCCGGCAGAGAGTATCATTATTTTCATCCGATGATAGACTACCGGCAGTTCATGTTCAGCGCGTCCCGCGTGGAACCGCTTCTGAAGCAGCGTCTGTCCGCAGGCAAACGGATACAGCCGCGTCTTCCCGATGCGGAACAGCTTCATCTGAGCCGCGAGACAATGCAGAAACAGCTTGCATCGTTCGACGAATCGTACAAGCGCATCCTCAATCCGCACATCTACAAAGTGTCGATGTCGCAGGAACTTAAGGATTTGAAACTCAGGTTCATCCAGGATAATCTGGCAAAAGAACAGATCGACAAATAAGTACGGTAAATATACACGGAATCTTTCTGATTACCGGAAGAGATTCCGCTTAGTTCCTCGTACAGAAAAACAATCCGTTTACAGGGAAAAGATGGCTGCGGTAAAAGCTGCTGCCTGAGGATTCATGATATTCGGAGACCGCACCAATATTGACTTTCCCATGTTATGAACGGAGCAGATAGTATAAATATTTGTGTGCCTGAGTTTTGCTGTAGCTGAGATCTTTCCGGAATGCCCACTTCAGGATCAGAAGCAGCGTATTGCAATAATGGTCAGCGACAATTTCTTTCGGAATCGAATAATTATTTGACGATATACATCCCCGAAATATTTCGACCATTCTCCTGCCCAAATATATTCTGAAACTGTTGAACATGTACCCTGATTCGGTGTTCTTTTCTAAAATTTTTTGAACAGCTGTTATTTCGCTGTCAAGCAGATCGTATATACGGTCAAAGAAAACATATATCCGTTCTTCCGGTGCTATTCCCGTATAATCGTCGAGTTCGATGCGTTGTTCCAGCCGATACCAGCAGTAATTCAATAAATCATATTTATCGTCAAAGTAATTGTAGAAAGTGGCTCTCGGGTAATTCGTAAAGGTGCATATTTCATTTACTGTTATTCCCTCAAAATCATTTTTCTCAAGAAGCAGAAACATAGCGCCGGATAGTGCGTAAAGAGTCCGCTGTGCGCCCTTTGTTATTGTTTTTGTTATATCGTATTTCATAAGCGTTTTCTCACTTTGCAAATTCCTGTTTTTGTCCAAATTTTGACTAATTCACTTTTTTGCAGCTTGATCGGTGCTTTCAATAATTATAATACATAGAAGAAGAGATTTTTCAAGTATCTGATATTTTGCATGTCACGCGGGAGGTACTTAAATGAAATATGGCAGACTTTTTTCTTCCTGTAAAATCGGAAATACAGTGATAAAAAATCGCGTTGTTATGACAGCGATGGGAGTGGATGTATCTCACCACAACGGTAAAGCAAGCGAAGATACCGCCGGCTATTACGGGGAGCGGGCAAAAGGCGGCGTCGGACTGATAATAACGGAGTACACGCGCATCAACGAAAACGACGGCGTCGTTGCTCCCGGTCAGCTGTCGATGTCTTCGGATACATATATCGAGCCCTTCAAGCAGGTGGTGGATGAGGTACATAAAGACGGCGCAAAAATATTCGTTCAACTTCATCATCCGGGCCGCCAGAATGTCGTACTTTTTCCTACATTCTGGCGTATGAATGAACGGCTTGCCAAAGTCATTCCCGGATATTGGAAATTGTTTTTTTCCATCACAAGTAAATACGATATTGATTCCCTGAACGATCCCAAAATGATCAAATTGATGGAAAAGTATATGAAACCTCTTCGCGCGCCGAGCAACGTACCGGCCGGTTTGGGACTGTCACCTTTCGCCAATCAGAAAATAAGTCCTTTCACTTCGGAGGACGTCCATCGTATTATACGGCAATTCATTGATGCTGCCGGGCGGGTAAAAAAGACAGGCGCCGACGGAGTGGAACTTCATGCGGGCCACGGCTATCTCCTGAATCAGTTCCTCAGTCCCTATACAAATATCCGCAGCGACGAATACGGCGGCAGTTTTGAAAACCGCGTCCGCATTCTTCAGGAATTAATCGGAGGGATCCATCAAAGATGCGGGAAGGATTTCCCCGTTATTGTCCGCCTGACCGTTGATGAATTTTATGAAAAAATCGGATACCCGGAACAGGGCATCCATCTGCTGGAGGGAGTAAAAATCGCCAAAGCCCTTGAAAGCTTTGGCGCGGATGCCATCGACGTAACGGTGGGCACATCTGATACCCATTTTATGATTCAGGAGCCGAACAGTTTTGAACAGGGATGGCGCAGGGAACTGGTAAAAGCGGTGAAGGATGCAGTGAGCATTCCTGTTATTGCAGTTGGCGTCATACGCACACCGGAGCTGGCCGAACGACTTATTTCGGATGGCGTACAGGATTTTATCGGGCTCGCACGGCCGCTGCTCGCAGATCCGTATTGGGCGGTAAAAGCACAGAACGGAAACGAAGAAGACATCCAGCGCTGCATAGGCTGCCTGTATTGCATGGAAAGTTATGAAAAAGGGCTCATAAACGGCAAGCCGGTAGAATGCACCGTCAACCCCCGTACCTGCCGTGAAAGGCAGACTCCCCTCACTCCGCCCGAAGACGGCCGGCGACGGAAAATCGTCATTATCGGAGCGGGACCGGCCGGCCTGACTGGAGCCCGGGAACTCGCCGCGCGGGATTTTGACGTTACGGTACTGGAAAAAGAATCAGCGCCGGGAGGTCAGCTGCGGCTCGGAGAAAAACCGCCGCACAAAAACAGAATCGCGTGGTGCTATGAGGATTTGGAACATCAGGCTCGTAAAAATGGAGCCGAAATACTGTACGGCACGAGTGCTGACCGGCAGCTAGTGGACTCTTATCATCCGTATGCCGTTATTATTGCTTCCGGTGCATCCTGTGTTAAGCCGAGAATCCCCGGTGCGGAAAACGAATATGTCACTACGGTAGTGCCTGTATTGGACGGTAGTCTGCAGCTGCTTCATAAGAATGTCGCAGTAGTAGGTTCGGGCATGACGGGTATTGAAACAGCAGAATTATTGGTGAAACAGGGGAACCGGGTAACAGTTATTGAAATGGCTGAAAAGATAGCCCCCGGAGCGTTCAATATCAGTGTTTGGGATGTGATGCAGACCCTGAACAACGGGGAAACAACATTCCTGCCCGGACGCCGTTTGGAACGGATTGAAGATCATAAACTTGTTCTTGTGCAGAAAAACAACGTACGGGAAATTCTTCGTTTTGACGCAGTCGTGCTGTCTCTGGGTGTACGCAGCAATAACAAAATTACGGACGAACTGAAAGGGTGCTGCGAAAAATTATTTGTGGCGGGAGATGCCTTTAAACCCGGACGCATAAAAGATGCAATCCATGAGGCTTATAAAATATCGCGTTCTTTGTCGTAACAGGAGGTATTGAATAATGTCTGTAGCGATTATCACGGGGGCTTCTTCCGGATTGGGAGAAGAATTTGTTCGAGCGGTCATTGATGAACGGCCGGATATTGAAGAGCTCTGGCTGATTGCACGCAGGAAAGACCGCCTTGAGGAAATTGTTAAATCATATCCCCAAAGGAAATTCAAAATACTGTCCGTTGATCTCTCTGCGGTTGACGAAATAAAGGCAATAGAGTTTACTTTGTCCGCAGAAAAACCGGACATCCGGTTACTGATAAACAATGCAGGGATGGTTGCCAGCAACAGTTTCAGAAGTCTTGATTTGCAGATGCAGGAGAAGATGATCAGCTTAAATTCCATAGCTCCCACTGCGTTGATACATTTTGCCCTACCGTACATGAAGTCAGGAAGTGCAATCATAAACGTATGCTCCGTAGCCGGATTTGCACCTACACCCGACATGCTTGTATACAGTTCAACAAAAGCATATCTGTATAACTTTACAAAGGGATTGCGGGCAGAACTAAGACAGGACGGGATACATGTGCTTGCGCTTTGTCCCGGCAATATGAGAACCGAAATGTTCACGATGCCGGCAGCTCCCTGCGAACATAAAAGTATAGTTAACCTGCTGCCGTTTCTCAATATAAAAAAAGTCACGCGAAGGGCATTGCGGCTTGCCCGGAGAAACAGGGGCGTTTATACTCCCCATTTTTTTTACAAGTGTTACAGGTTGATTGCAAAGATAATTCCTCATGAAGTGTTGGTGTATTTTTCGAAAGTTTAAATAGCAGCGCGTACAACCCGGCTAAGTTTTTTATGGCAATACCGCAGATGTCCGGTAAATCCGTCAAGTCATCTATTATTCATCAATGTATGGATAACTTGTAGAATTTGATGAATAATAGATGATAGAGGATCCAGAAGTATGAAATATGAAGTAACCAGCCAGAATACGCGAAAGATGTTTGCGGAGGCGCTGAAAAAGCGGATGGAAAACCAGCCATTCAATAAAATAAAAATCAGCGACATCACCTCCGACTGTAAAGTCAACAGAAAGACATTCTATTACCACTTCAACGACATATATGCGCTGCTGGAGTGGACATTCAATCAGGAAGCAATCGACATAGTAAAGCAGTATGATCTGCTGACGAATATGCAGGATGCTATTATTTTTGTTATAGAATACATAGAAGAAAATAAAAAAATATTAAAATGTGCACTCGATTTCATCGGTCCCCTGGAACTCAAAAAAATATTTTATAAAGACTTTTTTGCAATTGTCCATTTGTATGTCGGCAGATGCATGGAAGAAAAGAAATATAAAATCTCTGCCGATTTCATCTCGTTCCTTTGCAATGGATATGCGGAACTCATAGCAGGACTCATTATTGATGAAAGTTTTTATGAAGGTAAAATCGACAAACAAAAAATTGTAACATACATAACAACTATTATAGATTCATCTATATCCGCAGTGCTCCAATCGGCACAAAAAAAAGAAATGTAATAATATGCAGCAGTAGTATGAAAAGGAGCTGCCGCTTTCTGCCAGCCCCCCTTTCATACTACTGCTGCGTATGCCCCGGCTATTTATCGGTGTCTAACGGCGCCTTCGGATGAAGAACGGATTCTGTTTGAAGTACACTTCTATCGCGACCTGAAAAAAGCAGTTCAGGAATTGGGACATTATTGAGTATCCTGGCAATTTTTTTCTTGAGACTGAAAAGATCGGTCATCTTTATCGACGGCAGGTCGCTTTCTTTGATCTCACCCTCTGTTTTGTTGATACCGGTTCTAAACCTATAAACCCATTGACGGAGATCGTACTGGGAAGGGACAACTTTCAGGGGCGCCTTATCGAGTTTTGTGAGCTTATAGACCGCTTCAAGGGCCGTACGGACGCTCGTCTCTACGGTAAAGACTACGTCGTCATCTACCTCGACGTACTGACCGAGGAAGGCGATATTGGTGCACCCCTCGGGTACAATACGCGGCCTGTCTGAAATTTTTCTGGGCGAGAATTGACTCGTAATGTACGGCATTGCGGCAACCGAGACGAAGGTGTGTTTGAGAAGTTCGTCTTTCATGTCGAGCAGGCCCATATGATAGCAGAACTCCGTCAATATCTCGTCACCGGTGCACTCGAGCATCGGCTTTTTGATATAGTTGCCTACGCGATGCGGCTGAAGGCCGTTTCCCCAGAAGACATCAACGTCGTCGGCCTGGCCAGGGAAAAACGGCTTGTGATGCAGGATGAACCCTATCTCCCAATTCGAGTCCTTTATTGAAGTTGCTCCCGCCGTCCCCGCCCTGCTGCCGGTCATTTCTTCGATTTTTCTGACGAACTGAGGATACCCCTTGATTGTCGGGAAAAAAGAAACAAAGGTCATTTCATCCATACTGCTGAGGAATTTGCCGGGATTGCCGAACTTGGGATTCTTCGCCGCGAGCTTCTTCCATACGTCGAATGCCCCCAGATTCTTGCCGCTTCGATCAAACAGGGCGACCGTGCCGTTGTCGCCGAAGGCCGTGCTCTGAGTCATTGATCCGTTTGTAAAGAACACCATGTCCCCCGTGCGGACGGCGATATGGCCAAGAGTGCTGTTCCGCCTGATAGTCAGATCACGGACGGTATTGCAGGCGCTGTCCATCTCTATCTCGGTGATCTCGGTACCATACTCGAATTTGACTCCGCTCTGCTCGAGCCAGACCTTGACCGGCTTGATGATCGCGTCGTACTCGTTGTATTTCGTGTGAAGGATGCTCTCGTTGTACTCTGTCCGGGTCGCGGCGAAGAAACGGAGAATATACCGCCGCATCTCCATCACGCTATGGATTGGTTTGAACGCAAGTTTCGTGTGGAAATCGAGCCACTGATTCGATTGAAAATAGCTCGGCTTGAAGAACTGCTCGATCGTAATGTCCTCGAGCTCCGACTCCGGCGTCAGGAGCAGCCGCGTAAGATCGTCCCCGTCTTCCTTGGTGAGGTGGGGATTGTGCATGTCGCTCACGATGTGCCCTTGACGGACGAAGGCCCGTGCCTCGCTGTGCTGCGGCTCGTCTTTGTTGAAGAGGACAATATCGTCGAGCACTGTGCGTCCGGGATTCTCGAGCGACGGCGTCTGGGCGCACAGATACCACAAGCACTCCATGGTGGGCTCGAGCTCGCGCTCGCCGCGGCACAGATACCCCTTCTCTCCCATCGTGCCATCCATAGACCCGCCGACATCGGTATGAGTATCGAAAATCGTAATGTTTCCGCCGGGCATCGCAGCATCTCTGATCAGGAATGCCGCAGCCGAAAGACCTGCGATTCCTCCTCCGATGATAAAAGCCTTCTTTTTCTCAATACCTTCCGGCGCAGGGGCATGATACATTGTCTGGTAAATGGTATTCATTTACACCTCCGTAAAATTTCTATGAGTAAGGATAATAATGAAAACTTTCACCATCAATGGACAATTTGTTTGTGGTGTCTACTTATTTTACATTCCACCTGATGTGTAAAGCAGTTCTGTTAAACCAATCCGTTTGACAAATGCAAGGAAAACAAATTACGCAAAAATTTCACCTGATAATTATTTCCGCATCCACTCATTAGGGGAATTCCATATGATTTTGCTTAGTTTATCAATTATTGAGGAAGGTTTATCCATCATGCCTGTATCAATCCAATCCAACAGGATGCCAACATAAGCATGCATATAAAAAGTAGCAAAGAATTTTTTTTCACTTTCAGGTACAAGAAGATTGAAGTCTGATGCCCACTCATCAAAAACAACTACAAGACAGTCAAAGGCTTCCCCATTGAGATATTTCCTAAGATGCTCCCGTGCATTCGAATGATATGTCCTGTAAATTAAGGTTTTATTTGCAAGCAGATACTCAAATATCTGTCGAAAACTTTCCTGCCATGACCGATATACGTTGCGTGCCGAATCAAGAGCCTTCGCCGCTTCATTAGTAAATATCCAGTCAATGAGTTCATAAATGTTCTTAAAATGATAATAGAAGGTCTGGCGAGTCACACCGCAATCATTCGTTATGTCAGAGACAGTTACACTATCAAGAGATTTTGTCTCGAGTATCTTTTTCAGCGAAGCAGCCAGTACTTTGTTTGTAATCTGATAAATAATCGCTCCCTCCTATTCAAATATAATATCACATAATTGTGAATCACGAGAATGCTTATATTTATGTCCGGAATTTGCAAAGATTTTCTTCTGTAGCAAAGGATGATGATTTACTTTCATCGTGATTTGTCCCCCTACATATGAAACAGGTCTTCCGGAGCAATTATTCAAAGCCTCAGGCGCTCAAAAACTCATCCTTATGCGGAAAACCCTGAATAATTATGTATAAAAAAAACAGGTGCCGGAGAATGTCCGGCACCTGAATTCACATCATATATGCTTTTTTATTTCTTGAAGCTCTGTGCTACAGCTACTGCGCATGCGACGGTGCAGGTCGCAAATCGGCACGGCCGATTTGCTTACCGAGTTCAGGCAAAGCCTGAACTCGCCTTCGGCTGCAGCTCTATTCACAAAATAATCGCTTTTTTATTTCTTGAAGCTCTGTGCCACAGCTACTGCGCATGCGACGGTGCAGCCGACCATGGGGTTGTTGCCCATGCCCATGAAGCCCATCATTTCGACGTGTGCCGGAACAGATGAAGAACCTGCGAACTGGGCGTCGCTGTGCATACGGCCGAGCGTGTCGGTAAAGCCGTAACTCGCCGGACCTGCCGCCATGTTGTCGGGGTGAAGCGTGCGGCCCGTGCCGCCGCCGGAAGCTACCGAGAAATACTTTTTCCCTGCTTCAAGGCGTTCCTTTTTGTAGGTGCCCGCAACCGGATGCTGGAAGCGCGTCGGGTTAGTTGAGTTTCCGGTGATGGAAACGTCGACGCTCTCGTGCCACATGATTGCAACGCCCTCGCGGACGTCGTCGGCACCGTAGCATTTTACAATAAGGCGCTCCGGCTTGTTTCCGTACGGAACTTCGCGCACTATCTTAAGCGCTTTATCGGTTCCTTCGCCGTTGTAGTAATCAAACTGCGTCTGAACATACGTAAAACCGTTGATCCGGCTGATAATCTGAGCTGCATCCTTTCCGAGACCGTTCAGAATAACGCGGAGTTTGTTCGTGCGGACTTTGTTTGCGTTGGCTGCGATTTTGATCGCACCTTCCGCAGCGGCGAACGACTCGTGTCCTGCAAGGAAGCAGAAACACTGGCTGTCTTCCGAGAGAAGACGTGCGCCGAGATTCCCGTGTCCCAGACCGACTTTGCGGTCGTCGGCGACGGAGCCCGGAAGACAGAACGACTGAAGTCCTATACCGATTGTGGATGACGCATCCGAACCGCTGATTCCGCCCGCTTTTTCACCTTTCTTTATGGCGATTGCAGAACCGAGCACATACGCCCATTTTGCATCCTCGAAACAGATCTGCTGCGTCTGCTGACAGATTTCATACGGATCAAAACCGCGTGCCTTGCACATAGCGCGGGCTTCTTCAAGATCCTTTATACCATATTCTTTCAGCGTCTTAGTAATCTGCGGAATGCGGCTGTCATAATCTTCAAATAATGTACCCATATTTTCTTCCTTAAAAATATACCGCAAAGATGCGGCTATCGTTTATTTGCGGTGAAAGCCTCAGCAGTTTGCATGCAAACTGCAAGAGCAGCTTTTACACAGATGTAAAGCTGCGGCTTATTCCTTGCGGGGATCGACAAGTTTTACAGCGCCCTCTTCCGGAGTAATCCGACCGTAGTGCGTGCGCGCTTTTTCCATAGCTTCTTTCGGATCCATACCGCCCTTTACGGCATCCATGAATTTTCCGAAGTTGATTGTCTTATATCCGATAATGGCCCCGTCCTTGTCGACTGCAACCTGCTCGACATATCCTTCCGTCATTTCAAGATAGCGGGGACCGGTTTTGCGCGTTGCAAACATCGTTCCGACCTGAGAGCGGAGATTCTTTCCGAGGTCTTCAAGAGACGCGCCAACTTTGAGTCCGCCCTTTGAATATGCCGACTGCGTGCGGCCGTAGATAATCTGAAGGAACAGCTCGCGCATTGCGGTGTTGATAGCATCGCAGACAAGGTCCGTGTTCATTGCTTCAATGATTGTTTTTCCGATAAGAATTTCAGCAGCCATAGCGGCCGAGTGAGTCATGCCCGAGCAGCCGATTGTCTCGATAAGGCATTCCTCAATGACGCCGGCCTTTACGTTGAGCGTCAGTTTGCATGCGCCCTGCTGGGGTGCACACCAGCCGACACCATGTGTAAAGCCGGAAATATCTTCCATTGTTTTTGCCTGAACCCAGTTTCCCTCTTCGGGAATGGGAGCCGGCCCGTGATAAGCAGCTTTTGCCAGCGGACACATATGTTCCACTTCTGCAGTGTATTTCATTACATGCTCCTTCGATAAAAGAGATTAGTGCGACAATAGTACTATTTTTGTAAGATTTATACAATCATTTCAATATACTGATTTCAGGACCAGAGAATGTCGCGGTTTATCGTCGTGTAGAAAAGCCGGTGGATTTCTGCGGCGTCTCCCGTCTGCCCGAGAATCCACATGAGCTTCGTCACCGTCGCTTCGAGCGTCATGTCATACGCTTCAAGCAGACCGAAATCCTTTTTGATTCCCCGCCCCACTTCGTACACCGTCATGTTGCTGCCCTCTCGCGGCACCTGAGTCGTCACGACGACTGTCTTTCCGAGCTCAGTCCAGCGTGCAATCGCATTATAAAAATCGCCGGACCTGTATGAAGGAAGACCACCGACGCCGAACGATTCAATAATAACCGCATCGTAGCGCTCCGCCATGTAATCGAGTACTGAAGCATCCATCGACGGGATAAGTTTCAGAAGCGTCACTCTCTCGTCGAGAGTATGGTAAAACCGGACGCTTTCTGTCTGCTGATTTTTATCATCGATATAAAATATGCACCTGTCGTCCTGAACCGACGCAAGGTACGGGAAGTTGATGCTCGAAAACGCGTTGTAGCTGTGCGTCCGTTCCTTTTTGCCGCGCGTGCCTGCAATCAGTTTTCCGTCGAACACGATGTTCACGCCGTACGCACGCCCGTCGGATGCGACGCGGAGACTGTCGAGCAGATTCGTACGCGCATCGGTCACATCCATGTCGATAGGTTTCTGCGCACCCGTAATAACAATCGGTTTAAGGGAATTCTGCACAAGATACGAAAGAGCCGCCCCGGTATATGCCATCGTGTCAGTGCCGTGCGTTATTACAAACCCGTCGTACGAGTCGTAATTTTTTTCAACGGCGGCGGCGATTAAAAGCCAGTGCTCGGCCTGCATGTTCGTGCTGTCTATATTCATAAGCTGCACCGTATGCACCTTACAGAACTGCCTTGCCGCAGGCACGTACGAAAGCAGTTCCTGGGACGTAATAACGGGCGTGAGACCGCCGTCGGTACGTTTGCATGCGATAGTGCCGCCGGTAGCGAGCAGAAGAATCCGTTTCAATGGTGACATATGCTGAACATATCACATTTCGTCAGAAATTTACAGCATTGCAAAACGGAGAGCAGCGCGGACAGGAGGGCCGTCCGCATTGCCCGTTATTAACCGGCGGCATCAGTCAAGCTGGTTGAGTACCGCGGAATCTTTCTTTATATATACCGGCATACTGTCAAGCGGAGCGGCTGTCTCGAAAGTACTTCTGCCTGCATACCCGTTACCTGTATCGAGTTCAATCCAGTCTCCGTCGGGAAGATACACAAGACGGCTGCGCGCATCCGCATGGAGGACAGGACAGACAACTATATCGGGACCGAACATATACTCGTCC
Source organism: Treponema sp. UBA4873 (assembly GCA_002399405.1). Classification (GTDB taxonomy): domain Bacteria; phylum Spirochaetota; class Spirochaetia; order Treponematales; family Treponemataceae; genus Treponema_D. The sequence goes on along the minus strand of DHDP01000018.1, from coordinate 585,788 downwards.
TCGATTTTCCAGCATGTCTCGTCGGACGGAAAATCGTAGAAAAGGGGCCGCATCACGGGCGTGCCTTTCTCGTGTGCTTTCTTCATCTGCTCCATAATGTACGGACGCATCTTTTCGCGCAGTTCCATATACTTCGTGCATATTTTCAGAACTTCGTCCCCGTACGACCAGACTTCGTTATCGGCTCCGCTCGGTGTTCTTCCGCCGCCCGTCGCGGAAAGAGGAGGCTGCTGCGGATCCCTGTCACCGTGAAGTCTGAACACCGGGCAGAACGCTCCGTACTGGAACCAGCGGACAAGACATTCTTTGAACGCGGGCGAATGTATGTTGCCGCCGTGGAATCCGCCGATATCGGTGGTCCACCACGGAATGCCTGCAAGCCCCATATTCAGACCGGCCGTAAACTGATTACGCAGTGCAGTGAAGCTTGAATCGATGTCGCCCGACCAGACAAGCGCGCCGTACCGCTGGGAGCCCGCCCACGCGCACCGGATAAGGTTTATGACGTTCTCCTGTCCGGCAGCAGTCATTCCGTCATACGCCATTTCCGCATACAATCTCGGATAAACGTTGCCTACTTCCAAATCGGATCCCAGCTGATACCGGTACTGGTCATACTCGTAATCGGTATATTCAGGCTCCGCTTCATCAAGCCAGAAGATGCGGATTCCCTTGTCGTAATAATTCTTTTTTATGATGTTCCAGACATACGAACGCGTTTCAGGATTCGTAACGTCAAGGAACGACGCATTTCCCAGGTGATTACGGTTTCCCGCTTCAGAGCGGGCAATCATTCCGCGTTCGTACAAATCCTTATAATTCTCACTGTCCTTTTCCACCGTCGGCCATACGGAAACCATCAGCTTTATTCCCATAGCTTCGAGCTCATGCACCATTTTTTCAGGATCGGGCCAGTAGACAGGATCAAATTTCCAGTCGCCCTGATACGGCCAGTGAAAATAGTCGCAGACGATTACGGAGATTGGAAGATTCCGCCGCCGGTACTCACGCGCTACTTTCATGATTTCATCCTGCGTTTGATACCGCAGTTTGCTCTGCCAGAAACCGGCAGCAAATTCCGGCATCATAGGCACGGTACCGGTCACCGACACGTAGTTCTCTTCTATTTCAGCGGGAGTATCTCCGACCGTAATCCAGTAATCAAGCTGTTTTGTGGATTTTGCAGTCCACTCGGTGAGATTTTTTCCGAAAAAAACTTTGCCGACAGCAGGATTGTTCCAAAGCATACCGTATCCTTTATTTGAAATCATGAACGGCACGCTTGCCTGCGAATTACGCTGCGCAAGTTCAATCACACAGCCCTTCAAATCAAGACACGGCTGCTGATATTGTCCCATTCCGTAGATGCGTTCGGTATTATCGGCTTCAAATCTGACCGTCAATCCAAAATTGTCGGTACCGCGGAGAGGAACGAATGTGCGCGGATCGAGTTCAAGCGCACTGTTGAATCCTTCCTCCTCTTCTCTGAAACGGTTGCGGTCGTATTCTTCAAGAACGACTTTATCATCGCGATAAAACCGCATCTTCCCGGAAGGCAGCAGTTCACAGCGTACTCTGCCGTTTGAAATCTGCGCCCTCGTTCCGTCGATTTTTATTTCCGCATTTTCCTTCTCCGTTTCCAGAAGTGCGGACCACTCAAAATCCTGTATCTTTCCGTTCATTGAAGCGCGGACGCGGAAGGAATCTTTTCCCCACGGTTCGATGCAGAGCAGTTCCTTATCAAAACGTCTTAAAAGTCTGCCTTTTTCCTCATACAGCATACGTCTGTTTCCTCCTATTAAAAGGTCAAGCGGAGCTTGCGCGCCAGGACGGCGCGAATCAGAGTTTGCGGCCGGCAAACTCCGGAACGATGATTGTACAGGACGTACAATCATCGTTCCCCCTGTCTATTTCAAAAAATCTCGCCATTACCGGTTTTACGAATTCCACTGTCAAATTTCCCGAACTGCTGTTCCACTCGAACGGACATTCCTCCGACGAAGGATACGCACAACGGATCGAAATTTCTTTTTCTTTATACCGTTCAAGCGGCAGAGAACAAAAACGGGAGCTGCCGCCGCGTTTCCATACGGCAAGGTACGTTTTATTCCTGCCTTCCAGAGCGAGGGCGGCCCATGCATCAGAGTAGCTGCTGAATCCGAGCGGCCAGAACGGCAGCGCACATTTTTTGTCTTCGCGTATTTCTTTATAATAACATACTGCTTCCTTTACGAGATTTTTCCTTTCGTCATCGAGCGCAAACAGATAACCGCTCTGATGAATACGAAGCATCAGCACGTTTACCATATTGAATATCGTCTCTTCTTTATCTCCGTCTTTCATCGGATACGACCATACGGCGGCCTGTTCCGGTGCAAGCGCAAGAGGCGCATTGGCTGCGATTGTCGAATACATTATGTAATCTTCCATGTCGCTCGTCGACTGGATACTGCATCCGGAGAGCATCGCGTAATCAATCCGCATGCCTCCGCTCGAACAATTTTCAATGACGAGAGACGGATACATTTCAAGAATAGTCTCTAGCCATGAAAGATACGCTCTTGCATGTCCAAGCAGTCCGTCGCCGGGACTGTCGGCGTCATACTCAGTTCCAATGCCCGGTTCGATGTTATAATCCATCTTTATATATCCCGCGCCGTATTCCTCCACAAGTCTTTTAACAATTTCCGTAGCCCGTTTGCGCACTATCATGCTTCTGAAATCGAGCTGATACCGGCTTTTATCGCACACCCGTTTGCCGTGACGGATAAAGAAACACTCGTCGGGCAGCTGCGATGCGGCTTTACACTGCATTCCCATGACTTCAATCTCAAGCCAGAGTCCGGGAATCATGCCCTTGCGGCGGATATATTCCATTACGTATCGTAATCCTCCGGGAAAACGTACGCGGGAAGGAATCCATTCCCCGACACTGTCCCACCATGCACCGTCGGAATACCATCCGCAGTCGATGCAGTAATATTCGCAGCCTGCCGCCGCTGCCGCATCTATCAACGGAATCTCTTTTATCGTCGACGGATTGCCGAACAGACAGTTCATATAGTCGTTGAAGATAACGGGCAGTTTTTCGTCGTCATCGTTTTTTCTTCTGATTCGTCTGCGGTACTGCGTCAGAACGACTGCAGCATCCTCCGCTGTGCCTTTTCCGCAAACGATTCCCACAGGAACGCTGGTAAACGATTCCCCTCTTTTCAGAACTTTATACCAGTGCGCATAAAGTTCGGTGGGACCTGCGAGTTTCAAATAGAGACATCCCGCATGTTCACCGATTTCCCAATGCCACGAACCGTTGTTCTCTATCTGCCAGCCGAGATATTCGTCCGTCTCTCTGTTCTCCAGTACTGCCAGCGGCAGATACTCTTTCGACGACCATGCGCCGGTGTTCGAAAAGGACACTATTTTGGAACTGTTTACGCGCTCAGGTCTTTGCGAACGCGACAAACCGAGCTCCGGCAGCGAACAGGTTCTCCACGATAATTCTTTCTGCCATCCGTTGTGAATTATATTAACGTACAGTTTGTCTTCGTACGGCAAATCCCCGTGTCTGTCGAAACCGTGCAGAGAAAACGACGTGCAGCTTTCTATTCCCTGCGGCACAGTTCCTTCATTTCTTATGACAGTCCACATCCTGAACGCCGGTATGCCTGTATAAAACTGACAAAAAAGAGATACGCTTAATTTTGTTAAATCATCTTTTGTGCGGAAGCAGTACAATGACCCGTTCTCATTGTTAATTTTTTCATACCCGGCATATTCGAGCAGGACTCCCAGAGATGAATGAATCATTTCATTTCCTAAACGGTCTTCAGGGCAGTTCAATCCCGAAACAGAGATTTCCACCGGAGCGAATTCTTTTATATCCGCCCCTGCATAGTTTTCAGGAACAAAAGGCGTCGTCCCCAGATACAGAAGAACAAGGCGGTTTTCATCAGTAACGCCCCATTCCATGTATATACCGTTCTCGTGAATTTCTATCGTATTCATTTTATCCCTTTATTGCGCCCAATATGATGCCGCGTACAAAATATTTCTGTATGAACGGATATACGACAAGCATCGGAATCATCGCTATAAAAACTTTCGCCGCATCGAGTGATTTATTGGAAAGTCTGCTCATCAGCTTCAGCTGATCGGGCGTAAGGTTGCTCACATTCTGAGTGCTTATAACCATCTGCTGTATATATGTCTGCAGCGGATAATGCCTGTCGCCGGACGACAGAACAAGTCCCTGGAAAAATTCGTTCCAATATCCTACACTCACGAACAGAATCATCGTTGCTATTACCGGCACGGAACAGGGGACAATGATCATAATAAGTATGCGCCACGGCCCGGCTCCGTCCACACGGGCGGCTTCCTCAAGTTCTCCGGGAATCGACTTGAAAAAGTTCATGAGAATAATCTGATAAAACACCGGCAGACTGCCTGCGAGAATCAGTCCGGTTATGCTGTCCAGCAGGTGATATTTTACCATCGTTATGTACCACGGAATCGCGCCGGCGTTGAACAGCATGCAGAACATCAAGAACCACAGAAGCATGTTGCGCAGCGGAAATTCGCGCTTTGTCTTCGAAAGCGGATATCCGAGCAGAATCATCACGACGAGGGAAAACAGTGTTCCGAAGACTGTCCGTTCTATCGAAATGAGGAATGAATTGAAAAACTTTGCGTCCCCCATTATTTCCTTATACGAAGCAAGCGAAAAACCGACCGGCATAATAGTTACCAGACCGGAATTTGCCGCGCTTTTATCGGATATTGAAAGGCAGAAAGCGTACCACAACGGATACAGACACGTCACTGCAAGCAGAATCAGCAACGCATACAGAAATGTATTGAAAGCCGTTGAGCCGGCCGTTTTTTCTCTAATCATTTTTCATCGACCTCCCGTCAGAAAATTTTATAATCCGCAAATTTCCACGCGCACCAGTATGAAACAGTGATAAGCAGAAAACTGATGACTGATTTGAATAATCCCGCGGTAGTTGCAAGCGAGAACTGCAGATTAACAAGACCGATACGATACACCCACGTATCAAGGATGTCGCCTGTAGAATACACCATAGGATTATACATGTTAAAAATCTGGTCGAATCCCGCGTTCAATGCATTTCCGAGCCCCAAAACTGTCATCAGGACAATCGTGGACATGATTCCGGGGATAGTTATATGCCACACCTGGCCCCAGTGTCCCAAACCGTCTATCGAAGACGCCTCATACAAATTCGGATCTATTCCCGTCAATGCCGCTATGTAAATGACGGCATTAAAACCGAATTCCTTCCATACATCAGTTCCGATTGCAAGCTGCCGGAAATATTTCGATTCACTGAACCAAATGACAGGCTTCCCGCCGAACAGGGAAACAACCTGGTTTACTATACCGTCCAGACTGAATATTCTGAGAATGATGCTTGCCAGAATAACCCATGAAAGAAAATGGGGTAAATAGACTATTGTCTGTATCGCTTTTTTAAATCTGAGATTCACAACTTCATTCAAAAGAAGCGCGAATATGAGCGGTACAATAATATTAAGCACAATTTTCCATCCTGCTATAATTATCGTATTTTTAATAACCCGTGCTGCGTCGCTGAGACTGAATAAGTATTTGAAATTTTCCAATCCGACAAATGCCGATTTCCAGTATCCCAATCCCGGATTGTAATTTTCAAAAGCAATAACAATGCCGAACAACGGAACAATGGAAAATAGAATAAGCCACAGCAACCCGGGAATGCACATGAAAAAGTAATGTGTTTCAACACTTAACGATGTTCGTTTTTTCATTTCCGTATTCTCCTTTTTAACAGGAGCGGCGGCAAATCGTTCCGGTTCACCGCCGCAGTACCTGCCTGACTTCACTTACTCAGAGTCCGGACTTCCTTTGTAATTTCCTGTCCTCCTTCAGAATTCCATCGTTTGACATACGCATCGAATGCGCTTATATCGTCCTTTCCGGTAACGATGCGAAGGCCTATTTCTTTTTCCGCCGTTTCAAGATTCGGCCATTTAATTTCCATGGCGGGAGTCTGACTGTAACATCCGCTGTAAACGCTCTTATCGGGACGGGCATTCGCAGAAGGCTTTACGCCCGCAAGAATCGAATACAGACGCGGAAAATTGGAACCGTCGATATTAAAATTCTCAATCGAAAGTTCGTTACTGCCCTGTTTGTAGCCTTTTATACCGTCTTTGAGAGAAAGGCAGTCGTTGTAAAGAAGTTTAAATGCACTGCCCGTTTCGTTGAAATCCTCCGCCGTCTTTTCACCGTTAAGAACCTGCATCAGATTTTCATATGTCACCTCGCATTCGTTCAAAGCACCCATGGAATTACGCAGCGGATACCAATATATGGAAGTACCTTTTCCGTATTTCGTAGTCAGAACATTTTCGTCGCGAACCCATATATTGTTAATAATTATGCCCGCTTTCGCGACATCATCCGATACATTTTTATTAAATATGATGTATGAAGCGACGGGGCACTGTTCTCTCGTATTCCACTTTCCGTCGTCAGTGCGGACAATATAGGACTGCCAGTCCGCATGCGGGTCGTTTCTGTAGGCGTCAACAGAACCGTAGCCTATTTTCCACCAGGCACAGAAATACATGCCGACGTGACCGGCGTTTATTTCCTCGTCGGAACTGTCGCGGACACCCATCTCCGGATCAATCAATCCTTCCTTATACCATTTTGCAAGACGTGCAAATGCTTTTCTGCTGTTCGCTGTATTAGTTCCGTATACATACGTTCCGTCCGAATCTTTTATCCAATATCCGGGATATGCGTCGTAAGCGGCAAATACAGGTTCAAAACCGCAGTTTGCGACGCCTGCCGAAAGAAAATTCGTATAAAGGCTGTTATTTTTATCAGGACCGGCAATCGGAATTGTTGCGGACCCTGCAGGCTTCTTTTCTTTGAAAACTTTCGCTATATGCTCTATGTCGTCGAGTGTCTCAGGTTCCGCGAGGCCGTATTTGTCAAGCCAGTCTTTTCTGACATTCACCATGGATTCTCCTGATGCCGCTACGTCCACACCGACCATGCACATCTGACGTCCGTTGTACATCGAATACGTGTACGCCGAACCGTCGCCGGAATCCATGATAGCCTTTACCTGGGGCGAAGCATATTTCGGAAACAAATCAGTAAAATCATACAGCATGCCCGATTTCGCCGCCGCAAGCATTTCTTTGCGTCCGCACTGCATGCCGTCCGGCAGGGTGTTGCTCGCTATGCACATATTCACTTTCTGGCTGTAATCATTGCCCGTAGCTGCGGACCAGTCGACAACAATTTTTATATTAAAATTGTCGAGGAGATATCTCGTATAAACATTATTTTCGTTTGTATCTCCCTGCGGGAACGGCAGCGTCGGATATGCCATCTGTCCGATATGAACTTCAACGACATGATCAAATTTCATAAACGGATCTGCGACACCAGTATCCGTCCCCGACTTTCCGGTATTCTTTGCCGCCGTATTTTTCGTACATCCCGCGGCAAACAGCACTAAAGAACCTGTCAGAAGAAAACATATTTTCCAAGCTGTTCTTTTCATCACTGTATCCTCCTTATTTATTTTTATACTAAATCCTGAGGATACGGAAAACAACCTGCATTTGTTCTGAATTAATATACGAATTTTTCCCATCAGGGAGAAAATTGTTTTGCATATTCAGAACAATTCATCCCTGTTTCCTGCAGAAAAACTTTAGAAAAATATTTCGGATCCTCGTACCCGACAAGCAGCGCAAGTTCTTCGGTTCGTATCCGTTTCGCCCGCAAAATGTGCGTCGCATAATCAATCCGCTCGTTTTTCAGAAAATCGTAAAATGTATCCCCTGTCTCCTGCCTGAAATTGATGGAAAAATAACTTCGACTCATATTTACGGCCTGAGCCACTTCTTCCGAAGTTATCTGGGAAGCGAAATTATTTTTAATAAACATAACGGACCGCAGAATACAGACTTTCATATTTCTGTATTCAGTGAGCTTATCGACATAATAATATACATATTTTCTGCACTCTTCGATCCAGTCAAATCCGTCGGATCTCTCGTTCAGAAAAGGAACATCCCGTATCAAATCGAACGATATTTCCAATTCCTGCGATATCCACATAAGAAGCCGTTCAAGCTGCCTTTTACTTATGCCTGACTTTTTTATCTCTTCCATCAACCGGTAATACACTCTGTCGCAATATACCCACTGCAGTTTTCCCCATTCAGCTCTGATTGCATTAAGTGCTTTCAGAGACAGGCCGTCTTCTTCATCAGTGATTCCATCGTCCGCAGAAATTCCCGGTTCACTATCAGCATCGGATTCATCTTTGTCCAGCAGTTTTCCGATTCTGCTGAACGTCTTTTCGCAGTCGGTCTCTTCAAGCCGCAATTTCGAAATATAATCCAATACGCCGTACTGCATTGCACTATGAACGTTTTCAAAATCTTCATGAAAACTCAACACAACATATTTCAGAGAGGGAAACTGTTTTTTGCTTATTTCTATAAATTCAAATCCCGAAATAAGCGGAAGGGAAATATCCACGATTGCAAGATCGACCTGATGTCCTTTCAGAAATTCAAGAGCCTGCATGCCGTTCGCGACATCTCCCACAACCCTGAGATTATACTTTTCCCAGTATATAATGGAACGCATCCCCTCTCGTGCAAGTTTGTCGTCATCAATTATAAGTACGTTATGCATTCCGCTGCTCCTGCCGCATAACAGGAAGCACCAGCTTTACCGTTGTTCCCCTGCCCGCTTCGCTCTGTATTTCAAAAACAGACGCATCACCGTAAAACTGCTTCAAAGAAAGCTGTACATACCGTAAACCGATTCCTTTATTCATCCGGCCGGAACTGATTTCAACAGGTTCACCGGATGAAATCTGACTTATCCCCCTGCCGTCATCCGCAATCACAATAACTATCTCCCTGCCGTTTGTCGTCATCGTCACCCATAAATTTCCGAAATCGTCCATATTATGACATATTGCGTTTTCCACAAGAGGCTGGAGAATTAAACGTGCGCACGGACAATCCATGCAGGAATCAATACGTATATCGAGCCAGACATTGAAATTGTACCGTTTTTTCTGAAGCTCAATATACATTTCAAGAGATACGATTTCCGTTCTGAACGTCGCTTTTTTTTCAATTTTTCCCAGACTGTATCCAAGAATATAATTCAAATGATAAACGTAATCATCCATTTCCTTCTGATGATTTTTCAATGCCATCCAGTGCAGAGAATTCAAAGCATTCATAAGAAAATGCGGATTTATCTGATAATACAACTTTTCCAATTCAAGCTGCCGGCATTCACATTCCTCTTTTCTCAAATTTATTTCCAAACTGCTCACATTCTTTTTCATGTCGCTGAACGAAAACATAAAATCATCAAATTCATCTATGTTCGTATGATAAAGCAGCGTTTCCGGCAATCCCGCTTTCACTTTCTCCAATTCCCGGCCGAGAAACAGGGCCGGCTGATAAATAAAGTGATAAAACAGAAAAAGAATAAGTATGATGCTTGCCACTCCCATAGCCAGAATGAACATCGTACCGAGCTGCCAATGATATTCTTCCCTAAAGTAATCGGCATATGGGACGGTAAGCATATAATAAAAACCGAATTTGCTCTTTGCAACAACATACCGGTATTTTCCCAATTCTCCGAGTTTTCCGGGCTGAAGAGCGACCTGCACACCTTTCGGAAAATAAGTTTCATTCGTACTGAAACATACAGCACCGTTCTCGTTTAAAAGCGAAAAGATGTACGGTATTTTACGCAATGATGAGATATCGGTAATCATTCGTGCTGAATTGTCTACCTGTTCTATATACACGAAATACTCGCCGTCAAACATCTTTGCTCCGCGCAATACGGAAATCACTTCGCGGTCGGACAACGCGTTGAATGTCACGTGGATTCCCTGGAAAGTAAGCGCACCCATACGTATCAGCGACGACAAACTCCGCGGTTCAGCTTTTTTTACAGGCATTGTCGTAAATTCTGAATTCACAATCTCGTTTCTGTCATTCAATTTCACATATCCCAGAAGCGTCGCTTTCGGGTGGGAAAAAGCCATTGTGTTGATATTCGTCGTTATGTCTTCCGCCTCCCGGATTTTTTCATAATGTTCCGTTACCGATAAATACTTGTTGAATCCTCTCCCTACCGGACCGGTCGACAGCATCTGCTGCGACATACTGAGTAATTCCGAGTAAGAGGATTCCATTTGATCCGCTATATGATATAAGTCGGAATTCATCACCTTTTCGATTCTATTATGCTCAACTCCCTGTATAAGGTATGAATAAAAGACGAACAGAACGACGCACCATGCTGCTATGCCCGTCATCATCATAAGCAGAATCCGCTGCTTTAAAGAATGAATATGATTGAACTTCAGCTTTCTTATTATGTTGAATTTATCTGCGACTCGTTTCATACAGGTTTTCAGTATAGCACATTTATTTGCACAATAGTTTTTTTCCCCTCAGAAATACATATTTTCAGAATATTTTTCCAAAAAACAGGGATGAATATGCATGCCAGGTTATTGACACTTTCCTGGTAAAAGAATATAGTAGACAACGTTCACCCTAAGTGAAATACGGGCTATTAGCTCAGTAGGTAGAGCAACGCCCTTTTAAGGCGTGGGTCTGCAGTTCGAATCTGCAATAGCTCACTTGAACAAAAGCTGAATCATTACTGATTCAGCTTTTGTTTTTTAGGCTAATTCTTTGTAATCAATAAAAAAGTGCTGCAACGAAAAAAACAGATCTTATAGTCAGACCGAAATTACTTTTATATTATTTGCTTCCAATTCATCGAGGGTATCCCTGTCGATATTTTTATCCGTTATAATTTCTGATACACGCGAAAAATCGTTCACAAGATAGAACGACCGGACATTCATCTTACTGCTGTCCGCAACGAGAATTGTTTCTCTGGAATACTTTGACATCAGTCTTTTTATTACAGCTTCCTGAGGCAGTGCGCAAAAATAACCGTCTCCTGGAACTATACCGTTCAGGCCGAGTATGGCCCTATCAGCACGAAAATGACTTATGGTTTCCTCTGCAATGTTACCGACCATTGTGCTGGGTCCCTGCACAAGTTCCCCGCCGGTCAGGTAGATTTTAAATCCGTTTCCCCCCATCAGCGTCTCGCCAATATTTGAATTATTGGTTACAACGACAAGATTTTCCTTTTTCTGGAGTTCCTCGGCAACAAAAAGATTCGTACTGCCGCCGTCTATCATCAGAATTTCATCATTCTGAATTATTTCTGCAACATATTCGGCAATACATTTTTTTTCCTTGCTGTGCTGTCTGCTCCGTTCGAACAGGCTTGTAGCCATCCACGGGGAATACGGTTCTTTCAGCACAGCGCCCCCGTGAGTGCGTATAATCAGACTTTTCTGTTCCAGCAGAATCAAATCCCGCCGGATTGTTGCTTCCTGAGTTTCCAGCTTCTCCGATAATTCCGTTATCGTCATATTCTGATTTTCATTCAGCAAATCGAGGATTTCGTTTCTTCTTTCATCAGGATTCATTTTTTTCACTTTATTTTTCCATCTTTTACGGCTCTCTTTCGGACTGCAGTAAAATATATTTTTTATTCGTGCGGAAGGTTTGTATCCAGCCGCTTACGACATGATTATTGAATATTATAACAAAAAAAATACGGAAAATAAACAGCAGACGTTAAATTTTGTCATTAAAAATATAAAAAAATAACATTTCAGTACATAAATAAAGAGAGACATGCTGAATATTTACATTATGCAACATATCTCTCTTCCGAATTCACTGCATATAACCGAGGACAACCGGCGTCGACCGGTAACCGATTCCCATCCGGTCTATTCCCATATTGATCAGTTCGAAAAAATGCTCCTGAGTCCGAATGCAGCCGGCACCTTTGACTTTACACCTGCCGTGGACGGCATCGAGCATAACTTTGACGACTTCCGTCGTCGCGCCTTTTACTTCTCCTTCGGTATAGAAACCGGTGGACGTCTTCACAAAGTCAGCTCCGGCTGTACAGGCTGCGTCCGATGCTTTTGCAATCTCATCAAGTGTAAGCGCATCCGTCTCCAGAATGACTTTTATGGAGGCACCGGATTTATGAACTGCATCCGCAACCGCTTTTATATCGTTACCGAACGCCGTCCATTCTCCGCTGCGGATAAGTCCGTAGTTCGAGACCATATCAATCTCGTCCACTGTATGGATTTTTGTGTTATTTCTGAGGATTATTTCCGCCTGTGCAACTTTGCTTTCCGTTGAAGAAGCCCCGAATGGAAAATCGCATGTTACGCAGATACCTGTCGCGGATCCTTTGCACAATTCCTGCGCAACGGGAAGATTGGCAGGGTTTATACACACAGTTTTGCAGCCGAATCTGATGCCGGCCGTTATCTGCTCGCGTACTTCCTGCAGGGTAAACTGCGGTTTTAATACGGAATGGTCAATATACCCTGCCAACTCCGATACGGTCATGTGTTCCGCAGGTTTCGTCAATTTCATGTTGTTCCTCCTTATATAAAATTCATTTATTTGCAAGCCAGCCGGTGATTTTTTCCGAATTGAACAAATCGAAAATATCCGGCTCCTTTTCCAGCGACTGAAAATAACTGTTGTCCGCAAATAAATCCGTATACGGACGCCACACAGAACCGGATGACACGCCGATTTCGCCTTTACTGCACCGGGCTACCGATACGGTCTCTGTCTGACCGCGTTCCCTGAATACCGGTCCGCTTTCCGGTATCTCGAACGATACGGGATTATAGCCTTTAAAATAGGGTTTCTTTTCTATGTCGGCATTCCAGAAAGCATGGCAGTAAAAATTTGCAACAACCGCAGGCCCCTGCGAAATATACGTGCAGTGAAACCATCCGGGTGGTACGGCATATAACTGATTTTTTCCGAACACACCGATATATCTGGTCGAAATGTCGCATGGGTCGATGAAAACGGAAACTATCTCCCCTTCAAGTACCTGAAACACTTCAAGTTCATGAATATCGTTGGCATGACCGAGCGATCTGTTCTGCACCGGAGAAGGAAGTACCGGCTGTCCGTTATACAGTATTACATCGACGTACAGTTCGGTACCGTCTTTCAGTTTCCTGTTCGTAATATTTCTCATGCTCATATATAACGGACAGGAAGGAAACTCCTGATTTTGCGGTACTGAAAGATAGAGTTTCTTTTCCCTGAATGCATCTCTGATTTTATCAGTCGTTACAGGGGTTGCGGGAAACGTCTCTGCTGCGGTATCCGAAAAACCGGGAGCAGCCTTCAGCAGAGATTTTTCAACATCGATAGTTAAAACGCGGCTGGGAATCCGTATTTCCAGCTTCGCAGGAATAAAATCCATATTTTCTCCTCATAATAAGGGTTAAGCGGAGTGTGCGGGCTACGCACATCCTAATGCGGACGCACTGCTACAGCGTAAGCGCATGCGCAATCATTTTATCCACAGTCAGTCCGTACGCCTGCAGAAGCACGTCTGCACTTCCGGTGGAACCGAACGTATCGTTGATACCCATGTTGTATACTTTTACCGGTTCGGGAAGATTGCTTTGACAGATGACTTCATCAACCGAGCTGCCGAATCCGCCCACTATTGAGTGTTCCTCGGCGGTGAGTATGCGCCCGCACTGCGCGGCCTCACGTATTGCGTCTTTATCGATCGGTTTTATCGTATGAAAATCATAAACGGAAACACTTTTCCCTTCCGCTTCCAGTTTTTCTGCTGCCTGAAGTGCCATTGAAACCATAATGCCGGTCGCAAGGATTGCTATATCTTTTCCCTGCCGCAGACGCATTGCCCTGCCGATTTTAAATTCATAGGTATCCGGCATACAGACAGGGACTGGACTTCTTCCGAGCCTGAGATATACGGGTCCGTCGTATGCTGCCGCTGCGGCGACGGCTTTTTCGGTTTCTCCTGCATCGGCCGGTACAAGTACCGTCATATTCGGTAACGCCCGCATAAGCGCAATGTCTTCGACCGCCTGATGTGTTGCACCGTCTTCGCCCACGGTAATGCCTCCATGTGTCCCGACAATTTTTACGTTAGTATGCGGATAACAGACCGACTGCCGTATCTGATCGAATGCCCTGCCGGCGGCGAATACTGCAAATGTACAGGCAAACGGAATAAAACCAGTCGTCGCCAGTCCTGCGGCAAAATCAACCATATCGGCCTCTGCGATTCCGAGATTGAAACAGCGGTCGGGAAAATTCTTATTAAAATCTCCCGTCTTCGTCGCAGACATAAGATCCGCATTTAAAACTGCAACTGCGGTGTTTTCTCTTCCAAGTTCGGTTATTGTCTTTCCGAATGCATCTCTTGTTGATATATTTGTCATTTTGCATCTCCGTACTGCGCATCAAGTTCTGCAATAGCCTGCGCCAGTAATTCGGGCGACAGATCCTTCGCGTGATGATACGCAACCTGATTTTCCATATATGAAACGCCTTTTCCTTTCACTGTGTTCAACACAATAAGAGTCGGTATTCCTTTCGTATGTTCCGCTTCGCGAAACGCTTCGTCGATCCGGTTGTAATCGTGGCCGTCTATCTCACACGTATGCCACCCGAACGCCTTGAATTTTTCCGCGATTGGTTCCACTCCGAGAACTTCGGCGACGGAACCGTCTATCTGCAGTCTGTTGCTGTCTACCATCGCGCAGAGGTTGTCCAGCTTATAATGGGGAATGGCCATGGCGGCCTCCCATATCTGTCCTTCTTCTATCTCTCCGTCTCCCATAAGGCAGTACACCCGCGACGAGAGTCCCTTCTGCCGCACGCCGAGCGCCATTCCGCCTGCGAGCGACAGTCCCTGTCCGAGCGATCCCGTGGAGATCTCGACGCCGGGCGTTTTCCGGCAGTCGGGATGTCCCTGCAGAATGCTTCCGTATTTTCTGAAATCAGCGAGTTCGTTGCGAGGAAAATAGCCGAGTTCCGCCAGCACCGCATATAAAAGCGGCGCACAGTGTCCCTTGCTGAGCACAAACCGGTCCCTGTCTTCCATGTCCGGATTACGGGGATCCTGATGCATATGCCGTTTGTACAGCACCGCCACTGCATCAGCCGCGGAAAGACTTCCCCCCGGATGTCCGCTTCCGGCCTTCTGTATCATCGTCACGATGTCTTTTCTGAGTGTGCCGGAAAACAATTTTATTTCCCGCATGTCATCATCATTCATAGTACCACCTTCCATTATTTTGTTTTCTGTGTTCGTAGTTCTTTCAGTATCTGTGTTTTCAAAAATTCGTGTATGATTCCGTTCATCTGCTTCTGATGCTCCTCTCCGCTGATACTTTTTGAAACAGTTTCGGTAAAAACCGCACCGGGAATGTTCTCCGCGATTTTTTTTGCAAGAGAAATAAGATGTATGCTGTCGTTGTCTGTTGCAGCAACCCGTACCGGTATGCGCAGCATTGCAAGCCGGTCAAACGAATCGAACGCAGTACCGTCTGCCACGGCAGTCAACCGTTCGACTGCAGCTGCAATATTGGTTACGGAAAACTGTTTCAGGCACGAGTACGCATTTGCAAATTCATACGCCGCAAGACTTCTGTACGTATCGGTCATCGTAAAATCAACAAGCCCTCTGACCGGTCCTTCCTTTCCCAGAAACGAAGCGATTTCACGGTACACCCGCAGATTCGCCGCCCCTCTTTCACATCCGACAGCAGGACGGAGTATCAGCAGCGCGCTCGCCCGCTCCGGATGTTTCAGGGCAAATCCAATAGCAGCCGCAGCCCCGAGCGATATACCGCCGACTACCGCTCTGTCGATTTTCAGCTCATCCATAAAGGTAGTAAGATCATCCGCGAGCTGTCCGATGCTGAACGGTTGACGCGCTCCGCAAACGACGGTGTTACCATGAAGGCGCAGATCGTACGACAGAAAGCGAATTCCTTTTTCAGGCTCTCCGTACAGTCCGACAGGCTGCTCCAGCGTTCCTCCCAGCCCGTGAAGCAGGATAAAAGGCAGTCCCTTTACGGCGTCCACGTAATTGAACTCCAGTCCCGAAACACACAGTCTTTTACATTTTTCAGACATACGCGCTGCCTCCTTCAGCCTGTTTCAAATACATGATGCTCTGCTCCATGCACCTTGAGACGGATGGATTCAGACCATGCACGATAACCGGAGCATCGGGGCAATATGTACGTATAAGAGAAATGTACAGCGGAATATTCAGCAGCCCGGATCCCGTGGGACCGCCTTGTATCCCAGTCGGGCTGTATATTTCTTTCATATGAAATAGTGAAACATATTCTCTGAGCATGCCGAACGCATTTTTCAGCACGTCGTCGCGGACTGATTCCTCCGTCCCGGACAGTATATTCGCTGCATCAAAAATGAGCTCAATACGTTTGCTGCCCATTTCTTTCAGAAGTTCAAGAGCTTTCCGCGGATCCGAAACGACATTCGCCTTTTCGGGTTCTATGCATATGCTGACTCCGGAACCTGCAGTTCTGTCCAGAATTACGGAAAGCGATTCTTCAAGATCACTCCACGCCTCAGGCGATGCGTTGTCCGGATGGAACTTCCACATATCCGCAGTGTCACGGGAACCGGTGCAAAGCGACACGCGCGGAATTCCCATCCTTTCGCAGGCAGCGATCAGGTATATCACTCCTTCCACCGCTTTTTTCCGTTCAGTCGTATCAGGAGCAATCAGATTGCACGTTCCCGATATGACCGGAATGCTGATGCCTGTTTCCGCCTGTGCGTTGCGTACACTGCGGCACAACAGTATGTCGACTTCAGCTTCTGGAACTGTCGGAAGTCCCATCGTTGAAAAATTGAACTGGGTGCACGAATATCCAGTCTCCAGAATATGTGAAAAATTTGCCCTAGGATCTTTTTCGGGCAGCAGTTTTGAAAACAATCCGAAATTCATTTTATGTCACACTCCCCGTTACAGCTTCCGTATATACCCGATGCCCGCGCTGTTTTACGGATTCCGAGACAGCCACAAGAACCCGTAAATCATGTATTCCCTCATCAATTGAAACCGGGCTCACCTTTTTGTGCTGTACGGCGTCCGCAAATGCTTCAAGTTCCAGTTTATAGAAATGGGCATCGGCTCCGAGCACTGATGCGTACTGACCGGTCTCCGCGGAAAAACATCTGACCTCACTTGACTTATAATACCAAGGAAGATACGTTTTGCAGTGTACCGACCCGCGGTCCCCGAACCAGACGAACCCTTCCTGCCAGTCATCGCGGACAGCAACAGTAAGATGCGCGTGAATCACCGCTTCGGAATTTTTTATGCCTGAGGTAATCATCCACGTATATATGCCGCCGGTTTCCGACAGATACGCTTCCACCCATTCCACAGTACCTGCAATAAACTGTATGGTATCGAAGAGATGCACGCCGTGAGTCATGAGATAATATTTCCGCTTGTCCGCTTTCGGATTTCCGCCCGGAGCCGGCTTTTTCAGCGAGCTCGTCAGAATCTGCGGCTGGAGATCATCGGTCATATCGTACCGGTACGCGGAATCGCAGTACCACGCAGAGCAGGACACCATAGTTCCGCCGTTTTCATCGATAAACTTTTTTGCAAACGCAGTACCGGGATCGAACCGTTTCATATTACCGACCTGAAACACAAGTCCTGATTTTTTTACGAGCGCCGAAAGTTCTTCCGTTTCTCCGATATCAACACCGACAGGCTTTTCCACAAACACGTGTTTTCCTGCTGCAACCGCCTTTTTCGCAAGTGCAACATGAAACACATCGGCTGTTGCAATAATAACCGCATCGAGCTGCGGATCTGACAGCATCAGGTCGAAATCGGTATACGTCTTTTCCGGCTGCCATTTCCGGTTCATTTGTGCAAGCAGATCTTCAGCAACATCGCATATCGCGTACAGTCTGATATTGTGCGCTTTTGTACAGGCATCAAAATGCGCTGCCTGAGCAATGGGACCGCACCCCAGTACACCGACATTTACAAGCTTCTCATCTTTTTCCATATGTCGCCTTCTTAAGACTGTGCAGCCACGGCATCGTTTTCGTATAGTCGGTTTTAAAAGCCAGAGATCCGGGTACAAGCACATCGGCACCGTTTTGTACAAGTTTTTCGACCGTATATTCGCGAATGCCGCCGTCGGCTTCCACGCGCACGTCGAGTTTTTTTTCATCGATGAACTTCCGCATCATGCCGATTGTTTCATATACGCGCGGATCGGGATCCTTGCCTTTGCAGCCGATAGTCTGTCCGAGACAGACGCACATATCCACGAGGCCGGTCGCAAGATATTCCATCATCTTTTCCGTGTCCGACTGCAGGGAAATCACAATTCCGGTTTTCAGACCGCTGTCGCGGATCAATTTGAGCTCCGCAACAGGGTCCCTGAATGATTCCGGATGAATATCGATAATGTCCGCACCGTTTCCTATAAACGAGTCGACGATTCTTTCGGGCCGTTCCGCCATTACGTGAATCTCGAACGGCCGCTGCGACACCTTCCGCAATGTACCGGTCAGATCGGGAAAAAAAAGCAGCGAAGGCGTGTAATATCCGTCGCCAACGTCGATATGAAAATAATCCGCATACTGGTTCATCTTTTTCACTTCTGATTCCAGATTTCCCAGATCGGCTGACCAGAGAGAAACTGCACACTCAGCCATTGCACACCTCCGCTGATTCCAAACTTCGTTTTGCAAGTACAGCGGCCCCAAAAAGGCCGGAATTTGTTCCGAGTGTAGTCCGTTCAATCGGTGTATCCCTGTAGAATGTATACGCCCGATCGTGCACCACGCTTTTTGTCGTATCAAGAAGAACATTCCCCAGATTTGAAACACCGCCGCCGATCAGCACCTTGTCCGGTCCGAGCAGATTGATCAGGCTCACAAGCCCCCGCCCAAGGTAATCGCCGGCTTCCCTGATAACAGCAAGCGCAAGCTCGTCTCCCGACTCAGCAGCATGCTGAATATCGACTGCGGTAAAATCGCCTGAAAGGCAGGATGATTTTCCGGCAGCTATCGCTTCCTTCATCATCCGTACCATCGCCCTGCCGCATGTGAACATTTCCAGACAGCCGTATCCGCCGCACACGCAGGGAATCTTCTGCTCCGAAATCACAATATGACCGAACTCTCCGGCAAAACCGAACCGTCCGCTGTAAATCTGTCCGTTCAGTATAAGCCCGCATCCCAAACCGGTTCCCACAGTGACTACCGCAAGATTTCTGGTTCCTCTGCCGGCACCGAGCATAAACTCCCCGAGCGCCGCCGTATTGCCGTCCTTCTCAAGAAACGACGGAACTCCGAATTCGCCGGAAAGAATGCTGACTATGGGAACATGATGCCAGTTGCCGAGATTTCCCGCATCGATGACGACACCCTTTGCACTGTCGACAGGTCCGGGCGCACCGATGCCGATTGCACTGAGCGTATATCCGCTGTGCGTTTTCTCTGTCTCGTCTATCACGTCGCGGATACACGCAATCATACGCTGCGTAATCTGTTCCTTTGTATCCGAATGTGCGTTCGTCGGAACCTTCTTCGATACAAGCAGATTGAAATTCATATCGCAGGCCCCCACGAGTATTTTTGTCCCGCCCACATCTATACCGATTACAAAATCCATATTCAACCTAAGCTCCTCTTTTCTGTCTATTCCAGATTTGCATGATTTTTTTCTATTTTCTCAGGTTCAAGCCGCATCTCCTGCGTCAGACACAGCGTAATGATGTCCCCGATGATAAACACGCTTTGTTCAAACAGGCTGTTCATCAGCTGGACTGATGCATCCTTTCCTTCGTGAAGCTTCATACTCGGTGCCTGAATCTGTATCGTACTGTCAGCCATCCGGCCCAGAACAGAATCGGGATTCGTCGTAAAAAGCATGATTTTTGCTCCGTACGCCTTCGCTTTTTCCGCTATGTTGACAGTCGTTTCCGTATTGCCCGAGCACGATACGATGACGAGCAGGTCGTTCTCCGTAACGGGCGGTGTGTTGATTCCCCATACTTCAAACGCCTGAAATCCGAGATGGAACAACCGCATTTCAAACGCTTTTACCGCAAGACCGCCCCTGCCGAGTCCAAGAAAAAACTTGCGGCCGGTTTCTCTGATAAGTTTCATAGCGGATTCGATTGCACCGGGATCAATACGGGTCAGCGTATCGAATATCTCCGCAGCAACTTTTCTCTCGTTCTCCGCAATGTTTTTGTTATCCATAATTTCTCCTGATAAAGTCGGGTATACCCCGGAAATAAATACTATTCGCTATATTGTTAATTGTTACGTCAGCCTTTTACGGCTCCTGCCGTAAGGCCCGAAACAATCTTCTTCTGGAAAAAAAGAACTATCAGAATAACCGGAATCGTACATGCAAACGACGCCGCAGAAATCTGTCCCCACGGCAGCGTATTGTGTACTCCCGGAAAAAGAGCAACCGCCACTGGAATTGTCCGCAGCTTGTCGGAAAGGATAAATGTCGAAGCAAAAATAAATTCATTCCAGCAATTAATAATAATAAGCAGTCCGACCGCAACGAATCCCTGAATAACAAGAGGCGTCATTATGTGGCTGTATATCTGAAATTCACCGCATCCGTCTATTGTAGCGGAATCCTTAAGCTCCACCGGTACCTGCGTATAAAACGTGCTCAAAACCCAGACGGAAAGCGGCAAATTGAAAGCAATATACGGAATAATCAGACTCATATAGGAATTCATCAGGTGTATCCGTTTGAAAAACAGAAACAGCGGACTCATTATCGCAATCTGCGGAAACATGGAACCTATCAGGAAAACGCCGAGTATAACGTTCTTCCCCATAAAATGCACCTTTCCGAGTGCATAGCCGCTGAGCGAACCGATAAAGAGACAGGCTGCCGTCACTGTGACGGAAATCAGCAGCGAGTTGCACATGTATCTGAAAAAAGACGTACTGCCGAAATTCGATTCTCCTGTCAGAAATACGTTCTTGTAATTCTGCAGCGTCGGCGGATCTGGCAGGACATGAAGATCCTTGCGGAACAGTTTGTCCTCAAAATTAAAAGATGCCAGACACTGCCACAACAGGGGAAATATGCAGAGCGCAATAACCGCAAGTATCGCACTATAAAACAACAGTTTTCCGATTCTTTCCGATCTGCCCGTATGTACCATAGAAACCTCCTACAAAACTATGTCAGCCGTACACCAGCCTAATTTTTCTGTTTTTTATCTCTCATCAAAAGCAGTAAATACATTGTCGAAAAAAGCATAATAATAATAAAAATGACTACGGACATCGCGGAGCCGTATCCTATTTTCAGATTTCTGAATATGGTTTTATATGCTTCCAGCGTCACATATTCCGTCGCGTTCCCCGGTCCTCCGTTTGTGAGATTCACCACCATGTCGAATACACGGAATGCATCCATTGTTCTGAACAGCAGCGTAATAAATACGACTTTCGCTATTTCCGGCATGGTGACATACAGGAATTTCTGAAATGCCGAAGCTCCGTCTATACTCGCCGCCTCATATTCTTCCTTCGGTATAACCTGTAAACCGGCAAGCAGCAGGATAAAAACAAACGGCGTCGTTTTCCATGCGTCGATCAGAATCGTAGAGCCTACTGCGGATTTCGGGAACGCAAGCCATGCTTTGTATTCGCTGATAAAACCCAGCCGTGAAAAAATAAAATTCAATATTCCGAACTGATCGTTCAGCATGAATTTCCACAGCACGGCCGATATAACAGTGGGGATAGCCCACGGAATAAGCATCACGGTACGGAGCAATCCGTTCCCGCGCAAACGGGCATTGGCAAGCAGGGCTATGCCCAAACCGAACACAAGTTCAAGAATTACACTGCTTATTGTAAATACACACGTACGCCCGATAGAAGAAAGAAACTGTGTATCGTGAAACAATGCAGTGTAATTAGCGAGTCCTGTAAATTCTTTCTTATTAAATTGCAGTGCATAATCCATAAAACTCAGTTTTACCGTAAAAAAAACCGGATAAAACATCACAAAAAAAACAATAAGCAGAGCGGGTAATAAGAAAGAATACCCGGTTATATTTTCCAGCACGCTGCGGCTGATAAAGTTTTTATTTCTCATCACTATCCTCATATGGTCCTCATATGCCTTTGCATTTGCAGCCTCCGGTATTGTTTACCGGAAAACAGATGCTGTCCAAAAAGATACATACCAACCGGTTATACTGTTTTCTGCACAATTCATTACTTCCTGGACAGCATCCTTTCTTCTTCACCTCAGTCTTTCAAATGCTTTATTTCCGTGCTTATTGTGAAAGGATTTTATTAAGTCCTGTCTCAAGCCCGGGAAGCATCTGTACTGCAGTTTTTTCTCCGAGCAGTACACTGTGAATATCAACCTGCATCGCGTCGCTCAGTTCCGCATAATACGGAGAGACGGGGCGCGGATGCGTAGTCAGGAACACATTATAAAAATTCGTATAGTACGGATATTTTGCAATTACTTCTTTGTCATGATACAGCCGGTCAAGCACCGGAATAACCCCGTTTTCATACATAATGGCTTTCTGACCGGTATCCGTACTCGTTGCAAATTTTATGAATTTTACCGCTTCGGCAGCATGTTTTGTGTTCGCGGCAATCATAAGGCTCCATCCGCCGAGGCATGCAGCTCCGTCTTTTCCGTGGAATCCCTTCGGCATTGGAACGACTCCGACTTTTCCTCTCACTACACCAGATTTTTCACATTCCTGCCATGCGTACGGCCAGTTCCTCATAAACACGGCACGCCCGTCGAGAAATACTTTCAAAGATTCCTCTTCCGTCCAGTTTACGACTCCCTCAGGAGTAATCTGATATTTGTGAATAAGATCGGCCATAAACTGAATCGCTTCTGCCGCATTCGGTGAATTCAGTACGGCTTTCCCGTTCGTCCCGAGAACGTCGGCATCGTTTCCCCAGATATATTCAAGCGCGTTGCATATAAGCCCTTCATACTGTGCCCCCTGCCATGTAAAACCGATCATATCTTTTTCTTTCGACTGTATATCTTTCGCGATCTTTACAAGCTCGTCCCAAGTCTTCGGCGGTTTGTATCCGTATTTTTCAAGCAGATCAGCCCGGTAGTACAACATTCCGCCGTCAGTAAACAGCGGAAGCGCCCACGTTTCTCCCTTGTAAATGCCGGCATTCAACGGACCTTTCAGATACTGATTCTTTTCCGCCGTCGTCAGGTATTTGTTTAATGGAAGTGCCCAGCCGGAAGAAGCAAATTCCGCAGGCCAGACAACGTCAACACTGTAAATATCAGTAGTATCGTCGCCGGCCGAAAGCATTGTTACCAGAGAATCATGTACCGTATCGGAATTCGACGGCATTTTAATCCAGTTAATTTTGATATCAGGATTTTCCGCTTCAAAGGCTTTGATCAGATTCACCGGCGAATAAACGCCCATCCGGAGATTCAAAGTCACAACTTTTTCTTTTTTCCGCCCTTTCGCACAGACAACAGCGGGAATAATCATGGCAATAACCATGATAGCCAACAGTTTCTTCTTCATAATTTCCTCCTATGAAAAAAATCAGGTACAACCCTGTCGGACAAGGCATATCTGTGCACGGACGTGCAATCACATGTTCCCCGTCCTTCAATGTAAATATTATACACATACAATGTTTATTTTGTCAAATTTATTTTACAAAAAATGTAATATATTTACATAAAATACGTAATACAATGTTATATTTGAACTAATTTATTTACCGACAGTATCCGCAACGGAAACGATGAAGACAGAATCTTTATGGAAGAGCTCTATTTCAGGGAGAGGAATCGATTGTATTCCTCCCCATATTCAATATCATCCATTCTTCATGTTATACTCAGTATTAATGAAGAGATGTATCACAGTATTTACCGCTTCGGCGTTTTTTTTAATCAGGCTCTGCGCGGAACCGCAGCTTGAATCGACGATAAAAGCGGAAACACTTCCGTCGCCTCCGAAGCCGAAAGGCAGACCGAGCGTCGCGCTTGTGCTATCGGGCGGCGGGGCCCGCGGGTTCGCTCATATTCCCGTTCTGGAACTGCTCGAGGAAGAACATATTCCCATTGATATGGTCGTCGGCAACAGTGCCGGTGCTATCTGCGGTGCGCTTTACTGTGCCGGATATACACCGAAGCAGATTCTTGAGCAGATGTATATATTCAGCAGCGGAGCCGTGCTGAAGGACGCTCCGTATTCGCCGTTCGAACAGATTCTCGGGGAACACAGTACGCTCAATGCTCCGGTGAATATACAGTTCGTAAGCATGGGACGGTCTTTTTCGCTCGGCATGGGAAACGGTGTGCTCACAGGGCAGAACGCGTACGAACTTTTCAAGGAACTTACAATACGGCTTCCGTCGAACCTCAATTTCGACGACCTGCCCGTTCCGTTCCGCGCGGTCACGACGAATCTTATTAAAGGTGAAATCGAAGTGCTCGACAGCGGCGACATTGCGGAGGCTGTGCGGTCGAGTATAAGCATTCCCGGTCTCTTCCGTCCGTTCGAAAAAAACGGTCAGTATTATGTTGACGGACTTGCGCTCGACGACACGCCCGTGGACGTCGCCGTAAAGATGGGATACGACATAATCATCGTCTCGTCGCTGTCGGACGGTATGGAAAACGATCCGCAGAAGTTCGACGCGAATCCGCTTGTCGCTGTTCTCCAGATGATAAACATGGATCAGGCTGCCCGCAACAGAAACAACAATCAGTTCGTCGCGCTTAACATATATCCTGATTACGCGGGTGAAACGCTCATATCATATGCCCGCGGAGCGAAGATATACAGCGCAAGCAAAAAATCAATGGAACAGTACCGGACGGCGTGCAAAGCGCTGTATAACCGGATTTTTCCGGACGGAAAGGCGGCTGCAGAAAAGCGGACGGAAAAAAAATACAAACCTTCGTACGGCGACAACACATATCTTTCCGTCAATCATCTTTCGATTCAAAACGCAGACAGGGCCGACGAAGCGTTCATTACAAAGCAGTACGACAAAATCAAAGGTAAGGATTTTACCGAATCGGATTTTATGGAATTATCCGACTCGATTTACTACACCGGCAAATACCGCAATGTCGTAACAAGGATAACGGGCGGCGAAGGAAACCGCACGCTTGAACTGATTCTGCGTCCCGAGCAGAAGGAATACGGCATGATTCTTTTCAGCGGAGATCTTGCCGGAACTGTTGCAATGGATTCGACGCTCGGCGTTGCGCTTTCTTCGGACATTCAGTGGCGGGGACTTACCGGATACGGCTCCGTCATCTCGGCAAAAATTTCGGCATTCAACGGGTTCAGCGGCGAACTCATGTTCCGCCATCCGCTCGGCTCCCGCGTGTTTTCACAGACAACGCTTGTTTACAAAGACAGCGCATACAACACGAGCGCCGGATGGGCGTACTACCCTTCGTCGCTCATGACGATACAGAAGGCGTCCGCAAATCAGAAATTCGGCGTAACGCTTGCGGGAACGAGCAATGTTTTTTCAACAGGCGCCGGGATAAACTGGTTCGACACGCGCGATGCCGTCGCTGACGGCGTGTCAATGATGACGGGTGACTTTTTCGGAAATTTTACGCTCAACACGCTCGACTCCACCTGCTTTCCGACAAGCGGCGCGTATGTTTCAATACAGGGAACAGGCGTTCTTCCTATAAGTAAACAGGCGGATGTGTCGCTCTTCGACATAACGCAGGCTGATTTCATCGGCGCTGTACCGCTGGGGAATGCGTTCAACCTTATTTTCGACGGATTCGCCGGCACCGACATCAGCCAGCAGCTGAACAAATTCAGCGGGCTCAAGCCGGTATACGGATTCTCTCTCGCCGACCGCCGGTTTTTCCCGCAGATTTCCGCGCAGGCTCCGTGGCGTATCCACAAGGCTGCAATAAGCGGCACACTTCAGTTCTCCCCCAGGACTGATCTGACCGTATTCGGCATGAAAACGATGCTTTTCATCTCCGGTGCCGTGGGAAACAGCTGGGACAGCTATGCGGAACTGTCTCTCGAAAACCTGCAGTGGCGCGCTTCATTCGACGCGGGCATTCGTATTCAGGACAACTTCGGCATTCTTCTGCGCGTCGGAACAGGTACGACGAAGGGATATGTGCTTCCCTTCATATCGCTCGATATAGGAAATATCCGTTTTTAACCGCATTTCGAAAAAATCATTTTCCGTTCGAATTTTCTTGACAATTCGGAATCTCGCTGTATACTGAAACTGGTTTCGTGAAAGCAGTTTCACAGACACAAGGAACGGATATGCCGCAGAATGCCGCAACGATTTATGATGTCGCAAAGAAAGCACAGGTAAGCCCCGCCACTGTTTCCCGCGTTCTCAACGAACCGTCGAAAGTGAACGCCGTCAAACGCGACACGGTGCTGGCTGCCATCGCTTCCCTCCACTTTATTCCGAAAGCTGCGGCTGTCGCAAACGCACGTCAGTCGTACAAGAAAATCGGCGTTATTGCTCCGTTCTTCACGCAGCCGTCGTTCATGCAGCGTCTGCGCGGTATTTCAAGCGTATTATCGGGTCACCATTACGAAATCGTCGTCTATTCGATCGAGAGTCAGGAAGAAATGCTCGAATACATCGATATGCTTTCCGGCAGCAGGCGCGTCGACGGGCTTATCGTTTTGTGCCTCGAACCTACCGATACGATGCTTTCGAAGCTGCGTGAATCGGAAATTCCCGTCTGTTTCGTCGAATCGAACAAGGAAGGATTTGATTCCGTCTCCATCGACAACGAAGCCGGCGGAAAATGCGCCGCAGAATTTCTGTTTAACAGAGGATACCGTAAGCCGGGATTCGTCGGCGAATCGTCGAATAAAACATACGCTGTTCCCGCTACGGAGGAACGCCTGAAAGGATTTACAAAATACTTTGCGAAGCACGGCATCAGTGTTCTGCCGAACCACACGTGGCTCGGCGAGCTCACCGATCAGAAAGTCGACGAGGGAATCTCCGGGCTGCTTTCTCAGGAGGACCTGCCCGACTGTATTCTCGCTTCGAGCGACCTTATAGCAATCCGCGTGATGAAACTTGCAAAAATAAAGGGTATACGGATTCCTGAGGATATTGCCGTCGTCGGATTCGACAATCTTGATTTTACCGAGTATCTGAATCTGACGACGGTGAGCCAGGAGCTCGACGAAAGCGGCAGGACGGCCGCGGAACTCATTCTCGAACGGCAGAGAGACCCGGGCAGAACGGCACGCAAAGTGCATATCCAGCTCAGGGTTATTGAACGGGCTACAACCGGCACGAAAGCCGGAAGCACAATATAACAGGAGGCCTTATATGAATAAGGGTATGAAAGCTGCAGCGCTGTTGTGTGCGGCAGCTGTGGTAGGAACTGTTTCCTGGACCTGGGGAAAAGGAAACAAAAAATCTTCTGCCGCGAAAAAAACCGAGGATAAAACCATACGCATCTTCGGTAATTTCCGCGGAGAAGAAGGAGCGCGTTTTGACGAAATTGTCAAAATCTTCAACGCGAAAACCGGCTACAATGTTGTCTACGAAGGCAGTCCGGAATTCGAAACGCAGATTCTGGTGCAGGCAGAAGCGGGAACCCCTCCCGACATCGCTGCCCTTCCGCAACCCGGCATGATGAAGAACTTTGCACGCCGCGGCTTTATTAAACCACTTTCCAAAGAAGTTGTCACTAAGATTGATGAAAATTATGCACCTGTATGGAAGCAGCTCGGTACGGCCGAAGACGGAAAAGTGTACGGCGTTTTCTACCGCATCAGTGCGAAGAGCTTCGTGTGGTATCCGAAAAAAGCATGGGAAGCGAAGGGATACACTGTTCCGAAGACGTGGGACGAACTCCGCACCCTTGAAAACAAAATGGCTGCAAACGGCGACACGCCGTGGTCTATCGGATTCGAAGCGGGCGGTTCAACGGGATGGGTCGGTACGGACTGGCTCGAGGACGTCATGCTTCGTACTGCAGGTCCCGATGTATACGATAAATGGGTTAACCACACGATTCCGTTCGACGATCCGGCCGTTCAGAACGCACTCAAATACGTAGGCGAAATCATGCTCAACGACAAATACGTATACGGCGGAACGACGAACATTCTTACGCAGAGCTACGGTGATTCAATAAAACCGCTGTTCACAAATCCTCCGAAAGCGTACATGAACCGTCAGGGCAACTTCATCACGGGATTCATGCCGGAAAACATTCAGGCAAATCTGGAGAATGAAGTCGGCGTGTTTGCGCTCCCCGCAATCGATCCGAAATACGGCACGCCCGTTCTCGGAAGCGGCGATCAGTTCGTTGCTTTCAACGATAAAAAAGGGGTGCAGGAATTTCTTGAATTCCTTACGACGTGGGAAGCGTGCGCTCCGTGGGCAAAAGTCGGCGGTGCGCTGTTCCCTCACAAGAATCAGAATTTCAACGATTACGGCAACGCAATCGAACGCGATCTTGCAAAGATTCTTGTAAACGCAACCGTGTTCCGCTTTGACGGATCCGACCTGATGCCTGCCGAAGTAGGCGCCGGTACGTTCTGGACCGGTATGGTCGATTACGTCAACGGAAAAGATGCAAAGACGGTTCTCACCACAATCGAAAAGAGCTGGCCTAAGAGCAATTAAAGCGGCGCATGCTCTGTTGTTCTGCTGACAATACGGTGCAGCATCTGATGCGGCAGTTTCGAAAATTTCGCGTAAAATTTTTCACGTACGGAACTGCCGCATTCCCTCTATTTCTGTAATTTTCACAATTATTAAGGAGGAATGATAAAAAGTACGTCCGTGTACTTTTTATCATATGCAGTTTCCGCGTTGCGAAAACTGCGATCTGCGTCCTCCTGACGTACCGCTAACGCGGAGTTTTTATAGGAGACAATTCATGGATGCAGCAACTTCTGAAAAACTGAAAACGCTGTATATCATACCTCTCACCGTTGTTATTATGGCGGGCGGCTTTATGCTGCTCCGTACCGGTATGATGAACCAGATACTGACGACGATCTTTGCCGTTGTCTGGGGAACAGCGAGCGTACTGCTTCTTTTCTACTCTCTCAATCTGATCGCCCAGCTTCTGAAGACAAAGCAGTACAATGCCGTGATTCCGTATATTTTCATCGGCCCCGCGATACTCATTATGGGATGGTATCTTTTTCTTCCGACTGTCAGGAGCCTTATTCTGAGCTTTATGGACAAACGGAGCGAACATTTCGTCGGATTTGAAAACTACAAATACGTGTTCACCGATTCCACGATGCTCGTTTCAATCCGCAACACTGTCATCTGGCTTGTTTTCGGAACAGTATTCAGCGTGCTGTTCGGACTTATAGCGGCCGTGCTTGCGGACCGTTCGAACATAGAAAAATTCGGTAAAACGCTTATCTTTCTTCCGATGGCGATTTCGCTCGTCGGCGCGGGCGTCATCTTTAAATTTATTTATGCATACCGCCCCGCAGGCGACAATCAGATCGGTCTGCTCAACGCAATCGTTACTGCATGCGGCGGAAAACCGCACAACTGGCTCGGAACGGCACCGGCGAACAATCTGTTCCTGATTGCAATTTTCGTCTGGCTTCAGACGGGGTTCGCGCTCGTCGTATTTTCCGCAGCGCTCAAAGCTGTTTCTTCGGACATGATTGAAGCGGCGCGTATCGACGGAGCAGGCGAATTCAGAATCCTCATGAGCATTATTATCCCTGATATTGCGGGAAGCATCGTCACGGTGTCCACGACAATTCTTCTTGCGGCGCTGAAATGCTTCGATATAGTTTTCTCCATGACGAACGGCCTGTACGGAACGGAAGTTCTTGCAAGCCAGCAGTACAAGCAGATGTTCAAATTCCTTCATTACGGCAGGGGGTCGGCAATCGCGATTGTCATTCTTCTCGCGGTAAGTCCCGTTATCTGGTACAACCTGAAGGAATTCAGCAAAAAGGAGGTGTTCTGATGAGTCAGGCAATGTCAAAAACGTGGCGGACGAAAACGGCTCTGTCACGGAGAATAATCACCGCTGTACTTATTGTTTTATGCGTTATCTGGTCGCTGCCGACAATCGGCATTCTGGTCACGTCGTTCCGCACGAAGGACGCCGTTTCGTCGTCGGGTTGGTGGCAGGCATTCAAAACGCCTGAATCGTTCACGCTCGACAATTACGGGCAGGTTCTGTTCGGACAGCGCTACACAGTCGCGGGAAAAGACACCGGCGTAATCGTCACGCGCGGCGCGACGATGCTCAGCGCGTTTCTTTCAAGCATTACCGTTACGCTCCCCGCCGTCATCATCCCGATTTTCATCGCGGCAGCCGCGGCATACGGTTTTGCGTGGCTCAGTTTTCCCGGACGGAAAATACTGTTCGCCATGATTATCGCGCTGCTTGTGGTCCCGCTGCAGATATCGCTTATCCCTATTCTCCGCGACTATCAGAAAATCGGACTTAACGGAACGTATCTGGGCATATGGCTTGCACATACGGGATTCGGTCTGCCGCTCGCTACGTACATACTGTTCAATTACATATCGACCATTCCGCGCAGCATTCTCGAATCCGCTTTTATAGACGGTTCGAGCCACTTCGACTGTTTCTTCAAATTAATAATTCCGCTGAGCGTACCGGCTCTCGCTTCATTCGCAATCTTCCAGTTCATCTGGGTGTGGAACGACCTTCTCGTCGCGCTTGTGTTTCTCAGCGGTGCGGCGCAGGAAATGCAGGTCGTTACAATCCGCCTTATGAACATGGCCGGAACACTCGGCACCGACTGGCATCTGCTTACCGCAGGCGCGTTCGTTTCGATGGTTCTTCCGCTCGTCGTGTTCCTTTCCCTCCAGCGCTACTTCGTCCGCGGTCTGCTTGCGGGTTCCGTAAAGGGGTAATCAATGAGTATACATCAATTACAATCATAACGGGGTGCAAAGTCCGAACTGCGCTTCGCGTCGTCGCGGCGCGTAAGTTCCGGATGATTTTTCAACGGCACATTCCGGTCGGCACGACGTCGTTATTTAATAAAGAAATAATTTAACAATTTCAGGAGATTTATATGCACACATACGATATTACGGTGTCAGGAGAGATACTCAGATGAAAAACACCGACAGTCTTGTTTTTTTTACCGAAGATTACGGACGGGAATCAGCCGGACGCAACGAAACTCTTTTCACCACGGCAAACGGGTATCTCGGTCTCCGGGGGGACTACGAGGAGAAGGAAGGCTGCACGCACAAGGGCACCTACATCAACGGTTTCTACGACACGGAACCGATTACGTACGGAGAAAACGCATACGGATATGCGAAGAATCACGAGACGATTCTCAATCTTCCGGACCCGAAGCACATCGAGCTTTCGATAAACGGAAAGCCGTTCTCTACACTCCGCGGCGTGCAGTCGTTCCGTATGTCCCTCGATTTCAGAACAGGCGTTATGACGCGCACGGTACGCTGCGTGCCGGACGACGGGATTTCGTATACAGTCTGCGCGGAACGTCTCGTCTCGTTTACGCGTAAGACGTGCGCCGCAATCAGGTACACAGTCACTTCAAGCGCTCCGGCGGGATCAACGTTGTCCGTTAAAATTGTAAGCGGCATCGACACGACAGCCTCGAATATTTCGGCTGAAGAAGATCCGCGCGTCGGTGCGAAATTTTCGTCGCGGCCGCTCATCGTCGATTCCTCCGCGGCGGAAAACGGAACGCTTTCGTTTTCCGCGCACACGCGCAACAGCGGTCTCCCTTTGTACGGCACCGTAATCCAGTCGGTATCGGCAGGCGGTAAACAGGTTTCACCGGTAAAAGCGGAAACGGACGGCGGACCGCACGAAGAATACGCCTTTCAGCTCGAACCGGGCGAAAACGCCGTTCTCGTGAAATTCATTTCATATGACATTTCATCGGCGGAAGAAAGCAGCGCAAACGCCGCAGCGTTTGCCCGCGCGGGATTTATGCAGGCCGAAAACGAACAGCGGGAATACCTCGCGCGTTTCTGGAAAACGGCGTACATGCACATCGACGGCAATATCGAAGACGAAAAGGCAGTCAACTTCAATACGTTCCACCTGCTCCAGTCCGCGGGTAAAGACGGACGCTCGAGCATTGCGGCAAAAGGGCTTACGGCGGAGGGATACGAGGGGCACTACTTCTGGGATTCGGAAGCGTACGCCTGCCCCGTCTTCACCTACATACAGCCCGACATCGCGAGGGTGCTTCTTGCGTACCGCGCGCACATTCTTCCGCTTGCGGAGGAACGCGCCGCCGAAATGTCGCTCAAAGGCGCGCTCTATCCGTGGCGCACGATAAGCGGACACGAAACGAGCGCATATTATCCCGCGGGTACCGCGCAGTACCACATCGACGCGGACATTATGTTCGCGCTTAATAAATATCTCACCGCGGCAGGATATCCGCCGGAAAATTCCGGACAGCTCACGGAAAAGGACATATGCGCGATGGCAGTTGAGACGGCCCGCATGTGGATGAGCCTCGGCTCTTTCATTCCCGAAAAAGGCGGCAGATTCTGCATAAACGAAGTGACCGGCCCCGACGAGTACACCGCGTGCGTCGACAACAACGCGTATACGAACCTCATGGCCCGGGAAAACCTCCGCATCAGTATAAAGATTGCGGAAAAATACCGCGCTGCTTCAGATGCGGAAATCGCGCAGTGGAAAAAAGCCGCCGACAGCATGTACATTCCGTTCGATGAATCGGCGGGAATATATCCTCAGGACGATTCGTTCATGGCGAAGGCGGACTGGGATTTCGCGCTCACGCCGCCGGAAAACTATCCGCTGCTGCTCCACTATCACCCGCTCGTCATTTACCGCCACCGCGTTCTCAAGCAGCCTGATCTTGTGCTCGCGCAGTTTCTGCTCTCGGGCCTGTTCAGCAGGGCGGAAAAAATCCGCAACTTTCTGTTCTATGAAAAATATACGACGGGAGACTCGTCGCTCTCGCACTGCATTCAGTGCATAGCTGCGTGCGAGGCGTCCGATATTCCGAAGGCGGAATCGTATTTTAATAAAACTGTGCGGATGGACATCGAAGATATTAACGGCAACACGGCGGACGGAATACACACCGCCTGCATGGCCGGAAGCTGGATGGCTGTCGTATACGGATTCGCGGGATTCCGCGACTACGGAGGCAGCTGGAGTTTTAATCCGCAGCTGCCCGGAACATGGCGGAATCTGTCGTTCGCCCTCCGGCTCAGCGGCATGAGGCTTGAACTGTGTTTCACAAAAGAACGCGCGTCGTACACGCTCCGTGCGGAAAGTACGCAAACGGACGGCGGTTTGAAGGAACTGACTCTCACGCACAGGAACATACGCTTTACACTGCACGACGGAGAAACGAAGGAATTCGATCTGCGTCCCGCGGTAAAAGCCGTGCTTTTCGATCTTGACGGCGTCATTACCGATACGGCTGAACTCCACTTCCGCGCATGGAAATCGCTTGCGGAAAAATACGGACTTTCATTCGACCGCAGCATGAGCGGCAGAATGAGCGGACGGTCGCGGGCGGACTCGCTCGACCTCATGCTCGCGGAGAACAACGCGTCGTGGACACAGGAACAGAAAGACGCGGCGGCGGACGAAAAGAATAAAATCTACGTCGACTCTCTTTCGACGCTTACGCCGAAAGACATACTGCCGGGAATAACGAAGTTCATCGGCGGACTGAAAGAACACGGCATCAAATGCGTACTCGCTTCCGCGAGCAGAAACGCACCGCTTGTCCTCGAAAAGCTGGGACTTTCAGCGTGTTTCGACGCCGTCGCAGATCCGTCGCAGCTGCAGAAAGGAAAACCTGAACCGGACATCTACCTGAAAGCGGCGGAACTCTCCGGCGAGTGGTATACGGACTGCGTCGGCATTGAAGACGCTCAGTCGGGAGTCGACGCGATTAAAAAAGCGGGAATCAGGGCTGTCGGCGTGGGCAGGAACCTCCGCGGCGCGGATATTCTTGTGAGCAGCACGGAAGAGCTTTCGCTGAACGTGATTGCTACTCCGGGAACACACTGATTACGCCGTAAGGATTTAATCAGTGTGTTCTCTGATTCCCGTTAAACTGTTTTTACCGGCAGATGCTGTTTATCCAGGCAAACAGTTCGTCGAGATCGTAGTCGCCGCCGTGCGGTTTATCCCACGGCAGCGCAAAGTCGACATCGTACCCCCTGTTCTCCAGCGTCGTTGCAAGAATGACGGGAACGGCGAGCGACGTATCGCGGTCCTTCGTTCCCTGCCTGATTCTCCAGTACTGTGCCGTCGTTGTTCCCGCCGTACCGATATAATTAAGCGGATTCATCATCTTTACGATACGGGGATCCGCCGTTCCGGCATCGGGAATCAGGCTGTTCTTTTCACTGTACGATGTAAAGTGCTGTGACTCGACGGCGGCCGTTCCGAACAGATTGTTCTCGCCGCTGCTCAGGTCAAGTGCATCGAATGCGGGCGGAAGTTTCTGCCGTCCTGCGTATCCGACGTAGGCGGCAAAATCAATGTCCGTAACTTTGCCGCTGCTGATTGTGAGAAACGCGTACGGCGACATATCCGCTCCGCCGTCGAGCGCCTTCTGCGCAGACTCCATCACAAATTTCTTCACGCGTTCTCTGAATGTACCGCTGCCGTCATCAGCAAGGCGAAGTTCCGTACCGTCTTCCGAGACAAGTCCGAGGCTGTTTACATACGACGGAAACTGTTTTTTGAGCTCCGCCGATACGTTCATCTGCCCGTCGGTCAGAGAACCGGCAACAAGTTTCCGCTGCACTTTGTAATCGAGCATTGAAATGTCGATTTTCTCGTACGTGTTATATCCGTTGAACAGCCATTCGTACGCAGCGTCCGCATGATCGAGATCCGTAATCGGACAATACGCCGAAACCGCATATATGCCGTCACGCTCGTCGGCCGCGCCGATCTGTTTCAGATACGGTTCGTAATCGCTGTTGTCTCCGCCTGCCCCGAGCAGCGCGGAAAGCGCTCCGCCTGCGCTTGTACCGTTGGATATGATTTTTCCGGCATCGCCCGGCATGATTTTGTCGTTATATCTCAGATAGCGGACCGCGGCTTTCAAATCGACAATGCACGCAGGCGCGCGGCCCGCCGCGGTCGTACGCCCCCGTGCTCCCGGTGAAGCAACGACAAATCCGTTCACAAGCGCATATGCGATTGCATTCATGCCGGGCCGGCCTCCGTCAAACGCCGGTCCAGGTCCCGGTCCTCCGGTACCGTCATCGGGTGTACCGGGCAGTCCCGGCATGTATCCGCCGACCATGTTCGGCAGAAAAACGGGCGCCGTACCGGCTGTGTAACCGTTCACTGTTCCGTTTTCAAAATAGGCGGACGGAATGTAGATGTTCATGATTTCGTACGTCGTATCGACAGGATTCCGTACATACACGATTTTTTCATACGCCCGGTATTTTACGGTTGTGTTCTCCGACGTTACCGAACGTTCCTCATACACATCAGGATTAAACCTGATGCTGTACTTTTTTCCGGAATCCCTCGTTCCGGACGCGTACACGCCCGAACATACTGCCGCTGAAACGGCAGCCAGTAAAACAAATGTCTTTTTCATACGTACCTCCACCGCTTATAGTACAAACGGAATGTGGCAAAAATGTGTCAGAAATGTGCCGTCCCGCCACGCTTTTTCTGCGGTAAAATAAAACGTCGTTCCCCTGTCCGTTTCGGATTCCAGCCAGAGCGATTCGCCGAGCCCCGCGCACACGGCGCGCGCTATTGCAAGTCCCAGTCCGCTTCCTGCGGAAGAACGGGAAGAATCCGCTTTGTAAAACCGCTCGAATACATACGGTCTGCTCTCTGCCGGAATGCCGCAGCCGTTGTCGCTTACGGAAAAAAGTATACGTCCGCCCTTGTCCGCTGCGGCTATTTCCACGCGGCCGTTTTCATCAGGCACATACTTCAACGCATTGTCTATGAGAATCGCGAACAGCTGCAGCAGTCTGTCGCGGCAGCTGTATACAGCGGGCAGATATCCGTCCGATTTGTTTACAAACGAGATGCCCATATCGTCCGCCGCAGCGCCGTACTTCAACGCAATTTCCTTCATCACGCAGGAAGTATCGACCTTCTCTTTTTTAAATACCGATTTTCCTCGCTCAAGCCGGGAGAGTTCAAGCATATCCTGCACCAGTTTTTCTCCGCGGCGGCACTCGTTAAGCATAATCGCATAGTAACGCTGTTTTACCGATTCATCCGAAACGACACCGTCGGACAAAGTCTCCGTAAGCGCCCGTACCGACGCGAACGGAGACTTCAATTCATGGCTCACGTTCGATATGTATTCGCGCCGCATCTGCTCGAGCTTTTCCGTTCCGCCCGCATAGCGGAGCATAAACGCAGACATGATGCACATGCCCGCCGCAGTCGTAACGGCGAAAACGAGATTATACGCGCGTATCATTTTCTGAAAATCCTCAATCGACTGGATGAGGAATATCGTCCCACGGATGCTGCCGTTGTCCGCAATCGGGGCCGCGCAGACAAGAGACTTCGACTTTTCGCTCCCGAGGTGAATAATTTCAACAGTCTGCTGCCCCGCAAGAGCGCGCGGCATATACGGTGCGAGTGAACGGCTGATGTCCTCCTCCGGAACCGGAAGTACACTGCGGAATCCGTTTCTTCCGGAAGGCTCGTCGCCGAAAGCAATTTCACTGCCGTCGACGGAATATATCTTTATAATATAATTGCCGAAGCGCGGAGTCCGGTTTCCATGAATGACAGACTGCGCTATGAATTTCGAAAGAATGAGCGCGTCGTTTTTTCGTTCGCCGATATATACTTTTTTAATAATCTGCATGCCGCATAAACCGGCGGCAAGATAAAAGACCGTCAGCAGCAGGAAGAACTGCATAATACGTTTAGGATTCCGGTAATTTGCGGAGTATGTTTTCATTCACTTCCATCCTCTTCGACTTTATATCCGGCGCCGTACAAAGCCGTAACGGTTATGCCCGTTTTATACTGCTCGATTTTTTTACGGAGCCTTTTAATGCAGGTATCGACCGCACGCGCGTCGACTTCCGCATTCGTTCCCCACACTTTGTTAAGAATCTGTTCGCGGGAAAGCACCAGATTTTTGTTCCGTGAAAAATACATAAGCATATCGAATTCTCTTGCAGTCAGCTCCATGACAGTTCCGCCAATCCGCGCAATGAACGATTTTTCTTCAAGTACAATATTGCCGAGCGTGCTGTTCTCAACGGACTCGGCGTTCACCGGTTCCGAACGCCTGAGAATGTTTCTGATGCGCGCAGCGACTTCGCGAGGGGAGAAAGGTTTCGCGACGTAATCGTCCGCGCCGAGTTCAAGGCCGATAATGCGGTCGTACTCTTCCCCGCGCGCGCTCAGCATGAGAATGGGTATGCCGCTCGTCTTTCTGATTTCGCGGCACACGTCGGTCCCGAACATATTCGGAAGCATTACGTCGAGCACAATAAGACTGTACGAACCGGCGGCAGCGCTGAGCGCACTTTTCCCGTCATAGACAGAATCAACTTCATATCCTTCAATACGGAGATACGCGGTAAGACTTTCATGAACTGCGGGTGAATCATCACAGATAAGAATACGCTGATTTGCCATATCATAATTATACAGCTGCCGGATACCTGTTGCCAGCGACCGTTTTCAGCAAAAACGTGCTATACTGTAGTCATGATTATTCAACAGACCCATTTCATCGGCGTTCTGGTGCCGGATCCGCCCTCAGCCGTTCTGCAGAACTGCCGCGAATGGATGCGTGCGCAGTACGGCTGCAGAAGCGGCTACGGTACTCCCGTACACATAACGCTCATTCCGCCGTTCCGTCTTGACGACCGGTTTTCCGACGGCGACGTGCGGGAAGCGGTAAAAAAAGCCGCACGCATATGGTCGGAAAACGGAAATCAGTTTACCTGCTTTGTCGACGGTTTCGGTGCTTTTTCGGGCCGCACGCTCTTCGCGCACGTAAAACCTTCCGCCGAATGGGAAAACCTGCGGAACACAGTTTACAGCGAACTTGCAAAGCAGTGCCCCCGGACAGTGCGTAAGGATTCACGGGCGTTTGTCCCGCATCTCACCGTCGCAAACAGGGACATCCCCGAAGGAGCCGCCGCTGCCGCACTCGTGCACTTCTCGGAACTCAACCTGAACGAATCGTTCCCCGTAGACAACATAACGGTATTTATCCGCAGCAACGGAAAATGGCAGGCGGATGTTACGGTGCCGTTCCCGGCTGATTTATGCATACGGTAATTATACACGGAGTATCTGCTTATCAGCAGAGATTACGCGTTGTTACCTCATACAGAAAAACGGTCCGCTTACGCTGAAATAATTGCCGGTTGTTATCGGGCGAAAATGTACGTTTTGCTCCTGACAAACGAAAATGTGAAACCAGCCTGTTTTCACGATGAAATGAGTCTTGTTTCAGAATGAAATCAGCCTGGTTTTACGATGAAACCAGACCTGCTGCAGAAAATTTATAGTACATATCCAAAGTATAATCATGCCTTTCGTAATCATTAACCATGTACTTCCGGAATAATTGTTCCAGGCTTCAAGCGTTCCGGAGCTCAGCTTTATGCAGCAGATTTCCGGTAAGTACATTTTCTCCCGTTTTATGAACGCCGGTAATTATTTCAGACGCAGCTGTTTTTTGGAATGCTTTATTCGTTGCATCGTGTACAGAAAAGCGAAGAGCGTAGCGAAAAAGAAATCCGCTGGCGACTCTCGCCTATTCTGGCGAGCCGGAACCAGCGGATTTCTTTTTCGCGGAAGCTCCCCGCTTTTCTGTACGAGGTAACTTAATCAAAACCTCTTCCAAAAAGCAGACATCCTCCGTGTATAATTACCGTACCGTTGCAGATTGACATCCGTAACGGTACAATAATCGCATGGTTACATTCGACGACAAAACTATCTATATCCTTGATTCCTACGGTCTCATTTACCGGTGCTACTTCGCGTTCATCAACAGACCGCTTACAAATACAAAGGGCGAGAACGTTTCCGCGCTTTTCGGCTTTTTCCGCAATCTCCACGCGGTACTCGCCCACTATAAACCGCAGTATATTGCGGCCGCGTTCGACTCGCGTACGCCCACATTCCGCCACGAGATGTACAAGGAATATAAAGCGACGCGCCAGAAGACGCCGGAGGATCTGCATGCGCAGATTCCGTGGATTGAAGACATACTCACGGCGCTCGGTATTCCCGTGCTCAGGTGCGACGGATACGAAGCGGACGACGTGATTGCGACCGTCGCCGCAAGTGCCGCCGAAGAAGGACGGACGTGCCGTATTCTGACGGGCGACAAGGATCTTATGCAGACTGTGAACGACACCACGCAGATACTGAAGCCGGACACCGGTTCAATCTGGAAAGTGGTTGACGCAAAAGGCGTACAGGCTGAATGGGGCGTCATGCCCGAAAAAATGCTCGACCTGCTTTCGCTCGTCGGCGACGCGGCCGACAATATTCCGGGCGTTCAGGGAGTCGGCCCGAAAACGGCGTGCAAATACCTCGACGCGTACGGCAGCCTCGACGGTGTCTATGAACATGCGGACGAAATAAAAGGAGCCGCAGGTGAAAAACTCCGCGCAGGAAAGGAAAGCGCGTATTTTTCGCAGAAACTTATCCGTTTGTGTACGACTGTTCCGTGCGCAGCAGATATAAAAAACGCAGTGCCGGCAGTACATTTTGATTACAACGCGGCGGCGGAAAAACTCAAGGCATACGGCGCGCCGGCCGTTGCGAAATCTTACGCTGAGCTTGCCGTTGAGTCCGGCGGGATGGCAGGCACTACGGACAGCGGCAGCCCTGCAGGCAGTTCTTCGGACGGCGCCGGTACAACAGATACAGGTACTTCCGCCGGTTTATTCGGAGAAGCTGTGCCGCTCAATCCGCTGAAAAAAAATACGGGCAGCTATCGTGCGGTGACGGACACCGCGGAACTTGTTACTATAATCGACACTATACTTGCATCGGCTGATAAATCAGTCGCGCTCGACTGCGAGACTGACAGCCTCGACACGACGCAGTCGAATCTCGTCGGATTTTCGCTTTGCAGGGAAGCGGGCAGCGGCGTCTATATCCCGATCATGCTCTCCGATTCGCTCTTCGGCGGCCCGCTCATTTCAAAAGAAGACGCACTCGGACAGATTGAACGACTCATAACAAATCCCGACGTCACCGTCGTAATGCATAACGGCAAGTTCGACTACGAAGTTCTCCGTACCGCGGGCCTCCGGTTTTCGGATACGGAATACCCTGCTCCGGCATGCAGAATCGCCGACACGATGGTTGCCGCCTGGCTGCTTGACCCCGACAGGACAGGGCGCACACCGTACGCGCTCGAGTATCTTGCGGAGACAAAGCTTTCGCTCGCCGGAACCGAATACAACGACATTGTTCCGAAGGGAGGCTCTTTCGCGGACGTGCCGCTCGACAAAGCCGCTCCCTACGGCGCGGAGGATTCGGATTTTACCTGGCAGCTCTGGCGGCTTTTCAAACCGCAGCTTGAGAAAAAGAACCTCATAAAACTTTTTACCGATACCGAAATGAAGCTGCTTCCGGTGCTTGCCGAAATGGAACTCCGCGGGATTCATCTTGATACGAAAGCGCTCGACAGATACGACGCGGAGCTTACCGGCGAAATTGAGACGGCGGAACAGGAAATATATTCGCTCGTCGGCCATCCGTTCAATATCGCATCAACGAAGCAGCTGCAGGAAGTGCTCTTTATCGAGCGGAAACTCAAACCGGGAAAAAAAACGAAAACAGGATTCTCGACCGATACGTCTGTTCTGGAGGACCTTGCCGCATGGGATCCTGTTCCCCGCAGGATTCTCGCGTACCGCGAACTTGCAAAGCTGCAGTCGACGTACGTCGAGGCGCTGCCGAAACTCTGCGACAAAAACGGACGGGTGCACACAAGTTACATCCAGACGGGAACGGCTACGGGACGGCTGTCGTCGCGTGACCCGAATCTGCAGAATATACCGGTACGCAGCGAGGACGGACGGCGTATCCGCGCGGCTTTCACGGCCGTGCCGCACACAGTGCTCATCTCTGCCGATTACGCGCAGATCGAACTCGTCGTTCTTGCGCATCTTTCGGGCGATCCGAACATGTGCAAAGCATTTACCGACGGCGTCGACGTCCACCGCGCGACCGCGTCGATGATTTTCGGCGTTCCTCCCGAACAGATCACGTCCGACCAGCGGCGCACGGCGAAGACTATCAACTTCGGCGTCATTTACGGCATGAGCGCGTTCCGTCTGTCGAACGAGCTCGGCATCCCGCGTACGCAGGCGGCGGCCTTTATCGAAAGCTACTTCAGAACGTACGCGTCGATTCAGCAGTTCATAAATACGACCGTCGCCTCGGCGGAAAAGACGGGATACGTCGAAACGATTTACGGCCGTCGGCGCCCGATTATAAATATTAACTCCCGTAATAAGCTCGAAAAGGCTGGCGCGGAACGGATTGCGGTGAACACGCCCGTTCAGGGAAGCGCCGCCGACATCGTCAAACAGGCGATGCTCGACGTGGACGCGGCGCTCAGGCAGACGCATTCCGGCGCACATCTGCTGCTTCAGGTGCACGACGAGCTTATCCTCGAATGTCCCGACGACAAAAAGATAATTGCGGATACAGTCGCGCTTATTCAGGATAAAATGGAACACGCGGTGCAGCTCCGCATTCCGCTCCGGGTCTCAATCGAAACGGGCAGAAACTGGGGAGAATTCCATTGATTATCTGCGTGACCGGCCCGATGGCGGCGGGAAAAAACGCGGTTGCGTCCGTACTGAAAGAATCAGGATGGCTGTCCGTCGACGCGGACGACCTTGTGCACGAAGCTGTCGGGCACACGACTCCGCAGATTCTTGCCGCTTTTTCTCCCGTCGCCGAAAAAGCCGGCATAATGCTTGTAAAGGACGACGGCTCGCTCGACAGGCGCGCGCTCGGCTCGCTCATATTCGGTGACGCAGAGCTGCTCGCGAAGCAGGAATCGATCGTTTATCCGGAAGTAAACAGGCTTACGGAAGAATTCATCGGCGCGAACGCCGGTCGGGACATCGCCCTCAACGCGACGGTGCTGTACAAAATCCCCTGCCTCATGGAAAAATGCAGTGCCGTTCTGTACGTGACGGCGCCGTATCTGAAACGATTCTTCCGTGCAAAAGCCCGCGACGGACTGCCGTGCCGCCAGATAGCCGCCCGGTTCCGCTCCCAGCGGGAACTTTACCCGAATTATGTAAAAACCGGGATTCCCGTCATGCTGATACACAACACCGGTTCGCTTCCCGCTTTACGCAGAAAGACGGAAACAGTAATAAAACAGATTGTAAAAAATACTTAATTCTGTTTCTCATCTGCCGATATTATGTGTAGAGGATGGGAAATCTTATGGAACAGAAACGTACATTATGGATTATCGCTGCGGTGGGAATTTTTTTACTCGTCGTTCTCGGCGCAGCGTTACTACTCTATTCGCCGACAGCGCACAGCACACAGACTGTTGCGGCCATCACTCCGGTAAAAAGACCTGCTTCAAGCGGCTGGGTTTCTGCTCCCGCATCTTCACCGGAACAGCCGCGTTCGGACGGACAGCCGGCAGCTGCTCCTCAAACGCAGCCGGCGCAGGTCCCTCAGTCAGCTCCTGCTGAAACAGCGGGAAGCGTCACAACACAGCCCGTCACCCGGGTCGGCGATATGACAGTCATTTCTCAAAACACAACCGTATACGGCCTTGAAAAAAAATATCAGACGAATAACGGGCAGGCTCCCGACGGTTCGACAATGATTGATCTCAACGCGCTCAAAACCGCACCCGCGGCATCCGGTGCGGTTACGCCGGAAAACGAAACAAGCGCAAAAGCCATGGAAACAGTCAGGCAGACGGCGGCCGAGGTTCCCGCAAAACCTGCCGCCGAGGTACAAAAACCGAAGGCGGCACCGAAAACCGCAGTTCCCAAAGCAACCGCCGACACAACGAAATCAACAGGACAGGGAACAAAACAGGCCGCTGCGAAAACGACGAAAAAGACAGCTTCGGTTACACAGTTCTGGGTACAGGCGGCTGCTTTTACGAACAAAAAAACAGCCGACGGCGCGCGCGAAACGCTCGACAACAATAAAATTCCCGCCGACGTCTTCACGTATAAGGACAGCAAAGGGCGTGTTTTCTACCGCGTACGAATCGGTCCGTATACGACGAAAAGCGAAGCCGAATACTGGCGTACGCGCATTGTCCAGATTCCCGAATTCGCGGCGAACGAAAGCTACGTTACAAGCACGTCGAATTAATCGTATTTTTCCGTAAACATGCAGGCACCTGATGTTTTTTTAAGACATCAGGTGCTTTTTTTAAATAAAAAACTCCGAAAACAGCAATCCTGAGCGAATTATATAGTATGAAAAATTACTCAAAAACAATTGCGTCAGGGCCGGCGGCCGCCGTGCTTTTCTGCTTCATACTGATATCTCTCCCGGCGGAAAATTCGGGGAGTCTGTTTAAACGGCTTGATTTGTTTACTTCCGCTTCTCTCCGCGTACCGTTCGACAAAATACGGGACGAAACCGAATCTTTCACGCTCTACCGCGAATCGACGGACGGTTCCGACGGAGCCGGATGGAACTGCAGAAATATTGAAGACGCTGCAAAACTCTGCTCGCTCGGCGCGACGGCGGGCATGCGCGTTTTATTCAGGGACTGCGATATCCGGCTGTACGATACGCTCCCGGCGACCGCATTCGCCGTCATTGACGAATCATCTCCCGGGGATTTCCGTGCGCTTTTAAGCGCTCCCCGGTACGGAGCATCTTTTTCACCCGCGTATTTTCTGCATGTTCCGCTCGTTCTGCAGGCCGGTACGCTTACTCCCGGCGGCAGCTGGACGCGCCTCTCGTCACCTGAACTTTCCGCTTCTGTTTCTCCGTTCACAAAATCATTTTCAACAAAACAGGGTGTTTCGTCATCCCTGCCCGGCGCTTCTTCCGGCGAAAAGCCGCCTGCGGGAGCCGTGTCCGCCGGTGTGCCCGAAACGTGCAGCCTGCTTAAAGGCTCGGGCATTTCCTGTTTTTACCGCAAAGACGGTACATTCGCGGCGTCTGCCCTCTGCAGCTTTAACTTCCCGCGCATGATACGCACATCACTTTCCTTCACGGGAGGACGC
This sequence comes from Treponema sp. UBA4873, assembly GCA_002399405.1. Taxonomy (GTDB): domain Bacteria; phylum Spirochaetota; class Spirochaetia; order Treponematales; family Treponemataceae; genus Treponema_D. Next base: position 541,553 of record DHDP01000018.1, on the reverse strand, counting down.
TTTTTCCTTTCCAATACGTCGTCGTCGTGGTTTTCGGACACAGCTTTCTTCCGGGCCGGCTGGTTCCCGGCTTTTTCCGGACAGGCGCTATATTCGTCCCCGTCATTTTTGTCGCTTTTTACCGTAAACGCGTATGAACAGCCGTCCGCGGTAATCCGGTATACATTCCGCAGCGAAAACAAACTGACGGCGGGCCATTTTACGCTTCTGATTGCGGGTTTTGCCGCCGACGGAAAGGACATCCGCTGTACTGACAATTCGCTTCTTACGACGCTCGATCAGATCCGCATCGCTCCGCAGTATATGTGGCGTTTCGCGTCACCCAGCCTGCCGTCGCTCACGGCGGGCGCTTCGTGTCTTGTCCAGCACAAGTACGACAGGAATTCCCGCAGCGAGTTCAACGACATAAAATGCACAATCGGTGCACAATATGCGGACAGGCAGATTTCCGCCGGGCTTACATTCGGCGCTTCCGGCTTCCGGTTCGCAGGGGACACTTCCTCAGACCTCGGAGAACCGGAATACACCGCCTCCGCACGATTTTCGGAAACAAAAGGATATTTCCGCTCCGCAGCTTCAGGTACCTGCACATTTTCGGATTCTTCGGCGGAAGAATCGGTAAAAGTCACGCTTGGAACACAGAACAAACAGGTCTGCATATCAGGCACGGCAGCCGCCTCATGCAGACAGAAAAACTCCGAATACGAAGACGGAACGGCATCCCTTGTTTTTACCTGCAGTTTCCTGTCGAAGCTGCTCAAATACACTGTCCGGCTTACGCTGCTCGGAAGCCTTTAATAGAAGCTTTTTAGGCTTGAATAAAAGGGCATAATAAAGTATATTATATAATACTCTATTATTGGGATATTATTTATAAGAGGTAAACAATATGGACTTTGATATTTCCAAAGTACGGAATATCGGTATTAGTGCCCACATTGACTCGGGTAAAACCACTCTGTCAGAACGAATCCTGTTCTACTGCAACAAGATTCATCAAATCCATGAAGTTCATGGCAAAGATGGTGTCGGTGCCACAATGGACAGTATGGATCTGGAACGTGAACGTGGAATCACGATTCAGTCAGCCGCAACACAGGTTACGTGGAAGGGCTATACAATCAACCTGATTGATACTCCGGGTCATGTCGACTTCACAATCGAAGTCGAGCGCTCTCTCCGCGTTCTCGATGGAGCAATTCTCGTTCTCTGCGCAGTCGCCGGCGTTCAGTCACAGTCAATCACTGTCGACCGACAGCTTAAGCGCTACCATGTCCCCCGCATTGCATTCATCAACAAGTGCGACCGTCAGGGTGCAAACCCGTTCCGCGTCTGCAAACAGCTCCGTGAAAAGCTGGGCCTTAACGCTCATATGATGGAAATTCCGATCGGTCTCGAAGATAAACTCGAAGGTGTCGTGGATCTTATTGCCATGAAAGCCATGTATTTCGAGGGAAACGACGGTGCCGATGTCCGCGTTGCGGAAATTCCGCCGTATCTTGTCGAAGATGCGAATAAGTACCGCCAGGACCTCGTCGACGCTGCATCCATGTTCGACGACAAGCTTATGGAAGACGCACTCGAAGGAAAAGAGACTGAAGAAGAAATCATCGCAGCATGCCGCAAGGGAACGCTCGCAGAGCAGTTTGTCGGCGTTTTCTGCGGTTCCGCGCATACAAACAAAGGCATTCAGCCGCTTCTCGACGGTGTCACGCGTTATCTGCCCGATCCGACTGAGGTTCACAACTACGCGCTTGATCTCGACAACAACGAAGCTCAGGTTGAGCTTACGAGTACTCCTGAAAAACCGACCGTTGCGCTTGCATTTAAACTCGACGACGGCCAGTACGGTCAGCTTACCTATGTCCGCGTCTATCAGGGAACTATCGGCAAAGGCTGCGAACTTTACAATACGCGCGCGCGCAAGAAGTTCAAGGTCGGCCGTCTTGTACGTATGAACTCGAACAAGATGGAAGACATCAACGAAGCAACACCGGGCGACATTGTCGCTCTGTTCGGTATTGACTGCGCATCGGGCGACACGTTCACGGGCGGCGGACTCAACTACTCCATGGCTTCAATGTACGTTCCGAATCCGGTTATCTCCGAGTCCATCACTCCTGTCGACAAAACGGCAGCTGCACAGATGGCAAAAGCGCTTAACCGCTTTACAAAGGAAGACCCGACGTTCCAGTCGTTTGTTGACCCCGAATCAAACGAAACGATCATCAAAGGTATGGGTGAGCTTCACCTTGCCGTTTATGTCGAGCGTATGAAACGTGAGTACAACTGTGAAGTCACGGTCGGACAGCCGCAGGTTGCATTCCGCGAGTCAATCACGAAGAGCGCGACGTTCAACTATACGCACAAAAAGCAGACCGGTGGTTCAGGCCAGTACGGACGCGTTGCGGGTATTATGGAACCGCTGGCGGACAAAGATTACGAGTTTGTGGACGCAATCAAAGGCGGCTCTATTCCGAACGAATATATTCCGTCCTGCGATAAAGGTTTCCGCAAGGCTCTGGAGAAAGGTACGCTCATCGGATTCCCGATTGTCGGCGTAAAGATGACGATCAACGACGGTCAGTATCATCCTGTTGACTCTTCCGACATTGCGTTCCAAATGGCGGCTATCGGCGCATTCCGCGAGGGATATGAAAAAGCCGGTCCTGTCATTCTCGAACCGATTATGAAGGTGGCTATTTCCGGACCGACAGAGTTCCAGGGCAATATGTTCGGACTTATCAACCAGAGACGCGGTGTTATTATCGATACGACGGATGAAAACAACACGTCCACGGTTAATGCGGAAGTACCGCTTTCCGAAATGTTCGGTTTTTCGACAATACTCCGCTCATCCACACAGGGAAAGGCTGAGTTCACGATGGAATTCCTGAAATACGGACGCGTACCGAACAACGTCGCTGACGACCTCAAGAAGAAATATCAGGAACAGCGTAAAGCTGAACAGAAATAAGGAGTGATGTAAATGGAGAAAAAAGATCTTATCGACCACAGCCCTGTACGCAATTTCGACAGCATCACGTGCGGCGGTCTTAAAGCCGGTGAAATGGGCCTCATCACTTCGAAGAAAGGACTCGGCAAAACATCCGTGCTCGTACAGTTCGGTCTTGATGCGCTCCTTCAGGGAAAGCAGCTTGTCCACGTCTCTTTCGACCAGCATTCTTCAAACGTGATTTCGTGGTATGACAGCATATTCACCGAAATCTCAAAGAAGAAGAATATGAGTGATTCTTCCGAACTCAAGGACAGTATCGTACGCGACCGTACCATACTCAACTTCAGTCAGGAAACATTCACGCTGCCGAAAGTGATCAACACGCTCAAGGCACTCAAAGACGGCGGAATCAAAGTTTCCGCACTCATCATTGACGGTCTGGATATGGACAAAGTAAGCAAAGAAGACATTGCCACTGTCGAACAGTTCGTAAAAGATGAGAAAATCACTGCATGGTTCAGCGATACAAAGGAAAGCTCAAAACTGAGCGACTCATGTCGTGCAGAACTCCAGCCGTACTTTGCAGCCGTCTGTCATCTTACGCCCGCGCAGAACTGCATCACGCTCAATGTGATGAAGCTGCGCGATAACAAGGATATAGCGGAAACAATCAGTCTGGATCCGAAAACTTTGCTCATGATCACAAAATAATGCGTGCAGCCGGGTAGAAACGCTCTGCATTTTTACCTGGTAATGCCGTAAAAAAGAGTGCCTTTAAAGTGCACCCCTGAAAACTGAACTTTTGTCCAACTTTCAGGGTGAACTTTAGGTGGCACTCTTTTTTTATGTACTTCAACCTTATCTTTCCGAAAAAACCGGCAGACATAAAAAAAGCCGGCCTAACGCCGGCATTTGTTGGTCACAGATAACTCGCATTCGGTTGGTTCTGTTGACCATCTTTTCATACACAGTCTCTGCAGACTGGTTGAAGCGCAATTACATGGTGATTTCAGACTCTGATCTGTACGGCGGATTCTCAGTCATAAGCTAACCTCCACAGTGTCAGTTCATAAACGGTGTTTCTTTTACCGTTCCGCGTGCTTCTCACGCTCTTTCCCTCACCCACTTACTATATTAACACTGTTTCGGGATTTTTCAACAAAATTCGTCTTCAACGTTTTCTTTATTCCTTCCACGGGAATATGAATGACTTAAATGACCGCGGTCCGAGTGCTTCCTTGTCGTCCTCCAGAAGATCCGACCAGGGAATATACCTGCGTTCTTTCGGGGTTTTGAGTTCGGGATGTTTTTCGAGATAATCGTATTTATACAACCGCAGACGAAGCGCGTTCACCTGCGAAAGCATAATGCCCGCCGCGGACGGCATGAGGCCGACCATAAGGATTGACAGGGCAAAAAGTATCAGATTATAAAATGCCGTGAATAAGGAAAAACCGGTATTATCAAAAAAGATGATGAAACATTTTCTGAGACATTTTTTAAAATCGTTGTGCATAAGCGCCCTGATTGCGGCGAACCACTGAAGTGCCAGCAGCGCGAATAAGACGACCCACGTAAACAGCGCGCCTACAAATATGCCGAACAGCGATTTCTGGGCAAAATAAAACGGAATGGCAATATATGAGGCAGTGCATATTGCGCCGATAAGCAGTCCGAAGAGCGCACCGTCCTTAAGACTGCCGGGTATCGCCTTGAAGTAATCGGCTATATGTGCCGTGCTGAAGTTCGCAATCTGCACAGCCGAATCACCGAAGGCAAACGTGAGTATTGAAATTGCAATAAGCATAAGAAAAACGAGAGCGATCACGACGGGGACGGCGTTCTGGAAAACATACATAAGGGAAGTGAAACCGAGTATCACGCCGAGAACTACGAGATTCGGGATAATAATCGACAGCATATTGTCCCAACCGTCGCAAAAATTTTTCTTTATAAAAAATAAGTACATAGTATATATAGTACTGATATTTGCGCTCAAAAGCAACAAAGGATATACTGATAGTATGAATAATGACGTCAATTCAAGCATGTCGCTTCTTTCCCGGATTCATTCCGATGCCGCAGATTTTCTTACTCAGCGGCTTGCGGAAAAAGGACTGCCTCATTTTGCATCCTCCCACGGGTTTATACTTTTTCAGCTGTCGCTGCAGGACTCGCTGCCGATGAAGGATCTGGCTCAGCGCATCAACCGGGACAAATCCACGACGACGGTCCTCGTGCGGAAACTCGAACAGGAAGGATTCATAAAAAGCGAATCAAGCCCCGAAGACGCGAGGAGCAAACTCATCTCGCTTACTGCAAAAGGCCGCAAATACAACGAAATTACCGCCGAGCTTTCAGGAGAGCTGCTCAAGACTTTCTACAAAGGATTTTCGGAAGACGAGCAGCAGCAGGTCTGCGGTTTCCTTGCGCGCATTGCTGATAACTTTGAAAAATAAGCAGTTGCGACGTCAATCGCGCTTGACATTTGTTTTATATAAAACTATATTTGTTCTGTCATGACAAGGATAGTTCTTATGAAAAAAATCGTTCATATTATTGCAGCAGCATGTATGTCATTTGCTGTTGTTTCATGCAGCGGAAAAAAGACGCAGCCGCTTTCCGTGGCGGTCTTCGTTCCCGGAATTATTGCCGACAGTCCGATCTATGCTATGCTCACGGACGGCGTAAAAGAGGCTGTCGATTCATACAACAGCGGCAAACCTGAGAACGTTCAGGCGAAGCTGAACATTCTTGAAGCCGGTACGAATCAGGCTGAATGGTCGTCGAAGCTCACGGCGCTTGCTGCGGAAGGGAAATACAGCGTCATTATTTCATCGAATCCGTCTCTGCCCGAACTCGTCGAACCGCTTACGCAGCAGTTTCCGTCCCAGAAATTCATTCTGCTTGATGCATATAAAGCGGGCAACGGCAGCATTGCTACAGTCCGTTACAATCAGCATGAGCAGTCGTATCTTACCGGTTACATGGCAGGGCTTATGTCTCAGACGCATAAAATCGGGCTGATTACCGCCCAGGAATATCCGGTCATGAATGATGTGATTCTCCCGGGCTATAAGGAAGGCGCTCAGGCGGCTTTTCAGGGGACAACAGTCGATTTCCGCATTGTCGGCAACTGGTACGACGCGTCGAAAGGTTCCGAGCTTGCGAACGCAATGTATAAATCCGGAGTCGACGTGATTCTTCCTATCTGCGGCGGCGCATCACAGGGCGTCGTGAGCGCGGCGGTGGAAACCGGAAAATATCTTGCATTATTCGACACGGCTGCGTTCGACAAAGCGCCCGGCAATATTATTTCCTGCACGACCCTCGATCAGAAAAAAATGTCCGCGGAAATTACGGCATCGTACCTTGCAGGAAAGACTGAATGGGGCACGGCAAAAACAGTCGGCGTTGCGGAGGGCTATGTGAACTTTGTCCAGGATGCACCGGGCAGTAAAAATCCGGCAGTCACCGACGATATGCGCGCGAAGATGACGGAGACAGTCGAAAGCATCCGCACCGGAAAACTGGTACTGCAGCAGAATTAACTCCATGGATATTGCGCTCGCTCACGTTTCAAAAAGGTACCTGCATAAAACTGTACTCGACGATCTTTCGGTTTCGTTCCGGGGAGGCATGATTCATGCGCTGCTCGGCGAGAACGGAGCCGGCAAGTCGACGACGGCCGCAATATTAAGCGGCGCACTGCAATACGACAGCGGAGAAATACTGATCGGCGGAAACGCCGTTCACTTTGAAAACCAGCGCGACGCGGTCAAAGCCGGAATCGTTTGTGTCCGGCAGCGGCCGCTGCTTGCCGACAGCATCAGCGTTATGGAAAATATCCTGCTCGGAACAGAATACAGCTCGGCGGGAAGAAAACTTACGCGCAGAAATGTTCTTCATGAAGCGGAAAAATACAGACAGAAATGGGCTCCGCAGCTTGATTTCCGTGCACGCGTCGTCCACATCGGCGGCGACGAACGGTTCTACGCGTCTCTTATCGCGGCGCTTATCTGCGGGCCGGGCGTTCTCATTCTCGACGAGCCTTCCGCTCTTCTCGACTGGGAGCAGCGCCGCGCATTATACGCAAACATCAGAGAGCTTGCCGAAGGCGGCATGAACATCATCGTCATAACGCACATCATGCAGGAAGCGGAACTGTACACCGACACGGTGACCGTTCTCCGCAAGGGTAAAGCGGCGGAACAATATGAACACAGCAGAGCGTTCACCGCAGAGATGTGTGCAGAGGCCTGCATCAGCAGTTCAGCAGGCGCAGTGCGGACGTCCGCCGGTGAATATGCGGACGGCGAGTGCGGTAAGACCGGCTGCGCGTCGTGCAGAGAGAAATGTACCGTTACTTTCACTGATATAACGGTACGGCCGAAAAAGCGCCCTGCCCTTTTCGGCGTGTCGTTCAGAGCGGAATGCGGCGCGCTTACGCTCATAAAAGGCCTCCGGGAAAGCGGGCTCGGTACGCTTGAAAACGTCGTTACCGGAATGGAATCCGCGCGCACGGAGGGACTGGCAGCAATAGAAACCTCATCGTCACGCTGCGAGCTTACCCTCAAATCAAAAAAACTTACACCGCATTTTCTCAGGTATAAGACGGGACTGCACACTGCAATAATTCCTTCGGACAGGACGTTCCGCGCGTCTCATCCGAATCTTTCGATCGGCCAGCTGCTTTGCGCGATGCACGACGGAATGGTGAACAGGGACTACACGGACCGGCTTATACGCAAAGCGGACGTTGCAATACAGGGAGACGAAAAAGCGTCGGATCTTTCAGGCGGTATGCTGCAGCGGCTTATACTTGCGCGGGAACTTGATACAGCTCCCCTGTACATAATCGCATGCGAGCCGCTTCAGGGGCTCGACGCTCAGTCCGCCTGTAGCACGGCGAAGCTGCTCGCTTCATTCGCTTCAAAAGGATGTGCCGTGCTTGTCCTCTCGTCGTCGGATTTTCCGGAGGAATTATGCGGCTCCGTTTATACGCTCGAAGGCGGGAAAATAACAGGAGGAAACGCATGAAACATACAATCCGCGCGACGGGCGCTGTATCCGTTACTGCCGGGCTGCTTTTCACGGTGATTCTTCTCGTTGCAAGTTCACGCACGTTTGCTGCGGCGGGAGATTTTCTCGCAGGTTCATTCACTTCGCTGTATTATTTCGGCGCCATACTCAACACAGCTTCTCTTTTTATGGCGGCGGGCCTCGGCGACGCTGTTCTTCTCACGACGGGAGAGTTCAACCTCGGCGGCGAAGGACAGATTTACGCGGGTGGTTTTATTACGGCCGTAGTCCTTTCCGCTACCTCAACGTTTCCGCCGGTAGTTTCGTTAATATGCGCGTTAGCCGCGGCCATGGCGGTTCCCGCCTGTATGACGCTTGTATCCGGCCTGCTCCGGCAGTTCAAAAACGCGAACATTCTTCTGACGACTTTCCTTGTATCGGCCGCGGTCATACCGTTCATCGACTCGCTCATCGCAGGCCCGTTCCGCGGTTCATACGGAAATCTCCTTGCAACATCATTCATCCGCGAAGCAGTGCGGTTTCCGCATATTCTTGCGCCCTCACCGCTCTCTGCGGCAGCATGCACCCTGCCGCTGCTCTGCACTGCCGGCTGGTATTTCATTTACCGGACAAAACAGGGAAAACAGCTGCAGATTACGGGAATATCGAATGAATTCGCCGAATACTGCGGATATCCGCGCACGAAAATACTGTACGGTACGCTTGCCGCGTCGGGAGCGCTTCACGGCATAACGGGATTCATCGCCGTTACCGGCACATATTACACATGCCATTCGGGATTCTACACAGGCATGGGATGGGACGCGCTTTCGTGCGCGCTCATCGCAGGTTCAAATCCTGCGGCGCTTATTCCTTCAAGTCTGATTCTGTCGTGGATTTTTACATCGGCGGACAGAGTCGCTCTCAACTACAACTCAGGTTTCGATATAAGCTCGCTCATACAGGGGATCATGCTCTCCTGCATAGCAATTCAATACGCGGGAGGAGAAAAACATGACCGACATCATTCTTAACATTTTTTTTCTGTCGGCCCCTCTTATGCTTGCGTCCTTCGGCGCTCTCATAAGCGAATACGCGGGACGCAGCGCCATTTTCATCGACGGTATAATAAATTTGTCGGCTTTTCTGTGTTACGCTTTCACCGTACTGACAAAATCGACGGCAGCGGGATGTTTCTTTGCCGTGCTGTTCTGCGTTTTATTTATTTTTCTGTTTCTGAAAGCGGTCGAACGCGCCCGCGCAAATCCGTTTCTTGCTTCTCTGGCGCTTAATATATTTTCGGGAGCGCTCGTTTCGCTGCTCTCAGTGGAACTGTTCGGCACACGCGGCGTGCTTACGTCTCCGTCTTTCGTATTTCCGGCGCAGACAGCGCGGACGGTGACTTCGGCGGCGGCATATCTCATCATTATGGTCAGCGTTATTCTGCTGTTTGCAACGAAGAGGGGATTGTATCTGCGTATTACCGGAAGCGATTCCGACGTACTGCTCTCGCGGGGAATTAACGTTGCGGCGGGAAAAACGGCGGCGTGGTGCCTTGCCGCTTTTTTCGCGTCCTGCGCAGGCTGCATACTTACTCTGCGGCTCTCGTCTTTCGTGCCGAATATATCGAGCGGAAGAGGATGGCTCGCGCTCGCTGCTGTCTTTCTCGGGAAGCGGACATGTTCGGGCACGTGCGTTGCGGTCCTGGTCATGTGCACCGGCGAATATTTCGCCTCCAATCTGCAGAATGTATTTCCCGGTATTTCCGCGCCGCTGCTCATTTCGCTGCCGTATGTAACGGCGCTGCTGCTGCTGTTTCTCGAACCTAACAGTACAAAAGAAGACTGATTATTCCGGCTTGTATTCCTCTACCGCGTCGGGATCAAAATCAATGACGTCGCCGCCTTTTCCGCGCGCGGATGCTTCAATCTCGGCTTTAATTTCCGGTGATATTATATTTTCTATTTTGATGTCTTCGACTGCATGATTCACAATGTCGTTCACTATGTCTTTCGTTTTAAATTCATCGAGGACGTTCTCAAGTTCCGTCATGTTTCTGTAGCTTTCCGTGCTCTGCTCTCCCACGGCGGCCATACGCTTTACAATGTCCTCCGTTCCCGTCCTGATTTCCTTTATGCCGGCAACAGCTGCGGAAAAAAACTCCGTCATCGATTTCATCTCGGTCGAAATATTCTTCTGCTGACCGGAAAGATTTTTACAGTAGCCGTTGATTTTATCCGCAGTCACCGCGGTATCGTTCGTCTTCGATGTGATCTGTTTCGTCGTTTCATCGATCTTCCCGATACCGCCCGATATTTCGCGGAGCGAATCAATCATCTGCTCGGAATGTTCGCTGACTTTCCTGAATGCTTTTGAAGCGGCACTGCTCGACTCGTTCGCCGCAGTGGCGTTCTGAACGATTTTATTGATGGACTCGCTTATTTTCTTCGCGTTGTCGCCGGTCGATTCCGCAAGACTTCTGATTTCCTCCGCAACGACGGCAAAGCCTTTTCCCGCTTCGCCCGCATGTGCGGATTCGATCGCCGCATTCATAGACAGAAGATTCGTCTGCTCCGCAACGGCGTTAATAATAGTGACTATCTCGCCTATTTCGTCGAGCTGCGACGCAATCTGCTCAAGAAGACTGTTCGTAGCCGATATTTTGGCGTCGCCGTCCGCGACAAGCTCCCGCATTTCCTCCGCGCTCTTCGTGCGTTCCGATGCTTTTATGCTTATCTGCCCCAGCGTCTTCGACATGTCCTCAACGGCATTGTCGCTTTCCTCAATTGCCTGCGTCTGCTGATTGTTGTCGCTTACCAGAACATCCACTTCTCTGTCGATTTCCTCAATGGATTTTGCGACGCGTTCAACCGATACGTTTATCTGCTCGAATTCTTTCGTAATCGATTCAATATTTGCGTTGATTTCCGCCGTCGCAGCTGCAGTGCTGTTCGCGGAATCGTTTATCGAATACCCCGACGAAATAGCCCGCGAAGCAGTTTTTTTGACGATTATGAAAAAATCGTTCAGTTCGGAAACCATTTTGTTCATGTTTTCCATCAGGTTCTTTATTTCCGTGCTTCCGGTAGGCGCAATGGATACGGTAAAATCTTTTCCTGTCAGGTTGGCGGACATTGCCTGTATTCTCTTAATCTGTCTGCTGATCCGCGTGGTAACGGTAACAAGCGAGAAGTACACGATGAACGCGGAAATTATACAGAACAGAATCTCCGAAAAAACGTATATCCGTTCGGCTCCGTCAAGAACGCTGGTAAAATCTTCGGATAACCGCAACGTCGATTCGCCGAGAATTTTCGTTCCGTTGTAAATATTCACTTCCTGCAGATCAAAAAATTCAAGCTGTTTGTTAAGATAAAACAGCTGTTCCGATTCGGGATACTTTGTCAGCGAAGCGCGGAATCCGTACCACTTTACATCCTGATTAATCTGACCGTCGGTTATTTTTACTTCCTGCATGCGCTGCAGCACCGCATCGAGCACATTAAAACGCGATTTTACGCTGTCCCATATGGTAATCGTATTACCGACGCTGTGCTTGTATGATTCCGGAAAAAATCGGGCAACGGGGTCGGAGTTCAGCTGCGTCATCGTATCAGTCAGTCTTTCAACTTTCTTTTTCCAGTCCGTATACACAGTCGTCGTATCGACGCCGCGGTAATCAATCGTACCTATAAAATTATCGATATCGGCAAGGCAGTACTGAACATCAGCCTGAAGATACTGATAATTCTTCATGCGCTGAATAATATTCGATCCGTACAAAGCAACAAACGCCAAAGCCGAAAACTGAAAAACAGCCCATAAAGCAATAAGTGAAAATTTTGCATTAAGCTTCATAATTGTGTCCCTTATATTTATACGTACGCTGTACAATATGCTACTTACCTTATTTTATACCACTTGCTTTATTTTACCATACTTTTTTCAAAAAAAATTACAAAAAACAGCTGCTGCATATTTCTCAGGCAGCAGCTGTTTCGAATTCAATAATTTTTCAGAATTTTTTCAAGTTTTTCCTTACCGATAATCTTCATGAAGCTTGCGAGACGCGGCCCCTGATCCTTGCCGATGAGAACATGATACATAGTCGCAAAAAGCGCTTTCGGTTCCATGCCGAGGCCTGTCGCGACATCGTATACTTTCTGACCGAGCGTTTTTTCATCGACGTCGTTCATAACAGGAAGCACCGTATCGCGGATCTGAACGACGGCAGCACGCTCCGTGTCGTTAAGTTCAACGCCGCCGTCCTCAGGGCGAAGCGCAAACTTAAACTCCTCCGGCGCGCATTCCGAAACCCAGTACCACGCGCATTCACAGCGGCGGCGCAGACAATCTTCCTGTTCCGCCTTGACGTCGCCGAGCGACCTGATGACCGCGTCGATATCCCCCGAATATGTCTGAAGCAGCGTCGTAAGCATGCGGAACGGAATCTGATACGGCATGATTCCGGGCATCTTCGGCTCAATCTGCGAGAGCATATACACGCGCTTCTCGTGATTGAAAATATCGTCGTTCTTCGCCTGTTCCAGCCCCCACGCGATGCGCTCGGTGCGGTCGTATGCTTCATACATAGTGATGACGTCGAGGTCAAAGCTGATTGCAAACTCGTGGTCGACCTTGTTTACCGCAAATATATAGCGGAGCAGCTCCGGCTGATACACTTTGAGCGCATCGGGAAGCGCGATGACTTTTCCCTTTGACGAAGACATCTTGCCGGGCACACCTTTGAGGCCGACAAAGTCGTACTTCATGGTGATGGGCGCGTCCCAGTTGAAAATCCGTTTCGAAACGAGCTTTGCCGTGTCGTACGATCCGCCCGGACTGATATGATCTTTTCCGCCCGGTTCGAACACGACTTTCTCCTCGTTCCACCTCATGGGCCAGTCTACGCGCCAGCCGAGTTTGAATCCCTTGAACGTGCGCATATCCCCCGTTTCGATGTTGCCGCATTCGCATTTGTACGTGATTCCGTACTCGCCGTCATATCCGGTGATTTCAGTCGTGTCCCTGTTGCATTTCGAACAGAACACGGAAACGGGCCAGTACGCTTCCTCCGGCTTCATCTTGTGTTCGTCGTCGCGGTATTCGTTGAGGCATTCCTTGATGCTTTCGCGGTTCTGCATGGCTTTTTTCATGCCTTCCGTATAGCGGTTCGCGCGGTAACGCGACGCCTGATACAGAAATTCCGGATAAATTCCGACGCGGGGCAGTTCCTGTTCGATATCGACCTCGTGATGACGCGCGTAGTTTTCGTTCCGTCCGGTCGTGTCGGGCACCATCGTAATCGGAAAACGCAGATATTTTTTAAGAATTTCAGGATCGGGCATATTCGCCGGAACTTTGCGGAATACGTCGTAATCATCCCATGAATATATGAAGCGCACGTTTTTACCGCGGTCGCGGAGCGCACGCACAATAAGGTCTACGGTGATAATTTCCCGGAAATTTCCGATATGGACGGTGCCTGACGGCGTGATGCCGGAAGCACAGGTATACAAATCGAGTTCACCCTTTTGGGCGATGATTTTATCTGCCATCTGGTCGGCCCAATGACAGAACAGTGGATTCTTTTCGTTATTCATAGTTTTTTTATTATATAGAAGACATACGAAAAAAGCAATGATACGTGCGTTTTCGGAAGGCAGACTGATTTTGAAAGCGGTTCACACACTATTTTCATTTTTCCGGCTTTTTGATATATTCTCACTATCTCCTTTTCAGATTCTATCGAGGCATGTATGAAATCCATTTCGTGGGACAATCTTAACAAACTTGAAAGCTACAAAAAACTGCAGACGCTGAAGGGTGCCGTTTCCGTAGCAAAGTCATTGAGCGGCACAGCCGGCGAAAAACGTGTTGCTGAGTTCTCTATTCCGATGAGCAGCGGACTCACCTACAACTACGCGGCGAAACAGGTAAACAAACAGGTTCTCACTGTCTTCAAGGCGCTCGTCAAAGAAGACCAGCTCCTTGAGAAATTTGCGGCGCTCTATAACGGGGAAGTCGTCAACCTCGGTGAAAAACGCATGGTTCTTCATCATCTTACACGCGGACAGCTCGGCGGCAAAGTCGTCGTCGACGGCGCGGACAAGCGTGATTTTTACGTAAAGCAGCAGAACGCAATCGCAGGCTTCGCAGATAAAGTTCATACCGGAAAGATCGTCAACGAAAAAGGTGAAAAATATACGACTGTCTGCCAAATCGGCATCGGAGGCAGCGACCTTGGGCCGCGCGCCATGTATCTTGCGCTTGAAAACTGGGCAAAATCAAACAACGAATTTAAAATGGAGGCGCATTTCATCTCCAACGTCGACCCCGACGACGGAGCCGCGGTTCTTTCCTCAATCGATCTTGCAAAAACAATTTTTATCCTCGTTTCGAAAAGCGGTACGACGCTTGAAACGCTCACGAACGAGTCGTTCGTAAAGGAGTTCCTCAAAAAGGCCGGGCTTACGCCGGCAAAACACATGATTGCTGTTACAAGCGAAACAAGTCCGCTCGCAAACAGCCCCGACTATCTTGCGGCGTTCTTCATGGACGACTTCATCGGCGGGCGGTATTCTTCAACAAGCGCAGTAGGAGGCGCCATTCTGAGTCTTGCCTTCGGCCCGGAAGTTTTCGCACGCTTTCTTAAGGGCGCTGCGGAAGAAGACAAGCTTGCGGCGGAAGCCGACATTACGAAGAACGCGGCTCTTATGGATGCACTTATCGGTGTCTACGAGCGCAATGTGCAGGGATATCCTTCAACTGCGATTCTGCCGTATTCGCAGGCGCTCTCGCGGTTTCCCGCGCACCTTCAGCAGCTCGACATGGAATCGAACGGCAAAAGCGTGAACAGATTCGGCAAAAAAATCACGTACGTTACAGGTCCGGTAATCTTCGGCGAACCGGGAACAAACGGACAGCATTCGTTCTATCAGCTGCTTCATCAGGGAACGAACATCATTCCGCTGCAGTTCATCGCTTTCCTTCAGAACCAGACCGGAAAAGACGTTTCCATTCAGGGCTCAACGAGCCAGACAAAACTCTGCGCGAACGTTGCGGCTCAGATTGTTGCGTTCGCATGCGGCAAAGAGGATGAAAATCCGAATAAGTTTTTCGCGGGGGAACGGCCGTCGAGTCTTATCTACGGAAAACAGCTTACACCGGAATCGCTCGGCGCACTTCTTGCCCACTATGAAAACAAAGTTATGTTTCAGGGATTCATGTGGAACGTGAACAGCTTCGACCAGGAAGGCGTTCAGCTCGGAAAAAAACTTGCAACGACGGTCCTTTCCGGAAAAACGGACGGCGCGCTCAAAGCGTACGCCGGTCTGCTCATAAAGTAAAAAGTGTTCTGCAGTTAGCGTCGACAGTCTCGCAGAGCTGTTCGACGCTTACGCCGCGGACGGCCGCAATGAACTTATACGTGTGCTCCACAAAAAGAGGCGTATCCGGCTGTCCGCGTACCGGTACCGGCGCAAGGTACGGCGCATCGGTCTCGCAGAGGATGCGGTCGTCCGGCACATACTGCAGAAGCGCGCGCATATCGTCCATTCTGCTCCGCTTCGTATACGTGACCGAACCGCTGAAGCTTATATACCAGCCGCGGTCAAGAAACTGTTTTGCCTCGTCGAGGCCGTACGAATAACAGTGGATTATCCCGTTGTCGTATCCCGTTTTTTTTATGACATCGAGCGTATCTGCAAACGCGTCACGGCTGTGAACAACGACAGGCAGCTGCAGTTTACGCGCAAGTTCCAGCTGCATTTCAAACAGCTCCTTTTCGGCGTTGTACATTTCCGCATCAAAATCGTCCCGGCACCGGCCGTCCTCTCCCGACAGATTCCAGTGATGGTCAAGGCCGCATTCTCCCACGGCGGTTATACCGCCGCACTGCGCTATCTGCTGTTCAAGGACGGCAACCTGCCGGATGCGGTCCCGTATTGCGCCGGTATCAGGCCAGATGCCGGCCGTATAATGAATCATGCGCTCTGCTGCGGGCCGCAGCTCCGGGGCAACACCCGAAAGCGCGCGTGCAACGGCCGCCTTTCTGGCGGGGAGATCGTCGCATGACGTGCCTATATCCATGGCAAAAAAACAGTTCCGCCTGACCATCTGAGTAATAACATCGGCACAATCTGAACAGGTGCGCTCCTGAACCATGCTGAAATGAAAGTGTGTATCGGAATACATGCGTTTAATTGTAACGAAACAGCAGCTTCCTCTCAACAACTTGAAAAAAAAAACTGTTTCGTATATTATAGATACATTATTCGCCGGGATGGTGGAATGGTAGACACAAGGGACTTAAAATCCCTCGGCGGTTAAACGCCGTGCCGGTCCGATCCCGGTTCCCGGTATGAATACAAAAAAACGTGCCCGTTAAGGCACGTTTTTTTGTATGTTTTCTATAAACATAAGGAAAAAGTACGCAGCATTTTCTTACCTGCGACTTAAAACTCACGGAGTCACTATGACGGTGTCTCTTTTTGTATACCCCCGTTTACCCTTTGACCGCACCTGCGGACATACCGGCGATAATCTTTTTGTTAAAGAAAACGAATAATATGAACATCGGTATCGTTATCAGGATCGCATCGGCAAACAGCAGATTATATGAATTGCCGCTCTGCGAAATAAAATTATACAACGTAAGCTGTACCGTAACATTGCGTGAACCGGGCAGGAAATACAGCGGATTTGTAAAATCGTTAAATATGGTCACGCTGTTTAAAATAATAATCGTAGCGGAGACCGGTTGAAGCAGCGGAAAAATGATCCGTATGAAAGTTGCAAAAGGGCTGCATCCGTCAATGCAGGCGGCCTCCTCCAGTTCAACAGGGACGGATGCCATATAGCTTCGATACAGCATAACAGTGAACGGAATATTAATCGTAACTTCGATCAATATCATTCCCGCCATCGTCTTATACAGATGGAGCTGTTGAAGAATCCAGATTGTCGGCAGAATCGAGACGGGAACAACAAGCCCTGCGAGAATAACGCTGTTTGCAGTCCCGGAAAAAGAATCGCGCCGCCGTTGAATTACAAATCCCGCTGCGGAACAGCAGGCAATTAAGATTACGACAGAAAAAAAAGTGAGAGTTATGCTGTTCCTGAATGCCGTAAGCACCTGATAATGATTATATTTCAGCACGTTCAGATAATTATCAAAATGATATACATCGGGCAAAGTAAACCCCAGCAGATTCGCACCCCGTTTGTCTTTGAGAGACATGAAGAACATGAATACAAAAGGCGTTATGAACACAACAGCGAACACGGCCAGGGCAAGAACGTTTATTACTTTTGCAAAATCCTTATTCTTCATTTATTGTTCCTCTTTTTTTATCAGATACCGCTGTAACGGTAATACAATTGCAGTAATAAAGACAAACATTATCACGTTGCCCGCCGTTGAAAGGCCGTAAAAACCTGCAGCATATTGTTTATAAATAACGGAAGCAAGCACATCAGTTGCGAACCCCGGACCGCCACCGGTCATTGTCCATATTAAATCAAAGCTTTTCAGCCCTCCGATGAGCGCCAGAATGATGATTGAATTCCGGGCGGGTTTACTCAGAGGTACGGTGATAAAGCATATTCTCTGTACATAATTTGCCCCGTCGATCACCGCTGCTTCATAATAATCCCTGCTTATTGACTGTATTCCCGAAAGAAAAATTACGGTCGCAATGCCGACTCCTTTCCAAATATCCGTAAAAGCAACGGAAAATAACGCCAGTTTCGTATTTCCCAGCCAGTCGACAGGCGTCATTCCGAGGGATTGCAGAATCACATTAAAAAGTCCTTTTGTCGGATGCATCAACGCTGAAAAAGTTATGCCTACAGCTATAGTGCTTACCAGTGTCGGAAAAAAAACAACAGCCCGGAGAATGTTTTTTGTTTTCAACGAACTCGACAGTAAAATCGCAATAAAGAAAGACAGGATTAATTTTACCGAACATGTCACGAAGGCATACACGAGCGTATTACGCACACTCAGATTCATGGAATGCTCGGTGAAAAACAGCTTGAAATTATCAAGACCGCAGAACGTAAATGATTTTAAATTCCAAACGGTTAAACTAAAAAAGAAAGATATGAACATCGGTACGATAAAAAAAATCGTAAACAATGATAATGCAGGAACTGCAAACCATATCGAATATATATTATTTTTTTTCATAAGGTATCCTTCAACAGCAGCCGCAAAAATGACCGTTCCGAAAGTTTTACGCACGGAACGGTCCGCATATATTTTATTTCCACTTCAATCCGAGCTGAACAGCCTGCTTGCGGCAGTCTTCGTCGTATATTTTTGCCGCCTGCTCTGCGGTCGTCTGCCCGCTGCCGCATTCACTGCAGATATTCATAGCATTTGCGCCCTTTACGGCCGTTTTGAACTCAAGCGCGGCATCAACTTTGCCTGCATTGTAATATGCTTCCATATCTGCGAGTGCCGCTACGCGTTTTCCCTTCGGAGTATAATTATTTACCGGCATCGGACCGCTGATTACGTCGAGAGCGGAACAATATACGTCAAGACCGGCATCCGACATATAATAATTCAGAAATTTCTTTATTGCTTCCACATGCCTGCTGTTTTTGCTTCCGTAAATACCGCTCGGCATCCAAACGGTTATACCGTTGTCTTCAGCAGTATCTCCCGGTATGGCGAATACACCGATATCGTCGATTTTATCCGGGTAGAGCGATGCTATCTGCGGCAAAACATTGTCCGTAAGCATAATGTAATGCGCACCATCGCCGGAAGCGAGTTTATCGCACCCGTCGGATACGGTCGACGCAAGATAATCTTTATTGTAGTACGAAGTCGTATCGGCAAGTTTCTGCCAGCTGCGTAGTGCAGCAGGCGTCGTTGCGTATTTCATGTTTCCTTTCTCAAACTGTGCAGGAAAATCAGGGGCAGCTTTACACACGTTATAGCTGTCTCCGAGGAACAGAACCTGCGACGTCCATGAATCTTTGAATGTACCGATTATTGCCGTGACGCCGTTTTTCCTGAGAACATCGCAGTTCGCAATAAACTGCTTCCACGTTTTCGGAACTGAAAGGCCGTACTTTTTGTAGACCTTTTTGTTGTACATAACAGCACCCGCCTGCGACAACCCGAACGGGATAGCATACAGCTGTCCGTCAATCGATGCGGAATCCCTGAATGCCTTGTTAATACGCGGAGAAAATGATTCGCCCGAAAGATTGATGAAATTATTCTGTGGATCGAGAGGAGCAAGCAGAGAACCTGTGTTATAAACGATAAGATCCGGCACGTCCCCCGACGCAAGGCGGGTCTTAACCATATTGTCAAGATCTGTACCACTGCTGGTAACTTCCATTTCAACTTTTATTCCCAGCGATTTTTCAGCACTGTCGCACACAGCCTGAATACCGCTCATCGGTTGATCGCGTGAAATCAGCATAGTCAGAGTTGTTTTCTTCGGTTTTGCCGATATACCCCCGCACATCAGGCATGCAAACAGCATACCACCCGCCGTTTTTACAAATTTCTTCATGTGTTTCCTCCTTAACATGATTTATACACGACTGTATATTCTCCGGAACCGGCCGTTCCGGTATAAATCCCATCGGTTGCACGGAAAACAAGTCCGTCCGCTTTTATAATGTCAGAACATTTATCAAGAATGATATCAGCGGAAGTGTTTGCCGGAACAGAGAACGATAACGCAACATTTCCGTTTTTATTGTCCCAGCGTATTTTTATTAATCCGTATATGCTTCTGTATGACAGTTCAACCCATGTTAATCCGCCGCCCGTATGCGGATTAATAAAAAAATGTTTATATCCAGACTCCTTTTCATCAGGTTTGAGTCCTGCGCACTCCTTATACAGCCAGTCTCCGATCGAACCGTACGCATAATGGTTAAAGGAATTCATATCCGGGCTCCACATAGTTCCGTCTTCCTTCAATCCGTCCCAGTGTTCCCATACGGTTGTCGCCCCCTTCTTTACCTGATATAGCCAGGAAGGGAAATCTTCCTGCAAAAGCAGATCGTACGCTTCTTTTACGCAGCCGTTCCGGCTTAATGCGTGGCAAAAATACGGAGTACCGATGAAACCGGTAGCGATATGTCCCTTATATTTTTTTAAGCTTATTAAAAGACCTTCGACTGTTTTTTCCCGGAACTGTTCCGGTACCAAACCGAAATACAATGACAAAATATATGCTGTCTGAGTTTTAATCATAAGCGTCCCATCCGGTTCAAAGAATTTTTTCTGATAGAGCGTCCTGATTTTTTCGGCCGTTTCTGCGTATTCCGCAGCTTCCGCGGTATGTCCTATCACGCCGCTCATTTTGGCAAACAGACCGGTGGAATAATATTCATACGCATAACAAATCAGCGCGTCGGGAGTCGCTCCCTTATAGCTTCCCGGTTTCGCGTCAAGTGCAACCCAGTCTCCGTACTGACGGGCCATAGGCCAGCTGTCCGTTTTCGTACACTGATACATCCAGTCTACGAATTCCTTCATGCAGGCGTATTGATCGCGTATTACCTGTTTACTGCCGTATGTGAGATAGACATTCCACGTGTTTATTACCGCGGCGTCGGCCCATCCTGCGGAACCGGAACTTCCGTTGTCTTTGCAGCCGCCGATTTTCGTAATGCAGTCGGGCACCACGTGCGGTATTTCGCCGTTACTGTACTGATCGCAGGCGACATCTTTCAGCCATTTCATATAAAAAACCTCGGTATCCATGAGGAACCCTGCGGTGCTGCAGAATATCTGCGAATCCCCCGTCCAGCCGAGCCGCTCATTGCGCTGCGGACAGTCTGTCGGAACATCCAGAAAATTGCTCTTCATGCCCCACAAAATATTATGCTGCAGCCGGTTAATAAGTTCGTTTGAGCATGAAAATCCGCCCGTCAGTTCCATATCCGAATGGACTGATACCGCAGCGAATTGAGACAGTTCCGGCGTCCCGTACCAGCGAATCAATTTAATATACCGGAATCCCTGCCATGAAAAGAACGGATGAAATATTTCCCTGCCGCCGCCGTTGCAGTAAAAAGTTATTGTCTGTTTTGCCCTGCGGAGATTTGCGGTATACACGTTGCCGCTGCTGTCGAGTATTTCGAAGCACTGAAACTGGAGTTTCGTTCCCCGCGGAGCCGATACTGCGAATTCGACCCAGCCCGCAAGATTCTGTCCGAAATCGACTACCGTGTCGCCTTCCGGTGTCGAAAATATTTTCTGCGCAGGAATCCGTTCCTGCGTTCTGACTCTGCAGCCCGGCTGCGGAACGAGTTTCGTTACATCATAATGTACGACGGAAACGTTTTTCCACCCGGAATCGTCGAATCCGGCTGTACACCACGACTCGTCGTATAATCGTGCGTCATACGTTTCACCGTGATATATTTCCGAAAAGGTAAGCGGACTGTCGCTGCATTTCCATGTGCCGTCGGTTCCGAACACTTCGCGTGAACCGTTCTTATACGTGCAGACGAATTGTACGAAGCCTGCAGTTTGTCTGCCGTATATGTTCCGGTTTTTATAAAAGGCCAATTCCCCTTTATACCACCCCGGCCCGATCAGCATACCGGCAGCATTTTCACCGGATTTTATTAACGAAGTCACGTCGTACATCTGCCAGGAAAGCCTGTGGTCATAACTTGTCCATCCGGGAGTAAATACGTCGTCACCGGCTTTAGCACCGTTTATATACAATTCGTACAGGCCGAGTGATGTGGACAGCGCGTATACCTTCTCAGGTTTTTCCGCGAGTACGAATGTCCTTCTGATATACGTCCCTTTTGATTTTTTACCTGAATCCGCATTTTCCGCACTGACAAACCCGGCTTTCCATGAACAGGAATTGAGAATGCCTGTCGTAAACTGTGCGCGGCACCAGTCCGTCGTTCCGCCCGAAACAGTCGTAACCTGTACCTCAACATAATACGTCGTGCATTCCTGCAAATTTTCAATCTCCAGTCCGATCTCCGAGCTTTCATTTCCCGTACGCGCAAGTTCGAAACAGGGACGTGAATTATCAGGATACAGCGAAACGCGTATCCGGTATTTTTCCTGTACCGTATTTGCTTCGTCAGATACAAGATTCCAGCCGGCGCATAGCGGCGCGGAAACGCCCACGGGATCAGTAAGGTGGTCTATTCTTAAATTTTCTATTTTCAGCATATTATTCTGCTCCTATACCAGTATCGTACAGCCGCCCTGAAAAACCGCCATTGCATGTTTAGCCCAATTATATTGATATTTATTGACATGTCATTTCTTTGGATTTATGCTTATTGAAGTGTATGATTTCCTTAACGGCGGATACATTATTAAAAAAACTGCATAGTCTCACATCCGAAGAGCTCTTTTACCGGCAGTTGTACGAAGCGGAAAAGAATCCCGCATCAGTACACACGTTTCTCTTAAACACGAGCCCTGAAAAAGTACGCCGGGAAAACTGGATTGTTCCGGAATGGTCATGGACGCTTGCAAACAGAGATTTGGACGAACCTTACATTTTCAAGCATGACTCGTCACGCAGCGTGTATCTGCAAAAACATCCGTGCTATACGCCGGTTTTTGCACATCATCATGATTTTTTCGAATTCGTGTATATTCTGGAGGGATTTTGTGTTCAATCAATAAATAATAATGAATTCCGAATGGAACAGGGCGATTTCTGCTTAATATCACCGAACGTGAATCACACGATAAAAGTCTTCGATGAAAGCATAATCATCAACATTATTATCCGCAAAAGCAATTTCGACGACATCTTTTTCAATTTTTTGCGGCGGAAAAATATCATATCCGCATTCTGCAACGAAAATTTATTCAAACGGTACATCACCGATTATCTTCTGTTCCACACCTGCACCGACGGAGAATTACGGATGCTCGTACTCGAAATGTTCACGGAAAGCGAGAACCAGCAGAAATATGATATTGAACTGCTTGATTATCAGGTGGTTATTCTTCTTCTGAAAATATTAAAAAAATACGGGGACAATTGTACGGTCCCCTCCGAATGCCGGAAAAACGATGCGGTTGCATCGGAAATTATGGCGTACATTCAGACGAATTTTTCCAGCGTCACACTCGCCCAAATCGCGGAACATTTTCACTACAGCGAAGAGTACACGTCCCGGCTGATAAAAAAACTTACCGGCATAACGCTTCAGAAAATGCTGCTGAAAATCAGGATAAACAAAGCGAAGAATTTCCTCACCGACACGAATGCATCGA
This sequence comes from Treponema sp. UBA4873, assembly GCA_002399405.1. GTDB lineage: Bacteria > Spirochaetota > Spirochaetia > Treponematales > Treponemataceae > Treponema_D. The sequence continues at coordinate 518,322 of DHDP01000018.1, read as the reverse complement.
TCGAGAATATCTGTCAGCAAATCGGATACAATAATCCGGAACATTTCATCAGAACATTCAAGAAACAGTTCAATATGACGCCCGGCGAATACAGAAAGCGTTTCTCCGAATAGTGCAATAGGGCATCCATTGCTCAATCAATGTTTGCCTAAAATACAAAATTTTATGATTCTGCAGATTTCTTCCTCCGTTTCATTACAGTTCGTATTAACCCATTGTTCTACAATTGCTTCAATACCAGCCAGGTAGTACAAAGAAATATAAGTAATATCGGTATCTGACAATTCCGTAAATCTCCGGTATGCTCTTTTAAATAAGAGATTCCTGAATAAGTAGAAATGTTCCTTGTTATGAAACAGAGATTTTTTATCATTGTAGACCCGGAAGATCCGCTGGTGCTCTTTTACGAAGGACAGATAAGCCGTCAGAACAGGATCATCCAGCAAAAGGCTTCCATCTGAATATCCGGGACACTCCGGCAGCTGATTAATATTGCAGACCGGGTCCTGAATCCGTCCAAATGTCGAAATCATATCCTGTTCCGCTTCTTCGAGCAATTCTACTTTATTGGAATAATGTGCATAGAACGTAGAACGGTTTACACCGGCAAGTCTGCAAATATCAGAAATCGTAATCTCGTCGAATTTTTTTTGTTCAACCAATTCAATCAGTGCGTTCTGCATTTTACGAGCGTTATTTTTACATTTTACTTCATGCTTGTTCAAAAGTTGTCCCTTCTTTTCGGACAGTATAGCATATTTCCATGTAAACAAAACAACTATTGCGTTTTATGTTGTTCCTTTTCCGCATCCGACGGCTAAAATACAAACAGCGATAAGGAAATCGCAGAAATCTAATACCAATGGAGAACGACTATGACTTTACAGGAAAAAATCAAAAGCAGGCTGGAAACAGGTTTTAAAAACTGGAACGGAGGCTATGAATGCTGGCTCGAGTGGTGCAATATTCTTTATGAACCGGATGCCCATTATAATATTCAGGTCGGAGGTCCGTTGAAACGTCTGACTCTGCAGGAGTACAAAGACATGTCCAAAGGATTTTTCGAAAATTTTATCGTAGAACTCGGCGAATTCAAAAACATGCTGATTCAGGACGATTGGTGCGGAATCCGCTATGTAGTATATGTTACAAACAAGGCAACAGGGAAAAGATTCACACAGAATACTATGGAGTTTGTTCATTTTAAGGACAACCCCGATCCGCTAGGAGCCAGAGTTATTGAAGGTTGGGCGCTTTCGGATCTTACAATAGTATAGAGAAAAGAAATGATGACTGCGCATCCCTGTACAGTCATCGCTTGCAGTTTATTTTTTTATAGGAGTAATTTAGTATGGGAAATAAAATTCTGACACCGGATGAATGTACCAAAATCTCGGCAGCTCTCGCTCTCAGTTACTACAATGCATATAACAAAAAAATTGTGAAGGACGGTTCTACTTACGCCGGCGACTGGAAATTTGCGAAAGGAGCTACATACTGGTCGCCGTATTTCGGAAACAAAATGATAAATCTGGAACTTTGTGCGATTCCCGTAGCAGACAGCGCTTCAATGGAAGCTCTCTCATATTCCGCTGAATTTAATAACTGGGGTCCGTTAGATTTCAATTACTGGGCAACACCTTCCGGAGTTGCATGGAAAACTCATTTCGGCGGTTACAGAAAAAGTGACGGAGTTATGATGGATTTTTTTGCCTACAGTTATCTGGACGTGAATGATTATGGGGAAATTACTCATTGGGAGACGCATGTCAATTCAGCTTACGACAGATTTCTTGATGTTGCAATCGGCACGCACGGTCCCTTTCCCGGTCCCGACGCATACATGGCGGCGGTGAACAAAAAACTGAATGCTGCCGGTATAGATTTTTTATCGGTTATTCATAAAAGCGGCAGCAATAAGTAATAGGACTGTTACATAACTTCAATTGCAGAGCCCTCAGTCCGGTGCCGGCCGGATTGAGACGAAGACCAAAAGGTTTCCCCGGCAGCTCACCGAAAAATCATAATACCTGACTGAATAATCCGCTCATTTCGTCGCGCCAGTCGAGCTTCTTTTCACGGGATTCCCATTCGATCGTTTTAAGAATTTTGAACGACTTCAAATCGCGGGGATTGTCAAAGTGCAGGACGGCAAAGCGTCCCTGTCCGATGTACGTCACCTTATCATTCTCACCGAGTGTTTCAGCCTTATTCAGCTGTTCAAGAATGCAGTCGAAATGCGCAGGTTTTCCCGTCGCTTTATCCGAAATCGCGCTCGTCAGGTCTTCAATCGGTTTACCGCAGAGGGGACAGATTACTTCCCGCTGTTTCAGCTCGCGGATTGCAGCGTCTTTTTTCTGCTGTTCCTCGACATTTTCGTGAATCGTCCGCTGGAATAAAGGTTCACGTCTTTTCGGTTCCCTGCCGCCGTTCTGCTGATTACGGTTCTGATTATTCTGATTGTTCCAATTCCGTCTATTGTGGCCGTGCCTGTTATTTCTTCCCATAGGTATCTCCTTCTTCATGTCACAGGGAAGGAACCGCAGCTTCAATCCCTGAACAAGGTATCATCATCAGGATCTTCAATAAGCTTCCTGCTTATGACCTGAGCTATACGCTGTACAGCATTATCAATATACTCTTTATCCTGAATTTTTGCACGCAGTTCAAGAACGCGCGGTGAAAGGATTTCTTTCTTTTCTTTCTGAAGGACAAGAGCAACCGTATTTACACCAGAAATCATAAAAACTCCGCAAAAGCGTTTTCAATATGATATATTTCCGGCATACCCGGCATATCAATCACGATCACATCATATCGAATATAGCTCTTACTATATTGTCGATTGATTGAAAGAAAACGTTTAGACGTTTCGATAATTCTTTTCTGTTTCCGGCGGTCAAGCACGTGCGCAAGTATTTCGGGATTTCCGTGCGGAAGCGTTTTCACCTCGACAAATACAAGCGTACTGTTCAACCTGCATATTATATCAATTTCTCCTGTTTTTGTCCGCCAGTTGCGCGATAAAACAGAAAAACCGTGCGCTTCCAGATATGCAGCTGCACGGCTTTCTCCGTTGTTTCCCGTCTGTTTCCTTGTATCGTCGTAAGACATTACGCAATATGTGCTTTCTCGTTCAGAAATATCGACGTGACATCCTCTTCGGAATCATTTTGCTCCCCCGGAGATTCAACGTCGTCGAGCGGCTCAAGGTCGTCCGCATACTGCTCATCCGCAGCCACGGCATCGCTGCTTTCCGAGAGCAGGTGACCGTATGTAAGCAGATACGGTATTGCCCACCGCTTCAACGCTGTAATATGATATTTCTTTGCAGCCTTTCCTTCCGCAAGAAACATATTTTTACCGTCGTCAAAGAAAACGGGCGCGGAAAACCGCATCCCCTCTTTGATTTCACTGCTTTTTATCTTTATAAAACTACTCATTCTTTTGTCTCCCTTCTGTATTCAGTACAAAAGCAAAAACTGCGGCAAGCACGTTCCATGTCTCTTCCGGTACGAACGAACCGATTTCCCGAACAGACAGAACATCTGCCATATCGTCATTCTTTACAACAGGGATTGAATTCTTTTCCGCAATTTCAAGAATCTTTTCCGCCAGCATGCCACGGGCAGCTGCCGTGACAAAAGGAGCTGGTGCTCCCTCGGGATACTTCAAAGCGACGGCTTTCTTTGCCCGCAGATACGGTTGAGCATCATTTTTACCGCTCATACAGCGCCTCGTACGACGGAAATATATTCCGTATCCGTACAGAATCCCGACAAAGAGTCCGATTCAGCCCATTCAACTTGAATTTCTTCATCACAATGAAAAATATCAGCAAGTAATGTCTTGAGCAGACTTTTTTGATTTTCACGCTCACTTATCGAAGTATCTGGGATACTGCAAAACCGTATTTTTTTGCACCCCATATGGAGATAGTATAACACAAAAAAATACGATTTCACAGCAAAATCAAGTTTTACGACAAATTTTTCGCTTTTCTGATGATTTTCTTCCAGGAAACAGCGCAGAAGTCCTTTTCCCTCGCGGGTTCCTCCGTCTAAAAAAATATCGAACGGAATCTGAATCCATGTGCCGCCGGGCGTTTCACCTTTACAAAATCCCCGGTGATTGAAAACAGTAAGAACTCCCCCTGAAGCCGGTTCTGCAGGAATTGTGCCGCTGAATATGCCGGTAAAAAAACGACGCACTTCATCCGCAATATCTTTTCCGCCGCGGATAAGCTCTTCCGCATCGACTGCAATATCGGTTTTATGCCGGTCGTTCTGCGTTTCGCCGCCGTTTTTTCTTCCGTCGGATCCGCCTCCGTTTTCCTTACCGAGTATGCCTTCGACAGCATTTTCTCCCGACGGAAGACCTTTCTGCTCAAGTATGAGCGAGGCTTCCGCAGCTTCCTTTTCCCTGCCGGGGAAAGACGCTCCGATGCGGCGGGCCTTGTTCAGCACGGAAGGGTCAAACCTCATGCCGAGTTCTTTCATCCCGTTAAAAAGCGCAAGCGTGACTGCATCGGGGGCAAGGCCGAGCGAAGTAAAGTAGGCTGCGAGCCGCCCGTCGGAGAGCAGACCGTCGGCACGAATATCCGCGGAAAAATTCTGTACGACAGGAGTTTCAGCAAAAAGCGGACCGTTTCCCTGCTGAGGTACAAGTGCGATTTTTCCGTCGCGCAGCGAAACTGTCGCCGTAAATGATGTTCCGGGCTGCAATGCCGCCGATGACGACACTGAAAAACGGGCACCTGAAAACGCTGCCTCATACGACTGCGGACCCGTCTGCGATATAATACGCACAAAAACAGAACTGCCTTCCCGCAGTACCTGTGACGGTGAACCGGAGAAGGCAGACTTGTGTACAATATAGACGTTCTGCGCCGTATTCATACAGCAATAATACGATTATTTCTTTTTCTTGTCAGCAGTAGATTCCTCTGCTGCGTGCTCCTCAAGAAATTCCTTCTTGATTTCCGCTTCCTGTGCGGCAGCTGCTGCGTCTGCGCGTGCGTTGCGGGCCGCAAGCTCTGCAGCGACATTACCGCCGACAAGAGCCTTGACTTTCTTGTTCTTGCCGATCGCTTCGCGCAGATAGTAGAGTTTTGCACGGCGGACTTTGCCGGGACGGGTAATCTCAACCTTAGTAATGCGCGGCGAGTGGATCGGGAAAACACGTTCGACGCCGACACCGTAAGATTCCTTACGAACCGTAAAAGTCTGACGTGTGCCCGAACCTCTCTTGCTGATGACGACGCCTTCATAAATCTGAATACGCTCCGTCTTTCCTTCGACGATTTTGAAGTATACTTTTACCGTATCGCCGACGTTGAAGCCCTGTGCGCTTGCGCGTTTCTGTTTCTCTTCAATACTCTTGATAATATCCATTTTAGTCTCCATTTAGACGGCGGATGCATCTTTCTTGTGACGCTTCCGTCTCTTGTCCGCATGTTTCAGCGAAACCTGTCCGGTTATTTCCTCAATCATCTTTTCGGCTTCCGGAGAAAGCTGTCCTGTAAGGCGTGCAGCGGCTATCATATCGGGCCGGTTTGCAAGAGTCTTTTCAAGACGCTTCTTCAGTTCCCACTTCCGGATTTCCTCATGGTTGCCCGAACGCAATACCTCGGGTACTTCCATGCCTTTATATACCTGCGGTCGTGTATACTGCGGGTATTCCAGAAGTCCGTCGCAATAGCTTTCCTCTTCGAGAGATTCGGAAGAAATAACACCGTCGATCAGTCTGTAGACTGTATCGATGATAACTTCCGCCGCAACTTCTCCGCTCGACATGACGTAATCCCCGATGGAGATTTCGTCGTCGACGTAGGAATCGATTATCCGCTGGTCGATACCTTCATACCGTCCGCAGATACATACGAGTTCGCTTTCGCGGCTCAATTCAAGCGCTTTCTTCTGCGTAAACGGCCTGCCGCCCGGCGTGACATAAATCACGCGTTTCTTGTAGGCCTTTACGCTGTCGAGCGCTTCACCGAGAGGTTCCGCCAGCATAAGCTGTCCGGCTCCTCCGCCGTACGGACCGTCATCACATGTACGGTGTCTGTCATGGGCAAAATCCCTGATATTCACCAGATCGTAGGCAATAATTCCTTTTTCAACTGCTTTCGCCATGATTGAGTTTTCAAAATAAGCGCGCAGAATGTCAGGAAATAAGGTCAGCACGGTAAATTGCATGGAATTACTCCAGAATCCAGAGGTGCATCAGCTGTACCGTCTTGTTTTCAATATCAATCCGTCCGATATGTTCCTCGGAAAAAGGAACAAGGACCGTACGGGGTTTCCCCGATGCAGTCAGTCTGATATTGTCTGCAAGAATAGTGCAGCTCTCGGAGAGTGTAACCTCAAAGAGGTAAGCTGCTCCGCCTTCCAATACGTCTGTGATCGTTCCTATTTTTTCAACAGGTGCAGCCTCAGCTGCCGGTCCGACTTTGCTGCCTTCGCAGCCGCTGCTTTTGCAGCCGTTCTCATATACGAGAGAACAATTTCTAAGATCGTCGATGTACCACTCATCTTTTTTCAAATGATAAGCGTACTCGCGCGGTACTACTATTTCCCATCCGTTGAACTTACGTGCATCTTCAGGCGAATTGATTCCCGCAAATTTCATAAACACGCAATTCCCGCCGAATTCAGCAGCTTCAACGCTGCATGATTTCGTCTCCGTTCCGCCGGAAACTTCGTTCGAATTACTGTGCCGTAAAGTAACATTCCTGAGCGCTGCGATATGATCGTATACTCCGGAAGCACTCTCCACTTTTACTTCACCCGTTATTCCGTGAGGAGCACGGATAAAACCGACTACAAACTGCTCTTCCATCGATCGTTCAGTCCAGAATATCGAGACTGTAGCGCTTACCTTCCTTTGTGGCGGTTGCGCTCAATACCGTGCGCATGGCTTTCGCAATGCGGCCGTATTTACCGATAACTTTACCTATATCGCTGTCAGCCACTTTCAGCTGAAGAACAGGACCGCGTTCACCTTCTGTTTCAGTTACCGAGACAGCTGAAGGATCATCGACCAATGATTTTGCGATATATTCGATCAGGTCTTTTTCCATTTTCAGTTACTCCGGTAATTTATTCAGCCTGAACTTTGTTCTGCTTGTTGATAAGCTTTCCGACAATAGCTGTTGGCTGTGCACCGACGCTCATCCAGTACTTTACGCGATCCATATTAAGGTCGATCTGCTTGTCGGCCGATTCAATCGGCTGATATGTACCGACTTCTTCAATGGCTGTACCGTCGCGCGGCTTGCGCTCATCGATGACGATAACACGATAGTACGGGCGTTTCTGAGTACCGAACTTCTTAAGTCTGATTTTGACCACTTTATTCCTCCATAAGACTCGAACCGGACGGGGTCAAGTCCTGAAATACAATATTGACGTAAACCGCCAGAGACAGTTTAACACACCTTTACAGTGTGAGCTTTCATTTTAATGAAATAATTCACCTAAGTCAATAAAACGCTTGACAGAAAACGCAGCAGCATAAAATACAATGACTTCATGCGTTGAACCGTGCAAGGAAAGCCTTCGTCCTTGCCTGCCGCGGATTGCTTATAACTTCCTGCGGGTCTCCCTCTTCCACAATGACACCGCCGTCCATAAAGATGATATGATTGCTCGTGTCGCGGGCAAACGCCATTTCATGCGTTACGACGACCATCGTCATTCGTTCTTCCGCAAGATCCTTTATAACGGCAAGAATTTCTCCGGTCAGTTCGGGATCAAGCGCGCTCGTCGGCTCGTCAAAAAGCAGAACTTCCGGTTTCAGGGCCAACGCACGCGCAATGGACACCCGCTGCTGCTGTCCGCCGGAAAGTTCGCACGGATAATTGGCCGCCTTCGCGGAAAGTCCCACGCGCGTCAGAAGCTGCATCGCCGTATGTTCCGCCTCGTCCTTCGACCTGCCGAGCACGTGAATCTGCGCGTCGGTGATATTTTTCAGCACCGAATAATGCGGAAACAGGTTGAAATTCTGGAACACGAGGCCGACTTTGAGCGCAATGTCGCGCTGCGCTTTTCTGTCGGCGTATACACCGTCCTTCACAAGCTGCTTTCCGCATATAGTGACCGAGCCGCCCGAAACCGACTCAAGCTGCGTGACACAGCGGAGAATCGTGGATTTGCCGCTGCCCGACGGTCCGATGATGCCGAGCACTTCGCCCCTGTATACGGAAAACGATATGTCCGTAATAACGTCCGTTGTCCCGAATGATTTCGAGAGATTTTCGACTCTGATGATTTCTTCCGACTGATTCATGCGCAATCCTGCCCGATTCATTTGTAATATGCAAGTTTTTTTTCTATCTGCACGAACACCGCCTCGACGATCCAGTTCATGATGAAATAGAATACGCCTGCAACAAAAAGCGGCATGAACGAAAAAAGCCTGCTCTGCGTTTCCTGTGCCACGCGGAGCAGCTCCGACACACCTATGACCTGCACGAGTGCCGTATCCTTGACGAGCGTTATCACTTCGTTGCCCATTGCGGGAATAATCCGCTTGACGACCTGCGGCAGAATTATATAGAAGAATGTCTGATTTTTCGTGTAGCCGAGCACTTTCGCGGCCTCGTATTGTCCCTGCGGAATCGATTCGATGCCGCCGCGGTAAATCTCCGCAAAATACGCCGCATAATTAATAATAAGCGCGACGTTTGCGGCCAGAAAGCGCGGCCACGTTACGCGTATATTCGTACCGAACTCTTTATTAATCCAGATGCACAGCAGGCTCGGTCCGAAGTATACGACGAGCAGCTGAAGCATAAGCGGCGTTCCGCGGATAATAAGAAGAAATATCTTTGTAACTGTCGAAAGTATTCTGTTCTTCGTCATTCTGCCGGCCGTGACGGGAAGCGCGAGCGGCACTGCAAAAAGCAGCGTCAGAAAGAATACTTCCAGCGACGTCGCAGTTCCCTGCAGCATCGCATGGAGCATTTTTATCATTTATCTGCCGATAACGGAAATATCACGTCCGAACCATTTGATGGAAACGGCTGTGACCGTTCCGTCCTTCTGCATATCCTCAAGCTGCTTCTGGACCTCGTCGCGGAGCGCCGCATCGCTTTTGCGGAATGCAACGCCGTATTCCTCCTGAGCCAGCGGTTCTTCGATAACCGTAAACGGCTTTCCGGTCGCCGCGATGCTGTAATCGGCAACGACACTGTCCATAACGACACCGTCTACTCCGCCTATTGTAAGATCATTGAGCGCCGTCACGTTATCCTTGAACATGATCTGCTTTTTCAGGGAAGACGCGAATGAAGCATTGCCGTCGACTGCCTCCTGAGCGCTCGAACCGCTCTGCAGACCGACGTTTTTTCCTTTCATATCAGCAAGTGATTTTATACCGCTGTCGTTCCGGACGATGAGAACCTGCTCATTATTCAGATACGGTTTTGTAAAAGCGAGCGCATCTCCGCGTTCCTTGGTAATTGTAAAGCCGTTCCAGATGCAGTCGATTTTGCCCGTATTGAGTTCCATTTCCTTCGCGTCCCAGTCAATCGGCTGAGCCTTGAATTCGACGCCGAGCCGCTTCGCAACTTCTTTTGCAAGGTCAATATCGTACCCGACGATTTCATTGTTCTCATCGCGGAAACCGAGCGGGGGGAACGAGTCGTCAAGACCGAGAACAAACACTCCGCGGCTTTTAAGCTCTGCAAGGGATGAATCCCCCGCAGATTTATCAGTCTTTCTGCATCCCGTAAAAGCGACTGCCGAAAGCGCGGCACAGACGACTGTAATTCTCACTAACTTCTTCATACAAAAATCTCCTTTTTTATTTATGGGAACCTCCAAAAACTTCAGTTTTTAGAGGTAACTCTGAAAATGCAATGTTTTTAGTCGCGATATTACAGCGACTTAAAACTCGACGGCATCTCAAAAAGTCACCAAACGTGAGTTCTTTGAGATGCCCTTATGTTACATTTCTTCAAGATTCCGCGCATCCCCGGGGGATTCGCCGCTGCGCTGCCGAATCAGTTTTCCCCGTTTGAAACGAATTCCCGGAGCTTTTTTATCTGTTCCTGCACGCATTCCGGCGCAGGTCCCCCTTCGGTTTTCCGGGAAGCGACGCAGGCCGAAGGTGTCAGCATTTTGTATATATCGTCCTCAATAAGTTCCGAACACGATTTGAAATCAGCAATCGGCAGATCCTCAAGGCGGCAGTTTTTCCCGATGGCAATGCGCACAGCCTTTGCGGAAACTTCATGCGCCGTGCGGAACGGCATTCCCTTACGCACGAGATAATCCGCAACGTCGGTTGCGTTCAAAAAACCGCTCTCGCACGCGGAAGCCATCCGCTGCGTGTTCCACGTTGCCGTCGCAATCATCTGCGTAAAAACCGATACGCACGAACTTACCGTGTCGAATCCGTCGAAAAGGCTTTCCTTGTCTTCCTGCATGTCGCGGTCATACGCGAGCGGCAGCCCCTTCATCATCGTAAGGAGCGCAAAAAGATCGCCGTACACTCTGCCCGTCCGTCCGCGGATAAGTTCCGCAAAATCGGGATTTTTTTTCTGCGGCATGATTGAACTGCCCGTGGACCACCGCTCGCTCAGGTCGATGAACGAGAATTCCGACGTGGACCACAGCACAATCTCCTCGCAGCAGCGCGAAAGATGCGTCTGAATCAACGCGAACGCCGACGCAAGCTCGATGCAGTAATCGCGGTCGGAAACACTGTCGAGAGAATTCTGCGTCACTTCGTCGAAACCGAGCAGCTCAGCTTCCAGTTTTCTGTCGAGCGGAAGACTGCTGCCGGCGAGCGCGCACGCTCCGATCGGAGAACGGGACAGACGACAAAGCGCGTCAGTGAGGCGTCCGCAGTCGCGCGTAAACATCCACGCCCACGCACAGAAATGCTGAGCAAGCGTTACCGGTTGTGCGTGCTGCATGTGCGTAAAGCCGGGCATAAGAGAATCAGTATGTTTCTCCGCCAGATCGGCAAGTGTTTTTACAAGATTAATTATTTTTTTCCGGAGTTCGGGAACTGCGCGGCGCAGGTACAGGCGCTCATCGAGCGCGACCTGATCGTTGCGGCTTCGGCCGGTGTGAACTTTCTTCCCCGCTTCGCCGATGCGGTCGGTAAGCGTCGCCTCTATGAAAGAGTGAATATCCTCTGCGGAATAATCGACCGAGAGCGTTCCCGACAGCAAATCCCTTTCGATCGAATCAAGGCCTTCGATAATCCGTTCCGATTCGGTACGCGTAATTATACCGGTCTCTCCGAGCATCCGTGCATGAGCCTTACTGCCGAATATGTCGTCAAGGGCCATCCGCTCGTCGGCATGAATAGAGGTTTCAAATGCGACAGCCCCGGCGTCGGGGCCTTCCTCAAAACGTCCGTGCCAGAGCGCTGCATGATTGTCGGTTGTCATGGTACCGTGATCATTCATGGATTTAAGTATACCGTAAACAGTATCTTTTTACAACGATTTGGTGTATAGTACTGATATAGAACGATATAACAGAGGTTCAATATGTGGAAAAAAATAACACTTGGACTACTGCTCGCTTTTACTGTGCATGCGCTCTTCGCCGTTGAAATCGACACGTCCCTGCTCGACGAAGCAAAGAAAGTACGCTACATCGAGGACAAATCACCTGTCTCATGGCGTCATTACAATACCGGCAAGCAGATCCGCGACATGGGACGTTTTCTCGGAAAGGGAATACGCTATCAGGAACAGACTCAGAAAGATCCGGAGCCGTACGTAAGCGGCGCGCCGTCATACAAATACAGCGCGATGCGCGTCTATTCCTCCGACGACATGGCCGGGGCGGACATACTCTACATCGGAAAGACGGCGGACGTAACGACGACAAAGTGCCTGTTCCGCATCGTCTCAGGCTATATAGAAAAAGCGTACGACATCCCGATGGAACAGGCCGATACTATTGCGGAAAAAGTCTGCTGGTGGAACAACAATCACTACGGGGAGAAGGATTATTTTACTGCGCATTTTAATCCGAAAGTGCTCGACGCATTCGGCGACAGGACAACAGTAATCGGCCTTGCAGCTTCATACAAATACTGGACGGGAAAAACGCGCATTGTCATTCCGTTCGTTTTTGTAAAAAAAGAAGCACCGGCTGTCACCGAACCGGCTCCCGCCGTTGAAAAGAATATGCCGATGCCGGAAACGCCCGCTAAAACGCAGCAGACCGAACAACCTGTAAAGGGAAACATGCCCGCCAATTACAGGATTCTGTTCGGCATACTCATAGCAGCGGCCGTCCTGCTTATAATTCTGCTTATCAAGGTAATCCTCGGCATACATAAGAACAACCGGTAAATCGCACAAAGAACAGGTGGAAAAGAATCCGTGTGCGGCTCTCACCTATTCCGGCGAGCCGGAGCACACGGAATTATTTTCAGCGGAAGCTGATTGTTTTTCGGTACAAGGTAACTAAAGCGGAATTCTCTTCCTAAACGCAGACAAAATCAGCGTATAATTACCGTACGTTTTTTTATTTTCTGCCGATCATATCAGTCTTCTGCCGCTCAAGGCTTTTTGCCGGATGAGCATACGTCGTGAACATGAATATTGCAAGGAATACCATTGCAAAAATCACGCCGGTAACATACGAAATCGTAATGCCCTGCATTCCCAGACGTCCGAAATTGAAACATTCCGGTGCGTACATAAGGTACGTAACGGATACAGCAGACATGAACGTCGCAGGTACGGCGGCAATCCAGCAGCGGTTTTTATTCGGATAATTCGTCGCAAGATACGCCGCGGCCGCCCAGAGTACGATCATCGCAAGCGTCTGATTCGACCATGAGAAATATCTCCACACGACGTTGTAGTTGATGAACGAAATTCCGTACCCGATGAGAAGAAGCGGAACAGCGATCGAAAGACGGATTTTTATGTTTTTCTCGTCGAGTTTGAACCAGTCGAAAATCACCATGCGGGCGCTGCGGAAAGCTGTGTCTCCCGAAGTAATCGGGCAGACAATAACGCCGATAAGCGCGATCGCGCCGCCGACCTTTCCGAGAAGACCTGTGCAGATTGCGTAAACCGATTTTGATCCGCCGCCGCCCATCGCAAGCAGACTCTCAAGACCGTTCGTTCCGTCCTTGTTCCAGAAGAACGCGATAGCGGCAGATGCCCATATCAGCGCTATGATTCCTTCGCAGACCATCGCACCGTAAAAAATCTTGCGGCCGTCTTTTTCGTTGCGGAGCGTGCGTGAAACAATCGGAGCCTGAGTCGCATGGAATCCGGATATTGCACCGCACGCGACAGTAATGAACATAAGCGGCCAGATAGGCTTCTGTGATGCCGCCGGATACAGGTTCGCAAGCGTGAGTTCCATCATCGGCCGGGTTCCGTTCTGAATTACCGTCGCACCTCCGACACCGACCGCCATAAGAATAAGAAAAACGCCGAAAACAGGGTACAGCGGTCCGATAATCTTATCAATCGGCAGCAGCGTTGCAAGAAAATAATAGATAAGGATGATGATTGTCCAGACTTTGATATCCATCCATTCGGGAGTAAGAATCGCAAGAAGTCCCGCGGGACCTACCATGAAAACAACGCCGACCATAACAAGAAGGACGACACTGAACACACGCATAACGTTCTTCATCACCGGTCCCAGATACTTTCCGGTGATTTCAGAGATACTTGCACCGTCGTTGCGCACCGAGAGCATCCCCGACATATAGTCGTGCACTCCGCCCGCAAAAATAGTACCGCCGACAATCCACAGGTAAACGCTCGGTCCCCACAATGCGCCGGAAATAGCACCGAAAATCGGTCCAAGTCCCGCAATGTTGAGCAATTCTATGAGAAAAGCCTTTGCGTTTGAAATGGGAACATAATCGACGCCGTCCGGATTCGCAAGAGCCGGAGTAGGTCTGTTCGCATCAGGCTGGAAAACTTTTTCCGTAAGTTTCCCGTACAGAAAGTATCCTGCTACGAGCAGCAAGATACTCAAAAAGAATGTAATCATTTAGCCCTCCAAATTATCAAACTTCGTTCAGGATACACCCGTTGAACAAAATTGTTAAATCTGGAGAAATGCATGAATACAGTGCTAAATAATTGAAATATCACTATTACGGTTGAAATATCTCTATTCTATTACACTGCGGGGAAAGCTGATGTTACTTGTTCTTTTTCATCCATCCGGTAATTCCGGCGACAATGTCCGCATCGATATCGTGCTCGACGCGGCAGGCGTTTTCCTCGGCCTGTTCCTCAGGCACACCGGTGACTTTTACGAGGAAATCGGTGAGCAGACGGTGACGCGAATAAATATCGGACGCCTTCGCGAGCCCTTTTTCGGTAAGGTGAAGCTCGGTGCCTTCGTTAAAATCGAGATACCCGCCGTCCTTAAGAATGCCCATGGCGCGGCTCACGCTCGGCTTTGAAACGCCGAGCTTTTTCGCCACGTCGACGGAATGAACGACGCCTTTTTCGTTCTGAATCATGAGAATCGCTTCAAGATAATCTTCACCGGATTCATACATGCTTACTTCAGCTCCATAATCAGCTGGTCTACCGGTTTTCCAGGGGGAATCATCGGCAGAACCATCTCATCTATGTCGATTATAGCATCAATAACGGCTGCTTTACCAGAGGCAAGCGCTTCGTCAAACGCTTTTTTAAACTCCGCCTCGTTTTTCGCGCGGTATCCCTGAATACCGTACGCGTCCGCAAGTTTCACAAAATCGGGACCGAAATCGAGCGTCGTCTGGCTGTAGTGCTTTTCGTAAAAGAGCGTCTGCCACATGCGCACGTTCCCGAGCGCGCCGTTGTCCACAACAACGATGATGATCGGCAGATTGTAATGACCGATAGTGGCAAGTTCGTTGCAGTTCATGCGGAACGAGCCGTCGCCTGCAAAATGAACGACGGTGCGTCCGGGATTCGCGATTTTCGCACCGATGGCAGCTCCCGTGCCGTACCCCATCGTTCCGAGTCCTCCCGACGTAAGGAACGTGCGCGGCAGCGTAAAATCGTAAAACTGCGCGGCCCACATCTGGTGCTGGCCCACTTCCGTCGTTATGATAGCGTCGTCGCCGACTCTGCCGTTCACATACTCGTAGATGAACTTCGGCGGCAGCGCTTCCTTTTTCGTATAGCTCGAAGGGATTTCCTTTTTCCATCCGTCAATCTGTCTGTTCCAGTCCGACGGCGTTTTCACATTGACAAGCGGCAGAAGCCGGGCAAGAACGTCCTTTATATTGCCGATGAGCGCATCGTCCACCGGAATGTTTTTGTTGACTTCGGCCGGATCTATATCAATCTGAATAACGTCCGCGTGATGAGCGAATTTTTTCGGATCGCCGATGACGCGGTCGCTGAAGCGCGTTCCTATTGCGAGGAGCAGATCGCTCTTTTCGGCGGCCATATTCGACGCGACCGTGCCGTGCATGCCGATCATACCTGTCGCAAGCGGATGTCTGTTCGGAAAGGCTGCTTTTCCCATAAGGCTCATCGCGACGGGAATATTCGCGCGCTCGGCGAGCGCTTTCAGTTCGGCGCACGCGTCGGAAATTATCACACCGCCGCCCGCGTAAATAACCGGACGCTGCGCGGCGTTAATAGCGGCCGCAGTTTTTGCAACAGCAGCGTCGGACGGTTCGTCTATTTTTATGATGCGGCGCAGATTCGCCTTCTGAGCGGCAAGCTGCGCTTCGCTCGAAATCCCCGACGCAACCGGCGAATATTCGTACTGCGCGGAGGTAACGTCCTTCGGAATGTCAATAAGCACCGGTCCCGGGCGGCCCGTCCGTGCAATGAGGAACGCCTCACGGATTGTGTCCGCAAGTTTCGACACGTCTCGCACGATGAAGTTGTGCTTTGTAATCGGCATGGTGACGCCGGTAATATCGATTTCCTGGAAGCTGTCCTTTCCGAGCTGACTTGTCGTCACATTGCACGTGATTGCGACTACCGGCACGGAGTCCATATACGCCGTCGCAATGCCTGTTACGAGATTCGTCGCACCCGGACCGCTCGTCGCCATAACGACACCGACTTTTCCCGTCGAGCGCGCATAGCCGTCGGCGGCGTGGGACGCTCCCTGCTCGTGAGCAGTAAGAATATGGCGGATACGGCTGCTGTTTTTATACAGCTCATCGTACACGTTGAGTATTGCACCGCCCGGATATCCGAACACAGTGTCTACGCCCTGCTCCAGCAGGCATTCAATCACAATCCTTGCACCAGTATATTTCATACACAAATTTCCTGTATTTAAAATCTGCCGTCGCAGGGGACGGCGGCTCTGCCGAAGAAGCGGCTCTGCCGAAGACGGCGGGTTTCGTAAAGCGGACCGCCCGCTGAAACCGGACTACTGCAGGACGGCTCCCTTGTCCGCAGAGGAAACAAGCTTCGCATAGCGTGCGAGATAACCGGTCGTTACTTTCGGAGCCGGCGCTTTCCATTCGGCCCTCCGCTTTGCAAGCTCTTCGTCGCTCACTTCGAGCGTAATTTTATATGCGTTTATGTCGAGCGCAATCCTGTCGCCTTCCTTCACAAGCGCAATCGGCCCGCCGACGGCAGCTTCAGGAGAACAGTGTCCCAGAGAAGCGCCGCGCGTCGCGCCGCTGAATCGTCCGTCGGTAATCAGCGCAACCTGTTTATCAAGACCCTGGCCTGCAAGAGCAGCGGTAACAGCGAGCATTTCGCGCATTCCGGGGCCTCCCTTCGGTCCTTCGTAGCGGATAACGACGACGTCGCCCGGTTTTATCTGCTGATTCTGCACGGCCGCCATAGCCTCGCTCTCGTCGTCGAACACGCGGGCAGGCCCCGTATGCTTCATAAGTTCCGGCGCACACGCGCTTCGTTTTACGACGGTACCGTCGGGAGCAATGTTTCCGAACAGGATTGCAATGCCGCCGTTACTGGAATACGGATTGTCGATCGGCCGGAGCACCTCAGGATTCCGGTTCACGGCATTTTTAATATTTTCCGCAATCGTCTTTCCCGTCGTCGTAACAAGGTCGGTCTTAATAAGTTTTTTCTCCGCAAGTTCCGCAAGGACAGCCTGCACGCCGCCTGCGTCGTCGAGTTCGCACATGAACGTGTGTCCGGCGGGCGCCAGATGGCATAGATTCGGCGTGCGCTCGCTGATTTCGTTTATCATATGCAGATCGATATCAACTCCCGCTTCGTGCGCAATCGCAGGAACGTGAAGAATCGTGTTGCTGGAGCAGCCGAGCGCCATATCCGCAGTGAGAGCGTTACGGAACGAATCGGAAGTCATCATACGGCGGGCGGTAATTCCTTTCGTGAACATCTCCATAACCTGCATACCGGCGTGCTTCGCAAGCGCAATGCGGCGGCCGGTGACGGCGGGAATAGTACCGTTGCCCGGAAGCCCCAGCCCCAGGACTTCGGTAAGACAGTTCATGCTGTTCGCGGTAAACATGCCGGAGCAGGCGCCGCAGCCCGGGCATGCGTACTGTTCGAGTTCCCTGAGCTGATCCCCGTTGATTTTACCTGCCGCAAGACCGCCGACAGCCTCGAACATATCAGTAAGTGAAAGATTTTTATCCGAATACGGATTTCCGTCCTCATGTCCGGGAAGATGCCCCGGCATCATCGGACCGCCGGAGACGAACACTGTCGGAAGATCGAGACGGGCCGCCGCCATGAGCATGCCGGGAACAATCTTGTCGCAGTTCGGAATCATGACGAGCGCGTCGAACTGATGCGCCTTTGCCATGCACTCCACGGAATCGGCGATAAGCTCGCGGGTAACGAGCGAATATTTCATCCCCTCGTGCCCCATGGCGATGCCGTCGCAGACGCCGATTGACGGAAATTCAACGGGCGTGCCGCCGGCCATGCGGACACCGGCTTTCACAGCCTCTGCAATACGGTCGAGTTCAATATGTCCCGGAATGATTTCATTCTTAGCGCAGCAGACGCCGACGAGCGGTCTGCTCAGCTCTTCGTCCGTATATCCCATTGCATAAAATAACGAACGGTGCGGCGCGCGCGCAGTCCCCTTTTTTGCATTGTCGCTTTTCATCTCGGCCATAGTAAACTCCTATTAAAAATATACAGTAAAGATAATAGTTAGCATCAGTTTACGGACATAGTACATGCAGAAGAAAGGATAGTCAAGGGATTTTTGAACAAATATTGCAGAAAGTACAGTCCTGCTTACTTTTTAAAACCGTTCGTAAGAACACGCGCAATGATTTTTCCGTCATCTCCGATAACCGTCATCTCGTAAAAACACACGTTCCGGCCGCTTCTGAGACATTCCGCCTCGCAGTACAGCACAGGGCCTTTAGACGCGCTCAGGTATTCTATCGTCGAAGAAACTGAAACAATCCGCTGTCCCTCAGGATTCGAAGCCACGGCAAACGTAAAATCAGCAAGCGTAAAGATTGCGCCGCCCATAACGGTTCCCGCGGCGTTCAGGTGCCGTCCGTCTATTTTCAGGGAACATTTCGCATACTGACTGCGGACATCCACAATTTCTATGCCCGTCGTCCCGGTCGCGAATCTGTCGCCCTTGAAATATGATTCCGCGTATTCCTTCGGCGTCATGCTGAATAATCATCCTGTACAATCAGTTTGAGTATGTTCGCGTCTTCCGTTCCCGCAAGTCTATTCTCCAGTTCAAGCATGCTTCTTTCGAGGCAGATTCCTGCCGTGTCGCAAAAACGGCGGGCGCATTCGGACAATTTCGCTGTATTCGCTGAACAGCAGGCATATAGCGTACTGCGCTCCGCAATGAATTCGCTGAACAGCTGCGAAAATTCATCGTTTGCAAGCGGAATACCGTAATAAAAACGTATGCGGATATATCCGTGAATGCGTGCAATGCGGCGGCAGCAGCTGACAAGCGCGTCGGAAAAATGACCGTCGCCGTCGTCGTCGAACACAAGATTTTCCGCGAACACATACAGGCTGTCGTTCCATACAGGTTTGTCAGCATTCTCTTTCAGACCGATACATTCGTATTTTTCCGCAGCGCAGGCGATGCGCGCGATCATCGGATCTTCAGCCGTTTCGCATCCCGTATACGCGGCCGCTCCAAGCTTTTCAATGCGGCACCAGTCGCTCTGCGTCAGTACGGCCGGATCACCGTTGACGCATGTATTCTGGGCGAGAATATCGCTTTCAGTGGAAAGCATCTGCATCTCTTCCTCTGAAACCGGCTCACCCGGATCGTCTGTCCGGTAAGTACCTTCGGCCAGTATCTCCGCTGTTTTTTCAGCGATTTCGTCTCTGAATTTTTTCTTTGTGTTCTGCATAAGTTCTTTCTCCGTCTCCATTGTCACATTGATTTTTTGTTCTGTTGTATTCATATCATAATCTGGTCTGCCTGAAAAATCAGTTTTAACCAGTTTAGCCGCAAAACGCTCGTAATCGGCCGGGCTCAGGACAATAAGTTCCATTCCGTCATCCTGCTTTTCGTACAGGCATCCGTTGGCCTCGTCGACACGGAATCTCGCGTTATCTTCCGATATGCGGATATGACGGAGCGACGTACAGCCAGTGAACGATTCTTTTTCAAGGATTTCAAGGGAAGAAGGCAGAACGACTGTTTCAAGCAGTCTGCAGCCTGATACCGCTCCGCGGCGGATAGCGCGCACCGTGTCGGGAATAACGAGCGACGTAAGCGATGTACAGCCGGAAAACACTTCGGAGGGAAGTTCCTCAAGCCCCGCACGAAACGGAATAGTTCTGAGCGACGAGCAGCCGGAAAAAGTCCCGGAACCGAACGAGTCGATTTCTGCCGGCATAGTGATTTTCAGGAGCGAGGAGCAGCCCGCAAAAAGTCCGGCGGGAAGCACACGAAGGAAGCGCGGGAGTTTCACGGTTTTAAGCGAACTGCATCCCGCAAAGAGTCCCTCTGGCAGTGAAACGACAGAATCGGGGATCTCAACAGATTCACTGTCTGCTTCAGGAGTGAAAGAAATGACTGTTGTACGGTCCGCAGAAAAACGCAGTCCGTTTTCAGCAGAATCTGCATCCATGTATTAAATTATATTCCTGTTTCAAGGCTCTATCAAGTCAAAAACGCCCGTCGTGAGATGATACGGGAACGGCTCCGGTAAACAAAAAAGCTGCCGTTTTTGTGCGGCAGCTTTCAGACTGAACGTCGTTCATTTCCGAACAATGTTCAGATTACCATTTCTTTTCGACTTTATCGCAGATATTCAGTTCGCTCTCATCCATAGCGAAGAATTTTGCACGCTCCATGTCAGGAACAAAGTTAACCGTATCGCCGAGGCGGAATTCCGCAGTAGCAGACGTACGGGCAATCATGCTCTGACCTTTGTTTGAAAGCAGGTACAGGTGAGTTTCAGCACCGAGCGGTTCCTTGTTCGTAATTTTCATCTGCATGTTGTCCTGCGCCGCCGGTTTTTCAGTGAACCTTACGTCCTCGGGGCGGATGCCGAACGATACTTCTTTTCCGACATATGCTTTGAGATCCTTTGTCTGAGCTTCTGTCGGTGTAATCTCGAACGAGCCTTCGTCGCAGACGATCTTTCCGTTCTTCTCGAGAACTTTGACTGTCATGAAGTTCATCGGCGGTGTTCCGATAAAGCCCGCAACGAATCTGTTAATCGGATTGTTGTACAGATACAGCGGAGCGCCGATCTGCTGGATAAGGCCGTCCTTCATAACGACGATCTTCGTACCGAGCGTCATAGCCTCAATCTGGTCGTGCGTAACGTAAATCATCGTTGCCTGCAGACGGTTATGAAGTGCTGCGAGTTCCGAACGCATTGTTACACGGAGTTTTGCATCAAGGTTGGAAAGCGGTTCATCAAAAAGGAAGACTTTCGGATTGCGGACGATTGCGCGTCCTACTGCAACACGCTGGCGCTGACCGCCGGAAAGAGCCTTCGGTTTGCGGTCGAGGTACTGTGTCAGGTCGAGCTGTTTTGCAGCATCCTTAACACGGCGGTCGATCTCAGCTTTGTCCATTTTGCGGATCTTGAGTCCGAATGCCATGTTGTCGTACACGGTCATATGCGGATACAGAGCGTAGTTCTGGAATACCATAGCGATATCGCGGTCCTTCGGCGGAACGTCGTTCATTTCGACACCGTCGATGTACAGCTTTCCTTCGCTGATATCTTCAAGACCTGCAATCATGCGGAGTGTTGTTGATTTTCCGCATCCTGACGGACCGACAAGAACGCAGAATTCCTTGTCTTCAATCGTGATATTGGCATTTGTTACTGCACGGACGTTGCCGTCGTAAATTTTGCCGATACCCTTCAGTTCTACCTTAGCCATAGTGGCCTCCCTTGGGGTTATATTATTAGAGTTATTGTACGCCCGAAAGGAGGATAAGTCAAATAATTTTTTTCAAAAATGCACGATATTTCTGATATACGGGTCGGCCAGAACAAACGCAATCTCAAAAAGAAGTGCCGGAAGGTAATTCGCCGTTTTGATTTTGCGCAGACCGAGCAGATTTATGCCTATCATGACGATAAGCGCACCGCCGCAGCCGGTAAGCTCGGCCACCATGACGTCGGTGACGTACGGTTTTATAAGATACGACAGCAGCGTAAGCGCGCCCTGATAGACGAACACCGCTATGAAAGAGAACGCAGTGCCTGCGCCCATTGCAGCTGCGAACGTTATTGCCATAAAGCCGTCGAGAATCGATTTGGTAAAAATAATCGTGTAGTCCTTTTCGATTGCAGCCTTGAACGAGCCGATGATTGCCATGGCGCCGACGCAGAAAAGCACCGATGCGTTGAGAAACGCATATGCGAAATTTTTGTCCCCCTGCTCTTCCGCTTTGTTTCTGCCCCGGTACACGAGACGCTGCAGAAAACTGCCGAACCGGAGAATCCCGCCGTCGATATTCAGCCACGATCCCACAAGACCGCCTCCGATAAGCGAAAGCGCAAGATACACGATGCTCCGGTATTTGAACGCCATCTGCAGTCCGATGATGACGACAACAATGCCGGCCGCCGTCTGGATACTGTCGGAAAGCGTTTCCGTCATTTTACGGGCGCAAAGCAGACCTATGACCGAACCGACAATAATCGCCGCACAGTTTACAAACACAGCCGTCATTTCCGCCTCCCGGATAAAAAAAAAGATTACCGGAAACCGGTAATCTTTTGTATGGAATGCGGAGAACCTGACTTGAACAGGCATGCCTTACGGCACCAGCACCTCAAGCTGGCGTGTCTACCAATTCCACCATCCCCGCGTGTGAGATGTATATTATCAAAAACGATAAAACGTGTCAATCAGGGAAAACAACGGGTACAGAAGAAACCGCGCACCGGTTGAATCCGTACCGACTTAATCAGCGGGCTTTTTTACCATGCATTTCCCAGACCGTCGGGCTTCACCTGAAAGTGGCTGAATTCCATCGAGAACGATGCCCGTCCCTGCGTAACCGAACGCAGGTTCGTCGAAAAGCCGAACATCTTCGCCATAGGAGCCTGTGCGTGGATAAGTTCGCCGGAAGGTTTGGAATCCTGTCCCATAATAATTCCGCCGCGCGCCGTCACCTGACTCATCGCGTCGCCGACGAATTCCTTCGGACAGGAGATGTCCACGCTCATGACGGGTTCAAGCAGCTGGGGAGACGCGGCCGAGCACGCTTTGTCGAACACCTGCGCGGCGCACGCTTCGAACGCAAACGAGGTCGACGTGAGCTCGTTGTAGTCTATCGCCGTAACGGTAACGGCCGTATCAGTGCACGGATAGCCGAATTTGATGCCCGACTGAAGGGCAGCCTCGAACGCGCTCTTCATTGCGTCGAAAATCTCGTCGGGAATGTTGTCGCTGCGTTTCGCCGTACACGTATACAGTTTTCCTTCTCCCTGTGCGCGCGGTTCGACGTGCACGGTGATGCCGGCAGTATTCTCCCTGCCGCCCAGGACTCTGCTGTACGATTCCGACGCGTCCGCTGCTGCCGTAACAGCCTCCCGGTACGTAACCTGAGGAGCGCCGACGCGGCACTGCACCTTGAAATCGTCCTTCATGCGCGTGACGAGCACGTCGAGATGAAGCTCGCCCATGCCGCTTATGATGAGCTGTCCCGTCTCGGAATCCTCATGATACGTAAACGTCGGATCCTCGTGCGAAAGAATGTCGAGCGTCTGGTTCATCTTGTCGCGCTCGGCAAGCGATTCCGGTTCCAGCGAGACGGAGATGACGGGCTGCGGGAATTTCGGCTGCTCGAGCAGCACCGGCATTCCTTCGCTTCCGATTGTATCGCCCGTCTGGGCAAGCTTCAGACCGATAAACGCCGCAATATCGCCGGCGGACACACTGTCCATCGGCTCTTCCTTGTCGGCGTTGATGCGGAAAATACGGTTCACACGCTCGCGTTTTTTCTTGTTGACGTTGTATATCTGCGTTCCCGCACTGATTTTTCCCGAATACATGCGCACGAAACACAGAGAACCCATGTTCTGATCGTAGGTAATTTTGAACACAAGGCCGAGCGGCATGCCGGTCTCTTTGCACGGCACTTCGATCTGCTCTTCCTTGTCGCGCTTCACGTGCAGCCCCACGGCCGGCGGTACTTCATCGGGCGCAGGCAGGTAGTCGACGATCGCGTCGATAAGCGGCTGCACGCCCTGATTGTGGCGCGCGCTTCCCATGACGAACGGCACAATCAGCCGGCCGATTGTTTCCCTGCGGATTGCAGCCTTAAGCTGGTCCACGGTGATTTCCTTCCCGTCAAGATACAGCTCGGCAAGCGCGTCGTCAGCGGAGGCGATCTGGTCGACGAGCTTCGCGCGCCATTTGTCCGCGTCCGCCTTTCGTTCCGGAGCGATGTCTGTTACCGTAAAAGTCTCTCCCTCGTCTTCTGCGTTCCAGCGGATTTCCTTCATATTCAGTAAATCTATGACGCCCTCAAAATCCTGTCCCTGTCCGATCGGGATCTGCAGAGCTGCGCACTCGACGCCGAATTTCGTATGCACGTCTTCCATCGAGCCGAAGAAGTCTGCGCCGATGCGGTCCATTTTATTCATAAAGCAGATGCGCGGAACTTTGAACTCGTCGGCCTGCTTCCAGACTGTTTCCGTCTGGGGCTGGACGCCGTCCACCGCGCAGATAACGGCAACTGCTCCGTCGAGCACGCGCAGAGAGCGTTCCACTTCCGCGGTAAAATCGACGTGCCCCGGAGTGTCGATGATGTTTATCTGATATCCCCGCCACTCGGTCGTCGTCGCCGCACTCTGAATAGTGATTCCGCGCGCCTGTTCCTGCGGCAGAAAATCCATCGTCGCCTGTCCGTCGTCGATTTCGCCGATTTTATGTATTTTTTTCGTATAGTAAAGAATACGTTCAGTCGTCGTGGTCTTTCCCGCGTCGATGTGAGCCATAATTCCGATATTACGCATTTTGTCGAGCATTCTGTTTTCCTCTGAATTAAATATAAAGTATAATATATAGAAAATACTCACATATCTCAAGACTTTCGGATAACTTACGGCGGAATGCGGATATAAAAAAACTGCCCTGCGGAATTTTACAGGACGATTTCCGCAGGGCGGTACTGAAAAGCTAATTCAACGAATCGTACAGTGGTTTCATAAGTTCACCATCAGTATCGTGGCCGTATTCCCATACCATCACCCCGCCCAGTCCTTTCTGCTTCACATACGCGCCGATTTCGGCGATTTCTCTTGCATCCGTATAGGTGACAAAAATATCACCGTTGTACAGATACGGAGCTTTTGCCGTATCGTCCCAGTACTGTGTATAACCGGAACCCGGCTCAAGCAGTTTTTTAAGATCGGGCCACGAAAGTCCGTCGGGATAAGCCGGCTCGCTGAATTTCCGGAACAGTCCGTTCGTACCGCCGTCCGCGACGCCTTTCCATGCGCGTCCGTAGAATGCCACGCCGACAATCAGCTTCGAAGCCGGAACGCCCGCCGCAAGATACGTGTCGACTGACTGCGCCGTGCTCCAGCCGCCCCACGCCGGGTCGGCAGGGTTGTTGTACAGATTCGCGTGATGTCCGGTCGTGCTGCTCCAGCCGCCGTAATAATCGTACGTCATGAGTTTTATCGTATCGACAATCGACGCGACTTTTACGACGTCGACTTTCTGCGGATACCACGAACTGCCCGGAGCGGCGATCGAAATACTGTATTTTTTCCCCGTCTTCTGCTCCAGTGCGCCGAATCCCGTACGGATTTGAGAAAGCATCTCAATAAAATTGGCGCCGTCCTCCGGCGAATGAGGAATTTCCTCTCCCCAGTCGGGGCCGACAGGATATTCCCAGTCGATGTCTATACCGTCAAGTTTTTTTTCTTCTACCAGCGCGAGCACTGATTGTACAAAAACAGCGCGCTTTGCAGGGTCCGCCGCGACGGGAGAAAATTGATCAGCACCCCATCCACCTATGGAAACGTGAATTTTCAGATTCGGATACCTTTTCCTGATTTTCGTAACTTCGCTCCACATTCCCGGGAACGGATGCTCTGTACTCTCCACGTCGGGAAAATAAATCGTTCCGTCCGATTTCGCATGCGCAAACGCGATGATAAGGTCGGTCATGCTGCCGCCCTTCAATTCTTTCGCAGACCAGTGAATGTTCGCCTTCTGGTCTTCGACAGTGGAACCGAGCGGCCACGTGCGGATATAGCTTGCGACCGTCGGATGCAGCTCTGCACCGGTAATTTTCGTCGAACTGCAGGCGGCACACAGTACCGTAGTAAAAAGCGCCGCAGTACAGCTTACAAGAACAGTTTTTTTCATAAAATCCTCCTGAATCATAATTACAGTTAGTTTTTACACTGTACAAACTAATTCTATAATACAGCAACTGAAGTGTTTGTCAATCAGTTTCTGCTTCTTGTCACTGATTCTTACAGATGTTATTATTACCAGTAATTCGATAGGCAATTCATAAAATCAGGAGGCCTTGTATGAAAATCAGGTTCGGAATTAAGGAAGTAGTTGCAATCGGTATCGGTGCGGCGCTGTTCGTGGCGCTCACGCAGGTGCAGATTCCGCTCGGATTCGTTCCCAACACGGGGATGCAGCCGCGTGCTGCGGTACTCGCTTTCATGGCGGCAGTATTCGGTCCGGTCGTCGGATGTGCGATCGGATTTATCGGCCATGCGCTCGGCGACGCGATTTTCTACGGCAGCGTCTGGTGGAGCTGGGTTATTCCCGACGCATTGTTCGGCCTGCTTGTCGGACTGTTCTTCGAAAAGTACCAGATTAAAAACGGCGGATTTACTGCAAAACCGGCTGTTCTGTTCAACGTCGTGCAGATTATCGCAAACGCTGTCTGCTGGTGCGCCGCCGCGCCCGTCTTCGACATTCTTATTTACGCGGAGCCCGCGAACAAAGTATTTCTGCAGGGTTTAACCGCGTTCGTCGCGAACATCATCGTCGTCGCGGTGCTCGGCACGCTGCTCGCGTTCGGATACACCAAAATATCGGGAAAATCATCAAGTCTGAAAAAGGAAGACTGACGGAACCATGACCGACAAAATGCCTGCAATAGCGTTCAGCGGCTTTTCATTCAAATACCGCGCACAGACTGAACCGACGCTGAGGAATATCAACCTGAAAATATACCCCGGCGAAAAAATACTTATTGCAGGTCCGTCCGGTTCCGGGAAGTCGACGCTCGCACGCTGCATAAACGGACTTGTACCGGCGGCATATTCAGGCGACATAACGGGAACGCTTTCCGTCTGCGGACTCAATCCTGCGCAGGAAGGCATATTCGGCATGTCGAAAAAAGTGGGAACGGTGCTGCAGGACACCGACGGCCAGTTTATCGGACTGACTGTCGGCGAGGATATAGCGTTCGCGCTCGAAAACGACTGTGTTCCGCAGGACAACATGCGGGCAAGGGTTGAAAAAGCCGCAGCGCTCGTCGGTGTGGAAAAAATGCTCGACCGCGCGCCCGGCGCCCTTTCCGGCGGACAGAAGCAGCGCGTCTCAATGGCGGGTGTGCTCGTGGACGACGTGGACATTCTGCTATTCGACGAACCGCTCGCAAACCTCGACCCGGCGGCCGGAAAGAACACGATCGCCCTCATAGACGAACTGCAGAAAAATCAGCATAAGACAATAATCATCATCGAACACCGGCTCGAGGACGTTCTCTGGCGCGACGTCGACAGAATCGTCGTCGTCGGAGACGGAACAATCGATGCGAATATGACACCCGACGAACTGCTCTGCACTGATATTCTTGAGCGTGAGGGAATCCGCGAGCCGCTGTACATCGCCGCGCTCAAACACGCCGGCTGTACACTCCGGGCGCAGGACAAGCCGCAGCACGTAGAGACGATGGACGTCGCGCCGTACGCGGAAAACATACGGAACTGGTTCTCCGGCATACGCATGCCATCCGCCTGTCGCGGCACCGACGATGCGCTCGCAGTACAGCACGTGTCGTTTTCATACGACGGAAGCCATGAGGTACTCCGCGACGTGAGTTTTTCGCTCAAAAAGGGAGAAATGGCAAGTATCGTCGGACAGAACGGCGCGGGGAAATCGACGCTTGCGTCGCTTATCTGCGGATTCTACGCTCCCTGCAGCGGCAGAATCACGCTGAACGGGCACGATATTTCGCCGCTTTCGGTGAAGGAACGCGGTGAAAAGATAGGGTTCGTGATGCAGAATCCGAATCAGATGATTTCCTGCCCGCTCATATTCGACGAAGTCGCGCTCGGACTCAAAGTGCGCAATACCGGCGCCGGCGAAATTGAAACGCGCGTAAACGAAACGCTCAGGACGTGCGGACTTTATCCGTTCCGCCACTGGCCCGTCTCCGCGCTCAGCTTCGGCCAGAAAAAGCGCGTCACGATTGCGTCGATTCTCGTACTCAATCCTGAAATACTCATTCTCGACGAGCCGACTGCCGGTCAGGATTTCCGGCGCTACACCGACATCATGGATTTCCTGGAACACATCAACCGGACGCTCGGCATTACAATCCTCATGATTACCCACGATATGCACCTTATGCTTGAATATACCGGCCGCGCAATCGTCCTTTCGGACGGACGCCTCGCTGCCGACGATAAAAGCTCGCGCATACTTTCCGACGACTCAATCACTGAAAAAGCGAGCCTCAAGAAGACGTCCCTGTACGAGCTCGCCGTCAGATGCGGCATAGACAGACCCGACGAGTTTATAGACAAGTTCATTTTCGACGACAGGCGCATACGAAGGGAAAACGCAGCGAAAGCGGGAGGAACTGTGTAATGGCCGGAATGATTACGTACCGAGAAAAGGACTGCTTCATACACCGCCTGAGCGGATTGACAAAACTTGTGTTTTTTCTTTTATGGACAATCACGAGCATGCTCACGTACGACACGCGCGTGCTCTGCGTCATGCTTGCGCTGAGCCTCGTCATATTCGGAGCGTCCCGCACCGAGTGGAAACAGGTCGCTTCCGTATTTAAAATGATTATGGTGTTTCTCGTCATCAACCTGCTCGCAATCTACGCGTTCTCGCCCGAGGAGGGATGCCGCATCTATAAAAGTACGACGGTGCTCCGGCGTTTCAGCGCGCGGTACACGATTACAGCCGAGCAGCTTTTCTACGAAGCGAACATCGCGGTCAAATATTTTACGATTATTCCGGCGGTATTTATGTTCATAACGGCGACGAATCCAAGCGAATTCGCGGCGTCGCTCAGCAGAATAGGTGTACATTACAACATAGGATATTCGTTCGCGATCGCCCTGCGCTACATTCCCGACGTGCAGAACGACTTCAGGAAAATAAAGAGCGCACAGGAAGCGCGCGGCATCGAGATGTCGAAAAAGGCTCACTTCATGAGCCGCATGAAAAGCATGGCGGCAATTCTGTTTCCGCTCATCTTCACGAGCATGGACCGCATCGACGTCGTAAGCAGCGCGATGGAGCTGCGCGGATTCGGCAAGAAAAAAAAGCGCACGTGGTATTCCGGGCGCCCGCTGAAAGCCGGCGACTACGCGGTGCTCTCGTGCACCGTACTGTTCTGCACCGCCGCGCTCGCTGTTACGTACCGCGACGGTTCGCGGTTCTGGAATCCGTTCAGACACTAGAAAATCAGGGGAATCTCTTCAAGCGACGCACACAGTTTCCACAGCATGCGCTTTATTTCATCAGACGGCGCAATCTTGTCGGGGACCATAACGCACTGTAAGCCCGCACCGTACGCGCTGCGTATGCCGTTCGGGCTGTCCTCGACAGCGGCGCATTCTTCCGGCACCAGTCCGAGTACCGAGCATGCTATGCGGTAAATTTCAGGATCAGGTTTGGAATGGGCGACCATGTCCCCCGTCGTAAGCGACTCGAACCGTTTCAGCAGCCCCGCCTTTTCCATCTGGCGGCGCACCGTCACGCCGCGCGTAGACGATGCGAGCGCAAGCCTGTATCCCTTCTGCGAGAGATATTCGAGCGCCTGAACAGCGCCTTTCATTACGGGAATGCCTTCTTTTTCCTCTATTTCATGAAAAAGTTCCGACGTTCTTTCCATAAACGACTGCACGTCGAAATCCGTCCCGTATTTTTTTTCAAGAATTATCCGCGTATCGGTCTTATTGCATCCGCGGCATGCGTCGGCAGCTTCACGCACACCGGCAAGCCCGCGCTCGCCGCCCGCAATTTCCCACGTGCGGTCGCAGATTGTCTCCGTATCGAGCAGGACTCCGTCCATATCAAATATTACGGCCTTGATTTCCTTCATGGGGGAATACTACCACAAATTCGTGTTGATAAAAATACATTCTGCGCTATAATTCTAATCATTACGGGATTCGGGAGGAACTGATTTATGGAAAACACATTTCAGAAAGAGGACCTGACGGAAGCGTACAAACTGATAACACCGCCGGCTCTCATCGCGACGAAAGGCGGCATGGAAAAACTGTACAACATCACGCCTGTCAGCTGGATTATGCCGATGGATTATGAACCGGTAACAAAAGTGATTTTTTCATGCGATCCGGCACATCAGTGCGACGCGAACATCAAACGTTCAAAGGAATTCGCCGTATGCATTCCGCTCGACGCAGACGATCCGGTCATAGAAAAATGCGGTTCGGTTTCATCGGCGGACATAGATAAGTTCGCACGTTTCGGTATTACCGGGAAAAGAGCGGATAAAACCGATCTCATGATTCCTGTCGAGCTTGTGTCTTCATGGATTGAGTGCAGACTGGTGCGGATAATCAGCGAAGGTTCGGTCGATTTGTTTATAGGCGAAGCAGTTGCCGCATTCAAAAAATAGATTCAGCCTGCCGGCGCCTGAGCTGCAAGCAGGCGCTCAACGGCATTCACAAATTCCTTGAGCTCGTCAAGCTTTCTGCGCAGATCGACATAATAGAAATTTTTCGTGCCGTTCCGGTACGATTCGATAAGACCGCTCTCCTTAAGAACTTTCAAATGATGCGATATTGCCGGACGGGATAATCTGGTCTTTGAAGTAAGACTGGAGACATTCACTCCCTCACCGCCCGCTTCCGCCATATTCATGAACAGTTTCTGGCGGACCTCATCTCCCATAGCAGTAAAAAAAGGTCCGCATTTTTCAAGAAGTGTTTTTGTGTCGTCGACATCTTCATTTTCTGCCATATCAGTACCCTCGTTCATCGTTTATATAAATAAACCGTTGGAAAAGTATACTGACAGACAGAAAATATGTCAAGAAAACGCATTGCAAACAGCCGGTTATGCTTCAGCTTTCCATAACCCGTGTATATTGCAGTATTCATATGCCGCAATGAGTTTATCGCCGCCTGCAAGAGCAAATACGGCTTCCGGTTTGTCGCCGGGATTAAGCTCTTTGCGCTGGCCGCCGTGCACCGTGTGAATGTAAATCCACTGTATATAGTGCTCCGGTGCCATCGGATGAGCGACAGCGCCGACTGCAACGTGGACTTCGTTTCCTTTTACCGTAATGACAGGCACGTGCTTCTCTTTTGCCGCATCGGTCGTGTTTGCAATGAGTTCCGTCATCGGATCACCGCAGCAGACAGGCACCGCCCCTGAATCATAAATCATGCCGACAATGTTTCCGCAGTGTTTGCAGATATAAAATTTTACTTTGACTTCCTGTGCCATAAAAAACCTCCAAGTACTAGATATAGTTTAACTATATCCCAAAATCAGAAAATAGCAAGAGCAAAATCACCGGCTCAAAAACCGGATTCCGGTAGATTTCTGCTGTAAAATATGAAATACTATGGAATATATGAAAATTTCAAAACGTAACCGCATTGCGCTGATTTTTTTCGTCTTTTTTTCATGTTTCACGCAGCCTTTTTTTGCGGAAAGGCGCATTATTGAGCTCTGGGACGGCGTTAAGGGAATGAAAAACGCGCCGTCCGCCATGTTCATGTCGAAACCGGAGAACGCAAACGGAACGGCGGTCGTCATTTGTCCGGGCGGAAGTTATCATCACCTCGGAATGTACAACGAAGGACACTGCACGGCAAAATGGTTCAACTCGCTCGGCGTGACGACGTTCGTACTGCGCTACCGCGTCGCGGAAGGCGGATTCCACCACCCGAACCAGCTCCAGGACGTGCAGCGGGCAGTTCAGCTTGTACGCGAAAACGCCGGCTCGTACGGCATAGACGCACATAAAGTGGGCGCAATCGGTTTTTCAGCAGGCGGACACCTTGTCACTATGGCCGGCGCATTCGCGGACACCGACAACGAACTTGAAAAGCTCGGCATCCGCACAGATGTAAGTCTTCGTCCTGATTTTGTCGTACCGGTTTATCCCGTCGTCTCAATGCGCGACGACATCGCGAACAGATGGTCCCGCAGAAGCCTGCTCGGCAGGGACATGTCCGAAGAGCGGAAAGAAAAATTCTCCATGGAAAAACAGATTCCGCCCGATATGCCGCCGACGTACCTTGTCGCCTGCCGGAACGACCGCGTCGTCATGTTCGAAAACAGCGTGCTGCTCGACAGAGCGCTTACCGCACAAAACGTTCCGCACCGCTTTGCCGTGTACGACACAGGCGGCCACGGATTCGGCATGCTCAACAATACGTTCATGAAAAAATATCACTGGAATGAAGACCTGGAACTGTGGTTGAAAGAAACAGGCTTTCTGCCTGAATAATCAATCCCTGCTTACTTGACAGCCCGTTGTTTCTCTGTATAATAACATTTAGTTTCTATACACAAGAACAGCAGGAACAAAGAAGGAAGGGAAAAATGGAAGAGCAGGACAATATTACTCAGGGTGAAAAACGCGAACTGAAAATAGAGCAGAAAAAGGGATTGTCGGTATCCGATGTAATTCTTACAGCCGTTCTCCTCGCAGCGGGTGCGGTACTCAAATTTTTCGTGGGCAGTCTGGTCAACATCGGAGGGATGAAACCGAATTTCATCATCGCAATGTACTGTATGGCCATCCTGCTGATCCGCCCGAGAATATGGGAAGCGGCCGT
Organism: Treponema sp. UBA4873; assembly: GCA_002399405.1. Classification (GTDB taxonomy): domain Bacteria; phylum Spirochaetota; class Spirochaetia; order Treponematales; family Treponemataceae; genus Treponema_D. The sequence continues at coordinate 485,931 of DHDP01000018.1, read as the reverse complement.
CATCGGCCTTGTCGCGGGAGCAGTCTGTCAGTTTTTTCCGGGCTCGCCGTATCTGAATTTCGGCTCGGAACTTGCCGGTGCCGTCGTCATGGCGCTGCTTATCAGGGTCCCCATGAAAATCGGGAAGCTGAACGCGGGTCCCGCCGTCTCGACGTTTCTGAGTACGGCCGTGAGCGGAACGCTGTTCATCGCCATGCTGTTCCTCTTCCTCGGAGCTGCAAAACAGACGCTTGCGGCATACGTTCCGATCGTATTGTGCACGGCCGTTTTCAACGCGGTCATCGTACAGATTCTGTATGTTCCGCTGAAACTTGCGACTCACCGGAATGCATAAACTGATATGATTTCCATTAAGAATCTGTCGTTCAGATATCAGGAAAGCAACACGTTCGCGCTCGACAATATATCGCTTGAAATACCGAAAGGTGATTTTTTCGGCATTATCGGCGAATCGGGGGCGGGTAAAACGACACTGTCGAACTGCATCAACGGCCTTATACCTCATCATTTCCGCGGAGAGTATTTCGGCACAGTCGCTGTCGACGGAACGGACACGTTCGATACGAATCCCGGCAGCCTCGCACTGCGCGTCGGCACCGTATTTCAGGATCCCGACACGCAGATGGTTGCCGATATAGTCGAAGACGAAATCCGTTTCGGGCTTGAGAATTTCGGTATCCCGAAGAATCTCATCGAAGGACGGATTACATCCGCTCTGAACGATACCGGCACGGCGCCGCTCAGACAGCGGAGAATACGGAATCTGAGCGGCGGTCAGAAGCAGAAGGTCGCCATAGCCGCCATCACCGCGCTGGAACCGGACATTCTCCTCCTCGACGAACCGACGGGCGAACTCGATCCGGCTTCAAGCAGACAGATTTTTTCACTGCTCAAAACGCTCAACAAAAAAAAGGGAATAACAGTCGTAATAATAGAGCAGAAAATCATGCTCATGTGCGAATTCGCCGCACATCTTGCCGTCATGGCGCACGGGCGGCTGGTCCGCAGCGGGACGGTCCGCGACGTTCTTTCGGACGTAACGCAGCTTGAAAACGCGGGCATCAATTATCCGCGCACCGTACGGCTTTACCACGAACTTGCGGCGCGGAATCTTGTCCCGGGTACGGAAGAAGTCTGCATCACAACCGCAGAGGCTGCAGCGCTCGTTGCAAAAATAACCGGCAGCAGGGAGACGGCCGGATGATACTGTTCGACAACGTGAGTTTTTCATACGATACGATTCCCGTTCTCTCGGACATCAGTTTTTCGGTGAAAAAGGGAGAATTCATTTCGCTCATCGGTGAAAACGGAGCCGGGAAATCGACGCTTCTTAAGCTCTTCAACGGACTGAATAAACCTGCTTCAGGAACGGTAAACATATGCGGCCTCGACACGCGTTCGGCGAAAACGAGCGAGCTCGCGGCGCACGTCGGATTTCTGTTCCAGAACCCCGACCGTCAGATATGCTGCAATACAATCAGGGAGGAACTGAATTTCGGCATACACACCGATCCGGTCCGTACTGAAAGTATCATGCGGACGTTCGGCTTTAATCCCGACGACTCCCCCTTTACTCTGAGCAGAGGCCAGCGGCAGCAGATTGCGCTTGCGTCGGTCATTGCGAGGAACACCGGCATACTCGTGCTCGACGAACCGACGACGGGGCTCGACTACCGGGAATGTACAAGCATGATGACATACGTGCAGAAACTGAACAGGGAAGAAGGAAAAACAATCATCATGGTGAGCCACGATATGGAAATCGTACAGGATTTTTCGGACAGGATTCTCGTCCTTGCCGGCGGAAAACTTATTGCAGACGGTCCGGCACGCACAGTACTTGTCGACAGAGCGCTGCTTGAACAGGCATCGCTTCTCCCCCCGCAGATAGCAGATACCGCGCTGCGGCTCGGCAACGGCTTCTCGGACATTTTCACCGTACAGGAGATGACGGACCGCGTTCAGCAGCTGAAGTCCGCCGCCGTACAGGCACAGGACGTATACGCATGAAAGCATTTCTCGACTACATCCCCGGCAGCTCACTGCTCCACCGTCTGAATCCGCTTTCAAAATTCGTCATCTCGATTGCAGTCTGCGCTGCCTGTTTTATATCTTCATCTCTGATTACGCTCTGTGCACTCATCGCCGCGGACCTGCTGCTTGCGGCGCTGGGGCACATCCTTCCGTTCGCTCTCAGACTGCTGCGAGGACTTATAAGCTTTTCCGTCTTTCTCTTTGTGCTGCAGGTTCTTTTCATCAGAACGGGCAGCCCCGTCTTTTACCTTTTTCCGGGCTTTCCGGTAACGACTGACGGCCTTATGACCGCAGCCCGTCTCGTGCTCAGACTTACCGGTTCCATGCTGCCGCTCGCGGTTATGATTTCGCTCACCAGGCTCAACGACCTCTCAGGCGTGCTCACGTGGTATCTGCACGTTCCGTACAAGTACGCGTTCATGCTCACGACGGCAATACGATTCATCCCCGTATTCGCGTCCGAAATGGAATACATAATGGAAGCGCAGACGTCGCGTGGAATCGAATTCGACACAAAAAACGTCTTCAAAAAAATAAAACTGATTATGCCGCTCTGCATTCCGCTTCTTATTACCTCAGTCGGAAAATCTGACACGACGGCAGTTTCGGCGGAACTGCGAGGATTTGAACGCCGTACACGCAGCAGCATGAGCGTCGTCTGTCCCGTAAAAGCGGGAGACATTGCGGCACTGATTCTTTCGGCTGTACTTGTGGCTGCCGCGGCAATACTGTGAGCGTGCGCACATGTTCCGGCAATTTTTACGTCACCGGACACATATTAATTTACAGTCGACTTCGTGATGTCAGTGTTTTCGGGAAACGCAAGCAGGCAGCGTACGAAGATATCGCCTGCCGGCGGGATGTGCCGGCGGGTGTTTTTACAATGTCCCGGTAAAGAAAGTTTTCAGCTCTGCGAGCGCCGCATCTTCGTCCTCACCTTCTATCGTAACATCTACGGTTATTCCGTAGACAATTCCGAGCGCCATAATCGCCATCATTTTTGTCGCTTCCGCGCTTTTATTATTTTTCGTATTGATCAGAGTTATTTTTGATTTATACGATTTTGCAATCCGTATCAGCTGAGAAGCGGGCCGCGCGTGCAGTCCTATCTCATCCTGTATCGTGTAGGTAAATTTCTTCATATTTTTGTCCTTACAAATTTGCTGCTATGTTGTATCCGTCGAACGTGGCTTCCATAATTTTTGCAGGTGTGTTGCAGTCCCCAATCATAAAAGTCTGCGGTGCGATTCCGTAGAATTCTTCTGCTACTGCTCTGTTCGCCCGTACTCCAGTCGAGATGATGACGGTATCGCAGGGAAGAGAGCTTTTTGAAGTGCCGTCGACGGAACTCACTTCAACGCTGCCGTCGAGAATTTCCATGCACGATGTATTGAGCATGACGTGCAGTGTCTGCGCCTTTTCCATCTTCTGACGAAGCGCAATTTTATACAGCATGTTTCCCTGAGCGGCAAGTTCGCCGGTGAACTCTACGACTGTAACATCTTTATTATAAAAAGTCGCGAGCTCAAGCCCTATTTCCACACCGATAGTTCCGCCGCCTATAATAACGACTTTGCTGCCGATTTTCTCTTCGTGCTCGAGCGCTTCGTAGAATCCCATAACGAAGCTTTTTTCGATGCCCGGTATCTTCGGAACGAACGGCACTGCACCGACGGCGATAACGACGGCGTCCGGATTCATATCCTTTACCGCGGGAACCGTCGCCGTATAATTCAACCGGACATCGACGGAACTTTTCCGTATCTGTCCGGTCAGGTACGTCAAATACGCCTGAATATCCTGTTTATACTTTTCCCGGGCAATAAAATGGAGCGCACCGCCGAGATATTCCTTTTTTTCAAGAAGCGTTACCGTGTGACCCCGTTGTTCTGCAACAAGGGCCGCTTTCATTCCGGCAGGACCGGCGCCGATGACGACGACTTTTTTTGAAACGGAGGCTTTCGCCGGTTTCCGCGGGATAAAACTTTCATTCGCATAGCGCGGATTTACGGAGCAGCCGACGTTCCGTCTGTTTGTCGAAATGTGGTAACACTGGAGACAGCGGATGCAGGGGACTATATCGTCGCTTCTTCCTTCTCTTGCCTTCATCGGTAATTCGGGATCCGCAACGAGAGGACGTGCCATTGCGACCATGTCGACGGTGCCGTCCGCAAGCAGCTTTTCAGCTTCGTCGGGATTTGTTATTGCGCCGACGACAGAAACGGGAATGTGCACGTTCTGCTTTACGATTTTCGCATACGGAACGTTCGTCATGTGCGGTTCGAAATTCGTCGTCGCCATATGGACGTTGCCTTCGTGATTGATGTCGAGCCCGCTCGATATCTGTACGATGTCTATAAACTTTTCGGCCGCCTTTACGAAAGTCAGCGTATCGTCGAATTCTATTCCGCCCGGCACCCACTCTATTGCGGAAACCCGCATGTCGACGGGGAAATTCGGGCCAACCGCTTTCCTGATTCGTTCGAGAATCATCAGCGGAAAACGCATTCTGTTTTCTATGCTTCCGCCGTACGAATCAGACCGTTTATTAAAAAGCGGAGAAAGAAACTGCGAAACGAGCCAGCCGTGTCCGAAGTGCAGAAAAATCATATCGAATCCGAGATCGCGTGCGTTTTTCGCTGTCTGCGCAAAACAGTCCGCAGTCTCATTCATCATCTGCTCATCCATCTCCCGAACTTCCACGCCGTCGTCGCGGATAAAACCAGAGGAGCTTTTGCAGTAATCCTTCGTGCGCGCGTACATGCCGGCGTGGCCGAGCTCTATTGAAGCTTTCGCTCCCGTCTGATGCGCAATAAGAATCCGCTCCCGCGTTTTTTCCACTTCATATTTCGAGAAAGCATCGGGTTCGTCTTTCGATGCAAACGAAGACCGTCCCGGTTCCACAATACACGAGCCGGCAATAATAATTCCCGGACCTCCGAGCGCTTTGTCCTCGAATTTTTGCCCCATCGGGTTCGCAATAATTCTGTTCTGAATCAGGAGGTTCTTTATTTTTATCGGCCTGAACAGATTCGGATATTTTAAAGTATTCATTTTATTTATACTCCTATTCCAGATTTTCACCGTTTGAAGCTATCACTTTTTTGTACCAGAAAAACGACTTCTTCCTGGTCCGCGCGAAAGAACCGCGCCCGCAGTCGTCCCTGTCGACGTAAATAAAACCGTACCGCTTCGACATTTCCCCTGTTCCCGCAGAAACGAGATCGATGCAGCCCCACGGAGTGTATCCCATGACGTCGACGCCGTCCGTTTCCGCCGCCAGTTTCAGCTGCGTGATGTGTTCCCGTAAATATTCGATCCTGTACGTGTCTTCTATCGAGCCGTCGTCATTCACGGTATCCTTTGCACCGAGTCCGTTTTCGACGACGAACAGCGGAATACGATACCTGTCGTAGAGCTGATTAAGCGCGATACGGAGACCGACCGGATCGATCGTCCATCCCCACTCCGAAATTTTCAGAAAAGGATTTTTTACGGCGTTGAGCATGTTTCCGTACGCACAATCAGTATCCTGTGACGCCGCAGCGACTACGTTCGAATTGTAGTAACTGAATCCTATGAAATCCACCGTTCCCTGTCTGAGACATTCCCTGTCGGCGTCGGTAATCGTAATTTCATAATTTTTCCTGCTGAAATACTTCAGCGCACGCTCGGGATACGCACCCCTGACCTGAACGTCGGAAAAAATATAATGATAATCGGCTGCGTCGAGCGCGGCCAGCTGATCTTCAGGGCTGCAGGTCTTCGCGTAAAACATCGGATGAAGCATCATCATGCCTATTTTAAAATCGGGATTAATCCGGTGTCCGAGCAGCACGGCCTGAGCACTTGCGCACAGCATTATGTGTGCTGCCTGAAATTCAACTTCCTCCGCGTGTTCATCGGGAGAAATCCTGATTCCAGCCGCCATCGAGGGGTTCAGCGTAATGACGTTGATTTCGTTGAACGTGAGCCAGTACCGGACTTTGTTCCGGTAACGGGTGAACACCGTACTGCAGAAGCGGAGATAAAAATCGATGAGTTTTCTGTTTTTCCACGAACCGTATTTTTTTACAAGTGCGTACGGAGTTTCGTAGTGGGAAAGAGTCACTACCGGTTCTATGCCGTACCTGCGGCATTCATCGAACACCGAATCGTAAAAACGAAGTCCCGCTTCGTTCGGCTCTTCTTCATCGCCGTCGGGAAATATCCTCGTCCAGTTAATCGACGTTCTAAGGCATTTAAAACCCATTTCTGCAAAAAGCGCGATATCGTCTTTATAGTGATGAAAAAAATCGACAGCATCGTGGCTCGGATAATAAGAATCAGGCAGTACTCCATCCGTATAGATTCGTTTCCGTGAAAAACTTCCCGCCGTCATACAGTCGGCCGTACTTACGCCCTTACCGTCCGTATTCCACGCCCCTTCGCACTGATTGGCAGCGACGGCACCTCCCCACAGGAAACCTTCCTTCAGCATGTATGTTTCTCCCATAAAAAAAAACGAAGCTTGTGAAGCTGTCCCGAAAGTTTCACTTACGGGACAGCACCATCAGAATTTTCTATTTTTACCTGTCTGTTTTAAGGCACACCGATTAACGCATAGCGTACAATCAGGCCTGTCCCTTAATTTCCTTACTGTCTTTCTGTTCCTGTGCAACAGTCTGACGATCGATCATTTTGAAGAACGGGAACCATACGAGAGACGTTACAAGGATAAGCACAACCTGAAGTACGGCGCACTGCCAGCCCTGCGCAAGGAAACCTGAAACAATCTGCGGCATAGTCCAGTTCACGATTGTTCCCGTCAGTCTCGGAACAAGTCCCGTGCGGATCGCGACGTAGCTGATGCTCGTACAAAGTATCGGGTTCAGTACGTACGGGATGAACAGTATAGGATTCAGCAGAATCGGAACGCCGAACAAAAGCGGTTCATTAATTCCGAAAACGGCAGGTATGACGGACATTTTTCCGAGTGTTCTCAGACGGGTGCTCTTCGCGGCAAAGGCCATCATTATTGCAAGACCGAACGTGCCGCCGAATCCGCCCGGCTGGCAGAGTACCTGGAACGAATCGATGATGATATTCGGCAGCGAATTACCTGCTGTGAGCGCCGCGAGATTTTCCGCAGAAGCTGCAAACGTGAGCGGAGAAATAATGCTGAAAATCGAATTTCCGTGGATGCCGCAGAACATGAACAGCGTGCTCAGAACCTGTATGAAAAGATAGGCGGGGAACGACAGTCCGATTCCTTTGAGCGGTGTCTGGATGAAAGAATAGATGACCTGATGTATGCTTCCGAAACTTGTCTTTGCCATGAGCGTTCCGACGAGAGCCGCTGCGAGCGCACAGAACGTCGCCGGAACAAGCGCGGCAAAAGCTTCTTCAACAATAGGAGGAACGCCGGACGGCATGTGAATATACACATTCCTGTCGCGGAGAAATTTACAGAACCGCGGAACAATCCAGCTTATTATGAGCACTGTGAACATTCCGCTGTAGCCGAGCCATGTAGTCGGAATGGCTTTGTACAGTTCGTGCGGAGTCACCAGCAGGAACGACATAAAACTCGTCAAAGCGACGGAAACGGGTTTCATTCCGAGTTTTTCCGCAAATTCATACGGAAGCAGGAACGCCATATACAGCGCAATGATACTCAGCGTAAGCGACTGAATCGTCATAAAGAACACGGCTAGTCCCGTCTTTTTTACGAACGCCTGCCACACGGGAATATCGAGGAACGCTCCCAGACACGCGAACGAACCGATAAGAATTACCGGCAGCAGAATCTGGAACGTAGCTCCTATCGCGCTCAGATACTTCACCTTGTTGATTTTGTTCGCGACCGGCATCAGCCCGGCTTCGAGCCATTTCATAAATTTTTCCACAGTAAACCTCCTTCTGTTATTTATCTGTGCAAATCAGGCATTTTTTTCGATTGAGGCAATCGTTTCTTTAAGAATTTTCTCTCCGTTCAGCATTCCAAAGTCCATAGGCCGTATAACATCGATCTTTTTTGCGAGTTCGGGATATTTCTGCAGTGTTTCATCCTTTTTGTATCCGATCTGCGGCCCCAGCAGCACGTAATCGGCATCCGCAATGAGTTCACCGAGTTCCGCATACGGATGAGCCTCGATTTTTACAGAAATCTTGTTGTCGTCAGCATATTTCTGCATCCTTTTCATAACCATTCCCGTACTTGCGCCGTTTTCGCATACCAGCACGATTTTACGCATGTTTTACCTCCTTATATAATTGCACCAGCTCAACGGCAATCGACTCTATAATATCCGCGCCGGACAAATGATCCGCCGCGTGTACCATAAGCATAGTCACCTTTACGTCGTTCTTGTCCGCATCATGGAACAAAAGCCCGCTGTGATTTTTGTGGGCCTTTACGATTGAATTGTGGGAATTCTGCAACAATTCCTCTGCCCTGCCGAAATCCCCTTTCTTTGCAGCCTGAATCGCCTCCATCGCCTGACTTTTTCCGTCACCGGCGTCGGCGATGATTTCCATACTCGTTTCAACAAAATCCATATAATTCTCCATATTTAGATGACTTGTTACGTACCCGATTTATGCGTTAAATTATAGACGGTGAATTTTACAAAAAAAAGCCCGATTTTTGCATTTTTGAAGTGCAAAAACGTCCGGACTGCAGCGGCGGAATACAGGAACTATGGAAAACTTACTGACGGCAAAAGAGACAGATCTGCTTAACTTTCTTCTCAGGCAGACATCGTGGATTACCGCATCCCGCATATCAATCGCGCTGTCGTGTTCCATCCGAAGCGTTAAAAATTATATTTCGTACATCAACACGGATTATCCGTCACTGATTGTCTCCTCCAGGGACGGATACATGATAGAGAACAGACAGCTCTGTTCCCGGCTGCTGAACGAATCCGATTCCGTAAATTTTTCCGACAGCGAAAACAGAACCGCGTATATTCTGCAGAAGCTGCTGCTTGAAAACAAGCGGACATCGCTGGACGAGCTTGCCGATGAGCTGCATGTTTCAATGCCCACCCTCGACGCCGAGATACTGAAAGTCAGGCGGGAACTCGATATTCAGTATCTGTCTTTAAAAACCAAGAACGGCGTTGCATATATCGACGGGGAAGAAAAAAATAAAAAAAAGATGATTTCCCATCTGATATACGAGCAGACAAAGAATTTTTTCGGAGACCTGTCCGTCCTCAAAAAATATTTTCCCGACATACCCGTGAACGAAATAAAAAAAATTATTACGGCGGTCCTGCACGAATCCCGTCTTTTCATAGATGATTTTACCATGACGAATTTCGTCATGCACGTCTGCATTATTATGTCGCGGCAAAGGCCGGAACAGAATCCCGATACGGCGGAACAAATCGTGATTAACGAAAAAGGACGTGCCGTAGTTGCGGAAATGTGCCGACGGATCGCCGAAAAATACGATTACAGGTTTTCCGAAGAAAATATTACGGATCTTACGTTTCTGCTCATGACAAGGCTCATTCCCAGCAATCTTGAAAATCTCACGATGGAAAAACTGGAACTGCAGGTCGGTCACGAAGTGAACGATTTAATAAAAGATATTCAGAGAAAAATATATTCGCTGTTCCACCTCTCACTGTTCAACACCGAATTTCTCGTGCGGTTTTCACTTCATCTGAAAAATCTGCTCGTGCGGGCCCGCAACAATATCGAACTGAGGAATCCGCAGCTCGAAGCAATTAAGGAAAATTATCCGTATGTGTATGAAGTTTCGATCGCAATCTCCCAGATTATTTCTTCAACCATCCGCATAAAACTTACGGAAGACGAAACGGCATACATAGCGCTGCATATCGGATATCTGGTGGAGGAGCAGTATTCGCTTGCGAATAAATTAAAAGCGGCTTTCTTCTGTCCTCAGTATTACTCCATGCATCTGCAGCTGGGAAAACGGATACAGGACACATTTCAGGATACGCTGATTATCGCGGATATTTATTCCGACGAAACTGAACTGCAGGAGGAACGCGGGTACGATTTTTTCATTTCAATAATGCCGTTCAGCACGGTACCGGAAAAACCGCTGCTCGTCATCTCAAAATATTTCACCACTACCGACATAGCTTCCATAGCAAATATGATAGAAAAACTCAAGAAAGACAAACAGAAGCAGGTTATGAAAAATAAACTGCAGTTTCTGTTCAAAGAAAAATTTTTCTACGCGGACGCGCCTTTCACCGACTGGAAGGAAACACTTTCCTCAATGGCGGAAAATCTTGAGACGGAAGGATTCATAGATGAGGAATTTATCAGGAAACTGTTCGACAGGGAAGAATACAGTTCAAGCGCATACGGAAACATAGCGATGCCGCACCCACTCGAAAAATGCGCGCTGCAGACTGTTATTTCGGTAGTCATTCTGCCGAAAGGCATTCTCTGGAAGAACAATCGGGTTAATATTATTTTTCTTCTGGCTATCAGACAGGAAGACAGGGCGCTGTTCAAGGACATTTTCGATTTTGTAACGGATATTATTTCCGACGACCAGTATTTGAAAATCATACTTCAGTCAAAAACGTACAAGGAATTCATCGACAATCTTATAAGCTACATGTGAAATATCCTGTGGACGGATATGCCGCGGCGCTTGCTTTTTTTTCGTTCTTTGCGCTATAGTATGGTTGCATACAATGACCCTGTCAGGGCAGTGATATGTGTTTTTTAATAAAAACATACGGCTCGGCCGTACCGGCACACGCCGGAAAAAAAGACTTGATCCTGAAGGACAGGTACTATGAAACTCTCCCCTTCCGATTTTTCAGAACGGAAAAAAATCAGACAGAAAATTACGATGGTGACATGCTACGATTATACGTTTGCGTGTCTGGTAAACAGCTCTTCAGTCGACTGCGTGCTTACAGGCGACAGCTGTGCGAACGTCATGCACGGCAGGGAAACGACGATTCCGGCTACTGTACGGATGATTGCGGAACATACGCGCGCGGTCCACCGCGGCCTGCACGACAAATTTCTCGTCGCGGACATGCCGTTTCTGAGTACGAGGCTCGGACAGAATCACGGCGTACGTGCGGCGGGTACGCTGATTGCAGCCGGCGCAGATGCAGTAAAAATCGAAGGTGCTGACGGCAATACCGGGCTTATTTCGTATCTCGTCGAATCAGGTATTCCCGTCATGGGCCACATCGGTCTGACGCCGCAGTTCTACCGCGCGTTCGGCGGTTATAAAATACAGGGACGAAGCGAAGCCGCAGCTGTAAAGCTTCTTTCCGACGCGCGTGCGCTCGAAAAGGCGGGCTGTTTCGCCGTCGTTGCCGAATGCATTCCGTCGCAGGTCACACGGACAATTACCGGCGCACTCGGCATTCCGCTCATCGGAATCGGCGCTGGAGGCGCTGCAGACGGACAGGTGCTCGTGCTGCACGACCTCCTCGGATTCACATCGTTCAAACCGAAGTTCGTCCGCCGGTATCTCGACGGTTCAACGCTCGTCTGCAATGCGCTCAACGCGTACTGTGCCGACGTCTGCACCGGAAATTTTCCCGCGGAAGAGGAGGCGTTTACAAAATGAAAATCATACATACAGCTGAGGAATGGTATGAAGCCGAAAAATCGTTCGGCCGGAATAAAAATAATACGGCAGTCGGGCTGGTACCGACGATGGGCGCACTCCATGAAGGACACCGCTCGCTTGTGGAACGGAGCGTCCGCGAAAACGACGTCACCGTCGTGAGCATTTTCGTCAATCCCGTCCAGTTCAACAGCAACGACGATCTTGCGTCATATCCCCGGACGTTCGAAGAGGATTGCCGCCTGCTCGAAACCGCAGACGCGGATTACGTTTTTGCCCCTGGCTATGCGGAGCTGTATCCCGACGACTACAGGTACCGGCTTACGGAAACGGTGCTGAGCAAAACGCTCTGCGGTGCGTCGAGGCCGGGCCATTTCGACGGTGTGCTCACGGTCGTCATGAAACTGCTGCAGATGTTCCGCCCGGAACGCGCGTACTTCGGAGAAAAGGACTATCAGCAGTATGAGCTTGTTGCCGGTATGGCGAGCGCATTTTTTCTGCGTACCCGGATAATCGCCTGTCCGACAGTCAGGGAACGGTCGGGACTTGCATGCAGTTCGCGGAACAGACGGCTCTCTTCTGAGGGGCTTGCCCGCGCGCCGCTGTTCCACCGCGAACTTGCGTCAGGACATACCGTCTCTGAAATACGGGAACAGCTTGAAAAAGACGGTTTCCGTGTCGATTATGTGACCGAATCAGACGGACGGCTGTACGGCGCAGTGTATCTTGAGGATGTGAGGCTCATAGACAATGTCGAATACTGAAACAAAAAAGACAACGGACAAAGCAGATTCCGGACGCAGGGTGCTGCTCCACATAAGCGGTTCAATTTCCTGCTACAAGGCGGCGGAGCTGGCGAGCCTTCTCGTCCGGCATGCATACGAAGTTCAGGTGACGGCGTCGCAGGGAGCGCTCCGTTTCATACAGCCGGCGACGTTCGAAGGGCTGACGCACCGTCCGCTGCTTACGGATATGTTCGGCGGTAAACCGGACGCCATTCCCCATATAACGCTCGCGCAGAACTGGGCGGACGTCATCATCGCTTACCCCGCCTCGGCCGACTGCATCAACCGGCTTGCGGCGGGACTCTGCGACGACCTGTTCGGCGCAGTCTGCCTTGCGAATAATTACGCAAAGCCGCTGCTCGTCGCACCAGCCATGAACAGCAGCATGTTCGCCCATCCCTCAGTACAGGAATCTATCCGCAAACTCGCTTCATGGGGAACGGTGATTCTGCCGACAGATGAAGGCCGGCTTGCGTGCGGAACAGTCGGAAAGGGAAAACTGATTCCGCCTGAACGGGCGGCGGGTTTCATCGCACAGGCGCTCGGAAGAAACGAATTATGAACGTGCTGATTACAGGAGGCGGCTGCCGCGAACCTATCGACGGCGTGCGCTGCGTTACGAACATGTCCACCGGCAGAACGGCAGCGCAGATTGCCGACCGATTTGCCGCCGCAGGAGCACAGGTGACGGCGCTTCTTGCCGTTCAGTCGCAGCTGCCGGAATCAGCCCCGTTGCAGGAAAACACACGACAGCCGGAGACCGGACGGTCCGGCTCCCCCCTGCTCCGCCTATTCAGATACGAAACGGGAGCGGAGCTTGCCGCACGCATGGAAAAAGAACTGACGTCCGGCGCATACGATGCAGTCATCCACGCCGCAGCGGTGAGCGATTTCCGTCCCGCAGTGATTACCGTAAACGGAGAATCGTATCCTGCGGGAAAAAACGCCGGAAAAATTCCGTCCGGCTCGCGGCTGTCCGTAACGTTTGAACCGGCGCCGAAAATCACCGTCCGGCTCAGAACATGGGCCGCAGCGGGAAATCCCGGCGGAAAGACGACAATCGTCTGCTTTAAACTCACTGACGGAGCAGACAGCACCGAACGTCTCCGTGCGGCGGCGGTTCTGTTCGGAGAGGATACGGCCGATTACGTCGTCTCGAACGATCTCTCTGAAATGAAGGACAGCGGACACAAGTTCGCACTGCTCGGCAGAAGCTCCGCAGACGGAGAACTGCCTGTGACGATACGGACCGGCACGACGACGGAAGAGCTGGCAGAATCCCTGCTTATGCTGATACGGCAGCAGTACTGTGCTTGTGCAAAAAACAGCGGAACAGCGGGGCCAGCGTAATTTACATCGGGAGGAATAGTATGATACTCACATTCGACATCGGGAATACGCAGCTGAGCGGCGGCGTATTCGACAACGGAACAATGATTTTCCAGTTCAGACGCGGAACAGTCCCCGGAACGAGCAGCGACGAACTCGGTGTTTTTCTGCGCCTCGTACTCCGCGAAAACGGAATCGACTCAGAACAGATAACCGAAATTGCCTGCTGCAGCGTCGTCCCGTCGATGAACTATGCGGCGGCCGGAGCGTGCGTCAAATATTTCGGAAAGGAACCGCTCACGATCAGGGCGGGAATAAAAACCGGTCTCAAACTCAAGTACGGAAATCCGAAAGAAATCGGAGCGGACCGCATCGCGGCGGCAATAGGCGCAGTTTCCCTTGAACCGGGAAAAAGTATTATCGTAGTCGACATGGGAACGGCCACAACAGTCGACGTTATATCAGCAGAAAAGGAATATTTCGGCGGAGTAATACTTGCGGGAATAAACATGTCGATGCACGCGCTCGCTTCGGGAACGGCTCAGCTGCCCGTCGTGGAAATCGTCGTACCGGAAAAACCGTGCGGGAACTCCACGGCGGGAGCGATTCAGTCCGGGCTGTACTACGGCACAATCGGCGCGCTGAAGGAACTCATACACGTATGTACGGAAGACGCGTTCGGCGGAAACAGACCGCTCGTCATAGGAACAGGCGGCATGTCGCATCTGTTTGAAAAAGCAGGATTATTCGACCGCGTTGTCCCGAGCCTCGTGCTTGACGGCCTCAGAAAAGCGCTGGAATTGAACAGGTAACCGTTTCATTCCTGCGGCACATTTTTTATTTATTGTTATTTTCCGCAGCCAGCTTTTTCAATGCATCCACCGCTTCGGCCGCATTTGCACTCTGCACGAATATGTGGTCGTGATAATATCCCGCGACCACATTGGCGCTTATTCCCTGCCGGGCCAGCGCCGCAGACACAGCCGCCGTCAGACCGACAGCGTCGAGACTCGAATGTATTTTCAGCGTAATTTTTCTGAATACCGACTCATAGCGGACTCCGCATCTGTCGGCACTTTCTCTTTTCAGGATGAGCGTCTTTCCCTCATCCTCTGATATTACCGCCCACGCGTCCCGCGCATCGACTCCCTGTCCGCTCTCCGCAGTCGAACAAAATATGTATTCTCCTGCATCAGGTTCCGGTTCCATCGATTTTAATAAAACAGAGAGATTCGTTTCTCCCGGCATATATCCTCCTGATGCATTCTCCGGCACGGCGGACACAAATTTACAGAAGTCACGCCCGCATGATTTATGCTGACAGTATACTACTACACAGCACCACATTTATACAGTTTTCTGCAGGAAAAACATTCCATGCATAACCGTCTTTTTGATGATTTTATATACTTTAGTGTGATTTCTGATTTAAGGAGGAAAACTATTTTCTTGTACCGCGAAGAATTAGTCGTAACAAAACTACGGTCCCTACGGGAGTTGAACCCATCTTTAAAGATTGAGAATCTTTCGTCCTAGCCGATAGACGAAGGGACCTGAATCTACGAGTCTTTATAAAGACCCGCAACACTATAAAAAAGCTGATCCGTATAGCGGGGTCAGCTTTCAACGGAACTTATTTCCGTAGTTCCCCAAGGAGGATTCGAACCCCCACAATCAGAACCAGAATCTGAGGTGCTACCATTACACAATCGGGGAATGTAATGTTTCTAGAATATACTGATTTCGGCTGAATTTGTCAATATAGACGCTTGTTTTCCCCCGGTCCAGCTGGTAGAATTAACACTATGATTCTTTTACTCACATTAACAGGCGGTTTGTGCCGGGTGTTTGCTTACGTCGAAATGATACGGCTCGGAAATCGCGACAAAACGTACTGCATGCCGCTTTTTGCACTCGGATTGAATTTTGCATGGGATACCGTATATTCGGTGGAAGGTATCCGCGATATCCAAATGCAGACGATTTTTTACATCGGCTGTCTTATTCTGGACGCGGCAGTTATGTACACGTATTTCAAATACGGGCGGGAGCGTTTCCCCGAACAGCTGCGGAAAAAGTTCATACCGCTCAGCATCGCGGTCTTTATAATCTGCTTCGGACTTCAGTCCGCTTTTTACTGCCAGTTCGACATACGTCCCGCCGCGCAGTATTCCGGCTTTCTGCAGAATGTTCTCACGTCTCTGCTGTTTATACATATGTTCTACACCCGCAGCGACACACGGGGCCAGTCGCTTTCGATTGCTGCAGCAAAAGGTCTCGGCACGCTCGCATCGGTTGTTCTGCAGGGATATGTCGAAATGACGAATCCCTATATACTTATCTGCGGTGCAATCAGTCTTGCTGCAGATATTTATTATATCGTACTGATAGCCGGTGCACGCCGCAGAAAAGCGTCCTAATTTTTGCTGCTGCCGCTTTCGAGCGCAATCTCTTCACCCGGCTGCAGAATCAGTCTGTTCTTCGCGGAAAACTGCGCTGCAACTTTATTGTCGAACAGTTCACCGGGTTTCGTATGCACCGGAATTGCGTGGGCAGCCCCGATAATATCCGCACAGCGTGCGGCTTCGGCCGCATCCATGTTGAAAATGCCGTCGCACGGAAGCAGTGCATAATCAAGCTTCATGGTGCTGAGCGAGTCTTTCATGTAGTCGGTATACGACGTATCGCCTGAAGCGTATATTTTCACGCCGTCCTCAAGCGTAATGACGAATCCTACGCATTCCGCGCGGTTATGATGCGCGTTGTACGCAGGCACAGCCTGTATTTTGATTTTTCCGACCGTTACGGTTTTATATTCGCCGTTAACAAGTACGTTCCTGGCGCGGATAATCCGGCAGACGTTCTTCTTCGTGACGAGGTTCACTGCCGTATGATCGTAGTGCTCGTGCGTCACGAGAATAAGATCCGCGGGCACGTTGTATCCCTTGCCCGCATACGGGTCGACGTATATGACGAAATCCCCGGCGGTTCTGATACGGTAGCTGCTGTGTCCCTGATATAACAGTTTGGACATATATTTTCCCTCTCCGTATCCTGCTGCAGTTGCAAAGACTGCAGACAGCAATACTAATAATCTTCGCATACTGCAAGTATATCATAAATCATGTTAATAATGTACAGAGAAATGCTACCTTTCGGGCAGCCATACGCGCATTTCGTTCTCACCGCGGTTCGCCCATGCGTAGTACGGAATAAGCGTAATGGTGCACGGAGTCACGGAAGGAGGTTCGTCGGAATAGAGCTTTCCGGTATTTTCCGTACGCGTGCCTGCGACGGTGATTTTTCTGATGCCGTACAGCGAGTCGGGTTCATATGTGCCAACGGCGGGAACGGCAGAGCGGTCCGCAATCAGGTTAAGCACGCCGCCGTTGTTGTCGGCACCTTCGGCGCAATAGACGAGCGGCCCGCGCATAAAAGCGGTCTTACCGGAATCAGCACTGACTTTCGGCGATGCATGGATTCTGCGCACGCCCATATCGAATTCGATTGCGACAGCGTCGGATGCGGTAAAAGGTCCTTTTACGAACGCGTATCCGCTGCTGTATGTGCAGTCAATTTCTTTTCCGTTCATGCTGATTTTCGTGCTGCGGCTCCAGGACGGAAGGCGCAGCGCAAGCGTCATATCCATGTGCGAATCACAGGGCTCGAATGTGTATACGGCGCTGCCTTCGTACGGATAGGATGTTTCGACGTAAATTTTTCCGCCCAGCTGTTCTGTTCCGTCAAGCGTACCGCCTATGTACAGAACTGCGTACGCAGTCCCGTCTTCAATACACCACGCGTATCGTCCTATTGACGCAATAAGGCGCGCGGCATTCGGCGGGCAGCATGCGCATGTAAACCACTGCGGACGCTGCGGCAGCGCATGCCTGTGGGTAACTGCTTTACCGGAAATCCCCGGCAGAGATTCGAGTACGTTCACATAAAAAAAGCGCTTGCCGTCGAGCTGCATGCCTGCAAGAACGCAGTTGTACAGGGCGCGCTCCATAACATCGCCGTATTCGCCGCTCTTGAACAGATCGAGCATCCTGCGGGCAAAAAAGATAAGTCCGACGGATGCGCATGTCTCTCCGTATGCAGTATCGTTCGGAAGATGATAATCCTTCGTAAAGGACTCGCCTTCGTACGCCGAACCGATTGCACCCGTCACGTACATACGCTTCTTCGTAATGCTGTTCCAGAGTGTAAGGCATGCGGCCTTAAGCGTTTCATCGCCGTTTTCCTTTGCAACCGACGCCATCCCCGAATACAGATAAACCGCGCGGACAGCATGTCCCACGGCGTCTTTCTGCCCGCGCACAGGTTCGTGGCACAGCGTGTATTCCCTGTCGCCGTTCCAGCCTCCCCATACCTGCCATCCGCGCGTTTCGCTTTCGTGTTTGAAATAGTCGCCGTCGACGCCGCGTACGTTAATAAAATGCTCCGCGAGTTCCTTATATTTCCCGTTTCCCGTCGCATGATACATGCGCATAAGTGCAAGCTCCACTTCAGGATGTCCCGGATATCCGGGAGCGTTATGCGCTATGAAGTGATCGTAAATGTGATCGGCAGCGCGGCACATGATGTCGAGCAGATTTCTTCTGCCTGTACATTCGTAGTAAGCGACGGCGGCTTCCATCATGTGGCCGGCACAATACAGCTCATGCGCCTCCTGAAGGTCGGTCCACTGCCGTCCCGGTTCCTTCACCGTAAAATACGTGTCAAGATAGCCGTCTTTTTTCTGCGCGCGGCCTATGAGCGTAATCATGTCGTCGCAGCGCTTCTCCAGCGCCGGATCGTTTTTCTGCGCCAGCGAATACGCTGCGGCTTCGAGCCATTTTGCGACGTCGCTGTCCTGAAAAACCATGCCGTAGAATTCACCGCTGCACTTCCCCGTCTCGTTCACTTCCGCCGCCTGACGGAAGTTTTCAACCGCATGGCTTTTCTCGACGCCCGGAATCGCATCGTTGAGTATCTTTTCCTGATACGGTATCACCGTGTCGACGACAAGTTCTTCATATCTTCCGAAAAAGGAATCCGACACCGAGAACATCTTCAATGCATCCGTCATAACCTGCTCCTCTTGTAATTATTAATATTTCGTTTCTATCAGCTTCCGATAACTGCTCGGACTCATTCCGCATGCTTTCCGGAATGTCCGGCTGAAATACAGCATGTCGGAATATCCGAGTTTTCCGCTTATTTCCTTTATCGAGAAAAACGTCGTACGAAGCAGATGCCGAGCTTCGGCGATTTTCAAATCAGTATGATATTTCTGAAGTGAAACATGCATTTCCCTCTTGAACACCAGCTCAAGATATTTGCCAGTCAGATTGAATTCATTCTCAAGCGAGCGGGAGTCGAACGGTTCCGAAATGCGTTCCCGCAGATATTCGGAAAGTCTTTCCGCAAGCGACGCCTTCCGCGAAGGAACGCGCGGTAAATGAAGCGCAATATCGCACAGCAATGAAAAAAACAGCGCGTTGCTTTTCCATTCGGGGGCAGCTGTTCTGCCGGTATACTGCCCGGTAAATTCCTCCAGTGCTTCCTCAATACCCGAATGAACAAGGTCCGTTCTCTTTTTCGGAACAGTGAGACAATCTCCTGCGTCCGATTCTGTTTCCGGCAGCGTAAAATGCACGTAATACCACGAAGTGCCCGTTTTTATGAGTTTCCTGCCGTAATGATGCACTCCGCTTTTCAGAAAAAGCATCTCGCCGGCATTTACCTCGTAATCGGCGCCGTCTTCCGTTACGGTGATCTGTCCTGCCGTTACGTAAATGAGCACATTGAACGGAACAATCCTGTCCGCATGCACGAACGGCGAATGGCAGACAAGAAAATTGCATTCCAAAACTGCGGGAAGTTGATTTTTTACCAGCGATATTTCATGCATCACGTATATATTCCATATATACCCCCTTTTCGTCCAGTATAATGCGCATATAATCCATATCAAGGCGAATATTTACCGTACGTTTTAAACCCGCAGGTCACATCTCTTGAAAATTCGTCCTTTTTCCAATACCATGATTTTTATGCAGGGAACAGTGCTTGACGGAGCTAATAATTTTTTCACAGTCGAATGCAGCGACGGTATTATCCGCTCCTGTTCTATCAAAGGGAAAGTGCTAAAAATCGACACGCAGTATTACAATCCGCTCGCGCCGGGCGATATAGTGGAAATTGAGGCGGACAAGCTCGATTCGGGCAAGGGACAGATACTTTCACTGGTTCCCCGCCGGAACGCTTTCGTCCGATGGAACGTAAAAGGACGCAGTCCGCAGCTGCTTGCGTCGAATCTTGATTACCTCATTCTCGTAACGACGCCTGACGAACCTCCGTTCCGCCCGCGGTTCATCGACCGCGAGCTTGCGCAGGCTGAATGCGAGGGACTCACGCCCGTCATCGTATGCAACAAATGCGATCTTTCAAAAGACGACGCTGATTTTCTGTCGCGGATGAAAATCTGGGAAGACCTCGGCTACAAATTACTGTATGTTTCTGCGAAAACCGGCGAAGGCATGAAGGAATTTGCCGCGCTGCTCGCAGGGCACTTGAGCGCGTTCGTCGGTCAGTCGGGTATCGGTAAATCAAGCCTGATAAACGCGCTCGATAAAAACGCAGCGCTGCGTACGGGTGATCTCTGTCAGAAATACGACCGCGGTTCCCATACGACGACGAAGGGGACGCTTAACCGTCTTACGCTCAATGAATCCCTCTCCGGCGGTAAAGATATAACGGCGTCGATCATAGATACGCCCGGCATCAGGCGGTTCGTTCTTCATAACGTCGCGGCCGAAGACCTCGCCCTGTACTTCCGCGAATTCAGGCCGATTGTCGGCACATGCACGTTCGGCATGAGCTGCACGCATACGAACGAGCCCGGCTGCAGAATTCTTGAAGCCGTGAACGCAGGCGTTATCACCGAAGAACGGTACGACAGCTGGCTGCGCATCAGGAACGAAATAAAAACCGGAAGCTGGGAAGATTAATAATTTATTTTATGGAAAATGGATACAACAACTTTAACTGAACTTGATTATTACCGCATACGCGATACTGTCGCCGGTTTCTGTGTAAGCGACGAAGGGAAAAAATCACTGCTTTCACGGGAACCTTTCACCGACGCCGTGCAGATTGAATCATTAAAGGCTTTAAGCCGCGAGTGGCAGTCGTACAATACGTCGACGCGACCTTCCGCACTTTCAATGTGGCCGGCCGTACAGCCGCTTTTCCGCATTATGCAGGTTGACGGCGCGGCGCTTACGCTCGGGCAGGTTCACGCGCTCGGCTTATTCTGCACTGCCGTGAAAAAAGTCACGTCGGGCATTCTCAGCGCAGAGACGGAACTTTCCCTTACGCACCTTGCGGAAACTGTGCGCACAATTCCCGACGTTGACGCAGCTGCGGCGGAAATTTTCCGCATCATTACTCCCGACGGCGAGATGAAGGATCTTCCCGAGCTCCGCGAAATACGGGGCCGTATCGCCGACCTTAACAAAAAAATTCAGAACCTCATGCATGCGTACACGGCGGATCAGCGGCTGTCGTCCGTACTCGAATCGACGGTGCCCGTTTTCAGAGCGGGACATCAGGTGCTCGCCGTCCATGCATCGCAGCGTAACCGTATCCCCGGCATCATACACGAAGTATCGCAGTCGGGGCAGACGGTGTATATTGAGCCGGAAGACGCCGTGAAGGCGAGCAACGATCTTGTGCAGGAGGAATTCAATCTGCAGCTTGCCGTACGGACTATACTGCGCACGCTCACCGCGGCGCTCGCTCCTTTTGCGGACACGTTCGCAGCCGCTCTTCCCGTCATGATTACGCTCGATACGACGTGCGCCGCCTCCCGGTGGGGAATTGCGCACGGCTGTATCTACGCGATGCTCTGCGACGAAAGTCAGGCGCTCAGCATCGTGCAGGCGCGCCATCCGCTGCTCGGTGAAAAAGCCGTTCCCGTCGACGTCCGCTTCATGCCGGGAAAACGCGTACTTATTATTACCGGTCCGAACACCGGCGGAAAGACAGTCACGCTCAAGACGATTGCGCTTTTTTCAATGCTCAACCAGAGCGGTTTCCCCGTTCCCGCAAAAGAAGGAACACGCCTGCCCGTCTTTTCAGGCGTATTCGCCGATATCGGCGACGGTCAGTCGCTCGACCAGTCGCTCTCGACGTTCAGCGCTCACATGAAGAACATCGCGCGTGCGCTCGGCGAAAGTACGTCGTCCAGTCTTGTGCTGCTCGACGAACTGGGCAGCGGAACAGATCCGCAGGAGGGAGCGGCAATCGGCATGGCGGTGCTCGACACGCTCATCGAACGAGGGGCATTCGTGCTCGTGACGACGCATCATGGCGTACTTAAAAATTACGGCTGGACGCATCCGTCGTGCATCAACGCTTCCGTCGAATTCAACAGTGAAACGCTGTCGCCGACGTACCGGCTTCTCATGGGCGTACCGGGAGAAAGCCGCGCGCTCGACATAGCGGCAAAGAGCGGACTGAATCAGGATGCCGTCGCAAAAGCGCGTTCATATATCGTGAACGAACAGGCGGATATCTCCGCGCTTATCAAGGGACTTACGGCGAAGCACGCGGAACTCGACAGTCTGCTCCTGCAGTATAAACAGAAAGAACATGAGCTCCGGGAGCAGCAGCGCAAAGCGGACATCAGGGAACTCGAACTGCGGCAGAAAGAACACGAACTTAAAAACGCGGCGCATACGGAGACTGCTCAGTTTCTAGCGGACAGCAGGAAGCAGCTTGAAAATCTTGTACGCACTCTGAGGGAAGGCGAAATCACCAGGGAGAAGACGCTTGCGGTGAAGCAGTATATTTCCGACCTGACAAACGCAGTCGGCAGCCAGGAAATGCAGCTGGAAGCCGAAAGTGCAGCGCTCGCAGACGATATGAACGCCGCCATGAAAGTACAGCCGCTGTCTCCTCACCCGAACAGCAACAAAAGCACGAAGCGCCGCATGAAAAACGCGGAGGCGCTCAAACTTGTCCGAGCCACGGACGGCGGACAATCTGCCCAAGCAGGATCTGTACCCGGCAAAAATGTACCGCATCAGCCGGACGGCAGGACTGCGGAGCCGCTTGTCTTCAAAGCGGGCGCTTCAGTTCTCGTGGGCAGAGAGCGGCGGAGCGGACTCATACTTTCTCCCGACGGCAGGGGAAAATGGCTCGTCCAGACGGGCAGCATCAAAATGACGGTAAAACAGAAAGACCTCGAACTCGTTGCGCCGAGCAGACACGTAAACACGCCGCTTGTCACAGTGGACATTGCCGGGACGGGCGATACGGAGGAACGACCGGTATTCGAGCTTCGTCTCCTCGGAATGCGCGAAGACGAAGCATTGAAGGTTCTCGAACATCAGCTTGATTTGTGCGCCGTTCACAATTTTAAAAATTTCAGCATAATACACGGAAAGGGAAGCGGCATTCTGCAGGTTGCCGTGCAGAATTATCTGTCGCACTACGCAGGCGTCAAAGAATTTCACTTTGCTCCGCCCGAGGACGGCGGTACCGGCAAAACATACGTAACGCTGAGGTAACAATGACACGCTTTCCCGTACGTCCCGATTACACGCACAGCATCCTCAATCTTTCGAATTCGATCCTTGCTGATTTCGGCATTCCGCCGTATCATGCAACGCTGCCTGTTCTCGACGGAATTCTTGCGCACGGTGCGTACCGGCATGTCGTGCTTCTTGTCTGCGATGCTATGGGAAGCATGAATCTTGACGAACTCGTGCCGCGGAATTCGTTTCTTCTACAGCACAGAAAGGACAGCATCAGCTCGGTGTTTCCGCCGACAACAACCGCGGCAACGACGACGCTCATGTCCGGCCTTTCTCCCGCACAGCACGGGTGGCTCGGATGGCAGCCGTTTTTTCCGCAGCTCAACGATGCCGTCGAGCTTTTCCCGAACAACATCCCGGACCGGCTCACGGAAGCATCAGGCGGTACGCACGCACGCATTACGCACCCCGACGAGCACCCGCCGTTCAGCGCAGGCGGTACGCTGCTGCCGTACAGAAGCAACATCGGGCGTATTGCAGAAACGGAAAACGTGCTTACGGCGCTGTATGCGCCGTTTCTGAGCGAGGACAACCCCAACCGCGTACACGAGTTCCGCGACATCACCGCGGCAATACTCGGAATGTCCGCGCGGGAAAACCGCACGTACACATATGCGTACTGGCCGGAACCGGACGGCACAATGCACCGTACCGGTGTAACAAGCGGCGAAACGCACAGCAAGGTGGAAATCATCGACAGGGAGCTTTCCGTACTGGCACACCGGCTTACGGAACAGGAAAAGGTACATCGGGAATACGGGAAAACACTTGTCATCGTCACGGCGGATCACGGTCATATAGACAACGTCGGTATCGATATCAATGAATATACTGATATTCTCGACATGCTCACGTCAGTTCCGTCGCTTGAACCGCGTGCAGTTGCGTTTTTCGTCAAATCAGAATATCAGAAAATTTTTCCTGCAGTATTCTTTTCGCATTTCAGCCGGGATGATTTTCTGCTGCTGCCGAAAACAGAATTTCTGACAGGCGGCCTCATCGGTCCGGTTACGCAGGACATTCCGCAGAACGTACTCGTCGGGCAGATGGCCGGGGATTTTATCGCGATCGCGACGGGAAGCAAATCGATTTTCAACAGCGCTGAAAATGCAGCTTTTCATAAAGGCATGCACTCAGGCCTCAGCGAAAAAGAACTCTCCGTTCCGCTTATCGTATTCTGAACCGGAACGGCATCAGTTTTCTTCCTGCCCTCCGGCGTTGTCGAATCCGTCGGAACCGTCGCGGTTGCATTTCCAGCCGCTCTGTTTTTCCTGCAGCATATCGGCATCTTCCGGTCCCTGCCAGCTCTTCCGTTTCTGCACGGTTATTTTTTTTGATTTGAACGGACGCTCTTCACCGTCAGGCACTTCGTCATCGAACATACGCACCTCCGCATCAAAATCTGAACGGATTTACTATAGAGCGAACATGTCAGGCCGTCAATATTTTATGCCGATAGTGCTTGACACCTTCCGTTTTTTTATACACAATACTGCATAAATATACATTCCAGGGTTAACCATGAAAGAACGTCTTACACGACTCAAAACAATACGCAAACTCATTAAAAATTACCGCATAGAAAGTCAGGAAACGCTTCTTGCGTATCTCCAGAAAGAAGGATACGAAGTAACGCAGGCGACTCTTTCACGCGACCTCAAGCTGCTCAAAGTCGGCAAAGTCTCGGACGGCAACAGCGGGTATATTTATACGCTGCCGGGCGAGGACGAACGCGCCGAATCCGAACAGATTTACGTGCAGGATTTTCTGCGCGGCTACGTGAGCATCGACTACTCCGGCAACATCATCGTCATAAAGACGTTTCCGGGACACGCAAACACCGTGTGCAACGCGCTCGACAACATGAACATGGACGAGATCCTCGGAACAGTGGCCGGAGACAACTGCCTTTTCGCCTGCCTCCGCGAAGGCATAACCGGCGAAAAATTCATGGAAGAACTCAAGCGCCGTATTCCCGAACTGGAAGACTGATTACTAATCAACAAACCCGACGCAGGCGTCGAGGTATGTTGTTCTCTAAAGGTATTGCAGTCGGGATTTACTACCCTTCATACGCCTCAAGGGGCGGGGTATTAAACCCTCCGCACAAATAAAGCCCGGAGCAATTCGATGGAACAGAAAAGCTGGAAACGGACGAGGATAAATTACATGGGACTGCTCGGCACAGTAAGTCTTATTTCGTATACTGTCGCGGTTCTTTTTTCGCCGCTCGACTATCCGGGATACGACTGGATGAGTCAGGCGGTGAGCGACCTGAGCGCGTCAGACTCGCCTTCTCTGCAAAGCTGGCAGCGGCTTTCCGCACTGTACGGTGTCTGCGGACTCGTGAGCGTCATGATGGTGTACGTGTATGTCCGCGGCAAACTTACTAAAACTATCCGCCGCGGCATTTACACGTTCGCATGGATGAGCTGGATAAGTTCCGTGGGCTATACGATCTTTCCGCTTTCTACAAAAGGATATACCGGCACGTTCAACGACATCATGCACGTGTACGTCGTGACGGCGCTCGTCGTCGTTCTCTCGATTGTATCGCTGCTGCTTATTATGACGGGCGGTTACCGCAACAGGAAATATCTTTCACTCGCCGTGTGGGCGTCGATCGCGCTCGCATTTATGTTCGCCGGTGCGGTCGGAGCGGGTGCCGTTCCGCGGGCATATTTCGGCATCGTCGAACGGTGCAGCGTCTTCTCTGCGGTTGCATTCAACGCAGTGCTCGGCGTTTATCTTTACCTCGGTTTCTGGCACGAAACGGACAGGAAAGCATAATCAGTTTCCGAATCAGCATTTACCGTTCGTAATTTTCAATCTGTTCGGTCATGAGCGGGATAAGCTGTTTCTTGCGCGAAACGACATCCTTCAAATAATACACGTTGTCTTCAAGTTTCGGAAATGTGACGAACGATTCGAATTTCTGATCGCACGTGAAAAGCAGAATGCTCGACAGCTGAGTGATGTCCGTAACAAGCAGTGAGGCGAAGACAGCCTTGTGTGCGCGCCGTTCAATTTCAAGTTCCTCGAGAAATTCCTTTTTCCGGTCAAGAATCTCCTTCGTGCTGCCCACTTCAATCTGGCTTACGGTGTAGTTTTCCCTGCCCTGCGTGTATTCCTTCATATCCTGATGAATCAGTTCTCCGGCGCCTCTTCCCTCGACGTGGCTTCCCGCCGTAATAATATCCTTTCCGAGCTGTTTGACGTTGAGGTTCGTTATGTCCGACAGATACTGTGCGGTCTCACGGTCAACGTCTGTCGTCGTAGTGGACTGCAGTATGAGCGTGTCGGACAGAATGCCGCACAAAAGCAGACTTGCAATATCGACAGGAAGCGGAACGCGGTTTTCGCGGTATAAATTGGCAATAAGCGTCGACGTCGAACCGACAGGTTTGTTTATGAACGTAATCGGATACGCGGTCGAAAGCGTTCCGAGCCGGTGGTGGTCGATCACTTCCTGAATACGGTAATGCTCGACGCCTTCGACTGCCTGCTGCATCTCGTTGTGGTCAACGAGAATAAGCTCGATGTTCGGTTCGTGCAGCAGATCGTGCTCCGAGAGGATTCCCACGATTTTTTTGCCGGCATCGACCACCGGAAGACAGCGGCATGGGGATTCCTGAAGCAGTGTCCGTGCGTGCGCTACGGAGTCTTCAGGACGCACCGGCGTAATGTCCATGTCGGCCATGACCGAAACGGGCGTCGAGTAGGCAATGAGCATCGCCGTTGACGACGTCGCATACGGACTGATGATGACCGAGACGCCTTTCGCTTCCGCCTTGTCGCGGAGTTCCTTTTTGAGCGGACTGCCGGACGTAATGATAAGCAGCCTGACGCCGCCGCTGATGCTCGCTTCCTGGATATCTTCACGGTCGCTTGCAATCACTATGACGCTTTCGCTCTGATGTTCCGCGAGCATCTGATTGAACGTGTCCAAGCTCGCGGCTCCGACAAGAACGCTTGCCTTGAAGACGTCGTTTTCGTTTTTCACAATGAGCGGCTGGGCGTTCATCGTATGCATAATAAGCGCGATGCTCGTCGGGAACGCCGACTTATGCTCCGGATTCATGACGGTAAGGACGTTCTGCGCAAAAACGCTGTAATGAAGCAGCGACATATATCTGCCGTCTTTGTCCACGACAGGCAGAACACGGCTTTTCGATTCGTCCATTCTGCCTATCGCATCCCAGACCGACACGTCTTCCTGCACGGTGTCGCACGAACCTGTCATGTAATACGCTACTTTCGGAATAAGGTCGGAAATATACTTCGGATACGGAACTTTGAACCGGTTGAACACATACTCTGTCTGAGGTGCAAAATGGCCGGCACGGGCTGCGACATAATTCGTATATCCAAGCAGCTGCTTGAGACGGGCATAGGCAACGGCCGCCACCCCTGAATCAGTATCGGGATTCTTATGACCGATAACGTAAACAGTTTTATCTTCCATACCGGTATATTCTTACAAAAGAATCTGTTTGTCAAATACCGCGGGATATACGGGCGGAATGACCGGCAGGCGCGTGTCAACAGGCGTCGACAAACAGGCGTCGTCCGGTTGTCGACGTCCGGTTGAAAACCGGCGGCAAACTCGTTAAAATGAGCGCATGAGCAACACAAACACTGATTTTGATCCCGCGCTTTTAGCCGGAGAATTCGTAAAGATGTACGGCGGCAGTGGAAAAGACGTCCGCATATTCGCATCGCCCGCACGCATCAACATAATCGGAGAGCATATCGATTACAACGGCGGAAAAGTGTTCCCTGCGGCAATCGACAAATATCTGTACGTCGCAATCCGTAAGCGCGCAGATACTACGATCACATACAACGATATTAAATTTCCGGGTACGTACACGTTCGACGTAAACGAAAATTTTACATATAGAAAAGAGAACGACTACGCAAATTACCTCAACGGCATCATGTCGATCCTCAAACGCCGCGGATGTGTTTTCCCCTGCGGTTTCGACGTGCTCATGGTGAGCAACGTTCCGCCGGCGGGAGGAATTTCATCGTCATCGGCGCTTGAATGCGGATTTGCGTATGCGGTATCGGAGATATTCGGTTTCGATATTTCGCGCAAGGATATCGCGCTCATCGGACAGCAGAGCGAGCATGAGTTCATGAGCGTCAACTGCGGAATCATGGATCAGTTCATCATCGCAACGGCGAAAAAAGATACAGCGGAGCTCCTCGACTGTGCAACAATTGAATACGAGTATGTGCCGCTTGAACTCGGCGACTACCGTTTCGTCGTCATGAACACAAAGAAAAAACGCCAGCTCGCTGATTCGAAATACAACGAGCGCCGCTCGCAGTGCGAACAGGGACTCGAGGTTCTCAAAGCGGCCGCAGCTCCCCTTCCCGCAGGCGGTACATATACGAATACGCGCGACCTTCCGGACCTCTGCAGCCTTACGGTGGCGCAGTTCGAATCGTGCAAAAACGTGCTTGCCGATCCGGTCATCCGCAGCCGCGTACGCCACTGCGTTACCGAAAACGAGCGCGTCACTGAAGCAGTCGCGGCGCTCAAAGCCGGCAACCTCGCGCTCCTGGGCGAATTGTTAAAGGCGTCCCACGAATCGCTCAGAACTGATTACGAGGTAACGGGCATCGAGCTCGACACGCTTTCCGACGCGGCAAACGCTCAGGAAGGATGCATCGGAGCGCGCATGACAGGCGCCGGTTTCGGCGGCTGCGCAATTGCGCTCGTTCATAAAGATTACATAGACAGTTTCATAGCCGCGGTGCAGGAAAAGTACACGAAGCGCATCGGACACGATGCAGGATTCTTCGCATGCTCGAGCGGCGACGGCGTGAGGGAACTGAAATAACATCCGGCGCGTCCGCGAGAATCAGACATGGTCCGCGGGCGCAGCTCCGGGTGTAGTGACAGAACGGAAATAAACAAGTATTATTGAAGAATGAATTATGGATTCTTCCGCGCAGCGGCCGCGAGCCCGGCCGTGGCTGTAGCCGACTGCAGGGCCAATGCCGATCATATCATAGACGCCGTACGCGAGGCCCGCGAAAACGGCGCCTCTCTTATTGTTTTCCCGGAACTTTCAATTACAGGTTACACGTGCGGAGATTTATTCCTGCAGCGTCCTCTTCAGGAGGCGGCTGCCGTCGAGCTGGAACGTATTGCGCATAAAACGGCCTCCCATCACATACTTATCGCAGTCGGTCTGCCGGTTGCTTCGGGCGACGCGCTGTACAACTGCGCAGCCGTGCTGTACCGAGGAAAAATCCTCGCGCTCATTCCCAAATCGTATATCCCGAACTACGGCGAGTTTTACGAACGCCGTCAGTTTGCACCGGCAAAACGAGGAAACAGAATCTCATCAGTCCGCATCTCGGATTCATTCCCCAACGTTCCGTTCGGTACGGACATTCTCGTATGCGACAAAGACGATGCGGATTTCGTATTTGCCGCCGAAATATGCGAGGACGCGTGGGTCCCGCTGCCGCCGTCTACGTATCATACGCTTGCGGGAGCAACAGTCGTCGCGAACCTTTCCGCCAGCAATGAAATCGTAGGAAAGGCCGCATACCGGCGGCTCCTTGTAAAGGGACAGTCGGCCCATACGGTGAGCTCGTACATCTACGCTGATGCGGGAAACGGCGAATCGTCGCAGGATATGGTGTTCGCATCGCACAATATCGTCGCTGAAAACGGGACGATTCTCGCCGAGTCGGAACTGTTCTCCGGCGGAACGGTCTATGCCGACATCGACCTTGAACGTCTCGTGCAGGAACGGCGGCGTACGACTTCTTACGCGCAGAGCACGGAGGATGCCGGAGCGGCGGACGCATACCTGAAAATCAGCGTCGACGTGTGCTCCCATGCAAAGCAGTTCAGCAAAAGCGGACCGTTCCGCCGCACGATCGATCCGCATCCGTTCGTCCCATCTGATACGGCGGAGCGCACGCAGCGCTGCGAGGAAGTCGTTTCAATGCAGGCGGAGGGACTTGCAAAACGGCTGCGCCATATCAGCGCAAAAAACGCCGTCATCGGCCTCTCAGGCGGACTCGACTCGACGCTTGCGCTGCTCGTCACGTGCAGGGCTTTCGACATATGCGGCGTTCCGAGGAGCGGCATCAGGGCGGTAACAATGCCGTGCTTCGGTACGACCGACCGCACGTACAATAACGCGTGCACGCTCGCAAAGGAAACAGGAGCGTCGCTCAGTGAAGTGCCGATTGCTGAAGCAGTGCGGCTGCACTTCCGCGACATCGGGCAGGACGAGAACGTGCACGACGTTACGTACGAAAACTGCCAGGCGCGCGAACGTACGCAGGTGCTCATGGATATGGCCAACAAGACGAACGGAATAGTCATCGGTACGGGGGACCTTTCGGAGCTCGCGCTCGGCTGGTGCACGTACAACGGCGATCATATGTCGATGTACGGCGTAAACAGTTCCATTCCGAAGACGCTCGTGCGTTATCTCGTCGGCTGGTTTGCAGACGATACTGACAACGCGGAACTTTCCCGCATATTAAAGGATATCCTCGCAACTCCCGTCAGCCCGGAGCTGCTTCCGCCCGAACAGGGAATTATCTCCCAGAAAACGGAGGATATTGTCGGCCCGTACGAACTTCATGATTTTTATTTATACTATCTGCTTCGTTTCGGTTTTTCACCGGAAAAGATTCTGTTTCTCGCGGACAAATCGGGACTGCCGTACACGCACGAGTTCAAACTGCGCTGGCTCAGGACGTTCTACAAGCGGTTCTTTTCCCAGCAGTTCAAGCGCTCGTGCATGCCCGACGGAGCGAAAGTCGGTTCGGTCAATCTTTCACCGCGAGGCGACTGGCGCATGCCGAGCGACGCATGCGCATCAGTGTGGCTGAACGAAATAGACAAACTCCGGTAATATGCTAAGCTACCGTCACATATTTCACGCGGGAAACCACGCTGACGTCCTCAAGCACGGTACGCTCGTCATGCTGCTCGGACATTTTAATAAAAAGGATAAACCGTACACACTCATCGACACGCACGCCGGAGCCGGCCGCTACGACCTGAGCGACGAGCGCGCGCGGAAAACGGATGAAGCAGGAAGCGGCATCAGAAAACTGCTCGATGCGGATAATCAACCGGAGAATATAAAAAATTACACTGATTTTGCGCGAAACTGCCTCGCAGCGGGCTTCTATCCCGGTTCGCCCGAAATAGAGCGCAGTCTCATGCGCGCGTCCGACTGTCTCATATTGTGCGAACTGCACAATACCGAAATCGGCGTGCTCAGGCAGAACATGAATCTTCCGGCAGCCGCGGAACGTACATCGTGCAGAGCGCAGATTCATCACCGGGACGGATTCGAAGCACTGCGCGCGCTCACGCCGCCGCAGATAAAGCGCGGAATGGTGTTCACCGATCCGAGTTACGAGGACGCAGCGGAATATGATGAAACTGCGGAGGCGTTTGCGGCCGTGCACGAACGATGGCCCGCGGCCGTTCTTGCATTGTGGTATCCGCTGATCGCCCGCCGCAGAATCGAGTGCGGCACGATGAAGCAGAAAATAACTGCCGCAGTAAAAAGCTCCTCCGTCCCGTGCGGCATTCTCGACGCGCAGCTTCTTGTTAATACGGAAGACTCGCACACGGAAACGGCGCTTGCGGACGCGGCGGAAGACAGCGCTCCCCGCCTCTACGGCAGCGGAATGCTGATTGTTAATTTTCCGTGGAAGCTCGACGAAGAACTCAAAGCCGTGCTGCCGTACCTTGCGCAGACGCTCGGAACGGACAACCACGGCAGCTGGTCGGTAACAGTATAACCATACGGTAAATATACCAGAGTACCCAAGTTTATCAGAAAAGATTTTTTTTAGTTACCTTATGCAGAAGAACAATCTGCTCCCGCTGAAAATAATTCCGCGTACTCCGGCTCGCCAGAATAGGCGAGAGTCGTACGCGGAATTATTTTCAGCTCCGCGGACTGTTTTTCTGCACACTAAGTAAACAAATCTTACTAAAAACTGCTGCGTCTGAAATATTCACCGGCGTTTATAAAACGAAAAGATAAGGTCTCAGAACCAGAAACGGAGACCGGTGTTGAACGGGAAATAGAACGGGACGCGGACTACGCCGTTTTCCGTACCGTCTTCGCCGAAAGCAAATTCAATTTCCGGCTGAATTGCCCCCTGCGTGTACAGTTCAAGGAATCCGTCGCAGAAATGCCAGTTCATACCGATAACTGCGCGGGGACCGGCCTTCAGGTAAAAATTCTTTCCGTTCGTGCTTACGCCCGTGCTTACGGCTCCGCCGAATCCCCAGTACCATTTCCATATACCTTTGATTGTCGGATTCATCACCCAGTAATCGCCGGTAAGCGTCGTGCTGAGCAAAGTCGTGCCTACGGAATCATTGTCTGAATCGTTGTAGGTATAATATCCGCCGTCAGTTGACAATGCCCAGTAAATGGGCAGCGAGTCGAATTTCGCGGAAAGCGACATGCCCCATGTTCCCGAATTTGATGCGTAGCCCGGCGTAAAGGACGGTTCAAGATTAGTCTGCGGACCAAGTCCCGTTGCAAATATACCTGCCGATGCGGAAATAACAACTGCCGCAGCAAGCGCTGCTATTCTTTTTTTCATAATATTCTCCTATTAAAACTCCGCGTTAGCGGTGAATCTCCAAGAATAGTACATCCTAATCCGCCGAATGTCCATATCGGATATTTCTGAGGATATTACTCCGCGGCGAATTCAAGATTCTCCGCACCGGCAGCCGCGGTCACTTTTATCGTGCTGTCGTCGGGGAATCTGCCTTCGAGCAGTTCCTTCGCAAGTGCGTTTTCCACGTACATCTGAATTGCACGCTTGACGGGACGCGCACCGAACGCGGGGTCATATCCTTTTTCGGAAAGAAATTCCACGGCCTTGTCGTCGAACACAATTTTTATGCGGCGATCCTCGAGGCGGTGCGAAACGCGCTCAAGCTGATTCCTCACGATGCCGGAGATGAAGCTCCTGTCGAGCCGGCTGAACATGACTATCTCGTCGATGCGGTTCAGGAATTCAGGACGGAACGTCGATTTAAGCAGCGCGCTTACTTTTATCTTCGCGTCGTTCATCTTTTCGGGTGTATCCGCATCGAGTATCACGTCGCTTCCGAGATTGCTCGTCATGATGATAATCGTATTCCTGAAGTCGACGAGCCTTCCCTGCCCGTCGGTAAGGCGTCCGTCGTCGAGCACCTGCAGCAGCACGTTGAACACGTCGGGATGCGCTTTTTCAACTTCGTCGAAAAGTACCACGCTGTACGGGCGCCGTCTCACCGCTTCCGTAAGCTGTCCGCCTTCGTCGTATCCGACGTATCCGGGCGGAGCGCCTATAAGACGCGACACGCTGAATTTTTCCATGTACTCGCTCATATCGATGCGCGTAAGCGCCTTTTCGTCGTTGAACAGAAAATCGGCAAGCGTTTTCGCAAGTTCCGTCTTCCCCACACCTGTCGGGCCGATGAAGAGAAACGAGCCGAGAGGCTTGTTCGGATCGCTGAGCCCCGACCTGTTCCGTCTTATAGCGTCGGACACAACCTGCACGGCTTCGTCCTGACCGATGACACGTTTGTGAAGGACTGATTCAAGCTGCAGATACTTCTGCTTTTCGCTCGAAAGCATTTTCGCAACAGGTATGCCCGTCCACTCGCTCACGACACGCGCGATGTCCTCCTCGGTGACTTCCTGGCGGAGGAGCGACTCACGTTCACTGTTGTCTTCCTTATCCTTATCAGTCTTAACGGCGGCTTCGAGCTCTTTTTCGAGCGACGGAATAATACTGTATTTCAGCTCCGCGGCTTTTTCCAGATTTCCTTCGCGCGTATATTTTTCTTCGTTGAACCGCGCCTGTTCAAGTTTTTCCTTGATGTCGCGGCTCTTATTGATGTTCGCCTTCTCGTTCTGCCACTCAAGCCGCATCGCATCGCGCCTCGACGTAAGCTCTGAAAGCTCCTTTTCGAGTTTCGCAAGGCGCTCCTTCGACGCCGGATCGGTTTCCTTCGAAAGCGACTGCTTTTCAATCGAAAGCTGCATTATTTTGCGTTCCGCCTGATCAAGTTCCGTCGGCTGACTTTCAATCTCCATTTTAAGACGGCTCATCGCCTCGTCGACAAGGTCGATTGCCTTGTCGGGCATGAAACGGTTCGTGATATACCTGTTGCTGAGCACGGCGGCCGCAACGAGCGCGTCGTCGTTTATGCGCACTCCGTGGTGAATCTCGTACTTTTCGCGAAGTCCGCGCAGAATTGCAATCGTGTCTTCGACACTCGGCTCTTTGCAGTACACCTGCTGGAACCTCCGCTCAAGCGCCGCATCCTTTTCAATGTATTTACGGTATTCGTCGAGCGTCGTCGCGCCTATTGCACGCAGTTCGCCGCGCGCAAGCGCCGGTTTCAGAAGATTGGAAGCGTCCATAGAACCTTCGGCTGCCCCCGCGCCGACAATCGTGTGGAGTTCGTCTATGAAGAGAATTATCTGACCTTCGCTTTTCTGCACTTCGGTGATGACGGCCTTAAGCCGCTCTTCAAACTCACCGCGGAACTTCGCACCGGCGACAATCGACCCCAAGTCGAGCGCAAGAAGGCGTTTGTTCTTAAGACTTTCGGGAACGTCGCCCGAAGCGATACGCCGCGCGAGACCTTCGACTATCGCGGTTTTACCGACGCCCGGTTCGCCTATAAGCACGGGGTTGTTCTTCGTTCTCCGGCACAAAACCTGCATGACACGGCGGATTTCCTCGTCGCGTCCGATCACCGGGTCGATTTTGTCCTGACGGGCAAGCGCGGTCAGGTCGCGGCAGAATTTTTCAAGCGAACGCATCGAGGACTCCGGGTCCTGCGAATTCACCTGCTGATTGCCGCGCACCGATTTCAGCGCTCCGAGTACCGCGTTGTGGTTTATGCCGTTTTTGCGGAGCATATCTCCCGTACGCCCGTCCGACTGCGACATCGCGAGGAAAATATGTTCGGTTGAAAGATACTGGTCGTGTAAATCAGCCATCTCCTTCTCCGCTTTTGCGAGAACCTTCTGCGCTTCGCCTGAAAGCGTCATCTGTACGTTTCCGCTTACGGAGGGATATGTTGAAAGAAGCTGCTCATTTTCCTGGATCAGATGCTGCACCTGCACGCCGATACGCTCGACGAGCGGCGGAACAATACCGTCCTTCTGCTTGAGCAGCGCGTCAAGAATGTGTTCGAGACCGATTTCACTGTGGTCCCGCTGTTGGGCAAGAGCACTCGCCTGCTGGAGAGCATCCTGCATTTTAAGTGTAAAGTGTTCGTAATCCATACTTTTAAATTACGAAGGAATTACGAATAAATCAATTTTTTTGAATACTTATTTCTCGGGCACTTCCAGCTGTCCGAATTCGCAGAGTGCGTCCGCTATGTGGGCATCCTCTATAAGCTCAAGATTCTTTCCGACATGGTGATACAGCCTGATTTCTCCGGTACCCGTTCCGCCGACAAGCTGTTTCATAACCTTCCTGCCGCCCTCCGGCAGCTCTATGTTCCGTACGAACAGCTCTTTTATCAGGCACATGATGTCTATGTCGATGACCCATTTCTTTGTGTCGGCGCTCACCGACCAGTGAAGTTTTCCGCCTTCCTCATCGGGCGGCATTTCAGTGCATTCCCAGACGGGATTAACCGTATGCCTGCCGCCTCCCGCTTTTATCATAATGCTGTTGTCTTCCAGCGTTACGGCTACCGCAAGACGGCTCTCATACAATCCCTGAACGGTAAAGCACGAATTAAACAGCGTCCTTCCGCTTATAAGACTCGTAAGAGACGAAGACGACATGTGAACCCACGGGAGAGGAAGCGTATGACCTGCATGCAGCTCGATATACCCGTGCGACGTCTTGGGAACGACGTGGAATTTCTGCCCGTCAAGCGTCACCATTCCCGCAAAAATTGTACGGGCGCCGCCGGGAATCCACATATCGGTCTTTTTTGCGTATCCGGCGGGAAAGGAATACTGTATTTCGTAACTGAGATCCCAGCTGATTATTCCATCGTCGCAGAGATATTCGGGATGCTCGTGGAGCTCTTCCGCGGTACATGAAATTACTCCGCTGATGCGTTCATTTGAAAAAACGCATTTCCCCGCTTCAATTCTGCCGGAATGCAGCGTGCCGGACGTCTGCTTTATCGGATAATAACTGCATAACTGTCTCGCATGCTCTCCGAAAGCGCCGGCCCGCACGGCGACATACGAAGGATTTACAAATGATTCGGCCTCCAGGTCGTGGGCGGCCTTGGTGCCGGCAAGCGCATACTGGAGGTCTTCCTCGGATATTTTCGTGCGTGATTTAAAGCCCAGAACGGCTTCGTCGGGTGATAAAAACGGATTCAGCAGTTCCAGTTCAACAAAGAACATACGTTCTCTGCCTGTCTCTGCCTCCAATCCGTTGAATATAAAACGGCGCCATACAGCACCGTTTCTTTTCAATGCATTGTTCAACCGAATTTTTCTGCTGCTGTCATTCTTTTTAGAAACAACCATTACAAAAATCCCCTCTGTATATGCCAGTTATATTTTCGGCATATAAATCGGATTCTTCAATGCAAAATTTCTATTTAAGAATTTTATTTATACTGTCGTCGAGTTCTTTCTGCTCTGTCGGAAAATTTGCGTCCAGGTATTCGAAACATTCAACGGCGGCCCGCTGTGCATGCTCATACCAGATAGAATACAGCTCTGATTTTATATCATCTCCCGGATACGGGGCTCCCTGAACATCAGAAATAAGATCTCTCATTATTTTAATGCATTCCCGCAATTTTTTATCTAGCATAAATGGATACCTCTTCGCACTATATTATAATGGCAAATCGACAATAACACCAGTGTTTTTTTGTGATTTATCGCAGATTACGGATGTATATCGGTTTTCCCGCAGTTTCCTCAGTTTTTCCGCCGACGCATGTATCGCATCCTCGTTCACGGAAAGGACCGCTTGTATTTCAAGATTCCTGTCTTCCTCCGTCACCGCATTCAGCTTGTGTCTGAATCCCAGATATCCGCGGGCTGAAGGCGACATAGGCTGCATTTCCGCGCCGTAGCATCCCGTGACGGCACGAGCCACATCACTTCCGCTCAAGCGGGCCCTGCAGGCGGCCTCAATGCAGTCATCGAATACGGCAAGCGATTTAACAGGCGCGGGATCGCGGTACGTTGCAAGCGAAAAAATTCCGGTCCTCATATCTATGCCCGCATCGGCGCCGTACGCTCCTCCCGTCATGCGCAGTTTTTCCCAGAGAACGCCCGTGCGCATCCAGTGGCACAAAACGTTCATCGATGCATACTCCGCAAAATCAAGACGGCCGCAGGGAGATGCTTCCGACGCAAATCCCACCTGCGCAGAAAGCACGCATGCTTCCTCTTTCGGCAGCCCGTTTTCTCCGGGCAGCTCCGTCAGTGCGTAAAATTCCGCGTCTTTTCTTTCCGGCGGGGGAACAAGGCTGTGCAGCCCGGTCTTCGCTGCAAAATCGGGAATGAGCGGAAGAACCTCATCCATAGAATTGCTGTCGGCGGTAATATGAACGACGGCGCCGGCGGAACGTATGTCTGAAAGGATGCGCGAAAACAGTTTCCCGAGCTCCGCCGGCTCTTCCCTGCTGATTCTCTCAAGCGTGAACAGCTGGCTTAGTCCCATCCAGATTTCTTCGACGGCTTTTGTGCGGTTTATGCGGCTTGCCGTACGGCTTGACGCATACCGGGAACCAGCAGGAAGAACGGAGGACCGCATGCCGTCAAGCGTTTCACCCACGAGCGTCTTTATCCGTTCCGCGTCGGAAAAATCCATGCCGGTGACCGCATTTTTGAAAAGTTCAAGAGCGGCGGCGGTTTTTTCGACGGGCAGTTTCATGCCGAACGCAACCATGTCGCGTCCGACATAATTGCCGCTCTTTACCTTTTCGGCGGCCCTCTTTCCGTTTTCGCTCAGGCTCAGTCTCGCGGCAACGGCGCGCGCGGCCATATCACCGCAGCACAGCGCGGCTTCGGCGGCACAGTCGGCCCAGTTCTTTCCGCCCCAGCCTGTGTTGAGCGCGCACGAGGTGAACGACGTAAGGTACGGATAATCGGCAGCCGGCAGCACGTCGGCCGGAAAACAGACGTCAAGGTAAACTATACCGTCGGTCGGTTCCCTGTTGATGAACAGCGGAACGTCGCTGCCGTCGGCACCTTTGCACGACGTTACTTCAGTGCCAATCGGTTCTATGTGATTGTCAAGGTCGGACGGATTTATGTGGGGAATGCACGCAGTCTCCTCTTCCGTTTCCTTGTGCTGCTGATACGAATGAAGCGCCTCCGTGCTCCGCTTTATTTCCGCCGGATCAGTCCGCTCAGAAATTTCTTTAACAATTTCCGCCTCCCGCGCATCGCGTTTTTTCAAATACGATTTTTCGGGAGACACAACAACGAACGAGCGTGCGGTGTTGGCGAGCAGTATACGCTGAATGAGTTTTTCCGCATACCGGGAATCGGAGGAGAGCTGCCTTTTGATTTTTTCAAACGCCGTACGGTACGAAAGCGTCG
The DNA here is from genome assembly GCA_002399405.1 of Treponema sp. UBA4873. Classification (GTDB taxonomy): domain Bacteria; phylum Spirochaetota; class Spirochaetia; order Treponematales; family Treponemataceae; genus Treponema_D. The sequence goes on along the minus strand of DHDP01000018.1, from coordinate 447,056 downwards.
ACGCAGGTTCCTCTCCGTAATTCCATCCGTTCAAAGCCCTGTCCATAAGTACGATAGAAAAAGGTTCTCCCTGAACGCGGATGACTTCGCGGTTTGCAAAGTCGACGGAGAGCACGGCGGCGTCTATATCGTTCTGCGAAATACCGTTCTCGTACAAACCGGTGAGTACAGCGGTTATGAGCGTTTTAACTTTTTCCGCGTCAGCCTTATTCACCCCGCTCAAACCGAAGTACATCATTTCGGTCGCGGCTTCCGCACCGCCGCCCGCGAGCAGCCTGTCGCCAAGATGCGAATCAGTGAGCGCTTTTGAAACGGGAGAACTGTCGTTTCCCGCCAGAATCTGCATGAGGAAAATGATTTCCATCGTGTCGTCGATATTCGACGAACGTCCGTAGCGCCAGTTGAGCGTTACGCTTGATTTTTTTGCGCCGGATGCGGGCCCGGGAGCTTCTACGGTAACCGGCTCAGTCATGGGATCGGGCGTTTCAAGCTTCAGAAACGATTCGTTTACCGCAGGGAACCGGGACGGTACCGCGGGAACCGGATAGACTTTTTCGAGACGGTCGAGTACGCTCCGCTGAATAAAGTCGAGCTGCTCTTCCGTGGGAATACTGCCGTACAGAAAAAGCAGACAATTCGCAGGACTGTAATACGTGTGATGAAATTCCCTGAACTGTTCGTACGTAAAGGAAGGTATTACGAGCGGGTCTCCGCCGGAATCGTGAACGTAACACGTTCCGTGCTGCAGACTCCGGAACTGCTCGTCGAAGGCGACGCTGTTGAACGACGAAAAGTTTCCTTTCATTTCGTTGTATACAACGCCCTGAATGGTATATTTTCCTTTGTCGTCTATCTCGAGCCGGTGCCCTTCCTGATGGAACGTTTCTTCCTTAAGGAGCGGGAAAAAAACGGCGTCTCCGTACACATCCATAAGGTGAAAATAATCAGTTTTGTTCATGGAACTCGCAGGATACACAGTTTTATCGGGATAGGTAATCGCATTCAGGAACGTATAGACGCTCTGATTCATGAGATTGACGAACGGTTCCTTGAGCGGAAATTTTTCCGAACCGCAGAGCACCGAATGCTCGAGTATATGCGGCGCACCAGTCGAATCGGCGACGGGAGTACGGAACGTAAACGAAAACAGATTTTCCTCGTCTTTGTTAAGCAGATGGAACACCTCAAGTCCCGTCTTCTGATGGCGCAGATATATCCCCTTCGATTCGCAATCGGGCACGTCGGTAACGGAAATCAGATCAAAACCTTTGTAGAACTGCTGCAATTAATATCTCCTATAAAATCAGGCTGCTTTTTTATTTAACATATTCGTCTTCGTCGCGTCCGGTGATTCTGAACTTTCCCTGTTCGTACGCCGAGCGCATCGCTCCGAGGAATTTAGCCGTCACGTCGTCGCAGTCGCGGCGGAGCATCGGCTTACGGAGCTGTTCCTCTTCGAGAATCGTGTCGCCGCGGGCCGTCGAAACGTTGTGAAGAATCTTCGAGCGGAACGAATCAGTTTTTCCGGCGATAAGATACGCAACGTCCTTTTCGCTCATCGTGCGCAGCAATTCCTGCAGATATCTGTCGTCGGATTTCTCGACGTCTTCTATCGTGAACAGACGGCCGCGCAAATCCTGTCCGAGGTCGGGATCGTCGTCCGACAGAGATTCAAGTATTTCATCCCCGGATGCCGGAGACATGCGCTTGAGAATTTCCGCAAGTGCGCTGCGTCCGTCTATTGCCTCGGCTTTTTCCGTCGTCATCGAAAGAGATTTCTCGTGCATTGCCTGATCGACGCGACGCAGCACCTCGGGAGAAACAGGCTGCATTTTGGCAAGCCGCTGTATTACCGTGCGCTTCGCATCGGTGTCCATCCGGTCGATGACGGCGGCGGCCTTCTTCGGCGCGATGCGGGAAAGAACGAGCGCCTGCACCGCGGCCGATTCGTCCTTCAGCAGCAGATAGACGCGTTCGCTGTCGGCGTCGTTCAGATACTCGAACGGTTTTCCCTCAGGAAACTGCACCGCATTGGTAAGAAGCTGTTCCGCTTTTTTACTGCCGTACGCTTTCTCAAGCATTTCACGGGCAGTGTCGACGCCGCCGCTGTCGCGCGCCTTCTCCATAAGTCCCTGAAATTCCGTCAGTATCGCCGACGCTTCATCGGAACTCACGCTTCTGATAGATGCGATTTCGGGAATGATTTTTTCCGTCTGCTCTTCGGTGAGATGCTGCATGACTTTCGCAGCTTCGTCCACGCCGATGATAAGGAGAAATTTTGCGACACGCCGGTACACACTGTCCCTGCCGCCGTTTTCATCATCTTCGACGGGAACTTTCAGCAGACCGCCCTCTTTGAGCACGTCCGTTCTTTTTGTTAATTCGTCGTCCGCTCCGCCCTGCGTATTGAACTGATTCGAGAGTCTTTTGCTTGTCCTGAAAATATCGCCGACTTCCCGGTTCACGCCGGCAAACGGCTTCTGCCCGTTTCCCGCGGCAGCCTGCCTGTCGTTTCCGCGTTCACTGCGGGAAGGAACAAACGGCTGTGCTTCGGATTTGTCGGCCTCTGTTTTTCCCGGCAGGGCGCCGTTTTTATATGCATTCGCGCGGATATCGTTAAGATTCATGCGACTATAATATAATGAAACCGGCGCAGTTTCAATCTACAGATGTGCGCTTATCCGAAATACGCGCGGTGAAGAATCTGCACGGTGCGGTCGGCTTCGTCGTCGTCCACAATCATGCTGATATTCACTTTGCTCGCTCCCTGGCTTATCATCTGCACGTTGATTCCCTCGTCGGCAAGCGCGTCGAAACCGGTGGAAAGAATCGCCGAGGAGTGGGACGCGTCGCAGATAATCGTCACGATCGCCTTTCCCGAACGCGTGTGCACTTCCGCCACCCTGCCGAGATCCTCGACGAGCCCCGTAAGATCAGTCTTACAGTTCACCGTGAGCGACACAGACACTTCGCTCGTCGCAATCACGTCTATGCTGATGTTCCACTTGAGGAACTGGTTGAAAATGTGGGCAAGAAATCCGGCCGCGCCCAGCATACGGGTCGAAACTATGTCGATGAGCGTCACGTGCTTTACGTCGGTGATCGCGCAGACGGGCGGCACTTTGCCCGCATGCTTTTCGACGATGATCGAGCCGGGACTTTGAATATTGTACGAATTCTTCACGCGCACGGGCGTTCCCGTACGTCTGCACGGGAGCATCGAACGCGGATGAAGCACCTGAGCGCCGAACATGGCAAGTTCCTGCGCTTCCTCGTACGTTACTTCAGGTACAAGCCGCGCGTCTTTGCATATGCGCGGATCGGTCGTCATAATACCGTCCACGTCTTTCCATGTCTGAATTTCATCTGCCTTCATAGCTGCTCCAATAATAGTTGCGGTAAGGTCGCTTCCGCCGCGTCCGAGCGTCGTAATGCTTCCGTTTTTGTCTTTCGCGATGAATCCGGTCACGACAGGAATCGCGCTGTTCACGCCGTCGCGGTACGCTCCCAGATGAGCGGGTATCGTGTCCCACACTTCGTCGAGCAGTTCCGCAGACATGAAATTGCTGTCGCTTACGATGCCTATATCCCACGCGTCGTAATACTGGGCGGAAATCTGTTCCTTCCGGAGGTACGAAGCCATCATGCGGACTGACATGCGTTCGCCGAACGAAACAAGATAGTCGCGCGTGCGTTTCGTCAGTTCTTTTATCATTGCAATTCCGGTGAGCAGCCGCATGAGCTCTTCGAGCAGCTCCTCGACGGCTGATGCGTCAACGCCGAGCTCCCGGGCCGTCTCACGGTGAAGTTCCGCGACCCGTTCGATGTTGACTTTTCCCTTTACCGCCTCGTCCGACGCTTCAAGCAGATGGTCGGTGGTATCTCCCATGGCGGAGAGTACGACGACGGGACGCTGATTCTGATATGCCTTGATAATTGCAGCCACATGGCGGATACGGTCTGCGTCCGCAACCGACGAACCGCCGAATTTCATCACTATCATGGAAACAAGATACCAATTAACGCATAAATATGCAAGAACGTCGCGTCAGGACTGTATAAAAACAACATTCTGAGTCGGTATGTCGATATCGGAGGCTTTTACAGTCATCGTTTCGTTGAGTTCGGGCATTTTTTTCGGGATGATGTACGTCTGCATGTCGAGCGACGGAATATACAGCTGAATCTGCCTGTCCCTCCGGTCAACGCAGACTGCTTCGCCCGTCCAGTCGGGATGCTGCAGCAGATACACGAGCTTCCAGTGAGTCTCACTGTATCGAGACGCCTTTTTAGCGGCGACCGACGCGGCATCGCCCTCGCTTATGCGCTCAAGCATCGCGTCCTTGTCTATGAGCGGGCCGCCGGCAATGAACGCACGCAGCTGCTCGTGGGCGACAAGATCGCTGTACCGGCGCAGAGGACTCGTGACCTGACTGTACATCGCAACGCCTATTGCCGCATGAGGAGCAGGTACAATGCCGACGCTGCGTTTGTGCATGCAGCGGAGCATACGGAATTCGCCCGCGAGCCCGTCGGGAATGCCGGCGGGAATCTCGGGAGGCTCCTGACTTACGTACGGGAACGGAATATGGTTTCTGAATGCGAATCGCGCGGCACCCTCTCCGGCGAGCAGCATCATCTCGCAGACCATATCGGAGGCTTCGTAATGCACTTCCGGCTCGATGTTCACCCGCTTTGTTTCCTGATCGACAGTAATGTGCACTTCCGGCAGATTGATCGTCTTCGCGCCGGCTTTCGCCCTGCGCTCGAAATTGCGCTTCGCAATATCGAACAGCGGACTGAGTTCCGGCGTATCTTTAAGCTCCGTCGCTTTTTCGTACGTAAGACGCTTCACGTCGACTGTCGTCTTGAACACCGAGCAGTCCGCAACGGCCCCTTTTTCGTCGAACTGTATTCTGAACGAAAGAGCCCTGCTTATCTCGTTGAGACCGAGCGCATAATCAGCAAGAGAAGTCTCGGCAAGCATGCGGCTCGTTCCCTCGGGAAGATACAGCGTCGTCCCGCGTTCTCGCGCAGTTTTGTCGATTGAGCTGTCCGGCATGACAGTCGAGGCGGGATCGGCAATATGCACCCACAGGTACGTACCGTCCCACGCGACCGCATCGTCGGGGTCGGCTGACCACGCGTTGTCTATCGCGTACGCAGTTCCCTCAACTCTGAGACGTTCCTCTTCCGGCGGCGACTGAAGTCCCTCCGAGGCCGACACCATCGTAAGACCGTACCGAGTCGGATACGGATTGCGCAGTATTGTCCAAATACCCGTGTCGAGCAGCAGCTTGTGCGCCTTTTCCGGAGTCTGCGCAATACCCGCGTCGGTCATCACTTTGGACTTGTCGGTTCTGCCGAGCGCAACAGCCTCGACTTCCACCATAAATTTCGCGTCGCCGGGAAGTTCGAGAGCGCGCTGCCTGAGCCGCCTGATGAACGCATCGCGGATTTCTCCGGCATGTTCCTTTTCGTCGGCCTTCTGTCTGAGCGAGGCAATCTCGTCTTCCGAACGGGGAACGAACGCGATCCCGCCTGATTTGAGCGCGGCGTCGTCCGGTGAAAACTCCATGCACGACGAAAGCGCTTTGTACAACGCAAAGCATTCTTCCGTTTTGAACGAGCCGCGCATAAGCTCCGCAATGTCGCCGAGCGTAATCGATGCGGACGCGGTGCTTTCATCGGAGCGAAGCAGTTCATACACTTCCGCAATCTGCTGCGGCAAAGACGCATCGTCGAACGACAGCAGAGCATCAAGCTGAGCGGACGGCCCCTTGTGAAGCAGCGTTATATCCTTTTCGCGGACTTTCAGCGAAGCGTACTGCGCTTTCTTTCCCGTCGGAGTCGCAGGCGCGGAACAATACTGAATGACATATTTGTCGCCGTCGATATCGGTTACGACAGCACACTGATTTTTATAGAGAACAACAGCATTCTTTTGAATCATACGGACACTATACAGGAAAAAAAATTATTAGTAAATTATTGCATTTTCCCGGTTTTCCCCGCTTTCTTGCGGCGCTTCTCCCTGTACAGCCCGGAATCGGCAGTCCGCAGCAGGGAAGAAAGATCGGTGCAGTCCGCAGTCACAGGCGCATATCCGGCGCTCAGGGAAAGCGTAAACGGCTTGTCTTTCGTTTTATTCCACAGCGCACACTCATCCCCGATTTTTTTCGTCATACGGTCGTACATTGCAGGATTCAGTCCCGCCGCAAAAACTGCAAATTCATCGCCGCCTATCCGTCCGATAATATCGCTTGTGCGGAAAACTGCGCAGAGCACCTCACCGCAGCCTTTAATCGCTTCATCTCCTGCCTGATGTCCGTACGTATCGTTTATTTTTTTAAGATCGTCCATATCGCAGAAAATAACGGCGCCGTATTTTTTCGTTTTCACCGCAACCTCAACAGCTTTTTTTCCGACCGACATAAATCCGCGTCTGTTCAGCAGCTCCGTCAGCTCGTCAATCTGAGATATACTGCCGAGCATCCTGTTCTCTTCACACAGACAGGCCTTCTCCTGTTCGTCAAGCGTATGATGATACGCGCTGTCGACGGCGGTAAAAACGAGCATGCACAGAATTTCATAAAGCGCCATATCAAGACTTCCTGCCCGGTATACGATATATCCGTACTGCATTCTTCCGTGATACAACGCCAGAATACAAAGCGGACCGGCAGTGTCGTCGAGCACACCTTCCGGCAGAATTCTGTTGTGCGGATTGAACTCGAGACCGCGGTATCCGCCGGTAATTTCCCTGCCCGAAACTTTATCGAAAGCGGAAAAAACGTACGCTTTTTCAGGCAGCGGAAAATATTCGGGTTTTTCCATCACGACGGGCTCTTTATACAGGCATACCGCAAAACCGCTCATATCGAAAATCTGAACGTCGCTGTTGAGCCTGGTGCGAAGTTCTTCCAGCGTGACTGATACCTGCATCTCGTTCTGATACCTGATTATTCTCGTGAGCTGATTCTTCTTGACGTACCACTCCGACGCACTGTAATTGCGGCTCAGTTCCGAACAGGATATTCTCTTTCCGTTTTCCATGACGGCATTCGTCTGCAGATCTCCGCTCATGACACAGCCGCAGCTCTGTCTGAAACGGGGTTCCGCAGGTATTACCTGAAGATGCGGCACGTCTTTCCCCTGCAATAAATTGTACAACGTTTTTGCCGCCGTCCGTCCCTGCCTTCCGATGTGCTGGGTTACAGTCGTAAGCGTAGGCGCGGAAAACGAGCAGCGGCGTATGTCGTCGAATCCGGTAATCTTTACCTGCTCTTCCGAAATGTGATGATTATGGCAGAAATCGAGTGCGGCGAACGCCATTTCGTCGTTCGTCGAAACGATCGCGTCGTAATCGAACGACTTGTGAATGCTCCAGAATTTTTCAAGATTCTGCAGCGCTTCGATATACGAAAAATTACCGAAAACAATATCGTCGTCGCTGAACTGAATTTCTTTTTCCTTAAAGGTATTCCTCGCCGCTTCCATGCGGACAGCAGCTTCTTCCGATTTTCCGTTTACGCCGAGCAGAAGAAATTTCCGGCAGCTGTGTTTCTCTATAAGATGAATGATGATGCCGCGCATGCCGGTTTCGTTGTCGATCACGATGCTCGGAATTTCCGGTACATCAACTCCGAGGCTTACGACCCGCAGCGGCAGGAACGACTGCACGTATTCGAAAAGTTTTTCCTCTGTGACGCTGTTCGACTGTACGGACGAGTGAAAGATGAGGCCGTCAAGATTTTTCGTATTTATAAGCGATGCGGCCGCGCGTTTCTGATAACCGTATTCGTCGGAGGAGCATTCTATTGATCCTATTTCGTATATGCTTAAAGAGCAGTCATGAGCACTGCAGAATTCAGATACCTCACCCGCAAGTTCACACTCATAATCAGCCTCAAAATCATCAATTACAAGACCAAGTCTGAAACGCTTTCGTGACATGTCATTATTATACTCCCTGTTACCGATTTTGCAAACAAAATGTGGCTTCCCCAAAATCCGGGGTCACACTGATTATATTGTGATATTTTAACCGGGGTGGCCCTGATTGTCGACGTCTTCAGGAAAATACACCGTGTGCTTCGCCGCCCGTTTCCCGTTTCGGAATTTTCCCTTCACGGCCAGCGTTATAATGCGCGCAGTCGACGAAGCGATTGCAATGCCGAGAGCCATGGCGACGGCCGCCGCCAGCGCGCCGTATCCGGCAGACAGCGCCTCGGGAAATTCCCCCCTCACAGCGGCACGCATCATATAGAAAATACCGCCCCCGGGAACAAGCGGAATTATGCCGGGCACAAGATACACCGTCGCGGGGCGGCGCATCACCACCGCAAGAAATTCCGCGGCTCCGGCCGCTGCAAACGCGCCCGCAAAATAACCGAACGCTTCCGCTCCGCCTCCCGCCTTGAAAGCCGCAAAGACGACCCATCCGATCGATCCGAGAACGGCACCGAAAACTATATCTTTTTTTTCCGCGTTGAAATAAACCGCGCAGCACGCCGACGCGCCGAAACTCCAGCAGCCGGCTTCAAGCAGCTGTATCAGCGTCATAAAAGCCCCTTCACAACGCCTGTAAACAGAATGCCCGCAGCGCTTCCGACGGAAAGACCGAGCGCCGTCATGAGCACGTCCATAAGCCGCGCAGTGCCCGCCATAAAATCGCCCGCAATAATATCGCGGATGGAATTTACGAGCGCGAGTCCCGGTACAACCTGCATGAGCACGCCGATCATTACGACCGACGTGTGAACCGGCAGCGCCGTAAGACCGATACAGTCGGCAAGCATCGAGATGACGCTCCCCGACAGCAGCGAGATAAAGAAACTGTTGAGCGTACTTTTGTCGAGAAGTTTGAGAATAAGGCGCAGGACGGCCCCTATCCCGAACGCGCAGAGCGCATCAGTCAGCGAACCGCCGAAAAGGAGCGTAAAGAAAAAAGAATTGAGCGCAGCGGCGGCGACAACAACCGCACCGGGATAATCAGGCGTATTGTTAATCCGCTCTATGCGGTGTTCAATCATGCGTGCGTCGGAAATACGGCAGCGCCGTTCGAGCGACCGCGATAAATTATTAATCATGACAAGCTTCCGGAGATTGGTGCCGCGCCGGTAAATACGCCTGAAATAGGAATAATGCGTTCCGCCGTTGTCGCGGAACGACACCATAACGACAGTCGGCGTGACAAACGAAGACGGAGCGTCCGCACCGAGCGACTGAGCAGTGTGCACGACAGTGTCTTCGGAACGGTATGTCTCGCCGCCGTTCTCCAGAACAAGCGCCCCCGCATCGACCGCTATCTGCTGTATATCATCGGAACTTATCTGATTCATACCGCAATTCTAGCACGGACAGACGTTTTCTCAAAGACCCCGTTCATTTTCCGTACATTATTCAGCAGAACACTTGACACGGGAACTGAAATTCTATATAGTAAACAACGTCACGGGGGCGTAGCGAAGCTGGTTTATCGCGCTGGCCTGTCACGCCGGAGATCACGGGTTCGAGCCCCGTCGCTCCCGCCTACTACCCATTCGCAGGAATGGGTATTTTTTTCACACCGTATGTTTTTCAAAAAAACACTCGTAATCGGGCAATAGCGCAGCTGGTAGCGCGCTTGGTTCGGGACCAAGAGGTCCGCGGTTCAAATCCGCGTCGCCCGACTTTTTACCCGTCATAATATAAAGAATTATGACGGGTTTCTGTTTTTTAAACAAACCGCCGCATTCCGCCATAATAAGAAAAAAAGAAAGCCGTCACACGACATTACAGCGCAGTTCAGAGAACTTTTAAACACCGTGATTCGTCGTGGTTGAACCATTTGGAAAAAGTTATTGTATGTGCAACATTTGTACGGTATATTTCAGACATGATGAATACAATTTTCGTCAAAATAAGTATTTTACTATTTTTTCTTGCAGCAGTATGCGGAATTACGGTCGCAGTCGCGGCAGGGAAAAAACAGATAACGGAGGCTGATAAAAATATGACAACGGCAGCGGAAGACCCTGTATTTCTGCGTACAAGCGTACGTTCATTCACACCACAAAAAGTTGAACAGGAAAAACTCGATAAACTGCTCCGTGCAGCCATGGCGGCTCCGTCGGCGGGCAACGAACAGCCGTGGGAATTCTATATTACCGAAAATCACGACGTTATGGAGAAACTTTCCAGGGCGGACCGCTATGCGTCTCCTGCAGCGAATGCTCCGCTGCTACTCATACTCTGCTATGATAAAAACAAACTGCTGTATCCAGACTTTCCTCTTATCGATATGGCATGCTGCGCGGAAAATATTATGATAGAGGCGGCAGGTCTCGGGCTGGGAACTGTATTTCTGAGTATCGCACCGATTCCCGACCGGATGAAAACAGTCAGTACTGTGCTGAACCTTCCGGATAATATTGTACCGTATGTGCTCATTCCCGTCGGTTATCCGTCCGCAGCACAGCAGCAGGAAGACCGGTATGATGCAAACAGGATTCATGTTATAAAATAAACTGGCGTTTCTTTTCCCTTCAGTAATTTATCAAAATCGACAAATTTCTCTGATCCGGTCCGCACTGTGTATGTAGTACAGATGCAACTGTGTACACAGTGCAGGCCGGTATGCGGCGCAGTGGAGATACGATTACGTACACAGTGCAGACACCTCTGTGTACGTAATCGTATCTCCATCAGACGTTAAGAGCAAGTACGATCAGGCGTTAAAACGTATCCGGATCAGAAATTGCTGTTTTACTGTAAAATTTACAGCAAATTGTAATAAATTGATTCGTGCGAAGGGTTTCATCCCCCCTCCCACTAGGGGTGTATGAAGGGTATTAAATCCCGAGTGCAATACCTTTAGAGACCAACAACCTCGACGCAGAGCGTCGAAGTTATTGGTTATTCTTATAATTTTTACCAAATTAACTTGAAATTTACAGAATATACTGTATATTACTCGGGGGAACCGCATTTTTTGTACCGGTACAGCGGGGTTCCCCTGAACCGCCCGATGCTTAAATTGACAATCGGTCTATATAGTGCTAAAATTATTTACTTTTCTATAAAATAGAATACATTTTGTTTACAAAAGGGTCTTCGGTATGAAAAAAAGCTTTTATACGATTGGTTCGCTCATCATTCTTTTGATTTCAGCAGTTGTCTTTATTCTTGTTCCGGCCATGCTCGGCCGCAGCGGCAACAACAAGCTGCCGCCGTTCGGAAAATACGACGGAAAAGAAATCAGATATGAACAGGGCAGTGATTTTGCTGATTATGTTTCCCGCTATGCGGACATGCTCAAAAACCAGGGCCAGGAAGTCGACACACAGGCGTACTATTATATTTTTAATTATGCGTTCAATGCAACCATTCAAAAAATGGCATTCTCAAAAGCCGTTCAGAAGAGCGGATATGCCGTTCCGCAGAGCGCCATAAACCGCGAAATGCTCCCCTATTTCTCCGATGCCGACGGGAAATATTCTCCGAAACTGTACAGAGAGGCGCCTGCGTCGACGATTGAATCGATGCAGAAAGAATTCCGCGACACGCTTACGACAAGCCGCTATTCGGACGACTGCTTCGGCTCGCAGTACGCCGTCGGAAAAGATGCGCTGTACGGCCTTAAATCGTCATCCGCGGAAACGGGTTTTCTGCAGAACGCCGGTAAAAACAAACGTGCTTTCAACATGATTTCTTTCGACATGAAAGAGTATCCCGACAGCGAAAAGACGGCATACGGCGAGGCAAATGCGCAGAAATTCGTAAAATACGACATGTCCGTCATCACGTGCGAGGATAAGTCGAAAGCGGAATCAGTTGTAAAACGTCTTGCAAACAACGAAATAAAATTTGCGGATGCCGTCGGTGAATATTCGAAAAAAACGTACAGCAATGAAAACGGTAAACTTGCGAACGCGTATTATTATCAGCTTGAGAAGATTATTAAAAATGCCGACGACCTCAAAGCCGTTACGGAACTTTCAAAGGGTGCAACGAGTAAAGCTGTCGAAACGAACGAAGGTTTCTCGATTTTTTATGCGGATAACGACGCCGGTCAGCCGGATTTTACAAACGACGCGACAATCAAGGATGTTTACAGCTATCTGAACACATACGAAGCGGGCCACATCGAAGATTATTATACCACTATGGCGAAAGATTTCGCCGCGGCTGCATCGGCAAAAAGTTTCGATGAAGCGTGCGTACAGTTCAACCTGACGAAAACCGAAGTTGCAGCATTCCCCCTCAACTACGGAAGCGTTTCGCTTGCACCATCCGTCGACACAAAAACAGCGGCTCTTTCAGGGGCGGATACGAACGAGAATTTCCTCAAAACTGCGTTCGCGCTCAAACAGAATGAAATTTCCGTACCGGTCGTAAACGGTAAGAACGTTCTCGTTCTGCAGCTGACGGGCGAGACAACGGAAGAAACAACGCCGGAAAGTTCCGTGCTCAAAAGTGAAATCATCAACTACGACCAGTCTTCCGCATCCGTTGCGCTTATGAAGAGTCCGAAACTCGAAAACAATCTCACATCCGTGTTCTTCAACAATTTCATGAAGAACGGCACCCAGGAATAAATCCTGCTGCAGGGAGCACGAGTGCCTGAGCAGAATGATGAAAAGCCCTGTCTGGTAGAAACCGGCCGGGGCTTTTCCGTTTTATACAAAAACAGATTTCTCTACTCCAGGTACGATCCGTCTAAAAACATACTCGCGGCAGTCGCCTCGCTGAATATTCTTCCCGGCACGCTCATACTTGCATGTTCGCCCTGTCTCGGCCTCGGCCTTTCCGAACTGTCGGCGAAACTGCCCGAAAACTGCCTGATACTCGGCTGTGAATGCGACGGCGAACTGTACACCTTTGCACAAGAGCATATCGTCCGCCCGCGTAATTTCTCGCTTCTTTCACCATCAGAACTTTCCGCACTGCCCGTTCTTTTAAACAAGCGCGCCGTCGTGCTGGGAGACGGGACGGAGCTTCCGCCACAGGGAACGCTCCGCAGGGTTATACGCGTCGATTTTTCCGCCGGCACGCAGTTCGCGCCGCAGTATTATCAGGCCCTTTCACGCGCATCGGAAGACGCGGTAGGACGCTTCTGGAAAAACCGCATCACCCTCGTAAAACTCGGCAGAAAGTATTCGCGCAATCTGTTCAGGAACCTTTCGCGGCTTCCCGATTCCGCTCCGTTCGAACAGTTTGTTCATACAATCACGAAGCCTGTTCTTGTGCTCGGTGCGGGAGAAAGTATGGAAGACACGGCACGAAAACTTGCTCCCTGCCGGAACACCATGTACATTGCGGCTGCAGACGCGGCCCTTCCGTCCCTGCTCGCACTCGGCGTCGTACCGGATGCCGTCGTCTGCGAGGAAGCGCAGTCCGCCATCGCACCTGCATTTCTCGGCGCACAGGGAAAAAACACTCATATTTTTGCAGGCATTACATCGTGGCCCGCAGTACACGATTTCGTCGGCGGAAAAGAAAAAATCAGCTACTTTGCAACAAAATACGACGACACGTTATTTTTTGAACGTCTCTCCGGCGGACACATTCTGCCGCCTGTAATTCCGCCGCTCGGGTCCGTGGGACTCACTGCCGTATATCTTGCACTGCTGTTCCGCTCGGACGACAGCGTTCCCGTCTTTGTCTCGGGACTTGATTTTTCCTATTCGCCCGGGTGCACGCACGCGCGGGGAACACCGGCCCGCACGGCCCGGCTCTGCGCCGGAAACCGCACGGTACCTGCGGCAAACTACGATGCGGCGTTCGGTTTCGGTTCGTCCGCCGCCGCCTGCAAAAACGGCGGGACTGTGTACACGACGCCGGTGTTGCTTTCATATGCACAAACGTTCAGCGGATTATTTCATGCTGAAAAAAACGTATTCGACGCGGGTACGACCGGCATCGCGCTCGGCCTGGAACACCGCGACGTTTCATGTGTCTTCGAAAAAAGCGGCAGCGCTCAATGCGCCGCGGAAGCTTCCGTTCCGCATACTGACACGGATAGGCAGCGGCTCATCGCGCATTTTTACGACGCCGAGGAAAAGGCGCTGTGCGAACTCAGGGACATTCTCTCGCACGGTCAGCATATGAACGAAACAGAGCGCAACGAACGGATCACGAAACTGCTGACGGCGCGGGAATATCTGTTCCTGCATTTTCCCGACGGATACAGACTTTCGCTTTCACCGTCGTTTCTCAAACGCGTACGCGCCGAAACGGATTTTTTTCTCAAGGATATCCGCACGGGAAAACAGCTTCTTTCCGGCTGCGAAAAACGCGCTGACTGATACGTTTCCGGGGTTCAGCCGGTATGCTTAATGCTCCTCTTTTTCCTTGAGGACGGCAAGGAATGCCGACTGCGGAATGGCGACGTTCCCGACCATCTTCATGCGCTTCTTTCCCTCTTTCTGTTTTTCAAGGAGCTTCCGTTTGCGCGAAATATCTCCGCCGTAACATTTTGCAAGAACATCCTTGCGCACCGGATTTACCGTTTCACGCGCGATAATCTGTCCGCCTATGGCACCCTGAATGGCAATTTTGAACTGTTCGCGCGTGATTTCATCCTTGAGGCGGTCGCAAACTTTATGGGCACGGTCCGCGGCGTTCGCCTCAAACGTCAGCTGAGAAAGGGCATCGACGATTTTTCCGTTCACAAGAAAATCGACTTTTACGAGCTTCGTCGGACGGTACCCGATGACTTCATAATCGAACGACGCGTAGCCGCGGCTGTAACTCTTGAGCTTGTCGTAAAAATCAAACAGGACTTCCGCAAGCGGCATCTCGTAGGTAAGCTCGACGCGCTTTTCGTCGAGATACACCATGTTCGTCTGTTCTCCGCGCTTCTGTTTGCACAGTTCCATGAGCGAGCCCAGATATTCCGACGGCGTAATTATCGACGCCCTAATGTACGGCTCCTCGGCCTCCCGTATCCTGCCCGCAGGATATTCGGAGGGATTGTCTATAAACGTTTCCTCGCCGCTGTTAAGAACGAGTTTGTAGCGCACCGACGGAGCGGTGAAAATAACAGCCTGATCGTAGTCCCGTTCAAGACGCTCCTGAATCACTTCAAGGTGCAGCAGTCCGAGAAAACCGCACCGGAAACCGTTTCCGAGCGCGAGTGAATTGTCTTTCTCGTACACAAGGCTCGCGTCGTTGAGCTTCAGTTTTTCGAGCGCCGACTTGAGCTCCTCATAGTCGTTCGAATCCATCGGATAAATCGACGAATAGACGACGGGCTTCACTTCCTTAAAACCGGGAAGCGGTTTCGTCACCGGATTTGCGGCAAGCGTAATAGTGTCGCCGACGCGCACCTCGCTGACCGTTTTCATTCCGCCGATGATGTAGCCGACATCGCCGGCCTCGAGTATGCCGGTTTCTTCGAAATCTATCTTGAAAATGCCGATCTGCTCGACTTTGTAATCCGTTCCGTTGCTTACCATGCGGATAATGTCGCCGGTCTTTATGCGGCCGTCCATCACGCGCACATGCACGACGACTCCGCGGTATTCGTCGTAATTGCAGTCGAATATGAGAGCCCTCGCCTGCCCTTCAGGATCTCCCGTGGGAGCGGGAAAACGCGTGACAATGGCTTCCATGAGCTCGTCTATTCCCTGGCCCGTTTTGGCGGAAACGAGAAGCGCGCCGCTGCCGTCGAGTCCGAGCTCTTTGTCTATCTGCTCCTTTGTTCCTTCGATGTCGGCGGACGCAAGGTCTATCTTATTAATAACGGGAACGATCGTAAGATCGTGCTCGAGCGCAAGGTACATATTGCTCACAGTCTGCGACTCGACTCCCTGCGTCGCGTCAATCAGAAGAAGCGCACCTTCGCACGACGCTATTGCGCGGGATACTTCATACGAAAAATCGACGTGCCCCGGCGTGTCGACAAAGTTGAGTTCGTAATCGTGACCGTCATTCGCCCTGTACGGAATGGTCACGGCTTGACTTTTTATCGTGATGCCGCGTTCCCGTTCAATGTCCATGTTGTCGAGCAGCTGGTCTTTCATTTTCCGTTCGTCGATGATTTTTCCCTTCTGAATGAGACGGTCTGCAAGCGTCGATTTTCCGTGGTCGATATGCGCGGTAATGCAGAAGTTGCGTTTATACTTCATGTCTATCATAATTGTGTCCTAAAAATAATACGGGCTGTCGAGCGATGCAGTCATACCCATCGAAATATCAAGAAAACCTTTCTTGCTTTTGCGCGTATACAATTCAATATACGCCGCGCTTTTATCGTCGTTGAATTTCACGTCGGAAACGGTCACCGGATCGTTTTCGGAAAATCCCGATTCGTCGGCGATGCTGCCTTTAATAATTTCCGTTATTGTATATGTGTGTTTATTAACCGTCGAGGATTGAATCAGTTTCATTCCCAGAAGCGGTACGAACGACCCCGATATCAGGTCGCTGCTGTAAATATCGTATCCGGGATTCTCGGGACGCGCGTCAAGATAGACAAACCTGTCTCCGCTGCCGCTGTCGTTCGAATACGTACATCTGATTATCGTATCGGGAACGTAGTTCCGCAGAATGTCCTGCATGGTTTCAATCGAATCGACCTGCAGTCCGTCGACGGCGGTAATCACATCGCTTTCGCGGAACGCCGAACGGCTCGTACTGCCGCCCGGCATGACGTACTGAACTTCAAGTCCCTGATTCTGCCTGCCGTCGGCGCTTTTTTTCGTGTGACCGTACGAGCCGGTCCACGGATGGTCGCGCTTTCCCCCGTGGTACAGCACGGGCAGATCCTGGCGGAGGTATTCGACCGGAATGGCAAAGTTCAATCCCTGATACTGGAGCATTCCCGCAAACACGACCGCCTGCACGCGCATCTGCGAATCGATAAGCGGACCGCCGGAATTGCCGGAATTGACGGCCGCGTCTATCTGCAGGACGCTCCCGGTAGTAAACAGTTTTCGGTTTACAGCCGAGACAATGCCGGACGTAATCGTGCCGTCGAGTCCAAGCGGCGTTCCGATCGCAGAAACTTTGTCTCCGATGGAAAGGTCCGCACTCGAACCGAGCGCGAGAATAAACGGAGCGTCGACTTCCGCTTTCAGCAAAGCCAAGTCGAGTACGGAATCATATCCGACCACCTTCGCAGGAATGCGCGTATCGGAATCGGACGCAAGTTTAATATAGAGACGCGAGTATTTTTCGTTTTTCGGATCGACGATGTCGGAGATAACATGATGATTCGTCACTATGTAGCCGTGTCTGTCGATGAAGAATCCGGAACCGATGACACGGTCCGCATATCCTGCCCCGTTTTTTATCGTGATGCCGCGGTCGACCCAGACCGTTACCGTTGCGTTGATGCAGTCCGCGATTGTTTTAGGCAGATACTTTGCGTCGGCCGTAAGTCCCGGAACGCCCTGTGCGCTCAGTTCCGAAAGCTGACCGCCTGCGATTCCGTTATACGCCGCAACATCCGCCCCGACGGCGGAAAGCGAGCGGTAATATTTCAGCGCATCGAAATAATCTTTTTTATCGATCGCTTCGTGATATTTCTGCATGACTTTCTGCGTGCACGACGAAATCAGCTCCGCATCGTTCAAGAGTTCCGCGCGCCAGAGAGCATTCACCGGACTCGTTTCCGAAAGCGACGAAATGCGCGCTTTCTCGTTTTCGTATACGTCCTGCTCCGTGTAGTTCAGCGGCTGGTATATCTCCTTCGGTTCATGCAGCGTCCTGCACGAACTGAACAATAAAGCAAAAACAACGAACAGTACAAAATATCGGTCAGATTTATTCATTTTTTCCTCAGTCGGCCGCTCCGCCGGTTTTTCCAGCCGAATCATCAGGGATTACCGTACGGTCGGGAAGAATCTCGACATACGATTTATCGCCGACACGCACAGCAAGAAGACGTTTTGCGCCGGAATCAACTAATATAGAAACACCCTGCGAGGATGTCTGGTTAAGTCTTTCAAGTACTTTTTTTTCATCGTCCCCGGTACCTTCCGTTCCGATCCAGTATAATCCGCCGGCTGATCCCTCAATCACATTATAACTGAAATTACCCGAAGTTACCTTTACCGGTTCACCGTTAACGTTCGTTACGGTAACAAGCTTTTTTTCGGGCGGCGCATAGAACAGCGCGGATTCGACGAGCGGGTCTCCTTTTTTCTGCGGGAAACGTTCATACCGTACGTCCCAGCTGCCGTCAGCGTCGTTGTCCCACGACGTGATTTTTCCGCCGTCCGCAAGATACTCTTCCGTAAAATCGGGAATAGTGTCGCCGTCCTCATCAACCTGAATCATCTTCGCGTAAATGCCCGATCCGGCAGGCAGACCGAACAGGCTTTCCATGGCCTGACCGCCGACCGATAACGGCCGGTGCATCGCATTGCCGGGATCATACCCGAACGTTTCAGTCGTTTCGAAAATACCGTCGCCGTCGTTGTCGACGGAGCGCGTAACCGGAAGACCTTTCTCATATACGGCATGTGCATACATTTTTCCGCCGGCATAATAATCGGCCGTCTGAGGAAGTCCGTCCTGCATCGTAAAAGCGACTGTTCCTTTTTCGCGCTCCTGCGACGGAATTTCATGGCTCGAAGCCGATCTGAGAAGAAGCGTCTTATCAACAGGTTTAATTTTCTGAACAGCAGGAACAAAGAATTCGCATCCGGGATCGTTTTTGAATTGCTCAAGCGCAGTCATCAGGAACGGAGTCCAGTCGAATGTTTCGTCTGCAAGCGTAACTGTTTCGGTTCCTGATTGTCCGTCATTTCCGGAGAATACCGCTTTTACCACGGACGGATACGTTCCGTAGTACAACGTAACTCCGTCGGAAGCAAGATTAACCGATACGGGCACACCGAAGTCGCACCGAGCAGTCCATTCGTCCGTTCCGTCGTTGTTGCTGTCCCATGCAAGCGACTGCGGCCGGCCGCGTTCGTACTGAACAGTCAGATTCGGCTCAAGATCTCCGTCCGTATCGACAGTGAGAACACCGTCGTACGAATTAAGGTGTTCGACGAGGACCGCTTTTACTTTTTCGTCCGTAATAAGCGGAACAAATGATTCGAGCTGGAAAAGTGAAACCGTTTTATCCGCAAATTCGGAAAAATAATCGAGAGCCTGCGCCTGCGTCATGAGTCCCGCGGCAAGAGCGGCGCCGGCGTACAACGGATGTTCCATATTGTGCGCCGCAAATGCCTGCAGCATGCGTTTCTGCCTGCCGCCGGTCGCGAAAAGAGCGGCGTATATTTCAAGCTCCGCGTCGGGATTGTCGTATTCGGGCATGCGCGCAATAAATGAATCGGCAATGGCCTGAACTTCAGGAGAGATTACACCGTCTGCCGACGCATACTCGTACCGGAAAAAAAGACGCGGAAAACGGGTGTCGCCGGAATATATTTTCCGCGCACCGTTCACTCTGGTGCGGGCTTTCGCAAGAGCTTCGGGAGTTTTCATGCGGTAATACGCCTTTATTCTGATGTATTCGGCATCCGCAGAATATATGAGCGGCTGATTATCCAGAACGGCCACGGCCTGACTGAACTGCCCCGTATCGCAGAGCAGATCGGCGTACAGAATGCGCGCACCGTCTCTGTTGTAATCAACCCATTGTCCTTCCGTAAGAGCCTTCGCAACAAGAGGGAGAACCGCAGCGCGTGATTCTCCGAGACCGCTTTTAGCTGCGGCCGATATATACCAGAGGTCCGCAACGGAACTGTCGTATGCGATGCCCATCTGTGCCT
Organism: Treponema sp. UBA4873; assembly: GCA_002399405.1. Lineage (GTDB taxonomy): Bacteria > Spirochaetota > Spirochaetia > Treponematales > Treponemataceae > Treponema_D. The sequence continues at coordinate 427,341 of DHDP01000018.1, read as the reverse complement.
GCGAGTATGCGCCGTTCCAGTCCTTTTCCAGCAGATACTCTTCCGCCAGTTTCAAAAACCGGACTGCTGTCCGTCTGTTCGCAGCGGCAATCGCTTTATCTTCGGCCCGAACGGCGGACGGAAAAACAATAAGTAAGGCTGCAAAAAGCGCGGCATACACCCCTTTTCTCATATCATTTCTCCTGCGGCAAAACAATCCAGTCATCATACCCGTATACACTTCCCCACAGGCAGACAATCCGCTGACCCGGAAACGCAAGCTCCTGAACAACAGGTATCCGCTCTTTATCCTTTTCATTTACTTTCCAGTCTGACAAAATATCAGAAACTGATTTCATTCCGCCCGAAGCTGTTTTCACTTCGTCGCCCGGCTGTCTGCTTCGTATACAGAACGGCAGTCCCACTTCAATCGCAGCAGCACCGGTATTCCCGGCAAAAACTGAGGCACGGTTTTCTTCGTTACACACGACAGTAACCGTACCGCAGGGAAGTTCATACGAGCCGGTTTCTTCTATTATAGCAGAAAAACCGCAGTCAGTCGCCGGTTTTTCGTCTTTTTTTACAAAAATACTTCCGTTTTTTGCACATACCGCAATTCCCGCCGCATTTCCTTCGAATTCAGCCGACTCTGATGCTGCGCCGGACATTCTTTCAATAAAACTGTACGGGACGCGCTGATTGCAACCTGTAAGTCCCAGTGCCGTGTATAAAAGCCGGACCTGCACGGCCTTTTTCTGCGAAGTAAAAACGGAAAGCGGCATGCACACGTCCTTTCCGCTGCGTTTCCACTTCACTTCGCCGGCCTCTGCTGCAACCACTTCGTCGGCCTCTGCCGCTTTTCTTCCGCCTGCAATGACAGCCTTCTGCCAGCCGGGCACGGTGCGGTCAAGTTCCGGCATGACGATATGCCGTATGCGGTTCCGCAGATAACGTGTATCGCTGTTCGTACTGTCGGTACGCCATGAAATGTGCTGTTCCGTGAGAAAACGTTCTATATCACGCCGCGGAATATTGAGCAGCGGACGTACGAATATTCCCCTTACCTGCTGAATACCGGCGCCTGACGCCCCGCCGCTTCCCTGAAAGAAACGCATGAGAAGCGTTTCAAGCTGGTCGTTTCTGTTGTGGGCGAGGCACACGCACGCGACGTCCTTTTCCCGGGCAAATCGGTCAAATGCCTTATACCGCAGATACCGGGCGGCCTCTTCAACTCCGTTGCCGCGCTCCCGTGCCGCAGCCGCAACCTCTCCCGGCGCAAGTTCCCTGAGAACACAGTCGACGGGGCGGCCGCACGCGGCAAGACGCGCGCACAGCTGCTGCACGTACGCAGCGTCGCCTCCCGTTTCTTCCGCCGGACGTATGTTATGGTTCACCGTAATTACATGCAGCTGAAAGCCCGAATCAGCCGCAATACCCGCAAGCGACACAAGAAGCGCGACGGAATCGGCACCTCCTGAAACAGCCGCGCCGACTGATTTCCCCTGCGCTGCAATTTTTTCGGGACTGAAGCCGCACGAGCATAAAGCAGCGCGCACTTCCGCGGCAAATTGAGTTACAAACGAGCCGGCATCTTTTTCACCCATACTATTCCTTTAAAAAAACAAAAGGGCTGCCTCTGAAAGACAGCCCTTTTTACCTTTTTTCCGCAGACTAGCGGGCAGGAGTAATCGTTACGAGAGCAGCATTGCCGTCTGTAAGAATGGTAACGCCTTCTCCCAGTTTCAAATCTTTTACATGAAAAGTATCGCCGATGTTAAGGGCTGAAACATCCGCAACGATTGCCTGAGGTATTTTTCCCGGAACGGCCTGAACTTTGATTTCGGGAAGATGTTTGAGCAGAAATCCGCCTTTCAGAACGCCGGTCGGTGTTCCCGTGTAAGAAACTTTGAACGTGGCAACAAGCTTTTCGCCTGCATCCGGTTCAAAAAAATCAGTGTGAAGAACTTTATCGTGAAGCAGATTATATTCCGTATCTTTAATGAAAGCGTCGTGTGCGTCTTTTCCGTCGATTTTGAGAGTGACGAGCGTCGTGGGAGTAATCGTCCTCCAGATTTTATTGAATTCAATCTCGTCGATATCGAGCATCGTCGACTTGCCTTTTGCATCATACATGACGGCAGGGAGGCGGCCTGTAGCACGTAACTTCTTCGCAGCGGTTTTACCCGTCGTTGTACGGGTCTTCGCATTGATGATTAACTGATCCATTTTAGGACTCCTTAAAAAAACAAAAATACAAAACTGGGACGACAGGATTCGAACCTGTGGAATACCGGCACCAAAAGCCGGGGGCTTACCGCTTGCCGACGTCCCATTATATGCTGTTAAATAGCACCGTCCGAAGAAGACGCAGGTGCATCGTCTTTTGCATCCGCCTCTTCCACATGGCCGGCATTATATTCATCCAGAATCTTATTCTGAAGTTCGGCCCTGAAATCAGGGCTGATAGGATGCGCTACATCCTTATATTCACCGCTTGCTGTCTTTCGGCTCGGCATCGCGATAAACAAACCGTTTTTTCCTTCAATTATCTTCACATTATGAACAACAAAGCAATTGTCAAATGTGACCGTGACATAGGCACGTAATTTGCCCTCGCCTTCAACTTTCCGGATTCGTAATTCCGTAATCTGCATAAGCTATCCTCCGTTCTCTAGAACAAGTCTATCTGTCACGGAAAGGGCGCACGATAACACGGCCCTTCCAGCGCTCAGCAAGTTCATATCCGGCATTTTCAGCTTCCTCGAAGGAAGGGAAAACACCATAGACTGTAGAACCGGATCCGGACATCTCTCCATACAACGCGCCCGAGCTTCTGATATCATTCAAAGCCCGACCGACTTCCGGAAAACGATTCACTAAAGACGGAGTAAAACTATTTGCAAAACTCCAGGACGAAACCGGACTGTTGTATATAGTCTCCAAATCCGCAAAAGCCGGACAAACAACCGTCTTTCCCGAAGCAAAGTATGCATCGACAAGAGAATATGCTTCTCTCGTCGGACTTTGAACGCCGGGAAACACAAGCAGCATATACAGGTCGCCGCGTGCGTGAATCGGCTTTACGATTTCGCCGCGGCCGCCAACTACTGCACACCCTTCTCTGCCGCAGAACAAGAAGAAAAACACATCACTTCCCACACGGGAAGCAATTTCCTCTTTCTGCGACACAGAAAGCGTTATTCCGCTTACGATTTCAAGCGCTCTGATAAAGGCCGCAGCATCAGAAGAGCCGCCGCCCAACCCGCCTCCGGACGGAATCCGCTTTATAAGTCTGACGCTTACACCCGGAACTTCCCCGCCGACAACAGAGCAGAACGCTTCATACGACGACGTGATTGTATTGTCTTCCGGAAGAATCATATCTCCGCAGAAAACGCTGCATATCCCTTTTTTCTCCGTTACGCTTACATTCAGCTGGTCTGCAAGCGTAACTGTCTGGAATATGCTTTCAATCCCGTGAAATCCGTTCTTTACTTCCGGCAGAACATGCAGATTGAAGTTTATTTTTGCCGGTGCAAATTCACAGACTCCCGTCACCATATGTATTCTCCAGTATATCGATTTATTCCCCATCTGTCAAATCAACAATCCCGCCGCAGCCAGCAGGCGTTCGGGGTAGTAAACATTCCGCACGAATAAAAGTGATATTTTATACAAAAACCAGTTGACAGAAACACGAGTGTAAATTACATTCTTATACAGGTGAGAAAAAAGTTCTTTTCTTTTTAATAAAGGGGTTGTTATGTCCGTCGCAGACGATTTCCTTCTTTTTTCAATGGTCAGCGAATCATTCTCGTATGATGATGAATACGATGACGATACACTGGATGAATCAGATACTGAAGACGATTTCAGTGATGATACCAGCGATGAATCTCTTGATAAATTCGATGATGATGCTGAGCTTTTTGAAGATGCTTTCGACGAGGAAGAAGACCCCGAAGAACCGTTTGATGATTATGAAGAAGAAGACGGATACGGCGGCATACCCGATGACGACGAAGAACTCTCCGATGAAGAGGACTTCGACGACATCGATGACGACGACAAATAATCAGACAGAATGGAAATCTATAAGATTTCCTGCGTGCCATAATTTTTCAAGATCATAAAAATCCCGCGCATTTTCAGACATAAGGTGAATCACTATAGTGCCGAGATCGATGAGATTCCAGTCGTCACCGTCCGACATTTTCCTGTTCGTCAGGCGTATTTCAAGATCGTTGCCCTTGGCATAGTCTTTTGCCTGTTTGTACAATCCCTGCCAGTGAGCCGAGCTCGAAATCGTCACAATGATAAAGTAGTCGGTCCAGCTGTTAAGCTGTGAAATATCGAGAAGTGCAACATCCTTTCCCTTTCCGTCTTCCATAAGTAAAGCCAGTTCTTTCGCTTTTTGTTCCGCATTTTTCATATAAAACCCTTTGTTTATTTTTCCGACGGCCGGACATAGCGGCCGTCAAAATCCTCGCCGAGGATGATAGTAAAATCGACGTTTGCCGCAGTATCGGTTCCTGCATCATCGGGTTTTACTTCCTCCTCACGGATATTCGTGCAATGTATAAAATCACCGACCATTTTGGCAATTTCCTTATTTCCGATATGGTCGATGATTACCGTATTTTCATAATCGTTCCGGGCCGCATTCAACGTACTCAGAATGTCGTAGCTTGCATTCTGAAACAGGATTGCCGTATTATGAGCGAGCCCCTGTACGCTTGTGCCGTTCTGTATTTCGAGCACGTAGATCCGGCTCGTCTTTGTGCTTCCCGTCGAGATGAGCATATTCGTCGACTGAGCAACAGCCTGCTTGATGAAATCGCCGCCGTTGAGCGGAAAGACAAGAATCTTACCGTCGACGTTGCGTGCCGAACCTGTTACGTTCTGCTTCATAATATATTCCGTATCCATTCCGGAAAGAAGCGTCATAAGTTTGTAAAAATCCTTCTGCTCAAGATTCGTCGACAAAAGCGACGAATACGCACTGAAATTTCTTTTTCCCAGAATGACCGATTTATAATCACTAAGCTGTGTAAAAAACGCAGTCATGACATTCTGGTAACGCTCGTATATGTCCGTATCATTTTCTTCAGGGAGACGATAGCGCAGATATACGGAAATTTTATCACCGTCAAGCGTTACCGCTCCCGACGGAAGAAGCCAGCGTTCGCCGTTGTCGGAAACAGCGTCTATCGGCTCGGGAATAAAAACTCTCATACCGCCCATCATATCCGAAAGTTTAACAAAATCGGCAAGCGTGACTATAGTATAGAACGGTATTTTTGTTCCCAGCAGGTTTTCTATTTCGCTCTTGTAAACGTCAATACCCTTTTCTTTGTAGATAGCGGCAATACCGTCGACTCTTCCGAGACTGCTGTAAATAGCTCCGATATTCGCGGGAATATTCACGATTGCAGACTTTTTCGATACAGGATAATAGACGAGCATCTCCGTCATAATCGCATCGCCCGGTTCGTCTTCCATTACATACAGAACACGAATCACCTGATCGTTCTCAAGACTTTCGCCGACCGTATCGGTACGCAGAGAAAACGCCACGACAATGCTTACCGACGCTATGACGAGAACTATCAGAATAAGAAAAAGCAGACCTTTCTGTTCATCGCGCATGCGCATCTTTTTTCTCCAGAGATTCGAGCAGCCTTTCCGATTCAGGGGCTACCGTATATCCTTTTTTCTCAAGATATGATATTCCGTCAGTCAGAACAATCTTAACAAGTTCGTCAAGCGACAGTTTCGAAAGTCTTTCCTCGTAATCTTTAGTCACGTACCCGCGGCCGGGTTCAATCTTGTCCGCAACGTAGATTATTTTCGCAAGATCGCACATATTTTCCGCCCCGAACGTATGATCGGCGACGGCCTGCAGTATTTCGCCGTCGTGAATGCCGAAATCCTCCGCCATTTTTACTGCCGCGGCACGTCCGTGAAGCAGCGCAGGTTTTTTCTTTTCCAGCGGCGTGATGCGCTGCCCGTCGTGCAGGGCAAGCGAAACGAGCAGTTCATCGCTCATGTCCTTGCACATATCATGACCGATGCCAGCCAGATATCCGCGTTTTTCATCTATACCGTATTTCCGGCACAGTTCCTGCGCAGTTTCCGCCACGCGCAGAGAATGTTCATACCTGCTCTTTTTTACGGCCGCCAGCGTATACAGACGGATTTTTTCCGTTACAACGTCATAATCGGGAGAATTATTTATATCCATAGAGTTTTCTTTCTATAATATACTGAAAAACAGGCTCCGGTACAAGGTAACGCCAGCTTTTTCCTTCCGCAATGCGCGCGCGTATCTCCGTCGACGAAACCGTTATCACCGGGTTTTCAAGCATGATATGCGGATACGGAAATGTTCCGGCAGCGGAATCGAAAACATATCCGCCCGTGTACGCACCGGCCGGTTTGTTTCTAAACGCCGCCGTGTCGACACCGTCGCCGTCTTCGTAGCGGCGCGCAATGACGATGTCCGCCGTCCGCGCGACGTCGGCCGCACGGTACCACTTGTCGAATTCCGCAGCCGTTTCCTGCCCGATGATAAGAGCCGGCTTTCCCTCGAGCACGTCTTTGTACCTGACGGCAACGTACTGAAGCGTATCATACGTGTACGATACACCGCCGCGCGTAATTTCGCATGGTTCGGCGGTAAAGTGTTCCGACACGGTACAAAACGCGCGCACCATTCCGAGCCTGTCTTCCGGCGAAACAGCGTTCGAAAGTATTTTGTGCGGAGGGATGAACGTCGGCACAATAAGTACCTTGTCGTATCCGAGTTCCTTTACCGCGGTCTCGGCGAGCATCGCATGGCCGATATGCAGCGGATTGAACGTACCGCCGAGCAGGGCAATCTTCAATTTATCAGCCTTCACTTCCGGGATACTGCACTTCGTCCGCGTCATCCACGGAGCGGGTCGCAAGAAAATCCGGACCGCCGGACGTTTCTGCAGGGACGGAACGACTTTCCAGTTTATCGACCATCCTGATAATCTGCAGTTTCGCAGCGCGCATGTTCGTATTCGCAAGAACGGAAACGGGAAGTACCGGCGTCTCCGGTTCTTCTTTTCCGATTGTCCCGATTATTTCCCGCGCGCGTTCCTCGGCTCCCTCAACGTCTATTTTGTTGCAGAGTACGATGCGCGGCTTCACGGCGAGTTCCTTCGAATAGGAAGCAAGCTCATTTCTGAGCGTGCTGTATGCGGTACGGTAATTCTCGTCGGAACAGTCTATCATGTAAATAAGACATGATGTGCGCGAAATATGCTTGAGAAACTTTATGCCGAGCCCGGCGCCTTCCGACGCCCCCTCGATGATTCCCGGGATATCTGCAATGATAATATCGCGGTCGTCGTCCGCACGAAGCACGCCGAGATTCGGAATTTTCGTCGTAAACGGATACGGTGCAATCTTCGGGCGGGCGTTCGTAAACGCATTCAGGAGAGACGATTTCCCCGCATTCGGAAATCCGACGAGTCCCGCATCAGCCATGATTGAAAGCTCAAGGCGGAGTTTCTTCACTTCCCCCGGTTTCCCCGGATGAGCATAGCGCGGCGCCTGATTCGTCGAAGATTTGAAATGCACGTTACCCCATCCGCCGTTTCCGCCGGAAAGGAACACAAACAGTTCGTCTTCGCTCTCGTTTGTAAAATCGTGGATAAGTTCGTCCGTTTCCTCATCGCGGATCGTCGTTCCCGGCGGAACGGGAATTACAACGTCCTCTCCGTCCTTTCCGTACTTATTCCATCCCGACCCGTCGGAACCGTTCTGAGCCTTAAACACAACCTGATTGCGCAGTTTTGCAAGAGTGCGCATATTCCGCTTTATGCAGAACACGACATCACCGCCCTTCCCGCCGTCACCGCCGTTCGGACCGCCGCGCGGAATATATTTTTCGCGTCTGAATGCGATGCAGCCGTTTCCGCCTTTTCCCGACCGCACCTCAATTACAGCTTCATCTGCAAACTGTAACATATAACCACCTTATTATGCATGCAAAAAAAATACCCGGTACAGATAGACTGAACCGGGTAGTATCATTTTGTCTCGCAGAAAATTCTATTGCTTATTCGTTCACCGGCGTGACAGAAACAAGTTTTCTGTTCATACGCTCGTGGTAAGTGACTTTTCCGTCCGCAGTCGCAAAGAGACTGTCGTCTCCCGCTTTCATGACGTTGTCACCGGGATAGAATTTCGTTCCGCGCTGTTTGACGATGATAGAACCGGCTGTTACCGTTTCTCCACTGAATTTTTTTACTCCAAGATATTTCGGATTCGGGTCGCGTCCGTTTTTTGCGCCGCTGCCGCCTCTGGTTCTTCCCATAGTATTCTCCTATTTGCCATTTTGTATCCGCAATTCAACATTGCCCGGATATTCCTCCGCAATCGAAACAAGTCCGTGCTCAAGAAAATCTCCGGCATATACAAGCCTCGCGTCCGTTTCCGGGGAGGGCTTTTCCGCACAGGCGCTGAAAAAAAGCGTTCCCCGTGCCGATGTATCAGCTTCCAGTCGTATACCGGCCGAATCAGCAAGTGTCTGCATCGTCGTCCTCAGCAAAACCGTGACAGCGCTGCACACAATATCCGCACCGGCTTCGGCAAATCCCGCGTGACCTTCCGCTCTGCATGATCGGAAAGCACCGTTGCCGCCGCGTATCAGAAGCACAGAAGTCATTACGCTACGGTAATGTCCTTTACAGTCACCTTAGTATACTGCTCGCGGTGACCGATAAGGCGGTGATAGTCCTTCTTTGATTTGTATTTGAGGACGAGGACCTTCTTATCGCGGAAAGATTCGCCGACTTCGATCTGGACCTTAGCACCTTTTACAAACGGTGTCCCGACACTGACTTTATCTCCGTCGCTTACAAGCAGAACGGAATCAATATCAATCGTTGCGCCTTTTTCAGCGTCAAGTTTGTCGACTGTCAGCACAGAACCTTTTTCTGCTTTGTACTGTTTGCCCTTATATTCAACAAGTGCGTACATATAAAATACCTCTACTAAAAAATAATGCAAGCAAAGCAGCCGCAGTATTAAACGGGGATAGATACTACAAGCCGTCTTACAATACGTGTAAGGTAAATATTATCAGAAAGGAGTGAGGTTAGTCAAGAGTAAAATGACCTGCCCAACAGGATGGGCAGGTCATTTTACGTCTCCTATAACTAGAAAATGCGAAAGCATTTTCTTCCTTCGACTTCCTATTTTCCTCCGCGCACGTATATCAGAACTTGTACGTTCCCGTTGTAATCGTTCCGCCGTTCGAATAAACGTCGAAGTTCACGTTTTTCTTCGCTTTTCCGAGCTCTTCATAGAATTCCTCAAGCGATTTTACCGCCTTCCCGTTCACCGCCGTTATGATGTCGCCGTTCTGAAGCCTGAGCGCCGCGGCAGGAGATTTTTCCTGAACGCCGGTGACCGCAATGCCTTTAACTTTACTGTCGTCGAGCTTGAGTTCCTTGCGCGTGTCGTCCGTGAGAGGCACGGCGATGAATCCCGGCCAGAGTTTGCCGTTGTCCGCGGAAATCTTCTCCGAACGTTCCTCAATTTTCACGGTAAGCTCAATGTCTTTTCCGCCCCGCTGCACTCCGAACTTCGCCGTCGTTCCCGCTTCAAGATTTCCCACGTCGCGCACGAGCTGATTGACGCTCTTCACTTTCTTTCCGTTAAGAGCCGTGATAAAATCACCGGGCTGCATTCCGCCTTTTTCCGCAGGCGATCCCATGAAAATCTGGGAAGCGAATGCACCGGTCGTGTCTTTTACGCCGAGCTCGTCTTTATACTCGTTCGTAACGTCTACAAGAGACACGCCGAGCCAGCCGTACGTGATTTTTCCCTTGCTGATGAAATCGTCGACTGCATTCCTGATGTTGTTGATCGGTATGGCAAATCCGAGTCCCTGCGAGCCGCCTGACTGAGACGCAATCCACGTATTAATTCCGATAACCTCACCGTAGATGTTCACGAGCGGACCGCCGGAATTACCCTGATTGATTGCCGCATCAGTCTGAATAAAATCATTGATATTGCCGATGTCGCTTCCCGAACGTCCTGTCGCACTGATAATGCCCTGGGTGACGGACTGACTGTAGCCGAGCGGCGCGCCCATTGCAAAACAGATGTCGCCCGTATGCGTCTGATCCGAATCTCCCAATTTTGCAACGGGAATCGAGTTATCGCCCGATTCGAACGAAACGAGCGCTATATCCATCCTGGAATCGGATCCGACGAGCTTTCCGTCAAATTCGCGTCCGTCGTTGAGTTTGACTGATATTTTCGTTGCGCCGCCGGCAACGTGGTTGTTCGTCAAAACATAAATAGTATTACCGGTGCGGCGTACGATTACACCCGAACCGAGTCCCTTCTGTTCATACTGCTGCTGCTGGTCGTTGTTTCCCTGATTCGGCATACCGAAGAAAAAGAACGGCAGGTCGTCAAGAGGATTCGCCTGCACTGTCTTTGTCTCCGTCACGTCGACTTCTACGACGGAAGGAAGAAGCGTATCGCTGATAGCGCGGAATGAATCCTGCATAGCCTGCAACACTTTAAGAGAATCTGCCGGGACTGGAGAATCCGTGCGTGTTTCCGCAAAGGCCGTATCCGCGCTTCCGTTTACAGGCGATTTGCGGCAGGAAAGGGAAACTACTGCAAATGTAAGAACAGCAGCACATGAAATCCCGATAATCCTTTTAGTCCATGTTTTCATTGTAAAACCTCCGATGTGCAGCGTATCCGTGCTGCATCATTGCTGTTAAAATAATAAAAAAGGAACATCAAATGTTACAAAAAAATGATGTTCCTTTATAAATTTCTGTTAGTTTAAATATTAAAGTTTACGCCGGTTAATGCACGGTACAGTAATCAGTGTATTAATGGCCGTAAAAACAGTTTATTTTGCGTAATTGAGATCGGTAAGGATTTCCGTGTGGTCGGCAAAAACAGCCACAGTGTGTTCTTCATGCGCCGAGGCTTTACCGTCCGCAGTGACGACTGTCCATTCATTACCGGAAAGCAGCACATCGGCCGTACCGAGATTGATCATCGGTTCAATGGCAAGAACCATGCCTGTCTGTATGCGCGGGTTCGGACCGCGGCTCGGACAGTTCGGTATGCTCGGATCTTCATGCACGTCAAGACCGACACCATGCCCGCAGTAATCGTATACGACACCGTAATTATGACGCACAGCAATGTCGTTGACCGCATTTGAAATGTCGCTGATACGGTTGCCGGGAATGCAGGCCGCAATGCCGGCTGCAAGGCACTCGAGCGTCACGTCGTCGAGTTCTTTCCATTCCGGGCGGACGCTGCCTATAAGCAGCGTGTGCGTCGAATCGCTGATGTATCCGTCAAGGTCAATGCCCGCATCGATTGAAACCATGTCGCCGTCGTGAATGATTTTTTTCGCCGACGGAACACCGTGGATAACTTCTTCGTTTACGCTGATGCACACGGCACCCGGGAAATTCTCCCGGTACCACGCGGGCTTTCCGTGATGGGAAATAATAAAATGCTTGCAGATGTCGTCCACTTCTTTCGTCGACATGCCGGCCTTTACCTGCGGAATAATTTCGTTAAACATATCCGCAAGCAGGTGACATGATTTTCTGATACCTGCAATCTCTTCGTCGTTTTTAAGTCGTATCATGTATTAAACCTCTGAAATAATTCACTCAGTAATCCGCAGCCGCCCTGAAGCCTCATGTACGGGACAAGACCTTCCTTACGCCTGCGGTCCGCGAAGCTTCCTCCAGACAAATGTCCGCAGTGCGCTCGTCGCCCATTTTTTTATAGAGAAGCGCCATTTTCCGCAGAAAAAAAGCATCATCCGAAGACGTGAATCCTAAATCGAGCGCGCGTTCCCACGCATCAAGGACAAGCTCGTCGTTCACCGTTCCTTCGATGTTCTGCTTCAGTATATGGAGCGTAAACTCCATAACCTCCGGGAAAAAAAGGCGGAAATATTCATAACTGTATTCCATTTTGATTATCTGCTCAAGCAGCAGAAACGCGTCGTAATATTCACCGCGGATCGAAAGTTCCTCCGCAAGTATGTATCCGTAATCCATGAAATCTTCGCGCGTGAACCACTTTTTGAGACTGAATCCCGCATGATTCGTCGACATCCGTTTGAATTCGGCGACCGCTTCATTTTCACGGTGATGCATAAGATCCCAGAAAATCAGTTTCGCGCGGCTCTCTTCGTCCTGCCGTTCCGTAAGCCACGTATGATAGTCGAACGATTCGCCGTGTTTCCGGTGAATATGATATCTGGTAAAAAAGGACTGATCGAATATCGAACGCTGCCGGGCATCGGAAAGAACATCATATGCCCTTACGAGACGGCGGAACGCCTCTGCCGATTCGGAATTATTAACCTGCGCCGTATCAGGATGAAGTTGTTTTGCTTTCTGTCTGAATGCGCGCCTGATTTCTGCAGCCGAAGCGTCACGGCGTACACCTAGAATCTCATAACAGTTTTCCAAACGAGAATCCCTTTTTACGATATTTTAAACAGCTGCTCTATATCTTTTTGTTTTACGACGAATACCGAACAATGCGCGTTTGCGATTATTTCGCCGCGGGAAGCGGAAACGACGTTCCGGTGGCCCGTACTGCCGGGCACATACGTTTCGTCGGATTCTCTTCCGCCGAGCAGAATAAGATCCGCTTTGTAGTCGTCAGCCACCGTGATGATTTCCGACCAGACGGCGCCTTTCCGCAGTTCAAGTTCCGCCGTCACGCCTTTCGTCTTTGCAAGGTCGCCGACGTACGTAAGATAGCGGTCTCCGTCGGCGGTCAGGTTCGCTTCATACGCCTCACGCTCGTCGGCGGCGAAAAATTTCGACAGTGTCAGCTGCTTGATTGTAGCTGTATCGACGACATATACCACCTTCAAATCGAGATGATATGTTTTCGCCATGATAATGCCGTACATCGCGGCATGAATCGACGTCTGCGAACCATTAACGGCGACAACAATACGATTGAAAAGAGGCTTGTTCATTTTTCCTCCGACCGATTATTACTACGGTTTTTCAATGCTTTGAGAACGAACACGTTTTCGCGTTCCCGTTCTTCCAATACACTTTCTATATATACTTTCGTTTCGCGGGTCTGCGGGATAACCATTTTGTCGAGCGCATTGACGCGCCGCTGGGTCTTCTTGACCTCGCCGGCAAGCCGCCACACGATCGTTCTGATTGACGCCATTTCGGTAAGAAGCGATAGAAGTCTGAAAAATTGGACCATAACTTCGTCGCTGTCCGCAAACGTCCCCATGTACGAATAAAACAATTCCTTTTTCGGGAGTTCCACGTCAAGGGACTGGAACGACATACCGCCGAGCGTGACCTGTTTTTCGTGCATAATGAAATCGTAGTGGACAGCATGTGATATACGTTCAACCTGATCGCTTCCTACGGTCATAAGCATTTTTATAAACGCAGGATACGCTTCGTTAATAATTTTATCTATATCGCGTTCAAGAAGTTTCACCCGCTCGACCATGTGCATGAGTTCCATAACGAGGATTTCGCGCTTCTGTTCGAGAAGGTCGTACCCGTCCTGCGAAACAACAAGCTGTTCTTTCATGGCGAGGAGGTTTGATTTTGTCGGCGCAATGTTCAGTTTTGCCATCGTTTATTCCTGCGGTTCGGTACCGCCTGCAGCTTCTTCTTTCGGCATATACTTTTCGATGAACTGCGGTTTGATGCGGTACAGCTCTTCGCGTGGGAGCGACGCAAGAATTTTCCAGCCGAGATCGAGCGTCTGCTCTATCGTGCGGTCCTCATATTCATCCTGCGTAAGGAACTCCTTTTCAAATTTATCACCGAATTTAAGATATTCACGGTCAAGCGTGGACAATTCTTCCTCGCCGATAATAGCCGAAAGGTTTCTTACCGACTTCACCTTTGAATACGAAGCGAACAGCTGGCTCGCAACGTTCGCATGATCCTCGCGCGTCATGACTCTGCCGTCCTTCGTTACACCGATACCGTCCTTCATAAGACGGGACAGGCTCGGAAGACCGGCGACCGGCGGATACAATCCTTTCTGCGACATTTCCCTGTCAAGAACAATCTGCCCTTCGGTAATGTAACCGGTAAGGTCGGGAATCGGGTGGGAAATATCGTCGTTGGGCATCGAGAGAATCGGTATCTGGGTAATCGAACCGGAGGAACCTTTGATACGTCCGGCGCGTTCGTACAATTCGGCAAGGTCGGAATACAGATAGCCCGGATATCCTTTGCGGCCCGGAACTTCGCCGCGGGTCGTGGAAATTTCACGGAGCGCTTCGCAGTAGTTCGTCATGTCGGTGAGCACGACGAGAACGTGCATACCCTTTTTAAATGCCAGATATTCGGCCGCAGTAAGAGCGCAGCGCGGAGTGATGATTCGTTCGATCGACGGCGCGTCCGCAAGCGACTGGAACATGACGACCTTCGAAAGAACGCCGGACGCTTCGAACGTGTCGATAAAGAAACGAGCAACGTCGTATTTGATGCCCATGCCCGCAAACACCATGACGAACTGTTCATCGCTGTTGCGGAGTTTCGCCTGCCTGATAATCTGCGCCGCAAGTTTGTTGTGCGGAAGACCGTTGCCGCTGAAAATTGGCAGTTTTTGACCGCGTACAAGCGAATTCATTCCGTCGATTGCGGAAATTCCCGTCTGAATAAAATCGCGCGGATACACGCGCGCGTACGGATTGATCGGGTTGCCGTTCACGTTCACCATTTCCGACGAGATTATCGGCGGATAGCCGTCGATCGGTTCGCCCAATCCGTTGAAAATACGTCCGAGAAGTCCCTCGCCGACGCGCAGTTCAAGCGGCGTGTCGAGGAATTCGAACGACGTCATGTCAAGATCAAGACCCGTCGTGCTGCCGAAAATCTGAACGACAGCCGCAGTTTCAGACACATCTATAATACGGCCGACCCGCTTTTCACCGTAACGGTCACGCACACATACCGTTTCACCGTAAAATACATTTTCGCTCCGGCGCACTACGACGATAGGACCGTCTACCGACGCAACACCGCGGTATTCTATACCTTTCATACTGCACCTGCCTTGCGGTACAACCGCTGAAGCTCACCAATCTGGCTTTCCAGATGAATTTTAACTTCCTGAATCTTGTCGACTTCATCGTTAGTATACTGCGACTTGATGCGGACAATCTCGTCGCACACAGGAAGGCTCGTCACATTAACAAGCGGTGCGCCGTTTTTAATAACGTCAAGCGCCATTTTATAGAAATTCATCATGAGAACGAGAATCATAATCTGCTTTTTGGATACACAGAAACAATCGACGTCATCAAATGCATCCTGCTGCAGGAATCCGTTCTTTATCATCTCGGCAACCTTAAGGATAAGGCGTTCGGAATCGGGCAGTGCATCAGGTCCGATGAGACTGACAATCTGCTGAAGACGCTGTTCGCGCTTGAGCAGATCAAGCGCCTCAAGACGCACTCCCGCCCATTCGGGTTCGTTCTTTTCCCACCAGCCCTTCACTTCATCTGCGTATTCCGAATACGAGTCAATCCAGCCGATAGCCGGATAATGGCGCGCGTTGGCAAGATCTCTGTCCAGAGCCCAGAAACAGCGGATAAAGCGCTTCGTATGCTGGGTGACCGGTTCGGAAAAGTCACCGCCCGGCGGAGAAACCGCACCGATGACGGAAACTGAACCTTCCTTGCCGCACAGCGAATTGATTCGTCCTGCACGTTCGTAGAAGCTTGCAAGCCGCGTCGGAAGATATGCGGGGAATCCTTCCTCCGCAGGCATCTCCTCCATACGACCGGAAAGCTCACGGAGCGCTTCCGCCCACCGGCTCGTCGAGTCGGCCATAACTGCGACAGCCATACCCATGTCGCGGTAATACTCTGCGAGCGTAATGCCGGAATACAGCGAAACTTCACGCGCAGCGACGGGCATGTTCGACGTATTGGCAATAAGAATAGTGCGTTCCATAATGGAACGTCCGGTGCGCGGATCGATAATTTCGGGAAATTCCGTAAGAACTTCGGTCATTTCGTTGCCGCGTTCGCCGCAGCCGATATAGACAATGAGATCAGCGTCGCACCATTTTGCAATTGCGTGCTGCGTCATAGTCTTACCGGTTCCGAAACCGCCAGGAATTGCGGCAGTACCGCCCTTCGAGAGCGGGAAAAACACGTCTATGACGCGGAGTCCCGTAACGAGCGGCTGGGAAACGGAAAGCTTGTCCGTATACGGCCGCGGCTTTCGCACCGGCCAGTACTGCGACATCTTAATTTCCTCGCCGAGCTCAGTCGTTCCGATGACGTCGTCGATCGTATAATCGCCCGTGCCTTTGAACGTCTTGAGCACCCTGCCCCGTACATCGGGCGCAACCATGACTGTATGAAGAATCGACGGCGTTTCCCTTACTGTTCCGAGCGCAATGCCCGGAGCTATGGGAGTGCCGGCAGCAACAGGACTTCCGTCCGCTGATTTTCCGGTTTCAAAATGCCATATCTTTTTCGAGTCGAGCGGTTCAGTACGCTGCCCCGGAAGCAGAAATGCACCGCCTGATTTATCGTCGTACATGGACTTAAGCGGGCGCTGAATGCCGTCGTAAATAGTACCGACAAGTCCGGGTCCGAGACGAAGAGAAAGCGGACGGCTGTGGCATACGACTTTTTCACCGATATGCATGCCGGTATCTTCCTCATATACCTGAATCGTCGCCTTTCCTTTATTTTGACGTATAATCTCGCCGATGAGATTCTTTTCACCAACATCGACAACGTCGTACAAACCGCATCCTTCAAGCCCTTCTGCAAAAACAATCGGTCCTGAAATGCGGGTGATTTTTCCTTCAATATCCATCAGCTCAGCCTCCCGCCGAATAATGTCGAGGCCAGTTCAGCCCGGTGTCCGCTTTCAAGCTCACCGACAATCTGTGAGATTGTAAGACGACAACGGATTGTTTTATCATCCGTCTCAAGGATTACTCCCTCTTTGACAGTAAGACCTTCAACCGGATCATCCCCGCTTTTTTCATATTCAATCTGCCCGCAGGAAACGGCCGGTACGCCGTACTTCCCGAGCGCTTTTTTTACATCGTCAGTTTTAAAACCGAATACATATGCGTTCACTTTCTTCGAACCGATTATATCCTTATACTTCCCGTAACGGTCCATAACAAGATCAAGACGTTTTGATTCAGGGAGCGATTCAAGATACTCGTTTATGCCCTTTATTATTGCCGATTCAATATAAGAAACAAGAAAACGCTGTTTTTCAAGCGGAAGCGAAGCATCCTGATCTTTCTGAAACGCTTCTATTTTTCTTTTGTAGGCGGAGTCTTTTTCAGCTTTTACAGCAGTAATCCGGCCTGCAACATTATCGAGCAGTGCCTTTCCATCTGAATCGGCCTTTAACAGGATTCTCTCTGCTTTTTTCCGTGCGTCGGTTTCGATTTCCTTGTCAAGAACCTCAGTCGAGCGTAATTCTTCCATGCTATGCTCCTACACCAGCTGTACGCCATGTATTTTCGACATACTATACCTTTACACCAATCGCTTCCCCGATTGCGTCGGTAAGTGTTCTGCGCCCTGCCAAATGTCCGTTTAATCCGGGCACTTCGACAATAAGCGGATATTGTCCCGTTTTCTGCCAGTCGAGCTCTTCGTCTTGTATGAGCGAAGCCGCATTTTCAGTCAGAATAAGGACCCGGGGAATTTCATCAACCGGGACGGAAGCTGTTCCGCCCTTGCCGGTGACGCGGCTGAACGAATCAAGCACTTCCTGGCGTGTTTCCGCTACAACACCGGTAACACCCACCAGACGGAATGCGAGAACCATTTCCCGTTCACCGATAATAAAGTACTTCAAAACTCATACCTTTACATGATGATGATGAGCAGTCCGACCAGGAATCCCCACAGACAGATACCTTCCGCAAGACCTACAAACGGAAGTGCCTTTCCCGAAAGATCAGCGTTTTCCGCCATAGCACCCATAGCTGCCGCACCGATTTTGCCGACGGCCATACCGCCGCCGATGCATGCGATGCCTACCGCGAGACCTGCTGCGATATATTTCATCCCTGCACTGGCATTACCCGCGGGAGCCTGCGTTTGAACTGCCGGTTGTCCTTCAGCAGCCGGCGGATTCGTCTGAGTCTGTCCGAAAATCGCAGTCAATGAAAAACATGCAAGAACAGCAGCAACAGCAAAAATTTTCTTGTTCATACTAAATACCTCTTTCACTCTATTATCAGCCGGCAATACAGCCGGACAAACATCCTCATTATGCTTCAACTTTTCCGTATGTGAACTGGAAAGGTTTGAACTCACTCCCCGTCTCGTTGAAAAACTTCGAGAAAAACTCATAGTACTGAAGACGGACAACCTGAATTGCGACAATCATGCCCTCAAGTACGACGACAATGGCATTTCCTATAATCATGACGAATATTCCGCCGACAGGTCCGCTCATTTTCGTCATCGTAAGGATAATGTAGCCGAGAACGGCATGCGCCAGTGCAAACGCGCCCACACGCAGGAAACTCACCGTATTAGACAGATACGTCGAAACAACTTCGATCAGTTCGACAAAGCCCGATATGACCATAGAGCCGATTCCGTTTTCCACGACGGGACGCTCACCGTCCAAGAGGCGCTCGAACGGTTCTCCGAACGCGGCGCAGAAAAGCGTCACTCCTATTATAATCCAGTCGTACAGCGCAATCGTGTGATGGAATGCGGCCATGCGCACAACCATGGCGATGACGTACCAGAAGAAACATGCGCCCGCAAGCCCCGTCTTTCCGAACAGCGCCCCGCCGATTTTACGCTGCGTGAACTTATTGATGATATTTATAACCAGCCCGATCGAATTGATGATGAAGCCGATACCGACCGCAATGCCGAACATAATAAACATTGTCTTCGTGTTCGACGCGGACGGCATGAGTTTGATAATCGGCGCGTGCGGATTGCCGAACAATCCGGTAACCCAGTACGAGAACGGTTCCAGCACCGACTCGGTCGCAAAAAATTCCCCTTCGAGCAGCCCCATTATCATACTGCTTACGCCGACCGCCATAAAAACGGGCGCCGACTTATTGTAACCGCCGATTTTCAATATGTTCTTTTCCAGCAGAATACCGACGATGAGAATGACAAGTCCCTGACCGGCGTCTCCGAACATAATGCCGAACAAAACCGTGAAAAACAGCGCGACGAACGGAGTCGGATCAATCGTGCCGTACACCGGAGCGCCGTAGCTGAATATCATGCGCTCGAAGCTGCCGACAAGTTTCCGGTGGTGAAGCTGAACGGGAACCTGTTCCTTTCCGTTGATAACCGACGGAACCTCCGACGGCAGATATTCGCGGATGGCGATGCGGCCTTCCGTAAGCTGATCAAGATCCTTCATGGCAGTCGGACAGTCGCGCGCGGGGAGCCATCCGGTAAGGCGGTACACGAGTTCGGTGGATTCAAGCCGGGACTCGACATTCTGAATCTGCATACCGATTGAGAACGAGCCGAGCAATGCAAGAAGCTTTTCCCTGTGGGTTTCCGCAAAATTACCGCGCTCCTTATTGATCTCGTCGACTTTTCCGGCAAATTCCTGCTTCTGTTTCTTGAGACTTTCAAGAACGTCGTCGGGGATACCCTTAAAATCCTGCGGTATTTCCATATTCACAAAATCGAATTTCTTAAGCTCCGTGTCGAGGGCGAAACGGCCTTTCTTCGAGGAAGCCGCGAGAATGCGGGAATTATCGTCGCCGAGCGGTACGATAACGGCACGTTCCCCGACGGCATCCTTCAATGCCTCAAACAGTTTCGAATCGATTCGGCCGATGCGCAAAGACAGAAATGAAAGATGCTCCAGTTCCGAATACGACGCTTTCAGATTTGAAAACGCAAGCGCTTCCTTATATGCTTCTTCGACACGCTTCGCTTCGCTTGTGACCGCCGTTACACGGTTTTTCAGTTCGTCGACTGCGGCGAGCAGCTTTCCCGCTTCGGTACGGTCCTCGTCCGAAGGAATCCGGCAGTCAGACGCGTTGTCGGTACGGTCGCCGACGTTAAGGAAAATACGCGTCTGCTGAAGGTTGTCGAAGAATTCGCGGTCAATATTCTGAGGCGCCTTCGAGTTTTTCGAATCGCCGCTCTGCAATTTTGTCTGGAACTGAAAATTTCCTTTCCGGCCGAGATATTCGATTACTGTCGAAATATCCTGTTTAAGAGCCATCAGTTCAATCAAACGCATTTCTGTCGTTCTAGCCATTTCACCCTTCTTGTTACTAAATTACTGGACGACCGCAGGTATACCGGCAAATTTCATCGCCTCTGCCGTATCAACATTCAGTCTTATTCCTTCTGCGGCTGTTCGTATGATATCACACTCGTGCTGCTTGATTTTGAACCACGCAACAAGAGACAAATCCGTAAGAGGATGTGCATGAAACATCTTTTCCGCACGTCTGTACATTCCTGATTTGTACGTATTCTCAACCCAGCGCGGATCTATTTTCCAGATGACACCCTCCTCGTGGGGATTGAGCATATCGGCATATTTCCAGTGTTCCCAGTCGGCATACGTATCGGCGGCTTTGTCGAGAATTTCCACGGCAGGACCGGCAAGCGGGTCGCTGCGCAGCGGTCTGTCGCCGGCACATGCAAGATGCTCGAGGATTTCGTCGCTTTTCATCTCGTAATAGACTTTAAGGCGGAGCGTCCAGATAATATTCGTCATGACAAACGTGTACCGGAAAAAATCAAGCACAGGTTCACGTATTTCACCCGTCACTTCGTTCGCAGCCTCCCACATCATCCTTACATACTGATTGTCGAGTTTTGTGTCTATGTGCTGCTGTTCATGAACGTCGGGAACTTTGTTGTACCACGAAAGCGGTGAATTTTTAGTGATCTTCGCAATATCTGGCCATGCACCGTAATCGAACATGCTGTATTTTCCGAGCTCGACTATATGAGGCATCGACTGCTCTTTCGCGCAGAGCGCAGCTCCGAGCTCCTTGAGGTTCTCGATGTCGTAAAAATAAAGCATGTCGGTAAGAATTTTATGCGGATAGTCGTACATTTCCACAAGTGAAGTGTACTGCGCAATGAACCGCTTTTCCGCCTCTTCCTCAATTCTCTGCCCCAGAAGCGTCTGGGGGATAAGAGGTACTTCCGTATTAAAAACAAGCGTCCATAATTCAGGAAGTGATTTTGCGGTAAAAAGTTTTGATGCCCGCGGTCCCGTGAAGACACTGCCGAGCATACCAGAAGCCTTTGCGTAAACAAAAGCAGAAGCACCGGAGTATTCCATCTTGAGCCTCTGTCAGTTTACAGCAAATAACGTATCAAGCAGTTTGGTAAACGGCTGAATATCCTGTTCACTGTTCTGAACGTCCGATTTATACCGGCTGATTGTTTCACTGTGTTCGCGGGCAAGCTCTGCTGTCCGGGACTTATAATCCGCTTCGAATCCGGCAATTACAACATCATACTGTTTTTTGTATTCCGCTTCCGCCTGTGCACGGGAAGCTGCAATGCGTTTATCCGCTTCCGCCTGCGCTCCAGATATCAGTTCTGAAGCCTTATGTTCAACATTAAGCAGGTGATTAATAACATTAACTTCTGTTTCCGCCATATTTGCTCCTTGCAACCCCTACAAGTGCCCGTATAAAATTTCTCTACTCCTGCGGCTCCGTCTCAAAATTGTACAACGCGTCGTACACTTCCTGCGGAGTCTTTTTTTCCATAATTACTTTCATAAAATCAGGGTGCTGCAGGACAGATGCGACATCTTTCATTGTCTGAAGATGCGATTCAGTGTCCCCCTGCGCAAACAGCAGCATAATAATAAAATTAACGGGAGTACCGTCCAAAGAGGCGTACTCGATGCCGTCACGGCTCAATCCGACCGCTGCAACCGCCCCGTGAACGGAGCTGCAGACTGCGTGAGGAACGGCAATACCGGGAATAATACCCGTACACATTTTTTCCTCGCGGATAGTAAGAGCTTTGAGCGCTTCCTGCCGGTTGATCCCCGGCTGAGCAGCGACAATCACTTCAAGGAGTTCTTCAAAAACCTCCTCCTTATCAGTGCTCTCCAAATCAACTTTTATATTTGCAGGAGTAATCAGCTTGCTCAGCATATATCTTTCCTTGGCAGACTAATTCTGTCCGCCCTCCGTTCCTGTAGATTCAGTGCCCGCCGCAGATTCTGCCGGAGCAGTGCCTTCATTTGCTGTATCAGCGGATTTCCACCAGCCGCCTGACTGTGTCCCCGTTGAAGAGGATTCCTCCACCGCAGCAGCCGGAGCAAGATCCCGCTGCAGTTTCGGTTTTTTGTTCAGAAGAGCCAGCGACAGCGAAAGAACAAAGAAAAGAGCAACAAGTACGGACGTTGTTCTCGTAAGCACACTTGCTGAATGTGAACCGAATGCCGCCGTTCCGCGTCCGCCGAGCAGACCGCCCATACCGCTGCTTCCGTCATCCTGAACAAGAATAACAAGGACGAGAAAAATGCAGACGATTACAAACGCAACAAGCAGGATAATACCAATAGCACCCATTTTAAACTCCAATTCCGTCTGTCTTCCCGACAGACAGTGTAAGTAGCGTGATTTTGCATAATACTAAACCAATTATTTTATTTGGTCAATAAAACCGCAAATATAAAACATACTTTCCGCTTTTAATAAAAAAAGCTGAAGACCCCTGCACAGTAGAAGTCATCAGCTTATAAGCAGTTTCGGTACGGTTACCGCAGGGAGCACTTCATTCCCTTAAAAAATCAAGTAACCGCTTACAACACACAGATCGGTACAAACGTTTCCGCTTTCAGAGACGCACCGCCGATAAGGCCGCCGTCGATGTCATCCTCCGCGAGAAGCTCGGCCGCATTCGCCGCCTTCATGGAACCGCCGTACTGAATGATTACTCCGTCGGCGACCTGAGGGCCGTAAAGTTTCGCGATATGCCTGCGCACGAACGCGTGAATTTCTTCCGCATCCTGCGGCGTGGCGGTTTTTCCCGTTCCGATAGCCCAGACAGGTTCGTACGCAATCGTCACGTGCGGCATCTGCCCGGCGGTAACGCCCGAAAGTCCTGCGTCGAGCTGGAATGCGCAGATCTGTTCCGCTTTTCCCGCTTCGCGTTCGTCAAGGAGTTCACCGATGCAGAGAACTACGTCGAGCCCGCTGCCAAGAGCTTTGAGCACCTTTGCGTTGATCAGCATGTCGCTTTCACCTATTTCGTGGCGGCGTTCGCTGTGTCCGATGATGACGGTCTCTACGCCGACATCCTTAAGCATAGCGGCCGAAACTTCACCCGTGTGCGCACCGTTGTCCGTCGCTGCGATGTCCTGCGCACCGAGGATGATGTTGCTCCCCTTCACAATCTGCGCGACCGCATCGAGATATACGAACGGCGGCGCTATCATGTATTTGTTGCTTTTGCCTTTAAGTTCTTTGACAAGGTCCTGAGCCAGTTTGACTGCCTCGGCCCTGCTCGTGTTCATTTTCCAGTTTCCCGCGATATAATGTGTACGCATAAAAATCTCCTAAGTAATGAAATGCCGCCACGAAGGGCGGCTTGAACAGAGCAGGTTACTCATTGCAGAAATGTACTGCTCAAAGAGTAACCTGCAGAGCACTGTTTGCACGGATGCAATCAGTGCGTCATTTGGTAGCGAGGATTGCGATGCCGGGCAGTGTTTTTCCTTCGAGGAATTCGAGTGACGCGCCGCCGCCTGTCGAAACGTGGCTCATTTTGTCCGCAAGTCCGAATTTATTGACGGCGGCGACAGAATCACCACCGCCGACTACTGTCATGGCACCGTGTCCGGTCGCTTCCGCAACCATTCTTGCAACTGCTTCCGTTCCCTTTGCAAAGGCGTCGAATTCGAATACGCCGACAGGGCCGTTCCAGATGACAGATTTTGCGGATCCGATGGCTTTTTTGTAAAGCTCAAGCGTCTTCGGACCTACGTCCATAGCCATGAGATTGTCCGGAATTTCGACGTTGTCGACGGCAACGGCTTTTGCGTTCGAGTCGAACGATTCCGCACCGACATGGTCGACAGGGAGAATGACGTCGACGTTCTTTGTCTTTGCATCTGCAAGCAGCTTCTTTGCCGTGTCGATGAAATCATCTTCAACGAGCGATTTTCCGACTTTGTGTCCCTGAGCTTTGAGGAACGTATATGCCATACCGCCGCCGATAACAAGCGAAGATGCATTTTTAAGGAGACTTTCGAGAACGGCAATCTTCGAAGAAACTTTCGCGCCTCCGATAATGGCGACCATCGGTTTAGGCGGATCTTTCAGCATCGGTTCAAGGTATTTCACTTCCTTTTCCATGAGGAAACCGCCGACAGGCTGCGTCTTCATGAATCTGGCGATTGTCGCCGTGGAAGCCTGATCGCGGTGCGCTGTGCCGAACGCGTCGTTTACGAAAATGTCGCCGTACGCCGCAAGTTCTTTCGCCATCGGTTCGCGCTCTTCCGCTGTTTTTGCTGTTTCAGCTTTATGGAAGCGCACATTCTCGAGCATCATGACGCCGCCCTCGGGAAGTGCGTCGATCGCCGCTTTCTGTCCGAGTGCATCGGGAGCGAACACGACTTTGCTGCCGAGTTTTTTCTCAAGATATTCGGCGACCGGCTTCATACGGTTCTTGCCGCTGATGAATTTCTCTTTATCTGCTGCGGTGAACGGTTTTCCCGCTTTCTCGGCTTTTTCCTGAGCTTTTTTCACGTCTTTATCGGGATCGCCGAGATGGCTCATAAGGACAAGGCTTCTCGGTTTCTGCTCGAGAATGTATTTGATTGTAGGCAGAGCTGCAGTAATACGGGTGTCATCCTGGACAACGCCGTCTTTCATCGGAACGTTGAAATCAACACGCATTATGATGCGTTTGCCTTTAAGATCTACGTCTTTTACAGTCTTGATCATAGTGAGAATCTCCTTAACACCGGGCGCAAGCTTTCTGCGGCAGCGTGCGGCACATATAATGATATAGTAAAACTATACAGATTTTTCCGTAAATATGCAACGTTACAGCTTTGTGCCGTAGAACGATTCGTATGTGCGCACCCATGATTCATACGACAGGTCCTTAAGCATCCTGCTGTTTTCAGCCTTCGTCTTCGCCGGATCCGGGTACACCGGCGGCAGAATATGCGCCGTAAAATACGGAAGGCTCACCCCCGCCTCACTCGTCCGGCCGGAATCGGTGAACGTAATGAAAACAGGTACGACGGGTACGCTGTTCGCCGCCGCAAAATGGAACGCTCCGTCCATAAACGGGCGGGGTTTCCTGTAGCACCACCATTCAGATCCCTCGGGGAAAAAGAGCACGCCGATATTGTGCTGCAGGTACCAGTTTACGGCGCTTGTAAACCTGCGGATCAGGGAAGCGCTGTTTTTGAACGGGAGGATTCCGTCCGCCCGCATAAAACTTCCCAGAAGACCGGGTCGATTGTTGAAATCGGCAACCATTATTTTGATTCTCCGGCGTCCGAGCGCATAGTTCACGACAAGCGCGTCGTATTTATTGACGTGATTGCAGACATACACCGCACCTTTCACGCCTCTGAGATTTTCGCGGCCGGTGACAGTCGTACAAAAAACGTTTTTATTCAAACGGCGTATAAAACCGTCCAGATACACCGCGTGAAGGAACCAGTACCCGATTCTGCGGAAAGGTCCCGGCCGGTACGGAAAATTCTCCTTCACCGGCAGGATGCCTTCCGACGTAATCGGATCAAGATGGTCGTTATATGCGCCGCGCGCCTCGGCCGCTTTTATTTTGTCGAGCGTGTCGGGCGTTGTATATGCAAGATCGTAAAAATTCATAATCGCTCAATCCATATTGTACGGAACACTGATTAACAACTTCATGCATTAATCAGCGTTTCCGCGTTTTTATTTGTCTGTCGTTTCGGCTGTTTCCACGCGCGCAATTTCGTCCCACGAAGCCTCCCGCCTGTCGATAATCGCGTGGGAAACAATCGTTATGTACTGCATGTAAAAGAACGGATGAACGAACAGGACGAGAATCCGGCGGACGAACGGCAGCTTCATATCCTTATATGCGACGATGAGAGACGCCGCCGTAAGCAGGAAAAAGATGCCGTACACGGCGCCTATAGCTATGGCGCTCACGTTGAGCAGCGCCCAGTTGAACATACCGTATCTGATGATTTCATATACGCAGCTGACGACGTTTCCGAATGCAATCACGAACATGGACGCAACGTACGCGTATACAAGCCACAGACAGAACATAAAGTAATTGTCGATTATGCTGTGAATGTCTTTTTTGGCAAGAAGGCCGCGCGCATAGATAAAATCGGCATGCGTCAGTCCGGTCATCCATCTTGTCCGGCGCTTGTCGGTCTCGGTAAGCTGCGGCGCCTCCTCCATGTAAAGCTGTGCATACGAATAGTACTGCGTCTTGTATCCCTGAAGCGAACAGTCGCGCTGGAATTCCATATCCTCGGTGAGCGTACTCTTGTAAATCCAGCCGTTCCATTTTTCCACGAGACGCGCGGAAATGAGAATTCCCGTCGTAACGGTCATAGTCGTGTAGCCGTGATCGCTTTTCCAGCGGTTTCCCATATCGTCCATAAACGTCCAGATAAGGCCGTTGCACTGCGTAATGATGTTGCTGTTCCGTCCGTTGTCCTCAAAATAGTTGCGCACGAGTTTCTTGGCGTTGACTACGTCGGCGCCGTCCGCCATCGCGTTGTTCATTTCTTCCATAAATGTCGGTTTAAGAACGCAGTCAGCGTCGACGATGATGAACGCGTCGTATTTTCCCGGATATTTATGAATGATTTTATTGAAACCGAAGTCGAGGCAGTCGCCCTTGCACGTCTGCGTCGTGTCGCAGAATACTTCCGCACCGACAGCGTGCGCATAGTCGTACACTTCGTCGTGAGGATCTTTTACGACGACAAACACGTCGAAATTGCTGCGGTCGTACGTCTGCGCGGAAATTGATTCGAGCAGCGGAATAATCGCTTTGCCTTCGTTGCGGGCAGGAATGAAAAGCGCAAGTTTGTGCTGCACGCCGCTGTGAAGGCGTCTCTGCGGATGCAGGGACGCAAACCAGCAGCGCGCACGCGGATAATATGCAACGGCAAAAATTATTGAAACTAAAATAACTGCATTGATTGTAAACATAAATTTATACCCCTTTCAATCTATTCGACACAGCAGTCTGTCAGACGGTTGCACTTAGGACAATACTGATTAAGCCGAAGGGATGCAACCGGCGAGTCCTCAGTAAAACGCTGATTGCGTCATCAGGATTCAATCAGCGGTCCGTAATGCTCAAGCTGCCTTTTGCATGCAGTATATTTTTCAAGGATGTCGTCATACGCGTGTATATGATAAATAGAATGCATGCGCTCGATTTCCCACGGTTTCACGTTGACCGTATGGTAGAACGGCAGCAGGCGGATCGACTTGCAGAAATGCTGAATCACCGTATTTTTGTGCAGACGGCGCTGCTCGTTGTATTTTACAGGCAGGAACATTTTGCGCGACCGGTACTTGTTCATCGCCGACTGATCGGGAAAAGCCATTTTCTCCGTCCGGCAGCATTCGCGCACGCGTTCAAAAAATCCCGTCTGCTTTATAAAGGCCATGTTCAGCAGCAGAACGCCCGCATTCTGGTAGTCGTACCGGATGAAAATCTTGCCGAGATAATCTATTGCGGCGGCGTATTCACAGCCGGTCATATCGATGTCGAACACCGGCGTCAGATCGTCGTGCGCGACAGTGTCGGTGTCGAGATAGAGGATTTTGTCCGGCAGTCCCGGAACCTCGTCGGCAAACAGCCTCACAAGCGTGTACGGCCCGTAGCTCGTGTTCAGGTTCGGGCTGCCGGACATCTGAGTACGAAACAAATCAGATACGTCCGCAAGATGAATGACGCTGTCGGGATTGACGCGCTGAATAATTTTTTCAAGATAATCAGTCTGTTCCTTACGCACCGGACGCCATTTTGCGTTCATGTCGGACAAATCCATTGTAAGCACAAACACTTCCAGCGGCGTTTTCGTGTACTTTGTTATCGACAGAAGCGAAATCAGCATTCCGTCGAAAACATTCTCGTTACCGCAGTATAAAAGGGGAATCATATGTTTCCTCCATGCTCCTGTTTTCTGTATATAATGTGTTCATACGTCGAATTCCGGCTCCGGCTGCGCATTGTTTCGTAGACGCGGTTACGGAGGTCCCTGATGCCTTCTTTTCTGGGAAGTTCGGGATTGACGGAAAAAGGTCCGTCGACGAATATCGTCATATTCACTCTGCCGCTCCGGCCGCGCTGCTGATATGTCGTCGTTAAGCAGTACGTCTTCAGGCCGTACATGACGGGATACCTGAACGAATCGTCGGGAAACGGCCGAATTCCCGTATAGTACGGCCATATATGCGCCTCGGGGAAGACTGCTATGCACGTATTATTCTTCGAAAGTTCAGCAAGGTAATTCATGTAATTGCGCATTCCCGAAATTTTGTTCGGCAGCGGGACTGCGCCTACCATCTTCATGAACGTAAGCGTTCCGGGCAGCGACACGTTGTCGGCATTGACGATAACCGAGCAGTCCTTCGGAAAAACGAGCGTCGTCGGAATATATCCGTCGCCGGGAACCTGCGTATGGTTTCCGAACAGAAATATTGACTCTCCGGAGGCTTGTTTCAGGACTCCCCTGTTTACGAACTTCGCACGGAATTTTATTCTGAGATACAGATATGCTACGGGAGTCATGATGACACGGTATACGACGAACCGGCAGAACAGCCACAGCGGATTCGTATGACGGTACACGTACGTGTCGTCTATCGTCATTGTGTTGCGCGAGACGCCGGAAAATTCATCATGCAGCTCGTCCGAATAATAGACAGTTTTTCGTTCCATACCTGTATATATCGACACAAAAACGGCGGACAGGTTGCAAAATATGAAGTATACACCATATATGCCACTGTAGAAAATGGAGATTTTAACTTTTTTGCAAAATATAACAAAAAATTCCAGAATATCACTTGTAATTACTACAAAAAACGGCTACTGTGTACCCATTATGAAAATCCGACTGTATGCTGTTTTTTTTATATTTTTTCTTTGTCTTTTTATGCCGGCAGGTCTTTCTGCGGCGGCAAAAATTTCAGACAAGGCACAGACGGAAATCGACGGTTTTATGACGCTCAGAATGAATCTTGCAGCCTGCAAAACGCCGGAAGAGGCTCTTTCGGAAATCGATTCATACCACGCACTGCATTTTACCGGCGCTGATCTTACGTCATTTACCGGTGAAGAAAAACTGATTCTCGAAAACTTTGAAGTACTTGAAATATACAACTACATGCGCAAAATGAAGGGAAAAGAATCGGAAATAAAAGGATTAATCCGTTCCCAGTACGAAAAAAACAACGACTGGTTATCTGCTCATAAAAACGAAACAATCAGCAAATGGCTGTACTGCACCGCGGCTGACATGCTCTCCTGCAACCTGAGCTACGCTTCCGTTACAGCAATCATGCACGACGGACTCGCCGTCAAGACATATTACGAAAAGGCGCTTGAGCAGGATCCTGATATGTCGTATGCGCTTACGAATATTGCTCAGTGGTACTACTACGCTCCCGCATTCGGCGGCGGCAGCAAATCGAAAGCAAGAAGCTGTTTCGAACAGGCCGTGGCGCACGCGCGTACGAACGCGGAAATATACTATGCGAAAATATTCCTTTCTCAGTATCTTTTTGAAAATGAGGCACAGCGCGGAAAGAGCGCGACGCTTCTTGCCGACGCGGACGCGTTCCAGCCCGGCGGACATTACGTCGAATGGCTGCGGAAAATAAATAAAGCGGGTTTTTCCCTGTACTATTACAACGTACATAAACTGGGACCTGCCGATGTGGATAAGGCTATTGGTATGATCTGATTATCAGATAGACTATAAGCGAAAGGGACTGTTTCTCCTCCTGACAGTCCCTTTTTTTATTTAACGCGGTGCATGCAGTTTACTCGTGTAATTTATTCGTGTTGATTTTTTATCCTCAGCAGGATATATTTTATGCCGGAATGCTCCGGAGGTTTACGTATGCCCGACTCGTTTGATTTCACACCGAAATATCTCACCAGAAACGGTGAACCGTGGTTTCCCGTTATGGGAGAAATACACTATTCGCGCTGTCCCGCCGATACGTGGAAGGACGAACTGCTTAAGATGAAAGCCGGCGGCGTCAACGTCGTTTCGACATATACAATCTGGATACACCACGAGGAAATTGAAGGCGCATGGGATTTCACCGGCTGCCGCGATCTCCGGAGGTTTGTCGAGACATGCAGGGACTGCGGATTGTACCTTCTGCTCCGCATAGGTCCGTGGTGCCACGGCGAAGTACGCAACGGCGGATTTCCCGACTGGCTGCTTCACAAAGGATTCGAACCGCGCACGAACGACGATCGCTATTTCGGCGAAGTAAAAATCTGGTATTCCCGGATTTATGAACAGATTGCAGATCTTTTCGTCAAAGACAACGGGCCGATAATCGGCGTGCAGATTGAAAACGAATACGGACACTGCGGCGGCATGACGGGCGAAGCAGGCGAAAAACACATGAAACGGCTGCTTGCGCTTGCGAAAAAAACGGGATTCGACGTTCCGCTCTACACGGCGACAGGATGGGGCGGCGCAGTTACGGCCGGCATGATTCCCGTCATGGGCGGATACGTCGATGCGCCGTGGGATCAGCGGACGACTGAAATCGAACCGAGCGGCAATTACGTTATTACGCACGAACGCAACGATCACGCAATCGGAAGCGACTTCGGTTCCGGCGGCGGCATTACGTTCGACCCGGAGAAATATCCGTACCTTACGGCCGAACTCGGCGGCGGACTTGAGCCGACGTACAAGCGGCGTCCCGTTCCGGCAGCGCGGGACATCGGGGCGGAAACGCTCGTAAAACTCGCTTCCGGCGTAAATCTGCTCGGGTACTATATGTATCACGGCGGCACAAATCCGAAAGGACGCCTTTCGACGCTGCAGGAAAGCAAAGCTACGGGTTCTCTCAACGATCTGCCTGAACTTTCATACGATTTTTTTGCCCCGATCGGCGAATACGGCAGGATTGCGCCCGTATACGGCGAACTGAAGCTCTATTCGCTTTTTGCCGCGGACTTCGGCAGTGCGTTCTGCCGTATGGCTCCGCACATTCCGGAAGACAATCCCCCGGACCCTGAAAACACGGACGATGTCAGGTATTCGTGGCGGTATACGGAAAAGGACGGCCTCACGCAGGGATATCTTTTCGTGAACAACTATGTGCGTCACCGTCACATGAAGGAACATCCGGCCCGTACGTTCGCGCTCGGTACAACGTCGTTCACACTGAATCTGCACGACGGCGATTATTTTTTCCTGCCGTTCAACATGCGGACTGGAGACGCGCTGCTTGAAAAAGCGCTTGTTACCCCGCTCTGCATTCTGCACAACGACAAACCGGTGTACGTCTTTTACCGCAATGCCGTGTCGGAAACATCCGATGAAAAAAGCTTGTATTCGTTCAAAAACGGAACATATCCGTCTGATGCGGAAATTCTCACACTGACGCGGAACGATGCGGAACATGCGTACAAGATTTCCTCCGGCGGCAAAGAATATCTGATACTAACAGGAGCATCTCTCGTGCAGGACGGCGGAAGCGTCTACCTGTACGGCGCAGGTGATATGACGTTCACCTCATATCCGCCTCTTCCCGTTAAGCCCGTACATCCGCAGGTACTGAAGGTTCCCGATATTGAGGCAAAACGCGCCGAAAGTACCGGCTCGACGAAGACGTACGAACTCAGTATCGGTCCGTGGAGCGGAAACGACTGTTATGTCTCGCTGTATTACTACGGAAACTGCGCCCGCCTGTACGAAAACGGACGGCTTGTCGACGACAATCTGTTCTGCGGGAAAAACATCCCGTTCCAGTTCGGCATGAAGCGCTATACGTCGCGTATATTCCGCCTGGAAATAGACGCGCTTAAAGAAACTGACGACGTGTATCTTGAAGACCGTCCGGTTTTCGACGGAGGGACGGCCTGCTCGCTCGTAAAGGCAAGTGCTGAAATCGAATACAAAATGCGCATAATCTGACTGCGGAACTGATAGTCATTTTATTTTTTTTACGCTCTCGTTGAATTCCGCGCCGGTAATCATTCCGTAGGGATTGAAGTTCCGGCCGTCGGGCAGCACGAGCAGTTCGTTTTCCACAGTCCCGAGGACGGCGTCGAAATCTTCGGAGTCGAGCGGTACATCGGGAACGGGACTTGCCGCATACAGGCCGCCGCGGTACTTCCGCGAATACTTTACGGCGGCAGCTTCATTTCCGCTTCCGGAATTCTTCAGATTCCAGAGGAACCGTGCGCAAAGTATTCGCGGCACCGCCGTATCAGCGGAGAGCTGTCCGCTGCCGGACGTTCCGATTTCCCCTCTTCCCGACACGCTTCTCAGAAGCCCCGCTTTCACCACTGCGGCGTACAATTTCCGGCCCGCGAGTTTTTTCCCGCCCGTGTATATATCGAGAAGATTCGTAGAACGCTGGGCAATTTCAACCATCTGTAAAACGGAAATTTCGCTGAGCTGCAGCAGCTTTGCAAACTGCGCGTCGTCGGATACAGTGTCTTTCATGGACCATGACGTATCGCGCAGCATCTGATAGGCGTGCCGGTAAAAAGGCGGAAGCGACAGAAATGCAGTGTCGAACGAACCGGCAGCATCGGCATAATTGCCGTTTCTATAATAATCTATCGCTGTTTCAAGAATCAGCACGCCGCTCTCGTCATGCCGCGAAACCGCCGCATCAAGCTTTTTCAAAAATCCGAGCCGGTGAGCGAGAATAACAACCGCACTGTCGTCCGCATTTTTCTTCCGTGCCTTTTCAAAGCAGCTCTCTGCGCGTTCCCTGTCTCCGATGAGCAGATACGCACGTCCTTCTATCGCAGTCAGACGTGCCGTAACGCTCTTGTCGGGCTGCATATGCGCGAGTTTATTTTCTGCCTGCCCGATGATGTACAGGCACGACGTTTTTACGCCGGCAGCGTTTTCCCCGAGCAGCGCCTGCGCATCAGCCGCGGCGAGACGCGATTCCATCTCTGCGGAGAAGCCGCTTTCCTCAGTCTGCTCTGCGGGCAGTGCTATGTCACGCTGGAGCGTCGTGCACGACGGCAGCACAAGCGCACATACCGCCGATACGATAATACTGATTTTTTTCATTGCAAATTCCATGCGTATAATTTTTTATCGGCGGAAAGAACAAGGCAGTCCCTGTTTCCGTCGCCGTTTACGTCGGTAAAGACGGGTCTGCTCCGCCCTGCAAGCGGAAAACCGCGGAGCACTTCGAGCGCCTCATTAAAACCGTAGATGATATTGCCGTCCGCGCAGACGAAGATATTGTCGCGTCCGTCTGATGCGGCTGCCGTAATAAATCCCTGCTTTGCGGAAACGGCGTCGGGAATCTTCACCGACGTGAACGAGCCGTCGAATCCTATGCGGTAAAGCCGTGCATTCTGCGACAGTGCAAAGAAAAAACTGCCGCAGAAAACGACGTTCGTGTAAAACACGTCGGGCACATCTACGGGAAAGCCGGCAACAGGTTTTCCGCCGGCAAACAGGTAAAACCTGCCGGCCTGCGTGATAAAAGCGGTGTACAGCACATGATTTTTTTCTGCAAGTGCGGGAGAACCGAATCCGATGCCGTCTATTTCCATAGGTGAACCGGCATTAACACACGCCCCGTTTTTTATGAGGTAAACGGAGCCCAGAAAGCTTTTGTCGTATACGGCGGCGTATTCTCCGAGGACTGCCGGCGCTGATTTGAACAGAGCCTCATCAGCCACGGGTATTACTTTGTATGAACCGCGTCCGTCAGCCTGCACGAGAGAGCCGTCCCGACACGGTATGAGCAGAGAGTTCCCGTACGCAACGCTCGGCGCGGACGGAACGGCACCGGTAACAACCGGAAATCCTTCCGCACATTCGAGTTTTCTGTCCAGCAGATAGACGGCGCCTTTTTCAGTTACCGCCCAGAGGACCGCCGTTCCCGAAGTATTTTCAGCAGCAGCGATTGTGCATGAATCGGGAAGCGTCGTCTCATACTGCTTCAGGGAAGCGAGCTCAAGCGCCCGTATCTTCGTTCCGTCCTCCACCCAGAACACGGCGCCTGCTTTATTCCCCGATTCCTGCTGCAGATTATAGTCGGCCGTATTTCCGGTCTGCAGCGGAAAACCGGGAACAAGACGCATATCGGCAGCGGAACGCGACACGGCGTGAAGCTGGCACGTAAGCACGCTGTCCTTTACACGAAAATCGCACCGGCCGATATTATACAGTTTGAGAATTTTAGACAGCAGCGATCCGTTCTCAAGAAAGAAAGGGACGCTGCGCTGCAGGTTGTAATACAAACTCAACGCCGCAGACGGACTCTGGCCTGCGGATACCGATTTCCAGACAGCGTTCCGTGCGAGCATTCTGCCGGCTTTTACGTCGGTATATATTGCAGAAAGATTCTGCGGAGATTCGGAGAAATAGATATACCCGTCCTGTACAAGATAATACGGACGCGGCAGTTCAATATTGAACGAAGCAAGTATGTCGTTGAGGAACGAAGGCATTTCAAGGCAGGGCAGCCGGACTCCCCCGATGATGAGATTCGTGTTGTTCTGAACGACGAATGAAGAGGTAATCAAATCAAACACATTTTTCCGCTGCTGCTCGTCGCGTATCTGCAGCACAAAAACAGGATCGCTGTTGCCTTCGATTCCGAGCACAGCGTATTCATTTCCCGTCCATGAAAAGAGGATATCCTCAAGCGACAACGAAAAGAACATTCTGCACAGTGATTCGCCCTTTTCCCACATCCCCGCTGCATTTTTGTCTTTTCCGATAAACGGAAACGCAGCATTCTTAAGTTCCGCAAGAGATCCCGCATTCAGCAGCGTGTAATACTGTACGGTATCGCCCAGCTGCGTCAGGAGAGCGGGCATCTGCGAATTTTTCGAAAGAATCGGAACAAGCGGAGAATCCGGGTTTTGCGGCAGCGTGAAGGGAAATTCCGCCTGCATGTGTATATCGGCATCGGAAATACCGAACGACAGCACGCTGTGGGCTCCGTCGGTGAGAAACGATGTGAGACTTTCCGCCGCCGTATTTCCCTTCGCAATCTGCAGTGCAAGTTTTTTAGCGTCGGCGACGACGCGGAACGATTCGGAACTTTTTGCGGTCAGCAGTTTTCTTTCATCCTGCGTATAGTCCGGTTCGTTGTCGGTTCCTAAAGCGCGGAAAAGCATATCAGTCGAATTTGCCGCAATCAGAAGATTTCTCCGCTGCGCAAGAAATACGGTCGAATCTTCCGTGCGGTATTCGAAATAGGAAAACGGAGAAGCCTTTCTGTAATATACGTTGTCGATTTTCAGATACGGCCCGAGCACATCCGCAAACCGCGTAACAGCGGAAAGAAAACTCATATCGACGACCGCAGCATAGTCAGTCCGGTTTTCCGAAGTGTAAAATGCCATATCGGCACGGCGGGATGCGGCAAACCGCGCGTATCTGCTGCTGCGCAGCGGAGAGGACCGCAGCGAGACAAATGCGGGACGGTATTTTGAAAAGGCCTGATCGGCAAGAAGTGTGTCGGCGGCCTGTAAATCAAGCACCGGAGAAACGGCATCCCAGACAGAATCAGTATGGACAAAAAGCGAATAGCCGTTCGGGAGTACATGAAGCGGCGAGATTTTGTCTGCGACGGAGAAAGTTATCCATCCGGCCGCAATGCAGAACAGAGTACAGACAAAAATCAGCAGACGAAACAAAAAACGCACGATGAACGGTCTTTTCTTTTTATTTTCCATGATGTCACAGTATAGCAGAAATCAGCCGGTTTATCATCAGTCTGCGTTCTAAACTATACTGGCACAAACAGCGTTCCTCTGATATAGTATTCGTATGACACAAGTACAGGAACAGAAAGAGTTTTTTGCCGATTTCGGAAATAAAACTGGCGATACTGTCACAGCAATAGAACTTGCAAGCATCAATGCCGGCAAAGAGACATACAGGGCGCTTGGTCTCGCCCTTCCCGCGGGCAGAATTGAAATATGGGGACTCATTGTTTTCTGTACCCAAGGATTGTATTTCTACGTCGCTCCGTCCGAAAACTACATAACCGCCATGATGCGTCAGGCATCTCACGAAAAGGCGCCGGAAGAACAGTTCATAAGCATTTCCTCGCTGGAAGAATTTAAAACAAGTCTTCCGCCCCGCAAATGGTACAGTGTCATCTTCAACGAATCAAAATACCGCATCGACGCATCTTTCCGCCGCGACGGAATCACGCACTATTTCTCGTTTACGACGCATAAACCGGCCTTCGAAATCCAGAAGCGGATGCAACAGTACAAAAAATAAACGTACCTGCTGTTTCTTTCCGTTTCGTAAACGACGGAAAATATTTCAGACGCAGCTGTTTTCAGAAATATTTTATTTGTTACGACGTATACCGAAAGACAATCCGCGGAGCAAAAAAAATCCGCGTGCGAATCTCGCCTATTCTGGCGAGCCGGAGCACGCGGATTTTTTCTGCGCAAGCGGACTGTCTTTCGGTATAAGGGGACACAGCAAAATTTCTTTCAGAAACCAGCCGGCCCTCGCATATATTTACCGCACGTTTTTATAATGCCTCGAAAAATCCTTTCGCTTTCAGCAGTTCTGCGTTGAGGATGCCGCCGAGAGCGGCTCCGCGCTTGGTGTTATGGCTGAGCGCTACGAACTTCACGTCGAAGACGCTGCACTGGCGGAGACGGCCGATGACACACGCCATCCCCTTTTCCGTATCTCGGTCGCGTCTCGGCTGCGGACGGTTTTCCTCGTGGCGCACGACGATCGGATGTTCCGGCGCGGACGGAAGGTTAAGTTCCTGCGGCACCGAACGGAAGCTCGTCCACACACGCTCAATCTCTGCAAGGGACGGCTTTTTGTCCTGCGGCAGGTCGAATTCGAGACTTACGCACGCGGTATGTCCGTCGACGACAGGCACGCGCGTACACGTCGCGGAAACGACAGGTCCGCCCGCGTTCACGATTCTGCCGTCCTGTACCTTTCCGAGAATCTTGAGACATTCCTTCTCCGTTTTTTCTTCTTCGCCGCCGATGAACGGAACGATGTTGTCGATCATATCGAAAGACGGGACGCCCGGATAGCCGGCTCCGCTTGTCGCCTGCAGCGTCGTAACTATCATGCGCCTGACCGGATAGCCTGCATTCTGAAGCGCGAAAATCGGCATCATGTACGTCTGGAGCGAGCAGTTCGGCTTTACGACGATGAAACCCTTATTCCACCCGTGCTGCTTCTGCTGCGCTTTCAGTACGTCGAGATGACCGTAATTGATTTCCGGCACGAGCATCGGAACGTCCTCTGTCCAGCGGTTCGCGCTTGCGTTTGAAACGACGGGGATACCTTCCGCCGCATATGCCGATTCAAGCGCTTTTATCGCATCCTTATCCATTTCAAGCGCGCTGAACACGAATTTGCATTTGCCGAGCGCAAGTTTCGGATCGTTCGCATCCTGCACGACGAGACCTGCGACACCGGCTGGAATATCGGCACCAATAAGCCAGCGGTTCTCCACGGCTTCCCTGTACGGCTTGCCTGCAGAGCGCGGGCTTGCTGCGACATACGTCACTTCAAACCACGGATGATTTTCGAGCAGTGCGATATACCGCTGGCCGACCATGCCGGTCGCGCCTAAAACTCCGACTTGTATCTTATTCATACTAAAATCCTCTTTTATTACAGATTACATGCTTTGATTGCCGCTTCAATAACTTTCTTGGCCTCGTCATGCACTTCAACGAGCGGCAGGCGGACGCTGCCGGCGGGAAGGCCTTTGCAGTTCATCGCGTATTTTATCGATGTAGGATTGCCGTCCACGAAAGCAGCCTTGAAGAAAGGCAGCAGACGGTAATGAATCGTGCGGGCGGCCTCATAATCGCCCTTTAACGCGTTCTGAACCATCCCGGTGACGATCGCCGGGCACAGGTTCGAAACGACCGATACAATTCCGTCGCCGCCGACTGCGATAAGCGGAAGCGTAAGGGCATCGTCGCCGCTCAAGACGGCAAAATCAGGATGTTTCGATTTGATTTTTGCAATCACGTCCATCATCTGATTTATATTTCCGCTCGCTTCCTTTACGCCGGCGATGTTCGGCAGATCCGCTATGCGCTCAAGCGTCGCCGTATCGATGTTCTTTCCGGTGCGTCCCTGAATGTTGTAGACAAGAATCGGAATACCGACTTTCGAGACAGCTTCAAAATGGCGGTACACGCCTTCATCAGACGGTTTATTGTAGTACGGCGTAACGACAAGAGCCGCATCGGCACCTGCCCTTTTCGCACGTTCAGTATAGCGGACCGCATCGCGCGTATTGTTGCTGCCAGCGCCGAGCACGACGGGAATTTTTACATTGTGGGCTTTCTCGAACGCACGGACTTCGGGCATAAGCACATCGATGAGTTTCTGTTCCTCATCCTCGTCAAGTGTCGGAGTTTCTCCGCTCGTCCCGAGCGGTACAAGGCCGTTTATCCCCTGCCCCAGCTGGAATTTAAGCAGCCTGCGGAATCCCTCGTAATCGACAGATCCGTCCTTGTTCATAGGTGTTACCATAGCAGTAAAAGCGCCGCGCAGTTTTATCATATCAGACCTCGCATATTTCATGTATAATTTCGTTTAGTATTGCATTTTTATACATCTTTATCAATGGGACCGAAAAGATACTGTTATTTTCACTTTGTAAACACCGGTAATACTCTCAGACACAGCTGTCTTCAGCACTATTTTGTTTCATCGTCTACCGAAAGGCAGTTCGCGGAGTCGAAAATAATCCGTGTGCGACTGCACAGGGAGTTTCGCCGGCAATTCGTCTTATTCCGGCGAACCGGAACCGGAGGGGGTGTTTTTCGCGTAAACGGACTGTTTTTCGGTACAAGGCTGCACAATAAACCGTTTCTGAAAATCTTGTATGTCTAAAATATTTACCGTACCTTTTTTTAAACGACAAATCACAGTATAATAGAGATTATGGGCCGCCGTACGCTGCTGGTTATTACGCTTTTACTCACTACTGCCGTCTTTTCTGCAAAAGAATATCCGCTTCGACCGCGGGTACTGCACGATAAATCCGGAAAAATAACGGTGGATAAACTTTTCTGGAATTTCCTTTCTCACGAACGGTACATAAATGCAAAAGACGGACAGGTCATCTGGCTCGAATCCGAGCTTCAGGAAACAGACAACAAAACTTCGGTGATACAATTCGGGCCTGAAACATTCATGAAAGCCGACGTCTACCTGCAGCAGGCAGACGATTCGTGGCTGCTCGTCGGCAGAACGGGTTCGTCGTATTATCCGGGTGAACGTCCCCACGGTGAAGTGAGAACTGTCCCGACGTGGAATCAGGCAGTCGTGCTTCCCGACCCCGACCCGGGAACGACGCAGCGGAAAATCAGAATCCGCATAGAACCTGTAAAATATGCAGCGGTATCAATTTCCCGCATTCCTCTGACGGATTATTTAAGAAAAATGACTCTGCAGACGTTCTGGGCCAGCTTAATTATCGGAATATTTATCTGCATTTCGCTTGTGCTTCTCGCCGGCGGTATTTTTTTCAAAAGCAGTTTCTATCTTTACGTTGCGGGCGTGGCACTTTCCCTTACTGGTCATATTCTGAGCGTGCAGGGATTCGGAGCGGCATATTTCTGGCCATGGCTCATCGCAAGCGGCAGAGCCGGGAATATGGTGTTTCTGTTTTCGCTCGCTGCCCTTTTCTGCGGAACGGGCGCCCTCCTCTCGGATAATAAACGGATTCTTCCGGTCAGACATCCGTCGCAGGTAATCAACATAGTCTTTTTTATCTGCATGATTACGACGACGATTCAATTCCTCGTATTCAAACAGAGCTACGTTCAGTCGTCGCTTACACTGCTGATTATTTTTACTATGATAATATTGTTTTACATCTGCGTAAAAACATCTTTCTTCCAGACGAGCACTGACAGGCGGATGTACTGGTCATGCGCAGCGGCAGTTCTGCTCATCATTATCCGTCAGGTATTCCATATAGCCCGTGCAAAATCCGAAATCTGGATTTTCCGCATATTCGACAACGATATGGACTGGCCCATCTGCGCAGCGATGCTTATCATTACATTTCCTACCGCGAAGAACATCATCGTACGTCTCAGGGGAAAGATTGCACTTCTGGAGATTGAAACCGCTGCGGCGCAGGAAAACACCCAGCTTGCAAACAGCAGAAGTTATGCGTATTCGCGTGTGATTTTTTCGCTGATGAATCCGATGACGACGCTTGTCAATTCAATCGAATCTCCGCTGTCGGGAACGACTGAGCAGACACGCAGCATTGTCCGCAAAAGTAGCAGAACAATGAAAAGTCTGCTCAATGCGCTTTTTTCACTTTCCCACTACGAATCGGGCATTGCGGAGATCGACGAGAACGACGAACCAGTCGTTCTTCTTCCGTTCATGATGAATGCGGTCGAAGAACAGCTTAAGGATATAAAGGCGAAAGGAAATCTGCCGGAAATAAAACGCGGTATGTCGCCTTCAACTGCGGTTCTTGCCGATAAAACGCTGCTTGAAGTATTCTTCGAATATATGCTTGAACCGGTCAGACAGTACGCTTCCGCCGGAACGCCGGTTCTTATTTATATTGATTACAAAAACTCGGTTCTTACCTATTCCGTCCACATAACCTCAGCGCCGTTGGGTGAATACGATGCGCGTAATATTCTTGACCTGGAATACATAAAATCGCCCCGGGGAATCAGAGACAAAGAGCATTTTAATAAAATCATTTCGAGCTGGGGCATACAGCTTCACATTGTTAAACGTATCGTCACACTGTACGAAGGCTCTATGTCGATTCTTCCCGATCCGCTCGGCAATACGTTCATTGCGCAGTTCGTTCTCAAACCGGCCTCGATGTCGTCGCTCGAAATTGAAGCCGTAAAAAACGAAACCGAATCGGCAAATGAAAAGGAACAGCCTGACGGAGAAGCAGACAATCTTCCCGCGCGGCATCAGCACGCGCTCTACGGAGAAATGATTCTCATAATCGAAAACAACACCGATATGCGTACGATTCTTACCGACATATTCAGTCAGTTCTACAAAACCGTCAGCTCGGTTAACGGGCAGGAGGCATTCACGCTGCTGAAAAATTTCACGCCTGATCTTATCATTACTTCCGATACGCTGCCCGTGCTGAGCGGCGAGGAACTTCTGCTGTTCTGCCGGAAGGATAAGAGGCTCTGCTCGGTTCCGTTTATTTTCATGACGAGTTTTTCGGAAGCGCAACGGCGACTTACGCTGTACCGCAGCGGCGCTGTCGAAGTAATCGAAAAACCGTTTCTGCCGGAAGAGCTGCTCGCAAAGGTGAATTCATTCATGGAAAACAGACGCACAGTAAAATCGCTCGTCCTTTCCGATATTTCGAACGCGGTGCGCCAGGGGATGACGCTGACTCCCTCCGATCCTTCTGCCGGTTTTTCTTCTCAAACGGAATCTAAACAGACAGCCAGAGTCTTTACCATGTCGGGAGAAGCCGTGCAGAGAGCGGTTCCCGGTCAGAACGGTACGCCCACTCCTACATCGGCGCAGATGGCCCTGTTCACCGCGGCAAATCTGTCCAGCCGTGAAATACAAATAGCTATGTCCATTTCTCAGGGATTGACTGATAAGGATATCGCCGCAAAACTGAATATATCGCCTGCAACTGTCGCAGTTCATAACAAGAAAATATTCAAAAAACTCGACATTCATTCCCGGATCGAGCTTATCAGCAAAACTTTATGACGGCAGACATTTTCTATAACGACGATTTGTGGTATTCTACGAAAACAGGGGAAAAAATTGGCCGGAAATACATTCGGAACACTATTTAAAGTCGTAACTTTCGGTGAAAGCCACGGAACGGCCCTCGGCGCCGTCATCGACGGATGTCCTTCGGGGATCGCCGTCGACCGCGACGAAATACAGGCTGCGCTCGACAGACGTAAGCCGGGAACGAAAACAGGCGGAGGATTGAATGCCGCCGTTACAACACGCAGCGAAGCCGATACCGTCGAAATTCTTTCAGGCATCATGAACGGAATCTCAGAAGGGACGCCCGTTGCTCTTGTCATCAGAAATACGGCGCAGCATTCAAAAGATTACTCGAATCTCGAACATTCGTTCAGGCCGGGACATGCCGACTACACGTATTTTGAAAAATACGGCGTACGCGATTACCGCGGCGGCGGACGTTCGTCGGGACGGGAAACGGCGGCAAGGGTCGCCGCAGGTGCAGTCGCGGGCATGGTGCTCCGCACTGCGGGCATAAAAGTCACCGCGTACACTGTCGCCGCGGCCGGTATTTCTTGCCGGAAAAAGGATATGGATGCCGTGGAACATAACGCGCTGCGTGCGTGCGACAGCGAGGCGGCGGCGGAAATGGAAAAGCGCGTTCAGGAACTGCGGAGTCAGGGCAACAGCGCGGGCGGCATCGTCGAGTGCACCGTCACCGGCGTTCCGGCAGGACTCGGCGAA
The DNA here is from genome assembly GCA_002399405.1 of Treponema sp. UBA4873. GTDB lineage: Bacteria > Spirochaetota > Spirochaetia > Treponematales > Treponemataceae > Treponema_D. The sequence continues at coordinate 384,673 of DHDP01000018.1, read as the reverse complement.
CCGGTGTTCGACAAGCTCGACGCGGAACTTGCAAAGGCAGTCATATCGATAGGCGCCGTTAAAGGCATAGAGTTCGGCTCAGGTTTCGACGCGGCGTCTTCGACGGGGAAAGACAACAACGACGCAATACGGTCCGTAAACGGAAAGCCTGTGTTTCTCTCAAACAACGCGGGCGGTATTCTCGGCGGCATTTCGAACGGCGCGGACATTGTGTTCCGTGCGGCTGTAAAACCTGTGCCGAGCATTTTTCAAAAGCAGCAGACAATCAGTTTTAACGGCACGGGATTCGAGGACAGCGAGCTTGTCGTAGAAGGCCGCCACGACGTATGTCTGTGCCCCCGCATTGTTCCGGTAATAGAAGCTATGGCGCAGCTTGTCCTTGCGGATATGATGCTTCGCTGCAGGAGTTCGCGAATTGACTAAACGTACAACATATATTCTCAGAAGTCTTATTGCGGCGCTGCTTGTTCTGGCTGCCGCGTATTCAATCACGTCGGGCATCCGTCTTGTCCGCTTCAAGCAGCACAAGGCGCCCGCTCCGCTCACTCAAACCATGCAGCAGGAGCTCGACGAAGCGCTCGACAAATCGTATCCGGGGCGGAACGATATTCTCAAACCGCTTCCCTACGCCGTAATTCCCGCTCAGCTCGACGTCGCGGCGGGGTCAGCAATCGTCATCGACGTTGCGAGCGGCAGTGTTCTCTTCGAAAAAAAGGCGGACAGAATCATTCCGCCCGCCTCGATGACGAAAATTGCGGTCATGTACGTCGTCATGCAGGAAATAGAATCAGGCGGCATATCGCTCACCGATATTGTTCCGCTGAAAAGCGACAGCTGGGCGCGCAATATGCCGCCGCACTCCTCTCTTATGTTCCTCGGCAAAGGTCAGATAGTCACCGTCGAGGAGCTGCTCACCGGCCTCGACGTGTGCTCCGGCAACGATGCAGCTTATGCGCTCGCCGACTACACCTGCGGAAGCATGGATGAATTTATCAAGCGCATGAACAGCGAGATGCAGAAACTCGGCCTGAAACATACGCGCTTCGTCGAAGCGTCGGGCTACAGCGAACAAAACACAACGACTCCGCGCGAGATGGCGGCGCTCGCACGCGTCTACATAACAAAGTATCCGGAGACGCTCGAAAAATTTCACTCGCGGCTGTCGTTCACCTATCCGCAGGAACACAATCTGGCGCCGGAGGACCGCGGCAAACCGACGGCTCAGGATTTTTCCCACGGACTTCCGGAGCGCATCACGATGGGAATTACGCAGCAGAACACGAACGTACTGCTCGGAAAACTTGCCGGCTGCGACGGGCTTAAAACGGGCTATATAGACGAAAGCGGCTATAACCTTGCGCTTACGGTACGCCGGAACAACACGAGGTTTCTTTCGGTCACGATGAACGGGCCGGGACGTACCAAAACGGAAGGCGACAAATTCAGAACGCAGGACGGCACGATGCTTATGGAATGGTCGTTCGCACGTTTTGAGGACTGCAGAAAGACAGAAGCCGTGCATCAGTACCGTATTCCCGTCACCGGTGCGAAATCCCAATGGGTATATCTGACACCGGCGTACGAGTTCACCGCGCTTACCGTTCCGTTCATAACGGGCAGCACACCGCAGGAAGCGGCCGACAGCGTCCGCGTCGTTGTTGATTTTCCGCGCTACATAGACGGAGGAACGACTGCCGGTACGCAGTACGGAAGCATTCAGTATGAACTCGACGGTAAAATTCTGCAGACAATACCGCTCGCGGCCGACCGGACAATTTCAAAGTCGTCCGCATTCATACGGGCAGCTGATTTTGCGGCCAAACTGATACTGTCAAAAAAGGATAATCGGGAGCCCGGCAGCGCACAGTAATCAGTCGGAGGGGCCGCCGACGTTCACAATGTCGAACCCTTCGTCGAGAATCGCGCTGATAAGCAGATCGAGATTCTGATACACGTAGTCGGCGCGCATGCCGTATGCAAAGCCGACTGTGACAGGAACAATGCCGCCGCCGTTTTTCTTCAGCGAAGTCAGAATTTTTTTTATGATTTGAGCGGACGAAAGATATGCGCCGTTTTTATTAACCGCATCCTCAAACGTCATTTCATTTATGCCGCCGTCGGGCACATCGACATATGTGTAGCCCGCCTTTTTTCCCCATCCGCGTACGGCATCCGTCGCGCGGTAATACGGCGCGTGCCAGAGCAACGAAAGCTCTCTGCCCGTACACTGATAGAATTCGTCTTCATTACGCGCGAGTCCCCGCCTGATGAAGTTTTCATCCGCAACGAACGCGTTTCCCGTAAGGTCGACAGGGGAAAAGAAAAGCGACGCACAGCCGTTCCGGGTAGCGGCAATCTGCTTTGTCTCGGACGGATACCGCCGTATGAATTCGCCGTTCAGGAAGAACGTTCCCGTAACGTTATATTTACTCAGCGTCGAAAGAATGCAGGGAAGTCCGTCGGGGTTGTCGTACGCGTCGAACACAAGCGAAACTCTTCTGCGTTCAGGGGTCTTCGCCACGCTGTCGGGATAGACTGCGTTCGTCACCGCTTTTCCCGCCAGCGTCCGCACGTACAGCGCGTTCTCGTACAGCGCGTTCTGCGTCGTCCCGTTGAATACGCGGTACCGGCCGTTCTGATTCGACGCCTTCTGCTCCGGCGCGGAAGGCACCTCCGTCCACAATTTCATCGATTTGTCGAGCATGAACGTTCTGCCGTCGCCCGACGTCACCGTGACCTGTCCCGATTTTTTATCCCACATTCCGGCCGACGCCGAAGAGAGGAACAGCACGGTGCTTTTATCAGCCGCAACGTCCCACCTGCGGACCGAACGGTCTCCGCCTACGTACAGAACAGTGTTTCCGCCCCACACGGCCGATATCATGTTCTCGCCCGAAAGCTGCCCGACGCGTTTCCACGTCGAGACATTGTACACGTACACCGTGCTGCCTGAAAAAAAAGCCGCCAGCGTCCCGTCCGACGAGACTACAGGTCTGCAGGAATTTTCCACGGAAAGCAGCGGTGTGAACGAATCGGTGATTTTGTATACCGACGCCTGCGGTTCTCCCCCTGCGTACGGCATCAGGCGCATCCATACGTACGGCTCGCCGTTTCCGTCCCACAGCACGACGGCATCGAGCACGGAACCGGAACTGTTCGTATACGGACGGGAGAAGACAACACTCAGATAATTGCTGCTGTTATTCCGTAGCGAATAGCGGGAAAATATTTTCCCTGATTTTATAAGAAAAAGCGACGTATTATCCGCATTGACGCTGAATATGTCGCGGCGGGAATCAAAACGTTCCGGCAGTCGGCCGCACGGAGTTCCTTTTCCGATAATGCCGGAATAAAGTCCCGTCGTGTACAATCCCTTTATGTCGATTTTATACACCATGTCGCTGTCGACATAGAACAGACTGTCTCCGGCCCAGCATACGGAATCGATCGAGCCGGTGCCGATTTCGCAGTATTTCTCATCAAGCCGGACACCGCGCTGCACCGCGTCGGGATCGCAGAAATACACCGCGCCGTTTTTGCTGTACAGGAAAATCGTACTGTCGGGAGCCCACTTTACGGGCACAGCGTCGTAACTGAACGGAGCGTGTTCATCGAGGACGAATTTTTTCCCCGTCGAGGAATTCTCGAAAATAAGGGAACCTTCCGCATATCCTGTCTTTTCGATATAGCAGCTCCACTTTCCGTCGGGACTCACCGAACGAACCGAGAGTCTCATTGAATTGAGCGGAATAGAGTCCGCCCGTCTGAGCCATTCGAGCTGTTCCGCATCAAGCGAATAACGCGCAGTGCCGTAACGGCTGCGAATCTGCAGTACCGTTCCCCCCGAAAGAAGCTCCATCTGCTCGGGATAACACGTAAGTATACGCGGATCAGATGCCGCTGACCCGTTCACGATTTTCGCATAAAAAAGAGAACGGTATGAAACCGTTCCCGGAAGCGTCTGGCGCACCGTAAAAAGCACCTCATCGTTGTCGTTCAAATCAGCGCTGCCGAAATAAATACCTGCGGCGAGCGGAAATGAAGCGACGAAAACGAGCAGGGCAATGACGGTACGCCTTATTTTCATTTATGCATCTCCGCACTTAAGACAAGCGTGTCGAGCTCGTGTTCCAGTTCGTCGAGCTGTTTTTCCATTTCGTTTATCTGCTGACAGCGGGAATCAGACTGAAGCTGCTCAAGCTGATTGAACACAGCTTCGAGCGAAGCGTTGTCGTCGCACGCGGCGCGCGAATAGCCGCACCACGGGCAGTAAATAAAATCATTTTCAATCGTACGTCCGCAGCCGCGGCATACTGTTACCGATTTCATAGGATGTGCCTCCCGTTCTTTTCCGCTTTATTATAAACTATATTTCAGTACTTTGTAAAACGACTATTTGAGTACTGTCCGCGGATCGACGAGACGTCCGTTTTTATATACCGTAAAATGCAGGTGCGGACCGGTGGAATATCCCGTCGTCCCCACCAGGCCGATGCACGTTCCCTGATTCACAATCTGACCTTTCTTTGCAATCACCTTGGACATATGACCGTACAGCGTCTGATATCCGTTCGGATGCGAAATGATGACGTAATTGCCGAATATATTCGTCCAGCCTGCCGTCAGCACTTTTCCGCCCATGGAAGCGTAAATCGGCGTTCCCTGCGGACACGCCATATCGATTCCTGTGTGGAACGAACGGACGCCTGTAAACGGATCCTCCCGCCAGCCGTACGGAGACGTAAGACGATACGCTGCCGCAATCGGTTTTTTGAACATATCTCCGAGCGCCTCGTGCAGTTTCGACGAGTCGAGTTTCGCTCCGGGAATAAACAGCTGCTGGCCCACTTTGAGCGTCTGAGAAGACAAATCGTTCACGTCGAGCAGATCCTCGAGCGGGATATTGTACTTCGCTGAAAGACCTGCGAGTGAGTTTCCCGGTTTTACCGTGTATATGAGGCCGTCGACTGACGGAATGCGCAGTTTCTGCCCCGCATACAGCGCGCGCGCATTGTCTATGTCGTTTACGGCGATGAGTGTCGAAAGATTCGTAAGCCCGAATTTCCGCGTAATGCCGCTGATTGTATCGCCGGACAGAACTTTGTACGTTTTAAACGTCACCGCTTTTTTGAAAAGCGACTCCGCAATAACGGACGCATTGCCGTTTCCGTCGAGGATATCGCCGCTGTCGTTGTAATCCTGCGTTCCGCTTATTGCGAATGAGGACATCACCTTGTCGAGCGTTTCGAGTTCCGTTCTGCCGCTGTCCTTGAGCACGAGCGGTCCCGTATGACCGGCGGCATACGTGTACAGGAGCTTCGCGCCGTATGAAGCGGAAACAAACAGCAGCGCGGCGGCGGCAATCCATGCATGCGAGCAGACCGCATCGAGCGCACGTCCGAGCGAACAGAGAACGGAACGGAGAGAAAGCTGCGGCCGTACGGCAGCGGCGGCAAACGAACGCGCGTTTTCACCCCCTGCAAAATGATACACAAGACTGCTGTCCCGTGCCTTTTCATGATTACGGGCATTACGGGAAGCCGTCAGTTTCGTTCTGAAATTCCGGATTATAGTATGGGGTTCGTTTTCGAAGCCTACGTAGCTGATAATTTCCATACTCCTTCTATCGACAGAAAAACTCACTCATATTAGAATAAAGATATGACAGGCAGCAGAAAAAAAACAACGGGGGCGCTCATCTGGATTATCGCAGGAATCGCAATCGGTGTAATCCTCAAATTGTTCGTACTGGATTTTCTGCACATCTCCGGTACATCCATGGAACCGGTGATTCACGACGGTTCAACCGTGCTTGTGAATAAACTGGCATACGGTCTCGTGAAGCCCGGAAGCCGGGACTTTTTTATCCAATGGTCGCAGCCGAAGCCGGGCGACATAGTCATCTATCTGCATGACAACAAAATAGTGATAAAACGCTGCGCGGCCGTTTCCGGTACACGTCTGGATTATTCGGACAATTCGGAGTATAGTCTTCGTGTGAGAGATAAAAAAATCACGCTGACAAAAGAGCAGTACGAGCTGATACACTCGTCGTCGTATGTTCCCGACGGTTATATTCTTGCACTCGGGGATAATTATGATCATTCAATCGATTCGCGCAGCTACGGATTCGTTTCAGTAAAAAACATTGTGGGTAAGGTCATCGGTAAATGAACGGCTATTTCCGCAGAAAACGCGTCATCGGTACCGCCGTTGTCGTTCTCGCCTTCGTCGGATACATCGTGGCAAAATACGCAAAACTCGCATGGACTCCTGTCGAGCAGATAGTTCCCCGAATCCAGATGACTGAGCGCGGTTCCATTGTCGACCGGCTGGGAAAACCGCTTGCCGTTCAGACTAATTTCTATCACATCGGCGTAACACCGCGCCTTATCACCGACAAAGCGGCGTTTGCAAAAGATATCGCTCCCGCACTCGACATGAGCGAGGAAAATATTCTGTCGATTCTGGAGAATGCGAAAAACAGCAGCTTCGTCTATCTCAAAAAAAAGATAAATCAGGCCTCTTACGACCAGCTGAAGCAGATCACCGACGTAAAGAAATATTCATTCGTCCGCTACGACCGTATTCCGGGTCGCGTTTATCCGGAAAACGCGCTCGCGTCGCAGCTCATCGGGTATATGGGGGACGACGGCAACGGACTTTCCGGCGTCGAGTATTCAATGCAGTCGATGCTCTCTCCCGCCGCTCCGGCCGATTCCGCAAAAATAGAACAGGGACGGAACGTTTATCTCACAATCGACGCGAATCTCCAGTACAAACTCGAGCAGATATCGAACAAGGCGATGCAGGATACGCAGGCGGAATGCATGATGCTCATCGCTGCGGAAGCTAAGACCGGTGAAATTCTTTCGTACATCAGTCTGCCGGCAGCGAATCTCAACGAATACAGCTTCGCTTCCATCGACGAAACAATAGACCGCCCGGCGATGACGGCGTACGAGCCCGGTTCAGTCTTTAAGATTTTTACGGTGGCAATGCTGTACGACGCCGGTCTCATAAAGGCAAGCGACAGTTTTTACTGCGACGGAGAATACAGCTACCGCACACCGGGCGGCGAAACTATCCGTATAAAAGACCTCGGCAACTACGGATGGCTCACCCCGCGCGACGCCCTCCGGCTTTCATCCAACGATGCGCTCGGTCAGATGAGCGAACGGATTGACGAGGACGACTTCATCGCGGGCATCCGCCGGCTCGGCTTCGGTTCCCGCACAGGGATAGAACTTCCGGGAGAAACGCCCGGCTCCGTAAAGGACCCGAACAGCAGGCTGTGGTCGGCACGCTCAAAACCGACGATCGCCATAGGGCAGGAAATCGGCGTTTCAGCGCTTCAAATGGTTCAGGCGGCAACCGCTATCGCGGACAACGGCGTGCCTGTTCAGCTTACGGTCATCAAGCGGATTACGAACAAGGACGGCTCCGTGTATTACGAGCATCAGGTGCAGCGCAAAGACCGCCTGTTCAAAGAGTCTACGGCGCAGTATCTTTTAAGCTGCATGGAAACGACCGCGACGACGGGAACAGGCTCGCGCGCGAACCTCGGCGACATTTCAATCGGCGTCAAGACGGGAACAGCGCAGATGGCCGACAAAAAGCTCGGCGGATACAGCACGACCGACTTTCTGTCGGACTGCATCGCCGTATTTCCCGTCGAGGACCCGCAGATAATCCTTTACATAGTCATAGAAAAGGCAAAAGGAGAAACGTACGCAGGCCGTATAGTCGCGCCTGTAATCGCGGAAGCGGCCGACGCGATAATCGATCACCTCGGCATGAGCCGCGGAGGAGCGGCGTCCGTTTCCCACAGCGGCCGCATCCTGATTCCTGCCGGAAGGCAGCTCAAAATCGGCAATCAGATTCCCGACTTCATAGGTATGTCGAAGCGCGACCTTCTACCGCTGCTCGAACGGAGCGACCTCCAGGTCAAAATGAACGGAAACGGCTGGGTAACAAGCCAGAATCCGCCGCCCGGAACACCGGTCACGGAGAATATGGTAATTGAACTCAATCTGGAATAAAAACAGAGATTCCTTCACCGCACGTTTTCCGTCGCTCGCGCGGATGTTCTCCGCACAGATTGCGGAAACCGACGCCGGCGCCCCTGTTCCGTTCTGGCTCGTGATGCGCGCAAAGAACGGAAGCAGTACCGCAGCCGAAAACGGCGTCCTCCTCCACTCGTCGTACAATCCTGAACGCGAATCGATTCAGGCCGTGCAGAAATCAGATTTTGCGTCATGCACCGCAGCTGTTTTTTACAGCTGCGGACTCGGCTACACTCCGACCGCATACGCTCAGCTCCATCCCGACCGCACGCTCATCATCATAGAACCGTCCCCCGCGTATTTTTTTGCGGCGCTCACGCTGCTCGACTGGACGCCTGTATTCGCCTGCCAGTCGTGCATCATCGCGCTCTGCTGCACGCCGGAAACAGTCATCCCGCTCGTCGAACAGGCGGGCACGGAACACTGCGCATTTTTTTCAGTGCCGGCCCATATGGCGCACGCGCAGCGCTATTTCGATACGGTGCGTCTGCTTGTCGGGCGGAACAGGCGTAAGGACAGCATAAACAGCGCCACGCTCGAGAAGTTCGGCAGGCTGTGGCTCCGCAACAGCTGCGCGAATGCAAAGCAATACAGTGTTCTCGACGGCGTAAACATGTATTCCGGCAGAGGAGCGAATCTTCCTTTCACGATAGTCGCCGCCGGGCCGTCGCTTGAAGAAACGCTGCCATATCTTGCCGAAATCAAAAAACGTTCCGTCATCGTCTGCGTCGACACGGCGCTCCGGGCATGTGTGCGCGCGGGAGTCGAACCTGATTTCATCATCATCGCAGACCCGCAGTACTACGCGTACCGCCATATCGCGGGACTCGCCTCGCCGTCGAGCGTTCTTATCACCGAGGCGGCAGTATATCCGGCCGTATACAGGTTTCCGTGCAGAAAGACAGTCCTCTGCTCGTCGTTTTTTCCGATCGGGCAGTGGTTTGAAAAACTGTTCGGTACAAAAGGTGATTTGGGAGCAGGCGGTTCGGTGGCTTCCGCCGCGTGGAATTTCGCGTACCTTGCGGGGAGCCGCGAAATATACACGGCGGGCCTCGACCTGTCGTTTCCCGGGCGGAAAACGCACATACGGGGCAGTACGTTCGAACAGACGGCGCATACAGTCTCGCTCCGTACACACCCCGCGGAAAGCATCAACCTGCCGGCTCTGTTTTCAGGCGGAACGGAATACGGCCGCGATTATACAGGAGCGCCCGTTCTCACTGATGCGCGTATGAAAATGTTCGCATGGTGGTTCGAAAGCCGGCTGGCCGGATGTACCGACGCACGAACGTACACATTCAGCCGGAAAGGGCTCGCCGTTCCGGGCATTGTCCCCGCTGATTTTGATTCATTGCTGTCGAAACCCTGCATCGATGCCGAAAAGCGCGCTTTTCTTGCACAAAGCGGCGGGACCGCTTCCGCGAACCTTCCTTCACCGCCCGAATTCGATGCAGCTTTCAGGGAATTTACGAAAAATCTGTCCGCATTGTACGACGCGGCGGAAGAAGGAAAAAATATATGCGAACAGGCGCTCGGCCTGCCTTCGGACTGTTCGTACGATGAGACGCTTTCCCGGTTCGAGGGGCTCTGCAGATCAATACGGGAAAACGGCCTCAAAGATGCCGCTGCGCTCGTTTTCCCTGACGGCAGACCGGAGGCGGCACAGCGGGAAACCGTGCAGCAGAACTCTCCCGTGCAGTACAGAAATTTTCTCTCGCACTCTCTGCACATCTATACAGAGCTGTGCCGCGTCCTCCGCGAGTACCGCGCGTAAAGGCTGATTGTTCCGTTTTTTTGTAAAGTTTTTTCCCGTTTCCCCGATAATAAGTATATCAGTGCCATGCGGACGGATACGACATCCAGACGCCCGCGGGGTGTCTGAAAACCATGTTTACGAAAAAGTTGGAAAACCGTGTGAGGGTTTTTCAACTTTTTTTTGCAATTTTTCTTTTATAGTTAATCTTCCTCTCAATTGTGCCGATAGTATAGGGAGAGTTCCCATGAATACGTATAAAATTAATGAAATAAAAGACGGTACCTCATTCAACAGCGATCTTCTTATCGACAGAGCGTTCGTCGTCGAACCGGCCGGAGTGCCGGTCACTCAGTCAGTGCTGAAGGCGCTTACGGAGTGGGAATTTCCCGAAGTGGTAAGCGAAGGTACGGTAAGTCTCGGCGATTTTACAATCACGGACAGCGCCGACGCGGCAGTTTCATCCGCAGTGCCGGAAGTCGGCTCGGCGGAAACCGTGAGCAGTTCCGTAAAACGCTCGCTTGAAGATGCGGCAAAATCACGCTCGCTCGAGAACTCCGAAAAAGCGCGGCTTGCTGCGGTTCAGAATGTATACAACGAATACATGAACTACATCAACTACGTATATACGCGGTATGCGACACACCGCGAAATCAACCAGAACGAGCTTTCCGACACAGTAAAGGATCTCTGCGTATTCATTAAAGAAAACAGACGATACGTCCTCCGCATTACGCCGTCCGCGGAGGCACGCAGCAAAAATTATCTTGTGACTCATTCAATGCGCTCGACGGTGCTTGCAATTACGATCGGCCTCCAGCTGCACATGAGCCTGTCAAAACTCATCGAGCTCGGCATAACATGCATGCTTCATGAAATAGGCATGATACGGCTGCCGCCGCAGCTGTATCTTACGGACAAGCAGCTTTCACAGGGAGAACGCGCGCAGATTGCGACCCATCCCGTCATCGGGTTCGAGATTGTTAAGGAACTTCAGTTTCCGCTCACCATACAGCTCGGAATTCTCGAGCACCACGAAAAGGAAAACGGCACAGGCTATCCGCGCCATCTGACCGGCGAGAAAATTTCAGTTTATGCAAAAATAATCGCAGTCGCATGCTCGTTCGAGGCGATCACCGCGCCGCGCGAATACAAGACAGAGCGGACCACATTCGACGCAATGGTGGAGATGCTTAAGAACGCAAATCATCAGTACGACGAGACAGTCATCAAGGCGCTGCTTTACAGCCTGTCGCTTTTCCCGATAGGCGCGTACGTCTATCTCATCAACGGTAAAATCGGACAGGTGACCGACGTCAATCCCGACAATCCGAAAAATCCGATAGTCCAGCTGCTCGGCGAAAAAGAGAGCGACGGTACGCCGAAAACGGCGCAGACGAACGACACCGATATGAAAATCGTGCGCGTACTCAGTAAACAGGAACTTGAGGACGTCATGAAAAGTCTTTTGAAATTAAAAACAATCGGCCGCAACGGCAGCTAATTAAAGAACGCCCTCGCCTTCTCCACATCCTGCTTGAATGCATCGTCGATGACGGGCGGGTGGTCGTTGAAATATAAAATCTGATTGAGCTCTTCTATTGTCCGCGCCCCCCAGACGGGAACGACGTTTTCATACTGATACAGGAAGCCGAATGCAAGCGGAATATTAGAAAGCACACCGCCGCACAACGGCTGCATGGCGATGAATCCCATGTCGAATTTCGCACAGAGGTCCACGAGGGATGAAGTTGCGGTCGGACTTATCATGCTGAACGGAAACTGAAGCGCCTCATACATGCCGCTCCTGATTACTTTGCCTGCCGTCTCGTAATCTTCCGCCGCTACGCCGATGTGCTTTATCTTTCCGGCCGTCTTCAAATCCTGCAGCGCGGCGTAAATCCCGTCGCGCCCGTTCTTTTCCGGAATAAAGCCGGTAATTTCGTACTGATACAGATCGATATAATCGCAGTGCATGGCGTTGAGACTTTCGTCCAAATCGCGCCGAATTTCCTGCGGCGACGACGCGGAAGTCTTCGTCGCAACGAGCACATTCTGCCGTATGTCGTGCAACGAATCGCCGAGCAGCGTCTCGCTGTCCGGTTCGTTGCGCGCCGTATCAAAAAAATTGATTCCGGCGTCGTACGCTTTGCGGATAAGAGAACCGGCTGATTCGGCGCTCTCTGCATCTTTCAAACACATGGCGCCGAATGCCGTGCGGCTTACCAGAAGATCCGTTTTGCCAAGCCGTACGTATTCCACTTATTTTTTCTCCGCCTGCTTGTAATTTCTGATTGCCTTCTGCAGCTCGGGAATAAGCTCTTCGCGTTTCACGCGTATCTGCTCCATCGAATCGCGGAAGCGGATCGTCACCGTGTTGTCTTCCTTCGTCTGATAGTCGATCGTAACGCAGAACGGAGTTCCGACTTCATCCTGACGGCGGTACCGCTTTCCGATAGTGCCGCTCACGTCGTAGTCGGTGACAAAATCCTCTTTAAGTTCGTGCTGGATTTCCTTCGCGAGCTCGGCAAGTCCGTCTTTCTTCATGATAGGAAGCACGGCAACGGTAATCGGCGCAAGACGCGGATCAAAATGAAGTACCGTTCGGTAATCCTCTCCGCCGTCGGTCGCGACGTTCTGCTCTTCATACGATTCGCAGAGGAACATAAGCAGATTGCGGTTCAGCCCGGCAGACGTTTCAATAACGTACGGAATATAGCGCTTGTTCCCGTCTTCCTGATCGATGTACGCCATGTCCTTGCCGCTGAACTTCGAATGCTGCGTCAGGTCGAAATCAGTGCGGTTGTGCACGCCTTCTATTTCCTCGAATCCTATCGGGAAGTTGTACTGTATGTCGTACGCATCCTTCGCGTAATGCGCGAGTTTGTCGTGGTGTTTCCAGTGCAGGTTCTTCTCGGAAATACCGTATTTCTTATAGAAATTCCAGCGCTGCTGCCGCCAGTACTCGAACGTATCCACGTCCGTTCCGGGTTTGCAGAAATATTCCATCTCCATCTGCTCGAATTCGCACGTACGGAAGATGAAGTTCTTAAAGATGATTTCGTTGCGGAACGACTTACCGACCTGAGCAACGCCGAACGGAATCTTCATGCGGTTCGACTGCACGATGTTCTTGAAGTCGACGAAAATGCCCTGGCACGTTTCCGGGCGGAGATACACGATCGACGTGTCGTTTTCCACAGGTCCGAGATGCGTCTTGAACATAAGGTTGAATTCGCGCACGTCGGTGTAGCTGTGTTTGCCGCATGTCGGACACGCAATATTATTATCTTCGACGAAAGCCTTCATCTCTTCGTGCGTCATCGTGTCGACAGGTTTAGCCGGTGTCACGTTGTGGGAAGCGCAGTAGTCTTCAATCAGCTGGTCGGCACGGAACCGCGACTTGCATTCGGTACAGTCGATCATAGGATCGGAAAAATGGGCGACATGTCCGCTCGCTTCCCATGCGGTGTGATGCATGAAGATGGCGGCGTCGAGCCCGACGACATCGTCGTGGAGCTGGGTCATTTCCTTCCACCATGCAGCCTGAATGTTTTTCTTCAGGTCTACACCGAGAGGACCGTAATCCCACGCTCCGGCCTGACCGCCGTAAATCTCGCTCGACTGATAAACAAAACCGCGTCTCTTGCAGAGACTGATGATTTTATCCAACGTACATTTGTGATCGACTTCTGCCATAATTAGTAACTCCTGGTCTCACTACCGGTTTGCAGTGAGTAAATATTATAAGTTTCAGGATAACATAAAATCATGTCAGTAGCAATGAGCGCGTTTCCGGTCAGGCGCTTCTTTTCCCTCATTTTCCGACAAGACTGCAGAAATCGCTTTTTGATATTGCCTTTATACTCCTGTCGCTGCGTGCGTCGGGACGTATTTCGTCGTCCGCAAGTATAAGCGTACCGGTGCCCTTCAGCCGCTTGCTGAGCATACCGCCGTTGTCGTACACGAGGCGCGCAATACGGTATGCCTCGTCTATGTCGCCCTTCATCTTGAATCCGATAGAATACAGTTCTCCGCCGAGCACGATCGAATGCGGCTGTCTGTTTTTCTTACCGTACAATTCCTCTATTTTCCCCATGATTTCGTTGCGCCGTTTTCGCTCAATCATCTGCGCCTCGGCTTTTTCCACCGAGAGCAGCGTGCCGCGGTTCTTTTCAAGCAGCGTTCCGATACCGGTATTTTGGGCCCCGCAAAGAGCTTTTACGACGAGCATCGTCATCATTGCGTCGTCGCAGCTGCGGTGCGCGCGCAGTTCGGATGTATCAACGTGATAGTATTCGGCCCACGCCTCAAGACCTTTGCGTTCGCCGTTCGCGTTGTTGAGCATCGGCTCCGCGTCGTATGCCGCAAAGTTTATAAGCGGCAGTCCGTAGCGTTTGCACGCAGTAATGACAAAATTAACGTCGTTGGAGGAGGAAAACCCGATTATTCTGCGGTACGGCGCGGTGAGCAGCTCCTTTATGGGTTTGTACCAGTTCTCGAACGTACGCTGACTGCGGAAATATTCTTTCGAATATGCAAGCGGGCACCTGTTCTTCGGTGAAAACAGATACCAGTCGAACTCCGCCTGCGGATTCATGACAATATCCTGCGAATCGAGAACTGTGAAACTGCCGTCGGTGAGCACATAGCCGAAAGAACACATCTTACCTTCGCCGTTGAAGCAGTTCGCGCATTCAATGTCGAAAAACAAATACGAATCATTCATAATTAAACTCCGGAATTACTGATTAACAATTTATCGCCCGCTTCGCGCCTGAAATAATCCCTCACGCGTTCACGCGCATCGTCGGGACTCTTCGCGTTGAGCATTTGAGTCTGGAAATAATGAGCAAACGAAAACCCGAGGCAGTAATATGCAAAAAAACGCTGCATCCGTGTCTTCAGGAATTCCTCTGGCTGATACTTCTCCAGCATGTCGATGAAGTCGAGCGCAGTCCGTTCTCGGTCAATCGTACAGGCAAAGCGCGTGTGATTCAGCGCAGCGCCGAGCTCCGCAAAAATCCACGGATACTCGGCCGCCCCGCGCGCAATCATAATGCCGCCGCAGTGGGGGGCGGCAGCAAGAGCCGCATTCATGGACTGCTCGTCGTGCACAGCTCCGTTCAGCACGACAGTCACCCTCTCCCCTTCATACCGGAGGGCAAGACGTTCGACGTACTCCCAGCGCGGCGGCAGGCGGTACTTTTCCCTGCTCGTGCGAGGATGAAGCGCGAGCTGCATCACCCCTTCGGAAACAAGCATGTCGGTAAAGGCAAAGAAACCGTCGTCGGTAAAATCTTCGCCGCCGAGACGGAGCTTTACCGACAGCCGCCGTCCGGCACCGCCGCGTTCATCCGCAGTCCGCAGCGCAGCCTTTACTTCACGCACCATTTCACGGGTTTCTTCCACAGGCTTCAGCATCCACGAAACACCAGCCCCGCTGTTCATGATGTCCGGTGCGGAACACCCCATATTTATGTCTACGCCTATACCGGGAAGAAGCGCAAGCATTGCAGCGGCCTGCGCCATATGCGCAGTATCCTTTCCTGTCAGCTGCCAGACGACTTTAGAGGGGACCGGATCGGGAATGACGTAATATTTCTCAAACGGTCCGCCGTTCACGAACGAGCCGGCGTTTATCATCTCCGTATAATACTCGTCGCATCCGCCGAATTTTTCCACAATACATCTGAATCCGGCATGCGTAAGCGTCGCCATAGGAGCGCAAATCAGTTTCATTATGTAACTAATATACCATAAAGTACGAAAAAAGTTTCAGCCCGAGCAGAAGCGTAATCAGGCAAGCGCACGAATACGCGACTTTGGTCTGCAAAAATACATTCGTGTATTTTTGCAGATGTTTTTCGGGACTATTCAGGGTTATACCATAATCCTGCAAAGTGTATTACTATATCCGCATGTACGAAATAGAACTGAAAGCCCACGTCGCCGACCGCAGGCACGTTATTGAAACGCTGAATGCATTTGCGGAGTACGACGGAAAAGCCGATAAAAAAGACACATACTATCATCTGCCGGCGGACGGACGCGCGGCCTCGGACAACGGCGGTTATCTGAGCTGCCGCATCAGGAGGGAGACGCGCGAAACCGGAAATTCAGTGCGGACCAGCGTCATTTTTACCTACAAGCGGAAGGAACAGCGAATGGGCGCAGGCGGCACTCCGATTGAAGTCAACGATGAAAGGGAATGCACGCTGTCGGACAGTTCCGCGCTTGAAGCGCTTCTCGCAGATGCGGGATTCACTGTTGCCCGCACGAAGCATAAAATTACGGAAGGCTGGTATGCACCTGCCGACGAAGGAAAAGCGCATATCGAACTGTGCACGGTGCCGCCGCTCGGCGATTTTCTTGAGATCGAGATACTGAGCGGTACGGAAGACGAAAAATCAGTCGCAGCAGCACGCAGGTGCATCGAAGGGCTGTTCGTACGATGCGGCATTCCTCTTTCGGCGGTAGAAAGCAGATATTACAACGAGATGCTTGCCGCTGCAGGCGCTTAACTTGACGGTGCATTCATAATGTTCTACGATAAATAATCATCGACGACCAAATCAGGAGAAGACGTATGTTCAACAGAGCAAAATACAAGGAATTCGCGCGTATTCAGCTGAAAAAACGCTGGACTCTGCCGGTGGTAATGACGCTTATTGCTTTCGTAATCACGGTACTGCTGGAAGTTCCCTACATGCGGAATCTGGCGGACAGTATTGAGGCACAGGGCGCGGCAGCCGCGTCGAATTTCTGGACAATGTACAGACAGGTTGCGGCATCCTATAAAGAAACGCCGCTTGAACGTATATGCAGCTGGGTATCATTTTTCATTACGGCGATAATCACCATGGCCCAGTATCACGTATATCTTAAAATGTCGCGCAGTCCCGAGCCCGTCCGTTTCGGCGACTTTATGGAAGGATTCGGTAACTGGTGGCGTGCGATTCTTGCCTCTCTGTGGATGTATCTGTGGATTATTCTCTGGACGCTTCTGTTCATCATTCCGGGAATCGTCAAAACAGTTGCCTATTCCCAGACGTACTTTATCGTCGCAGAATTTCCCGAAATATCAGTGCCGAAGGCGCTCAATATAAGCAAACGGATTACAAACGGTTTTAAATGGGATATCTTCGTGATGTGGCTGAGTTTTATAGGCTGGGGATTCCTCGCCTGCCTCACCTGCGGAATCGGCTTCATCTGGCTTATTCCCTACATCAATATGTCCATGACAAACGCGTACCACGGTCTCATGAAACATGCACTTGAAACACAGGTCATTACGGCGGAAGACCTGAAACAGTAAGGAAACAACTATGTCACGAAAATCAAAAAAAACGGGAATCGTCGTCTTTGTCGTCATTCTGATTATCACCGCAGCAATAGCCGGAATCGGAGTATACGAATCGACAGGCAGCGGGACGAACGCTACAGGCAATCCGGCTCTGGAACCTTCGCAGAAACGCATCTTTTTCAGGGATGCCGAACCCGTGAGAAAACTCAGAAAACAGTATATAGCGGCGTTATATATTGAAGGCACTATCGAAGACGCAAATAAAACGTACAATCAGGAATGGCTGCTCTCAACAATCAACGCGCTTATCTACGACGAAAACAACAAGGCGATTCTGCTGTACATCAACTCGCCAGGCGGCGGCGTTTATCAGGCCGATGAAGTGTATCTCGCGCTCTGCGACTATAAAAAAACCGGTAAAACCGTATACGCGTACATGGGGCCGCTCGCAGCTTCCGGCGGATACTATATCGCATGCGCGGCCGACAGCATCTATGCAAACCGCAACACACTCACCGGTTCCATCGGCGTCATTGCAGGGGAATCGATCGATGCGACGGAACTGCTCAAAAAACTCGGCGTAAAATCCGAGACAATCACTGCGGGGAAAAACAAGAACATGCTCAACTACAACAGTCCGCTGACCGACGAACAGCGCGCCATCATGCAGTCCGTCGCCGACGAAGCGTATGAGCAGTTTACCGGTATTGTCGCCGAAAGCCGCGGTATGAAGCCTGCCGACGTAAAAAAGCTGGCCGACGGACGCATTTATACAGCAGCCCAGGCACAGAAGAACGGCCTGATCGACCACATCGGTTCATGGGACGACGCTGTGTCAAATCTTTCGGAACGGGCAACAATCGGCACGGCAAAGGTCATCACGTACCGTTATAAAAGGAGCGAAAACTTTTTCGACATCCTCTCGGGAGCGGCAACCCGCCTTACCGGCAGCACGACGCTGAGCAGGCTCGGTCTGCCGCAGGCCCTCGCCGACGAAATCCGGCCGGACATTCCCTATCCGGCGTATATATACATAAAATAAGCGTACGGTCTGCTTAATCTTTGAATACCGCGTCTATTACCGCGGCAAGTTCGTCGAGTTTGAGCGGTTTTCTGAAAAATTTGACGATTCCCAGCTCCTCGATTTTCTTCTCATCCTCGACGCTCTGAAGCGCCGTAACGACGATAACTGCCGGCTTTCCGTATTCTTTGTTTTCGTTGATTTTGCGGCACAATTCAAAACCGTCGACTCCGGGCAAATCAAGATCAAGTATAATGCAGCGCGGCCGCTTCGAAAAAAGCTGGACGCCGGCATCAAAACCGTCATATGCCTGAAGTACTTCAAGAGAAGGAAATCGGCTGCGGATAAAACTTGCTATGAGCGTATTAAATGTCTTGTCATCGTCGATGACAAGCATTGTTCCTGAATTATATGCCGCCCTGTTCGTGCACGAACTGAGCAGCTTCATCGGAATATGCATATTGCGGCCGCTCATAAAATCGACAAGGTCGTCAGGATAAACACGGTACTGACCGCCCGGTGTTTTGAAGGCCTTAAGATACCCGTTGTTTATCCAGTTTATAGCGGTCTGATTAACAACTCCGCAGATATTCGCAACTTCAAGTGCCGAGTAAATCACCGGTTTTTCAATTTTCTTTGACATTGTAATTCTCACCTTTTGCAGAAACAGATATTTTATTATAACCTTTTTTCCGGATTTTATCTACTTTTTTTCTCCTGATATGTGAAAGTATCCATCACTGCTGCCGTCATTCCCGGTGAAAATCCGTGCTGAATAAGACAATGTACGGTTTTGTCGTAATCCATTCCGCGCCGCATACATTTTTCCACAGCCTTTCTGCACTCCCCGTCTTCAGGATTTTCCTCAAAATATTCGTTGAGCGCGTCCTCGGCAGTATGCCTGTCGATTCCTCTCGATGCAAGCTCCGCTGCAAGGCGTATACGTCCTTCATGATGCGCTGCTTTTCTGCAGTTAAGCCATGCTGATGCATACCGCGAATCGGAAAGAAAGCGTGCATTCTTCAGATAATCAAGCGCTTTGTCTATATACTGCTTCTCCATGCCTTTGGAAACGAGCTTGCGCGACAGACCGAAGCGGGACTGTTCCGCGCGCGCAAGATACGCAGAGGCCTTCGATTCGGCGGCATAGCACAGACCTGCATCGAGCACATCCTGCTCTTCTTCGCCGGAGAATTCCGCAGCCGGGATAATCAGTTCGGGATCGACGCACTGCAAATAAACTGTACGTATAAAAAAAGCAGGTCCGTCCGCGGTTGCAATTTTAATACGCCCGGGAGAAACCTGCTCTGCTGCAGAAATAACCAAGTTTTAGCGCTTGCTGAACTGGAATCTTCTGCGGGCGCCTTTCTGGCCATACTTTTTGCGTTCGACCATGCGGGAATCGCGGGTAAGATATCCGTTTGATTTCAGCGCCGTACGTGAATCCTGATCGATCTGAACAAGCGCGCGTGAAATGCCGTGAAGGCACGCAGCCGCCTGACCGTTAAGACCGCCGCCTATAACGTTGATCATGATGTCGTATTTGTTGTCGTTGGAAGTGACGAGAAGCGGCTGATGAACAACCTGCACCTGTTCGTCCGTATCAAAATACTCTTTTGCATCTTTTCCGTTAACAACAATTTTACCTGAGCCTTCGCGGACGAATACGCGGGCTACAGCTGTCTTTCTTCTGCCTGTACCGATTGCCAAATTCTTTACCATTTAAAACTCCTACTCACACTTCAAGAGGCTGCGGATTCTGTGCTTTATGAGGATGCTCGGCACCGCCATAAATCTTTACATTGTCAAACATAGCGCGTCCGAGACGTGTATGAGGGAGCATGCCTTTAATCGCAATAATAAGCGGCTCCTCAGGATGTTTTTCAATCATTGTCTCAAAGTTATGATGCTTCAGGTTGCCGACAAAACCGGTGTATTTGTAGTAAATCTTTTTCTGTTCCTTACCGCCGGTAACTGCAACTTTTCCTGCATTGATAATAATTACGTAATCACCCATGTTCTGGTTTGTTGCGAATGTGGGTTTGTTCTTTCCGCGGAGTATGTGTGCGGCTTTAGCAGCAACGCGTCCGAGCGGTTTTCCGGCTGCGTCGATGATGTACCATGTGCGCTTCTGTTCCGGTTCTTTTACGAAAATCGTGTTCATGTATATACCTTACAAAATAAAGTTTTACGTATTTCCAGCCTTTGCATCCGACAGAAAATACAGGAATCAGTGATGAGCAGTCACCGCTTCCATATACGGGGAAGCATACTATACCCTTTTTGGAGGCTGAATGTCAATCAGTCCTTCTTTTCTTCTTTAGATTCGCGGTCGCGCGCTTCTTTTTCTTCTTTTGCGGCTTCCTTTTTGTCCTTTATATCCGCCGCACCGATAAAGAGGCAGATAAGGCCGATGAGAGCGGCAATGACAGGGAGACTTCCGCGGAGGAATGCAAGTACGTCTACACCCCAGTTGAGCGGGCATGAAGGCAGAAGCGAAAACACGGTAAATGCAATAAGAATAATTCCGGCAATCAATGATACCATAACTAAATCTCCTAAAATCGATATACGACAATAATACTACAAATCGTTTGAAAATACCACAGGAAAACGAACAGTATGCAGATCCTGTTTTCCGGACAATCCAGACGCCATCATCATAATCAGTATGTGCAGGGATATATCGGACTGATTATTACATGTTATCGGAATTCGTATAGATTTTATCGATATCTTCCAGTATTTCCATATGCCGTGAGTCTTTTCTGAAGATGCAGTTGATTTCACGGATCATTGTAAGATTCTGTATCGGCACTACAACCAAAGTGCCTGAAGCTTCTTCTGCCTTGCAGGCGCTGTGAGCGATGATTGATACACCGAGATTTGAAGAGACAAGCTCTTTTATTGTCGTAATATTGTCTATCTCTATAATTATATTGAAATTTCTGATATCTTCGGAACGGCTGAGCAGATGGTTTTCAAATAATGTGCGGGTACCGGTATTGGGTGAACGCATGATAAGTTTTTCTTTCTTCAGTTCAGACAGAGATACCGTTTTCATTTTTGCAAATCTATGCATAGGTGAAACTACCAGACACAGATAATCCGTATCGAGGAGGACGGACGCATACTCGTCACCTGGTATAGTGCCGTCTACGATAGCCCAGTCTATTTCGTCCAATTTCAGCATATTCCCGATTTTTTTGAGGTTGTGCGTAACGATGGCAATATGCGCCTCCGGATGTTCCCTGCAGTACGGTGCGAATATCTGCGATACTATGCTTTCCCCAAGAGTCGGTGTTACGCCTACAGTGAAGCGCTGTATGCAATTCCGGCTGTCTTCGATTGCCTGTTTTACCCGCTCAGAGAGAGACACGGCTTTCCGTGCGTATTCCAGCAGTATGTCGCCTTCCGGCGTAGTTTTGAGCCCCTTCCTGCCTTTCGTAAAAATTTTGATTCCATACTGCGCTTCAAGAAGTCTGATCTGATGACTTACTGCAGGCTGCGTTATGCAGAGGATGTCCGCGGCTTTCGTGTAGTTCCCTGTTTTCGCCAGCGTCAGCAGCGTTATGATTTTCTGATCCACCATGACATCATCCTTATAAAAAAAATTAATACCGGCAAAAAATAATATAATTTTACTTTATATGATACAACAAGTATTATCAAGAGGATTTATCAGGAGGTTGTTATGAACGTTGTTACCGGCCTTGCCCTGTTACTGTTTGCGGGATTCGCTATGGCAAAAATTATGCATCTGTTCCGGCTGCCGAATGTTACCGGATATATACTTTCGGGCATTTTGATAGGTCCGTTCTGCCTGCATCTTATTCCTCAAACGATTATAGATGGAATGGATTTCGTTTCCGATATAGCGCTTGCTTTTATTGCATTCGGTGTCGGGAAATATCTGAAGCTGTCATCTTTGAGGGAAAGCGGATCACGCATTATTTTTCTCACGTTCTGTGAGGCCCTTGTTGCCGCGGCCGCAGTTTCTATCCTGATGATTTTTGCTTTTCATCTTCCGGTTTCGTTTGCGCTCATACTTGGTGCAACCGGCAGTGCAACGGCTCCGGCCTCTACCATTATGACTATACGGCAATATAAAGCAAAGGGAACGTTCGTCACTACGCTTCTTCAGGTTGTCGCTCTTGATGATGCCGTTGCTCTGATCGCCTTCAGTCTATGTACCGCCGTTGCACAAACGCTGAATTCAGGTGTTCGTCTTAATCCCGGAGTATTCCTGTATCCGATTGCCCTGAATCTGCTGACGATAGTTACGAGCGGTCTTTTCGGGTGGATATTCTGCAAAATTATCACGGAAAAGAGTTCGAACTTCGACAGACTGATTCTTGCGCTCCTGTGTATTCTGCTTATAACCGGCATTTGCGATTCACTTGACGTATCCCCTCTGCTTTCCTGTATGGCTTTCGGAACCGTCTATGCAAATAAAAACCACGACAAAAAAATGTTCAGACAGATAAATAGTTTCGCTCAGCCTTTTTTCATACTCTTTTTTGTCCATTCAGGAATGAGCCTTGATATAACATCCCTCCGTACGGCCGGCATAATAGGTATTGCATACTTTTTCGTACGCATAATCGGTAAATATGCCGGAGCGTTTGTCGGATCGATCGCAACAAAAGCACCTTCGGAAATCCGTAATTACCTCGGTCTTGCGCTGATACCTCAGGCAGGTGTTTCCATCGGTCTTGCCGTTCTGGGACAGCGGATACTGCCCGCAGCCATGGGCTCTCTGCTTTCAGTAATTATTCTTTCTTCGTCGGTTTTGTACGAGATGATAGGACCTGCCTCCGCAAAATTAGCCCTGATTCTGGCAAAGGCTATAAAACCTGAAAAAAAAGACTTTACTTTATGCAATAAGCAGGCAAAGGTACGTTCCTGAGTGCCGTCTTTGACTCTTGAAATACAAACATATATAATAAAAAAAATAAACAGGACTAAAATGAATAAAGCGTATTTTACATCGGCAGTGAAGACGACGCTGCCCGTCTTTTTCGGATATATTGCAATAGGCATTCCGTTCGGCCTCATAATCGTAAACGCAGGCTATCCTGCATGGGTTGCTCCCGTCATGAGCGCAGTGATGTACGCTGGCGCGGGGCAGTATATTGCCGTGGGACTTTTTGCGGCAGGCGCGTCGCTCGGCACCATAGCGCTCACCGAGCTGCTTGTGAACATCAGGCACATCGTATACGGGCTTTCGCTCATAACAAAATTCAAAAACGTCGGAAAATGGAAACCGTATCTTATCTTCGCGCTTACCGACGAAACGTACTCCATTCTCACGGGCTGCGACGTGCCGGAAGGTGCCGATGCGGGGAAATACTACGGCACTATTGCGCTGCTCGATCAGGCATACTGGATCGCAGGCAGCGCAATAGGAGCCGCGGCGGGCAAACTCATCCCGTTTTCCTTAACGGGCGTCGATTTTGCCCTCACCGCTCTGTTCGCCGTGCTGCTGATTGAACAGCTCGAAAAATCGCGCGATTTTCTGCCGCCGGTAATCGGAGCGGCTGCGGCCGTCGCGGCCGTTCTGCTCGCACGCTTCGGCGTCATGCCGTCGGGGAATATTCTCATTGCGGCGCTTGCGTTCGGCATTGCGGCGCTCATCCTCATACGGGGCCGCAGCTTCGGCAAAACCTCTGACGCGGAGGTGCGGAAATGAACTCACAGCTCACACTTGCGGCGGTGCTCTCCGCAGTATTTGTCTCCGCGCTCGTGATCCTTGCAACGCGGGCGTTTCCGTTTCTGCTGTTCTCGCGCCGCAATCCGCCGCGCATCATATGCTTTATAGAAAAATACATTCCGCCGATGGTCATGGCGATCCTCGTCGTCTACTGCCTCAAGGACATCAGGTTTGAGTCGAAGCCGTGGGGTCTCCCGTCGTTCACGGCGCTTGCGTTCACTACTGTTCTGCACCTATGGAGACGCAACCCTATGATAAGTATCTTCGGCGGAACAATCGTCTACATGATTCTTTCGCGCATGCTGTGACCTGCCGGGGGTATAAAAAAATCATGTATTGTTCAGCAAAACTATTGACAAATCCGCCGATTAACAGCAATGTATCCCTTACATAATGTAACTTCATAAGAGAACCGCCTTCTGCGCGGTTCTATCATTTTTTACGAGGTTCTTGAATTGAAAGGGAGCCAGGTTACTATCGATCACGTCTCCAAGAAGTTCGGTGATTTCACCGCTCTGGACGACGTCAGCATTACGATCCAGCCGGGAGAATTTTTCTCGCTGCTTGGACCTTCCGGATGCGGAAAAACAACACTTCTCCGCATTATTGCAGGATTCGAGTTTCCCGACGGCGGAACTGTTCTGTTCGACGATACGAACGTTATTCCGTTACCGCCGGATAAACGTCATTCGAATACCGTTTTCCAGACGTATGCGCTGTTCCCGCATCTTACCGTGTATGAAAACGTCGCATTCCCGCTCCGTCTTAAAAAACTCGACAAAAAAACGATCGACGAAAAAGTACGGTACTACGTGCATCTTGTCCAGCTCGACGACCATATCGATAAAAAGCCGAATCAGCTTTCAGGCGGACAGAAGCAGCGCGTCGCAATCGCGCGTGCACTCATCAACGAGCCGAAAGTTCTGCTTCTCGACGAACCGCTTTCCGCGCTCGACGCGAAGCTCCGCGCGAACCTGCTGATCGACCTCGACAATCTGCACGACAAAATCGGTATTACGTTCATATATGTTACCCATGATCAGAGCGAAGCGCTCTCCGTCTCCGACCGCATTGCGGTTATGAACGCCGGACACGTGCTCCAGATCGGCACTCCGTCGGAGATTTACGAAAGTCCGTCCACGCAGTTCGTTGCGCAGTTCATCGGCGAAACGAATCTGTTCGAAGCTCAGGTTGCAGACTGCGTTCCTCACGAAACTAACGGCAAGCCTCCCGACTACATGGTCACACTCTCCGTTCCGGCACTGGGAAAACAGGCGCCGCTCGCATCGGATACGGCAGCGACCGCAAGTCTTGACCGCTATATGCAGGTCACGGACTATGTCCACACTTCAAAAGATCAAAAAGTAGCGTTTACAATCAGACCTGAAAAAATCAGAATTACAAAAGAACCGCCGGAAACGGGCGGACGGACAGATATTAATGTTTTCAGCGGCATCGTTGAAGAACCTGTGTATTCCGGATTTCAGTCGAAATTCTACGTCCGGCTGGAAAACGGCGCGCTCATCAAAGTCTTCAAACAGCATACCGATTATCTCGACAACGGTCCCGTTATTCAGTGGAAGGATAAGGTGTACGTTTCGTGGTCTGCCGACGACGGATATATCGTCGAGGATATAGACAAATGAAAAAGACAGATGTGAGACCGCCGGCTGCCCAACGGAAAAATAAAATCAATCAGGGAGCATTGTACTCATGGCCTATGGGGCTCTGGTTCATCGTCTTTTTCATCGCTCCGCTCGTCATCATTACGATATACAGTTTCCTCAAAAAAGGCGTTTACGGAGGCGTCGAACCGCAGTTCACGCTCCGCGCGTACGAACAGATGCTCAATCCGAAATACGGCATCCTCGTTCTGCGCACGCTCAGGATAGCCGTCGTCTCGACGTTCATTACGATTCTGCTCGCCCTCCCCTGCGGATACGCCATGGCGCGAAGCAGGCATCAGACAGTACTGCTGTTTCTGGTCATCATTCCGTTCTGGACGAACTCGCTCATCCGCATATTTGCGTGGATGTCCATTCTTAACAACGACGGTATCCTGAATCAGCTGCTCATGGGCCTGCACATTACGAAGAATTACGTTCAGTTTCTCTACAATCAGGGAGCTGTCATTCTCGTGTCGGTGTACATGTATCTGCCGTACGCGATTCTGCCGATTTTCACGTCGATCGACAAATTCGATTTTTCGCTGCTCGAAGCCGCACGCGACCTCGGCGCAACAAAACCTCAGTCGATGTTCAAAGTGCTCATACCGGGCATTAAGAGCGGCATCATTACGGCCGTCATTTTTACGTTCATTCCAGTTTTCGGCGCATACACGGTGCCGCTGCTCGTCGGCGGAAAGGATTCGTACATGCTCGGAAACATCATCGTCGATCAGGTGCAGAAGACCCGCAACTGGCCGCTCGCAGCCGCCTTTTCCATGGTCATCACGTTCGTGAGCGTCTTCGGCATCCTGTGGATTTCACGCGCGAACAAGAGCGATGCGAAATTGAAATCGGTTTCGAATAAAGAGGAAAATTATGTTACAGGGGGACAAAAGTGAACAACCTGTTTTTCTTTTTGTTTCCTGCACTCGGTAAGAAAAAAATGGAGGAGCCCGCGCGACATGCAAAAAAAAGCTGGAAAAAACACGCGCCGGTATTCTCGCTGTCGAAGACGGTACTCGTACTTACGCTTCTGTTTCTGTTCATTCCGCTCTTCGTAATCATCATTTATTCGTTCAACGAAAGCAAAGGTGCGGAGTTCACGCGTCCGTCGCTCATCTGGTACCGGAAACTCATTTTCGAGTCAGAGCCGCTGTGGGAAGCGCTGCTCAACAGCCTGATAGTCGCATTCACGTCCGCGGCTGTGTCCACGCTGCTCGGGTCGCTCGCCGCCATCGGATGCAACTGGTACAAATTCGGAGGACGCCGCTTCATCGAAGCCATCACCTATCTTCCGATGGTTCTCCCCGAAGTAATAGTAGGCATCTCCATGCTGATTTTTTTCAGCGGGATACGAATGCCGCTCAGCCTCTTCACAATTTTTGCGGCGCACACGACATTCTGTCTGCCGTTCGTGTTTCTTATGGTGAAAGCGCGCCTCGACGAGTTCGATTTCTCCATCATCGAAGCCGCCCACGACCTTGGCGCGACTGACGCACAGACGCTCGTTAAAGTAATCGTGCCGTCGCTGATGCCGGGAATCGTTTCCGGTTTCCTCATGGCGATCACGATGTCGCTCGAAGATTTCGTCATCACGTTCTTCGTCGCGGGCCCGGGGTCGACGACGCTGCCGCTCTACGTCTATTCCATGATCCGCTTCGGCGTGTCTCCGGTAATCAACTCGCTTTCATGCGTAATGATTACGGCGACGTGTCTTCTTGCGTTCATCATGCGGAAAGGGCTCAAGACGTTCGCGGCGTCGCACTGATTTTTGTTTACAAGACCCGCGTCTGCGGGCCTTTATCTTAAGCAGGGAAGAGGATAGAAATGAAGAAAATCAATATTACGATTGCAGCCGCGGCAGTGCTCTGCGGCGCTCTGGCTTTATCGTCGTGCTCAAAGAAAAGCGGCGGTACTGAAGAATCTGCATCCGGTACATTGTATCTGTTCAACTGGACATACTATACTCCCGATGAGGTGCTTAAAGAGTTCGAGCAGAAATACAACTGTACGGTAAAAGTGGATACGTTCGATTCGAACGAAGTCATGTATGCGAAACTCAAGGCCGGTGCGACGGGATACGACATCACGTTTCCGTCCCAGGATTACGCTTCAATCATGATCAATCAGGGAATGCTTAAGGAAATCGACCAGAATCAGTTTGAGAATAAGAAATACATCAATCCGGCGGTTCTCGAAAAAGCGACGTACGATCCGACCATGAAATACTGTGTCCCGTATTATATGGGCGCAGCCGGCATCGCAGTCAACAAACAGAAGCTCTCGAACTACGACAAAAGCTGGAATATCTTCGCGGACCCGCGGATTAAGGGACACGCCTCGATGATGGACGACATGCGCGAAGTCATGGGAGACGCGCTCAAGTATCAGGGACACTCGGTCAATTCTCTCGAAGACGGGGAGCTG
Organism: Treponema sp. UBA4873; assembly: GCA_002399405.1. Taxonomy (GTDB): domain Bacteria; phylum Spirochaetota; class Spirochaetia; order Treponematales; family Treponemataceae; genus Treponema_D. The sequence goes on along the minus strand of DHDP01000018.1, from coordinate 356,720 downwards.
AAATCGGCCGCGGATCTCATCATCAACAGCTGGAAACCGAATCTTGTTAAATTCGACGCGGAAGGATTCGGGAAATCGTTCGCTTCCGGAGATTTCTGGGTGTGCCAGGGCTATGCCGAAGTGGTGTACGGAGAAGTTCCTGAAGACAAGCAGGCGGATATGATAGACTTCTTCATTCCGAAAGAAGGCGGCCCGATGTACATCGATTCCATGGTCATACTCAAGGATGCGAAACATTACGATCTTGCAATGAAATTCATCAACTTCATCCATGAGCCGGAAGTGTATGCGCAGTTCCTCGACGCGTTCAGGTTCCCGTCGTTCGTCAATACAGACGCAGCGCAGTACATGAAAACGACTCCGATGTACAAAGCGGAGGAAATGAACAACTGCGAACTTAAGATGGACGTCGGCGAGGGACTTGAGAAATACAACGAACTCTGGCAGGACATCCGCTTTACAGCCGACTGATACGGAGTTTTTATTATTAATAAGCGGACTTTTATGATATATTAATGCATTGTCATAAAAGTCCGTTTTTTTTGACAAAGTGATGATTGTACTTTATAATAGGGACTACCTAATTATGAACTTCAACTTTAAAAATATCATCAATGCGATTTCTTCACCTGTGCTTGTGGCGGAACCTGTTCTGGATTCGGAAAAACAAATAATAGATTTCCATGTGACTTTTCAAAACGAAGCGTTCAGCAGAGCAGCAAATTACGTCGTAAGCGAAAGCCTGCTGTTCTCGCAGTTCAAGTCGAAAATAAGCCAGGATATTCCCTGGTTCAAAATGGGTGTAAAAACAGCAATGGACGGCCTGAAAAGCGAGACCACATGCTATTCACCTGTAAACAAAGCATGGTTCCATATTGAAATGGAACGGACCGACGACAGCGGATATATCGTTGTCATGCTTACCGACATTACGAAAGAAAAACACCATTCGCAGGAACTCCGGGATATAGCATATCACGACGTGCTGACGCACCTTCCCAACCGAAACTGTCTCAAGGATGCGCTCGAAATGGCGATCGATACCGCGCGGTACACGGAGACCAAGTTCGGAATCCTGTCGCTCGATATCGACAATCTTAAGAACGTAAACGATGTGAACGGACAGGCTGCGGGAGATGCGCTCATAAAGCGTGTCGCCGACGTGCTGCGGAATTTCGTCAATGAGAACATCGAACTGTTCAGCATGGGCGGAGACGAGTTCATGCTGCTGCTCGAAAACGAGAAAAGTTCGGATTCCATAATTAATATAACGGATACGATATTCGAAGCGTTCTGCAACGCGAATATAAGCATTTCGGGCGGCATTGCGGTTTTTCCCGACGACTCGGAACAGGACGGCGAGCTGTTGCGTTTCGCGGATATGGCCGTTCACACGGCGAAGCAGCAGGGAAAAAACAGATTTGTTAATTTCGAAATCGACATGCAGAAACTGTTCCTGCAGAAAATGTCGATGCAGGCAAAACTCACGACTGCAGTTCTTTCGAGCAGCTTCGAACAGTATTACCAGCCGCAGTTCGATATTAAGACAGGTGAACTCAGGGGATTCGAGACGCTCATACGATGGCACGACGATGAAGCGGGAAATATTCCTCCTGCAACATTCATACCGCTCGCCGAGGAATGCGGTCTCATTGTTCCGATAGGCAAATGGGTACTCAACACGGCGTTTGAGAAACTCAAGTACTGGCAGACAAAATACGGCTTCAAAGGAATTATGTCGGTGAATGTTTCTCCGGTTCAAATGAAACACGACGATTTCCTCCCCAGTCTTGCGGACACGTTAAGTAAATACGATATTTCGCCCGATACAGTCGAAATAGAAATCACGGAAGGCGTCATGATAGACAATATGCGCATGGCCGTTCAGACGCTCGCATACGTCAAGAATATGGGACTCCGCGTTTCGCTCGACGACTTCGGCACCGGATATTCGTCGCTCAGCTATCTGCAGATGCTGCCGCTCGATACGCTCAAAATAGACAAATCGTTCATAAACGATATAACCGCTTCCGACGGCATTCAGGCGAACATCACGAATTCGATTATTAATATGGTCTCGAAGATGGGACTTGATACGATTGCGGAAGGCGTCGAAAACGCATCGCAGCTTACGCTTCTTGAAAAATTCAACTGCAGAATCGTACAGGGATATCTCCGCGGAAAACCGATGTGCGCGGACAGGTGTGAAGCCTACCTCGCGGGCGATACGTCCGCAATCGACACTATTTCGTCGCCCGCCGCTTCCGGTTCGCGGTATTCGACGTAACGCACGCGGCCGGCTTTCACCGCGTCCTTTATTTCCCGTTCCCGTCTTGAAAGGGCGGACACTCCCGTCTTTACTTCAATAAACAGCACTTCATCAACAGGTTTCCCTTCTGCTGCTCCGGGAAAACCGATAAAATCGACGGGCTTGCCGACGAAACGCACGTCGGCGGGATTGCACGGAAACCCGGGCAGAAACGGCGCGACCTGCTCGACCATCTGTCCGCCGAGCACCGCGCGCGAACGCTTTACTGCGTCGCTTCGTATAAGGCGTATATTTTCCTCGTTTATGCGCCGCTCAAAATGCCGTCCGGCATTTTTCCCGATAAAAAACACGGCAACGAGCAGAAGAACCGACAGAACTATCAGTATAAATACCTGCGCCGCGGCGGGGAACGAGATAAACGCCGCATAAACCGATTGTATGAAAGAAGTCATGCCGTAAACGTATCACGAGACGGCGTCCGGTGCAAGTCTGCAGAAAGGTCATGAGGAACGGATGATATGCCGATAATAGAGACGAGGTAATCCATGATGCACGTTTTTTCAATGCGTAAAAAAATTCCGCTGATTGTCTGCTGTCTTGTTTCGGCTCTTTCCCTGTACGCTCAGACGGACGTTTCCCCGGTTGATACGAATGCCGAACCGGAAGCGTTTACGTTCAAATACCGCAAAGACGATTCATACCGCATTCTCTCGAAGGTGCACGAGGACGTTCTTATTAATAATAATTTGAATCATCATGCGGAAATACTGACGCGCATTTCGGTAAAAGTGACCGGCGTCGCGGAAGACGGAAGCGGAACATGCAGTGCGGACTTCATGACGGCGGAGGATTCCACGAGCAGTTACGACGGTACGCACTTTTCGTGGGGCGACGAATATTCCAGCGTGTTCACGCGGAGTCCCCGAGGAATCTACACGATGGAAGACACATACTTTATGCCCGTCGTCCGGGACGATCCGGTTTTCCCCGAATATGCCGTAAAGCCCGGCGACACATGGACCGCGCCGGGATATGAAGCGCACGATCTCCGCCGTACGTTCGGGATAGAAAAGCCGTTCAAGGTTCCCTTCACCGCAGCATACGAATACAAAGGAACCGTAAAAAACAGCGACGGAAGAAGATTCAACGTCGTCGACGTGCGGTACAATCTGTATTATGAAAGCCCGAAACCGGGAAAGACAAACGACGGAGGAGCTGTGTCCGGTTCGACGGCGGAACTTATGAACCGACCCGCCGTGACGACGGGCTATTCGCACCAGACGCTGTACTGGGATAACGAACGCGGCGAACTCGACCACTACAGTGAGGAGTTCCGGATTATTATAGAAACGTTCTACGGCGATACATTCACGTTCAGGGGAACGGCAGAGGCAGAAGTAACGGAGTTCACCACGACGAACACCGACGACAACATGAAAAAGGTACAGGACATTGTGAACAACCTCGGGCTTGAAAATGTCACTGTAAAAAAAGGTGAAAAAGGATTAACAATCAGTCTTGACAAAATACAGTTTCTCCCGGATTCGTCGGAGCTTCGCGACAGTGAAAAAGTAAAGCTGCAGAAAATCGCAGGTATTCTGCACGAATACGACAACGATCTGCTCGTCACCGGGCACGCTGCGCTCAGGGGCACTGCAAAAGAACGGAAGCGCATCTCGGAAGAACGCGCAGGATCCGTCGCACAGTATCTCATCACGCTCGGTGTACGGGACGCATACCACATATTTACGCAGGGAAAGGGCGCCACCGACCCGGTTTCGTCGAACGACACGGAAGAAGGACGGGCTTTGAACAGACGGGTGGAAATAACGATTATGGACGAATGACAGGCCGCAGCAATGCGGCGGAACGAGATTCACCGCGTAAGCGAACTTACTGTCCGCGCTGCGCGGAATGCGCCCGGTCAGTTGTTTTTCTAACCCAAATAAGATAAACTCGAAAATTGATGATATGTCGGAAAGACAGGGGAATACGTGGAACTACTGATTATTTTTGCACTGATACTGCTCAACGGTTTTTTTTCTCTTTCGGAAATTGCTCTCGTGTCGAGCAGGAAAATCAAACTTAAGCAATTGGAACAGACAAACAACGGAGCACGGACAGCTCTTAAACTGGGAGAAAACTCCGAAAAATTTCTTTCAGCAATCCAGATCGGCATTACTCTGATAGGAATCGTGACCGGTGCGTACGGCGGTACAAGCCTTGCAGAGGACATTGAACCTTTTTTTCACCGTATTTCATTTTTAGCACCGTATGCGGATGAGATTGCGATGGTGACGGTTATAACTTTCACCACCTATATTTCCATCGTCATCGGCGAATTGGTTCCCAAATCTATCGGACTGAGCAACCCGGAAAAAGTCGCCTGCGTCGTTGCTCCGGTAATCTCTGTGGTCAGCGTTTTATTCGCACCAGTCGTCAAGCTGCTGTCGGCCTCGACGGTCATTGTCAATTCAATTCTGCATATCAAAAAAAACGATGAACAGATAACCGAAGAAGAGTTGAAATTTGCCATAGAGACCGCGACTGACGACGGCGTGATAAAAGAAGACCAGGAATCGATGCATAAAAATCTGTTCTATTTTGCCGATAAACGCGCAAAACATCTTATGACAAACCGCCGCGATGTCGAATGGATAGATTTAACAAATCCTCTTCCCGAAATCGAACAGAAACTCCTGCAGATGCATCACAGCTATATCGTCTGCTGCAGAGATAATCTCGACACCATCGAAGGTATTGTAAAAGTAAAGGATTTTCTGCTTATGAAGACAAAGGACGTCCCTGTCGTTATGACTCAAATAATATCGGCGCCGGTATATATCTCCGAAACGACGGAAGCGGGAAAGGTGCTTGAATTATTCCGGAAGACTCAAACCCATTTCGCCTGCGTTCTGAACGAATACGGGGAATTTGAAGGCATCATAACGTTGTACGACATTCTGGAAAACATCGTAGGCGACATTCCTCAGGAAGACGAAATATACGAACCTGATATCTTTGTCAGGGACGACAAATCGGTTCTCGTTAACGGCGACGCGTCGATCGAAATCCTTACGAAAGTCATTGACGGATTCGTAGTGAACTTCGATGAAATTGATTATTCAACTGTTGCCGGATTTGTATTTAATAATCTGAACGACATACCGGAGACAGGAAGCAAATTTGAGTTTATGGGTTACAGGATCGAAGTTGTCGACACCGACGGCAAAAGAGTCGATAAAGTGCTCATTTCAAAAATTAAATAACTTTCTTTATTATTAAACCGCATAAAAAGGTCACTTCGGTGCGATATTCCAGTATATGGAATCAGTAAAAGAAGAAATAACCGGAGACACGGCTGCGCGCGGCGACGCTGCGCTGGCTGCAGCGCAAGACACATTCGGCGTTACGTACCTGTATCCCTGGCAGCGGCTCGTTATTGCGAACATTCTGGACGCAGCGGGATATTCCGATGAGGTCAAAGCGGAGGACGCGGCATACCGCGGACACCAGATTGTGCTGCTGCCGACAGGAGCGGGAAAATCGCTGTGTTTCCTCGTGCCTGCGCTGCTGCTCTCCGGTCCGACGCTCGTGATTTACCCGCTGCTCGCCCTCATGGCGGACCAGCAGCGGCGCATGAACGACGGCGGTCTTACGAGCGTCACGTTCCGCGGTAACCAAAGCGCAGATGAACGCGAGGAAAATTTCAGGCGGATACGGGCGGGCGCAAAAATCATTCTTGCGAATCCTGAAGTGCTGCAGAATGAACGACTTGTCGCGCGTCTTGCGCAGTGCGGCATTGCACATGCGGCGGTCGACGAGGCTCACTGCCTCTCGGAATGGGGAGATTCGTTCCGTCCGGCATACCTCACGCTCGGTAAGATCCTCGAAAAACTGAAAGTGCCTGTCATAACGGCATTCACTGCGACCGCGTCCCCCGCCGTGCTGAAACGCGTCGCCGAAGTCCTTTTCAACGGCGAAGCTCACATCGTGCGCTCGGAGAGCGACAGGCCGAACATCCGCTATTACGTAAAACATACGTGTGCGAAAAAACAGGAAGCGCTGATGCTTGCCCGCGGAGAACAGCGTCCCATGATTATCTTCTGCGGTACGAGGGCGCATGCCGAGGATATGGCGAGGGAACTGACTGTCTGCTACGGCAGAGACGCGGCCCGGTTCTACCATGCAGGGCTTGAAAAAAAGGAAAAGGACGAAATCGAAAAATGGTTTTTCGACAGTACGGACGGAGTGCTCTGCGCAACATGCGCCTACGGGATGGGCGTCGACAAACACGACATTCACACTGTCGTACATCTCGACGCCCCTGAAACGGCAGAAGCGTATATTCAGGAGGCAGGCAGAGCCGGACGCGACGGCGCTCCCTCCAAAGCAATACTGCTCTGGAGCCCGGAGGACAGCGCGCGTTTCGCCTCATCCGCTGAAGACGGTAGAAAATATGAAATGAAACGATTCGCCGAAACGACAGACTGCCGCCGTCAGGTGCTGCTCGACGCGCTCGGAGCCGAGCAGGCGGTTTGCAGCGGCTGCGATCTGTGCGATGTACGCCGCGAAATACAGCAGAAGAAAAAATGCCGGACAGGAAAAATCGAAAGCAGCGAAAACTTTGTGCTCCGTTTTATCAGCAGACACAAAAAACGGTATTCAAAAATCGAGCTGGAAGGCGTGCTGCTTCCGATGCTCAACGAAAAATCCCGCGCTGTCTGCGGACGCAGCATATGGGAACACAGCGGCATCGCAGATATGCTGCACCAGCTTGAAAAAGCGGAAAGAATCAGAATCTGCGCGTGGCCGTGGAAAAACAAAGTGACCGCTGCGCAGAAAATCACTTTGCAGAAACGGGACTGGCACCGCGCTTTGCGGAAGAACCGCCCGCTTTACTCTCTGCATTCCCGCCTGATGAGGATTCGGTTCCGCCGTCTTCCCCTCCTGACACGGGAGCAGCAGGAACAGGCTTAGCTGCAGCGCGCCGGCGCTTAGGTTTCGGCGGCTTTTTAGTGTAATTCGCAACAAAAACGCCGAAATCCATGCAGAGAAATACAACAACCGCGGTTGCAATGACACGTTTATCAGAAAGGACAATTTTTACAACATCAAAAAAGCCGGATATATCCATATTCTGAATATCGGCGGAATACCGCAGAAGTTTAATTCGTCTTCACGCTTGCCTTATTCCGTTCCATTCATTACTATTTAAATATGACTGGAATTGTAGATTACAATGCGGGTAATATCCGCAGTGTTGAGCATGCGCTTGATGCAATCGGCGCCCCGTTCGTGCTGTCAAAAAAGCCTGAAGAACTTGTGAATTGCGACAGACTCATTTTTCCCGGCGTCGGAGACGCGTCGTATGCCATGAAGCAGCTTAAGCTTACCGGATTCGACGTTTTTCTGAAAGACTGGGCAGCAGCAGGCAAACAGCTCATCGGCATCTGCCTCGGTTCGCAAATCATATTCGACCATTCCGACGAGGGTGACGTTGCGTGTCTCGGTCTTATAAAAGGGTCTATCAGACATTTTGCGGACATATGGAAAGAAAACGGCGTGAACGGCGACGGCTCGCTTAAAGTGCCGCACATGGGCTGGAACGACATTGCATACGAGAACGGCGGTTCCGCGCTGCTCGACGGTGTGCCCGAACACAGCGACTTCTATTTCGTCCACTCATACGTCATCCAGCCCGACGACGCGCACATCATCAGGGCATATGCGGATTACGGCATCCGCGTGCCTGCAGTCGTCGAATCGGGAAACGTCGCGGCGTTTCAGTTCCACCCGGAAAAATCGGGAACATACGGAATGCGCATCCTTCGGAATTACTGTAAAGCGGATCTCGGAAACGGAGGCTCGTCATGCTGAAAAAACGTATCATCATCTGCCTCGACGTCAAGGACGGACGGACGACAAAAGGCGTAAAATTCCGGGACAACCGCGACATCGGCGATCCCGTCGAAATGGCGGCGGAATACTATAAACAGGGAGTCGACGAACTTGTGTTCTACGACATCATGGCGTCCGCACGCGGCAGGGGCCCTATTCTCGACCTGATTGCGCGCGTCGCTTCGCAGGTGTTTATACCGTTCTGCGTCGGCGGAGGCATAGGAACGATAGACGATATCCGCTCGACGATTCTTGCGGGAGCAGAGAAGATCAGTCTTAACTCGCAAGCCGTAAAAAATCCCGGACTTATAAAAGAAGGGGCGCGCATTTTCGGAAACCAGTGCATCGTTCTCGGAATGGATGCAGCGAAGGACGATTCAACGCCGAGCGGTTACCGCATCTACATAAACGGCGGACGCGTAAAAACGGAACTCGACGCGCGCGAGTGGGCGCAGAAAGCGGTCTCGCTCGGCGCAGGGGAAATCGTGCTCAACTCAATCGACACCGACGGCGTCGGGCAGGGCTATGAGCTTACGTTGACGCGGATGATTTCGGAAGCGGTCGACGTTCCGGTAATCGCATCGGGCGGCGCGGGCGTTACGCAGCATCTCGCGGACGCGTTCACGAAAGGCAGGGCCGACGCCGCGCTCATCGCGACAATGGTGCATTCGGGGAAATACACTGTCGGACAGATAAAGAGAGAGCTTGCAGACGACGGAATCGCCGTGAGGTTGTAATGGCTTGTCCCTGCTGGCACGAACCGTCTCCCGAAGACGCGGAAAAATTATACATGGCGGCATGCAGCGCAAATCTTATGGGCTGCACCGATTCCTATGCAAACATCATCCTGTACCGGAAAAAATACGGAACGCAGGTCTGCTACTGCGGCGGAACAGTTCTCCGAAAATACGGTACACTGGAAGCAACAGAAAAGGATATCTCGTCTACGCGCACGCTTTACGGATTCCCCATCGGTGCGGGAGACATGCGCGCTGCGATTGAGTTTCTGCACAAAGACGCGGCGGAAAACGGCATGCCCTTCGCATTTCCTCTCCTCACCGACAGACAGAAACTTTTTCTCGAGACGAAAATGCCGAACAAATACACGTTCACGGAACGGCGCAGCGACAGCGATTACGTGTATTTAACAAAAGCTCTGTCGGAACTTCCCGGCGGAAAATATCACAAGAAAAAGAATCATATTTCGCAGTTCATGCGGAAGCACCCCGACGCCGTTTACAGGCCGCTCACCCGGGAAAACGCAGCAGATGCGCTTTTCGTCGAGGAAACGTGGTTCGCCGCGAACGGCGGTGCCGGCGATTACGACAAAGAGGCCGAACGCGGCATTATCAGCGAGGCGCTTGCGCTGCTCGACGTGCTTAATCTTTCCGGCGGCGTATTATACGCGGACAATAAACCGATAGCGATGACAATCGGTTCCGCAATCACCGAAAAGATTGCAGACGTCCATTTTGAAAAAGCAATTCCGGAGTACGACCGCGACGGAGCTTACGCGGTCATCAATCAGGAATTTGCAAAGACGATGACGAAATACGAATACCTGAACCGCGAGGAGGATATGGGAATAGAAGGACTCCGCAAGGCGAAACTCTCGTACCATCCCGACATTCTTCTCGCAAAATGGAGTGCAGAATGAAATCCCTTCTTTCTCCGATATTATCCGCAGAACAATGCGCAGCGTGCAGATTCTGCTGTACTTTTGCGGCATTCGAAGCATGGGAAACGCCGCTCTTTTCAAAAGAAAACGCCGAACTGATATCGAAAGCGCACGGACCGTTTCCTGTTCGTAAGGCAGGCCCCGACTCGTTTACGCTCGACCTGAGTTCCTGGTGGAAGGAGCACGGCGAAAAAGAATATGCGCCCTGCCCGTTTCTCGATTCACAGCGCGGATGTATTTTATCAGAAGAGGAAAAGCCGTTCGACTGCAAGATATGGCCCCTTCGCGTCATGAGGAAGGAGGGAAAGTTTGTCATCGCGCTGACACCGACGTGCAGGGAAATCAACAAGCTGCCTCTAGATCGTGTGAGACATCTCGTTCAGAACGAAGGAGTCGGGAAAATCATCTTTGCTGAAGCTGAGAAGATGCCCGATATGATAAAAGAATACCATGAGGGATTCCCGGTACTCATGGAAAAAGAACCGGAGTGATTTTATGACGACATTCAGACAGTGGCATGACGACGACATGACGTTCAACGATGAAATGAAACTTCATTTCTGCCAGTGCGACGTACGCAGCAACCTTAATTTTTCGGAACTGCTGCGCCTTACAACCGATACGGCCGTGGAGGATTATCATCAGCGGGGATTGTCGTTCAAATTTCTCGCCGAAAATCACATCGCCATTCTTCTTTCGCGCATCGCGTTCCGCTTTCACCGGATGCCGAAAGCAAACGACGTGATTACGATACGTACATGGGAAGAAAAACCTGAGCCGCTGCAGCTCATGCGCTCGTACGAAATAAAGCTGTCGGACGGTACTCCGCTCGTGAGCGGTTACGGCTCCTGGCTCCTCGTCGATCATGATTCCCACCGGATCATCCGCCCGAAGGATTTTACGCTGAGACCGGAACCGGACCGGAGGGAACGGCACGACTGCATGGAACCGGGAAAAATCGTCATGCCGGAAAATCTCCGCGAGCTCGGCGAACGTCCCATCTGCTATTCCGACATCGATGCGAACGGACACATGAACAACTCGCGCTACGGCGCATTCGCGGTCGACTGTCTGCCGGAATCGTATCAGCAGAAGGATTTCACCGACTTCCGCATGAACTATTCGAAAGAAGCGATGAAAGACGAAATGATTCATCTTTTCGGCGCGTTCGACGATGCGGCAAAGAAAATCACCGTCGTCGGCAGGCAGCGGGAAAACACCTGCTTTGAAAGCGAATTTTATTATAACTAATCAGTCAGCTGCTCAGCCGGCCGGCGAATAACGCGCCCGGCTCGTATCTGTCTCGAATACGTCGACGGCCGAAAGCGCGGCATTTTTTTTGTCTGAGGCATACGTCAAATCCGTGCCGGTATGCTGCATCTCCGCGATGAGCGCATCGTAAACATATTTCGCAATGCGTTCCGCGCTCGGATTCTGGTCGAACACGTCCATATCGTTAAGATTCGTATGGTCGAGCGTCTTACAGACAGAGCGCAGGGCGTTTTTGAGCTTTGAAAAATCAAGAAGCATACCGCCCCCGTCCAGAGAAGCGCCTTTCACATGGGCGAATACTTTATAGTTGTGGCCGTGCAGATTCTCGCACTTTCCGTCATAATCACGAAGAAAATGGGCCGCCGCGAATTCCGCCTCAACGCGTACTTCATACATTCTGTTGCCGTCCTTTGTCTTATATTTTGCAGTATACTGTATTTTCAGCCTCTTTCATACTATCCTTTTTTCTGTTAATCTGTCTGTAAAGGAAGAGTAAATGGCAACAGTACCTCATTCATATCCTGAAGGATGTGTTTTTTCTTCTCCTGCGGATATCCGCGGAAAACATATTACAGTTATGGGACTCGGACTGAACGGCGGAGGAGAGGCAGCGGTCCGTTTTTTTCTGAAATACGGCGCGCATGTCACGGTTACGGACATGAAGACGGCCGGGCAGCTTAAACCGACAATCGATTCACTCGGCAGCGATTCCGAACTCGACGCAAGCCGCCTCGTCTATCATCTCGGTAAACATTCCGTTGAAGATTTTTCCTCGGCGGACTGCGTCATTAAAAACCCGGGCATAAAATACGAGGGAAACAAATATCTTGCGGCAGCAAAAGCCGTCGAGACGGACCTAAGCATATTCCTCGCTTTTACGAAAGCGCCGATTATAGCAGTAACGGGCAGCAAGGGAAAATCCTCAACCGTAAGCGCAATCCATTACGGACTCTGCCGGGCGGGATGTACGGCTTTTCTCGGCGGCAACATAACGGTGAGCCCTTTAAACTTTCTCGACAAAACTGATGAAACGACGCCCGTCGTGCTTGAACTTTCAAGCTGGCAGCTTGCGGATTTACGCGGCAGAAAATTATTAAAACCGCGCATAGCTGTCATTACGAAAATCGTACCCGACCACCAGAACTGGTACGGCAATATGGAGGACTACGTTGCGGACAAACGGCTCATCTATGCGGACCAGACGCCGGACTGCTTTTCCGTATTCAATGCCGACGGAGACGAACCGGGAATCGGCCCTGCTGCAGGAGGGACGTGGGGAAACCTGTTCGCAGCCGAATCGCACGCAACGGTGCTGCGGTACAGCAGGCGGAAACTTTCTCAGGGACAGTCCGGCGTTTGGCTTGAGTCCGGTCCGAACGGACAATTCTGCGGCAGACTTCTGCTGCCGGGAAAAACGGAAAGCATAACGATACTCCGCTCGCTTCTCGTCCCCGGAGAACACATGCGCATAAATGTGCTGATTGCCGCACTCGCCATGGTGCTTACGGGCATAAAGCCGGAACGCACTGCGGACATTCTCGGTAAATGGGAAGGAATTCCCCACCGTCTCCAGTTCTTCCATTCATGGAAATGTGCCGGCCGGACAGTGAAGTTTTACAACGATTCGTGCGCAACGGTTCCGGAAGCCGCCGCGGCCGCAAGCCAGTCGTTCGGCCTGCCCGTCGTATTCATAACGGGCGGAACGGATAAGGGTCTGCCGCAGAATGTGCTTGCGGAAACGCTCGCTCATTCCGAAAGCGATTCGATTCCCGTAAAGGCGCTCTATCTTCTGGCGGGAACGGCCACCGACAAACTCATGGCGCTGCTCGACAGAAAAAAAGTCCCTTACAACGGCCCGTACAATTCACTCGACGAACTTCTCCGCGACGTAAAAGCGTACGAATCGTCTCTCGCCGGTCCTCTGCAGAATGATGAAACAGTCGTATTCTCGCCCGGTGCGACATCTTTCGGCATGTTCGCGAATGAGTTCGACCGCGGCGACAAATATATGGATGCAGTGAAATTATTATTTTCCTGATTTGTCTTTCCGGGAATACAGATAGCGCTTGATTTTCTGACTTGCTGTTTTTTCGAACTCATCGATTGATTCCACGCTGCTTATTTTCGAGCTGCGGTTAACTTTGCTGTTCACAAAAAACTGAATCTCGTTCAGAATACTCGCGCGCTGATACTGAATGGCGGCCATCAAATCCTGATTGTAAACAGCAGCCGCCTCCTTGGCTCCCCGGACGGCTTCGCTCAGCGTCTCGCCTACCGCATCGCGAAGCTTCATTCCTCCCGATTTTACTGCGTCGACACGGGCCTGCAGCGTAGCCCTGCGTTCCGCCTCGGCCTGCAGCTTTTCCTCGTCGAAATGGACGAGCGCAACGAGACCGTCCTTTCCTTCGACGACGAGGGATTCCGATACGAGCGGATACTGATTGAGTACGAACTCTATATCCTCAGGATAAATATTTTCTCCGTTCTGTCCGAGAATCATATTCTTGCTGCGGCCTTTGAGCGACAAACGCATCATACCGTGCCTCTTTTCGATGATTCCCAGATCGCCGGTGCGGAACCATCCGGGGCCGCACGCATCGTCTTCCGTCGTAAACGCAGCCTTTGTGAGCGCGGGATCTTTATAATACCCTTTCATCACATTCGGTCCGCGGGCAATGATTTCGCCGACCATCGTCTCCGGATTCGGATCAAGAACCGCAAGGTCGACACCCTCGAGTATACCGCCTATCGCACCCGGAATCGTGTTTGCGGGACCGGAACCGGCGAGCAGCGGCGAAGTTTCAGTAAGGCCGTAGCCTATCGCATACGGGAACTTCGCTTCCTTCATGAACCATTCGACCTGCTCGTCCACTTTCGCACCGCCTATACCGAAGAACTGCAGCCATCCGCCGAACACCGCTTTAAGTTTCTTCCCCGCCTTCCTGTTAATGATTTTCCTGAACAGCGGAATTTTATACAGTCGTGAAAGCAGCCTGTTCCCGTTTATTTCCGGCATCACTTTGTTTTTGTACAGCTTCTCTATTATCATCGGAACGGAGCACACAATAGTCGGTCGCACTTTTGCGAACGCCGGAAGAAGAGCGCTCACGGTCGGCGGCTTTCCCAGATAATACACGCATGATCCGTTCATGATCTGCATGGTAAAATCGATCGTAAACTCGTAGACGTGCGACATGGGCAGAAACGAAAGGCAGCGGTCGTATCTGTTGACACGGTGAATCGTCTGTCCCTGAACCGCGTTCCAGACAAGGTTCTTATGCGTAAGCTCGACGCCTTTCGAACGCCCCGTCGTTCCCGACGTATAGATGATCGACGCGGTGTCGTCTTCGTTCACCTTAACTTCGCTGAGCATCACGCAGAAAAAATCCTCCGCGTAAACGGCCGACGTATCGACGGCAGCCGCGGATTTTATCGAATTTTCGGACAGCGCTTCGTTGATTGAAAAAGACAGAAGATTTTTAGCCGCGCTGATTTTTTTAACGACGTCGCCGCCCCTGATGACGGAAAAATTGTCGATTTTTATAATGACGGGAGGCAGCTTGTCGCCGAGTTCCCGAATCCGCTTATACAGGGCGTCGGACACAATGAGCGCGTCGATGCCGCAGTGCGTTACTATCGATTCGATTTCCGTCGCAGAAAAGTCGGGAAGCAGCGGAACGGCGATGCCTCCGTAATTTACTATCGCAAAATACGAAATTCCCCAGTTCGGCATGCTCGTACTGAATATGCCGATTTTGCTGTTCTGATGAAGCCCCAGTCCCGCAAGCATTTTTGCGACAAGTTCGACCCGGGTGCCGAGCTGACGGTACGTGAGCGGTTCGCCGTCCACAAGCGACAATGCCGGATAGTCGCCGAATTTATGTATTGAATTCCGGAACATAGCCGGAAACGTGTACGCACCTAAATCCTGTATAGTTTCCATTCAAGCCTCACTGCATGTGTCATTTTACCACATTTCACAAAATATACAAAAAAAACAGACAAAATACAAAGCAAAAACAAACGTACGGTAAATATATACTGATTCTTTCCGCTTTTTAGAAGAAATTTCATTGTGTCACCTCGTACCGGAAAGCAGTCCTCTTACGCGAAAAAATCCCGCATACTCCGGCTCGCCAGAATAGACGAGATTCGTACGCGGGATTTTTTCGCTACGCTCCCTGTTTTTCGGTATGAGATAACTAAGCAGAATCTTTTCCAAAAGCAGATAAACTCAATGCATATTTACCGTACGGTTCTATCAGCGCTTCCACGGTTTTGAACGGACGAACGTTTCGACGCGGTCTGCACCGACGGAAATGATTCCCACGGGCGTATCCGTAAACGCTTCGATATACTCAATGTATTTTTTTGCATTTTTCGGAAGGCTGCCGTATGAGGAACATGCGTGCAGATCGCTCTTCCATCCCTGGAATTTTTCGAGCACCGGTTTTGCGGCGTTGAGATCGGGGATATTCGCGGGGAAATCCGTAACAATCTTTCCGTTTATGTCGTATGCGACGCACGCCTCGATTTCGTCCATATCGTCGTAAATATCGAGGTGCGTAAGAACGAGCGAATCGATCGAGTTGACATGGCACGCATAGCGGAGCGCGACGAGATCGAGGTACCCGCAGCGGCGGGGGCGCCCCGTCGTAACGCCGAACTCGTTTCCTGTCTTGCGGACGTAGTTGCAGAGTTCGCTTTCATTCGTCGTGTTGAATTCTGTCGGCATGGGACCGTTGCCGACGCGCGTTTCATATGCCTTGAACACGCCGAGCACTTTGTCTATTGCCCGCGGACCGATTCCGGAACCCGACGACGCGCCGGCCGCACATGAGGCTCCGGAGCTTACGTACGGATATGTTCCGCTGTCGAGATCAAGCATGGCTCCCTGCGCACCTTCAAACAGAATATTTTCCCTGCGGTATTCCCACATCTTCGCTGCAATATCCACGCGCATGGCGAGCAGTCTGTCCGTGTACGGAGCAAGAAAATCCCTGTCGGCCTGATCAAGGTCGTCCGTTTTATCCTTCCAGTCGAGATCCGCAAGACGGATGCCGTCGCGTTCGGATTTCTGCGAATACGTCGTACCGATTCCGCGGCCCGTCGTTCCTATGGGGCGCTTGCGTGCAGCATCGCGGTCTTTGTCCATCTGACGGTAGCCGGGAAGAACAATATGCGCGCGGTCGGAAATGAATACCCGCCCTTCCCAGCTGATGCCGTTGTCGCTGAGCATCTGAAGTTCCTTGAACAGCGCCTCGGGATCGACGACCATGCCCGAACCGAGGAATACGGACTTGTCGGGATAAAGAATGCCCGACGGAACCTGATGAAGAGCATATTTCTTTCCATCCACAACGATTGTATGTCCTGCGTTCGCACCGCCCGCGAACCGTACGACGTATTTTGCTTCCTGAGCAAGGTAATCGACAATTTTGCCTTTTCCTTCATCACCCCACTGGGCGCCCATAACAACGACGTTCATTAAATCCTCCAAAATTACATGGAAAATGTATATTTATGCAATAACTGTACCACAAAAGAGACTTTCTTACAATGGATTACACTGAACGGAGGATGATTATAGGATTTTTTTGACTGATTCGCGCTTTATAAGAGTCGCGGGGACACGTATCATTTCAGGCGCAGGAATGCCGACTATAAGCTGCAGCAGAGTCTCTGCTGCAAGGTCGGCAATCAGGACTTTGTCCTGCGCAAATGTCGTCAGACGGGGATGACAATAAGAAGCGACTCGATCGTCGTCGAATCCTATGATGGAAAGCCGATCGGGTATTGCAACGTGATGTTCTTCCGCATACTGCATAACGCCGAACGCAAGAAGATCGTCAGCCGCAAAAACAGCGGTAAAATCCTCCGTACGGCTGCATATCCGGGCAAATCCTTCGTATCCGGCCTTCGAATACCAGAAATTACATTCCTGAAACAGCCTTTCGTCGAAAACAATTCCGTGGTCCTTAAGACATCTGCGGAACCCTGTATACCGTTCCTGTGCGGCAGGTGAAAAATTGTTTATGGGACCGGCAAGAAAAGCTATCCGCGTGTGTCCCATCGAAATTAAATATTCCGCACCGGCATATCCGCTTTTCTCGTTTTCGGTAACGACCGTACATACCCCGGGAATGTAATTATTAGTCGAGATACAGGGAATGCCAGCTTCCTGAATCGCCGCCAGTTCATCAACGCCGTCATCATCAGGATTAATAATAATGACTCCGTCGACACTCCGGTACCGCGAATGAGCGACGTACGACATCTTGAACTGCCGTGAAAGAAATACAATGTCGTATCCCGCATTCTCCACCTGCGAGCGGAATCTGTTGAGCATACCGCCGAAAAGCGGATGATCGAATCCCTGCTGCATCTTACTGTCGTCGTAAATGACGCCAATAAGGTTCGACTTTTTTGTCGTCAGCGTTCGGGCCACCATGTTCGGCTGATAACCCATCTCGTCCGCGGTTTTGAGAATCTTTTCACGTGTCTTTGCGTTCAGATAGCCGGTTCCGTTTATCGCTTTTGAAACAGTAGGCGCTGTATATCCTGTCTTTGCTGCAATGTCATATATCGTTATCATTTTTCGTCGTAATCGAAATATTCAAAATCAGCGGCTTTGCTGTAGAACTCCGTATCGACACAGAACATTCCCGTGAACGCTCCGGTAAATCCCTGCCCGGCATATTCGTCGGACAGCTTTCCCGCATCGCATATGGGCCGTATCATATGGAACGTCTTTCCGTCTTCCGACCACGAAAACTGCGCCGTTCTGTATGAAACGGAAAGACGCAGCCACACGGGTGCGTTCTGCCTGAGCGGCAGCGGCATCCCCTGTTCGAACTTTCCCGGCATAATCGTATTGAGCTGAATGATTTTTCCTTTTTCCTCGTTCCATGTCACCTGCAGCAGATACTGCGTTTCCTCATCATACCGGTAGACAAGCCCCGCATACTGCTGAAAATAATCAGGTTCAAATTCCATTTTCGTTTCTGCCGTAAAACAGAAATTCGTCTGGCGGCGCGCAATGAGACTCTGTTCGTAATACGACCAAGGCGACTGACCGCCTTTTATCCGCAGCCAGCCTTTCCTGTCAATAATCGAGCAGCGCTTCTCCGTTAAAGGCGTACGCAGCGTCTTGAAGTCACGTAGAAACGATTCGTCGTCAAATGTATAATGAATATGTCCGCATCCGGGATATGACTGCTCCGTATGCAATGCAGATGATGCAGGAATTTCCATATAAGCAGGAGGTATGTTGCTTAGAGTTCCGTCAGGCTGCACTACATACGGCCAGTCGTTTTTCCACTCAATTTCAGCAATGCCTGTTTCACGTCCGAGCACACACTCATCAGAATCCGGCAGCGGACGACCGCACAAATACACGAGATACGTTTTTTTTCCGTCGATCGACGAACACCAGCTTCCGTGTCCCGCTTTCTGCAGTTTTATATCACTGTGTCCGTACGAAGAGATAAGCGGATTCTGCGGATGCACTTCATACGGGCCGTCGATTGTCCGCGAGCGTCCGACTGTAAGTGCGTGTTCGTAGCTTGTTCCGCCTTCGGCCGCGGTAATGTAGTACAATCCGTTGCGCTTGTACAGGTGAGGCCCTTCGACAAGACCTATGTCCGTGCCGGAGAATATCTTTCTGCGCACGTCGGAAAGCTGTTTTTTCTCAGGGAAATATTCGCGCATGACGATTCCCGAAAACTGACGAGGTCCCTGTTTTCTGAAATCCCATTCCATGTTTATGTACCAGTGACGGCCGTCGTCGTCGTGGAACATCGACGCGTCGAAACCCGACGCATTCAGAAACACGGGGTCCGACCAGGGACCTTCGATCGAAGGCGCTGTCGTCAGAAAATTGGGGGTGTCTTTCATTGTTCCGAAATTCCAGTTGCGCACATTCGTATAGATAAGCCAGAATTTTCCGTCCGCATAAGAAAGGCACGGTGCCCATATGCCGCATGAAGGACGTTCTCCGTTCATATCAAGAAGCCGCTTTTCCGACAACGGAGAGGGAACGGCAGTCCAGTGTACGAGATCTTTTGAGCGGCTGATTTCGACGCCCGGATACCACTCGAACGTCGAATTGGCAATATAGTATTCGCCGGCTGCCATGCAGATGGACGGATCCGGATGAAATCCGGGAAGTATAGGATTGTTGATGCGGAAAGTCTTTTCATCTGCCATAATTATCGTCCTTATTAATTTATTCTTTTACCGATCCCATCGTAAGTCCGCTGATGATGTAACGCGACATGAATGCATAGAAAATTATGATGGGTATGAGCGAGACCGCGATACCAAGATAGATTCCGCCGTACTCGGTCCGGTAAATGTCGCCGCGGAGCATCTGGACAAGCATAGGAAGTGTATACTTTTCCGTGCTTGAAAGCAATACAAACGGCGTCATGAAGTTGTTCCAGCTTCCGACGAACGAGAAAATCGCCTGCGTCGCGATTGCCGGCTGCACGACGGGAAGTATCACACGGTTGAAAATAAGGAACTCGCCCGCTCCGTCTATGCGGGAAGCCTCAATGAGTTCGAACGACAGTACCGAATCAAGATACTGCTTCATAAAAAGAATAGTACCTGCAGCCGCGATGCTCGGAATAATCAGCGGGATGAAGCTGTCGGTCAGATGGACTTTTGCCATAAACTGATAGAAGCCGATGAACGACAGAGACGACGGCAGCATGATGAGCACCATGATGACGCCCCAGAGTATTTTTCTGCCCGCGAATTTATAGACGTGAATGCCGTACGCGGTCAGCGCCGAGAAATAAACGCACAGCACAGTCGAGCAGAGCGAAACGATTGCACTGTTTTTGAATCCCTGCCATATCTGAAAGTTCCTGTTGGTCAGAATGCGCCAGTTGTCAAGCGCATGTGTACTCGGAATGAGCGTGAGTCCCGAGTTTATCTGCGCCGTCGTACGCGTTGCATTCACAAGCATGATCCAAACGGGAACAACAGCGATGAGTGCAAACAGCACCATCAGGAAATAAATAATCGTAGAATTTATAGTTCTTCTTGCCTTGTATTCCATAATTATGCAGCCTCCTTAATTCTTTTCGGAGTGCGTTCCTTCACTCCCGCATTAATGAGGTACGCGAGAATCATCGTTATGATGAACATTCCGATTGAAACCGCGGCTGCATACGAGTAGTCGTTTCTTCCCTGGAACGCCATGTTGTACATGTATACAGCGGTAGTCCGTATCTTGTAGTCCGGTTCACCGTGCATACCGGTAAGGAGGAACGGTATTTCAAACATCTGCATGCCGCCGACCATCGAAGTTATAAGAATGTAGAACATCATCGGGCGAAGCAGCGGAAGCGTTATTTTCCATGTACACTGCCAGTCGTTCGCGCCGTCGATCGTAGCCGACTCGTAGAGCGACGGGGAGATGCTGGTGATGCCCGCCATGAGCAGAATGAGCGTCTGACCGCACCACATCCACCACTGAATGAACGACACAATGGCGCGCGAAGCGGGAACGCTGCGGAAAAAGTTGTATGCCTCAGGGACTCCGCACACATTCATAAGAAACTGATTCACCGGCCCGAGCGGATATCCGAAAAGACTGCGGTACAGAATTGCGACGGAGGCAGCCGTAAGCAGATTCGGCAGATAGAAAAGCGCGCGGAACAGTCCCTTCCCTTTCAGGCGGAGCTTTACGTCGGTAAACCAGATTGCAAAAAGAAGCGCAATTCCGAGCTGCGGGATAAAGTTAAAACCCCAGAGTATGAACGTATTGCCGACCGCTTCCCAGAAATTATGATCAGCGATAAGTTTTTTAAAATTTTCAAGTCCGACGAATGAAAACGACGACTTCAATCCTCTGAGATCGCCAAAGGCGAGCAAAAAGGTATAAATTGTCGGCCATAAATTAAACAATAAAAAAATTATTACAAACGGCAGGCAGAAGAAATATCCGTGGATATTTATACGGGCCTGCATCCCGGTCTGACGCTTCACTTGCATACCTCCTGACAAAAGCACAACCTTTTTTCAAAAAAGATTTTTTTAAAAAAAGTGCAGCCCGAATGGGAATCATTCAAAACTGCACTTTCAAAGATTCAGGTATTTTTATACCTTTTCAACGGAATCAGTAACCGAGGGTTGATGCAACCTGCGACTTGAAGTCAGCAACTGCTGCATCCTTTGTCTTCTCACCGTTCGAATAAGCAGTGACAGCCTCCTGGAAGAGCGCTTCAACCTGCTGATCGGATCCCTGAACAAGACTTCCGTCGATGCCTTTTGCCATTTCGCAGAATGCCTTGTAGTGATTCTGTCCGCCGAGGAACGGTTCGGAGAACGTATCCTTAAGCGCGTTCTGAACATTGATGTTGCCGACTGTATCTCCTGATTTCTTTGCATACGTAGAGAGGAATGTGTCGTCCGTCGCCAGATACTTGATCAATTCTTTTGCGGCGTTCGGGTTCTTTGTTCCCTTGTATGCTGCAATCCAAGTGCCGCCCCAGTAGTAGTTCGCCGGACCTGCGACCATAGCCCAGTCTCCTGATGTATCGGGAGCGTTCGTCTTGAGGACATAATGAAGTCCCCATGTCGGAAGCAGATAGCAGAATACTTCAACCGGTTTGCCCTTATCGTCTTTGAGCGTTCCCTTCATACCTGCGAACCAGCCTTCCGACCACTGAGAAACACGTCCGTCGTAATTTTTATCGTGAAGCAGTTTGCACATATCCATGTATTTGTCCATAGCCGGGTCGATTACGAGTTTATCGTCAACAACCCACGGGCTCTTACGGGCACCTTTGTACGGCATGAACATATCGCCGGAAGAAGAAACGATATCGCATTTCCCTCCGGATTTCTCTTTGAGAAGAGCTGCTGTCTCGACGAATTTGTCAAGATTTGCTACATACTCCTGAACTTTTTCGGGATCATCGGTTCCGAGATATTTTTTCGCAAGGCTGCGGCGGTAGAAGAGAGCGCCCGGGCATACCTGCCATGCCATTCCGTATACGTGGCCTTTATAAGAACCTATCTGCATCGGATAGTCGGCCATCTTGTCCTTTACTTCCGCATAGATATCATCAAGCGGAAGGAGCAGGCCAGATTCGATGTATTTTCGTACAAAAGCGTTCTCAAGAGCGAATACATCAGGCGCACCGCTTCCGCTTGCAAGAACAGGATCAAGTTTGTTCGGGAACTGGTCGGTCGGTGTCATTGAATACTCAACCTCTTCATCAGGATGAGCGGGTTTGTAATAATCATTGATCATTCCCTGAAGTTCGTCGGTGAATGACCACACGACAAGTTTGTTGCTTGCATCTTTTACGGCAGCCTGTTTCTCACCTTTTTTACAGCTTGTGGCGAGAACTGCAAGTGATGCAGCCATTAGAAAAAGCACTGTCTTTTTCATTTGTAACTCCTTTTCCTCTTCCATGAGTATTTATATGTGCGGCAACCGGTTGCCGCACAATGTTACTATAGCCCCGTATTTCCCATTTGTCAAATTTTTTTTATTCATCCGATATTTTCGTAAAAACCGGCACCTTGATTGAATCGCGATATTGCTCTATACTGATTTATCTTTACCAATCTGCCGAAATACCTTCAATACAGGAGCCGAATCATGGCATTCTTTTATGATGAACCGTCACATACCTTCGATGAATATCTGCTGATTCCCGGTTACACAGCGGCAGACTGCACGCCTGTAAACGTTTCACTTCGCACACCGATTGTAAAATACAACAAAAAAGCCGGTGAAAAATGCCCGCTCATGATGAACATTCCGATGGTATCAGCGATCATGCAGTCCGTCTCAAACGACAAACTTGCAGTCGCGCTCGCAAAGGAAGGCGGCATAAGCTTTATCTACGGTTCGCAGGCAATCGCCGACCAGGCGGCCATGATTGCACACGTAAAAATGTACAAAGCGGGATTTGTTTCATCGGACTCCAATATCCGCCCGGACCAGACGCTGGAAGAGCTTACCGAACTTATCAAGACGACGGGCCACTCCACCGTCGCCGTCACGGAAAACGGTCAGCACAACGGAAAGCTTGTCGGTATCATCACCGAACGGGATTTCCGCATAAATCACTGTCCGCCCCACTCGCTCGTCGCGACGTATATGACTCCGCTCGAAAAGCTCATCAAAGCAGAAACCGGCATTTCACTCGACGAAGCCAACGACCTTATATGGCAGCATAAAATCAATCAGCTGCCGGTCCTCGACAAAAAGGGCAATCTTCAGTATCTCGTTTTCCGCAAGGATTACGCCTCACACGAAGAACATCCGCTTGAGCTGCTCGACAACAGGAAGCGCTATATAGTCGGCGCCGGAATCAATACGCGCGACTATATGGAACGCGTGCCGATTCTTATAAGCGCAGGAGCGGACGTATTCTGCCTCGATTCATCGGAAGGATTCACCGAATGGCAGAGGCGCGCGCTCAAGGACATCCATGAAAAATGGGGCAGCCAGGTAAAAGTCGGCGCCGGTAATGTCGTCGACAAAGACGGTTTCAACTTCCTTGCAGAGGCAGGTGCCGACTTCGTAAAAATCGGAATCGGCGGCGGTTCAATCTGCATCACGCGCGAGCAGAAGGGCATAGGACGCGGACAGGCGACGGCTACGATCGAAGTGGCAAAAGCCCGCGACGAATGGTATGAAAAAACAGGCGTGTACATTCCAATCTGCTCCGACGGCGGCATCGTGCACGATTATCACATAACGCTCGCACTTGCGATGGGAGCTGATTTCGTCATGCTCGGCCGCTACTTTGCACGTTTCGACGAAAGCCCCACGAACAAGCTTATCGTCAACGGAAACTACGTGAAGGAATACTGGGGTGAAGGTTCAAACCGCGCGCGCAACTGGCAGCGGTACGATCTCGGCGGCGATAAAAAAATGGCGTTTGAGGAAGGTGTCGACAGCTATGTTCCGTACGCGGGAAGTCTGCACGACAACGTACAGACGACAATCAGCAAGATTGTCCACACGATGTGCAACGTCGGCGCCGTTTCAATCTCCGAGCTGCAGACGAAGGCTAAACTGACGCTTGTAAGCCAGGCTTCGATCCGCGAAGGTTCCGCGCACGACGTCATCGTAAAAAATACGAGCATCCGGGCGGAATAAAACGAAAAAAGATTCCGGACGTTCCCCGTTTCCGCCCGGAGCGTTTTCAGTTCCGCTCCTCGTCCTTCAGCAAAGCGCGGATCTGTTCCAGAACGTCGAGATCCGCAAGACCGTCCTGAAGGGTGGATTTAAGCGGAGATTTTCCGTCGAGATAATCGACCGCGTTCTTCACCATGTTTGAAAAATATCCCGTTTTTTTAGGAAGCTTCACACTCTTATCGGGAGCGAGCGAATAGAATCCGCTGTACAGTTTCGACTGTTCGCGCCGGTAAAATTCCGCATAGCCGTTTCCGATTCTGATTCTTCCCTCTGTGCCGCATACGTCCACGCCGAAACCGAAAAATCTGCTCCGCCCGCTTATCCGCACGGTTACGTCGGGACATCTGTCCGACGCGAAATGCACTGAGACGTTCCGCACGACTGACTGTTCCTTCTCGTCGTAATACACGCTCGTTATAACCGGATCATAAAGCAGACTGCGCTTCCCCGCCGATTCGGCTGCAGTATCAGCTTTTTCTGCAAGCAGAAACCGCACGATGTCCACCAGATGCGTGCCGTCGTGAAGCAGGCTGTATGCGCCGGTCGCTTCGTCAGCGCTGCTGTACACGCGGAGGCTTGAATCAAGCTCGGCCGTCACGCTTTGGATGCAGCCCAGAGCGTCCATGTACGATTTCGCGGCGGCATAATCGAGCGCGAACCGGCGTTCATGGTTTACCATAACAGGCACACTGTTTTTTACCGCCGCATCGGCAATCTGCAGCCCGTCACTCATAGTAAGCGCAACTGGTTTTTCAAGTATCAGAAGTTTCGGCCTGCTCCTGATCGCCGCAAGCGCAGTCTCAAGGTGAGCGCTTTCGTTTACGGCGATGACGACTATATCGGGACTGCATGCCGCGAACAGATGAGCATAGCTGCTGTATACCGTGCTCCGTTTACAGTACCTGTGCCAGTCGTCGAGATGAGTCGCGTTGCTGTCGCAGCCTGCTATGAGACGTATGCGGTTGTCGGCCAGCAGCGCCATCGTATGGGAAGCCGGCTGTTCACGCTTTCTGTCAAGCCCGAGTGAAAATCCGATACGCCCGGTACCGATGATCACGGCAGTGTATTTCGGACGCCTTATCATATCATTTTCTCTCCAAAAGTCTCTTTTCCACTTCGTTTATAACTTCGCCGGGAGTGCTTGCTCCCGCGGTAATGCCGACCTTCTTCATTGCAAAATATTTCTCGGGAATCTCTTCCGCCGTTTCAATGAGATCCGCGTGGGTGCACAATTTCTGCGCGGTCAGAAGCAGTCTCTTCGTGTTCGCACTGTTGCGCCCGCCTATTACCAGTACGCCGTCCACCTGCGGACACAATTTCTGCAGCGCTTCCTGCCGCTCCTTCGTTGCGGGACATATCGTATTGACCACGTGAATCGACGGACATTTCTTCCGGAGAACGTCTGCAATAGCTTCGAATTCCTCAGGGCTGAATGTTGTCTGCGCCAAGAGGGCAACCTGATCGCCGCCTTTCAGATCAAGCGCCGCCGCGTCGTCCCTGTTCCGTACAAGCACAAAACGCGGGCCTGCATAGCCGGCAATTCCCGTCACTTCACCGTGATTCCTGTCGCCTGCAAGTATGACTATGGCGCCTTTTTCCGCATACTGCGCGGCGATTTTCTGGCTCGCCGTAACGCGCGTACACGTGGCGTCGACAACCCTGCACCCGCACGCCGCAAGCTGTCCGGTAACAGCCGGAGGAACTCCGTGTGCGCGTATAAGCACGACGCTGTCCTTTTCCGCTTTATCAGCATCATTTTCCGCAAGAATTCCAAGTCCCCGCTTTGCAAGCGCGTCGAGCGCCGTCTGATTATGTATAAGCGGTCCAAGCGTATATACTTTTTTGTTTTTATTCTGCGTCAGCGCATCACCGGCCGCTTCCACCGCGCGCCGCACGCCCATACAGTATCCCAGAACTTCTGCCCGAATGACTTCCATAAAAGAAAATATATCATATAAAGGATTTTTTCACCACATGCAGATAAAAAAGGCCCGTTCCGGAAGTTTCACCTGCAGAACGGGCCCCGTAATAAACAGATAATCTGTATATCAGACTGATACGCTTGTATCCAGAACGCCTTTGTGCATTTTGAGAGAATGATGAATTCCGTACTCGGGTTTCCAGTTTCTGCGCGTCGCGGAAATGAATCCGCTGCTGATGAATATCGACGAATAACATCCGCTTGTAAGTCCGACGAGCAGAGCCAAAGCAAAGTTCTTTATATCCCCAGTCGTGAAAACATACAGAGACGCGGCAGCGAACATAGTCGTCACCGTCGTGATGATTGAACGGCTCAGTGTGTCTGTAAGCGCCTGATCAAGAATATCGTTGAATTTCTTCGTGTCCATGACAGGAAGCAGAGACCGTTCGCGGTCAAGAATAACGATCGTATCGTTGATCGAGTAACCGACTATCGTGAGAATTGCCGCTACGGTCATCGTGGAAAATTCCATCTGAGTCCAGACAATAAACGTCATCATCATGAGCGAATCGTGCAGAAGAGCGATGACGGCGCCGAGAGCGAAATCCCAGTGGAACCTGATTGCGGAATACAGCCAGATGAGCGCTATTGTCGCTCCGAGCAGAATCATCGACTGCAGCGCAATCGTTCTGGAAAAATTCGAACCGATGAAATCCGTCTTTACGACGGCTATGTTGTCAGCGCCGAACTTTTCTGCAAGTTTCGTAACAACGGTTTCCTGCAGCTGTTTGCCCGTATTTCCGCTTCCGTCGTCCGCCATACGGATCTGGAAACTCGTTCCGTTGCCGGAACCGAGCTGTTTTATTGAAACACCGCTTACTGAAGCAAGCGCATCCCGAACGTCCGCAGTCTGCGCGTCGATTTTGCCGGCCGAATACAAACGGTATGCCGTCGGACCGAGTTTGTTTGAGGCCGCGGAGTTCGCAAACAATTCCGACGTCGCGGATTCCCCGTAGGAATTAACGGTCACCTTAATGCCGTCGACGGAATTGAGGCTCGCGGCAAGCGCGTCGACAGTCGCGTTATCCGCAAATTTAAATTCTTTTGTCTCGTTCTCGGCGCCTGTGCCGCTTATGACGATGTCGGCCTTTGTTCCCGTCATATCGAATGTGACGTTCGCGCTGCCGCTGTACGTTATATCCATAACGGCCGGAGCAACACGGACTTCCTCAATAAGGCCCGGTTTGTAGTCGATTCCGAAATTCACACCGCGTACGAAAAATCCGACGACTCCGAAAATGATAATCAGCGTGCTTGCAGCTGCACACGGAAGAAACGCTCTGCTGAAATGAATCATCTTTCTTGCCATTATTTTATCCTCCAGCTGATGCTGATTGTCTTCTTGTGCATAACATCGGTATCGAAATCAAACATTAAGTGAGACACGAACAGTCCGGTAAAGACCGACGAAATTACACCTATTGCAAGGCTTACCGCAAATCCCTGGATAGAACCGGTCCCGAGCTGCGACAGGAAAATTGCCGCTATGAACGTCGTGATGTTGGAATCCATAATCGCCCAGAAAGCATTGTCAAAGCCGGCTGCGATCGACGCTGCCCTGCTCTTGCCGTCATGCATTTCTTCCTTGATTCGTTCGAAAATGATGACGCTCGCATCGACAGCCATACCGATTGTAAGAATCATACCGGCTATACTGGACAGCGTAAGCGTCATGTTGAACGCCGAAAGCACGGAGAACATTATGTACAGGTTGAGTATCTGAGCTACGCATGCGTTGATACCCGAACCTTTATAGTAAATAAGCATGAAGAGCATAATCGCTCCCAGACCCACGACGACGGCGAGAATTCCCTGGCGAATCGCTTTCTTTCCGAGAGAAGCGCCGATGACCTGCTGACTTTCCACGGAAAGCGGAACGTTGAGCCATGCAGTCTGAAGCACCTTCTGGAGATTCTGCGCTTCCTCAAGACCGAATCCGGTGATTGCAACGCGGCCGCCGGTAATCGCGTCGTTGATGCGCGCGGACGACTTGATTTTGTTGTCGCTTACGATGGCGAGATTCTCGCCCTTGTGCTCTCCGGTGAATTTTCCGAATATTTCGGCGCCCTCGCTGTCGAGCACGAAATCGACTTCAGGACGATTCGTAAGATTGTCCGTACCGACTTCCGCCGATTTGATATGCTGGCCGTCAAGAGCGATATCCTTTTTTACGACAAGGTACCCGACACGTTCGTCGAGACCGTAATCGTCTTTTTCGTACTGCCCCATAATTTCACAGTCTTCAGGAATGATGGAAGGATCTGCAAGCGTACCGTCGGCATTGAGCGTGCTGGCAGCATGCTGCGCATAATAATTCTGGAAGGCCGTTGTCGCGTTGCTGTCGACGAGACGGAAATTGAGAATACCTTTTCCCATGATGATCGTATTGATCGCATCAGCCTGTGCCGCGCCCGGAATTTCAATGTAAATGCGGTCGTCACCCTGCTGGCGGATTACCGGAGAAGTAAGGCCGAATCGGTCGATGCGGCTCGAAAGCGTTTCAATCGCCTGCTCCATAGCTTTCTTTTTAAGTTCTTCGGAATTCTGACCCGTCTCGGTTCCCTGCTGATTTTTTACTGCAGCATCAAGATCCGCTTTGACGATGATGTTCATACCGCCGGAAAGATCGAGGCCGAGCTTTACGGAATTCTCATACCGTTTCTTGGCCTTGAGAATTTCATCGCGGTAACGTGCCTGGAATACGTTAAGAAATTCCTGTTCGTTAGAATACGCGTCGAGCACGTCGCCCGTTGTAAGCGGAGAAGGCACCTTCTTATCCATATCTTTGTAGCTTTTCGCTACGTCTTTTTCAATCCATGAATATTTTTCATCGAGCGGAGCTTTTGTATCTTTCTGAGCAGATGCCTTGATTTCAAGGACATCCTCAGATGCCTTAGCTGTCGCGTAATCCTTTATATTCTGCAGAGAACCAAGTGCAAGCGCCTGAACTTCTTTCGGAGTACCCACGTACCAGCTGATTGAAGGCCACAGGAACGCAAAGCAGACTGCAAGAACAACAAGAAGAATTACAAAACGAGTACGCTTGTTCATTTTGATTTCTCCAGATTATTTCTTTTCTTCCGACGATCCGGCATCTGCAGGTGCTGCATCATCTGAAGCTTTTTTTACATCCTTTGCAGATTTTTCATTTGCTGCGGATTCGTTCTCGACTCCGGAGATAGCCGAACGGCTGAATTCTATTTTCACATTATCATCAACTTTAACAATAACCGTTTTTTCTTTAAGAGAAGAAACAATACCGTGAATACCGCCGATTGTAGTAACTTTGTCGCCCTTTTTAAGAGCAGCAAGCATTTTTTCTGTATCTTTCTGCTTTTTGTTCTGCGGACGAATCAAAAAGAAATAAAAGATTACAATAAGCAGAACCATCAGCACTGCTGATGATAGGAAACCGCCCGTCGTAGACGTACTGGCAGCCTGTAAGAATGGAACAAATGACATAGAAATATCCTTCCTGTTTTTCTATAAAATCTGACAAAAATATCAGTTTTAAAAGAATATCATGCACAGAGTAGACAGTCAAGAGTAAAACAACCTTGCCCAACGGAACGGGCAAGATTGTTTTACGTCTAAATAAATAGAAAATGCGTCAGCATTTTCTTCCTTCGACTTTCAATCTAAACCTTGCCCAACGGAACGGGCAAGATTGTTTTACGTCTATATAAATTGAAAATGCGCAAGCATTTTCTTCCTTCGACTTCCAAATCTAAACCTTGCCCAACGGAACGGACAAGATTGTTTTACGTCTATATAAATTGAAAATGCGCAAGTATTTTCTTCCTTCGACTTCTATCCGAGCTGTTGTCCCGTTTACTTTATGAGCCCTGTCAGGTCGTCGTTGAGTTTCCGCATGGCGGCGTTATTCGGGTCGAGCGCGACCACCTGCTTGAGGTAGTACTGAGCTTTGCGGTAATCCTTCTGATTGTAATACAGCTGATACAGGCGGAACAGTGCGTCAGCATTGCGGGGATTTGCGATAAGGCTTGAGCGGAGGTCGGCAAGCGACTCATCCTGAGTCGAGTCGAGAAAACTGCGCCGGTAGTAGAAAAAACTCTTCATTTTGGGCGATGCGTCGGGCAGTCTTGAGTTTATGAGCGAAAGCGCCTGAGATGCGCGGTCGGTACGTGTAAGCACGATAATGTACGACTGCAGCACATTCTCGTCGTCGGGATAGTCGCGGTACAGCGGTGAAATAAGGTTCCATGCCTCGTCTTTCTTGCCGAGCTCCAGACATATGCGGATATGCGTGAATGCAGTCTGATGCGAATTGTCCTTTGCGAGAAGTTTTTTGCTCAAAGCATACGCTTTCTGCCAGGTACCGGACTCAACCATTCCCTCCACCTGATACCGCAGCGCTTCCGTATTATCGGGACTGATTGCAAGAACGGCCTCTGCAAGCTGCTCGGACGTTTTTCCCGCCACAGGAGCATCCGTTGCGGAAGCAAGCTGAGCGGCAAACAGCAGAACGTCGGTATCGCCGGGATATTTCGCCAGAGCTGTCTCTATAGTGGACACTGCAGCTGATATATTTTTGCTCCAGTCGCGCTGAATGCGGGCGCGGAGCAGCAGATAGTCGCGTGAAATACTGTTCTGCCGGGCATACACGTCGAGCAGCGATGCCGCGCGGATGTAGTCGCCCTTTTCGGTGAGAATGCGTGCGCGGAAAAGCACATACTCAAGATCGTTCGGATCCTGCTGGAGCACGCGCGCGACATACTCCTCTGCGGCGGAATAATTCTTCAGGGAAAAGGAAGTTTCCGCACACAATTTGAGAATCCGTATGTCGGACGGATACCGTGCAACGAGCGATCCCGCAATGGCGGACGATTCCTCCATTCGTCCGAGACGTTTAAGACAGTCCGCCTGCGCATATGCTGTTTCAAAACACGAAGGTGCTCCCCGGGACGCAGCCGCAAAATGGGAAAGCGCATCGCTGTTCCGGCCGGTCTTCCCGTAGAGGATCCCGAGCAGATAATGCGCAAGTACGGAATCGGGACGAAGCTGCAGTCCGGCAGTAAGCGCCTGTTCCGCCGTCTGCGCATAGTCTGCGACATCGTCAGCCGATATGACGACGACAGAGGGCAGAACAAGCGTGAGAAAATCAACGTTGCCGGTGCTTAAGTCATAAACGCCTTTGCGGGCGGAATCGATTGCGCCGAGATACGGCGTCACATCGGTCACTTCCGGTACATCCCAGTCGATTTTTTCGGACGGCCAGACCATTTCCATGACGGCAGCCGTTACGGAAAGAAGCACTTTCTCCGTTTCCGTATAATCAAGCTCGGGTTTTCTGATAGCGGACACGGCGGCGCGGATTGAATCGGGAGAGCCGTTTTCAACGCCGGCCATAACTTTTCCGTCGATGCCGGAAAAATACGTTCTGCTGTTCTTCCGCGACTTGTCTATTTTTATCGATGTGCCGCCGGCGGATGTCGCCTCTCCGTCCCGGGAAGAATCAGGTGCATACTCTTTCGACGACTGATTTGCAGCAGCGGTTTTCGGAACGGAACCGCAGGAAAGAAAAATGCAGACAATCGGACAGAGAAAAATAACATATCGCGCAAACTTCGAAGCGATGCTCACCTGTTGTCACCCTGTTCTGAGAAAATCCCGGCATCGTCGTCTATTTCATCAGACTCATCCTCAATATGAAAACTGCTGTGCCTTTTCTGAAACAGGAAAAGAAAAACCAGAAACAGTCCTGCAGCGATCAGAAGAAAAGGTCCTGTAAGCGCAACAAAACTCCGTAATGAAACATGAACGACATGGAAAGAAAAAAACAGAAACAAAGTACCGAGCACGACGAGCGTCAGAGAGGGAAACGTATATGCAAAAAGAATTTTCCGATGCTTGTAATATCCTGACGCAAAAAGAGAAAAACCCGCAAAAACGACGGAAACCGGCCACCATTCCTGTAATCGGTAAGGAATTATTCCGCTTCTGCAAAGACTGAATAAAATACCGGAGGATGTAAGAAGGAGTCCGAGAAAGAGCTGAAAAGAATTGTTTGTAAAAGACATTGTAAAATACAGAAAAACCGCGCCGCAGACCATCAGCAGTACCGGCCAGAGCACCGCGGTACTATTTTCCGCCGTTTCTGAAAACAGCACGAACATAAGAAAACCTGCAATAATCATCAACATGCCTAATGCAAGGATAGTATTGTAAAATTTCGGACTGCGCTTTTTCATGGTTTATATAGAATACACCTAACATCGAGTCTTGCCAATAACAACCCGCTTGTGTTACAGTAAAAAATATGGTGAAGAAATTTCTTTTTGCAGCCGTATGTACTGCCGTACTGGCGTCTTTTTTCTCATGCTCGTCATCGTCAGAAAGACGCGTAAAAACGATAGATCAAACTCAGCATCAGCTGAAAGGACTGCTTGAAAAGCCGAATCTCGATTCGGGCAGCCGGTATGCAATCGTGAATCAGATAGCAAACAATCAGCTTTCGGTGAAAGATTATCAGGATGCAATCCTCTTCCTTACCGACTGGGTCGAACGCCATCCCGACGACACGTACGACTCATACTGGCTGCTCATGACGGCATATGCGTACCTTTCAACGGGCGCCGAACCGTTCGCGGAATACTACTTCGACCGTATTCTGCGCCAGTATCCCGATCTGCTCGTCAAGGGCCAGTCGATCCATTTTATCTGCCTCAAGAATCTTATCCAGATAAGCAAAACGCCGCGCAACCGCATTAAGTACTTCAACGAGATGATAAACCGTTTCCCGTCCGACGTGAGTATTACGGAGTTGTATCTGCGGCTCGCGCTTGAATACGAAAAGGACAGCGACTGGAGTCCTGCGCTCAAATCGTTCTCTCAGTTTCTCGAGCAGCCCGATGCATCAACGATTCAGATAGCCGGCGAGCCGAACGCATACGCGGAAGCGCGTCAGCTCGTCGATTTTAACAACTCGTCAAAGGACTGGACGTTCGAAAGTCTGCCGGCGCTTGAAAATGCCGTCAAAAAGGCAATCAGCAACTACGACTGGCGCACGCTCGACAATTACCGCTCGAAGGTGAATTTTTTCTCCATGTCGTGGAAACAGGACGAAATGGATCCGAATTCTCAGGAAGAATTTTCCATGCGCAACTACATGCGCGGTCAGCGCATCTATTTCAGTCAGGACATCGAAGAAGGAACGACTCCCAACGAGGCGTACCTCAAGACGTGGGGATGGAGCCAGTATGTCTCCACCTGGTATTTATATTTCCGTAAAGTAAACTTTCCGGTCGACCCTGACATTCACGGAAACTGGGAATGGGCGGGCATCTACATGGGCGACAAGCTGTAATGCGTAAAGGACGTTTGCCGTATGCCGCATGTCTGTTCTTACTATTCACTGCACGGCTCCCTGCAGACAATATTCCGTTTCCGTCCGTTGCTTCGGTCGCACCGGCAGAGACAGACGACGCTGTTTCAGGTGCAGCGGACAATGCTGATGCACTTCCTGTTCCGGCTGCCGTTCCCGTTGAGGAAGGAAGCGGAGATTCCGATTCTGCTGACAGCGCGGTCGAACTTACCGTTCCGGCCGCAATCCCCTACACGCCCCTTGAAATTTCGGGTGCGGACGACATGCTCGTGGATAAATACCGCAAATATTACCTCACACCCGGCGGCATCAAATGGCTTACCGCAGTGCTTGAAGACGGTGAACAGTACCGGCTTTATGTCCGCAGGCAGCTTAAGGAACGGAATATGCCCACGCTGCTTGAGTATCTTCCGGTCGTTGAATCGAGCTACAAGACAGACGCAAAATCAAGCGCAGGTGCGCTCGGCCTGTGGCAGTTTATGTCGAACAGTACGAAACCGTTTCTGGTCCGCAGCGACTTTGTCGACGAGCGGCTTGACCCGTGGAAATCGACTGATGCGGCGCTCTCGAAACTGCAGGAAAACTACAAAACCTTCGGCGACTGGCCGATTGCGATCGCCGCTTACAACTGCGGCGCAGGCGCTATGGCGCGCACGCTGAAAAAATATCCGGGAAAGGATTTCTGGTATCTTGCGGAACACAGACTGCTGCGCGACCAGTCAGTGCAGTATGTGCCGAAACTCATCGCTATAGCCGACCTCGTACAGAACGCCGCATACTACAACATTACGCTCCCCTCCGCCTCGGACAGGAACGGAGAACCGGTGAATCCCCGCGCAGGCTGTTTCGACTATGTGAACGTCGACGGCTCCGTTTCGCTCAAGCGGCTTGCGAACGAACTCCGCATAGACGAAGCGCTGCTGCTCAATCTCAATTCCGCCCTTACGCGCGGCATAACGCCGCCGTCAGGAACATGGAGCATCCGGGTGCCGGAAGGAATGGAACAGTCGGCGAAAGACGCACTCAGCACTATTACGCCGTACACATTCCGCGCACGGCACACAGTCGAATCGGGAGATTCGTTGTGGGGCATAGCCAAAAAATACGGCGTTACGGTAAAATCACTCTGTGACGCGAACAATGTATCGGAAAAAGCAGTGCTTAAAATCGGAAAAATCCTCTATATACCTGCAAATTAGACCGATACTCAAAGAGTAAACCTATGAAAAAATCATTTTTACGGATGTTTGCAGCAGGAATACTTTTCTCTCTCTGCGCACTGCCGGCAGCGGCGCAATCCGGCACCGGGACGACGATGACGTCTTCGAGCAGGGTAAACTGGATTACGCGGCAGTTCGTCTCGTCGGTTGCGCTCGACACGAAAAAAGCGGGAATCGAGCTTCCGTCGGGCAGAAATGCGGCGACAGTCCGCATGCACATGAAGCTGCCGCTGCTTATCAAAGATCCGCTGCTGTCGCTCTGCATCGACAACAACAGCCTGCTCGGCGATTTCATACTCGACAATACGCTTTCGTTCGAGCAGATAACTGACATCATCGAAACGGGAAAGATGACGCAGGACGTGTTCAGCAGCGACGGCTTGACGCTTTCAACGGTGAACACGGTGAACATGAACGAAATAGGCCGGCTGTTCATCAGGCAGAAATATCCGTACACGCCGCAGCAGCCGATTGATTCCGTTTCATCCCGTCCGTACACGGGCATCATCATCGACGCGCGCGGCAGCCTTCCTGTGCAGGGCGAATACGTCGAAAGTTCAGTCTCTCCGTGTTTTTTTCCCGAAATATGGAACGAGGATATGGACCAGATATACGCCCGCGACATGATGGAAAACGAGGAAGCTAAAAAAAACGGAATCGTACTGTACGGATATTCCGACGACGAAACGAAATACGCTGAACGGGTCGGAACGGACCCGCTGTATATACGGGCGTACAAAGTATACGGCCGAAACCGTACAGATCCCGTGATTCACACTGACGATTCGCTGCGCATTCTCTCCGTCCCGCAGAACGTTGCGCTCCTTCAGAAAGGAAAGGTCGTCATACTTCTCGATAAAGACGAACTTGTCCGCGAGGTCGCCGTTCCGCAGAAGGACGAGGCGTATTATGTTGCGTACGCGACAGTCAAACAGTATTTCTACGAAAACAAGGTTCCGGGAATTACGGTGACCGACAGTATTGCCGGCATACAGTTCTCCGTAGACTTGAAATTCAGGCCCGACTCTGCGCAGCTTCTTTCGTCAGAGCAGCAGCGTATCGACGTGATTGCGGAAAAGCTCAAGGAACTCATCAGGGACAACGAGTTTACTATTCTCGTTGAAGGCTACACGGCCGACGTCGGAAAACCTGCCGGGCAGCTGGACCTCTCTGTCGAACGTACGCGTACCGTCATGAACGCGCTTGCAGCGCAAGGTATTCCGAAAGAGTTGTTCACCTATAAAGGATACGGCGGAGCCAATCCGATCGGTTCGAACGAAACGGAGGAAGGCCGCCGGCTTAACCGCCGCGTCGATATAACAGCCCGTCCCAAGGCAACATATATTCAGAGAGACTGGTAACATGACTAAACCTCTTGTTTCCATCATTATACCCGTATATAACGCAGAAAAATACATGAACCGCTGCCTCGATTCATGCAGAGCACAGACATACGGAAATATCGAAGTACTGATGATAAACGACGGCAGCGACGACGGCTCCGAGGAAATCTGCAGAACGTATTCCAGTAAAGACAAGCGGTTCATCACACTTTCACAGGAAAACAAAGGCGTCTCGGAAGCGCGCAACAACGGCATTATGCATGCAAAGGGGAAATATATTACGTTCGCAGACAGCGACGACTGGCTCGCTCCCGACGCTGTTTCGGAATACGTAGAACGGGCAGTAGAAGATAAAACGGACTTCGTGATTGCCGGATTTCTGCGCGTCATAAACGACGTGACGATTCCGATGAGCGACATAAAGGAAGACCTGCTTATAACACGTGAACATTTCGCCGAATGCATGGCTGACGCCCCCGCCGATTTTTATTACGGCGTCGTATGGAATAAATTATACCGCGCCGAAATCATCAAGCAGCATCACATATTTTTTTCGCCCCGGTTCAAATGGTGCGAAGACTTTCTGTTCAATCTGGAATACCTGCAGTACATCACGAACGAATACTGCATCTCGACGATTAAAAAGCCGCTGTATTTTTATGTGAAGCGGCTCGGTTCAGCGTGCGAGTCGCCGCTTTCGTATACAAAGACATTCTCGATGAAATACGAACTGCTCGGTTATTACCGGAATCTCTACAAATCGATCAACCTTTACAACGACAATAAGCTCAAAATCAATACCTTTCTGTTCGCATACGCACACGACGGAGGGCTTGCGGAATATAATAAAATAATAGCTAAAAAAAAGCGTGACGAGAAAAAGTCGATAAGTAAGTCACTTTTTACTGTTCCGAAGGTTTTAACAAAAGAAATGTCAAAACCTGCAGCAAAGAAAAAAAACGCCGGACAGATAAAAATAAGGAATAAAACGACAAGGAGTATGAAACATGGCACCGGAACAACAAAGAAACGATAAGCTCGGAGAGCTGCTTGTAAAAGCGCTCAAAGCGCGTCACTTCGACGCATACTACTGCTCGACAAAACAGGCGGCGGCCCAGCAGATTATTTCACTCATTCCGAAGACTGATGTCGTATCGTGGGGAGGATCCGCGACGATGGAAGCAATCGGAACTATTCAGAGCGTGAAAATGGGAGGCTGGAAGGTAATCGACAGGGACAGCGCGCAGAACAAAGAAGAACGGTTCGAGCTGATGCGCAGGGCGCTTCTGTGCGACACTTACCTCACCGGGACGAACGCGATTACGGAAGACGGAGAACTTGTAAACGTCGACGGGAACGGCAACCGCGCAGCCGCAGTGACATTCGGACCGAAGAGCGTCATCATCGCATGCGGCATGAACAAAATCGTAAAGGATATGCCCGCGGCCCTCTCGCGTGCACGCAATTATGCCGCACCGGTAAACGCGCAGCGCTTCGACATTCAGACTCCGTGCAAGCTTACCGGCGCCTGCGCCGACTGCAAAAGCGTCGACAGCATCTGCACGTACATCGTCCGCACGCGTCTGTGCAAACCGGCGGGAAGAATAAAAATCGTTCTCATCGGTGAAAATTTGGGATTCTGAATCTTCTGCAAACCCCGTCCGACTTCCGCAAACGTTTCTGATTATTTTTTAAGCATGCCGGCGAGCATGCACACGCCTTCCACAAGCGCTTCATGCTCGTACGGCGCAATGCGCGCGTACAGGGTGTCGGGAGTATCGCCGCTCACGACGGGCACTTTTTTCTGCACAAGGATTCTGCCGGTATCGCACCCTGCGTCGACGAGATGCACGGTGCACCCGCTTTCCTTTTCGTGCGCCGCGAGCACCGCTTCATGCACGTGATGCCCCCACATGCCTACCCCGCCGAACTTCGGCAGAAGAGCCGGATGAAGATTAACAATTCTGTTCGAATACGCCGCGATTATTTCGCCTGCGAGCACTGTAAGCCAGCCCGCGAGAACGATTGCGTCGACGCCGTATTTTCCGCAGTCTGTAAGCACGCGGTCCGAAACGGCAATACGCTTTTCATCGCGGCCCGCAGTCTCCGCACCTTTGCTGCCGAGAACAGCGGATACGCTTACATTTTCAACAGGAATACCAGCACGCTTTGCGCGTTCGATTGCGTAAGCATCCTTTCTGTCGCTCATGACGACGACAATGTGATACGGACAATCCCGCCGGGATTTTTCATAATCGATAAGAGCCTGAAGGTTCGTTCCGCCGCCGGAAACAAGCACTGCAATATTCACAATGCGCGACCTAGTCTTCGAATAAAGTCATATCTTTGCTGCCCTTCAACTCGCCGCTTATCTGCCTGTCGGAATAGGCAACGCGGCCGATCTGATACGCCTTCATGTCCGGGATTCCGGGCTTGCTGAATTTCGATGCGTGTCTGTTGAACAATTCGGTAACCGCATCGGCATCGGAAGATTTTACGGCAAGGATGAAGCCTATTCCCATGTTGAACGTGCTGTATACATTATTAATATCGGCGCCGCGCTTAATCAGCTCGCCGAAAACAGGCGGAATGTCCCAGCTCGAGCGTTTAATGACGGAAACGAGCTGTTTTCTGCCTTCCTTTGCTTTCGGATACATGCGCGGGATGTTTTCGTAGAATCCGCCGCCGGTGATGTGCACCATACCGTGAACGGAGCTCCGGTATTTTTTAAGCACGTCCATGACGGGCTTTACGTATATGCGCGTCGGCGTCAGGAGGACGTCTCCGATTGTTCTGCCTGTTTCTTTTCCGCCGATAAGGAACGGTTCGTTGAAATCAGTTACGAGCTTACGGACGAGAGAATATCCGTTCGAATGAACGCCGGTCGAAGAAAGGCCGATGAGCACGTCCCCCGCCTTAATATTTTTCCCCGTTATCATATCGCCCTTTTCGCCGACGCCGACGCCGAATCCCGCAAGATCGTATTTGCCGGCATCATAGAATCCCGGCATCTCCGCCGTTTCACCGCCGAGGAGCGCGCAGCCGGCGTCGACGCATCCCTCCGCGACGCCCTTTACGAGTTCGCCCGCAATGTTCGCATCAAGCGTACCGCACGCGAGGTAGTCGAGAAAAAAATGAGTCTGAACGCCGCAGCAGAGTATGTCGTTCACGCTCATGGCGACGCAGTCGATGCCGACCGTGTCGTATTTTTTCATTTTGAAGGCAATGTCGAGCTTCGTGCCGACACCGTCGGTGCCGCTCACCATGACAGGATTTCTGATTCCCTTCGGGACGGCGAACATACCGTTAAAACTTCCCAAATCGGTCAGCAGCCCCGGAACGGCAGTGCGCGCGGCCTGCACTTTATACTTATCGATTGCCTTGTATCCTTCTTCAACATCGACACCGCTTTCCTTATAATCAACAATCTTCGCCATGGTATTCTCCTGCAAACGTATTTTTCTTTACTCGCAATGTTTCCCGTTCAATTCGCCGGGAACGGCTACCGGATATTCCCCCGTAAAGCATCCCTTGCAGTACCCGTACTGCTCAGGATTGCAGGAACGCAGCGCTTCAAGCATACCGTCGGCGCTCAGAAAGGCGAGCGAATCAGCTCCGATTTCCTTACATGTTTCCACAACATCGTGCGCCGATGAAATAAGCTCCGCCCGGCTCGGCGTATCTATGCCGAAATAGCACGGATACTTTACCGGCGGACTCGAAACGCGGAAGTGAACTTCCTTCGCCCCCGCCCTTCTCAGAATCTGTATGAGGCGGCGGCTCGTCGTACCGCGCACAATCGAATCGTCGATGACGATCACGCGTTTTCCGTTTATCTCGCTCTTCACCGCGTTGAGCTTTACGAACACCATGTTCTCGCGCTCTTTCTGAGTCGGCGCGATGAACGTGCGTCCGATGTATTTGTTTTTAACAATTCCCGTCGCGTACGGGACGCCCGACGCCCGGGAATATCCCATTGCAGCGCCGAGTCCGCTGTCGGGTACGCCGATGACAACGTCCGCGGGAACGGGGCTTTCCTTCGCAAGCATCGCACCCAGGCGCAGGCGCGCTTCCTGCACCGCAATCTGATCGACGATCGAGTCGGGGCGTGCAAAATACACGTACTCGAAAATGCACGCGCGCTTGGACGTCTTCTCGCCGAACTCGAACGAAAGTACGCCGTCGTCGTTAATAATGACGATTTCGCCGGGGTGAATGTCGCGGATGAATTCGCCGTTCATCGCGTCGATCGCGCAGCTTTCGCTTGCAAGAACCCATCCTCCGTCGATTTTTCCGAGGCACAGCGGGCGGATTCCGTTCGGGTCGCGCGCGCCTATGAGACAGTTGTCCGTCATAACGCACAGCGCGAACGATCCCTTTATCATCTGAATCGTATCGGTGAGCGCGCGCTCGAGACCTTTTTTATAGCTTTTTGCGATGAGTTTTACGATGACTTCAGTGTCGCTCGTCGAATTGAACGTCGAGCCCGTCTCCTCAAGCATCTCGCGGAGCTGCTCGTAATTCACGAGCTGACCGTTGTGGGCGACGGCGACGGAGCCGAGCTTGAAACTCATCACCATCGGCTGCGCGTTTTCGATAGTGCAGCCGCCTGCCGTCGCGTAGCGCACGTGCCCGACCGCGACGTGCCCGACAAGAGAAAGCAGGTCGTCTTTTTTGAATACGTCGGCGACGAGCCCCAGCTGCTTGTGCACCTTCAGTTCCGATCCGTCCGTGACGGCAATACCCGCGCTTTCCTGTCCGCGGTGCTGCAGCGAATACAGACCGTAATACGCCAGCGTCGCGGCGTTCATGGGCGCGTTCTGCGCAGTTCCGTCTTCAACAGTTTTACTGTTCAGATACACACCGATCACGCCGCACTCGTCGTGAAGCTTGTCTTCTTCATTTACAAAAATATTGTCGTCCATACCGCACTTATTCATACCAGTCATAATCGTGCACCACCCCGCTGTTCTGCAGCACCGGCGCAGATTCAGCTTATTTTCCGCAGATTTTCATCTGACATTCGTGATAGATTTTTGAAGTCGTCGCAACCACATCGGCCGGAACACTTTTGATCGAGGGATCGCCGTTCAGATGATTCGCCTTGAGCCAGTCGCGCAGGAACTGCTTGTCGTAGCTTTTCGGAGAAATACCGACTTTGTATTCAGCGAGATTCCAGAAGCGGCTCGAATCGGGCGTAAGAACTTCATCGCCGAGGACAAGTTCCCCGTTTTCATCGAGACCGAATTCAAATTTCGTATCCGCAATGATGATGCCGTTTTTGTACGCGTGATCGTACGCTTTTTTATAGATTTCAAGCGAAACCTTTTCAATCCGGTTCCCGAGTTTTTCACCGACGTCTTTTTTCATCTGGTCGACCGTAATGTAAATATCGTGACCTTCCGTCGCCTTCGTGGACGGCGTAAGAATCGGTTTGTCGAGTTTTTCGGCTTCCTGATACTCTTTTGTAAACGTATAGCCGCAGAACGGTTCGCCCTTTTTCGCAACGTCGTACATCGAGCCGAACATATAGCCGCGGACGATGAATTCGTACGGAATCATCTTGAGCTTTTTAACAAGAATCGTGCGGCCCTCGTATTCCGGTTTCTGGAATTCGGCGGGCATATCGTTGAGGTCGGAAGAAATCATGTGATTTTTGACGATGTCCTTCGTAAAGTCGAACCAGAAATCCGAAAGTGCATTGAGCACTTTTCCCTTATCGGTAATCATCGTCGGAAGGATCACGTCGAATGCGGAAATACGGTCTGTCGTTACAATGACCATCGTGCCGTTTTCGAGATCGTACACTTCGCGGACTTTGCCGCTGATAATTTTCTTCATGTAAAACTCCTGACCTACAGCTCTACGCCGGTGCCGCCGTTTGAAGCGGCGTCATCTGCAAGTTTTTTACGGAAATCAACGAGCTTCGAACGGAGCTCCGGATATTTGACGGCAAGAATTTCCACCGCAAGGTACGCCGCATTTTTTGCGTTTCCGATGCCTACAGCAGCTACGGGAATCTGCGGCGGCATCTGTACGATGGATAAAAGCGCATCCATCCCGCCGAGCCCGTTCGAACCTGCCGAAACGCTCTCCAGGGGAACGCCGATGACGGGAAGCGTCGTTTCGCCCGCGATGACTCCCGGAAGGGCGGCGGCAAGTCCCGCGCCGGCAATGATGACTTCGCATCCGTCATTTTCGACTTTTTCGACAGTCCGGCGGAGCAGATCGCCCGCGCGGTGCGCCGAAAGAACGTACGCTTCGTAATCGACGCCGAAATCCCTGAGCACCTCTGCGGCTTTCGTCATTTTTTCTGTATCTGATTTTGAGCCGAAGAAAACAGCAACTTTCATACTATGGAACCTCCCGGCAGTCGGCGGCCCGCACTATAAAACTTCGTTAAATAGTGAATATTCAGCTTATAGTCTGATAGTAAGGGTTATCAGGTAGAAACGCTCCGTCCCGGCCGCAGTATATGTACCGCAGCACACACGAAATATATACAAGCCGTCGATAGAGAACTATACCATAAACGGCATACTCAATCAACAACCCCTTTTTTCCCAAATTTCATAAAAACTATGATAGAATAAAATATGCACAAGAGAAATGCGCCGTTCCCGGCGCACAGGCTCCGCTTGATTTTTACAGGAGGCGGCTATGGGACTTGAAGAGACGTTCACACTTAACAACGGAGTGAAAATGCCGAAATTCGGGCTCGGCGTATACAAATCGGGCGACGATACAGTGCAGGCTGTAAAATGGGCGCTCGAAGCGGGCTACAGGCTTATCGATACGGCGGCGTATTACGACAACGAAATACAGGTCGGCAAAGCTGTACGCGAAAGCGGAATTCCGCGGGAAGAGATTTTCGTAACCACGAAGATGTGGAACAGCGACCAGCGCGACGACAGGCAGGAGGATGCGTTCCTCGAAAGCCTTAACAAGCTCAAGCTCGACTACATAGACCTGTACCTTATCCACTGGCCGGTGGCGGAAAAATTCTGCGACACGTGGAAATATATGGAGGATTTTCTTGCCTCGGGAAAAGTCCGCGCAATCGGCGTAAGCAATTTCCTGCCCCATCACCTTGAAGAGCTTGCAGCTTCCTCAGAGACTGTTCCCGCCGTTGACCAGTTCGAATGCAATCCGACACTTACGAGAGAAGAACTGCGTGCATACTGCAGCGCGCATCATATTCAGGCGGAAGCATGGAGTCCGCTCGGGCGGGGCGTCGCGCTTGAAAGCCGCACGATTAAGGGTATAGCGAAGAAGCACAAAGAAAGTCCGGCGCAGATAATACTGCGCTGGGATTATCAGAACGGCATCATCACCATTCCGAAGTCCATCAATCAGAACCGCATTATCGAAAATGCTGATATTTTCGGTTTCTCTCTCTCCGACGACGAAATGGAAATGATAAGCGACCTCGACACAGGTATAACGAAGGAAGATCCCGACAACTTCAACTTTTGACAAACTGCCGGCGCGGATGCGGAGCACGCTGAAAATGAGCCGGCCGTATCTGGCTGCCCCTAAATTCTTCTCCACCCTTCCCAGCCGGCCTGCATAATTTCGTGCGGTATGAATTTCGCCGCGATGCGGTGCGCAAGACTCATGATTCCCGGTGTTACGACAGGAAGAT
This sequence comes from Treponema sp. UBA4873, assembly GCA_002399405.1. GTDB lineage: Bacteria > Spirochaetota > Spirochaetia > Treponematales > Treponemataceae > Treponema_D. Next base: position 312,892 of record DHDP01000018.1, on the reverse strand, counting down.
TCAAGCTGACTGCCAGCAGCGACACGTACACGACGACAACAGGTATATCGCCGAAGAGGAAATTGCGCACGGCATGCGACGTTCGTCCGCCGTTCTTTTCAGCATTTTTAATAAATTCCGTGCCGCGCATCCAGTACGGACACACGGCAGTTACGCGGATGCCGCGGGGAAACAATTCCCACCGGAGCGCGCGCGACCAGCTTACGAGGAAGGCCTTCGTTGCTCCGTATACGGCAAGCTGCTGCACCGGCTGGAATGCCGACGCGCTTGCAATCTGGATGATGCGGCCGCCCTTTCTCATGTACGGCAGCACCGCGAGCGTAAGGTCGACAGCGGAACGGCAGTTGAGTTCTATCATATTGTCGCTGTCTTCCTGAAGGACCGTTTTATAGTTCCCGATTTTACCGAATCCCGCACAGTTTATGAATACCGATACTTCCGCGCTGTACGACGCAGCGCCGGATTCCGGAGCCGCGCTTCCGGCTCCGTTTCCCGCACGCGCGAGCTCTTCAAACGGGGAACGCTTTGCCCGTTCCGCGAGCGCAGATTTAAAACGGTCGATGCTTGCGTTTTTCGTTAAATCGAGCGGAAGAACCTTCGTCGTATGAGTAAGCGTCTTTGCAAGTTCCCGGAGTTTGTCCTCCCGGCGCGCAATAAGCCATATCTCGTCAAGATTCTTCGACTTGTCGACGACTTTCGCATAAATGCTGCCGAGGCCGCTTGAGGCCCCGGTAATCACGGCTATTCTTGTGTTCATGGCACCCCGCGGATACTACCGGATATTCCAGTGCACTTCAGGGATGACTTTCTCTTTATTTCTGCGGGCGGCTGCTGCGGCAATTTCCTCGGCGGCAATGCGGTCGTTGTCCGCCTTTGCACTTGCGCGCTCCTTCTCACTTTCCGTCCAGAGACGGTCGGCGACAGGTTTCCATGCGGCGGCCTTGTCGTCGCACTTTCTGCAGTATTCTTCGGCAGGCTCCGGATCGGCGACATCGGTGCTGTGCGCGCCGGCTTTCTGTACCATATCCTTCAGGACATCAGCATTGTCGAGCACGGGACACGGACGGAGCAGGTTGCTGCTGAACGGCTGGCGCTTATGATACTCCATGAAAATCGGACTGCGGAATGCATCGATGAGTTTCGTATCCTTAAGGTTGCAGTTCGAATAATGAGCGAATACGCACGGTTCAATGTCGCCGTTTCCGTTGATATGAAAATAGTAGCGTCCGCCGGCAATGCAGCCGTTGCATGCAGCGCCGTCGTTCCAGAAGTCCATCGTAAAAAGAGGCACTTCACGGCGCATCTGATGCACGTGGTGGTACATCTTTTCCCGCTGCTCCGCACTGCACATAAGTTCCGGCACAGCAGCTTTGCCTATAGGCATATACGTAAAGAACCATGCAAACTTTGCACCCATGTCCACCATATCCTGGAAGAACTGTTTTGTTGCAACATAATCGACATTGCGGCTCGTGTAACAGCAGGAAATTCCGAACGGCAGCTTGTGTCCGCTGAGAATCTGCATCGCTTTCATGACACGCCGATACGTTCCTTTCCCGCGGCGTTCGTCAGTCGATTCCTCCGTTCCTTCGATGCTGATAGCCGGAATAAAGTTTTTCACGCGGAGCATATCGCCGGCGAATTTTTCATCGATAAGCGTTCCGTTTGTAAATGCAAGAAATTCGCAGTCGTCGTATTTTTCGCACAGCCTGATAACGTCGGCCTTGCGGACAAGCGGTTCACCGCCGGTAAAAATATACATGTACATGCCGAATGAACGGCCCTGTTCGATAATGTCGCAGAGCGTTTCATAGCTCATATTCATGCTGCTGCCGTATTCGGCAGCCCAGCATCCGGTGCACTTGAGGTTGCACGCGGAAGTAATATCAATAACGACAGCCCACGGAATGCCGCAGCCGTACTTTTCCCGGTATTCTTTCTTCTTCGATTCGCCGAGAATGGAAGCATTGAGAAAAAACGTGATGAGTACCTTCTTGAGAATTTCCGGATCAATCGTGTTCATAACATTCATAAGCAGATGATGCCAGTTGTTGTCCCTGTTATCGATTGCATAGTGGAACATTTTTCGCTGAGGAACGAACGTTCCCGGCTTTGTGACTTTGTCTACCCAGCGGAGAAGCTTCGGAAGATTTTCTTCAGGATCCTTTTCGATGTAACTGATTACCTGGTCTACACCAAGTTTTTGTATCGCATACGGAATCTTCATAAAACACCTCAACAATTTGCATTTAATACTATATACACGATTAAACAGGTACTTAATCGTGTATATAGTAATTATAGCAAATTTACAAAATGAGTCAATATACGTTCATATTTTTTGACCAACAAACGAAAACGTACGGCAAATATACACAGAATCTATCTGCTTATCAGAAGAGATTACACTTATTCACCTGATACAGAAAAACGGTCCGCTTACGCGAAAAAAAAACCGCTGGCTCCGGCTCGCCAGAATAGGCGAGAGTCGCCTGCGGTTTTTTTTCGCTCCGCGGACGGTTTTTCTGTATCAGCTGTAACGAATAAAACATTTCTGAAAACAGCCGTGTCTGAAATATTTACCGGCGTTTACAAAGTGAAAATTATCTGCTAGCATTACCTGTATGCATAAGACTGATGAAACAATAACTGAAGAAAAACGCATACACCTCATTCGGCTGGCAGGCTTTATTGCTCTGTTCGGAAATCTTGCGCTTGCGCTGGTAAAATTCATTCTCGGCCGAATTTCGGGAAGCCTTGCTGTCATGGGCGACGCAATCGACACAATGACCGACGTGGCAATCGCGCTTATGACGATTATCGTAAGCAGAATAATTTCGCGGCCGGGCGACAAGGAACATCCATGGGGACACGGCCGTGCGGAAACGACGGCGACAATGGCGCTCTCATTCATCATTTTTTTTGCAGGCTCGCAGCTCGCTGTGTCTTCCATACATGAACTCATCGACCGTACCTATAAAACCGAAGTAAGCTTTTATGCAATTCTTGCGGCGCTCATCTCCATCTGCGGAAAGTCGCTGCTTACCGTAAGTCAGTATGCGCTCGGGGCAAAGAGCGGCAGTACGATGATAAAGGCGAACGCTCAGAATATGAAAGGCGACATCATCATGTCCGCGGGCGTACTTACAGGCATCGGAGCCGCGCGTATTTTCAACTGCCCGCTGCTCGATCCGGTGACCGCGCTTCTTGTAAGCGCATGGGTCGTCAAAAACGCCGTCAAAATTTTTGCCGAAATGAACACGGAGCTTATGGACGGCAATCCCGACGAAGGCGTGTACAAAGTCATGTTCGACGCGGTCATGTCGGTGAAAGGCGTGTCGAATCCGCACCGCGCGCGGATCAGAAAAATTGCGTCTCACTGGGATATAGATCTCGATATCGAAGTCGACGCGGGAATGACTGTTCATAACGCGCACGAGATCGCGAACCGCGTGGAAAAGGCCGTGCGGCGCGCCATTCCCGACGTGTACGACATAATGGTGCACGTGGAACCTGCCGGCCACGGAGATCATCACGACAGAGAACAGTTCGGATTAAAGGAATCGGATGTGGACACGCCTGAAGAAATGATAGAAGAAGAAATAGAACGTTCGGAAAATAATCAGAATAATAAGTATAAAAAACATTCCATGAACTGAAAAAAGGCGGCTGCACACGATTTGATTTTGTACGGCCGTCGTTCCGCTTCGCACTGATTATTATTTAACAGTCTTTGCAGCTTCAACCATGTAGCGGATAAGGACGCCCGTCGAATCCTGCATTGTCTTCTCGATGATGAAGACGAGACTTGTGCCTGACTTGTCGCAGCTGATGCGCTCGATTTTGTATCCGGTGACGCCTTTGCGGACAACGTCAGGCGAGCCTATTTTCTGTCTGCTGAGCACTTCGCCGTTTTCGTTCTGCTTTTCCATCATAATGTAAAAAGACGATTTTACGGCCGTTCCGCTCCCTTCCACTGTCGGAATCAGACGAATATGATATGTGGCCGTGTCCCCGATGACGCCGGCAAAATCCTTGAACACTATCTCTTCCGTACCGGTTTTCTCATCATCGCCGCAAATATAAAGCACCTGATCGGGTCCTGTTTTTTCGCAGTTGTATTTTTTCGTTGTAAAATAGCTTCTGCCGGCAAGCGCATCGTACACTTCACGTCCCGATTTTCCGGCAGTCACGGCGGACGGCTTCGTTCTGAACACTTCGCCCGGAACAAAATCGTTCTTTCCGATGTTCACCGCATATATTTCCGCCCAGCCCTGAAATGATTTATCTGTCCTTCCGTATTCGCCGAAAACGTATACATTCCCGTCTGAAGAAAATCCCGTATCAACAAGAACGGCAGCGTCCCCTGCAGATACTGAAAACAGGCAGGCAGCAAGCAGAAGGCCGGTAATAATAAGCTTTTTCATATTTCCTCCACTACGATTACATTTTCGGAATTTAAAATGCAACTCTTTACTATTATTTGTGTTACAGGTATCATTTCAACATGACGATCAAGTCCAGAAACTTACTGCTGCTGCTGCTCCTTATTATTTCTCTCTGTCTGCTGCTCACCGACGCAACGCTTCTCTTCTATAATTTGTATAAAGGTACGTTTACTGCCCCCGATTCGTTCTTTGATCAGCGCCAGCCGGGATTTTTCATAAAAGGATACAGCTTCAGCGCGGTCGTTCTTTCGCTTTTTATATTCCTCGTATATGTTTCCGCTTCAGTATATTACCTGTACGTTCAGTTTGAAAAAACGCAGTCCACTGAAATCATCTATTTCGCTCTGTTTCTCTGCGGATGTCTGACCGAATCGGTGCGTCTTTGCATTCCGCTGTTCGACCTCTGGCATTCTCTTTCGACGTTTCTCGTGTTCACCGGACGAATCGTACTTTTCGGCCGTACGCTCGCCCCGCTCGCGCTCCTTTTCGACGCCGTTTTCAGCGGTACCGAACAGCGGCAGTATGTCGAACGGAATCTCATTATTCTGCTCGTCGTGTCAATCATGACGGCGCTTCTTATTCCGCTCGACACGGCGGTCGTTCTTCCCAACTGCTGTGTCCGCTGGGGAGAAGGCCGGGCATTCCTGATTATGCGGATACTCATACTTGCCGCGACCGCGGTCTCTCTTTTTATTAATTCATTTACGTTGGGAAGCAGGGAAAAAGCTCCGTACGGTTTTCTCGCGCTTGCTGCAGGATATGAAGTATGCTGCTATGCGTCGTCATACCCTGCCGCAGTTGTCGGTGCAGTTCTGCTTTTTGCCGGTACCGCGGTATATCTCGGAAGCCTGCACCGTCAGTATTTATGGAAGTAGCAGCTGAGCCAGTCCGCCGATAAGCACCGGAATAACAATATTGTCGAAGTCGCCGAGCGGCAGTACCTCAACGACCATCGCCGTACAGGCAAGAACGAGCGCAGTACGCGCAGTTCCGCATACTGCAAACGCGGAACAGAACACAGCCGTAAAGCAGATGATGCTGCCGGCCGCCGTTTTGCCGTGCGTAAATGGAATGCGGATGCGGCCGAATAATTTTCCGCCCAGGCTCGCAAGCCCGTCGCCGAACGCAAGAGCGTAAATACCGATGCAGGCCGCTTCAGGCTGCCACAGAAACGCTGTCGCCATAATGCCGAGAACGAGCGTTACCGGACCAAGCACAAATTTGTTCTCGTCCCGTTTACGGGCTGCGATTTCCGTCACCCGCGCTATCACGGGGACTTCAACGCCGCGCATGCGGAGCAGTTCCGAGACGACATATATGATAAGAGCCGCAAAAAGAAGCGCAAACACCGGCCGGTACGCGGCGGCAAGCAGCGCCGGAACAAGCGCGCTGCACAGGTGTATCGATTTTCGGAAAAGTTCCTTTATGATACTGTTGCGGTACTGTTTTCTGATTACTTCACGGCTGGTTTCGTCAGAAATCATTGAGAAAGTTCCTCTTCTCCGCTCAAAATGCGCGGTATGTCCGTATAGATTGCCGGTTCATAATCCGGCACCGGATGACTCATATATTTCATATTCTGCTCGGCCAGATTGCTTCCGCCGAGACGCACCATTGTTACCTGATTGCGCGTCATTGCATCCCAGGCGCGCATCGACGTGGAAAGCTGAACCATCGCCTCTGCATTGAGGCTGCTGCTGCCTGTTCTGCGCGCCTGACGGTACAGCGTAACGCCGAGATTGTTGGAAGCTTTCATATACATGTCTACGATCTCGGCCTGATCAGCGCGTACCTGCGGCAGAAGCAGTCCTTTTTGCGCCTTTGCCGCGTCGAGACTCTCTATAAGGCGTTCATAATATCCCTGGGCTGCATAGTTGTCGCCGCGGAGTGAAAGCGTGTTTCCCATTGCGAGAAGCAGATGATTATCCTCCGGCCTGCCTTCGCCCGTCTTAATAAAAGAACCGACAGCTTTGTCGTAGTCGCTTCGTCCGTAGTCAATACAGCCTATGCGGTAATGAAGGGACGGCGTGTCATAGTCCGTCTTTACCGCAGTCAGATATTCGTCATACGCGCTGTCCAAATCCCCGCGGATAAAGTAATCAATATCGCCTGCATCGGCATACAGCTGTCCGATCTGCGCGCTTCCTTCGAACCCGCTGTTGTTCTGTTCGTCGACAAAAATCGAAATACCGCCGGTATAACTTTCCTGCGCTTTGAGATATTCCCTCTGCTTCACATACTGTTCGCCGAGCAGACGGTACGAGTCTATTTCCTTGTACGTGTCGCGGCGGCGGCGTGTCGGGGATTTTTTAAACGCATCGATTGTCCGCTCAAGCGTCTGCACAGCGGAATTGCCGTTGTTCATATGAACAAAATACCGCGACAGATTGTATAATGCTCCGGGATTTTCCGGATCGGCCTTCACTGCACGGACGAGCATATCCTTCACGTCCTCAATATGCGTGCGTAAATATTCGTCCGACGGCGCAAGCTCGCCGTACAATTTGTCGAGCAGGTAACCGCTCAACTCCGTCCAGTCCGCTGCTCCGAGCGATTTTTCCTTCGGATAGAACCGCTCCTTGAGCTCAAGCACTTCGCGCAGATTGTCCGTACGGATAAAGTAACGCATCATGCGCGACATGTATAAATCAGTCTGTCCGTACAACTGCACGAGCGTCGCATACTGTTTGCGGGCATCCTCGAGCTTTGCCGCGTCCTTCTCCGTTCCCCACTCAAGGTATATATCGCCGAGCAGAAGAATGCCGTCCGCGTCGTTTATGTGGTAATCGAGCACTTCCCGCTTCGCAACTTCCTCCGCTTTTTCGTAATTTGCAAGATCGTCGCATTCCATCCGGGCGTACTCAATGCCCGCGTCTTTATCGTGGTTGAAATAATAAAGAATATTCCGGTACATTTTTTCGGCACGCTGATACTGCTTGTGGGAACGGTAGCCGCGCGCATATTTATAGAACCATTTTTTCTGCAGCTGATATTTCGCTGCGTCGTTGAATTTCATTTCGGACTGCGGATATGCATCAGCCTGCAGCAGTTCATATCCTTCCCTGTACAAACCGTTCGCCCTGAGCGGCTTGTAAACAAAATTCCGCACGAACTGAAACAGACCGAACGCCAGCAGAACTGCGGCTGTACCGACAGCAATGCCCGGTATGATTCTGTTGCGCAGCTGATATTGAAGCGACGCTTTGTATGTATCGTATTCCGCCGCCGTACGGCGCTCAAAATCGCGCGGAACGGGAATGGAAATATCAAGCATTTTTTCCAGATAGGATGCAATCTGGCGGGACGGAACCCTGTTGAGAATCTTTTCTATAACTTCAAACTGCGCATCATCGGTAAATTCGTTTTTTACGAGAAGGCTTTCGACCGCAATCCGCACGTTAAGCGGATAGTCGGAAAGGTTCGAAAGAAATCTTCTGTACTGCTCTTCGGTGAGCGTATTCCTTCCCGGTTTGTCGCCTTCCGCAGCCCCTGTAAAATCAGGTGTGGGAAGTTTGATACGGCCGCTCTTATCTTCCTTGACAGTATCAGTATCGGAAAAACCCGGAATTTCGAAATCGCTGCCCTCATTTTTGAAGTCGTTTCCATCTTCGAGTTCAAAATCAGTCTGCGCATTGTCTGCAAGTTTCGCGTCGGTCTCTTTTATGCTGAAGTCGAGGCCGTCCATCGCCGACGTATCGAATTTCTCCGGCGGAACATTTTCCTCCGTTTCGGAAATCTCTTCGGAAGACTCTTTTCCGCCGTCGGTGTCGTCAAGATTAAAATCGAATGCGCCCGGATTGAATTCCTCCGCACCCATGTCTGGAAGATTCAAATCGTTTGTGTCAGAAGCCTGGACAGGCGGCGTTTCCGCCGTTTCCGATTCCTCTGCGGGCTGTTTTTCATTCAGGTCAGGATTCTCTTCACCTGCAGATGCAATTTCCGCCGCGTTTTCCTCAAAATCAGGAAGATTGAAATTCTCCGAAGAAAAATCGGAAAGGGGAACGGACTGATCCGCCTGTTCAGGGGGCTGCTGCGTATCAGCTCCGGGAAGCGGTTCGGGTTTTACTTCCTCCGCGTGTGCGGCGGCCCCTTTGACTTCATCAAAAAGCCCCGCATTCATGTCTATCGTCTGTTCGGGAAAATCGAAATCAGTACCGGAGGGACCTGTCCCCAGAGCTTCGTTTTCTTCAGGAAGCTCTTCGGGTACCGGCTCCAGCGGGGCGGCAGGCTCTTCAGAAACCTCGGGTTCATTGAACGCATCAGGTGAAATATCGGGCTCAGCAAAATCCGCGGAAGGAGCACCGGAAACGGGTTGTACTTTTTCCGCGCCGCCTTCTTTCTCTTCCGGGGCAGCCTCTTCCGCCTGCTCATCGCCGGCGTCGAATCCCGTGCTGCTCAATAAATCATCAAGGTTTAAATCGGCAACGGAAGGAGGTTCCTGCTCGCTCTCAGGCTCAGGTTCGGGAGGCTCCATAAACTGAGAAAGGTCGGGAACGGCGCCGCTCTCGTTCGTGCCCTGAGCGATGGGGCTGAGCAGATCGGAAACGTCGGGAACAGTCGTTTTCCCGGAAGCCGGCGCGGTATCGGCGCCCCCCTGCAGAGACGTTCTTTCACCGGTAATATCGGAAAAATCATCGACAGCGGCAAGTTCTTCATCGGAAGAAGAAATTTCCTCTTCGACTTCGGGCATGCCGAGCACGAAATCCTCGGAATCATCCGTATCTTTTACTGTTTTCGGAACGGGAACGACGACGGTTTTTTCACCGCGGGACGCACGGAGTTCGGTTTCTTTACCAAGAGCAAGAATATCAGAGTTGAATTTTTTTAGCTGACTTAAACCCGGCATACCGTATTACTTTTCCACCGTTGATATTTTACCCCTAAAATCGGGGTAATTACAAGTATTGGGAACCGCTGATAAATTCCGATGCAATATTCATCGTTTCCCCTGCTTCTTATGTATAATAACGGTTAGTTTTGCGCCGGACTTTACATTGAGATTTATGTAAATCTACGATATAAAGCTGCCGATAAAAAAAGTATGAAACGTTTACTTGCATTTCTCGGTGCGCTGCTCATTTCAGCATCGGTTTTCGCGGCAGGCTCAGACGCGGTCCCCGACCCGAACGACACGGACGAACGGTATGTATACAACAATACTGTCCTCGAAATTTCAGGTGTCGGCGCTCCGTACGAATCGGATAATTCCGTCGTATTCACCGCAAAAGCCGATTCACGTTTCACCGGCATTGCGTTCAGTTTCGAAGGATACAAAACGATTCATCCGTTCCGCATCAGAAAAACTCGCGATGCGGACGGAAAAGTGACGGATTCGCTTATGTTCTACATTCTCGACCGCCCGAAACATATTCAGTCTGTCTCCTACCGGCTTATCGTGGACGGCCTGTGGACGACTGATCCGCTCAATCCGGATAAATATTACGACGAAAACACGGGCATTCTGCTCTCGCGTTTTACGTTCAGCACGACGACACCTCCCGAAACTGCCGTCACGAAAGAAAATGCCGTCCGCTTTATCTACAAGGGAACGACGGGACAGAACATTTACCTTGCAGGCACATTTACAAACTGGGATCCGTGGATTTACGAAATGAGGGAAACTGCTCCGGGATTCTACGAACTGAATCTTCCGCTTCCTGCCGGAACGTATTATTATACGTATTATTCGGGGATGAAAGCGCTCACCGACAGAACGAATCCGCATAAAGCGTACACCGCAGACGGACGCGTCGCGTCGGTAATAACAGTCAAATAGGGTCAAGCATTCCGGCGCTGCGCCGGCTTTATCAGCCTAAAACCGGGGAATCTTTCCGCCGAATTTTTTTGCCAGCGCTTCCATATCAAGCTGGGAACCGCCGCCGAGCTGATTCATGAGCTGTGTCTGCATGCCGCGGTTGCGGCTCAGTTTTTTCATCGCAAGCTTCGTCTTCTCAAACTGCTTCAGCAGCTTGTTCACGTCGGCGACCGACGTGCCGGAACCTTTTGCGATACGCTTCCGGCGGCTCGGACCGATTATCAGATAGTTCGCGCGCTCTTTCCTGGTCATCGACTGAATGATCGCTTCCTGCTTCTTCATGCCGCCCGTGTCTATGTCGCGCCCCTGCATCTGCTGCGCGAGGCCCGGCATCATCTCCATGAGCTGCTGCATATTGCCCATTTTTTTAACCTGCTGGAACTGGGCAAGCATGTCGTCGAGCGTGAACTCGTTGCGCGCCATCTTTTTCTGAAGCTTGAGCGCCTCTTCCTGGTCGACAGTCTCCTGCGCCTTTTCGACGAGCGATACGATGTCGCCCATTCCGAGAATACGGCTCGCAATGCGGTCGGGATGGAACACTTCGAGGTCTTCGGTTTTCTCGCCCGTGCCGATGAACAGAATCGGTTTCCCCGTCATCGACTTGAGCGAAAGAGCAGCGCCGCCGCGGGCGTCGGAATCGAACTTCGTCAGAATAACGCCGGTAAGACCGAGTTTTTCGTCGAACGTCTGCGCAATGTCCACTGCGTTCTGGCCCGTCATCGCGTCGGCGACGAGAATCACTTCGTCGGGTTTTACCGACTTTTTGATGCTGACAAGCTCGCCCATCATCGCGTCGTCGATCTGCAGACGTCCCGCCGTATCGACGATGACGGTGTCGAATCCGTTTTTCGCCGCGTAGTCCACCGCGTTCCGGGCAACCTTCACGGCGTCCTTCGTGTCTTCTTTATACACGGGAACGTTTATTTTCGCACCGAGCTGCACGAGCTGTTCGACGGCGGCGGGACGCACGAGGTCGCATGCCGCAAGCAGCGGCTTCCGTCCGTCTTTCGAAAGGCGGTACGCAAGCTTGTGGGCCGCCGTTGTTTTACCGGCGCCCTGAAGACCGAGCATAAGGATTACCGACTGCGTATCGGGCCCTTTCAGGTGCAGGTCGGTCTTTTCGTCGCCGAGCATGGCGACGAGTTTGTCGTAAATAATTTTGACGAACTGCTGACCGGGATCGACGGCGCGGAGAACTTTTTCACCCTTCGCCTCTTCAATCGTGCTGTTGACAAAACGGCGCACGACGCGGAGATTCACGTCCGCCTCAAGAAGCGCCATCTTAATCTGCCCGACTGTATCCTCGATGTTCTTTTCGGTGATTGTCGATTTACCGCTCACCGTCTGAATGATTGAGCTGAAAGTATTCGTCAGTTTTTCAAGCATGAGCTTTTTCCTGTGAGAGCGCGAGCAGCTGATTAATAAAATCAAGCGGCTTCATTTCCTTGTTAAGGATTCTGTACAAACCGTCGCAGATAGTAAGCTTGAGATTCTTTTTCAGGGCGATTTCATGCACGTATTTGCACGCGACGGCACCTTCGGAAAGATACCCGAGTCTGCTGATGTTCGCAATCAGGTCGTCGAGATTTTTGAACTGCGACATTATGTCTTTTTTGATAAGGTCCTGTCCGAACCGCCTGTTGCGTCCGTATTTACTCTTGCACGTAACGTCGAGGTCGCCGACGCCGGCGATCGAAGTGAACGTTTCCGCGTGAGTGGCGCCCATCGCAAAGCCGAGAGTCTGAATCTCGTTGAGGCCCGCTGCCATGAGCAGCGATTCGGCGTTGTCGCCGAACTGATCCGACGTTTCCGCAAGCGCATCCATGGCGCCGTACACGACGGCGATGATGTTCTTTGCGGCCGCGCATATCTGCACGCCGACGACGTCGAACGACGAGAACGGAAGAATGCCCGGCACGCGGAGCAGCTCGCGCACTTTGATGGAATTGCGCGGATTTTCGCAAGCGGCTATAAGGCCGGTGATTTTCCCAAGCGCGACTTCCTCCGCGTGGCTCGGACCGGAGATGTACACGGTGCAGCCTTTGTAAATACCCGGCAGCACATTCTCGATCGTCTCAAGCACGAGCTTCGGACCGTCGTTTCCCGGAACGAATCCTTTTGTTAAGGCCGCGATGCATGTCGAGCCGTCGGCAATGTTCGGAACGGCCGTGATTTTTCTGATTGTGCTCGCCAGATAAAGCGACGGAGAAGCTATTATGAGGAATTCCTTATTCACCGCGGCCTCCGTAATGTCGGTGGTAACGGTAAGGTTTTCCGACAGCGGATACCCCGGCAGATACCGCTTGTTCTCGTGTTCCTTATTGATGGAATCCGCTACATCCTGTTCAAGGGCCCACATCAGGACCTTGTGACCGCCTCTTGCAAGCGCCTGGGACAAACCGGTCCCCCACGCGCCGCCGCCGATAATACCGACAGACTTCGCTTCCATTTCAATACCTTCTTAATTTTTTAGTACCAGGAAGAACTGTTGTCTTCCCAGTCGATAATCTCATTGTCGTTGAAGAAAAGTTTTATTTCGCGCGCAGCACTCTCATCGCTGTCGGACGCATGAATGATGTTGTGCTGCGTATGAGAGCAGAAATCACCGCGGATCGTTCCCGGATGAGCTTCCGCCGGGCTTGTCGAACCGATAAGCTTGCGTACGAGCGTGACGCAGTCGTCGCCCTGCCATACCATAGCGACGACAGGTCCTGAAGTAATATAGCCGACGAGACTGTCGTAAAACGGCTTGCCTTTATGTTCTCCGTAATGCTGCGCTGCCAGTTCCGGCGTAATCTGCATCATTTTCAGGCCGACGAGTTTAAGGCCTTTCTTTTCGAGGCGGTTGATAACTTCACCTACGATTCTCCGGTTCAAAACACCGGGCTTTAACATAGTAAAACAACGTGTCATAGCAATTAATTATAATGAAAGCCGGAGTGTTTAGCAATACAGCTGTTTTCCGGCCGCCGCTATTTTACCGCTGCAATAATTTCCGATTCATCCTCGAGGCCGGCGAGTCCGCGGAGCGTGGAAAGGCTTGAAAGGAACGTATATTGAGCGGAAATCAGCGCCGTTTCATCGGTGCTCACAAGCGCCTGGGCGGTGGAAACATCCGAACTCGTGGCGCTTGAAAGCTTGAATTTTTCCAGAACAGTCTCATAGTTTGTTCTTGCATATTCAAGAGCTGTCGTGCATGAAGGTATCGCCATGGCGGCGGAAATCCAGCTGTAAACGGCCTGCGCGACGTCGAGGTCGAGCGACTCGCCCTGATCCGTCGTATCGAGTTCTGCCTGTTCGAGTAAATTCCGTGCCTGTTTTATAGAATTTCCGAGCGTCCACACGTCGAGGTCCATACTTGCGGAAAGAGTCACGCCGGCGGAAGACACTACGGCACCCTGCTCCGCGTTGAGACTCCCGTCAAGAGAAGCTGAAATCGTCGGCAGGCAGGCGATTTTTGCGGCGGAAAGCGTCTGCCCGGCTTCCTTAGCGGCAAGAACGTACGAAGAATAGGAAGGACTGTTGGAACGCGCCGTCGATACTGTCGCGGAGATAAAATCAGCAAGCATGCCGCCGTCCATCGCGCTCAGCTTCCGGATGAGCTGATCGTACGCGGTAAAATCAACAGGAACGAGCCGCGACGACACCGGCTGTCCGGTAAGGGAGATAAGTTTGGCTTCCGCGGAAAGGAGGGCGGCTTTTGCCTTATCGAGAGTCGCCTGATAGCTCGCAATCTCGGACTTTGTTTCAAGCAGGTCCGATTTTGAAAGCGTGCCGGTATCTGCTTTTACCTGCGCAATCTCAAGCCGGAGTTTCGCAGCGTCGAGGTCGCTCTGTGCGGCGTCAAGCGACGCCTTATCCTCGAGAACAGCAAAAAAAGCCGCGTCCACAGTATCGATAACGGAAATGCGTTCGGCGCGGAGATTCTCACGCGCGGCCTGCAGCGCATAATCGTATTTCTTCGACAACGCGATGTTCTTCCCGCCGTCGAAGACAGTCGCAGAGGCGGAAAGTCCTGCGGAAGCGGAAACTCCGTCCGGCAGCGAATCAGGGATATCATATGCAGCGGACCCCGATGCAGAAAGGCTCGGCAGCGCTGCATAATTCTGAGCCCGCTTCACGAGAAGCGCCTCGTCGACGGCAAGCGAATATTTACGGACGACGGCTGACTTTGCAAGAGCCAGAGACCGCGCTTCGGCAAGGCTGAGCTGTCCCGCCGCATTTTTTTGAGCCGGCTGCACCTGAACGGCCTGGGCAGAGAGAACTGCGGCCGAAACAAAAACAAGAAAAGCGGACACAATCGTCCGAAGTTGCAGTTTCATTATACCGCTCCTATAAAATTATTCATAACGCAGCGCGTCTATCGGATACAGGTTGGCAGCCTTGCGGGCAGGATACCAGCCGAAGAAAATACCGACGGCAGCCGCAAATCCCGCGGAAAGTGCAATGACGGTAGGGCTTACAAGCGTCGGGGTATTCATAAACGTACGCAGAATATACGAGGCAAGCAGTGCAATCAGTATGCCAACGATTCCGCCGAGCAGGCTCAGAATCATCGACTCGGAAAGAAACTGCAGCAGTATGTCCCTTCTGCGCGCGCCTACCGCCATGCGGATGCCTATCTCGCGCGTGCGTTCAGTCACCGACACAAGCATGATGTTCATAATGCCTATGCCGCCGACGAGCAGCGACACGCCTGCTATTGCGGCAAGGAGCGTCGTCAGCGTCTGGGACGTCTTTGACGCCGTTTCAAGAATCTGTGACTGATTCATTACGCTGAAATCGGCGTCGGCCGTAGCGGAAAGTTTATGGGATTCACGCAGAATCGCAGTCACTTCCGTCTGAGCCTCGTCCATCAGCTCCTCGCTCACGACGCTCATCTCTATCGACTGGATTTTACGGTCTTTCGTGAGTCTGTTCACCGCAGTTTCGAGCGGCACCATGACGACGTCGTCCTGGTCCGAGCCCATCGAGTTCGAACCTTTGCTTTCCAGCACGCCGATAACGACGAAAGGCGTCGTGAGTATTCTGACAGACTGACCGACGGGATCTTCTCCCGGAAACAGTTTTTCCGCGACGGTAGTTCCAAGCACGGCGACTTTGTTCCGCGCCTGGGTATCCTTCTCGGTAAAAAAATCACCTTCCTTCATATTCCAGCTTTTGATTTTAAGATAATCCGGCTCGATTCCGTAGACTGAAGTGGACCAGTAGTTCGGACCGCCGACGACGTATGTGCTCGAAAGCCGCACTTCGCCTGTTATTGCGGACAGATAACTCGCCTCCGCGCGCAGTTTTTCAACGTCGGTTATGGACAGTCTGTTGGCTTCACGCGGTCCGCGCGGAGGCATAACCATGAGCAGGTTCGTTCCCATCGACGATATCTGCTTTTTAATCTGTTCCTGCGACCCCTGACCGACGGCCACCATGACGATGACGGAGCAGACTCCTATTATAATGCCCAAGGACGTGAGAAAACTGCGCATTTTGTTGCGCATGATGCTCCGCATCGATACCGTAATGAGCTTTGCCGCAGTCATTTCCGTTCCCCCCGCGCCAGATTGTCGTTTTTCTCCCGCCAGGACGCAAGGTCTCCGGAAGCGCTTCTGCGTTCCGCAATCGGCGTATCCGAAACGATAACACCGTCGCGGAGCGTTATCATCCGTTTGCAGTACACGGCCACATCAGGTTCGTGCGTAACCATCACGACAGTCTTTCCCCTGTCGTTAAGATCCTGAAAAAGCGCCATAATTTCTATGGACATCTCGGAATCGAGGTTTCCCGTCGGTTCGTCGGCAAGAATAAAGGCGGGGTCATTGACCATTGCGCGCGCAATCGCCACGCGCTGCTGCTGTCCGCCGGAAAGCTGATTGGGAGTATGGTCAAGCCTGTCGCCGAGACCTACATCGCGGAGCGCGGCGGCCGCACGATCGCGGGCGTTTATTTTTTTCCCCGAACGGTCGTAGAACAACGGCAGTTCGACATTTTCGATTGCGCTGGTGCGCGGCAGCAGATTGAATCCCTGAAAGACAAACCCGATCCGTTTATTGCGGATATCGGCGAATTCGTCGGGACTCGCCTTTGAAGTCTCAAGCCCGTCGAGAATGTAGCTGCCGCCTGTCGGTTTGTCCAGGCAGCCGAGCGTATTCATGAGCGTGGACTTTCCCGAACCGGAAGGCCCCATGATCGCCAGAAATTCACCTTTCTGCACGTCGAGGTCAATACCCCGGAGCGCTTTTACAACTATGTCACCTATCACATACTGCCGGCTGACTCCCCTCAGTTCGATGACGGCCATATCCTACTCTACCTTAACCTTGAGGATGATTTTCTTCCCCGTGAGAAAATCGGCGTCGCTTACTTCCGTTTTAAGGGAATCGCTTATGCCGATCTGAACCATAGCGGCTGCAAGTTTCCCGTTTTCATCGAGATACCATAAAGGTTTGCGCGTAACAGATTCCGCCGCGCCGGTCAGGCTTTCCTGATCCTGATTATTCTGACCGACCTTCCGGCTCTGTCCGCTTCCGCTCCTCCCGCCCCCCATAGGGCCGCCGCCTCCCGGAGGTCCGCCTGCGCCGGGGATTCTGCCGCCGCCCATAAGGCTCGACAATCCGCTGCTCCCCTTTTCTTCCGAGCCTGATTTTTCGGGAGCTTTGCTTTTAAGCTGCTCGTCATACTGCTGGAGCGCCGCGTTTTTTTCCTCCTGGCTCATATCCGGTGGAAGGCCCGCAGCAAAAAGAATCCTGTTCTTTTCCGCATCGGACAGAGACGAAGGGCTAAACCGCAGCGCCGCGCTCGGCACCGTAAGGATGTCGTCCTTTTCTTCCTTTACGAAGTTTATACTCGCGGTCATTCCGGGCAGCAGCTTCCCGGATTTATTGTCCGCAAGAATGATGACGTAATAATAAACAAGATTATCGTCCGACTCGGGAACAAGCCGGACCTCCTTCACATTCCCCGTAAACTGAACGCCCGGATCCGCCTCGACCGTGAACGTTGCCTTCTGACCTGCTTTTATGGAGCTTATGTCGAGTTCGTCTACTTCAGCTTCTATCTCCATCTGCTCCAGATTCTTTGCGATTGTAAAAAGCGTCGTCGCCGAAGAACTCGAACTGCCGGAAACACTCGATCCCGCATCAATTTCCCGGGAGAGGATAATTCCGTCGATGGGAGAAGTTATATATGCATACTGATTGATTTCAGTCGTAATTTCCTCAAGGGACGCCTTTGCCGAATCAAGCTCGGCTTTGTCGATGCGCAGCGTCGCAAGTGCCGATTTGTAGTCGAACTCCGAAAGGAACCCCTTGTCGAAGAGCGTCTTATCGTTCTGTACCGTCAGCAGCTGGAGATCGTACGTCGCCTGTGCCTTGTCGACTGTTGCTTTTGCCGATTTTTCCTGTACCTTGAGCAAATCGGTGTTGATTGTTGCAATAATCTGCCCTTTTTTTACGTGATCGTTGTAATCGACGAACACTTTCTCTATGCGGCCGCTCATCTCCGCCAGTACATCGACGGAAGAAACGACGGCAAGAGTTCCGGTGCTTGTAACAGTGCTCACAATTGAGCCCTTCGACAGCGTCGTAAATTCATACGTCTGTTTCTTTGCCGCTGTTTTCCTGCCGGAGCACGAAGTCAGCACGAAATTCCCCGCAAACAGACAAACAACGGTCAGAACAGCAAGTATCCTTTTTTTTACCATAACTCCCATTTCCTTACGAATCCGTATTTCCCCGCAGCGGAAAAAATTCCGCCGCGGTATTAACAGTAAATTCAATTAAGTTTACTGTCAATCATGTGCGGGCATAATTTTCCATTTATAGGAATAAATAAATTGTTATGGTAAAAAAATCTTAACTATAACTGATTATGAAACTATCTGCATGGTTACCTCACACAGAAAACGGTCCGGACTGTTCTTTACAAAAGAATTGCCCTCAGCTATAGTTATTTCTGCCTGTACCCCGGCAAACACACATGAACTACTACATTTTCAATGAAAAAAACATTCTCGTACGGACTGATTCCCATATGCTGCCGGATGCCTCCATATGGGAGAAATTCTCAAATTCTGATTCATTCGACAGCGTGTTCGGAGAGCGCATATATTCGTATACTGCAGCTTCACTGCCCGCGGAAAACAGCACAGTTGCTCCGTCCGGCTGCGAATTCATCCCGCTCCGTCAGTATTTTGCCGAAAACAGCGACGACGAAAGCGCGCTTGCAGCAAGGGCCGCGGGACTTCTGAACTGGCGCTCGGCGTACAGGTTCTGCCCGGCCTGCGGCGCACCGCTCTGCGACGACGAACACCTTACCGCGCGCATCTGCACAAAATGCGGCAGACAGTATTTTCCGCGCATCGAGCCGTGCATCATCGTGCTCATCACGCGGGGAAAGGAGCTGCTGCTTGCACGGCACAGAATGCGCAATCAGGATGTGTATACGTGTATCGCAGGATTTATCGAAATAGGAGAAAGCGCCGAACAGGCCGTCGTACGCGAAGTGCGCGAAGAGGTCGGCCTGGAAATACAGAATCTCCGCTACGTCGGAAGCCAGGGATGGCCGTTTCCCGACCAGCTCATGCTCGGCTACCGCGCGGAATACAAAAGCGGCGACGTGCACGTGCAGGAGTCGGAACTCTATGAAGCGAAATGGTTCACGCGCGACGCTCTTCCGTCGTTCCCGAAAGCCGGCAGCATGGGCTGGCGGCTCATTTCGGGCATGTACGACTAAAACTGAATCTTATCCTTATCCGCGGGACCGACGACAGCGAACCACTGGTAAGTATTGTCCACCCAGTATTTCTTAAACGCATTTTCGACATCGTCCGCTGTAACGTTACCGAGACCGGCTATCTTCTCGTCGTATGTGTACGGATCGCCGAACTCAAGCAGACTCGTCGCAATTCTTCCCGCAACGCCGCCGTTCGTCACCGACGAATCGTAGAACGAATTGATATACCTGTTCTTGTATCCTTCGAGCCTGTCCGCAACCGGCGCAAACTGATAGCTTCCGTCGGCATTCTTGCCGTCGATTACTTCACCGGATGCGAAGATATTCTGCGCTTCCTTTTCGTACTTAACGACACCGGCAAGGTCGCTCGCCTTGAAAATGTAGACGTTCGCAAGGCCGGCCTTCATCGGAGAAATAGAGCTGCTCGGGGTATAGCATGCGCCGTATTTTTCGCGCACGACGTTGAACAGAACCTGCGAGTACATGGAGGCCGCCACAGCGGACGCGGCCATATCGCCGCTGTCGATTGACGGACCTGCATATTCCTTCTCAAGATATCCGGTACCCGCAGCAGCGTCGCTTGTAATGACAACCGGATCACCGCCTATTTTAAGAGGCGGCACTGTCTGCGACGTAAGTTCATACGTCTGCGCCGGTATTTTTCCGATTGTCTTATCAAGCTGTTTTGCAAGCTTCACTGCGTCGAAATTTCCGACCGCAACCACCATGATACGGCGCGCGTCCATATCCCTGTCGTGCAGCTTCTTCATATTTTCAACAGTGATGTTCCCGATTGAATACGGTTTTACTGCGGAACTTACTTCGTACGGATGACCGCTGAACACCGTCTGAGTTACGGTATAGCCGAGCATGCTCTGCGGATCAGTCTGAAGCTGCTGCAGGTTCTGCTGATAGTTCGTCATGAGCGTTTTGTACTGGTCCCCGTTGTACGAGGGATTGATGAACGCATCGGCAAATATCGGAAGCACTTTGTCGAAATAATAATCGATGCAGCTCATTGCAAGCACGGAGCCTTCGCGTGAAGACGACGGTGAAATCGAAAAATTCATCTGATACGCAAGCTGCTGCAGTTTGTCGTAACTGTAGTCTTTCGAGCCGTACGTCATCATGCTGAAAAGCGCGTTCTCGAGTCCCGACGTCTCTTTCGTAAGGTAGTCCGTCCCGCCCTTCACGATGACGGCGAGCGCGAGCTTTCTGTTCGCCGTGTTCTTCTTTACGTACAGCGGCACTCCGTTCGAAAGGGATAGTTCCTGTATGTCTTTCAACTGCTCCGGCGTTTCCGCAGCAACAGCAGAATTAATAATCACGCATAATGCGGCGCAGAATACTGCGCGCAGCAAAGCGGTTTTTCCGGTATTCTTTTTCATTTTGCAGCCTCCGCGTCTCTATAAGCAGGATCCTCGTACCAGAACGCCGTATCCTTCGTAATTTCGACGAACCCCGCGTCCGCAAAATCCTGCTTCTGCTGCTCATACACGGCGGGATTAACAAGAACGGTCACCAAAGCGTTTTTTCCGTTTATATATTTATTAAGGAACGCGTCGATTCCTTTTTTGTCGACCTTCATCATGTTTCCCACATAATGATAATAATAATCGTCGGACGCGGTTATCCACCAGAAACGCAGGTTATTCTTCACCTGTTCGGCCGTCTCCGAGTCGTTTATCCAGTTGTCCTTCATCTTCTGATGAATCTGATCGAACTGCGGTTTCGTGAATATATTTTTATTACCCAGTATCCGGGGAACAACGGCGTCCGTTATGGTCTTAAGAAAAAGCTGCGAACGCTGCGGCAGATTACTGTCCGGGTCCGTAACGAGCGCGCCGAAATTAAGAATGCTCGTCGCCCTCGTCGTCTGATATCCTTCCCAGACGTACTGCTGGTCGGGAATGCCGAGTTCCTTCGTATCCATCATCGTCTTTACATACACGCCCTGCGGGTCCTGAAACAGATACCCCGTAACGTCCGCAGCATATGTAGACCGGACGTCGCGGCCGGCATCGGGTCCGCGGAACATCACGGAAACCTGCGCAATCTGCGGAGAGATTTTATCGTACGGCATCACCTGATATACGACGCGGGTAAGCGGCTCGTCGAGCTGCGGTTCGGCCTGTTCCGCCCACGGATCGCCGCCCTTCCGCCACGAACCGTACAGCTCTTTTGCAAGCCGGTACACTTCGTCGGGATCTACGTCGCCGCCGACAAAGAGCGCGGCGTTGTTCGGGATATAGTATTTTTTCTGTATGTCTTTTATCTGGCCGATCGTCGCACTGCGCACAACGTCGGGAGAACCGGCCGGATCAGCGCGCCACGGATATTTCGGGAAAAGAGTTTTCCGTATACCGCTTGAGTAGATTGTGTCGGGATCCGCAAGTCCGCCTTCTATTTCGGAAAGCACGACTTTCTTTTCGGTTTCAAATTCCTGCGGATCAAGCAGCGGTTCGCGGATTGCGTAGCTCCAGAATTCCATACCGGCGCGCAGCAGTTTCGACGGAACGGTGAAAAAATAATTCACGCATTCCGCGCCCGTCGTTCCGTTCCAGTCGGGAACGCCCATATCGCTTATGGCGCGCTGGACGGCCGCCGCATCGCGGTATTTCGTGTTTCCCTTGAACATCATGTGCTCGTACAGGTGAAACAGCCCCGCAGTCTGCGGCGACTGCGCGATTCCGCCTGCCTTCACCGCTATTTCAATATACGCGAGCGGCGCCGCGTGATTTTCGACAACATAGACGTTTAATCCGTTATCAAGCGTATAATGATACAGATCGTCGACCGGCGTTTTTTCCGCGCTCAATCCGAACACGGAAAAAACGATGAGCACCGCGCACAGCACGGTATGTTTTACATTTCTTATCATACTATCCAGTATAACCCCGAAGCGGCAAAAGCGTTTCACGTTTTGTTACAAACGCTCCGCAGGAACCGGTACGGCGGCTTTTCCCATATACGCGACAATTTCGTTTTCTCCGTCCCTGAGTCCGTCCGCGGGAACTACGGCGCCGTCCATGCGTTCTCCGTTCAGCGTTATGTACTCTATGCCCCTGCATACATGCTGCGGATTCTTTACTTCGATGTTCAGCAGTTTCCCCCTCCACCGGCGCACGACTTTAAATCCGTCCCAGTCGTGCGCGATGCACGGGTCAATAAGCATGCCGTCGTACAACGGACGGATTCCGAGCATGTACTGCGTAATGCTGTAGTACGACCACGTTGCGGCGCCGGAAAGCCACGATGTCCGCGCGTTTCCCGCACGAGGGCTGAATGTCGAATACGTCGTCTGACCCTGCACGTACGGCTCCATCTGGCGGATTTCCGCACGGCTGTTATACGCAGCGGGAAGCGCCGCTTTACAGTATTCATACGCGCGGTCTCCGTTTCCTGCAAGCGTCTCCGCCATGATGCCCCATCCCTGCGTGTGGTTGAATATGCCTGCGTTCTCCTTGATTCCCTTCAGGAAGACAACCGACGACATTGTCGACTGCGGCGCATGTACGAAAGGCGGCGCACAGAGCATGAGTCCGTACGGTGTCGCAAGCTTTTCGTGAACAGCTTTGAGAGCGAGTTCCGTCTGCTCCGCCGTCGCAGCGCCGCTGAGTACGGCCCATACCTGCGTATTCAGATACACCTGTCCTTCGTCCGTTTTCTGCGTGCCGTACACCGTACCGTCTTCGCCGACAGCCCAGATGAACCACTTTCCGTCCCAGCATGTTTTCCGAATCGCTTCGTCGAGCCTGTCCCGTTCCGCAAGCGCCCATTTTTCTTCCTCCGGCTTTCCGAGGCGCCGCGAAATATCGGCATATGTCGTGAGCCCGAGCCGGAGCTGGAAGGTGACAAACACGCTTTCCCCGTGATATCCCGTCTTAAGACAGTCGTTCCAGTCGGCGAGCAGTCCCGCGGGAATTCCGTCTTTGCCCGTACGCTCAAGGTTGAAGAGCAGCGCCTGTTTCAGATGCCCGTACACGGTCGCTTCTCCGTGATCGGCATACGGTACGATTTTATTGTAGAAGTCAAAATTTCCGGTCTCGGCAACATACGCCGGCACCGCGTTAAAAAACCACTCGCAGTCGTCGGAACGGAATTCCTCCGGTTTCGGACTCTGCTCGTGCCCCGGATTGTGGTCCACACGGATAACTGGTATGGCGCCGCCGCATGCAACCTGTCCGGAAAGCATCCGTACAAGGCGCTCCTCAGCCTGTTCCGGAACGGCGGCATTTACGCCGAGGATATCCTGAACGCTGTCCCTGAAGCCGAGTCCGTCCCGCTCTCCGTTATATACGAGACTTGCGGCGCGCGACCACGCAAAAGTGATAAGACAGTTGTACAGCCCCCACATATTGACCGTATGATTGATATCCGCATCGGGTGTGTCGGCTTTGAAACTGTCAAGCTCCGAATGCCACCGGCGTTTCAGTTCAGCAAGTTCTTTATCCGCACGCTGAAACGAACCGTATTCTTCAACGATTTTCTTACCGACCGCGTCTGCATCGCCTATGCCGACCATAAGCATGATTTCCTTCGTCTCGCCCGGCATAAGCTCGATTTCCGTTTCCACGGAACCGCAGCTGTTGTCGCCGTACGCGTTCGAATCCGAGCATCTGCCGTTAATAACGGCCTGAGGTTCCTTATACGAACCGTACGTTCCGATGAAAGCTTCCCGGGAGGTGTCGTATCCCTTCATCGGAGAACCGACGAGTGCAACCCATTCGTGCATGAACGCGCCGCCTTCCTCCCATTCGGGATGCTGAACGTACAGGTTGTCCTGAATGGAATAGCGCAGCAGATTGTCGCCGGCCTTCTCCCCCTTCACGATGAAAAGAGAATACTGCAGATTCACCTGATCCTGAGTCGTGTTCCACTGGTTCGTAAATTCGCAGTAGCTGAACGCCGAAAGTTTCCGCGTTTTTTTCCCGGTATTCGTCACTTTGAGACGCCAGTATTCGAACAGCTGTCCGAGCGGCACGTAGTATGTCGTTTCCGATTTGATGTCCGAGTACTCCGACGTAATGACAGTGTACGCCGTGCCGTGGCGGCAGGTGCTTCTGTATTTTTCGAGCGGCTTTCCGACAGGCTGCCAGCTTGCGGACCAGTAGTCGCCCGACTCTCTGTCGCGCAGGTAAAAGTAACGCCCCGGCTGATCCATCGGTACGGAATTGAATCTGAGGCGCATAAAACGTCCCTGTGCACCCGATTTATAAAATCCGTAGCCTCCGGCATTGTTTGTAATGACGGCGCCGTACACCGTGGAACCAAGATAATTGCTCCACGACTGCGGTGTATCGGGCCGCGTAATGACATACTCCTTGTTCACATCGTCAAAATAACCGTACTGCATAAGTTTCTCCTCCATAAGAAATCACGCGAAGCTGATAAATGTACAGGACGCACAATCATCAGTCGTCCACAAATTACGAAAACGTTGTAGAATCATAGTATACCATACCATGGGCATTTGTCAAAATTATCGGCAATTTTGCCGGAAACAACTTGCGCAACAGGCAAAAAATAAATATAATTTCATATATAAAAAGTCTGATATCTGCATTATTAACTTTGCTGAGAGATAAATCTTTGCTGCTGTATCATTTTTAACTGTGCCTGATAATTGTAATAAAAAAGTTTTGGAAGGTGTCGTACTATGTTTTTTTCACAGTCTTTTCTTTTTTTCGGATGCTGCTTTACGGGAATTTTGTTTGTCGTATTCTTTACCCTGTTCATGCGCTCAAAACAACAGGAAAAAATAGACTCGGCATGCATAAATATTCTTTTTGCACAGGCCGGTAAAGCCGTTTTTTATTTCGACATCAGCAAAGGAAAAATCATTCCCACGAAAAGTTTTGAAATAGTATTCGGCGATAAAGTATTGTCCGCCCTTAACATCTATGATGATTTCACGCACGTAGTTTTTCACGACGACACGGAAGCCTATAAAGAAACGGTTCGAAAAATTTGCAGCGGCAACGACATACGAAATTTTAAATTCAGAATTGCCGTAGATGACTGCAATGAAATCTGGTGTTCGCTTACAACGATGTCCATACACAAAAAATACAGAAAACCGATCGTCATCGGCGCTTTGGAGAATATAGACAGACAGGTACGCGAGGAAGAACAGCTCCGCTTCAAAGCCGAACGCGATCCTCTTACGAAACTCTATAACAAAATTACATCCGAAATGCTCGTTACCGCCACGCTCCTTGACCGGAAATATAAGAACACCGTAAACGCCCTTCTGATGATAGACATAGATAATCTGAAACAGATAAACGACATGCTTGGGCATATTGCCGGCGATAAAATCATTACGCGCCTTGCCGATTGCATACGGATGGTCTTCCGCGAAAGCGACATCCAGGGACGTGTCGGCGGCGATGAATTTATCGTATTCATGAAAGATATCACGACAAAAGCAAATGCCGTGAAAAAAGCGCAGAAATTGTGCGGACTCTACAAATCAGTTTTCGAGCAGAATAAAATACCGCTCGAATTTTCCTGCAGCATAGGAATCTCCGTATATCCGGACGACGGAACAACATTCCATGCGTTGTATGCATGCGCCGACAGGGCTCTGTACGCGGCGAAAGACGGCGGTAAAAATCAGTGTGCTTTATACATCGACGACTGCCGTGCCGAACGGGCCTGAGCCTCGCCTCGTACTAGTCTTTAACGGCAAGCGCGCTTTTTAACAGAGAAAAAAGACGGACGGGAGAATCAACTGCACTTTTGACCTGCGATTCCAGACATGCATTGAGTTCACTGCGGCCGGAAACGCCGAGTTTATCATATATTTTTGTAATATGCCCTTTCACGGTGCTCTCTGCAATGCACAGTTTTCCGGCTATGGCGGAAATCGGTTTTCCTTCGCGCACCATAAGCAGAATTTCGCGTTCGCGTTGCGTTATGCCGCGTGAATCATAGAAAGAATCGGGCGGCATAAACGATGTGAGAGAAAAAGGAAGCAGCGGAAACAAATACCAGCGGACCGCCACGCATTTATTTCCTCCGCGCATAACGGCTTCCGTACGTATGACGGGTATACGTTCCGTCCTGCTTTTATTAATTAACAACACTCCGGGATAATCCGTCTTTCCCCGGTTTTCAGTGCTGCGCACGAGTTCGTACAGGCGTTCCCTGTCTGCACCGGAACCGTCTTCCAGCAGTTCGTCCAGAAACACAGCTTTTCTCCGGGAGCCGTCGTCCGGTCCGAACGATTCCCGAGCTTCATCATTCATGGAAAGTATGCGTAAATGTAAATCCGTTTCTATATATTGAAGCGGGATGGAATTAATATCAGGGCGGAACCGGGCTTTATTCGTCTGGACAAATGCGTCACATATATGCGAAATGCATGATCTGATGATTTCGTACACGATCGGGTTTACCGTGCCGTACGGGATACACACATATCCGAAATACGAATCGTTCTGCACAAGCGGCAGAAAGACGCAGTCATTTTTAGTGAACAACTCCCTTGCGCCATCGGGAAGAAGTGCATTGCTGCTGAAGACAGTTCCTGCCCCGTAGTCCGTGCCGCCGTTTCCCGGCACCATATACGCCCGCATTGTACCATACGGCTGCATTGTTTTTATTCCGTCCGCAACGGGAAGTGCGATGAACGGTTCGTCGTTCAGGCAAACACAAATATACGGAACGGAAAAAGACATAAGGAGCCTTGCCGAAGCATCCATAATTTCATTCACCGAATCAGCGTGAGAAAACATAGGCAGATATCTGCACAGCAGCGTAATAGCGTTGTCGTCGTTATTCAGACGCGATGCATAATAGCGCGATGTTTTTTCCGCCAGCAGCGAATATGCCTGCGCGAACACAGTTTCAATCCACGCAGTTTCCTTCGAAGAATACGTATATGACTGCAGAAATTCGTGCATGCGCCGTATAATGTCGGTCCATGTTTCAAGATAATTCTGCCAGTGTTCCGTCGTGTCAAGCCATTCGTTCAGCGTCGAAATAAAAAGTGAATTCTGCCGGAGCGAATTCAAGTCGAGAAAAAGCTGCGCGCTCAGCAGCCGGACGACCTGCACAATCTCGTTCCTGCATGACGGAGAAACCTTTGTGTCAAACCGGTTGTCCGTAACATACGCTGCCACAGCTTCCTTCGTAAGCAGGCTTTCCGTATTCCGCAGAGTCTGCCTTCCGTTTACGACCGGATTGCAGCCGCATGATTCCCGTATGCACAGCGATGAAGAAATCGGCTGCACTGATTCGTCACCGCCTTCCGACAACAGGACATATAATTTTTCAAGCGCAGCATATCCCTGCAGAGATAACGACTGATCGACTGTCGTAAGGCGCGGTCGGCAGTGTCGTCCGTCATCTGTATTATCAAAACCTGTGACTGCATAATCGCGCGGAGCGACGAATCCGTAGACACCCATCTGATACATAAAACCGAGCGCCATATCGTCGTTCGCACATACTATAACATCGAACGGAAGCTCTTTCATTTCCTTAAACCGACCGGCAGCATGCATACCGCTCGCGTAGCTGAAGTCGCCGTTCATACACAGCTCGTCCTGCACCGCTATGTTTTCCTTTTCTGCCGCTTCAAGATACAGCCGCTTCCGTATTTCCGCATCGTGATTGCTGCCCGGGCCGAACAAAAACGCAAAATGTTTATACGTATGCGCATATGCGAGATGGTGCATAAGCTCACGTATGGCGTCCGAGCCGTCGGCAGCGATGTTGTTCCTTTCATTAACGGGAATGCCTATGGTTACTGTGGGGATATTTCCGAAACTGCCGACGAAATTCCTTATGTCGTTACCTGTAAGAAATGTTCCGGTTGAGCCGGTGAGAATGATTATGCCGTCGACATTTCCTTTTTTAGGAAGCGTGTAAATCGTATTCTCCGAATTTTCATCTCCGTACGGTGAATCGAGCGATTTACCGGCAAAGTATGCAAGCTGTACGTTCTTTTCCTGCGCGCAAAATGAAATTCCTGATCTGATGCATGTCTGGTACCGGCCGTTAAACTCATTAATAAGAACACCGACTGTATAATTTTTTCCGCTTTCCAAAGCACGCTCCCTGTTCAGTCATATTAACACAGCCGCTTCTCCTCCGCAAGAAAAACACGCTGCATCGCGGAACGTGCCGGCGGCCGCAATACGTACTGTACAGGGCGATACTTTACAAAAGTGTATTTCTACTGATACACGCGGACATAGTCCACGACCATATCGGCTTCGGTCATATTTTTGTCGACTCCCTGCATGCCGCCCCACGAACCGCCTACGGCGACATTCATAATAAGATAGAACGGCTTGTTGAACGGCCACGTTTTTGAAGAGTTCGTACCGTCGTTGAGAAAATAGTAGAACGGTTTGTCGTCGACGTACCAGAATATTCCTTTTGTGTTCCATTCGGCTGCGTACGTATGAAAACCGTCCGTTACGCCGTGCACCGATCCGGCACGCGTTTTCTGTGTGTTCTTCGTATGATTGTAGTCTCCCGTATGCGCCGTAGTATGAATCGTATCAGGCAGGAAACCGACGAATTCCATAATGTCTATTTCGCCGCTGTTGGGCCACCCGCCGTATGTGTCGTATACCGGCATCATCCAGAGCGCCGGCCACACGCCTTTGCCCGCCGGAAGCTTCGCCGTAATCTCAAAATAACCGTATGTCCACGACGCTTTTCCGCGTGTAACCATGCGGGAACTCGTCCATTTTCCGGCCGCGTCTTTCTTCGCGTCTATGTGAAGCATACCGCCTTTTACGTACGCATTCGCGGTTTTGTTCGTATATGTCTGAAGCTCGTTGTTGTACGTACCGGTAATGGGATCGTCGTAATCCCATTTCGATTCGGACGGCGCACCGTCGGAGTCGAACTCGTCGGTCCATACCTGCTTCTTCCCCGCCTTTCCGACGGCGCCGTTCTTTTTGAACACGTCGTCAATTCCGCCGCTCACCTCCGCCGGAACGGGAACGTCGGTGCTGCCGGTTTTAAAGAATACCGCGCGGCCGAACAGAGACGGATCCCGGTACGACGCGTCGGACGTGTCGCTGTTTCCCCAGATAAGCTTTGAGTCCCGATCCAGAGCGGTTGCGCCGTTCGCCTGAATCTGAAAACCGATTGTCGTACCGTGCTCCGCCTTAAAATACGGCGAATACGGAACGGCGGCCTCGAATCCCCAGCCGGCAGCAGTTTTGTAAACAAAACCGGTCACCTTCGACGACGAACTGCTCACACCTGTCACGTCCGCCGCCGTGATTTTCTTCCCGATATACTGCGGGCTCACGTTTACCTGGAATATGCCGCTTGTATACGATTGAGCCATCAGTTTCTTCGTAAAATTAAAATAAAAATCGATTGAATCTTCGTTCCAGTAATTTGCGCCGTGTTTTCCGCTCACAATATTCCCGTCAGCTGATTCCGCCCGGATATAAATATTATCCGCATCAGCCGCAAGCCAGAAATCGACATACTGATTCTGCGCTTTATCGGGGCTTGCCGGATATCCCTGCGTAAACCGCGATGCAGGAACGCCTTTCCAGTCGCCAGTTTTTCCGTCGGGGCTGATAGTCACCGGATACGGAATATAGACGACTGCTCCCGGAATCTGATCCGGGGCGATCGTTCCCTTGTCCTGCGCCTGCACGGCCATCATCATGCAGGAAAAAATCACGCATGCAGCGACAGACTTTACAATGTACGTATTCATGTACCGCCTCCATCATCTATAAAGTATGAAAGTAGTTTATGGTTCCGGGAAGGACTGAAAGTCGTTTTACCCCTAGTACCAAAAGTACGGGTATTACCTGAACGATTTCACTCCGTTCAGATCAAGCGTTGCAAAGTAGTCGTCGATCGTCTCGCGGCGGCGGATTTCCTTAAAACTGCCGTCAGGGCGCAAGAGCACTTCGCCGCAGCGGAGTTTCCCGTTGTAGTTGAACCCCATCGCCCTGCCGTGCGCGCCGGCGTCGTGAATAATCAGTATGTCGCCGATGTCGATTTTCGGGAGTTCGCGCTGGACTGCAAATTTGTCGCAGTTCTCGCAGAGAGAGCCGACGACGTCGTACACGTGATCTTTCGGCGCGTCTTCCTTCCCGCTTACCGTAAGTTCATGATACGCACCGTACATGCCGGGGCGCATCAGGTCCGCCATGCAGGCGTCCGCTCCGATATAATCGCGGTAAATATGCTTCTCATGTATTGCGGTCGTAATCAGCCAGCCGTACGGACCGGTAATCGGGCGGCCGCATTCCCAGTAAATGCCGAGCGGGTCGAGTCCCGCCGGAACAATTTTTGCGTCGTATATTTTTCTGATACCGCGCGCGACATACTCAAGGTCGACTTTTTTCTGCCCCGGCTTATACGGAATACCTATGCCGCCGCCCAGGTCGACAAACTCAATGCGGACGCCGAGTTTGTCTTTAAGTTCGACGCATAAGTCGAACAGTATGTCAGCCGTGTCCACGAAGAAATCGGGATTGAGCTCGTTCGATGCGACCATAGTGTGCAGACCGAAGCGCCGCACACCAGCCGCCCTGCATGCCGCGTACGCTTCGAACAGCTGTCCGCGCGTGAGGCCGTATTTTGCTTCCTCCGGTTTTCCGATAATCGCGTTGCCGCCCTCTTTGAGGGGGCCCGGATTATAGCGGAAACACATAAGTTCCGGGAGTTTTCCGCCCAGAGCGCTTTTCAGAAAATCAATATGAGTGATGTCGTCAAGATTGCAGATGTTGCCGTGTTCGTATGCGTACTGAAATTCGGCGGCAGGCGTTTCATTCGACGTAAACATGACCTTTTCACCCGTAATTCCCGCCATGTCGGAAAGCATAAGTTCCGGAAGACTTGAGCAGTCGGTGCCGCAGCCTTCCTCTCCGAGAATTTTCAGCATATACGGATTCGGCATGGCCTTTACGGCGAAATGTTCGCGGAACGACGGAAAGATGCTGAAAGCTTTCGTAAAATATTTCAGGTTGTCGCGGATGGCCCGTTCGTCATACAGGTAAAACGGCGTGTGAAACGTCTTTACCAGTCCGGCAAGCTGTTCGTGATCAAGCGGAAAATCTGCACTCATATCATACCTCAAAAAAAGATAGAATCAGTATGACATAAAAAAAGCACCGATACAATATACCGGTGCCCTGTAAAACTACAGTTTGAATTACTTCCGTTTGAGGTACTTAATGCTGTCGAGTGCTACAGCCGCAATAAGAATCAGTCCTTTAAACACGAACTGAAGGTTCGTATCGATTCCGAGGAACGTGAGGCAGTACGTAAGACCGGTGAAAATAATAACGCCTATTACCGCACCGCCTATTTTTCCGATACCGCCGTTGAACGAAATGCCTCCGACGACGCACGCCGCAATCGCATCAAGCTCGTATCCCTGACCGGTTCCCGCGCTCGCGTTCGCCTTGAACGCCTCGAGGAACGCTCCGCATCCGTAGAAAATACCTGCCATGACGAATATCCCCATCGTCACCCAGAACACGCTGATACCGCTTACGCTCGCGGCCTCCGCGTTGCCGCCTACCGCATACATGTTTTTGCCGAACGTCGTCTTGTTCCAGATGAACCATGCGACGAAAATGGCAATGATTGCCGGAATAATCAGCTTGGGGAACGTAACAAGATCGCCTCCGACAAAACCGAGCGTCCATCGTCCGCCGATCATATCCTTAATGCCGCTGTCGATCGATCCGACGGGCGTACCGCTTGTTCCGAAGAACAGAAGTCCGTAGATGATAAGCTGCGTCGCAAGCGTCGAAATAAACGGGTGAATCTTGAGCTTTGCAGTGAAGACCCCTGCAAACGAGCTGAATGCAACGCAGAGCACGATCGAAATAAACAGTGCGAGTCCCAAGCGTCCGAAAAGCGGCAGCGCCGTAAAATCCCACGGTCCCATATGGAAGAACGTAACAATGTTTTTCCCCGGATGCAGAATGAGTCCCGTAACGACGGCACCCATAGCGACCATACGGCCGACGCTCAAATCAGTACCGGCAATAAGGATCAGACCTGCGACACCGAGCGCATAGAACATACGCACCGACGACTGCTCAAGGATTGTAAAAATATTCGGCAGCGAAAGAAGCTGACCGTTTCCCGAAAGAGGGGCAACGATGATACAGACGATGAAGAATATGAGAATGGCAATATACAGACCGTTGTCAAGCAGGAACTTCGACGGTTTGAACTGGTACACATAGTTCTGCCAGCTGAGCGTCATGTTTTCCGAAACACGCGTCGTTCCGTTGCGGAGCGCGCGGTTCTTCTGTACGTGGTCGACATACGCCTGATTCTTCGCCGCTTTCGCCCTGTTTATTTCAGAATTATATTTGCTCTTTGCATCGAATAAGGCGGACTGAAGTTCATATCCGTTGATGCGGAGGTCTTCTTTTTTCGCAGCAGTATCCGCCGCTGAATTTTTCCCTTCGTAGGATTTTATGATTTCTTCGCGCTTTTCAGCAAAATCAGCTTTCAGATTCACGCATTTATTTTTATAATCAGCCGTAAACTGTGCAATTTCCTTATTCTGCTCTTCTATTGTTTCGCTGATATATTTTTTTGCTATCTTATTCGCATACGAAACGGCTTCTTTTGACAGTTCCGCGATTTCAGCCTTATTGCGGCCTGCAACTACTTTTGCTTCTGCTATTTTTTTGTTATCCGCGTCGACAAGAGACTTTCTGGCTTTTGCATCAAGCAGTTTATTGCGCTTTGCAGCCGCAATCTCCAGTCTGAGCTCAGAAATTTTATTCACACCATCGCGGCGAAGCTCAAAGAGCCTGCTGCTGTATTCGTTTAATTTTGCATCTTCTTCAAGATAATTAGTATGTTCCTTTTCCATACGTCCTCCACTTTATAGGTATTTTGCGGAAAGCCTGAGCAGCGCTTCCTGATCTGTTTCATTCGTATTCACAATACCCGCAAGGCGGTGATTCGACATGACAGCTATACGGTTTGTTATACCAAGGATTTCCGGCATTTCGCTCGAAACGACAATAACCGTCTTTCCTTCCTTCGCCATTCTGATAATCAGCTGGTAAATTTCATACTTTGCGCCGACGTCGATACCGCGTGTCGGTTCATCCATAAGAAACACTTCCGGCTGGCGTTCAATCCATTTACCGATGATTACTTTCTGCTGGTTTCCGCCGCTTAATGATGTAATAAGCTCGTCGGGAGACACACATTTCGTTTTCATCGTTGTAATTTCCCTGTTTGCCGCTTCATACAGTTTCTGATTTGAAATGAATCCGTGCGATTTATAGCTTGCCAGATTTGTAATCGTCGTGTTGAATTCTATCGAAGCCTTTCCGAACATTCCGTTGAATTTGCGCTCTTCGGTGACAAGTGCAAAATTATGCTCCATAGCGTCGCGGCTGTTTTTAAAACGAAGTTTTTTCCCGTTGTATACCATCTCGCCGGACGCAATCGTGCGTATACCGAACATGGATTCAAGCAGTTCGGAACGGCCTGCTCCGACAAGACCGTACAATCCGAAAATTTCGCCTTTCCGCACTTTGAAGGAAATATCCTCCAGAATCGGCTCATACTTTGTCGTAAGCCCTTTCACTTCAAATATATACTCGCCGGGCGTATTATCAACATCAGGGAACCGTTTCTCGAGCGAACGTCCGACCATTGCCGAAATAAGTTCGTTCATTTCAGTTTCTTTTGTGCTCTTTGTGAGAATCAGTTTACCGTCGCGCAGAACGGAAACTTCATCACAAATAAGAAACACCTCATCCATCTTATGGGAGATGTATATGAAAGAAACGCCTTTTTCCCTCAGATTTTTAACTATAGAAAAGAGTTTTCCAATTTCATTTTCTGAAAGCGAAGACGTCGGCTCGTCAAGCACTATGATCTTGGCGTTATAGGAAACTGCTTTTGCGATTTCCACCATCTGACGCTGAGAAACGGACATAGTCCGCATTATCGTGTGGGGGTCAACGTTCATATTCAGCGAATTGAACAGCTTTATGCTGTCCTTGAGCATTTTAGCTTCGTCTATGACGCCGAAACGTTTCGGATATCTTCCCAGATACAGGTTATCCATTACGGAGCGGTCAAGACACTGATTCAATTCCTGATGGACCATCGCCACGCCGCTCTCGAGTGCTTCTTTCGGAGTCTTAAAATCGACAGGCTTTCCCATGAGCATGAACTGCCCCTCATCTTTCGCATAGATTCCGAACAGGCATTTCATCATTGTCGACTTGCCGGCGCCGTTTTCCCCCATAAGTCCGAGTACCGAGCCTTTTTTTACCTCAAGGTTAATACCGTCCAGAACTTTATTCTTGGCAAAAGATTTTGAAAGGTTTCTTATTTGCAGGACAATATCATCCATTATTTTTACCCTCGTTTGTTTCTAAAAAAAAGGCCATATCCCCTGAAGGAATGGCCTTTTCCATCTTTATCAGTCTATTATTCGACCGGGAGATTAGTACTTGAGCTTATCAGTATAGTCGCGGCCGGAATTGGTCTTAACCATGTTGACGGCATAGGCATCATAGTTGCCGAGATTTGTAAATTTGTCAAGACAGCTCGATTCGTTCTGACCATCACCCTGGACTACCGTAAGTTTAATTCCGAGAAGCGGAGCATAGTAGTTAAGAGCCGGGAGATATGATGAAGAGAGGAAGTTATCCGCAGAGTTATAAATTGTGAGAAGAACTTTCTTCTCAACAGCTTTCGACTGTTTGATTCCCTGATCGCGGTTTCCGGCTTTGTACTGTTCCCAGTTGCTTGAGTTTACGCCGGTGTTCTGAGCGAGCAGAGCTTTTGTATCTGTTTTATAAACGATATCGGCAGAAATCTTGTTGCCGTACTGATCGGGTTCCGAGATTCCCTTTGTATAAACATCAGTGCCTGTGAGTCCGTCAAGAAGATTGCGGAGAACCTGCAGTGTCGCGGTTGCCTGAGCATCGACGTTCTGTGATACGGTTCCCGTAAGTTTTCCGGCACCGATGGCCTCGATAGCATCAGCATTCGCGTCGTATCCGAAAATCGGTACGCCGGCCGGATAGTTTGAAGCCTGGAGACAGCCCATCGCCATACCGTCGTTGTTTGAAACGACCATATCGATGGCAGTTCCGAACTTTGTTGCCCAGCCGCCCATCGCTTCGGTTGCAGCGTTTGCATTCCATGTGGAACCGTCCGTTCCGGTCATCGCTTTGCCTTCAAGCTCGACGACTTTGAGTGTCTTGCCGCCGACAGTTACGGAACCTTCTTTTGCAACTCCGGGGTCAGTCGAACCGTTCCATGTTCCGAGAGCCTGACGAATTCCCGCCGTTCTGGCTTTAGAATCGTTATGTCCGACGTCTCCGATGCAGAGAACGTATCCGATAGTACCATCGCCGTTGCGGTCAATTTTCGCAGGATCAGCATTTGCAAGGAAATCAGTAATCAGTTTACCCTGAACGGCACCGCCGCCCGCTGCATCAAAACCGACATAGTAAGTCTTGTCGTTCCAGTTCATTGATGCCATATCAATCTCGCCTGATGTCGGATCAGACGGCTGACGGTTAAAAAATACAAGCGGCTTATCCTTGTTCTGTAATTTTGCGGTCTGTTTGCCGCAGCCTACGAACAAAGCGCTGCCTGCCATAGCGAGCACAACGATTGCTCCACCTAATTTTTTCATAGTTTTACACCTCCAAGTATTTTCCGGGAATCATAACCCGTGAATACTACGTTTTACTAGTATAATCCTTATTTTATTGTTGTCAAATCAAAAATACGACAACGTTGTATTTTTGGTTAAAATAATACTTTCAAAGCTCATGACCGGCATGCGCCGCATCAGGCGTCGATTTCGGTCGCAAGATGATGAACTATGAATTCGCGCCGTTCGGGAGTATTTTTTCCCATATAAAATTGAAGCACCTGAGGAATATTTTTGAGCTTATCGATTGTTACAGGAGTAAGATGCATTCCCCTGTCCTCGCTTTCGCCCGGCTTCCGTTCATGGATAAACTGGCCGAATTCGTCGGGACTGATTTCTCCGAGTCCCTTGAAGCGGGTGACCTCGGCACCTGAGCCGAGCCGCTTGAGCTCCTTGTCGCGCGAAGCCTCGCTGTAGCAGTAAACTGTCGCCGACTTATTTCTGACTCTGAACAGCGGCGTTTCAAGGATATACACATGCCCGCTCAGAACGATTTCCTCAAAATACAGCAGAAAGTACGTAAGCACTAGGTTGCGGATATGATAGCCGTCGTTATCGGCATCGGTGGCGATGACGATTTTGTCGTACCGCAGGTCCTCCATGTCTTTCTGTATACCGAGCGCGAACGTGAGATTTTTGAGCTCCTCGTTCTCGTAAAGCGCAGCCTTGCGTCTTCCGTACATGTTTTCCGGCTTACCGCGCAGCGAGAATATCGCCTGAGTCGCAACATCGCGCGAACCCACCATGGACCCCGTCGCGGAATCTCCTTCCGTGATGAATATCATGGAATCGGAACCTTTCTCGCCGTCCTGCATGTGATAGCGGCAGTCCTTGAGTTTCGGAATTTTGAGCATAACGGTTTTTGCGGCTTCGCGGATCTGCTTGTCGGTGACATTGTTGATTTCCGCGTGGGCTTTCTGGTTCCTGATGATTTTTTCTTCAATCTCGCCGGCAACGTCGGGATTGTGGCGGAGCCAGTCGTCTATTGCAAACTGCGTTTCCTTAATAACGGGAGCACGGATTTCGACATTTCCGAGTTTGTTCTTCGTCTGACTCGTAAACATAGGATTGTCGATTCCGATTTTCAGCGCGACGAACAGTCCGCCGGCCGCATCGCGGACGTCGTATTCCTTTTTATAGAAATCGTTTATTCCCTTGACAAAACCGTCAAGAAAGGCAGTCACATGCGTACCGCCGTCTTCAGTACTCTGCCCGTTTACGAACGAATAAATGAATTTGTCGAGGCTGTTCGTATGGGTAAGAACAAACTGTACATTTTTTCCGTTATATGTGAAGACAGGATAAAGAGGTCTGCTGTTTCCCATCTCGTTCGTAAGCAGGTCCTCAAGTCCCTTCTCGCTCCTGTATTCCTTCCCGTTACAGTTTATGAGCAATCCCGGATTGAGGTACGCGTAATTCCACAGCCGCTTTTCGACCATTTCCATATCGAACGCATACCTGCCGAACATCTCTTCGTCGGGCACGAATTCAAGATACGTTCCGTTTTCGACGTCCGGTTTTGATGCTCCGATTTTCCCGCTGATTTTTTTACCGCGCGCATATTCAACGACAGCCATTTTTCCGTCCCTGATAGATGCGGCGCGGAAATACGACGAAAGCGCGTTCGTCGCCTTGATGCCGACGCCGTTCATGCCGATCGCCTGCTTAAAAACGGAGTTGTTGTATTTTGCGCCGGTGTTTACGTTCGAAACGCAGTCGTCGAGTTTTCCGAGCGGAATACCGCGGCCGTAGTCGCGTATTTTCACGCGCCCGTCGTGAATGTCTATATCGATTTTTTTGCCGAAGCCCTGCGAGAATTCGTCGACCGCATTGTCGATTCCTTCCTTAAGCAAGATGTATATGCCGTCGTTTTCGTTCGAGCCGTCGCCGAGACTCCCGATATACATTCCGGGCCGGAGACGGATATGCTCGAGCCCTTCAAGATGAAGAATGCTCGCCTCGTCGTACACGCCGCTTCCTGCCGCCGTGCGTTTCGACGCGGCGGAAACTTTTCCGGCAGAAACGGGCGCGGAAGCCGCAGATGTTCTCCCCGAAACAGAAGAAGACGCACGTACTGTCTTTTTGGAGACAGCAGTTTTAGCAGTGCTTTTCCCCGCAGACGTTCTCTTTTCGGCTGATTTTTTCGCCGCCGGTTTTGCTTTTGAGGCGGTTTTCGGTTTCGACGTGTTCTTTTTAACGGAAGATTTTATCGGATCTTTTGTTTTTTTCTCAGCGCCTTTTCCGGCAGCTTTTGCAGCAGCGGCAAGAAGACCGCTTTTTTTCGTAGTTCCACCCATGATTATATAGTATACATCATGACAACGCGACTTTCAACGGCTCGGGAAATCTGCTATGATGCAGACGTGGCAAACGAAAATTCAACAACAAACTCAATCACAGAGGGGCCTGTCTGGAAAGGCCTGCTCGTTTTCTTTTTTCCGATACTGCTCGGTACATTTTTTCAGCAGCTGTACAACACCGTCGATGCAGTCGTTGTCGGCCAGTTTCTCGGAAAGGAAGCGCTCGCCGCTGTAAGCGGAGGAAGCGCCGTCTATGTAAATCTGCTTGTAGGTTTCTTTACGGGCCTTTCCACCGGTGCGACAATCATCATTTCACAGTTTTACGGCGCGCACCACAAAAGGGAACTTAACCGCTCGATTCACACAGGTATGGCGCTCGCGGTCTGGGCAGGAATCGCACTGTCCGTTCTCGGCGTACTCATCACGCCGTGGGCGATGACAATCATATCCACCCCGGAAGACATTCTTGCTCCGTCAATCACATACCTGCGTATTTATTTTGCAGGCGTTCTCCCTATGTTCATCTACAACATGGGAGCCGGCATACTGAGGGCGCTCGGCGACAGCAAGAGTCCTTTCGTCATCCTCGTCGCAGGATGTGCGGTAAACATCGTACTCGATCTTGTGTTTGTTGCCGTTTTTCACTGGGGAGTCGCGGGAGCGGCATGGGCGACGGTCATATCGCAGGCAGTCTGCATGATACTTACGTTTTACAAACTGATTCACCAGTACGATCCCGACTGCCGCTTTTATTTCCGCCGCATGCATTTCACACCTCATCTGCTGCGCCGTATGGTTCATGTGGGACTCCCGAACGGAGTACAGTCGTCGCTGTATACAATATCGAATTTAATAATCCAGTCGAACGTCAATTCGTTCGGCACGGATATGGCAGCTGCATGGGCCGCGTACGGCAGAATCGATTCTATTTTCTGGATGACTGTCAGTTCGTTCGGAGTTGCAATCACAACGTACGCCGGACAGAATTACGGCGCGGGAAAGCACGAGCGGATTCACGAAGCTACGAAACAGGGACTGCTTATTATGGGCGGCACTTCCGTTTTTTACACAATACTGTTTTACATAACAGGACGATGGATTTTTCTGCTGTTCACGCACGATGCTGAAGTCATATCGGAAGGAATGCAGATGCTTCATTTCCTCGCGCCGTTCTTCATAACGTATATTCCGGTCGAAGTGCTGTCGGGATCTATCCACGGATCGGGAGAAACGTTCAGGCCGATGATTATCACAATGCTCGGCATCTGCGTTCTGCGCATCATCTGGCTGTTTACCGCAGTGC
This sequence comes from Treponema sp. UBA4873, assembly GCA_002399405.1. Taxonomy (GTDB): domain Bacteria; phylum Spirochaetota; class Spirochaetia; order Treponematales; family Treponemataceae; genus Treponema_D. The sequence continues at coordinate 273,633 of DHDP01000018.1, read as the reverse complement.
CGGCTCACGACACCATCATCATGGTCGTCGCATGTTATCCCGTCACGTGGATATCAACATCGATTGCGTTCTTCGTGTATTATAAAAAAGGAAACTGGATCAGGGCGCACACGATTACTCAGTCATAAGCAAATCAGTAAGCCCGGAAACCGTATCGGCAATTCTCAGTGCATCGTGTTCCTCAAGAAATTTCCGCCCTTTGAATCCCCAAGACACGCTGATGCACGGAATGCCGGCGTTCCGTGCAGTTTCAATATCGACTTCCGAGTCGCCGATGTATATGCATTGTTCCTTCGGCACACCGAGACGGTTCATCACCTCGAATACCGTGTCGGGTGAGGGCTTCCGCTTGATTCCTTCACGGACGCCCACGACCGCATCGAACAGAGCCGGGAAATACACACGCGCGAGCGTCTGGACGGCGTAGTCGTCCTTGTTCGAGACGACGGCCGTTTTTATGCCCTCCGCGCGGACAGATGCGAGCATTTCGTTCATCCCGCCGTACGGTTTTGTTTTGTCGGCACAATGCTTTTCATAATATGAAGAAAAATCAGCGTATACCGCATCGACAAGGGAAACCGGCGTTCCGTCCGGGACGGCCCGTTCGATGAGTCTGCGCACTCCGTTGCCGACAAAACCGCGGACTTCATCAGTCGTGCGCTGCGGCAGATTGTTTTCTGCAAGCGCATAGTTCGTCGCACATTCAAGGTCGTCGAGCGTGTTGAGAATCGTTCCGTCCATGTCAAAAATTGCTGCAGAATATTTCATACGTTCATTCCCTGCCTGTTATTATTTAACCACGACGTTGACGAGCTTGTCCGGTACGACGATGACTTTCACAATTTCCCTGCCGTCGATGAATTTCTTCGCGTCGGGCTGCTCCTTTGCGGTCTGCTCAAGTATGTCGTTCGGCGTACCGGCGGCTGTTTCGAACGTCGTACGGAGCTTGCCGTTCACCATAACCGCGATCGTCTTCGTGTCTTCCTTACAGAATTCCTCGCTGAACGTCGGCCAGCTTTCGTATGCGACGGTAGTGTCGTGACCGAGTTTCTGCCACAGTTCCTCGCCGAGGTGCGGAGCGTAGCAGGCGAGCATCTTAACAAAGCCTTCCCACATCTCCCTTGGTACGGCGTCGAGTTTGGACACTTCGTTAATAAAAATCATCATCTGGCTGATTGCCGTGTTGAACGAAAGAGAATCAGTGTCGCCCGTCACTTTCTTCACCGTCTGCGCATACGTCTTGCGGGCGGACAGAAGTGCCTTGTCGGTGAGCTTCCCGCGGATATCAGTGCCGCTCACCGGTTTTTCGCCCGCGTTCCACACCTTCTCGAGGAAACGGTTCACGCCGATGATACCCTGCGTGTTCCACGGCTTGGACATCGTAAGCGGGCCCATGAACATTTCGTACATGCGCACGCTGTCGGCGCCGTACTTCTTTATTTCCTCGTCGGGATTCACGACGTTTTTGAGCGACTTGCTCATCTTCGCGACAACCTGCTCAAGCTTTTCGCCCGTCGCTTTTTCAATGTAAACGCCCGGCGTCTTTTCTTCAACTTCGTCGACGGGGACGAGCGTCCTGTTCGCGCGCTGATAGGCGAACGACGTAATCATTCCCTGATTTACGAGGCGCTGGAACGGTTCAGTCGTATGGACAACGCCGATGTCGTACAGCACTTTGTGCCAGAAACGCGCGTAGAGCAGATGAAGGACGGCGTGCTCGGCGCCGCCGACATAGAGGTCGACGGGCATCCAGTACTGCTCCTTTTCGGGAGCGCAGAAACAATTATTATTTTTCGGATCAAGGTAGCGGAGGTAATACCAGCACGATCCGGCCCACTGCGGCATCGTGTTCGTCTCCCGTTTCGCAGGCCCGCCGCACTTCGGACACGTGCAGTTCACCCAGTCGTCGATGCCCGCGAGCGGACTTTCGCCCGTTCCCGTCGGCTGATACGTCTTCACGTTCGGCAGCTCGAGCGGCAGGTCCTTCTCGTCGAGCGGAACTGTGCCGCATTTCGGGCAGTGGACAAGCGGAATAGGTTCGCCCCAGTAGCGCTGACGGCTGAACACCCAGTCGCGGAGTTTGTAGTTCACGGCCTCTTTACCGATTCCCTGCTCCGTAAGCCACGCGACCATATCGGTAATAGTCCGCTTCGTCGGACGTCCGGTGAACTGTCCGCTATTGATCGTATATCCGTCAGCCGGCGTGCATGCGTCGGCAACGGCAAACACTTCAGGGTGAGCGGCGGCGAGCGACGCGTACGCGGCTTTATCGGCGGCCGCTTTCCTCAGTATTTCAAGTCCCTGCTTTTCATCACCGCCTGCAAGAGAGGCGATCTCCTCTTTTGAGGCGACGACTTTAATAACGGGCAGATCGAATTTTTTCGCGAAGTCCCAGTCGCGCTCGTCGTGCGCGGGAACAGCCATAATGGCGCCCGTACCGTACGAGATGAGGACGTAGTCGGAAATCCAGATCGGAATTCTGCGGCCGTTCACCGGGTCTATCGCGAAGCTTCCGGTAAATATGCCCGTCTTCGTTTTTGCAAGATCGGTGCGTTCAAGGTCCGATTTCTTCGCTGCGGTTTCGACGTATTCGGCGACTGCGGTTTTCTGCTCCGGCGTCGTAAGTTTTGCGACCATCGGGTGTTCAGGCGAAATGACCATGTAGGTGGCGCCGAAAAGCGTGTCAGGCCTGGTCGTATACACGGTGAGCCTGTCGTCAGTCGGATTTCCGTCTTTGTCCGTAACCGTAAAGTTCACTTCACCGCCGGTGCTGCGTCCGATCCAGTTGCGCTGCATAAGCTTGACCGATTCGGGCCAGTCGAGCGTGTCGAGATCGGTAAGCAGGCGGTCCGCATATGCGGTAATCTTCAGCACCCACTGACGGATTGTCTTACGGGTAACGACAGTGCCGCACCGTTCGCATTTTCCTTCCTTAACTTCCTCGTTTGCAAGACCCGTTTTACAGCTCGGGCACCAGTTAATCGGCGCGTCGGTCTCGTATGCAAGCCCTTTTTTGTACAGCTGCAGAAAAATCCACTGAGTCCATTTATAGTAGTCAGATTCGCAGGTAATCACGCAGCGGTCCCAGTCGTACGAAAAACCGAGCGCTTTAATCTGCTGCGTAAAGTGGCTGATGTTCGCCATCGTGGACGTTTTCGGATGCGTGCCCGTCTTGATGGCATAGTTCTCCGCCGGCAGGCCGAACGCGTCGTATCCCATCGGATGAAGAACGTTGTATCCGTTCATGCGGAGATACCGGCAGTAAATGTCCGTCGCAGTGTATCCCTCCGGATGACCGACGTGCAGACCTGCACCGGACGGATACGGGAACATATCGAGAATGTAGCGGCGTTTCTCTTTGGGCACCGACGAATCCTCGGTTACCTTGAACGTTTTGTGCTTTTCCCAGTATTTCTGCCACTTCGGCTCAATAGTCTCAAACGGATACTTTGACATAACAGTTGCCTCGATAAAAAAATGTAACTCATATTATACAAAAAAATTATACGATAAACAATCAAAAATTCAGTGCGCCCACGCGACAGAAAAATACATCCTGTATTTTTCTGTCGATACGAATGCTTTTGGGGTCAGTAATTCAAGCGGCACGCATTCGCTGCACAAGTCCCGGACCTCCTTGTCCGGGTGATACGACCGCCTTAAAAATTCAGTGCGCTTACTACCGCGGCGACTCCAGCACGACCTACGTTGCTGCTCTTGCCCGCGCCCCACACCTGGCGGCCGTCTTCTACAGTGATCTGCACGTATGCCATGGCGCTTGTGTCGCTGCCGGTACCTATGCTGTGCTCGTGAAACGATGTGATGTTGAAGCGGGGAGCGGGCGTCTGCTGCATTGCGGAGACAAACGCGTCGAGCGGGCCGTTTCCTTTCGCGCCGATGGAATACCGTTTGCCGTTGAATTCGACTACCGCGCGACACAGCACCTGCTCGTTCTCGTCGCCGCCGTCCCCGCCCTCAAGATGCGTCTCGTTGAGTTCGACGATTTTAAGCGGATTGTTTTTCCCGAGCCACGTCTTTGCGAAGATGTCGTAAATCTCAGCGGGTTTAAGTTCGCGCTGTGCCTCGTCCGCTGCGGCCTTAACGACTTCGCCGAGCACTGTGTGCATCGCCTTTGGCAGTATCATGCCGTAATCCTGCTCAAGAATGTACGCGGCGCCGCCTTTCCCCGACTGACTGTTGATTCTGATAATACCCTCGTACTGGCGGCCGATGTCGTGCGGGTCGATCGGAAGGTACGGTACATCCCAGAGCGCATCCTTTTCCATCTTTGCGCGCGCAGCCATTCCCTTGCGGATTGCATCCTGGTGGGAACCCGAAAACGCGGTGAACACAAGTTCGCCCGCATACGGAACGCGCGGCCCCACTGTCATGCCGGTGAGCTTCTCGTATTCGTCCTTCACGTCTTCAATGTGAGTAAAATCGAGTTCCGGATCGACGCCCTGCGTATACATGTTGAGCGCAACGTTCACAATGTCGAGATTTCCGGTACGCTCGCCGTTTCCGAAGAGACATCCCTCCACGCGGTCCGCACCGGCCAGTATTCCGAGTTCGCACGACGCGACACCTTCTCCGCGGTCGTTGTGGTTGTGCAGACTCACGATGACGTTTTCGCGTCCCGAAATGTGAGTGCAGAAGTATTCAATCTGATCGGCGAAAATATTCGGCGATGCGCACTCGACAGTCGTCGGCAGATTCAGGATGATTTTGTCTTTCGACGTCTGCGCCCACTGCTGCTTCACCGCTTCGCAGATTTCGACAGCGTAATCTATCTCCGTCGTAGAAAAACTTTCAGGCGAATATTCAAGACGGATTTTCGTTCCGCCCGCATCGGAAAGGCAGCCCTGGACGCACTTGATGCCGTCGACGGCGAGCTGCGTAATCTGCTCTTTCGACATGCCGAACGTATATTTTCGCTGCGCAGGCGAAGTCGAATTGTAAATATGGAAAATCGCCTTCGGCGCTCCTTTGAGCGCATCGAATGTCTTTTTAACAAGATGATCGCGCGCCTGACACAGAACCTGCAGCGTCACATCCTCCGGCACACGGTTTTCTTCGATAAGCCGGCGGATAAACGTGTATTCGGTATCAGATGCGGACGGGAATCCGACTTCGATTTCCTTGAAACCGAGCTTCACGAGCAGGTCGAAAAACTCAAGCTTCTGCCCGACACCCATCGGATTTACAAGCGCCTGATTTCCGTCGCGCAGGTCAACCGATACCCATACGGGTGCTTTTGTAATGAGTTTGTCGGGCCACCCGCGTTTTTCCATGTGAATCTGAGGGAACTGCTGATACTTACCGTTGATTTTCATTTTCTGCTCCTTGACTTCGGTTTTCAGCCTGAGCCAGGCGGCAGTCTGTTTTTTTTAAACAAAAAAACCTGCCGCCTAAGCGACAGGTCTGTAATTTCTTCAGTTTATACGACTATACAGCACCATGAGCTACGGCGATTTGTGAGAACGTATCCGCTAGTAGTAGGACTGTATAAATCATGTGATTAGTATGCTGCAAAACAGACATGTTGTCAATCGTGAATACCGGCTTCCGCGCATATTCCTCCGAACACGACGCGCAGGTCGTTGTTGAATTTTTCGGTATCAGCCCGGAGCTCACGCAGAAAGCTGTTGTCGTCGAGCGAACCGAGAACAGACGTCATCTCGTCAATATTCCGGTAAGTCATTCTGCGGTAATAATCGGTATAATCCTTTTCACGGGAGGAAAAGGACGATGCGTACATATCGCTTGAAACGACAGTGACGTCCGCGACGATATTCTGATATATGTCGCCCGTAAATTCCTCTATCCGGCGGGAATACAGCCGCTCGAGCAGATACAGCGCATACCGCGCCTTGTACTGCGGATACGCGAGCGCGCACGCATCATAGAAATGATGGACGCCTTCCCAGTCCGCGATTGTTCCGTTCCGTACAAGCGTAAACAGTTCGTTTATTTTATCTTCCGGAATAATCTGTCCGCCGACGTTCAGCCACGACGTATAAAGAGGAAGCTCCCGCAGGCATCCGACGACTTCGTGCGTAAGCGTTTCCTTTTTGACCGCGGCGCAGTATTCGACAATCGTGCGGGCCGCAAAATATTTAACGATTTTGCGGTACATTTTATACGCCTGCACCGGCTTGAAAATAGTCGCGCCGTACTTCCGCTGGCACTGCGGATCCGAAAGCGTAAAATCAGCGTCGGGATTCTGATGAAGGAAATCCTTCGCGGCCTGATACAACTCAGCAGGCGTCCCGGCGTCTTCCGCAGCTTCTTTATCGAGGCCAGGAAGAATAAGCGCCGTCAGATTAATAATTTTATCGAGCGACGACATTATCTCCTGCATCGTGTCGGGAGCAAGCGGATCAGTCTCGATGTGCTGAACTTTGACGGCGCGTTTATCGCGGCTCTGAAATTTATACTTATTCCGCACAATCGCGAACATGTCGTACATGAACCACCACGCTGGAACAATGTGTATCGCCTGATCTCCGTTTTCGCCCGCGGAAATAAGCGAGAACGGGTACGGAATGTCGAGTTCGTGCTGATACGAGCCTTTCGAAACGAGCACGAACGCCGCAAACCTGCTGTTGTGCTTGAAGTCGCTGCACAATCCGGGCCAGAATCCGCGCTCGGCAATCATTTCACCGTCGGGACTGCGGGAATTGTGGTTGCTGCCGATAGTCGCTCCCGATGCGATGTTCGACTGCCCCATGACGGTCGACGCAATGAGGAACGACGAATTGTGATGCTGCTCGTGAAACGGAAATATCAGATTGTTAAGCATCTCGCAGCACGAAACAGTCGAATTGTCGCCGAGCACCGAATTCAGGAGCCGCGCGCCGTATTTGAGCTGGCAGTTCCGGCCGATCACGAACCTGACGGCAACCGCCTGATAAAAAACGCGGCTGCCGTATCCCATGATGCCGTTCACCATCTCCACGCCTTCACCTATCTGCGATACCTCGTCTTCCGAAGAAAGCACGGTGATATTTTTGAGCTTGAACGCTCCCTTAATATACGCACACGCTCCTATTTTCGCGTCCTTGAGCAGCGTCGTATTCTTAACAACGGCGTCGTTTCCGACTGTGCCGTACGTGTCGAGTCCGCCTGTATTTCCCGCCTCCGTAAGTTCAACGAACCGCTGCATGAGTTTTGCATCGTCGCGGTACCGGGACCACAGATATGCGTCGGCGGGAATCATGCTTTCGAACGGAAGGACGGAGCGTCCGCCGTTCTCATTCCCCACACTTATCCAGATGCGGTTTTCCTCTGGTTCTCCGTGTTTTAATATACCTTCGCCGAATTTCGAATGCTTCGTGCAGCTCATTTCCTGTATGTTAAAAAGCATCACGCGGTCGCCGAGACGGTAGTTCTCAAAATATAAAACATTGCGGATGACATTGTCGTTTCCCGTCACAATATCAGTAAGCTGCGAACGGTAAATGCCCGTTTCAAGTTCGAGGTCGTGGTATTTCAATTTCGCCGGACGAAGCCTTCCGAGCACGATAAATCCGCGGAAGACGGAGCTCCGTATAAGCGACGGATCGAATCCGTTTTCGGATGCATCGACGTACACGTTCTGCCACAGCGGATCTTCAGATATGTTGAGATTCTGTTTTAATATGGAAATCTCCTGCGCAGTCAGATGACGTTTCCCGGAAACCAGTTCAGCCGGAACGGAGATATGTATGTCGCTTCTGTCTATGTAAGTTACTTTAAGCATCGGGTGTCATTGTAACTGCGGCTTTGTGCTTTGTCAAACAGCAGACAGTCGGATATAATGAACCATATGGCAAAACGCTCTGCAAAACTGACCGCTGCTCTTTTCTTTTTTTTATATGTTATTCCGGCCGTGCACGCCGGAACACCGGCATCACTTGACGGATTTGCGGAATATACGCTCCAGAACGGCATGAAAGTTTTTGTGCTTGAGGATTCCTCTTCCGCGCCGGTTCGCATTGAATACACCGTACGCGCGGGCGTGAGCGCCCAGACGCCGGAAACAGCGGGATTTTTCCCGCTGTATACCCGCCTTTTTGCAGCCGCAGGAAAAGTCTCATACGGACAGGAGAGCGACAGCTGGCTTCCGTCTCCGGCCGGCTCGTCGTGCGGCGCAGATTCGGCGCGCTGCATAATGACTGTCGCGCCGTCGCAGACTGAAACCGCGCTTGCACAGCTCGCACACTGCGCGTTCGCACCCGTTTTCGGAGACACGGACCTGCAGACACAGTATTCCGCACTCAAGACGGAAGTGATGAACTACGCGTTCAGTACGGCGGGATTCATAAACAGCAGCATCGACGCGCGTATCTTTTCAGACGCTCCATGGAAACAGGATACGGGCGTGTACCCCGCGCTTTTCATTAATACTCCGCTCGCGCAGGTCCGTACGATTCTTTCCGATATTTCGCACGCGTATTATACTCCGCAGAACAGCGCTCTGTTTATAAGCGGCGGCATCGCCAAAGAGACGGCGCTTGCGCTCGCAGAACGCACGTTCGGTTCATGGCCTGCAGGGGCCGTGTCCCCGCAACAGAGCGGCGGCGAAAAAACAGGCGCGGATGCGGAACTGAAAAAGCAGCAGCGGCGTTTCGTCATATACGATCCGCTGTTCTCCGCGGACATAACGCAGATAGTCGTCCAGTATACGGACCTCACAATGACGCAGGCGGACACTGCGGCCGCAGTATTCAGCGCGGACGCGTCGTCATTCAAAAAAACGCTTCTGTCGCATAAGGAACTTGCAATACGGAGTTCCGGATACATCAACGCCGCAGCTGCGCATAAAAACGGACAGTCGCGCCTCATAGTCCAGTCGCTGCTCGAAAAATCAAAGACCCCGCCCGAGAAACAGACCGGCATTTTTCTCGACTGCGTCAAAAAAGCTGCGGACAACATCGAAAGCGCAGAGTTTCAGCAGGCACAACAGAAACTTACCGCGGATTACCGATCGCTGTATACAAATTCGCAGGCGGTCATGAGCAAGCTGTCCGATTTGTGGGCCGTGGAAAACAGCGGCCGGAACAGCGCGGATTCTGCAACGCTCGTTTCCCGACTGATTGCACGCCCCGGGGAAATCAGCAGCCTCGACACAGAATCGCTCCGTGCGTCGTACGACGGCGGGGAACCGTTCGTGTTCGTCCTTGTGAACAGCGGCGTATATATGAAAAACGCAGACGGTTTCAGGAAAGCGGGATATGAACCGGTCACACAGAAGAACGGCTCATGGTATACGCAGGAGTTGTACAAAAATATAATCGGCAGCAAACGGACTGATTCGTCCGCCGCGGAAAACCGGAACTCCGGAGGTGATTCTTATTACGTTTCCCGGAATGCTCCGCAGTTTTCGTCGTTCACGCTGTCGAACGGCATTCCCGTCGTGCTCAAGCGGAACGATTCATCGGAAACGGCTCTCCTCATGATTTCCGTGAGCGGAGGAAAAATAAGCAGCGCGGATAAACCGGGATTCTTCACGATTCTTATTAATGCGCTTGCCGGCAACATTCAGAAGGAAATCAACAGGCAGAAAAACAACGGCACGATTGACGGGATTCCGTCGGTGCTTGCCGAAACTGATTTAACAAGCGGAATGATTACGATAGAAAGCTCCTCTGCGGATATGGGCGTTATCGTCCCGTGCATATCGCGCGCGCTCATCTACGGCGACATACAGCCGGCACAGGCGGACGGTCTTATTTACGACGCGCGCGCTCAAAAACGGCTTCATGACGGCGACACGGCGAACCAGCTGTACAGCCGTGCGGTGCGCGAATTATTTCCCGGCACGCCGTACACAGCGCTGTTCGACAGCGGCAGCGATATTCTTGAGCATACGCAGTTCACGGACGTGCTTGCATCGTACCCGGCGCTGCTCGATGCATCACGGTACACAATAATCGTCACCGGCAGATTTCTCAGCGACGACATGCACGACCTGCTCGAATCTTCGCTCGGCGTACTTTCTTCCGTGACAAAAAGGGAAAGCGCAAAACCGTCCGTTTCAGTGCCGCAGTTTCCGGCCGGTAAAGAAGTTGCCGTCTCCCTGCGTCATCTGTTTCTTACCGGCGTCAACGCTGAAAATGCGGGACCGCAGCCTGCAGTCCTCGTTCCGACGACGAATTTTTCGGACCCGGTGCAGTACTGGATTCCCTCGCCCTCCCCCGGTTCGCCGGATTTTCCGCTGTTCAACGCGCTTGTTTACGTGTTCCGTTCGCGGCTGGAAAAAAATGCGGCGGCGCTTTCCCCCGACATAACGGTAAAAACGGACGCCGCATCGTACGGCATTCAGGCGGCGGTCATCACGCTCACGCACGTTGACCATACGCGTGAGACGGACACATTGTACGAAAAAACGGCGGCGCAGCTCCGCAGCGATGCGGGAGACAAATCAGCATGGAAAAAACTGGCGGACGAAATGCTCAGCAGCTGGATACTCGGCACGCTCGGCGGTACACAGACGAACCGCGGAACTGCACTGCTGATTCATGAGGGAATTGAAACAGGACAGAGCGGAGACATACTGCAGGATGCCGCGCAGTATCTGAAGGATTATGAAAGCGTGAGCGCCGTGACAGCTGGCGCCGCAACGGCGGATGCCGCAGCACAGGAACGGATTGCCGGCATATGCGGCACCTATTTTTCAGGACCCGCGCCGCTCAGACTGTACTCGAAGGATGCGGTGAAATAACAATCAGCCCGCTTTCGCTTGCAATATGCGAAACGCGAATATCAAGGGCGTCATGCGGCACCGATTCAACTATCTGGCAGTCGAAGCAGAGGCCGACGAGCGCCGACGGCTGATTTTTTCCCGCAGCCTTTATACGGCTGATGTAGCGGTCGTAAAATCCCCGGCCTCTGCCCAGGCGGCATCCGTCTTTTGAAAACGCAAGCCCCGGAACGACGATTACCGTTTCAGCCGGAAATTTAAGCACGTCGACTTTTTCTGCAGATTCGTCCGGTTCGGGAATGCCGTACGCTCCCGGTTCAAGCTGCCGCCCGGGAAATCCGGCACCGTCGAGATAGCAGAAATCCATTTCGCTCGTGCCGTTTATTATCCGCGGGACGGCAGTTTTTTTCCCGTCGGCGAGCGCTTTTGAAATAATGCGTTCCGTGTTCACTTCCTGATCCATCGAAACGAAGGCAAAAACAGTTTCCGCATTCCGGTACACATCGGACGCAAGAAACGCGGAGACCGCGACTGCCGACGCGCCTTCTGCAGCCTGAACATCAGCGCAGAACGACTTCATACGGCCGCGCATCTCACGGCGCAGCGATTTTTTCCGTTCAACGAGTTCTGTCTGTTCCATTACCGCCTCCCGGTCTTCGACTGCGGCCGAACAGCAGTTCTTCATACCGCGACTTCATGATCGTAACGCAGTCCTCAAGTTTTGCCTGATGGCGCACGATGTCCTCGGCGAGCGCGCGGCAGTTAGGAGCACCGCATGAGCCGCAGTCAAGTCCGGGAAGCTGCCCGACAATATCCTCCATGTTCTGCATCATCTTGCGCGCCGTCGCAAAGTCGTCGCTGAGCTGCCGCGCGGGACGTGGCGTAATCTTCTTCGTGAACGACAAAGCCGCAATGTCGGGCGCAGGTTCGTCGAGCAGATCAGTAAGCATCGGAGATGCTGCATCCGCCCTGTCCCGCGACGCGTCTTCCGCAGCGAGCGTTGCGGCAAGCGACCTGTTCCCTTTCATGCCGGGAGACGATTTATTCTGAGCCTCTTCCGCCGAATGGGGACGCTCTTTTTCAGGCAGTTCGCGCGATGCAAAATCAGCGGCCTGCGCGCGGCGGCTGCGGAGTCTGTTGCGGATAACTGCAAGACCTTCGCTGCCTGTCTTTATCATAAGCGGTCCGTTGATGCAGCCGCCCTGACACGCATCGAGTTCGGCGAAGTCGTACGCGCTCAGCTGACCGTCCTCGATCGACTCAAGCGTTTCGATGACCTGCTGAATGCCGCAGGAGGTAATCCAGTTGAATTTTTCCGGATGGTCAAGAAAATGCGCGGCGTATTCAGCTTCGCCCGATTCCCGTCCCCACGCAAGACCGTCGGGAGCGTCGGTATACCAGTCCGAAATTTCAGGCGCATTTACACTGAGATTGAGCACCTTGAGCTCCTCGATAATTTCGCTGACCTTTTGTTTCTCGTCGCTGCGCATTTTACGGAGCTCCGTGATGAGCGGAAGATACAGCGTTGCAAACGAGAACGCGCCGTCAATCGCGGTGGAATCGTATCCTACAGGCGAACGAGCGACAGTGATTTTCGCAGAACACGGCGAAATAAGAAACACGCCGACTTTATCCGACGGGCGGGATTTCGCTTCAAGTTCCCTGCGCGCCCTCCGTGCGGTAAGCTCTACGGGAGGCAGCAGCGGCAGAATATTGTCGAGCAGCGTCGGAAATCGAACCTCAATCAGCTTGATGACGGTCGGACACGACGACGAGATAAGCGGCTTCGGCAGATTTTTTCCGTGGCTCAGCAGATAAGACGTCGCACGGCTTATCTCCAGCGCATCCTCGGACACGTCGAACACGTCGGTGAAACCGAGCGACCTGAACGCGTCGTGAATCTGCTTCTTCGAATAATGTACGTTGAACTGGCCGTAAATCGACGGAGTGATGAGCGCAGCCTTAAGCGTGAACGATTCGAGATCGGCGATATCCGCAGTGAGCGAATATTTTGCTTTGTTCGGACAGTGCCGTATGCATTCGCCGCAGTCGATGCACCGTTCCTCAAGGATATGCGCTTTACCGTTCCGCACGCGGATCGCCTCCGCAGGGCAGCCCGTGACGCAGATCGTACAACCTTTGCACATATCCTCGTGAAGGTGAACTGAGTGAAACTGTGACGGCAGCTGTTGTTCAGACATTCTGTATTTTTATCTCCATTGTTACTTTCGTACCGACACCGACGGTACTGTCTATGTGCATAAAATCAGAATTACGTTTCATGTTCGGAAGCCCCATTCCCGCTCCCCAGCCGAGATCGCGGGCCTCTGCAGTTGCAGTCGAATATCCCGGCTGCATGGCCAGTTCAATATCGGGAATACCCGGACCGTGATCCTCCATCACTATGATGATTTTATCCTCGTCGATATCGACGGAAGCTTTCCCGCCGTGCGCGTGTATCACCATGTTGATTTCCGCCTCAAACATCGCAATCGCCGTACGTTTTATTATCGCGACGGGCACGCCGAGCTGCTGAAGTTTCTTCTTGATGTCCTGTGAAGCTGTCCCAGCCTTTGAAAAATCATCACCCGAGACGTCGTACTCATATGTCATTATTCTTATTCGTTTCCTTTAAGCCCCGCAGCGAAAAGTTTTCCGCAGGCCGGAAACATCGGCAGATCAGTTTCGATAATAAACAGATTATTCTCCTCCGCAAGACCTGTCATCTCCTGCGTCGGTTTTTTCCCGCGCACAAAGCAGATTCCATCAAGGTCAAGCAGACTGGCCGTGCGTATAACCTGTATGTTGATAAGCCCTGTAAGCAGAAGGCCGCGGTCATGGTAAAATGCCATGACGTCGCTCATCATATCAGAACCGCAGGCCGTTGCAATCTCTTTAGATCTGAACTTTTCGCCGCAGACAATCGAACCGTCCACGGTCCGTGCAATCTGTTCAACAGTCATATATTCGTGACTCCTATATACAGTATAATAGCACGGATTTGCCCGTTGGTCCGATTTTTTTGTCTTCGTTATGATATTTCGTTAAAACAGTCCGCTGTTAAACAAAAAAAGCCAGGTTGTTCAAACCTGACTTTTCGCCGCCCGATGCAGGTTTTGCCTTACGCTCAGGGACTTCCTGTCCATTCGCTCCCGGCCGGCTTCTCTCGCTGCCGGCGCCATCCGTGGCGCCTTTTCGCTTCGCGCGCTCGCTCCGCTTCAAAACCTGCACCTGCTTTAAAAACCGTCCGCTGTTAAACAAAAAAAGTCAGGTGTTCAAACCTGACTTTTTTGCCGCCCGATGCAGGTTTTGAACCTGCGACACATGGATTAACAGTCCATTGCTCTACCAGCTGAGCTAATCGAGCTTACGTTCACGATTGCGAACGTGAGAATGATATTATATAAAAAAAAAAGAAAAGTCAATAGGCCGGTTACAAACATCCATATCATTTTCCGGCCGACAGACGCACCTGCCCTTTAGATAAAAAGATAAACCTGTGCTATAGTACGGTTATGGAAAATTCGTCAACGGATATCCTTGCCCAATTCCGGCACCTCCAACTGTCAGGCATGCTCAGTTCTCTTGAAGAATTAAAAAAGGAAAACAAAGAGCTTAAACGTATTATTTCCGATATGCAACTGCTCATGTCTTATACGAATGTCGAATCAATGCTTTCTTTTCTCATCACGAAATTTCTTGATTATTTCATTCCGCAGACACTCGTGTTCATGATTAAACAGCCGCGGAACAATCTGCTCCAGCAGTATTACTTCAGGCGGCTCAGGAAAACGGCTGATTCGATAAATGAAAGCAGTTTCGATGCGCTTAAGGATTTCTTCGACACAAACAAAGACCTTTATCAAAGCGGCGGCGCCGTTTCATTCAAATCGATTGAAAATGATTTTCCGGCCGGCGCGTTCAATGAGGATTTTCATAATCTGCGTCCGAATCTCATTATTCCGCTCATGGGAATCGGCGGCGTATACGGCATCGTCGTCATGACTGATAAAATCGTCGGCGGTGAGTACACGGAAAACGAACTCGATTACATGCAGCGGATGTTCTCGATTTTTGCAATCACTGTACAGAATGAACTTCACTACGAGACTTCCATTACGGATCCCAAGACAGGACTGTTTACATATGATTATTTTGTTAAGCGCATTCAGGAAAAAATCGCCTCCGCCCGACGGCATAATACAAAATCGGCAATGCTCATGCTCGATATTGATCATTTCAAGAATTTCAACGACGCGTACGGTCATCTTGCAGGAGACAAAGTTCTCGCCGCATTGTCGAAGGCTCTTCAGCAGACTGTCAGGGAGGAGGATTGCGTCGCCCGTTTCGGCGGAGAAGAATTCTCCATACTGCTATCCGAATGCGAGCCTGATTCGCTCTTTCCCGTCTCGGAACGTATCCGCCTGGCCGTCGCCGGCATCGAGCTGTATGAAAAAGGACAGAAGCTCCGGATAACGGTGAGCATCGGCGGCTGTATGATCGAAGCGCAGGAAGGCGTTACGCCGAAACATATATTCAGGCGTGCGGATCAGGCGCTCTATTTCTCAAAGGGAAACGGCAGAAACAGATCGACGATATTCTCAGTCGGTCTGCTCGGCCGCGCCCGTATGGAACTGCAGCGCGGGGATTAAAAACGCCGGCGCGGAAAACCGCACCGGCGTTCAAAACAATCGGACGCCTGCAAAAATCAGACGGATTCTGCAGGCGGTTCAATCGCTATTATTTTTCCAGAATGAACTCCACGCGGCGGTTCTTCCAGTTATTATCTTTATCCTGCCAGTCGACGACGAGTTCCGTACCGCCCTTGCCTTCCGTTGAAAGCCGGGACGCGCTCACGCCTTTATTTACAAGATAGGACTTTACGAACTCCGCGCGTTTGAGGGACAGCGGGATAAGGGCCGGCCCCCAGCGTCTCGGATTGTCCTGAGTTTCCTCTGCTTCATCTTCGGTCGTCCGGTTCGCGTGTCCGACGATCGTTACTTTATAATCCTTGAACTTCTTGAGAATGTCGGCGATGCGGTTAAGAACGCGCTCATCCTTCTCCGCCTGCTCGGCCGTAACTCCGTCTTTCTTTCCCGGTGCTGACTCTACTTTGAAATCGGCGTTGTCCGGGCGGAAGATGATTGACGGAACTGCCATCTTGAGCACATTGCCGTCGCGGATAACAAGTACATCCACGGGTATGATCCCGCTTACGGAAGACGTCATGCCGAGGCTGTCCTTTACAGTGAACGTCCACGGATAATCTATTGCGGACTGAACGCGTTCGGCCATGCCGTTCGCATCCTTCTGCGTGTTGCTCAGGCCGTCCCAGACAATCCTGTTCGTAATGGTCGCGGTGCCGCCCGTCTTCCAGAACGCGCTTCCCTGCGGATCGTTGATAGTGAACGACCAGTTCGTAATTCTACCCTTCGTCGAACCGTTGAGCATGATGAACAGATCGTCGTCCGTACCGTCGTTGTCGGGGCTGAAGTATTCAGGCGCCGTCTTCACGTTAAGTACCGGAGGAGTCGCCGAGCACACGAACGGAGCGGACGAAGCCGCGACTTTATTTCCCTTCTTGTAGACAATCTGGAGTCTGCCGGTAAACGTGCCTTCGCCCGTTTTGCCGTACATGTCAAGACCGTCCCAGATAATTGTCGCAGGAACATTCGGGCTGTCCTTGTCTGACCAGCTGCGTACGGAAGTTCCGTCCTCGCTGCAGATATCGAACTTCCAGGAAAGAATGCCGTCCGCAACGGTCGTGCGGATTGTAAACAGCTGCGAGTCGAGCACGTTGTCCCCGTTCGGTGAAATTCCGTCGAGGTCAGTCGTGACGTACGCTTTTACTTCGCGGTTGTCGAGCGTAATGCCGTTGAGCGACGTGCTGAACGCGTTGCCCGCTTCGTCGGTCGAGCTCACGACTATTGAATATATGCCGTCCGGGGCCGTATTGCCGGACTCGTCCGCGCCGTTCCACTCAAACCCCGGTTTGCCGGCGGTTTGGACGGTACCGTTCCACGTAAATCTGCGTACTGCAGTGCCTTTCGCATTTCTGACTTCGGCGGTCCACAGTTTTTCCGTCGTGCAGTCAGTCACCGAGACGGGAACCGTATCCTGATTTTCGTCTCCGTCGGGAGAGAACGACGCCCACGGTATCTGTGCCGAAAGGTACGGCGCCTTTGTGTCGAGCGTAAAGGTCTGAGTCGCTGCCGATGCAGTCGAGTCGTTTGCGGAAGTAATCTGCAGCGACGCCGTATACTGTCCGTCGGCGCAGATGATTCCGCTGTCGTCTTTGCCGTCCCAGACGAACGACGCAGGAACGGTTCTGTTCTCGC
Organism: Treponema sp. UBA4873; assembly: GCA_002399405.1. GTDB lineage: Bacteria > Spirochaetota > Spirochaetia > Treponematales > Treponemataceae > Treponema_D. The sequence continues at coordinate 256,611 of DHDP01000018.1, read as the reverse complement.
TGATTGTTTTAACGGCGGTTTTAGCGCCGGAGGAGGTGATTGTGAACGTATATTTTACAATTCCGCCGCTTCCCGTATGCGTCACGGGAGTGAACGTAATCGTGTCCTTAATCTTGTCGCTGTTCGGCGAGAACGCCGTATCCTTCATAGCGAGCATGATTGTCGCTTCCGTCGTATCGAGACTGAACGAATCGGAACGGATAACGCCCGAGTTGCCCGCAAGGTCGGTCGCGGAAAGCTCGAATACATACGAACCGTTCGACGCGAGCCTGCCGTCGTCGTCGAGTCCGTCCCACACAATTGAATCGGGCGGGAATTCTCCGAGCGGGAACTGCTTCACGACCTTCGCCGCATCGTCGGCGGCGTAAATCCTGCCGTTCCACGACTTGACCGCCGCAAGAGTTTTCGGCGTAAAGAACTGACTGATAGTAATCGTGCTCTTCGAACCGGCTCCGAATACCTTGTCGGATACGCGGACCTGCGCGTCTGGTTTCGTCGTGTCGAGCACAAAGACAGGAGAAAAAACTGGTACCGGTTCAAATCCGTTCAGATATTTCGCGGTGACTTTCGCCTGATAGCGTCCGTTGCCGAGTACGCTGCCGTTCGAATCCGTTCCGTCGAATACGATTGTCTGAGGCGGAACTTCGGATGAAGACGAATCATACGTGCGGTACACTTTCCCGCCCGCGTCGACGATTGCGACGCTCCATGACGTAAGTTTATTTCCGCTGCTCGCCGCCGGAACGGGAATGGTTATGTTGAACGTAACGGAAGAGAATTCGCTCTCCGATTTCGGCGAGAAATACCTGCTGCCGTCGATTGAAATATTCGTCGCCGGTTTTTCCGCAGAGAAAATGATGTTCGCAATCGAAGCATCGGCGGAAACGTTTCCGGCGCGGTCCGTCGCTTTTATATCATAGGAGTAGACGCCGTCGGCGACAGGAGCGCCGGAATCGTTCGTACCGTTCCAGCTGAAATTCAGCGGCTCCGTATTTTTCCATATGTATTTGCGGACAATTGAACCGTCGGCAGCCTTGAAACTGCCGACCCATTCGTCTTCCTTTGAACCCGACTGCCTGATGTTGAACTCGGACTTTGCGCCTTCACCGAAAATTCGGTCGCCCGGCTGCCCGACTGTTACCTGAGGAGCAGACGTGTCGACGACAACCTCGTACTTGTCCGTTCTGCCGACATTTCCGTTGTCGTCAGTCGCGGTAAAATAATACTGATATGTTCCGTCGGGAGCCGTCTCGCCGTTATCCATAGCGCCGTTCCACGTTACGGCCGCCGGAATGTCGACCCCCTGTTTCGGCGTAAAAAGCTGCTTGAAAAACGATTTGAACGTCACGTTTTCAGGCAGTGAAACTTTGTTTCCTATCGTGCGCACAATTTTTCCGCCGGCATCTTCAACTATGAGACTCCACGATTCAACGTAGCGTTTCTCGCCGATTTTCAGGGGAATAACAAGCTCGTCCTGAACGCCGTCGTTGTTCGGAGAAATAAATTTCGGCTTCTGCTCCGCAAAAACGGGAGTTGCAGCCGTAAGAAGAACTGCGGCACTTACTGCTAAAATCGTTTTTTTCATTTCTGATCCTCCTCACCGTTCCACAGCTCAATAAGAGGCGGATCCGTATCCTGCATGCCGAGATTCATTCTGACTCCGAACGAACACGCGTTCACCGTCTGATAAAGCTGCTGCCACGCAGCGCTCGTCGTCATCTCGCTCTGCCCCCAGCCGTTCTTTTCCAGATACGAGTTATTTTTCGCGCTGAACGTGAACCGGTAGCCGAGGCTCAGCGACGGCATATAATTCGCATATCCGGCGATAGATTCGCGGATGTTGATTTCTTCGGACGCACGGAGAAACAGCATGTCGTTGAAAGAAAGCTGCAGCCCCGTATCAACAATAAGATTCTGGAAGCCGGGTATTGCAAAATCAAGCGAAACGCCGCCCTTGAAATAGTCGTTTGAGAACAGGACGGCGGCAGCACCGGCGCGGAGCGTCGCAATCTGCGGGAACGAGCCGACATCCTCGTCGGAGTCGATTCCCTGCAGCGTCGTAAACGTATAATTTTTCCCCAGATTAAGCATCGAAACGCCGATCCGGAAATCTTTCATAAACCCGAGCTGCGGAAGCCGGTACAGCGCACCGATGTTCGCGCCGAGAGACCAGTCGCTGCCGGCTCCCCAGAAAAGTCCGGCGTTCATGCCGATTCCGACGCTCAGGTGTTCCGACACTTCCTTTGCTATACCGACATTCGTACCGAGCGTGTTTCCGGCGTTCATCTCGTCGAACGGCAGAAAATCACCTTTGATGATTCCGCTGCCGACGAACCACTTCCACGGAATGAGTATTCCCGTCTCGAATGCAGATCCGTAAGCGTTGTCGGGATCATCGGAAGAGAACAGCGCCGTATATCCCAGATCAAGCGTAATGCGCTGTTCATATGCTATAAGTGCAGGATTGAAGACGATTGAATCAGGGCCGACCGAAAAAAGCCCGCCGCCCGCGCTTGAAGAAGCGGACGTCAGCTGTGCAGGACTTGTGAGTCTGTCAAGGCTTTCACCGCTTACCGGCGGATTATAGGCAAACAACACAGTCGATGCAAATGCAGCAGCTGCCGCAGCCACAATTTTTTTTATCATCGTTCATAGCCTCCCTATGACTTAAATTGATTCTATTCAGATAATTATACTAGATAAGAGTCATTTAATCCACAATAGTTACAGGTGCAAACAATTTGACGCTAAAAGAAGAATACCATACAATAGAACACATGAAAATGTTTACATTCAAGGGCGGCATTTATCCGCCTGAACATAAGGAACTTTCCCGCGATTCTAAAATCACGGATGCGTTCCCTTCTACCAGAACAGTGACTATTCCGGTCACTATGGGCGGTGCACCGAATGAATGTGTCGTAAAAGTCGGCGACCGCGTCGTAAAAGGACAGATACTGGCGCAATCCGACAAATATATATCGGTGCCTGTCCACGCGTCCGTTACCGGTACGGTAAAAAAAATCGGACCGCATATGGTCACCGGCAATACGGAAGCGCCGTGCATCACGATTGAAGCGGACGGTTCGGACGAGACAGCATACATGGCGCCTCTCGACCCGTTCACCTGCGACGAAAAAGATGCGCTGAAACGTATAAAGGATGCAGGTATTGCCGGCATGGGCGGAGCGTCGTTTCCGACGCACGTCAAGCTTAGTCCGCCCGAAGGTATGGAAATCGAGTACGTCATTCTCAACGCGGCCGAATGTGAACCGTATCTTACGGTAGATTACCGTACGCTCAAGGAAGAAACCGGCAAAGTCGTCGACGGATTCGCAATCGAGCTCCGCCTTTTGGGCGCGCACGGTATTATCGCGCTTGAAAGCAACAAAGCAGATCTGCTCGACGAGCTCAAAGAAGCTGTGAGCAAAGCAGGATATGCAGACGACATGGAAGTCAGAGTTGTAAAAACAAAGTATCCGCAGGGATGTGAGAAAAATCTTACGCTTGCCCTGCTCGGCCGCGAGATTCCCGCAGGCTGTCTTCCCGCCGCGGCAGGCTGCCTCATTTCCAACGTGGGAACGGTCTGCGCAATCTCCGACGCATTCCGTTTCGGCAAACCGCTCATCGAACGCGCGCTTACCATAAGCGGAGGCGCGTGCGAAACGCCGGAAAACATCCGCGTTCCGATCGGAACGAACGTCGGGGACCTTATTCCCGAAGTCATCAGGCTCAGAAACGGAGAAGTTGCAAAAATCATCTCCGGCGGTCCGATGATGGGATTTGCCATGACGAACGCGATGTTTCCGATTGTCAAGGGAACGAGCGGCGTTCTTTTCCTTACGAAGAAAGAGACAAGTCTTGCCGACGAAACGCCCTGCATCGGCTGCGCAGCATGCATCAGAGCATGTCCGATGAATCTGGCGCCCGTCCTCATGGCACGCACCATCAGATCCGGCGATTTCGAGCAGGCTGAAAAATACGGACTTACGGACTGCATCGAATGCGGCTCGTGCTCGTACGTCTGCCCCGCACATATCAGGCTCGTGCAGCGTTTCCGCTACGGAAAAAACGTCGTACGCACCCGGAAAACCGAGGCGAAGACAAAGGCCGCTGCAGCCCAATCATCCGGAGGTACAAAATAATGGCTGAATCAGATAAAAACGAAATATACCTGTCACCGTCTCCGCATTTTGCAAACGGTGTTACAACGCCGAAGCTCATGTGCACGGTTATTGCCGCACTGCTTCCCGAATGTGTGTACGGCGTCGTTATTTTCGGCGTACGCGCGCTCATCACAATTCTCATATCGGTCGCGGGCACCGTATGTTTTGAGGCTCTTTTCCAGAAGCTTACGAAGCACGACATCACCGTAAACGACTGTTCCGCAGTAGTCACCGGCATTCTTCTTGCCCTCGTGCTGCCGCCGACAACACCTGTCTGGCAGGTCCTTCTGGGAGACGCATTCGCCGTCATCGTTGCAAAAGGATTTTTCGGCGGACTCGGCGCGAACGTGTGGAATCCGGCCCTTACCGGACGCGCGTTTCTTTTCATAAGCTTTCCTGTAGCGCTGGGCGCCTCGTGGCTCGATCCTGCGACGGACGCAGTGAGCAGCGCGACTGTCCTTTCACAGATAAAGGAAGGGTCATTCATTGCGGACTCGGGCACATATCTGCAGTATTTTCTGGGAAACAGAGCGGGATGCATCGGCGAGACAAGCATTCTGCTGATACTCATTTCATTCGCATTTCTCGTTCTTACGCGCGTTATCGACTGGCGCGCTCCGCTTACAATGGTCGCGACGGTCGCGCTTCTTACGTGGGTTACCGGCGGCGACGTCCTTATGGCGATGCTTTCCGGCGGTCTTCTGTTCGGCGCGACGTTCATGGTCACCGATTATGCGACGGCACCGGTAACGGGACCGGGACGTCTCGTTTTCGGAACGGGATGCGGACTTATCACGTTCCTCATCCGCAGATTCGGCGGTTATCCGGAAGGCGTCATGTTCTCAATCCTCATTATGAACTCGTTCTCCGCATTCCTCAACAAACTTACCGTGACGAAATACGGTTACGGACGGCGCGCAAGGAAACCGGTCCCGGCAAAAAAGACAGTTGCCGAATTTGACGTAAAGAACGCAAAAGAGGAGGCTGTAAAATGAAACAGATGCTCAAACTCGGCTTTACGCTCGCGGCATTCGCGGTAGTCGCCTGTTTTCTTCTTGCGCTTGTAAACAATATCACCGCTCCCGTCATTGCGCAGCAGCAGATTGAAAAGGCAAACGCCGGCATGAAAACGGTATTCGCCGACGCGGATTCGTTTGAAGAGGTAACCGACTACAAGCCGAGTACCGACGACGCAATCACGATTGCGAAAATGTATCTTGCAAAACAGGGCGGAACAGTCGTCGGGGCAGTCGTTCAGGTTTCCGGCCCGACATACGACCATGCGACAATTCTCGTCGGACTTGATTTGAAGCGCACCGTAACAGGCATGCAGTTTCTCGAACTTACCGACTCTCCGGGCTTCGGTCTTAAAGCGAACGATCCGTCGTACAAAACAAAGGGCGGCACGACATTCTACGACCAGTTCAAGGGCAAAAACGCAAACGACGGTTTCGTCGTAAACGAAACGTTCGAAGCAGTTTCCGGCGCGACAATCACGAGCAAAGGCGTCGCGAATCTGCTCTCGCAGGGCACATACAGCGCAGGCGAATATCTCGCGGAAAAATTCGGCGGTGCGGCTTCTTCGGGCGATGCTCCTTCGGCTGCAGAACAGCCCGTTCTTTTCACGTTCGAAGATGCGGTACAGGATATATGCGGTACGTCCGTTACGGAAGACGTTCCGTTCGACTCTTCGTACTATCCGCACAACATGCTTATAGACCGGGAAGCGCTCGTTAAAAACGCGGACGGCGCAATCGTTGCGGCTGCCGTCGAAGTCAGCGGTCAGACGTACAGCGAAAACGGCGGGTCGGTCATTGTCGCCGTCGACGCGGACCGTACTATTCTCGGGGCGCGCATCGTACGGCTGCAGGATTCGCCGAACCTCGGCATGAATACGGCCGTACCGTCTTTTTACAAACAGTTCACGTCAAAGTCCGCGGACCAGAATCTGCGTCCGGGAACAGATTACGACGTTGTTTCGGGCGCTTCCATTTCGAGCGACTGCGTTGCCGACATGGTAAAGGTCGCCGCATATGAGGCAGCCGTTATTATGGAAAAACACGGCGGTAAAACAGCTCCGGCCGGCAGCGCGGAATACACGCTGAACGAGCATTATCAGGAGGAATAGGATGGTAAAAAATAATAAACTCGCTGTATTTCTGAACGGTCTCGTCAAAGAGAATCCGCTTCTTGTACTCTCAATCGGACTGTGCTCATCGCTCGCCGTAACGACGAGCGTATTCAACGGAATCGGAATGGGGCTTGGAATGACGTTCGTCCTCATTATGAGCGAATTAATAATCAGTCTGTTCCGGAAGCAGATTCCGGAGGATATCCGGCTCCCCATTTTCATCATCATTATCGCGGCATTTACGACGATCGTGCAGCTGCTTCTCAACGCATACATGCCGGCGCTGTCGGAGGCGCTCGGTGTGTTTCTGCCGCTCATCGTCGTCAACTGCATCATCATGGGACGGGTCGAGTCGTATGCTTCAAAAAACACAGTTCTTGATTCCACGCTCGACGCAATAGGCATGGGTCTCGGCTATACGTGGGTTCTCTTCATCATATCGCTCGTGCGTGAACTTCTGGGAAGCGGCACGTTCTTCGGAATCCGCGTTCTGCCCGAGGCGTACACAATCGGATTCTTCTCGAGGGCACCGGGCGGATTCTTCGTATTCGGACTGCTTACCGCACTCACCGTCGGAATCAGCAAAAAAGCAGCAGGTAAAAAAGGAGACGCAAAATGAATCAGTATCTGAGCATATTTCTTAAGTCGATGCTCGTCGACAACGTCGTCCTCATCCAGTATCTCGCAATCTGTCCGTTCATCGGTATGACGAGCGATACCGGAAAGGCGACAGGAATGGGCATTGCGACGACATTCGTCATCATTCTTGCGACGGCGGTTACCTATCCGATTTATTACGGGATTATGGTGCCGCTGAAGCTTGAGTTTCTCGAAACGCTTATTTTCATTCTTGTCATCGCGGCTCTCGTCCAGCTCGTCGAATTCTATCTGAAAAAATCAATTCCAAGCCTGTACAGTGCAATGGGCGTATATCTTGCGCTTATCACGACGAACTGCGCGGTGCTCGGCACGACGCTCAACTGCATCAGCAAGAATTACAACTACGTTCAGTCGCTCGTCTACGCAGCAGGCACCGCGTGCGGCTTCCTGCTTGCGCTCGTCATCATGTCGGGTGTACGGGAACGGATGAAGAGTTCAACACCTCCGAAATTCCTTCAGGGAAAACCGATTCTGTTCGTCACGGCAGGTCTTCTGTCGCTGTCTTTTCTGGGATTCAGCGGACTGATTAAATAGGAGAATAAGAATTTTTATGACTACGGTTATTATTGCTGTAATAGTTGCTTTTATACTTGCGTTCGTCATCGGCGTACTGCTCGGCTTCTTTAAAAAAATCTTCGCAGTGCCCGTCGACGAAAAAGCTCAAATGATACGCGACGTGCTCCCCGGTGCAAACTGCGGTGCGTGCGGTTATCCGGGATGCGACGGTTTTGCCGCCGCGTGCGCAGCAGGCGAGGCGCCTGCCGACGGATGCGCGGCCGGCGGGGTCAAAACCGCACAGGCCGTCGCAAAAGTACTCGGCGTCAAAGTAGACGCGGAGGATCATGTCGTCGTGCTTGCCTGCCGCGGCTGCAAGGACAACTGCATTCCGCGCGGCCTCTACAACGGCGTAAAAAACTGCGCTGCGGCACACGAAGCTGTGAACGGAACAAAGATGTGCCAGTGGGGATGCGTCGGATTCGGCGACTGCGTGGACGTCTGCAGGTTCGACGCGCTCTCGATGGGAGACGACGGCCTTCCGCACGTAGATACAAAAAAATGCACCGGCTGCGGCATGTGCATTAAGGCATGCCCGATGCACCTGTTTTTCAAAGTGCCGGTTTCCCGGAAAGGAGCCGTCGCGCTCTGTTCGAACCGGAACGAAAACAAGGCCATGGTGCTCAAAACGTGCAAAGCAGGCTGCATCAAGTGCGGAAAGTGCGAACGGGTCTGCAAAAAAGGCGCAATAAAAGTAACCGACGGTATTCCCGTCGTAGATTACGCACTCTGCAACAGCTGCGGTACATGCGTCGAAGGATGCCCGACTCATGTCCTTGCTCTAGTTGAAAATATCATATAATATGGAGCTATGGCCAGGACAGAATCATTAGGCGGCGGTTTCTTTCGGAATCTGTTTGCTTCGCTCTTCGGATCAAAAGATCCGGAGGCCGAAAAGCGGCGGAGACTGAGGGCAATCGCAAAAAGCCTTTCCAAATCACATTACCATTTCTACAGGGCAGGAAGCAACGAAGTGCTCCCTGCTTTTGCAAAACTTATATATGAAATTTACAAAGCCGTAACGCCTGTCCAGGTCATGTTCCAGAACGTGCAGAATCAGAATGCGTTCAAACGTTTTGTCATTGAATATTCGCTTTCCGATAACCAGCGCAAAATAGAAGAAGAACTTACCGAAGAAGCCATTCTTGCAAAAAACAAAACAGTTCCCGTTAATCAGCTCGTACAGCAGGTCAAGGAATCTCTCGATGTGTTTGAAGGGGAATTCGGAACTGACCGCATCAATACGGCGGAACAGCTGTATAAAGACCTTCTTGCATTCAAAGATTTCTGCATGTATGACTTCTACTTCATGCTCAAAAAATTCGATTCCACGCTTGTTGAAAAACAATTTACCGGCAATCCACGCTTCGACAAAATCAACGGAGAGTATGTTGCCGACGATTTAAAGGATTTCATCACGGTCGCATGGAACGTAACGGGGGACACCGACTGGTCTCCGCTCATGAAAATGTTCAGGGAGATGAAAGGCGTCGAACCTGTTTCTCCCGGTGTCTGGAAAAAAATCGTCGCGAAACTGCAGGCAATCCGTCAGTCGGAAGTTTTTGAAATGATGGTCCAGCTTATTACGGAAAATCCCGACTTCACACCGGTCGTCGCGGAACAGCCGGCGGCCATCGTCGAACCGTTCCTTGATAAATTCAAACTTGAGGCGACCGCTGCGCTGCACAAACTCGAATCGGCTGAAAAGAATAACAGGGTAAACGATATTCTTACCAAGCTGTTCAGTACAACAGTTATCCTGTATCTTAAGAACTACACTGAACAGAACAGCTCCAACCTGGTCAAAAAACATCTGCGCGGTTATCTGTATTACGAACCGCTGAATTATCTTAAGGGATTTCTCCTTGAATTCGTAAAAAAAGACATACGCGAATACAGCGAACTTATTCTTATACGGGGAAAATGGGCGTCTGCACCTCTGTCCTCGCCTATGTCGAACGCATACAACGACCTGCTTTCAGCGTCGGAAGCTATATCCGCTTTTGACCAGAACTTCGCGGAAGACGGTGCCGCCGGTATAAAAATAAAAACGCTCTTGCCCCGCATTCAGCACGACGCGGATTCCGCCGGAGTCATAAACAGGCTCGTTACCGACGCGAACGAACAGGCAAAATCCTTCATCGTCGACAGCACGCGCAATCTGATTACCATCGGAAAAACAGTCAAGTCGCTGCTTGAAGACGAAACGAAAAAATCACCGGAAATGATAATCAACTGGAAAGAAATCGAACACTATGCCGATCATCCGCCGAAGGAACTCGGCATAGAAGTCTACAAAAAAATATACCTGTTCGTGACTCTTATGCAGACATGCATGTCGGGCGCAGAGTAACAATCGCCCCGCTGTTAATAACTGATTACGCCGAGAGGATTTAATCGGCTCGTCCTTAATTTACGGGCGGGCAGGTCACTGAAATATAAACGAACTCGTCGCTGCCTGTGTTTACCAGACCGTGGACAGTGTTGTCCGCAAACCTGACGACGTCTCCCGCCGCGAAAATCTTTTCCGTGTCGCCGGAAAGAAGCAGCGTGGCACTGCCCTTAAGCGCATACAAAATCTGCTCGGAAGAGGCATGCACGTGCCGCGGCTGCGATGCATCCGGCTTCACATGTATTTCAGTGACGGATACGCGCCTGCTTTCGGAATTATCAGGGGACAGGAGACGGCGGACTTCGACGCCCGGATTCGTGAACGTCTTTATTTCCGCAGAATTAATAAACTCAACGGCAGTGCTGCTCTGCGCACTTTGTGTGCTTTTCTCCGCATCCGGCCGAACGACCTGACGTGTCTTCTGCTGAACGGGAAACACATACCTGCCGCGGTTTTTAGTTCCGCTTCCGTACTGAATCGCGCGTTTCGGGCAGTGCATGATGCAGCTCATGCACATGGCGCACTTTCCCTCCTGCCAGACGGGTTTCCGTCCGGCAAGCTTAATAACATGAAACGCACAGCCTCTCTCGCATTCTCCGCATCCGATGCAGGTGTCGTCAACGGCAAACTTCGACGTGCGCATTGCAAACAGCGAAAACAGCGGATTTACAACGACAGTCTTGAACGACGCCTCGGGACCTTCGTGAACGTCAAAAACCGCGCGGTGCGCAGCAATCTCGGACGCAATTTTCGGCAGACGCTGAGTCGCCACATTTATCTTTTCGCGCTCAAGTTCAGGCTCATCGGTATCGAACATCGGAATATAGTTGTTCGGCATGGTGATTGAATACGCGCTCGTAAACGGAAACAGGCGGTGCAGTTCATCCATAGCTTTACCTGCTTCGTCGCCGCATGTGCACACCGCATAGGCGAACGCTTTTTTATCTACATGAACATGTGAAAGAAATTCCATGACGACGGCTGGAGGCGCCCACGCGTACACGGGGAATACGACGCCTATCGTTTCTCCTTCCGTTACGGTGATATCCGACTGCATCTGCCCGAACACCTGCGGAATAAAAAACGCCGTGTCCTTCGTATACTCCGCAAGTTTCTCCGCCACGTACTGTGAATTGCCCGTTCCTGAAAAATAATAAATCATCAGCCGCCTCACACATATTCCGCCAGTATACTGCATACCGGCTCAAGATACGTCTCTCCGAAAAGATTCAGATGATTGAGCAGCTGATACAAATTGTACATATCCCGTCTGTCTTCGTATCCCGGCTGCAGCTGATTCACTTCGCTGTACGCCCTGTAAAACTCCCCGGAAAAGCCGCCGAAAAGCTGCGTCATAGCGATATCCGCCTCGCTGCAGCCGCAGTAACACGCGGGGTCTATGAGCCATGCTTTGCCGTCGGGACCGCAGAGCACGTTGCCGCTCCACAAGTCGCCGTGAAGAAGCGACGGGCGCCCGGGTTCTGCAATGTACGAATCAAGATGGTCGAGCAGCTTCGTGATTTTCGCCTGCACCGCATTGTCAAAATAACGGGAAGCCCGCCTGAACTGCGGAACGAGACGGCAGTCGCGGTAAAAATCGACCCACGTGCCGCGGGCTCTGTTAATCTGCTCCGTCGCGCCGATGTAGTTGTCCTGTATAAAACCGTATTTCCCGCCGCGGACGAATTCGGAACAGTCCGCTTTGTGCAGTTCCGCAAGTTCGCGGCCGAACGTCTCCCAATACGGCTCAATTCTGCCGCGGGATTCAACGTACTCAAGCAGCAGAAACGAATACCCCGACTGTTCGCCGGGATCGGTTCCGGTACACAGTATTTTCGGCGTCCCGATTTTTTTCACCGATGCCAGAGCCGCAAGGCCCGCAGCTTCCGCAGTAAAAAATCCGGCATTTTCCTTAGCGTTCGCCTTCATAAAAATGTGAGCGCCGTTCGTTAAATTAAGGCCGTATGCTTTGTTGATGTCGCCGCCGGAAAGTCTGTCCGTCCGTGCTATCTGCGTGTTTCTGCCGTACAATCCGACAAGAGCGGCTGCAAGCGAAGTAAAATTTTTTACAGTGTAAGAAGCCATGTTTCAAGTATACCTCAAAACCGGCTCAAAATATAGTCAATAGATATTGACAGGCAATATCTATTGACACAAAACGCTATACCTAGTATATTTCTGACCACAACACGCTATATATAGCGTTCATCGGGAGGATATGAATGAAAATTATCAAAAGAAGCGGCGCCGAGGTTCCTTTTGACCGGAACAAGATAGTAGTCGCGGTCACTAAAGCCAGCAACGAAGCGAAAGAGACGAACCGGCTTTCGGAAAAGCAGATACAATCGATTGCCGACGACATAGAGATTGAATGCGCAAAACAGCAGCATGCTCTCAACGTCGAGGAGATTCAGGATCTCGTAGAAAACGGCATTATGGAATGCCGTGCGTACGACGTGGCGAAAATCTACATTACGTACCGCTACAAGCACGAACTTATGCGCAAATCGAACACGACGGACGCGCAGATTCTGAGCCTGCTCGACGAAAACAACGAGGAAGTAAAACAGGAAAACTCGAACAAAAATCCGACTGTCGTGAGCGTTCAGCGGGACTATATGGCGGGCGAAGTAAGCAAGGACGTTACGCGGCGTTTCCTGCTCGACGAGGACATTGAACGCGCACACGAGGAAGGCATCATTCATTTTCACGACGCCGACTATTTCGCGCAGCACATGCACAACTGCGACCTTGTGAACCTCGAGGACATGCTGCAGAACGGCACGGTCATCAGCGGGACGAAAATAGACCGGCCGCATTCGTTCTCGACGGCGTGCAACATCGCGACGCAGATTATTGCGCAGGTTGCAAGCTGCCAGTACGGCGGACAGAGCATCTCTCTCACCCACCTTGCCCCTTTCGTGGATGTAAGCCGCAAAAAGTTCGAGAAGGAAATAAGGGAAACGATGGAAGCGACGGGACTCAAAGTAGACGACGAACAGTTCAGATATATGGTCGACAGCCGTCTCCATGAGGAAATCAAGCGCGGCGTCCAGACAATCCAGTACCAGGTGATTACGCTCATGACGACAAACGGGCAGGCGCCGTTCGTCACCGTCTTCATGTATCTTAACGAAGCGGAAGATCAGCAGGAAAAATCCGATCTTGCGATGATTATAGAGGAAGTGCTCAAACAGCGCTATCAGGGAGTGAAGAACGAGAAAGGCGCGTGGATAACGCCCGCGTTCCCCAAACTGATATACGTACTCGAACCCGACAACGTCGACAACGGCACGCCATATTATTATCTGACGGAACTCGCTGCAAAATGCACGTCCCGCCGCATGGTGCCCGACTATATCTCGGAAAAGAAAATGCTCGAACTGAAAGACGGCAACTGCTATCCGTGCATGGGATGCCGTTCGTTCCTTACCGTGTATCACGACGAGAACGGAAAACCGAAATTTTACGGACGATTCAATCAGGGTGTCGTCACGCTGAATCTTGTCGACGCAGCGTGCTCGTCGGGCGGCAGCATGGACAAATTCTGGCAGATACTCGACGAACGACTCGCACTCTGCAAACGCGCGCTCATGATAAGGCACAATCGTCTTATGGGAACGACGAGCAACGCCGCGCCCATTCTCTGGCAGAACGGAGCGCTCGCACGGCTCAAAAAAGACGAAACCATAGACAAGCTTCTTTTCAACGGATATTCGACGATCTCGCTTGGATACGCGGGATTGTGCGAGTGCACGCGCTACATGACGGGAAAGCCGCATACGGATCCTGAAGCGACGCCTTTCGCGCTGCAGGTCATGCATCATCTCAACGACGCGTGCGCAAAATGGCGCGCCGAGGAGAACATCGCGTTCTCGCTCTACGGCACGCCGCTCGAAAGCACGACGTACAAATTTGCAAAGTGCCTCAAAAAACGGTTCGGCATTATTCCCGGCGTAACCGACAAGAACTACATCACGAACAGCTACCACGTGCACGTCACCGAACCGATCGACGCGTTCACGAAGCTCGCATTCGAAGCGCAGTTCCAGGAACTGTCTCCGGGAGGCGCGGTAAGCTACGTCGAAGTTCCGAACATGGAAAACAACCTGCCGGCAGTCATGTCGCTTCTGAAGCACATATACAACAACATCATGTACGCGGAGCTCAATACGAAAAGCGACTTCTGCCAGAAATGCGGATATACCGGCGAAATCAAAATTGTTAATGACAAAGACGACAAGCTCGTGTGGGAATGTCCGAACTGCGGCAACCGCGACCAGACGACGATGAACGTCGCACGCCGCACGTGCGGATACATCGGCACTCAGTACTGGAATCAGGGAAGGACGCAGGAAATCAAAGAACGTGTCCTTCATTTGTAATGAATTACGGAAATATTAAACTGACCGATATTGCGAACGGCGAAGGCGTGCGCGTCTCGCTGTTCGTGTCGGGATGCAGAAATCACTGCAGGGGCTGCTTCAACGCCGAAACGTGGAACTTCGCGTTCGGCAGACCGTTCACGAAAAAAACTGAAGACGACATTATTGCGGCCCTTGCGCCCGATTACATAGCAGGTCTCTCCGTACTCGGAGGCGAACCGTTCGAGGAAGAAAACCAGCGGGAACTGCTCCCGTTTCTGAGACGGGTCCGTGCTGCATATCCGAAAAAAACAATCTGGTGTTATACAGGCTACGTATACGACAGGGACCTGCAGCCTGCCGGCGGACGAAAGCACTGCGAAGCGACCGGCGAAATGCTTTCTCTCATCGACGTGCTTGTCGACGGACCGTATGTCGAGGAACAGCGCGACATTTCGCTGCAGTTCCGCGGTTCGCGAAACCAGCGCATACTCAGGCTCAAATAAACGGGCTCACGGTTTTTATCCGTCAACCTCGACCCTGTTTCCGCCCTTTTCCTTCGCAGCACGGAGCAGCCTGCCGGCTCTGCCTACAAGCGTGTCTGTCGAATGTCCCAGTCGTACCGTCACACCTATGCTGATTGTTATACGAAGCGTTTTCGTTTTATAGACGAATTCGTGCGTTTCAACCTGACCGCGCAGTTTTTCGGCGGCGGAGAAAACATCTGCCGTTTTTTTATACTGAAAAATGAGACAGAATTCATCGCCGCCGTACCGCGAGATGAAATCCGATTGTCTGATGTTTTTCTCCATGACGGACGCCAGTTCCTTAAGCATCAAATCTCCCGCCTTATGCCCGTACGTATCGTTAACGGCCCCGAAGGAATCTATGTCGATCATGCAGACTGCCAGATTAATAAATCCGCGCCGGGCAGTACGGAAATAGCTTTCGCAGACGTCGTAGAAATACCGCCTGTCCGCAAGTCCCGTAAGAAAATCGCGGCCGGCCAATTCTTTTATCCGCCGCTCCTGTTCTTCCTGCACGCTTATGTCGTGTATGCTGATGAGAATACACGTCTGATCGAAGAACGTGAGCGGAATGAATGTGAACTGCAGATGTTTTTCGGTTTTTTCCCCATTCTCCGTACATTCCCAGGGCACGCTTATTCTGTTTATTTTTTTCCCGCTGCCGGCAGCCTCCGCGACGCCGGTATACACGGCACATGCCGCACACGATTCCGCTTCCCCGCACGCCTTGTTTGTCCGGGCAAAATGAACACACTTTGAAGCGTTTCCGAAAAACATATTTTCTATGTTTTCATCACTGTTGAAGATCTTTTTCAATGCATCGTTTGCCCGCAGCACATGGAAACCGGCGTCTATTAAACACATTGCATCATCAAGGTTGTTGAAAAGAAAGTCAGAGAAATCTGAAGTGTGAAATAATCTGTCTATAGGACTGAGCATGCTTCTTTTCCCTCCGAAGGACAGAATCATCATCCGCTCTATATACTATATAGTATATCATGATTCAGACTTTTCTACAGAAAAAAAAGACATGCCCGGTTTTGTTTTATCCCATTATAATTTCAACAGTATTTGCACTTCCCTCTTTCTGCGGCGGTATAAAATCGGCTTTTTCGCCGTTTAACCTGATTTCCTTAACTCCCTTCTCCACATGCGAGGGATTTTTCACTTCTATAGCGAAGCGCGCACCGCGCCACCGCCGAACCGCTTTAAATCCGTTCCACTCCGAAGGTATGCACGGATCAACAATCATCCCGCAAATTTCCCTGTCGGAAGTGCCGTCCCTGAAAAAGTCGAATCTGATGCCGAGCAGATACCGTGTTGCCGCAAAATACGACCATCCGGCCGAACCGGTAAGCCACGGATGGCGCGCGCGGCCGAACGCGGAATGTTCACACCCCATAATAAACTGACAGTAGCTGTACGGTTCGGCCTGGCGTATTTCTATTTTATCGTTCTGACGGGCCGGGCAGAGCGCGTTGTAAAATTTCATGGCGCGGCCGCCGTGTCCGAGCTTTGCATCCGCAACCCACGCCCACGGATTAGGATGACTGAATATCGAACCGTTTTCCTTTATGCCCTTGTATACGCGCGTCAGAAAACCGATGTCGTCGTCGGGCGTACCGTATGCCGGCGCGTTAAGATGAATTCCCCATTCCGAATACAGATATTTATCGATGGAATCCATCGTCTTCTCGGCGCGTTCTCCCGTCGAAACACCCGACGCGACGGCCCACGCATTCGATTCGAGATGCACTTTACCTTCTTTGTCGTTGTGCGTACCGATTCTGATGCCCTTCTTTGTTATTCCGCGGATATACCATTCACCGTCCCACAGCTGAGTTTCGCATGCATTGCGCACCCGCTCACGGATTTCCGTGTATTTTTTCACGTCGTCCGTTCTGCCGTAGAACTGCGCCAGTGCAATGAAATTGTCGAGCGCCCAGTAATGCAGAAACGACACAAGCGCGGATTCGCCGCCGCCGAGATTAAGACAGTCGTTCCAGTCTGCGCGCAGTCCCTGGCAAATGCCTGTCGCACCGACGTGTTCCGCCGAAAAATCGAGTATTTTTTTCATATGCTCGTAAACAGTGCCTTTCCCGCCGTCCGCATAACCGTATTCATGATCAATAAAATCAGTTTCGCCCGTTTCCTTGATGTATTCGCAGATCGACGGCACGAGCCAGAGCGCATCGTCGGAACAGGTGTCCTTGAGACCGTGCACAATGTCGGCAGCCTTCTGCTCCGGTTTTACCGTCGGAGAATTGAACTGAATCGAAGCCGGACGGTCCGGATCAAACACGGACGGCTCGAACAGATGCAGTCCGTATCCTGCGGACGTGAGCCCGCGGAGCAGTTCCACCAGGCGCCGGCGGCAGTTTTCCGGTGCGGAATGCGGGATGCACATTGCGTCCTGCGCCGTGTCGCGGTATCCGAGTCCGGTGCGTCCGCCTACTTCGACGAATGAAGCGAACCGCGAAAAAATCACGTTCACTTCCGACTGATAGAGATTCCACGTGTTGATCATGGTGTTCATGTCTTTGTTCGGCGTCTCTATCTGGAGTGCGTCGAGCTTGTCCTTCCAGAAAGCGGCAAGCTCCGCAAAAGCTTTGTCAACGTTGTCCGTATTGCTGAATTTTGCTTTCACTGCCGAACCGGCAGAACGGTCGCCCACACCGAGCATAAATACGACGCGGATTTCTTCGCCGCTTTTTATGGTGAACTGCTTTTCGAGCGCACCGCAGTGGTTGCCGCCGAGCTCGCGGCTGCCCGAAAGCGTGCCGTTCTCCACACCCGCAGGATTCGTTTCCGTGCGGTAGCTGCCTATGAACGCGTCGCGGAGACAGTCGTAGCTGTCGGGTTCGAAACTGGACGCAAAATAATGATACATGGAAGGGTTGTAGAAATTGTCTACCTGAATGACACCGTCCTTATAATCGGAACCGGAACAGTACATGCTCATCTGAAAGTTCTGATTGTCTATCTCAACGACGTTGAATGAAAATTCACAGTAAGAAAACACGCTGATTGAACGGTCTTTGTCGCCGGTGTTCCTTATTTTTACATCCCACAGCTCGCATGTCTCGCCGCGCGGAATGAACAAAGTCTGCTCGGCATGGATGTGAGAATAATCCGAAATATATTTCGAATACGACAGACCGTGCCGGCAGACGTACCGCGCAGAATCAAGCGGTTTTCCGACAGGCTGCCAGGAGACCGACCAGTAATCGTTCGATTCATTGTCGCGCAGATACACGTAATGTCCCGGCCGGTCGAGCGGTATGGCGTTTGCACGGAAACGGGTAATACGGTGGTTTTCCGGCGATTCGTGAAACATATATCCGCCTGCATTCTGGGAGATAACCGTACCGGTCAGCTCTGTTCCGAGATAATTCGTCCATGAAACAGGGACCGCAACATTGTCGATTACATATTCATGGGCAGCATTATCAAAATAACCATAGCGCATAACATAACCCCTTTTTTAGTTTGTATTATCAATGAACAAACCGTATACTACCATAAATCAAAAAAAAAGAAAAGGAAAAAAACATGAAAAAGGGAGTTTTCAAAAAAGGATTATATTTTGGAGATATTCAGAATACTGATACGCACACATGCAGTGCGGGAAGGGGTTGAGACTGTCCAAAAACGCTGTCGTTGGACAGTCCCGGTGCAGATGAACCGCGCTTATCCTCCCAGATACGCTTTTTTCACATCCGGATTGGCCGCAAGTTCTTCGCTTGTTCCCTCCGCAATGATTGAACCGGTATTCAGGACATATCCGCGCGAAGCAAATTCCAGCGCAACTTTCGCGTTCTGTTCTACTACCAGAATTGTCATGCTTTCCTGGTCGTTCAGACGTTTAAGCGCTCTGAACATTTCATACATGAGCTTCGGTGCGAGTCCCATACTCGGTTCGTCGAGCATTATGAATTTGCAGTCCGTCATAAGCGCCCGGCCGACCGCAAGCATCTGCTGCTCACCGCCGGAAAGAAGTTCGCTGCGCTGTTTGCGCCGCTCGTACAGCCGGGGAAACAAATCATAAATAAGGTCGTATAATTCAACGGTCCTCATTTCATGGGTCGGATCTTTGCTGCGCCCGTATTCGGCCATTTTCAGATTTTCCTCTACTGAAAGATTGCCGAATATATGCCGTCCTTCAGGCACAAGACACAGCATCTTTTTCTGAATCAGTATATGCGGCTCTGTTTTCAGGATGCTCTTTTCTTCAAAAAAAATATCCCCTTCTTTCACAACGGGCGCTTCCGGACGGGACAGGCGTGAAAGGCTCAGCAGCGTCGAAGTTTTTCCGGCACCGTTAGCTCCTATGAGCGTGACAATTTCACCCTTTTCAACATTGAAAGAGATACCGTGGAGCGCTTCAATATAACCGTATGCAACCTTAAGATTTTTTACTTCCAACAACATAGGTACCTCCTTATTAATCAATCTCACCGTTGCCCAGGTATGCTTTTATGACATTCTGGTCATTTTGTATTTCATCCGGGGTACCTCGTGCAATTTCCTTTCCGAAATTCACAACCTGGATATAATCGCAAAGGGTCATAATAACCTGCATCTGGTGTTCGATCATCCAGATTGTTAATCCGAATGTCTCGTGAATCCACCGTATGTAGGAAATCAGTTCCGAAAGATCGGACGTGCTCAATCCGGCCGCCGGTTCGTCGAGCATAAGCAGTTCGGGATTCAGACTGAGAGCACGTGCAATCTCGACACGGCGCTGCACGCCGTACGGAAGATTTCTGGGATAATCGAGCGCTTTATCAGCAAGATTGAATTTCTCAAGCAGAGCCCAGGCTTCGTCGTGTATTTTTTTCTCTTCGCTTTTGTACCGTTTCGTATTGAAAAATGCGTCCGCGACGTTGTATCCGAGCCGGTACTGCTGCGAAATACAGATATTCTCGAGCACGGTCATATCGCTCCAGAGGCGGATGTTCTGGAACGTGCGTCCTATCTGCATGGACGCTATGACGTGAGGTTTCAGACCGTTTATCCGATTCCCCTTGAACAGAATATCGCCTTCCGTCGGAACGTAAAAGCCGCTCACAAGATTGAAAACGGTCGTTTTTCCTGCGCCGTTCGGTCCGATGAGTCCCGCTATTTCACCTTTCTTCAAATCGACGTTTATGTCGGTAAGCGCCTGGAGTCCGCCGAATTTATGGGTAAGATGATTTATCGTAAGAACTGTTTCGTCGCTCATGCCTCACCTCCTGTCTGATT
Organism: Treponema sp. UBA4873; assembly: GCA_002399405.1. Classification (GTDB taxonomy): domain Bacteria; phylum Spirochaetota; class Spirochaetia; order Treponematales; family Treponemataceae; genus Treponema_D. The sequence goes on along the minus strand of DHDP01000018.1, from coordinate 236,572 downwards.
TTTACGCACCATGTCGGAATTTACGGGAAATAATTTTCTGAGCTTCGGAAACACCTGCGGGAGTTCGCGCGGTCCCATGATTCCTTCCGGTCTGAACTGCATTATCAGTATGAGCATAAGAGGAATGATGACCCACTTGAATATCTGTGCCGGGCGGAGCAGTTCAAGAAGAATTGTGAAGATAAACGCGGAAAGAACGGAACCGCTCAGCGAACCCATTCCGCCGAGATACACCATGACGAGCGATTCTGTCGACTTCATAATGCCGAACGACGAAGGATTAATAAAGCCGAGCATATGCGCGAACAGTCCGCCGGCGACTCCGGCAAGTCCGGAAGAGAACGTAAACGCGATAAGCTTCATTTTATTCGTGTTGACGCTCATTATCTCCGCAGAAATTTCATCGTACCGCACGGCGCTTATTCCCTGACCGAGCGTCGACTTCATAAGTCTGTGTATTGCGTAAACTGTTAACGCTGCGAAGAGCATTCCCCATATGAGAATCCACGGCAGGTCGATCACGCCGCTCATACGGCTGAGCGTCGACTTCATTCCCATAAGGCCGCGGCTTTCTCCGACGATGCCGATATTATTAAGGGACGTCGTAATAATAAAATTTGTCGCGATTGTGACGATTGCAAGATAATCGTCGCGCGTTTTAAACGACGGAATAGCGACGAGCAGGCTTACGACCATCGACGCGGCGCCGCCGAGCAGAATTACGACGGGAAACAGAAACATGGCGCTTTCGGGAGGAAGCAGAGCTTTCCCCGTAATGCTGTTTCCGGGACAAAACAGAACGAGCGACAGCACGGACGACACATACGCGCCCACCGCCATGAATCCGCCGTGTCCGCACGAAAACTCGCCCATATAGCCGTTAACAACGTTAAGGCTCGACGACATGATGACATTGATGCAGATAGTCATCAGAATTGTCTGGTAATAATTGTTAAGGATATCAAGCTGCGCCAGGATGACGACGAGAACCATTACGGCAGCAGTTATAGCCGGGACAATAAATTTTTTGCTTTTATTTTTCATAACGGTTCTCCTATATCTTCGTACTTCTTGCCACGCCGAAAAAACCTGTCGGTTTCAACGTGAGAATAACAAGCAGAATTACAAAGGAGATAAGGTCCTTGTAGCTTGAAGGAAGAAACGCTGTTACGAGAATTTCTATAATTCCCAGCATAAATCCGCCGACGAACGCACCGCGTATATCGCCGATTCCGCCGACAACGGCCGCGATGAACGCTTTCCATCCGATTATCATTCCCATGTACGGGTCCATGACGGGATACGACATGCCGAACAGAATGCCGGCGATTGCGGCGAGCGCGGAACCGAGCGCGAACGTAAACGTGATGACAGTGTTCACCGGAATGCCCATAAGGGGAATCGCAAATTTATCGTATGAAATCGCGCGCATCGCCATACCGAGCGTTGTTTTCTGAACAATAAACTGAAGAACCGCAAATACGACAAATGCGCTTATAATAACAAGCAGTTTCAGATTCGTGACCGTAACCGGTCCGAGTTTCCAAATAATTTTCGGCAGAATATCGGGGAAACGGCGGGAACTCGCGCCGAGCAGTGCGAGATTTCCGTTTTCAAGTATGAATCCTATCATGAGCGCAGTAATGACGACATATAATCTGTTCGCTCCCTTTTCACGAAGCGGACGGTACGCAACGCGCTCTATACCGACGCCGAGCAGCGCAGTGAGCGCCATCGTAATAACAAGCGTAATAACAAAAAGCGGAATACCCGTGAGCCCCGCGAAATGCGCAGTAAGTCCTGCAATGACAAAAAAAGCAATATAGCACGACGTCATGAAGATATCGCCGTGAGCGAAGTTAATAAGACGGAGAACTCCGTATACGAGACAATATCCCAGCGCAATCATAGAGTAAAAACTGCCCCACTGAAGAGCGTTAAAAATGTTCTGGACAAGATATGAAAGCATAATTATTCAGTACTCCCGGAAAGAAAAGCAGAAATGAATACGGCTGCCGCACCAGCAGGCAGCCGTACTTTTATCAGCGCGGTTACGGCTGAAGACTCTTAACAAACGTAAAGTCTCCGTTATCCGCGATTTTTACGACCACAGCATCTTTTACCGGATCTCCCTCCGGAGTAAACGACATCTTTCCGGTAACGCCTTCATAATTCTTGATTTTTCCGAGAGCGTCTTTTATTGCAGTGCGGTCCTTTTTAAGATTACCGGTGAGACCGGCATCCTGAATCGCCTTGAGCACAAGGTTTACAGCGTCGTACGTAAGAGCTCCGACATCGTCGGGAGTATATCCGTAAGCTGCCTTGTACTTGTCTATGAATTCCTTCGTTTTACCGGTAGCACCGGCCGCCGCATAGTGAGTCGTGAAATAATCGCCTATAACCGCACCTTTGCTGAGTTTTACAAGGTCGGCTGAACCCCACGAATCGGAACCCATGACGGGATTTTTCCAGCCGAGATCTTTCGCCTGCGTGGTAATAAGCGCTACGTGGTTGTAGTAATCGGGCAGATACAGAAGCTCCGCGTCCGATGCAACAATCTTCGTAAGCTGACTTGAGAAATCCTGATCTTTCTGGCCGAAACTTTCGAACACAACGACTTTACCGCCCTGCTGTCCTTCCCAAGCTTTTCTGAACAATTCTGCAAGGGTCTTGGAATAATCGTCTTCAAGATTGTAAAGAATGGCCACTTTCGTACACTTGAACTGGTCTTTTGCAAATTTTGCCGCAACGGGAGCCTGGAACGGATCCAGGAAGCAGGCGCGGAACACATACGGTCTGTCTTTCGTTACGGCGGGATTTGTTGCCCACGGAGAAATCATCGGCGTTTTCTCATCGTTGTACACCTGCCCTGCGGGAATGGCACGACCTGATCCGTCCGGTCCGATGCTCGCGAGAACTTTGTCCTGATCGATAAGTTTGTAGGCTGCCTGAATTGCAGAATCGGCTTTGAGTTCGTTGTCGACATAAATAAAATCAAGCAGGTATTTTTTGCCGCCTACTTCAAGGCCGCCTTTTGCATTGATTTCGTTTTTAATCAATTCTCCGGAGAACTTCGATCCTTCTCCGACTTTCGGTGAATCACCCGTAAGCGGGATGTTGAATCCGATTTTAATTGTCTGATCTTTCTTTGCACCGGTAAGGAAACCGGCAAGAACTGCAACTGCCAGAACGGCAATTCCGACTTTTTTTGGTGTTTTCATAAGGCGCTCCTCTTTTTACCGGGGAGCTGCAACGCTCCCCGCAGATGCTGCGGAAAAAAATCCGCAGTTGCGGCAACAGCGTTGTTGCTTATAGAAACAGTGTAGAAAAATAAAAAATAAAAATCAAGTGCCTTTCCGCACTTTTTTTGTACTATTTATTACTTTTTTGCTATTGACAAAATAAATTTAATATGTAAAAGGGCTTACTTCTATCCTTGCATCCGCGAAAGACATGCGGATTTTCCGGACAAACTGCAAAGCTTTCGGGTTGTCGCCGTGAACGCATATTGTGTCGGCTCTGACGTGAATCTCTTTTCCCGATTCGGAGCTTACGATTCCGTCCTTCACCATCCGCACCGCGCGCTTAATAACTTCGTCTTCATCTGTAATGACGGCTCCGGGTTTTGAACGTGAAACAAGCGTTCCCTCGTCGGTGTACGCGCGGTCTGCAAACACTTCGCACGCGTACCTTATTCCGAGGCGCTCTGCGGCACTCTGCATGCAGCTTCCCGACAGGACGACCAGAATGAGCCTTTTGTCCACGGATGCAACGCCGCGGCATACGGCTTCCGCCAGCGCGGTGTCGTCGGCGGCCATATTGTACAGCGCGCCGTGGGGCTTCACGTGATGAAGTTCTGCACCCGCAGCGCGGGCAAACGCCGCAAGCGCTCCCGTCTGATACACGATGTACGCTTCCGCTTCCGCAGGCGTAATTTTCATGACGCGGCGGCCGAATCCCAGAAGATCGGGAAGTCCGGGATGCGCGCCGAGAGACACGCCGTTCTTCACCGCCTCGCGCACCGTTTTGTTCATGACAACTGGATCGCCGGCGTGAAATCCACACGCAATGTTCGCCGACGTGATGAACGGCAGCACTTCCGAATCCATGCCGATCGTATACGCGCCGAAACTTTCACCAAGATCACAGTTCAAATCAATCCGAGTCATACACTCCCCCTATGAAATTAAATCCGCGTCGGGAATGTCGGTAATAAGCATATGCCCGGGCGAATGAGTAATACAGAACGACGGTTTTGAATTCATGACGACTGACTGCGGCGTTACTCCGCAGCACCAGAACACCGGAACCTCTCCGTCCTTTATGGTGACGGCATCCCCGAAATCAGGATGGCCGATGTCTTTTATGCCGATGACTGACGGATCGCCTATGTGGACCGGAGAGCCGTGAACGCGCGGCATTGCGGCGGTGACTGTTACAGCGCGCACAATCCGGTCGTACGGAATCGGACGCATGCTCACGACCATTTTCCCGCTGAACACGCCGGCAGGTACCGTGTCAATGTTCGTCACGTACATCGGCACGTTGCAGTTTTCGGAAATGTTGCGCACGTCGATTCCGGCAGCGATAAGCAGCGACTCAAATGAAAAACTGCAGCCGATAATAAAACTCACCAGATCGCTGCGCCAGAACTCCGCGACGTCGGTATATTCCCCTCTGAGCGCACCGTTGTCCCATACGCGGTACATCGGAATGTCCGCAGTTATGTCGGCACCCGCAGCGCTCGTCCTGAGCAGCCTGCTTCCCGTATCCGACACTTCAAGCAGCGGACACGATTTCGGATTGCGCTGGGTAAAAAGCAGAAAGTCATACGCATATTCTTTCGGCAGCACGCAGAGATTCGCCTGCGCATATCCGTCGCACATCCCGGACGTCTGCGAAGTGATTTTTCCTTCGCGGATAAGCCGCCGTACATCCTGCGGAGAGGACTGCGCATATCTGTTTTTATTAATCAGTTTCCTTTCCATAACGAACTCCTATAAAAAGTCAAACGGAGTTTGCGGCTCTATTTTCACAAATCAGTCACAACTTCGTCAAGCATGGCAAGCAGCATCTCCTGTCCGCGCAGCGCTTCAGCTGCTTCTTCCTGCGTGACAAACGCAAACGTCACTTTAGTTCCGGGTGCTGCCTGCGCAATGAACGGCATATCGGCGGAGATTACGACCGCAATCTTGGCATAACCGCCGGTCGTCTGCCTGTCCGCCGTCATAATAACGGGATCTCCCGACGACGTAATCTGAACTGCACCTGCCGGTACACTGTCGGAAATAATGTCTGTTCCGCCGGGACAGACAAGCTGCGGACCTGAAAGCCGGCATCCCATACGGTCCGAGTCTGCGGTTACGGTGAATACGGAACTGCAGAACGTTTTTACGGCGTCTTCAGGGAACATGCCTTTTTGCGGACCGGGCAGTACACGGAGTTGCAGAGGAGTGTCGTAGCACCGCCGAACCGTACTGAGCCTTGTTAAAAGCGCGGCAGGCGAATACTGATTTTCTTCCGAAAACTTTCCGAGCGAGGCCTCGTCCGCGTACGGTCTTCCTGAAAATTCCTGCGCGATGCAGCCGAGAGCGAGCTCGTCGCCTTCCTTCAGGCTTCGTCCGTAGTATCCGCCGAGTCCGCACTTGCTGTTCGTCGAACTGCTGCCGAGTATTTCAGGGACAAGTATTCCGCCGGTAAACGCAATGTAGCTGCGCACTCCCGCTGAAACAAAACCTGTCTGCAGAATACTGCCTTCCTCCGCATGTATGCGTGCGTTCATGGGAACGGCTCGCCCTTCGAGCAGCGCTTTTACAGGCGCACCTGTAATGACAAAATCGGCAGGCAGCGTAAAACACAGTTCCGGTCCGGCAAGAGTCGTCTCAAGCACGGCCGTTCCGGGAACGTTTCCCGCAATCATATTCGCGGCAGCATACGAAATACGGTCCATTGCGCCTGACACGCCGACTCCGTCTTTCTGGAATCCCGGCCGGCCTGCGTCCTGTACGGTCGTCATCATGCCGCCGGAAATCACTTTGATTCCCGACTGAACCGGTCTGCGCCTGCCGTTCGCGGGCAGTACGGACGCCTGTGTAAAGTTCGTTTCGGCCTCGTACTGTTCGAATTCCTTTTTAGTAATCGGTTCGAATTTGATTTTGTCGCCCGCTTTAAAAAGAATCTGAGGATTCCGGTCCGGATCGAACACTTTCACGGGCGTACGTCCGATTATCTGCCAGCCGCCGGGAGAATCGACCGGATATATTCCCGTCTGTTCACCGCCGATTGCAACGCTTCCCGCAGGAATTTTTGTCCGGGGAATTTTTAACCGCGGTGTATTGAGGCGCTTGTCCATACCGCCGAGGTACGCGAACCCCGGAAGAAAACCGAGCATGTAGATAAGATACGGCTTACCGCTGTGCAGCTTTACGATTTCATCCGCCGTCAGGTGCGTATGTTCCGCGACGTTCCGCATATCGGGGGCAAAATCACTTTCGTAACAGACAGGGATACGGTGCAGATACGGTTCCCTGACAACCGCTTTCTCATCGCAGTGTTCTCCTGCACGCGTCAGTCTGCCGGTAACTTCCCTCACCGGCAGAACAAGCGGATCGAAATACACCGTAACGGAACAATACGCCGGAACTATTTCGAAGAGTCCCGATCTGCATTCCTCCGTCCGGGAAAGAAGGGCGCAGAATGAACGGATTCTGCCGTTGGTTTCTTCATCTATGGTATTCCCGAACTGAAGCAGAACGGCATTCTGTCCCGCTTCAATAATTTCGAAACACTGCCGGCTCATAAAATCCCTTTTCAAGCACCGCCTTGAACCACGTTTCCGACGAATAATTCAGCGCGTATTCAACGGTCGACCGCATGAGAGCGACAATCTGTTTTTCTATCTCTACGCTGAATCCGTCTATTGCAGGAAGAAGCGAACCCGTCATGTCGACCATTCCGCTCAGGCAGCATTCTCTGAGAACCATTTCCTCAGTTTCGGCATCGTGCATGATCGCGATATTCTTGAGAATGAACGCGAGAGCTGCAATCACGGCATATACACCCCAGTCCGAAACTGTGGCGGTAACAAGAAAGTCCGCTTTCGTGGCCGCGGTGATTCCCGTATTGCATCCGCATTTGCAGCCGGTGAACGTTCCTTTCCCGCCGGTATACGGAATAAACTGCCGTATGTGCGGTTCAATCGTTCCCATGCCGATTTCATTGCCGAGATCGCCTACTGCAAATGCCGGAACGCCGAGTTTCTGCATACCTGAAAACAGATTGTCCTGCTTCGCTTCTATTCCGGTCATATTCACGCCGACGGCATTGTGATATTCACCGCTTATATTTGCACCGGCCGTTTCAGTCGAAAACACCGCTGCCGGTCTTGCGCCCGCAAGAAGCTTATTAATCTGAGCGTCGGCCTCCGCCTGGTCGACGGAAATAACCGTATACGCAAACGACAGCGGCAGACCGCGCGCCGTTTCAATGTCGTCGTATACGTGAAGACCGAGCAGAGGCGCGCAGTTGAGCACGGCAGGTTTATTTTTTTCGGGGATGACCATTACAGGGGTAACGCCGAATGCCTGTATGAGAGCGCGTACAAACAGCAGAGCGCCCGTAATCCCGTCCGTTTCCGGCTGCAGATGCGGCCGAAGAATAAATCCCGTCATTACATACACAATCGTATCGGATGGTTTGCCGTCGAGCAGTTCATACAGTTTTTTTGCCGCATGCATGGCAACCGGCCCGCCTGCATAATTGCGCGAAGCAGGATACAGGACGCGGCAGACTCCGTATCCGCGCGGGTCAAGATTCATGAGCTGGTCGAGATTTTCACCGACGTTGTATTCAGAGAGTTCCCGTTCCGTCATAGGCCGCCTCCTACAGAATGTCAGGAGTGAAACCTGTCTCTGCAATAAAGTCGTCGACTGCCGCTTTCTGCAGCCGGTGGAGCAATTCAGGAGCTTTTCCGCCGACTTTTCTGCCGTCGACTTCGCTGACGGGCACACCGAGCGTGCCGGCGCTCGTTATCATCACTTCGTCAGCAGCAAAAACTTCATCGAGCGTGAACTCTCTTTCGCAGGACGACACGCCGATCCGTCTGCATATTTCAAGGTAATGCCTGCGCGTCGTTCCGGGAAGGATAAGATTGTCGAGAGGAGGCGTAATGAACGTTCCGTCTTTGAGTATATTCACGTTGCTGTGCGCGCATTCGGTAACGCGGTTTCCCCGGTGAAATATCACTTCATTGCATCCCGATTCCTTAGCCCGCTGTGCCGCAAGAACGCTCGGCAGCAGATTGAGCGTCTTTATGTTGCAGTGCAGAAAACGCGTGTCTTCGACCGTAATCACTTTATACGGTTTACGGAGGTCGGTAAGGGAAGATTCAACGATGTAAATCAACAAATTGGGCTTGCAGTCGGGAAATGCGTGATTGCGCATCGACGTTCCGCGGTCCGCCTGCCAGTAGACAAACACAATTCCGCTTGAGTCCATGAGGTCGATGCACTTCTGCAGCTCCGCGCGAAGTTCCGTCTTTGAAAGGGTAAACGGAATTTCCACCGCCTTGAGACTGTTATAAAAACGATCTATATGAAAATCAGGTTCGAAAATAACACGGTTTGCCGCATACGTCGCGTCGTACACACCGTCTCCGAAATATACTGCGCGGTCCATCATCGGAATGCTCATATTCTCGATAAGGTCCGTTTTTCCGTTAAAATACCCTACGTTCTTCACAAAAACCTCCAGATAGCATATCTTTATCGAAGCCCCCGCTGAAGTTCTCAGAGAGGGTGCTGTTTGCCGGAGGAGACAATACCTTCCTCTTCCGGACGGCATCGTCTATCGTTCTCATACGGTAAAAAAAACAGAGAAAAATGTCAATAGAAACAGGCCTGTTGACAGGGGAAACGCAGTATGAAAAGCCTGAAAATTGAATATATCTTTGTGAGTATCAATCCCTGCCGGCGGGTAATGCAAAACCGGTAGTGAATTGAGTACGCCCGCAGCACTGTATAGGGACACACATGTGAACGGTTTGTTCCTGCATTCCTGCACTGTGCCGGAGCTGTAACAAACAGAGATACGTATACGTTTCCGTGCCCGGTTTCACACACGATGAACCGCAGATTATACAGCCGTCCCGGTTTCTCTTTTTATGACACTTTTTTAGATTTCCCATAACCTGTAGAGATCAAGCCGGCGGGCTTTCAGAATCCTGTACTGATTTCTGTAGTCATCGACCTTTGCTACGTCCAGATCGTAATACAGTATCGCTTCCTTTTCATCGAGCTGAGCAAGAACTTTACCGGACGGATCGACGACGATCGAATGGCCCCATGCAACATACGACGCTTTTTCATCACGCGCAGGGCCACAGCCGATCATGTACACCTGATTATCTGCCGCCCGCGTCCGGAACATCAGTTCCCACCAGTTCGGACCGCTCGTCATATTAAAGGCTGCCGGAACAATTATGAACTGTGCGCCTTTGTCAACCATCAGTCTGCTCAATTCCGGAAACCGGATATCAAAGCAGATCATCAAACCTGCTGTTCCGTATTCAGTATCAAATGTGGTCACTGCATTTCCCGCTGTCAGTGTTTCGCTTTCGTGAAACTGAACCGTCGGCAGATCACAGTCAAAAAGATGCATTTTCCGGTGCCTGGCGATCGGTTTTCCGTTCCGGTCAAAGACGTAGCAGGTATTATAAATCTTCCCTCCGTCTTCTTCCGGCATCGACCCGGCAACAAGATATATCCCCAGCTCCTTTGCCGCTGCACTCAAAAGCTGCCAGTTTTTTCCACCAGTCTTTTGTGCATACACCGGGAAGTTTGAAGTTTTGTACGGACAGCTGAACATTTCAGGAAGGACGACAAAGTCTGCACCGTTCTCTGCAGCCTCCCTGCATTTGCCAAGTGCAACTGCCATGTTTTCGTCATTACCGGTTCTGCACTTCATCTGAACAAGCGCAACATTCATCTCTGTATTCATGTCTGTACTATATCAGGGCTTACCTGCAGGGAATAGTCCGAATGATTCAAATATACAATTTACCTGCTTCTCAAAATATCATAAATTCTGATTTCTTCTTCTTTTGTCAGAATCTTCCAGCAGTTTGCAGGACTTCCCGACGCAAGAGAATCGGTCGCCATTTTATCTTCCATAGCGGCAAATTTTTCAAGGTCAAGACCGTATTCGCGCAGAGTCGGAACTTTCAATTCCTTTGTAAGAGATTCAAGAGCTCCGAGGAATTTTTCCGCACCGGTCTTCGGCCCGTCGCTTTCGTCTGAAACACCGATTTCAATTCCGAGACGCGCAAACCGTTCGTAACAGCCTTCAAGCACCGGACGAAGACACTCGACAATAAGCATTGCGTTTGAAATTCCGTGCGGAACGTGGAATACAGCGCCTATCGGACGACTCATGCCGTGCACAATCGTTGTAGGCGACGTGTTGATTGCGACTCCCGCTTCATATGCCGCCAAAGACATATTTTCGCGTGCTTCTTTGTTTGCTCCGTCTTTCGCAGCAATCGGGAGATATTTAAAAATTCGTTTCACGGCATCAAGACAGAACATATCCGTAACGGGATTCGCTTTGCGGCACGTATAGCTTTCGACAGCGTGTGCCAGCGCATCCATCCCGGTGTTCACCGTAATTGAAGCAGGCGCGCTGATTGTGTAGGTGTAATCAACGACTGCGATTTTCGGCAGAAGCGCATCACCTTTCAACAAAAGCTTTGAGTTCGTAGGAGTATCCGTATACACAAAATATCTTGTAACTTCAGAACCTGTTCCCGCCGTTGTCGGAATAAGAACAAGCGGTGCAAAATCACCTTTCATTTCTTTTCCGAAATAATCGATTAATTTACCGGGAAGAACGGCCATAGCGGCAACGGCTTTTGCCGTATCAAGCGGCGTTCCGCCGCCCAAACCGATGATAAAGTCACACTTTTCTTCCTTAAAGATTTTTACACCGGCATAAATCATCAAATCATCCGGTTCGCCCGGCAAATCATTGTATACGACAGAATCTATGCCGAGACCTTTAAGCACGCTCTGAACCTGACCGGCAAGTCCGGTTTTTGTGATGATTTTTCCCGTTACAATCAGCGCTTTCGTTCCGAACGCCTTAAGATACGGAGCTGCCTGCTCAAGAGCGCCTTCTCCGACAATCGTACGCGGCGCAGTAGTAAAATTAAACATAGAAACCTCCTTACAAGTCCGAACGCCCTAGATGTATTTCTTATCTACAATCGAGAGAACTTCATCAAGTTTCGCAAGTTCTTCGTCAAGTTGCGCTTCCGTGATGATAAGCGGCGGTGCAACAATGATGACATTTTCGTGCGTATATGTAAAGAAGCCGCGGTTCTTAAGCTCTTTTACGACTGTGCCCATGATTCCTTTCGGATCCTGTCCCCACGGAACGAGCGGTTCGCGCGTCGCACGGTCTTTTACAAGCTCAACGCCGCTGAACAATCCGATGTAGCGGACGTCACCGACCGACGGATGCTTTGTCTTCAAATCTTCCAGAAGTTTTCCGAGGTGTTTCCCGACTTTCTGAACATGCCCTTCAATGTCGTTCTTAAGATAGAATTCCTGGCAGGCTACGCCGGCCGCGCATGCAAGCGGATGACCGGAATATGTTAATCCGCAGCTTAAGAATTTGTCGTCAAAGAAATGGGCAATTTCGTTTTTAACAATACAGCCGCCGAGCGGAATATAGCCTGAGTTTACGCCTTTTGCAAAGGAAATGATATCCGGCGTTACGTCGAAGTTCATGTAGGCAAACATTTTTCCCGTCCGGTACCAGCCGGACATTACTTCATCGCAGATCATCATGATGCCGAATTCGTCGCAGATTTTGCGGACGCCTTTGAGGTAATTCTTCGGATAAATGATGATTCCGTTTGAACCGATGACCGTTTCAAGGATGATTGCGGCGATTCTGTCGCCGCCTTCAAAAATCACCTGCTCGCGTAGCTTTTCAACGTAGTATTCGCATTCTTCATCTTCCGAAGCGAACCTGATTTTTTCCTGATACGAATACGGGCCGCGGAAATGAATGAATCCCGGAATCGCCGGTTCCAGAGCGAAGTGCCGCGGTTCACCTGTCAGGTTTCCCGCGCCGAACGTCGAGCCGTGATACGAGCGGTACTGGCTCATCACCTTAAAACGGCCTGTGTACATTCTGGCTATCTTGATTGCATTTTCATTGGCGTCCGCACCGCCGTTTGTGAAGAAGATTTTCCCGAAACAGTCGGGAAGACGGTCGATAATCGATTTTGCAAGCTCTGCGCGGGCTTCAACGCCCCATGAACCCTGAACGTATGCGAATTTGTCAAGCTGCGCTTTAATCGCTTCGGCCATTTCCTTATTTGCATACCCGACATTTACGTTCACCTGCTCGGAAGACATATCCGCATAGCGTTTGCCTTCAGTGTCGTAAATGTAAATTCCTTCTGCATGGTCGACGACAGTCGGATTAAGTCCGCCCTGTTTGCTCCATCCGAGCAGAACATTTGATGTCTGCACTTCAGCTATTTCTTTTGGTGTCATACTGTAATTTTCCTCCGTATTGGTGGCCGGGTCCGTCTTTTTCCGCCTCGTTTCCATCAATCATATGATAGCATCAAGTCTACAATAATCGTGTGCCGTGTACATTGTCATTTTCACCAAATTTTTATAAAATTGTTTGTATAAAACAACCAAAACAGAGAGGTAAAGATGTCCCTTTCAGTAGAATCCGTTTACCATATCATTAAAAACAAATACAAGCTCACGCTCATAGCCGGAAAAAAAGGATTAAACAGGGCGATAAGCTGGATTTACTACACGGAAGACTCTTCAACCATAGAATATATCAGAGGAGGAGAACTCGCCATTACGCTCGGCGTCAACTTCGAACGTCAGCAGGACAACAAAGGCGATGAATCGGAAAATCTCACGCAGTTTTTAAAAACCTTCATCGACAATTTTGAAAAGCACAGCGCATCGGGATTTATAATCAACACGGGGAAATATATACATGAAATTCCTCAAAAGATTATCGATTTGTGCGATGAACTTTCCTTCCCGCTTTTTACAATGCCGTGGGAAATCCATACAATCGATGTCATGCAGGAAGTGGGCAACATGCTGGCAACGGACAGGCAGAATGCTTTTTCAGTTGAAAATTTCTTCTATACCGCAATCTTTACCCCGGGAAGCCTGGATCCGAATCAGATTTTAAACACACCGTTCCATGATGCGAAGGAATTTGCGGTGGTGCTTCTGGAAATTGAAATGGGGCGCTTTAATAACGACATTGAACAGATAAAACGCTACGTAACTTTTTCCTTCAATCCGAAACTGAGTCTGCCGGTAAACAGCTATGCGGGTTTCGTACACAATCAGAAAGTAATTTATATTTTAAAAGAAAATTTTGAAAAATCGGCGTATGAAATAGCACGTATAGCCGCTAACGATAAATATTTTTACGGAAAAAAGACGTCGCTTTCGGACAGCTGCAAAAATCAGCAGGAACTGCCGGACATGTACAATCATGCGCTTTACGCGATGGAACTGACCGATTCGGTTAATTCGGTCGGCAGATACGATTCGCTTGGTTTTTTCAAGATTTTAGTCGAAGTTAAAAACAGAAAGGTTCTGGAACAGATGTATGAAGATACGCTGGGAAAATTGAATGTGTTTGCGGAAGACAAACGCGCCGACTACCTGAAAACGCTGGAACTTTATTTAAAGTACGGGGGAAACATCCAGAAGATTTCCGATGAAAACGCAAACCACCGGAACACTGTCGTCTACCGGATTCGTAAAATTGAAGAAACGCTGGGAACGGACCTTTCCGACGGCGACACCCGCAGTCTCGTTCAAACGGCGCTGTACATAAAAAAATTCCTGAACAGGAAATTGTAAATACCCGCAGTCCCGTCAAACTACAATATTAAAACCGGAAAAGGATGCAGCTCCCTGTCTGCAATTATGAATCTCTTTTCCGGTCATAATAATTTCTTCTGTATTTACCTGTTATTTGGTTTTGTCGATTTCGAGAATCGTATGAAGCAGAACGTTTGCACCCTTCCAGCAGTTCTCAACCGGCGTAAACTCGAGTTCACAATGGCTGTGCCCGCCGATGCTCGGAACAAAAATCATCGTCGTCGGAATAATCTCGCACAGATACTGCGCGTCGTGCCCCGGGCCGGAATACATGCGCATGCTGCTGTATCCGAGTTCCTTCGCAGCCTTTTCGACGTCGTCGATATATTCCGGATAATATTTTACCGTTTTGCGCGACCACGCTTCCTCGTAACTCACTTCGCAGCGTTCGATTTCCTTCGGCATTTTTTTAATAATGTCGAGGCACTGCTTCAGAACTTCAGGATCCTGATGGCGCGCGTCGAGCGTGAACTTTACTTCATCGGGAATGATTGTGTGGATGTTCGGGTGGCAGCTGATTTTTCCCGTCGTATACACAAGTTTCGAGTCGAGTTTGTCGAATTCCGTATGCAGATACAGCAGCGCTTTTGCCGCCGCGAAAAGCGCATCCTTGCGGAGTTTCATCGGGAACGTGCCGGCATGGTCGGCCTGCCCCTTGAACGTAAACTCGTAATTAATCATGCCGCAGACGCCTTCGACGACTCCGATGTCCTTTTTCGCATTCTCCAGAACAGGTCCCTGTTCAATGTGCAGCTCAAGAAGTCCGGTCGTCTTTTTCGGATCGATGCGGTTCGCCTCGGAGCCTTTGAACCCCGATTCCTCGAGCGCCTGTCCGAATGTGTATCCCGGTATGTCCTTTGCCTCTGTCGCAAGCATTTTCGCCTTATCGAATTTTCCGCAGATAATGCCGGAGCACATCATCGCAGGTTCGAAGCGCGCACCTTCCTCGTTCGTCCAGACGACGACAGTGACAGGATGTTTATGCGGGATCTTTTCAGTAACGATTGTCTCGACCGCTTCCATGGCGGTCATAACGCCCAGTATGCCGTCGTAATTCCCGCCCTGCCTGACGGAATCGCAGTGACTTCCCGCCATAATGGCGCCGACGTCGGGATCAGTTCCGGGCAGCGTGCAGTACATGTTCGCGACATCGTCGGTTTTTACGGTAAGCCCCAGCTTTTCCATACGGCGCTTTATTTCATTGCGCGCCATAACGGCTTCCGGCGAAAGCGAAAAACGCGTTATTCCTCCGTGCCCCGTATCGCCGAAACGGCTGAACGTCCTGATTTTGTCTTCCATTCTTTCCATACTGCAAGTTACCATAATTTTACCTCCGTAAAACCAATTATTAAAATCAGTCATCGTCTGATGGCATAGTTCACTTTTTATTTTTTACCCGCGCTCCCGGCACAATCGCACCGACGGGACACACGAGCGTGCAGAGCTGGCATCCGACGCATTTCTTCGCATTCATCACCGGATGCGAGTCCGGCTCGCTTCTTATCGACAGCGCCTGATGTCCGCCGTCGAAACACGAAACGACGCACCGGCCGCAGCCTACGCACACGTCGTGCAGGAATTTCGGATAGCAGGTACTGCCGCGGTCCAGTCTGTCCGCCGCGACAATCTTCGGAAGAGCCCTGCCGATTATCTGCGTGACGCCGGTGTACTTGTTTTTTGCGAGATACCGCTTCATACCGTCTATCATGTCGTAAATGATTCCGTATCCGTACTGCATGACAGCCGTCGTTATCTGAATCGTTCCGCACCCGAGCGCCATAAATTCGGCGGCATCCTGCCACGTTTCTATTCCGCCCATACCGCTTACCGGCACGCCGGCCATTTCGCTGTTTTGTTTTATATCGTTAATAAATCTGAGCGCTATAGGTTTTACCGCTTTCCCCGAATAGCCGCCGACGCTTGTCAAGCCTGAAACGTCGGGACTTGAAGCAAACGACCGCAGATTAACATTCATAATCGATTTTATAGTATTGATGGCCGCAATCCCGTCGGCGCCTGCCCGTACGGCAGCGAGTGCAGGCACTTCAATATGTCCGAGATTCGGCGTCATCTTTGCAAGAACCGGAAGTTTCGAGCTTCGTTTCACCGCGCGCGTATATTCCTCTACCAGTTCGGGAGACTGTCCGACGTCGCTGCCGAGTCCGGACGCTGCCATGTGCGGACAGGAAAAATTACATTCGATGATATCAGCGCCGGCTTCTTCCACTTTACGTGCAAGAAGCTCCCATTCTTCGACAGTCTGTCCCATGATGCTCGCAATCAGTATTTTCGACGGATAATTCTTCTTGAGACGTCTGATGCACGCGAGGTTTTCCTCAAGCGTATGATCGCTTATCTGCTCAATATTCTTGAGTCCGACGAACGCATCGGCCTGTTTACGCATCGTGCTGAACCGCGGAGAGACCTCGTCGGGAACGAACGTACCTATCGTCTTAAATGCGGCTCCAGCCCAGCCCGCATCGAACGCTTTGGCAAGCATGTCGTAATCGCTTGCAACGACTGAAGACGAAAGGAAAAACGGATTCTCGCAGCGGACGCCGCAGAAAGTCACTTCAAGCGAAACGCCGTCCGCCGGTTCACTCGTTCCGTTTTCCAAAACTGAATCGTCGTCCCTCATATTTTTTAGTACACCCATAATGTCGTAAATGGGAACGGCGCTGTCTATCTTCGCCTTTGTACACGCTTTCATGCAGTCAAAAGAGGTGCACACGGCGCAGGCAGTGTTGTCCACTGTCTGCGCATGTGCACCCGCCGCATTATCAAAACGGAGGGAGGTGACAACTTTCGCGCAGTCGATATTTTTTTTACATGCCGTCGTACACGGGATGTTTTTACATAATAAACAGGAGGAAACTGCTTCTCTTAGAAAGACCGACGCATATTTATTATCAACCATAATTAACCTCCGCAATGATTTATTTTTTAAATAATTATTCTAATTTACAGACGCCTTCGCGCACTTGATGAATCTGCCGTCGCCCGGCGTGCCGACATACTCTCCGTCTTTGTATACAAGTTTCCCTCGGACGAATGTCTTAACAGGATATCCGTGGACCGTCTTTCCCTCCCAGATAGTGTTATCGTAATCGGAATGCATATTCCTGACCGAAATGGTAAACGTTTTCTGAGGATCGTAGATTACAACGTCCGCATCCTTTCCGACTGCGAGAGAACCTTTATCGGTGCAGCCGAAAATACGCGCGGGATTCGTCGAACACAGTTCGACGGCGCGGCTGTAACTGATTTTTCCGTCAGTCGCAGCTCCGAGCATGTACGGATACAGATTTTCGACACCGGCACATCCGTTCGGAACTTTTGTAAAATCGTTGATGCCCCAGTCCTTTTCTTTCTGCTGGAACGGACAGTGATCGGTTGCGACAGTGTCTATTCCGCCCGTCTTTATCGCAAGCCACAATGCATCGAGACTTTCCTGCCCTTTCATAGGCGGAGAACAGATGAAGTTGCGTCCGTCGGGACGTTTGTACACGTCGCACGTAAACTCAAGGTACTGCGGACACGTCTCGATGAAAATCTTCGCACCTTCCGTCTTCGCTTTAACCGCCGCTTCAAGTCCTTCCTTGTCCGACATGTGCACGATGTACAGCGGTGCGTCGGAATTCACTGCCCAGTGCACGGCGCGTTTGTCCGCTTCCGCAGCGACGAATTCCGGACGGCTCATGTAGTGATACCAGGCCGACGTTTTACCTTCCTTCAGGTACTGCGAAACCCGCAGGTCTATAAGATCCGGATTTTCAGCATGAAGATTCGTTATAGCCCCGACTTCCTTCGCTTTCAGAAGAATGCGCACGAACGTGCCGTCGTCGACCATCATGTTCTCTTTCTTGTACACGAAGAAGCATTTGAAGCTCGTTATGCCGTAGTCGACGGCGCTTTCAAATTCATCGAGAATCGAGCCGCCGTTCAAATCGGTTATACAGCAGTGGAATGCAAAATCGCAGCACGCTTCCTTCTCCGCCATTTCGCGGCGCGCCGAGACTGTCTCTACAATGCCGTGCCCTTTGCGCTGCATCGGATAATCGAACACCGTCGTTACACCGCCGCAGACCGCCGCGCGTGTACCCGCACCGTATCCGTCGGCGGAAATGGTACCGCCGAACGGCATAGCCAGATGCGTATGAGCGTCTATCGCTCCTGGAAGCACCAGTTTTCCCGATGCGTCCGCAACTTCCGCTTTACTGTCCTTCAGGTCAGAGCCGATATCGGAAACTTTTCCGTTTGTAATACCGACATCGGCTTTGAACATTTCTTTGGCAGTAACGACAGTTCCGTTTTTAATAATCAGATCCATGGTTCGCCTCCGAAAATAATTATTTTGCGTACTTATACACGAGTACCAGACCGGAGCGCTGATATACCTGTGCAACTTCGACCAGATCCATACCGCCGGCATTGGCTGCAATCAGATTAGACACCCAGGTGACGCCGAAATCGACCTGACCGCTGTATACGGCTGTCGTTTCGGAAATATCGCCTCCGCCCGGAACAATCTTTACGTCGAGACCGACATCCTTGTAATATCCCTTGTCGAGCGCAACGTAATATCCCATAAACTGCGCCTGGGGAAGCCATTTGAGCTGGATCGAAACGGAAGATTTTTCCGGTTTTCCGAATTTACCGGCTGCGGCATCGGCAAGATACGAAGCGTCCATGACGTTGTCGAGCGTAAACGTCGAAAGTTTCTGGCTCGCTGCGGAATCGCTGAGTTTTATGTATTTCTTTGCAAGATCAAGCGTCTGCTGCATAGCGGCTGTGTCCATATTGCCGTAATTGGTTACAGTACTTCCTTTCGTGTCAGTTTCGACAAGTTTCTTTACTTCGCCCGCCATATACGACTGGTGCTCGCTTGAAACGGACGAACCGTATTTGTACACGATTTGAGCGGCTTCATCAGGATGTTCGCAGGCGTACTTCCATCCCTTCACGGACGCGGCAAGGAACGCCTTTACCGTGTTCGGATTTGCTTTTGCAAACGCACGGTTGCTGAAAATGTTGTCCTCGAGCATTGCGACGCCTTCATCGTTCATGTCGATTGTCCCGACCGTGTCGCCGTATTTATAGCCGCCCTCGTAACTGTTTTTAACAAGCCCAAGTTCGTTGTACGTCATTGCGGAAGCAAGCCAGATTGAACTGTCGTCGAAACCGTCCATATCGAACGCCTGGCTCAGGAATTTCTGATCCTGTCCGTACTTCGAAAGAAGCGCCAGAATCTCGTATTCGTTGCCGAGACCCCAGTTGCCTACTTTTCCGGCGGCGGCGGACGTTTTAATAATCGTCTCGGACGGCGTTCCTTTCGCAAAATTCGGACCGCCTGCAGAAGAAGCTGCCGCGGAACTTTCGGCCTTTTTCGTGCAGCCGTTCAACGCAAGACCTGCAGCAACAGCGCATGCAGCCAGAATGACAGATTTTTTCCGTACATCACTTTTTCTTTCCATAACATTACCTCCAGAAAAGAAATCTCTATTTAATACCTCTGCCCTTGAGCAGAATATTTTCAACTATTAATAAAACCGCATACATAACGACGCCTATCAGACAGGCAGTAACGATGTACGCCCATGCAGTCGAGTACTGCGCAAGAACGATGCTTTCGCGTATCTGACGTCCCACGCCGATGATATATTCCGCGAAATATTCGCTTACCATCGCGCTGATGACGCATCCCGGCACGCTTATGCGCAGCGCAGTAAATATATACGGCACGCAGTTCGGAAGGCGGAGCTTGAAAAACACCGTCCACCTGCCGGCCGCATACGATTTCATCAGATCGAGGCTGAACGGCTTCAACTCCGTAAATCCGCGGTACGCATTTATTCCCATGCTTACCGTACAGGTAATCATGACGACGAGTATTTTGGCGAACATGCTGCGCACGTTCGGATCGGAACTGAAATCCTTCGTGAGGTTCGTGAAGATAGGCGCAATGGCGATAATCGGAATCGCGTTAAATGCAGTCGCAATTGTCAATCCGCCTGCGCCCCAGTGCGGCGACATTGCCGCGACCATCGCGAGAATAAAACCGAGCAGCGAACCGAAAAGCAGTCCCGCAAGCGCGACGAATACCGTGGCCTGTACATTGGTCATAATAACGCCGATGTTATCGCCTATAATGCTGCTTATGCGCGAAGGCAGCGGCAGCGTAAACGTGTCAGTTCCGAGCAGATGATGGAGTATCTGCGTCTGCCAGAGAACGACGAGGATTATGCCGAACACGACGGGATATACGACTGTGCTCACAGCTTCTTTTTTAATAATATGCTTTTTCATTCGTTGCCTCCGGTCTTTTGAACCGCAATCTTTCTTCCGGGCGTCACGACCTTTTCGAGCAGGACCATAAGATAGTAGCTGAGTATGCCGACAAACGCGCTGAAGAACACAATCTGCCAGAAAACGTAGATGCTCATCGCGTGTTTAAGCGACTGCGAGAGCATGCACCCGAGTCCTCCGCCACCCTGAAGCGTGTCCACGAGAATTGAAGCGGTGACGGCCATCGGTGCGGAAATCTTCAACCCCGTGAACAGGTACGGGATGCTCGAGGGAATCATCATTTTGATGTAAACCTCCGGCGTTGTCGCGGCGTACGAATGGAACAGTTCGAATTTTTCCTCCTCTATCGATTTGAATCCTGCAAGCGTATTCACCGCCACGGGATAAAAAGTAAGTATCGCGGCAATAATAATGCGGCTCTTGTCGATATCGTGCGACATTGCAAGAACGATAGGCGCCATGCCGAGAATAGGAATCATCTGGATGAGCATGAGATACGGGAACACGATTTTTTCCACCGCAACGAACAGCCGCATGAACAGCGCAAGCAGATAACCGACGGCGGTACCTATGATAAAACCGATTGCCGCGCGTCCGAGCGTGATGCCCGCGTTGATAATGACTACCTGAGCGGCAGTCTGCGTCGCGGTCACTTTTTTGAAGCTGAACACGGACGCAAGAATCTGATACAGATGCGGCAAAACGTTTTCCGGCGTACGCTTCGTAAATCCCACGATCGTCGCGCCCGCTTCCCAGATAATAATGAGACCGAGAACCCACACAAGCGTAACCGTGCGAGGACTCTGCGCAATTCTTTTCCACACTGATTTTTCTTTCGCCGGTGCCATGTTTACACCCCCACGAAACCGCTGCGGACATTCGCAACAAGCTCCGTAAATTCCACCGTGTTCTTCATGCTCAGCGTTCTGGGACGGGGAATCGTGATATTAACGACGGAAGTGACGCGGCCCGGATGAGGTGAAAAAACGACGACGCGGTCGCTGAGAAACACCGCTTCCTGAATATTGTGCGTGACGAAAACGACAGTCTTATTCGTCTGCTGCCAGATGTGCAGCAGATCTTCGTGCAGCTTTTCTTTTGTGAATTCGTCGAGTGCGGAAAACGGTTCGTCCATGAGAAGAATTCTCGGATCGATTGCAAGCGCACGGGCAATGCCCACTCGCTGCTGCATACCGCCGCTGAGTTCGCGCGGATAATGATGGCCGAATTCCTGCAGTCCCACAAGGTCGAGCATCTCCGTCACTTTCTTTGTGCGCAGGGGTTTCGGCATTTTGAGCAGTTCGAGCGGCAGACAGACATTTCTGCGGATTGTCCGCCAGTCCATAAGCACGGGATTCTGGAACACAATGCCGAACCGTTTTTCGAGACGGGCTTCGCGCGGGGTAAGGCCGCTTATAAAAACATCGCCTGCAGTCGCGGGAATAAGATCCGCGATAACTCGGAGCAACGTAGTTTTGCCGCAGCCGCTCGGTCCGACAAGCGAAACGAATTCACCTTTCTTTATGTCGAG
The DNA here is from genome assembly GCA_002399405.1 of Treponema sp. UBA4873. Lineage (GTDB taxonomy): Bacteria > Spirochaetota > Spirochaetia > Treponematales > Treponemataceae > Treponema_D. The sequence goes on along the minus strand of DHDP01000018.1, from coordinate 214,792 downwards.
ATTCACGTCCTGAAGCGCCACTGTGTCGCCGCGGGTGCCGTCGTCCTTATAAATTACACTCAGGTTCTGTATGACAATCTGGGTCTTTACAGGCTGCGAATCGGAAACTGTTTCGGCCACTCCGCCCGCTGTTTGTCCGGCTTCATATACATCTGCCATAAGTTTACCTCCACGTTAAAAAACAAGGCGCAGGCTGATGGGCCTGATACGGTCCGTCATTCTGCGCCTTTGCAAATCCGTTTTTCAACAATGCACGAAATCCTAAATGGTAGCGGAGTTTTTGTCAACCTTTTTTCACAAAATATTTGAAAAAAAATGCATTAATTATGGAAATTAATGCATAAATATACAATATTTAAAACGGGAAATTCTTATATCACATAATAACCTATATTGTCAATCTAAAAATCAAAAAAACTGGGAAAAAATTGCTATTGACAAAAAATACAAAATATGCATACCGGTTTCAATTGAACAGCCGGAACATTTTCCGGCGTCAGAAGAGGTATTAATTGAAGCCGTAGATTTTCTGAACAAGTCTGTAGGTGCCTACGCAGAGTATTCTGCTGAAATTACCGTGCAGATTCATCATAAATCCCATAAAGCGGGAACGCATTTTCCGCCAGGTATGAACGTCTTTTTCTTTTATGTACTCCCAGAGAAGCCGTTTTTTTTCGAGCGCCTCGTTAGAACCGGCAAGGAACAGCATGATCGTCGAAACGGAAGTTATTATTTCCAGATACTTATACATATATTTCACAAGACGACGGTTTTCTTTCATGAGCGGCAGAGCCGCTTTGTAATCGTCGGCCATGAGATAATTAACTTTGAGCTGCTGGTCTATTCGCTTTATCATCACATTTTCCTGTACGGACTGATCTCCTCTGCCGATGAAATACCGGTAGAAGTCGACGTTCAGGTAGTACATCCGCTTGACGTACGGCAGCGGATAAAAGGCAAAAATATTGTCGACATAAAACGTATGCTCCGGCAGCTGAAGTCCGCAGTCGACAAGCATCTTCGTACGGTAAATAATCGAATGCATCAGTATATATGTTCCCGTGTGAAAATGCCCGCAGTCGTTCCATGTAAAAACCCGGTTTTCGGGAATGACATTCGTATACCGCATCACTTTTTTCCTTGAGACACCCTGCTTTTCATATACAAAATTGCTGAGTACCATATCAAGTCCCTGCTCAGGTCCTTTGAATGTCTGCAGCAGCGACAGTACTTTTTCGTATGCCTCCCTGTTTACCCAGTCGTCGCTGTCCACGACTTTAAAATAAATACCCCGAGCATTTTTCAAACCGGTCATAACGGCCGCGCCGTGGCCGCCGTTTGCTTCACGGTGTATTGCGCGGACAATTCCGGGATACGTTTCCTCATAGCGGCGGGCGATTGCGAATGTCCCGTCTGTCGAACAGTCGTCGACGACGATAATCTCAACGGTGTCTCCGCCGGGAAGCAGCGATTCCACCGAACGGCTCATGTATGATGCGGAATTGAAACACGGTACTGCAATAGAAAGTAATTTCACGGTAACCCCCGGAAAATAATTATTTGACTTGTGCGGACATCCAGTCCCAGACGGTTATATTACCGTCGTCGCTGTCCGCCTGATTGTTAAAGAAATATATCCATGACCAGTGCCCCATGTACTGATACGGATTTCCGTCCTGCCCTTTGTACAGACCCGATAAATCAGTCACGTGCTCCGACACATGCGTATGCAGATTCGGAGCCTGCATCGACCGCAGGCGGGCAATGACAGGAATTTCATTGTCGGAGGGAGGAACAACAGTATCGTCACTGCTGTATATGAAAAACAGCGGTTTGTCTTTTATGTTACCGAGCATTTCGTCGGTAATCCACGCATTGTTATACGCCTCGCAGATCGGGACAGCCGCAGTGTACACGTGAGGATACCGCATAATAAGATTCATCGTCATAAATCCGCCGTTCGAACACCCTGCAAGCAGAACCTTCGACGCGCCCGATTTTTTTATGTACCATTCTATAAGTTCTTCAAGCGATGCCGTATATTTACTCGTTCCGTCTTTTGTGTAGTTCCCGCTCCCGTCGTCCATCCACATGGTGGGACACTGAGGAACAAGAACAACCGCTCCGCCGACGATCGACTGAAACTCTTTCCCTGCAAGAGGCACGACCTTGTTTCCGAGGAGTGTGATCGCCATGTCGGAAATGCCGGTACCTTCGGGCACACCGCCCTCTCCCGCGCCGTGCAGCCACACGACAAGCTTATCCGTTTTCCCGGACGGTTTGTAATCGGCATATTTGTATTTCTCACCGTTCGAGGCGGCAAACGTATGAAACGCAAACACGTCGGCATCAGTCGTCTTCCGCGCATATTTCTTATCGATTGCAAACGATGTTACCGGTACGCCGCCGCTCGTCAGTTCAGCTCCGCTTTTCAACGATACGGTCAGTTCATACGGATCGTCCCAGACATTTTTTGCAGTATCGAACTGATACAGAAACGGAGATCCTTCTTCCGGCGTACACCGCAGATACAGGGTTACATACTTCGAAGGCCCTGAAGTCACAGCTCCGGCGGCATCGGACAGATATGTCTGCGTGACAGTACGGCTGAAATCCCGCACCGTCAGCGGAAATGTTTTTTGTGTCAGATCGTACGCTTTTTTTGTTTCGACGACGGTAAACGTATCTTCCGTTACGGCATCGACGGGACGGGTAAGCGAAATGGTAATACGGTCGGTGCCGCTTCCCCAGTCATAACCGCCCACGTGCATGGAATACGTCCCCTTTACGGAAAGCGCATCGTTTTTTACCGTCGCACACCCGGTGTATGCCAGAACGACAGCCATAACAGCCCCCGCTTTTACAAGTTTCATCTTTTTACCTCCTTTTTACCCGAATCCTGTTTAAAAATCAACTTCATTATCGGAAAGAAAACCCAGAATGAAATCGCACAGTTAATAATCATCGTTATGACGTCGGCAACCGTGACGCCCGCGCCCTTTCCGAGATGATCCATGAAAAAATCATAGACGGGAACTTTGTACAGTCCCTGCAGCGCGGAGGCGCCGACCGAAATAATAATCCACGCGACAAAGTACCACACGGCTGCCTTGCCGATGCTTGAATTAGATTTGAACGTGACATTGCGCTGCAGGAAAAAGTTGATTACCTGTGCGATAAGCAGCGTTACTTCGACCGCAAGAAAATACGCCAGCCCTCCGCCGCCGCCGCCGGAAATCGCGCCGCGCGCATAATCAAACACGAAGTACCTGCTTCCGTCGAGATTTCTCCCGACCTGCATAACCTGAAAATTCGTGTCGACAAGCGGCGTGAAACCGAACAGATATTTTAACAGCGGCATCAGTATCATCTGAAGAACGGTGACTCCGTTGCTTATGAGAAAAAATACGATAAACTCCACAATAGTCGGATGTTTCTTTTTAAATTCGGCAAAAAAACCGAAATGTTTTTTTTCTGTCATCTGCATATCACTCATGAACGGCCTCCTGAAGTCTGTCTCTTTTGGCTTTTGCATTTTTCGCTTTTACGAACATTCCCAATCCGCGCAAAAATTTTCCGTTGACCATTTCCATAATGCCGTCGAGCATCGGAAAATCAATCACGCCGCCCGACATGCGGACAATGCCCCAGAACGGCATGTGAAACAGGGACATATCGAACGTATTTACCATCATCGTATTGCGGGTAAATTTGAAAAAATTATACGCAAACCGCATTCCGTGAAATCCGACTCTGCCCATCGCGCCTTTCGCGTAGGAAAGCTGGCTGAGCGTGTCGTTGTATTCAAGTTTCCTCGTAATGTCCCACCGCGGCTCCACAGGTTTATATCCGAGCAGATTTCTGAATTCCGCGTCGCCGACGTGAAGTACGTCCGCCGCGTAATACGACGGAATGTCCCTCCGTTCACAGGGAACGGGCGCGTCTGTTCCTGAAACTGCATATTCTGCCGTAAGGCGGATATCGGTGCAGCTTGCTCCTATTTCAAGCCGGTACGCACCGGGTTCAACCTCCCATCTGTTCGTCGCTGTATTAAAATACCGGAACGACTTGTCGTCGAATCCGATACGGATTTTCCGCGTCTCCCCCGGTTCAAGGAAAACTTTCGAAAATCCTTTCAGCTCGCGTTCCGGCCGGAACAGCAGGCTGCCGGTTTTACCGACATACAGCTGTGCAGTTTCCGCTCCGGCGAGTCTGCCCGTATTCGTAACGGTAAATTCGACACCTTTATCCGAAACAGAGACGTTTCCGTATTCGAATGCCGTATAGCTGAGTCCGTAGCCGAACGGAAAAAGAATGTCTTTCCCCGCCGTCGTAAAATAGCGGTACCCGACGTACAATCCCTCCCGGTATTCGACGCTCACTTCCTTTCCCGGAAAATTCGACGCCGACGGTATGTCGCTGTAATGCAGCGGATACGTCTCCGCAAGTTTTCCGGACGGATTCACTCTGCCGTACAATATGTCGACGACGGCACCCGCGCCCGCCTGTCCGTGAAGATATCCGTGGACGATGCCTTTTACGGAATCGATCCACGGCATTTCGACGACACATCCGCAGGCAAGAACGACGACGATGTTCTTATTAACTTTCGCAATTTCCGCAAGCAGTTCCGTCTGATTTTCCGGCAGAGCGAGCGTCCTGCGGTCGAGACCTTCCACTTCCGACGTTTCGTCGAGTCCCATATACAGGACTACCGTGTCCGCCTTTTCGGCGCAGCGGCAGGCTTCACGCAGCAGATTCCCGTCCGGCTTTCCGTGACGCTCGTATCCCTTCGCATACGTAACGCCCGGAATATTTTTAACAGCGTCATAGGCGGTATCAAGCTTCGTCGCATTCACCATGGAGGAACCGGCGCCCTGATACCGCGGATTTTTCACAAAGTCGCCGATAAACGCTGTTTTTACGTTTTCCCTCAGCGGAAGAATATCATCCTCATTTTTAAGCAGCACGACTGATTCCTCTGCAATCTTCCGCGCGAGCATGTGGTGCGCATCTTTGTCAAAGTCTGCGTGCACTGCTGCGGTCGTGTCTCTGCCGAGCTCAATAAGACGCCTGACGCTTGCATCCAGTACGGATTCGTCAAGCTTACCGCTGCGCACTGCATTAACAATTTCCGCATCCGAGATGCCCGCGTTCGTCGGCATTTCGAGATCAAGGCCGCACTGTATCGACGGAATCCGGTTGCAGTCGCCGCCCCAGTCGGAAACGACGACGCCGTCGAATTTCCATTCGTTCCGCAGAATGTCCGCAAGCAGGTGATGATTCTCCGCCGCATGAGTACCGTTGAGCATATTATACGCCGCCATTATGGAACGTGTCTTTCCTTCCTTTACGGCGATTTCAAAGGCCGTCAGATAAATTTCACGCAGTGTCCGCTCGTCGACGATTGTGTCTATAACCATCCGCCGTTCTTCCTGATTGTTCGCGGCGAAATGCTTCACGCATGCTGCGACGTTTCTGCTCTGAATTCCCTGTATGCACGACGCGGCAAGTTTTCCCGCAAGATACGGGTCCTCGCTGTAGTATTCGAAATTCCGGCCGCACAGCGGATTGCGCTTGATGTTGACTCCGGGGCCGAGAAGCACCTGCACGTTCATCGATGCGGCCTCCTCTCCGAGCGCTTCACCCATCTGCCGGGCAATATCAGGATTCCACGTATTCGCAACGGCGGAGGCTGCAGGAAAACAGGTCGCGGGAACGGAAGCGTTCAAACCGATGCGGTCCGCTTTCGCTGCCTGCTTGCGCAGACCGTGGGGACCGTCGGATAAAAATAAAGACGGAACGCCGAGTCTGTCTATGTTGCGCGTCTGCCAGAAATCTTTACCTGTTGTAAGCGATGCTTTTTCTTCAATAGTCATTTTACTGATAATGTCTGTAATATCCAAATCATACCTCTGTACAAAACAACGGGGGCCGTCCCCACTGTTTCGCGTGCGGGACGGCCTGCCGGATTTGAAAAATCAGGTTTTTATTTTGTAGTGACCCGATTTTTCAAACATTGCAGTTTTGATTTCTGCTTAGTTTTCTCTGCTTTTTTTTATAATCCGCAGCGCTGCAAGAACGAAAAGCGCTGCAAGAACTATGTCGACTGCGATACGGACTTTTTCCCAGACGGCAGGTTTGAACACAACTGTCGAACCGGGTACAATACCGTTCATCGCGCTTGAATTCGCAACCGCATAGCAGACGTTATGGGCGGCCGTTCTGATAGTATTCAGAGCTGTCGGACTTGTCATATCCTCCGCGGTCTTCATGGCGCTGAACGTAAGCATCATGTCCGTACCGTTGTTAAGTCCCTCGTTGACGTACATATAGTCGTAGAGGTTGAAGTCGGTAAGAACAAATCCGCGGAATCCCCATTCTCCGCGGAGAATTGTATTCTGCAGCGCGTTCGTACCGCCGCTCCACGTCGAACCGATGCGGTTGAACGAACACATGACGGCCGTAGACGCGTTCATCTCTTTCTCCGACAGCGTACCCTTCGTATCGGAATAATATTTGAGCGGAGCCTTCGCCGTCTTTACGACAAGCTCGAACGGTTTCAGATAAATCTCGCGGATTGCCTGTTCGTTCGCCCACGACGCGATTCCGTTGTTCACGCGGTTCGTTTCCTGATCGTTAAGTGCAAAGTGCTTGATGAAAGTCATAAGCCCTTTTTCGCCGCAGCCTGAAACGACACCCGATGCGATTCTTCCTGCAAGCAGACCGTCTTCCGAGTAGTATTCGAAATTGCGGCCCGCAAACGGAGAGCGGTGCGTGTTCATAGCCGGCGCATACCATCCCTGCAGATTAAGAGCAAGTCCTTCATCTCCGACCGTCTCGCCCATTTCTTTTGCAAGTTCAGTGTTGAAGGTGGAAGCGATGACGATTTCCGACGGATATGCGATGCCGTGTATAGCCGTCATAAAGGAGCTGAAACCGGCAGGGCCGTCGAAGTTTTTCGTTGCAGGCGTGCCGAGCGACGGAAGTTCCGCCGTATTGTACGCCGCACTCATAATCGCTTTCGACATTTCGTCAGGGTTGAGCTGGTCGAGAAACGTATCCCACAGCGGAGAATCGTACTCCAGTCCGCGCATGTTTATAAGCGATAGACCGTTTTTCCTGTTGAATACAGGCGCAGCCGCATTCTTGTCGACGTGTTCGGCAGCTTTGTACGCCTTCCACCCTGCAGCAATGTCGTCGCGCGCAACAAGGTCCGCGGCAGCAGGAGCTGTCGGAAACGTACCGGTAAAATCGGCACGGGAGAAATTGCGCGCGTAGCCGGAAACGGCCTCGTCTTTGAATCCTGAAGACACGTTGTCGAATTCATTCGTCACGGCAGTTTTATCAGACTTACGGTGATCGTCGCCGCCGTAAACAATAGTATTTTTTACGGTGTACGTTATTTCACCAGTACCGGATTTCATGTTGTGCGAATCGGTCTGCAGTCTGATTTTATACTCCCCCTTGTCCAGCACGTACGCTTTTTCGTTTTTATAGTCGTACGAAGCCATCGACTCGACCGGAACGGCAATCGTAAGTGTCTGCGATTCGCCGGGAGCGAGAAGGCGGGTCTTCGCGAAATCGCCGAGGGCGACGGAAGATTTTTCGATACCGCCTTTGTAGTACGGCGCGGAATAATACAGTTCCACAACGTCTTTGCCTGCAGCGTTACCGGTGTTCGTAACTTTGACATCGACGGAAATTGTACTGTCGGTGTTTCCGAGCTTTTTGCCGGTAACCTGCCAGTCGAACGTCGTGTAGGAAAGACCGTATCCGAACGGATAGACGACAGCTTCGTCGTACTTAATAAAATTTTCGACGGCGGCCGTTTCGTAATAACGGTAACCGACGTAAATGCCTTCCTCGTATTGAACGAAGTACGCGTTTCCGATTGCGTTGCTTTTGTCGATGTTCGAATACTGATAGTTTCCGAAATTAACAAACGTCGGATCCTTCGTAAAATCGGACGGATAAATATCCGCCGTCTTTCCGGACGGATTCACTTCTCCGCTGAGAACCTTTCCGACCGCGTTGAAACCGGTCTGCCCCGGAGATCCGACCCAGAGAACTGCGTCGACTTTCGGGTCGTTCTTCAGAACGCCGAGTTCCATCTGGGTGCTTGCGTTTATAACGACGACGACTTTTTCGAAATTGTCTTCCGCGAGTTTGATGAGCTGCTTCTCGTCGTAATTAAGCTGAAGTTCATGCTGTCCCGGAGTGTAATGCGGATCCCAGCCTTTCATATCTCTGGCAAGGTCTCCGCCTTCACCGCCGCCGCGCCCTATCATGACGACAGCGGCTCCGTTATATACTTTGAAACTGTCCCTGAGAGACTGAGTATAGTTTTCCACCGGCATTTCCCCGATATAATAGGAAGACGATTCCGGTTTATCCATGACGATATTTGCCTTCGGATGCGTATACACGCGGTCCTTTCCGCCCATTGCGTTCGATTTTTCCGTATATGCGGCATATTTCAGCAGAACGTCGTAGACGCCGGGATTGACGTCGAAACCGGCGCTTATAAGGCCGCTCTTGAAGTCGACGACGCTTGAAAGATCGACCGAACCGGATCCGGAACCGCCGTAAACGGGGTCCGCAGCGTCGCGGCCCAGGACCGTGATTTTCGGCTGCGCATTAACGTCAAGCGGAAGCGCTCCGTCGTTCTTGAGCAGCACAATGCCTTCAGATTCGATTTTCTCAACCATAGCGGCAGCGGCCTTCTCTGCGGCGTCCGCACTGTCGTAAGATGATTTATAGTACTGACTGTCCCATTTTTCGGTCCCCGCAGCCTGTTTGACAACGGCTTTACGCCCGCCCAGATACAGATCGGCATAGCCGCTGAAAATGTTCAACGCAATATTCAGAGCAACTACCGCAACTAAAAGAACTGAAAAAACAATCCATTTTTTCTTTGTTTTCACATTCATACAGATTCCTCCGGAATAATCCGACTGCAGCACACAGTCTGTTCGGATTATCAGTATAAATGAAATTCGGGACACACGGATTTTCGGCAGCGCAAACTGTCGCAATTCCGGCACGAACTGTCGGAAAAAACGGCAGGCCGCATCGGAATTTACGCGGGAGGTCTGTTCCGCACGGGTATAAGAATTGTTATTCTGAACCAGTTTTCAGCGGGCTCTATAACGACGTTTCCGTTATACTTTTTCACCGTATACTGAATGCTTTTTATTCCGTACCCGTGATATTCCCGATTTTCTTTACCGGTCTGCGGGATTCCGTTTTCCATGCTGATTTTTCCGGTGAAATAGTTTTCGCACTGTATGACAATGAAGCTGCGCTGTGCCGACACGCTCAGATGAACAAGCCGCTTCTCCGAATCCGCAACATGCTGAACCGCTTCTACGGCGTTATCAAGAACGTTGCCGAAAATCGAACAGATATCGCTGTCCGCTATGAAGTCGAGCCTGGAACCGTCTACGACATACGTGCTGTGAATATGATATTTTTTACACAGCAGCTGGCTGCTCGACAAAATCGTATCGAGAACCCTGTTTCCCGTATTGAAATTTATTTCGTACAGCTCAAGTTCTTTCTCCATGGAATTAATCCACTGTCTGCGCTTTTCGGGATCCTCTTCGGCCCGCAGGGCCTCTATCTGGTGTTTCAGATCGTGATACTTGATGTGGACGAGTTCAATGCTCTCGCGGTAATTCCGGAAATTTTTATACTGATTGGTAAGAATCGTCTGTATGAACGTAAGCTCGTTCTTCAGGCGCGTTTCTTCTATGCGATTCTGGTACGCATAGAGGATTCCGAGTCCCATTCCGTCAATAAGCGTGCGTATGTTGAATATATCCTTTACCGACTGAGAGGTGAACGGCAGACTTGAATCGACGAAGCTCAGATTGCTGAACGCGAATGAAAAAACGGTAATGCAGAAAGCAAGAACGAACTCCCTCCCGTTGATTGCCGATTTCTGTTCCCGCGTAATCAGCTTCTCTAAAAAGTAGAACGCGGAAAACGCTCCGCCGTAAACGGCCGCGAAAAGCACGGGAATAAAGACGTGCGGAAGTCCTCGGTAGAAAAAAACGTACGAGTGCAGCTGCCATTCGAGGGATGCGGCAAGTTCGGCCTGAAGAAAAGCGGCTGACGTCATGTATCCTATAAAAGTCCACGACCCGCTGCAGCACAGCCGCAGGTACGCCCACATGCTCAGAAATGCCGCCGCCATGACGGGAATCCAGTACGTATCGGAAACATTATCGGTCGTTACGAGAAGAACGCTCTGAAACGCAAAAAATAAAACGCTGCACAATACGAGTTTTTTTCCGTTCATGCGTTTTTTCAGCAGAAAAACATAAATGAAGCATGCAAAACATTCGGCCGCAGCAGTATAAATTCTCGGAATATCCTGATAGGCGGGTGTCATACAAGATTCCCGCTCATGTATTTCGTCAGCACATCCATAAACGATTTCTTCCGGTTCCTGCTTATAATAAGCCTGGCTCCGTTAATCAGACAGCATCCGTCCTCAACGCCCGTCACATACTTCATGTTGACGAGATAGCCTTTGTTGCTCCGGTAAAAATCCTGCGTCCGGAGCCGCTTTTCTATGTCGTCCATTTTATCGCGTATTTTTATTTCGCCGTTCACCGTGTGAAAAATCTGAATGTGTCCCTGCGACTCAATATAATAAATATCGCTGAGTTTTATTTTCTTAAGCGAATTTTCATACTGCACGCTGATGTATGCATCGTCCCTCCGCCTGATTCTCGAAATTGCACGGTCGAGTTTCTGCGAGAACGCAAAATACGAAACCGGCTTTACCATATAGTCGAGCGCATCGACTTCATACCCTTTTATTGCGTACTGAATCAGATTCGTAATAAAAACGATTACGACCTCCGCATCCATTCTGCGGATTTCCCTGGCGGCGGTCATTCCGTCCATTTCCTTCATTTTAATATCAAGAAAAATAATATCGAACGAATCAGAATAATGCTCAACTATCTCCGTTCCGTCAGTGAAGACAGTCAGATCAACGGACGTTTCCCTGCTTTTTTCATAACGGGAAAGCATATCCTTAAAAGACGTTACATAAATATCCTCGTCTTCGACAAGTGCGATACGAATCATAATCGGTAAAAGTATATCACAAAATGCGCGGCACATCATGTATTGACTAATCTTTCCGGCGGATTATACTGGTGCGCATGGATATATCATCGCTTTCAACTGCAATGTCGCAGGACAATATTCGCCAGCAGGCATCCGTTTCGCTGCTCAAATCGTCGATCGATATGATGAAGACAGCGGGTGCCGATATGGTCAACCTTATTGCATCGGGCTCAACCCCCGATTCCTCAATGACTCCCGACGGTGTCGGTACAAAAATCGATCTGTACGCATAAAGTCTCTGACTTCCTTATTTCAGCAGTCTGAAATGATTCTTTTCGGAAGAAAGCAGGCCTTCGCTCTGCATCTTTCCGAGTTCGTGGGACAGCGCACTGCGGTCGACGTTGAGATAATCCGCAAGTTGCTGACGGTCGAACGGTATCATAAAATCCCTGTTCCTCTGAAGCTTCGACTCGTATGACAAATAGGATTCAAGCCGTCCGCGTATCGTCCGCGGCGACGTATGGAATATGCGGCGCGACAGGTTCATGTTCTTCTGCGCGGTCACGGTAAGCAGATTCTCAATAAGTTTTGTATGAAACGCACAGGCGTTTTGACATGTTTGCAGCATGCGCTGCGCATTGAGGAACAGAATGTCGGACGGTTCCGACGCTGTCACGTTTACCATGAGCGGTTCGCCCTGAAGGCATGCGTACGTTTCCGCGAACAGCTGGCCTTCAGTCGCATGGCTGAGTATGACTTTCTTCCCGTCGAACTCATACGACTCGATGTTCACTCCCCCCGATAAAATGAGTCCCATCGACTGAATCGTATCGCCGGAACGGTAAATACATTCGTCTTTCCGGTACTGTTTCCGCACTGCTCCAAGACAATCGAGCATTTTTTTTATTTCATCGGGTTCAGTGCCGCGGAACAACGGCGTCTGCGCCAAAAAAGAAAAATCCATACGGTACCTCCTCTCTGTTGTTTTTACAACATATCTGTTGTAAAGAACATAGTATATTACCGGTACAAGGTCAAGAAAAAAGCTGATTTTTAAACCTTTTTTGAGGAGGTACAGAACATGAAACGACAGATAATCCGCATTGACAGAGAAAAGTGCAACGGATGCGGACTGTGCGCCGCAGCCTGTCACGAAGGAGCTATAGGTATGGTGGACGGCAAAGCTCAGCTTCTGCGCGACGATTACTGCGACGGTATGGGCGACTGCCTGCCGGCGTGCCCGACGGGGGCAATCACATTCGAAGAACGGGAGGCGGCCTCGTATGACGAAAAAGCCGTTCAGGAACACAAGGTTCAGAAAATAAACGGACAGCTGAAATCTGCCGGAAAAGAGCTTCCGTGCGGCTGCCCCGGAACGAACGTGCGGATGTTCGACAGGAGCGGGACTTCGGAAGCCCCGTGCAGTGCGGCCGCAGTTTCCTCGTCAGGCGCAGGAGCGGCATCGCAGCTGCGGCAGTGGCCGGTGCAGATAAAGCTTGCGCCGGTACATGCGCCGTACTTCGACAACGCGCACCTGCTGATTGCCGCGGACTGTACGGCATATGCGTACGGCAGTTTCCACAACGATTTCATCAGGGGCAAAGTGACGCTGATAGGCTGTCCGAAACTCGACGCCGTCGACTATACGGAGAAGCTCACCGCAGTTCTCACGGAGAACAACATCAGAAGTCTTACCGTCGTGCGCATGGAAGTTCCGTGCTGCGGCGGCATTGAGAATGCGGCGGTGACGGCCCTTAAAAACAGCGGGAAGTTCATTCCGTGGCAGGTCGTCACTATTTCCACCGACGGAAAAATTCTTGAAGCATAATGATTTCTTGTAAATCATATTAACAATATTCAGGAGGTTACGATTATGGAAAATCAGATGTTCTGTTTCCAGTGCGAACAGACGGCAGGCGGTACGGCCTGTACGGGAAGAGCGGGAGTCTGCGGCAAAAGCGCACCTGCGGCTAAACTGCAGGATGAGCTTACGGGTGCGCTCATTGGACTCGCGCGCGCTGCGGCGAACGGTGCGAAAACGGAGCGGACGACGCATCTTATTATTGAAGGTCTGTTCACGACTATTACGAACGTAAACTTCAACGAAGATACGCTCCGCGCACTTATCGTTGATGTTAATGACGAAAAAAACGCAGTCTCTCCGTCGTGCGCTTCATGCGGTTCGCGCTGCGGCAGTACGGATAATTTCGACATGAACACAATCTGGAACGCGGACAAAAACGTACGCTCGCTCAAGTCGCTCATTCTGTTCGGTATCCGCGGCATGGCGGCGTATGCGTATCACGCGCTCATGCTCGGTTACCGCAATGAAGAGGTGAACGAATTCTTCTACAAAGCGCTGTCGGCGCTCGCGGAAGACTGGGGTATGGACGAGCTTCTCCCTCTCGTACTTGAAACGGGCAGAGTGAACCTCGCATGTATGGAACTGCTCGACAAAGCGAATACGACCGCGTTCGGAACGCCGGTGCCGGCGGAAGTGCCGCTTACCGTCGAAAAAGGTCCGTTCATCGTCATTTCGGGACACGATCTCAAGGATTTGAAACTCCTTCTCGAGCAGACGAAGGACAAAGGCATTAACATCTACACGCACGGCGAAATGCTTCCGGCGCACGGATATCCCGAACTGAAAAAATATCCGCACCTCAAAGGCAATTTCGGCACTGCGTGGCAGAATCAGCAGAAAGAATTCGCCGACATTCCCGCACCCGTATTGTTCACGACGAACTGCCTCATGCCGCCGAAGGACAGCTACAAAGACAGAATATTTACGACTGAAGTAGTATCGTACCCCGGACTTGTGCATATCGGAGGAGACAAGGACTTTACTCCGGTTATTACTAAAGCGCTTGAACTCGGCGGCTATACCGAAGACAAAGCGTTCACCGGCATAAACGGCGGCAGAACAGTCACGACGGGATTCGGCCACGGAACCGTGCTCGGCGTCGCCGACAAAGTGATTGACGCGGTAAAAGCCGGAAAAATCAGCCACTTCTTCCTCGTCGGCGGATGCGACGGCGCGCGTCCGGGACGCAACTACTACACTGATTTTGTGAAGCTGACTCCGCCGGATACGGTCGTGCTGACGCTCGCGTGCGGCAAATACCGCTTCAACGATTTGAACCTCGGCACGATCGAAGGACTCCCGCGCATCATGGACATGGGACAATGCAACGACGCGTACAGCGCAATCAAAGTCGCGCTCGCGCTCGCGGACGCATTCAAATGCGGCGTAAACGAACTGCCGCTTTCCATGGTGCTCTCGTGGTACGAACAGAAAGCCGTGTGCATTCTGCTCACGCTGCTCTATCTCGGCATTACGAACATAAGGCTCGGACCGACGCTTCCCGCGTTCGTCTCGCCCGACGTCCTCAACTTCCTCGTAGAGAAGTTTCACATAGCGCCCGTTACGACGCCGGAAGCTGACATGCGGGCACTGCTCGGAAAATGAGCGCGCCGCACGGTTTGTAAAAAACGGCGCGGCGGTGTATACTTGCAGACATGCTGAATCTTACCACTATTCACCATGTCGCAATAATAGTTTCCGATTACGAAAAATCCAGGCATTTCTACGTCGATCTGCTTGGATTTCACGTCATACGGGAGAACTACCGCGCACAGCGGAACGATTACAAACTTGATCTGCAGCTCGGTAACTGCGAGCTGGAACTGTTCGGTATTCCCGGCAGTCCGTCCCGCCCGAGCTACCCCGAAGCGTGCGGACTCCGCCACCTCGCCTTCAAAGTCGACCGCATAGAAGATACGATTGCGGAATTAACAAAACTCGGCATTGAGACGGAGAGCGTGAGAATCGACGAATTCACGAACAAAAAAATGACTTTTTTCAAGGACCCCGACGGATTGCCGCTCGAACTCCATGAATGACAGGAAATATACTGATTAAATCAGTAAGATTTAATCAGTATATCCTCAGTTTACCGTAAGGCTCGTCCCGTTGAGCACAGCCTGCTTCAGCACATTGCCTTCATACACGAGCTTGAGCGAAAAAAACGGAGCGCGCTTTCCGATAAGGTCAAGAAAGATTTCGTCGCCCTGCCAGTGCGGCAGCCCGTTCATTCTGCCGACGGGCACCCACTCAAGGTCGCCTTCGCTGCACGCGCATTCCGTTCCGGTAAACGAATCAGCGTGAAAAAGGTGCATATACTCGCCTTCGCACGTGTCGGACACGAACGTTACGATACCGCGGTATTCGTAATGCGTAAGCGTCAGTCCCGTCTCTTCCTTCACTTCGCGCGTCACGCAGTCTTCGGGGCTCTCGCCTTCCTCGCAGTGACCGCCTATTCCGATCCACTTGTCTTTGTTGATGTCGTGCTCCTTCTTTGTTCGGTGAAGGAGCAGATATGCGTTGTTTTTTTCGATGTAGCACAGCGTTGTATTCTGCATATGCGCGGTTACCTCTGCTTCTGAAATACGGGAATCACATCGAGCGGCGTTCCGCATTCGACAGTCTGAGCGCCGCTGAACAATTTCCCGTCGTCCATCCGCTTCCACGTTCCTTCCGGAAGATACACGCCGCGGGACCGGCAGTCCGCGGAAAATACCGGAGCGACGAGATAGTCCGGGCCGAACATATACTGATCGCTGAGGCGCCAGCATTTTTCGTCCGCAGGAAATTCATAGAACATCGTGCGCATGACCGGAGCGCCCGTATCGTGAGCTTCCTGCATCAGGTTTTTAATGTACGGTTTGAGCGAAAGACGGAGGTCGAGATATTTCTTCATGATTTTAAACGCCTCGTCGCCGTAGCTCCACAGCTCGTTCGGCTGACCGGTAAACAAAAATCCGCCGCCCCAGTCGGTGTCCTTCGCGAGCGGCTCGATGTCGTGCGGATCGCGGTCGCCGTGCATGCGCAGAACCGGACAGAACACGGCGAACTGGAACCAGCGCAGAAGCAGCTGAACGAATTCGGGATCGTGTACGTTGCCGTTCATAAAACCGCCTATATCGGTCGTCCACCACGGCATGCCCGCGATGCCCGCATTCAGTCCGGCCGCCACCTGATTGCGGAACGATTCGAACGTGCTCGGAACGTCTCCCGACCAGAGGAGCACGCCGTATTTCTGACTTCCCGCCCAGCCGCTGCGCACCAGATTGACAACATCCTTCTGCCCTTCGGCTTTCTGCCCGTCGTAAAACGCTTTCGCATACATGAGCGGATACATGTTGCCCACTTTCAGCGCAGGTCCGAGCCAGTACCGGTAGTTCGAATAATCGTAGACGTTGTAATCTGGCTCCGCGTTGTCGAGCCAGAACATGTCGATTCCGTATTCATAATAATTTTTTCTGCAGACGTCCCAGATAAACCCGCGCGCTTCGGGATTAAATGCGTCCATGGTAAGGCAGTCGCCCATAAAATCGTACGTCTGATTCGTACCGTGCTCCGTGCGCACAAGCAGTCCCCTGCCCTGCATTTCTCCGAAATTGACGCTCTTTTTGTCAACCGACGGCCATACGGAAACGACGACTTTCGTCCCCATCGAATGCAGTTCCTCCACCATGGCCTTCGGGTCAGGCCAGTACGTCTTGTCGAAACACCAGTCGCCCTGACGTGTCCAGTGGAAAAAGTCTATGACAATTACGTCGAGCGGAATGCCGAGCGCTTTGTATCTGCGCGCGACGTCGAGCACTTCCTGCTGAGTCCGGTAACGCAGCTTGCACTGCCACAGCCCGAGCAGATTATCGGGCATGACGGGAACGCGTCCGGTTACGGAAGTATAATTATTAATAATTTCCGCAGGCGTATCTCCCGCCGTGATCCAGTAGTCCATCTGGACGGCGTCTTCGGCCTGCCACTCGGTATAGTTCGTACCGAACGCCGCTTTTCCCACGGCGGGAAGGTTCCACAGAAATCCGTACCCGAGGCTCGACAGCGCGAACGGAATGGAAACCTGTGAATTGCGCTGCGCAAGTTCCAGAACGCATCCCTTCAGATCCATGTATTTCTGCTGATACTGCCCCATACCGTAAATGTGTTCACCGTCGTTTCCCTCAAAGCGGACCGTGAGCCTGTAATCTCCGCCGACGATTGCATTCCACTGGCGGGCCGCAATCTTGAGACAGCGGGCTTCCCTGTTGTCCATATTGTCGTAGTTGCGGTAATACTCGCGGAGAATAAGCATATCCTCTTTATAAAAGCTGATGACGCCCGCTTCGTTTATGTCGGCGCGGATTCTGCCGTTCGTCACCGATGCATGTTTTCCGTCAATAACGACTACTCCGCCGGTGCACGGCGTTTTCATAAGGGCCCAGTCGCTCGCATCAAAATCCCGGTTTCCGGTTGCCCGAACCCGCAGAGCATCCTTCCCCCACGGTTCGATTCTTACTGTTTCATTCTGTTTTCTGCCGATAAGACATCCCTGCATTTCTTCGCAAAACATATATTTCCCTCTTTGTAGTTTCAGGTGTACGCTACAGTGTATCACAAAACGGGAAATACATACCACAAAGAAACTGCACATAGAAGCTGCATTTTTTGCATTACCCTTTCACAGCTCCCGCAGTGAGGCCGGCTATAAACTGTTTGGACATCGCGAGATACAATGCAATGACGGGAATGGCGGAAAGCGTAAGAACGGCAAGAACTTTCGACCAGTCAGTCTGATACTGCCCGAACAGGCGCGTTACGCCGAGCAGCAGCGTCTTGGAGCGTTCATCCGTAATGAATATGAGCGGGAACCATAAGTCGTTCCAGAACGGAACAAGATTATATATGCCCACCGTAGCAAGAGCCGGTCTGATGAGCGGTATAATAATAGTGCCGAAAATCCGAAAGCGTCCCGCCCCGTCCATTATCCCTGCCTCCGTGAGTTCAATCGGAATTTCCTTAATAAACTCAGTCAATACGAACACCGCTATAGGGATTCCCATAGCAGTATAAATGGGAATAAGCGATGCTATCGAGTTGAGCAGCCTGAGCTGACGCATCATATCAAGCAGTTTAATGGACGCTATTTTTATCGGAAACATCATGCCCGCTATCATGAAGAAAAACAGCATATGAGCCGCCTTGCTCCGCCAGTTTGCGAAGGCGAATCCGGCCAGGGCGCCTATCAGAAGAACGAGAGCCAGAGATATGACTACGACAATCAGCGAATTTTTAAAATAATTAATAAAATCACCGTCTCTTAAAACCGCAAGATAATTGGAGAAGTTCCATTTTTCAGGCAGCCAGAACGGATTCTGATAAATCGAAAGCCTGTCTTTGAACGAATTGACTATCATAACCCAGAGCGGAAACAGCACGAGAAACGACCATACTATCAGAATCGTATGCGCTCCTATATGTCTGCGCTGCCACCTGATTGAATTGACGTGTCTGTTTTCATGATGCAGCGGCATAGTTATTCCTCCTTTGTCTGTGTCTTTACCAGCGTCGGAATGACGCCGATACAAAGTATAATAAACGTAATCGTAGCGATCGCAGCGCCAAGTCCCGCATCAGGAATACCGACAGGATGTTGACCCGCTATGCCGACACGATAAAACAACGTGCCGAGCAAGTCAGTGGAGTACGAGGGAGCGCCGTTCACGTTCTCCATAGCGAACACAACGTCGAATGCGTTGAAATTATTGACAAATGTGAGTATTGCAATCATACCGATGACGGGCATTATTATCGGAACTTTTATTTTCCTGAATATGACCCAGTTGCCCGCTCCCTCCACATAGCACGATTCGATGAGTTCCTCCGGGATATTCTGCAGAGCGGCCGTAAACATCATCGTCGGGATGCCGACCCACTGCCAGCATGAGACAAGAGCAACTATGGGAAGCGCGGTTTTTTCGCTGCCGAGCCACGGCTGCGCGAGGAGTCCCAATCCTATTTTTTCAAGCACCGGTCCGGACCACACGGGATTGAGTATAAGTTTCCAAAGATATCCGGTGACGAGAATCGCGAGAGTCGTAGGAAGGAAAATTATAGTGCGGTAAAAATTCTTCCTGCGCATCGTCTTATCCGTAAGCAGTACGGCGAACAGAATGCCGAGCGTATTCTGCACAAGCATATGAATGACGAAAAAAATGCACGTATGGCCTAACGCTCCCCAGTAGCGGGCTGATTTTTCAGGATCCGTAAACAGCGTTATGAAATTATTAAACCCGACAAAAACTCTTTTTCCCGCAGTAGTACCGCTGTAAAAACTCAGCTTTAACGAATCAAGAAGCGGATATGCCATGAACAGAACATAGAAAAAAAGAGCCGGAAGCAGATACCGCATCCAATACTTTCCGCCGGCATGCAGTTCATTTTTCATATTTTATGATTCTCCTTATTACACGTACTGTCCCGGCGGACATCCGCGTCCGCCGGGAACGATTCCGGAAAATTATTTTCGTTTCGCCTCGACTGAATCCGCGGCCTGCTGCGGCGTCATCGTACCTTTCATGCATGCGATCACGGCCTGATTCATCGGAGAATACAGATCCATCAGCGCCGGCCAAACGAAACGCGCATCCGTCTCTCTGCCATTATTAAGCGCGAGGAATTCATTTGCGTGCGGATCGTCGAGAGTAATGTTAAAGTTAATCATCGGGAAATAGCCGACGGGAAGATTCTTCGACGCGACTGCCGCTCCTTCCTTCGTGCACAGCCATGCAAGGAATGCCCGGGCTTCCTTCGGATGTGCGGTTTTCGTATTCATTGTAAGAGCCATATCGGGATGGAAGCAGATTCCTGTTGTACGTCCCTCCGGTGCCGGAAGCGCAAAAAGGCCCCAGTTGAACGCCGCATCCTTGTAGACGCCGGCCGTCCAGGAGCCGTCCATAAACATGACGGCTTTCTGCGAATTGAACAGCACCTGGCTGTCGTTGTATGTGACCGACTCATATCCGTTCGGACAGTATTTCGCAACGTCCGCCATCGCTTTATACGCCGAAACGAACGCAGCATCGTTGAGTTTTTTTTCACCGCTCTCGTATTTCATGCGTTCCGACGAGCCTCCGACAAAGTCGGGAACCACGCCTCCGAGGAAGAAGCATTCAAGAATATCCCACTCCTCTGCTACTCCGTTTGCAAGCGGCGTATATCCTTTGTCTTTGAGCGTTTTGCAGAGAGCAAGAAAATCCTCCCATGTCTGCGGTACGGAAACGCCCGCCTTCGCAAAAATATCCTTATTGTAATAGACCGCGTGAGAGACGGCTGCGAACGGAACGGCAAACATCTTTCCGTCTTTTGTGGTCCAGGGAGCGCGGTTTGTTGCGCTGAAGTTGTCGAGCAGTCCGGGGATATCAGTGCAGTCTGCAAAGAAACCGGCCTCGTACAATTCCTGTCCGGTCGCATACGAACGTGCGTACATGAGGTCCGGTCCCGTGCCGCTGTCGAGCTGCAGCCGAAGCGTTGCATTGTAATCGGAAGGATTCGTCGGCTTGAACTGTATATCGACATCAGGAACAAGCTTTTTGTATTCTGCAAGGAGATTGTTCATCTGCGTCACATCGTCGGCACGCCATGAACCCATAGTAAGAACGACAGTTTCTGCAGCAGTTTTTCTGCTGCAGCTCATGAACAGCGAAAAAGCGGATAAAAGGCCCGCCGCTGCCGCTAAAATGAAAACACCTCTTTTCATGTACTTCCTCCATAAATGGTACTTTATTTTCATACTATTCTGAAGGTAAACCGCAATTTCCGGTAGTTACATTTGTACTCTATTTGTACTTTCATTAACTGAAACGCAGTTTTTTTCGTCAATAAAAGCTTGCTGCCGGAATCTGCCTGACTTTTTTAAGCATTTCTCCGCGGTCGGAAACCCCGAGTTTGTCGTACAGGGCAGAAACATAATTTCTGATAGTCTGTTCCCCCACGTGTATGTCATACGCGATTTCCTTATTATTTTTCCCTTTCAGCATTTCTTTAATAATCTGCCGTTCCTTCGTATTCAGTTCGTAGAACCAGTCGGGGAGCTGCTCTTCAAGTAAATCCTTTCCCGTTTCTTTTTTCGCTGAGAGCGCCTGAAGGAGAGACCCCGCGACATTCGGATCCATTATCACGGAGCCGTCGCATACCGCGCGCACCGCCGAAACAAGCATTCTCGGCGCAATATTCTTCAGAAGATATCCGGCTGCTCCGTTTACCATCGCCTCACGCACATACGAATCATCCTCAAACGTCGTGAGCATAATAATGTGCACCAGAGGATATTTTTCATGTATTATCCTGGATGCGGTAACGCCGTCCATCACTTCCATTCTGACATCCATGAGTACAGCATCGACAGGTTTTTCTCCGCCCGTGCTTTCAAGAAAACGGACCGCCTCCTCTCCGTTTTCCGCCGTTCCCGCAACCAGAATATCGCCGGCTATATTCTCAAGCACGATTTTAAGGCTTTCCAAAAACAAATATTGGTCGTCGACGAGCAGAAGCCGCAGTTTTGTATCTCTCTGTTTATTCATCCCTGTTCTCCCGGTTCGGGAATTACAGCATAGAGCAGAAAACCGTCCTTTACATACCCCGCCGACAATGTCCCGTGCAGCGGTTCCAGTCGTTCCCTCATGCCGCTCAATCCTATTCCCTCCTTTATTTCCATTCCCGGCGCAAGTCTGTTTGTCCCGTTGTCAAAAATGCGCAGAGATATCGCATCGTCCTTATACAAAAAATGAATCGTTATGTAACTTGCATTTCCGTGCTTGAACGTATTCGTCATACTCTCTTCCAGCATGCGAAACAGCACTTTTTCCGCGTCCTCACTGATATGATCGGGAAGATTCCCGAAATCAGCCAGTATTTTTACCCCGGTAATCTCTGAAAACGCTTTTGTTAATTTGGAAAACAATTCTTTTCCGTGAAGCATATCGAGCTTTTCGTCCCGCAGTTTGTAAAGCGAAAGTCTCGCTTCATCAACGCTTTCCGCCAAATGCATCTGAGCCTTGTCGAGCAGCGCGTGCACCTGCCTCTCATCAGAACTTGTTTGTGCGGCCTGAATAAGCATCAGCATGTTTATCATCGTATATCCGATAATGTCGTGAATCTCGCGCGATATCCGCTGACGCTCTTTTTCGACGGCCGAACGCTCGACTGTTGAAACATAATTCTGATACTCAAGATTCGTGTTTGAAATGTTGTCCATTACCGTCGCCATGCGCGATACCTCATGACGCATGTCGGTAAGTTTATTGACGAGATATCTGTACAGCAGTCCGAAACCGGCGAGCAGGCTGCTGTAAACGGCAAGAAAAACAAACGTCCGCACAGGAATATTTTCCGCTGCGAACTGCGCGGCCGCATGCTCCCTGAATGCTGAAAACTGAACGGCAAGCATCACGCACAGACAGACGAGTCCCAGATAATCTGAAAAAACGATCGGAATTTCAGAAGCAAGCGCCAGAAGCACATAGATGCCTATCCGCTCAGTTGTTCCGAGTTCCTGTATTATGAACCAGCTGCATAATATGCTTATTATAAACAGTAAAGCCTGCACATACGTCTGACTGATAAGATAGATCGACAAAAGGCAGAACATCATGACCAAAATGACTGCAAAAGTCTGAAGGATGGGATCCTGAGGAGCAGCATTCCAATCGATTTTTTCTATGATGCGGAGGAACGCCGCTGTTTGAAATAAAACCGGAAAGCTGACAACAGGGAGAAAATATATAACTCTTTTCGAATACATGGACGACCGCATACTAAATCAAGTATATCACTACTTTTGAATTTTGAGTTCTTTTTATGATGACGGAATCACCCGCCGGCCAGCCGGGATTTTTCGCGTTCCTGATATATAAGATAATATGCCTGCTGAATAGTCCGAACGGTTATCATCATATCGTTATTGTTCACGCCGTCAAACATACGCGCCTGTCTTTCGTGATATTTTTCCACATATCCGGCATAATATTTCCCCCCGGTTCAGTCAGCTTTTACACAGACACACCGTTTGTTTCCCGCTGCTTCTTTGTCACAAGATGTTTTCCGGAAGTTCGTGGACATATTCCGCTGCCGTACTCTTCGAAAGATGCAGTAAATCAAATCCTTTCTTCTTCATTAAAAAATTGCAGGTTCTTTTATGCATAATACGTTTTTTGCACGGGAACGGTTAAATTTTACAAATTTTTTTTCACAAAAGTCAATCCCCCTATCCATTGACTAATCAGTAGCATCCTACTATTATTGGTAGCATGCTACCAATAGATAAAGATAAACCGCTCGGATACAAACTGAAATTAATAAATTTAGCTTTAATAAATTCAGTTGATGCGAAACTCAAACCGCTGGGCCTTACCTTTTCACAAATAAATCTGCTCTCGTATCTGGAGGACGAATGCAGGGGAGAACCGGTGAATCTTAAGTCAATCGAAAATTATTTCCGGCTCACGCATCCGACTGTAATCGGTATCGTCGGTCGTCTTGAAAAAAAAGGATTCGTCACCACGGAAACTGATCCGGGCGACAAACGCTGCACGCTGGTTACTGCATCTATAGACGCTTCCAAAACCTGGAAAACGGTAAAAAAGCACCGCGAAAAAATGGATTCGGTACTTCAAAAAAATATGTCGGAGAAAGAAAAAAAACAACTCAATACCCTGCTCGACAAAATACTCGAAAACCTTGCAGGGGAAGGCGCTCTGGAGACCATATAATCATGATACAAAATATTTCTCTTTTTGAAAACGAACCTGTTCCCAAGGCCGTATTAAAACTCGCCGTTCCGACTGTTATCAGCATGATGGTCACCGTATTGTACAATATGGTGGACACATTCTTTGTCGGACAAATCGGAGACCCGAACAAGGTAGCTGCCGTGTCCGTAGCGACTCCCGTTTTTCTGCTGCTTATGGCGGTGGGGAACATGTTCGGCGTAGGCGGTTCGACGTTCCTTTCGCGTGCTCTCGGGGAAAAGGATTATGGAAAAGCCAGACATATCAGCTCGTTCAGCTTCTACGGAGGCATCGTAGCGGGCGTCATCGGCGGCGCAGTATTTCTTTTTTTTGCAGTCCCCATTCTGACTGCGTCGGGTGCGAGCGACAACACACTCAGCTATGCACACACGTATCTGAAATACATCGCATGGGGCGCACCGGCAGTCGTTCTTTCAACCGCGTTCAGCAGTCTCGTACGCGGAGAAGGCGCGGCGAAAGTCTCCATGAACGGAATGATGCTCGGAACAGTCGCAAACATCATTCTTGATCCGGTATTCATCCTCCACAGTTTTTCGCTCGGTCCGATACAAATACGTCTTCTCGACATGGGCGTCGGAGGGGCGGCAATCGCGACAGTTCTCGGCAACATTCTCACCGTTGCATACTATCTTGTTTATATTCTGAAAGGTAAATCGATGCTGTCGCTTCATCCCTCGGATTTCATGATGAGCGGCGGAATATTGGCAGGTGTAATAGCAATAGGACTTCCTGCTTCTCTTAACAATATTCTCATGAGTACAAGCAACATCATCCTTAACAAATTCCTTGTCTCCTACGGCGACATTGCCGTTGCGGCAATGGGAATCGCAATGAAGGCAAACATGCTCGTCATTTTCGTGCAGCTCGGATTTTCAATGGGCAGCCAGCCTCTTGTCGGATATAATTACGCCTCCGGAAATTTTGCGCGGATGAAATCGGTTATGCGTTTTACAATGATATGCAACGTTACCGCAGGAACGATTCTCACGACAGTCTATCTGATTTTTACGCACCGGATTGTCGGCGTTTTCATCGATAACACCGAAGTAATTGCGGAGGGCGTATCCATGCTCCGCGCACTCATGCTTTCCGCTCCGGTGCTCGGCATCATGTTTGTCTTCGAATTTGCGTTTCAGGCGTTCGGGAAAGCCGTTCCGGCGCTCGTTCTCTCGATCAGCAGGCAGGGATTCGTCTTTATCCCGATGCTGCTCATAGGACGCATAATCGCCGGTCTGAACGGAATCATTTTCGCACAGCCCGTAGCGGACGTGGTCGCAATATTCATATCTCTCGGAATGTTCCTGAAAATCAAGAAGGGGATGGAGAAGTGACGTCACTTGTCCTGAGGCGCCGCATGCACTATACTCGTTTTCATGGCCACAGATATACTTACGCAGTTCCTGAAGATATTCTTCACGTTCATTATTCTCCTTGATCCGCTCGGCAATACGCCGCCTTTTCTTGCAGTTGCGTCGGCCTACGACCGTAAAACGCAGCTGCACATACTCAAGGAGGCCGTCGTCATAGCGGGTGCCGTACTGCTTGTTTTTGCCGTATTCGGACATTTTATTCTGAAATTTTTCGGCATTACCGCGGGAGCCTTTTATATTTCCGGCGGCATTATTCTTTTTACGATCGCGCTCGACATGATTCAGAGCAAACCCCGTGCACGGCACACGCCGCGCTCAACTCTCGACACGGATCAGACAACGATGATCGCCGTGTTTCCGCTTGCTATTCCGCTCATCGCCGGTCCCGGAATGATTACGACTATCATGCTGTATACCGCTTCGTCCCCTTTCAATTTCGTCACCTTCATCATGGTTATAACGGCGCTTGCACTCGGATTGTTAATAGAATACTTCGTCCTCCGCAGCGCATCGCTTCTTGTCAAAGTAATAGGAACAACAGGATTGTTCGTCCTTGAAAAAATCGTCGGGCTTATTCTCGCTGGGCTTTCAGTCCAGCTCGTCTACGACGGTCTGCAGAAACTCGGATTATTCGCATAGCCGTACCGCAAAAAAACAGTGATGAGGAACAAACGCAGATGGATCACAAACAATTAAACCACACACAGGAAATTCTCAATAATGCCGTCTCGACTCAGTATACGGCAGGAGCGAGCTGTCTCGTTTATCAGCGCGGACACGAGCAGGGATACTGGGAAGCCGGTATGGCTGATAAAGAAGCCGGAAAAAAATTCTCGCGTGACACAATCTGCCGACTGTATTCGATGAGCAAACCGATTACTTCCGCCGCCGTCATGATGCTGATTGAGGAAGGCAGAATCGATTTGCTCGACGACGTTGCAGAATTTATTCCGGAGTTTTCAAACCCGAAATACTGCACGAACGACGGCAGAATCGTTCCGTCAGCGAAGCCTGTGACAATTCAGGATTTGCTCAACATGACGAGCGGCCTTACGTACGGAGGAAACTCGAACGAAGCCGAAAGACAGACGACGGTGCTCATCGAAAATGTAAAAGCCGGAATAGATTCGAAGAATCCCGTCACGACTTCGGATTTCGTCCGGCAGCTCGGAAAAATTCCGCTCGCGTTTGAACCGGGGACTGATTATCAGTACGGTCTTTCCGCCGACGTTCTCGGTGTCGTCGTTGAAACAGTGTCCGGCATGAAGCTCGGAGATTTTTTCAGAACGCGCATATTCAATCCGCTCGGAATGGAAGACACAGGATTTTATGTTCCCGAAGAAAAACAAACGAGACTTGCACATGTGTATCAGCATACAGGACACGGAGAGCTTGCACTTTATACGGACTCGAATCTGGGGGTGCAGCATTCTATGAAGGAGCCGCCGGCATACGAAGCGGGAGGCGCCGGACTCGTCTCGACAATAGACGACTACATGCGGTTCGCGCGAATGCTCCTTGGAAACGGCACATTCAACGGTTCGCATGTTCTTCAGAACCGTACGGTGAATTTCATGAGAACAGCGCATCTTCCTGACGGATTACAGCAGTCGTTCGAATCAAAGCTGCCGCACCTCGCCGGATACACATATGCAAACCTGCTCAGGATCATGACCGATCCGGGACTAAGCAAATCGTTCGGCGCTGCAGGCGAATACGGCTGGGACGGCTGGCTCGGTACATTCATGATGATAGATCCGTCGAACGATCTCGCCGTGCTGTTCTTTACCCAGCTCACGGACTCGGGAACGACAACGACGGTGCGCCGCATAAAGAACGTCGTTTACGCTGCGCTTTGATCCGAAGCCGTTCCGTTAATAAGAAACAGTTTTCTCGTCCGCAAGTGCGTCGAGGATTTTTGCCGTAACCGCAAAACTTTTCGGCGTCAGGCTCTGCTCGTTGTCGTACGGTGTGTGAAACAGGCGCCATGTCTGAGGCGTCATACCGCGGAGGCGATCCGCATCTTTTTTGTCGGAAACTTCGTGATTCCTCACAAAACGTTCAAGCGTCTTTTCTTTTATTAATGCAGCAAGGTATCTGTCGGCCTCATCTTCTGGCAGCATGGTTATCGCGACTGCCGGTATTCCGCATGCAATGAATCCCGCGTTGTCGCTGTACGGCAGCGGCAGCGTAAGCCAGCGGCCCGTTCCCGTTTTCCGAAGCAGCTCTTCCGTACGCTCCTCCAGACTGAAAAATTTCTTCCTGAACAGGAAAGGCGCTTTGAGCATTTCCGTCGTTTTCCCGACTACGGGAATCGTACCGCGGCCGACACAGTCGAATACGTACACGTCGTCGTTCGTTATACCGAGCCGCTTGAACAGCGATGCAAGCGAAAACGCGCCCTGCTCAGCAACGCCGTTTTCTCCAAGCTCTTCGCCGTCTGTAAAAAGCAGGCGCACATTATGAAAATCCGCACGCTGCTGCAGCCTGACGGCCCAGTCCATGAGGCAGAAATCAGCGGCGCTGTTGTCGTTCGCACCGGGACTTCCGTCTGCGCGGTCGTAATGAGCAATTACTGTCTTTATTTTGAACTGCGGATTATAATGACTTGAAGGAAATTTTACATAGACATGATTTTTGCCGTCGACAGGCAGTACGACGGAAGAAACGCCGCGCACTGCAAGATATGACTGAATGAATGCGCATCTATTGCAGTCCGGTGCCAGATATTCTGAAAAATGTTCAGGAAGAAACGACATGCAGACAGTATATCACAAAAAAGCCGGCTGTACATTGCTGCCAGCCGGCTTTTCGAATCAGTTTATCTGATATCAGCGACATTCCGATTAAACCGCGATGATTTAACCGGCGTTTCCCTAGCGGTTTCCACCGTTTCCGTCGCGGCTGTTGTATCTCGGACGGCGGGTCTGCGGACGCTCTTCAGCAATATTTACGCGGACGCGGCGGCCATCAACCTCTTTGCCGTTCATTGCAGCAATAGCAGCATCGGCTGCTGAATCATCTGCCATTTCGACAAAACCGAAACCTTTAGACTGCTCTGTAAAACGGTCTTTGATTACTACTGCTGAAAGAACTTCGCCAAAAGAAGAGAAGTTGTTTTTCAGAGTATCCTCTGTCGTTGCGTAATTAAGATTACCAACATAAATTTTTTTGGACATATCCATGTTCCTCTTGCCGATTACGGCACTTGTTATTTGCTGATGCCAGCTGCAATCTGCGTTTTCTGAATACCGTAATCTGAAGAAACATACATTCAAAACGAAGAAAGTCCATCAGAACTGTCTTTAGAGAACCAGAATCATATTAAGGCTAACCCAAAAATGGCTCCGTGTCAAGCATTTTAAATGATGTCTGCAGTCTCCGGGAAAATCTGCAGCAATGTTGAACTTTCTGCAGGTTTCTACTATCATATTTCAGAAATATCCTTCTGGCGTTTCAGATGAATTACCATCGTGAAGGAAACCTGCGGCCGCGCGCCTGGACCGGGGAAAATCATTTTTTGAGAGGTATAAAAAAATGTCTACACCTTTGGAAGATTATCTTGCCCTGTGCAACGGAAAACCGGATGCTGCAATGACAGCGTACGTCGCAAATCTGCAGGAAGTCGCTGCAGTCGGACCGGAAATTGCGTCAAGCATCGTAAAAGAGCTCGAAACACAGCGCGCGCATCTTAAACTCGTCGCAAGCGAAAATTACTGCTCGCTGAACGTACAGGCTGCTATGGGCAATCTGCTCACGGACAAATACGCCGAGGGATATCCGGAACACAGATACTACGGCGGATGTGAGAACATCGACGCCGTCGAATCGGCGGCCGCGCGTGAAGCAGAAGCGTTGTTTGAAGCCGATTACGCGTATGTACAGCCGCATGCAGGCTGCGACGCAAACGTCGTCGCCTACTGGGCGATTCTCAACCATAAAATAGAAATGCCGGCGCTTGAAGAATTCGGCGCAAAAAGCGTTACGGACCTTACGGAAACACAATGGGAAAGTCTCCGCAAAAAGCTCGGTAACCAGCGGCTTATGGGACTCGATTACTATTCGGGCGGACATCTTACGCACGGTTACCGCATGAACGTTTCCGCCAAAATGTTCGAGAGCCATCCGTATACGGTAGACCGGGAAACAGGTCTTCTCGACTACGATGAAATAGAAAAACAGGCCATGGAAGTAAAACCGCTGATTCTGCTCGCAGGATATTCGGCATATCCCCGGAAAATCAATTTCCGCCGTTTCCGTGAAATTGCGGACAAATGCGGAGCAGTGCTGATGGTTGATATGGCGCACTTCGCAGGACTCGTCGCCGGAAAAGTATTCACCGGCGACTACGATCCGGTAAAATGGGCTGACATCGTCACGACGACAACCCATAAAACACTCCGCGGACCGCGCGGTGCCCTCATACTCTGCAAAAAAGAGTTCATCGACGACGTGAACAAAGGCTGCCCGATGGTGCTCGGCGGACCGCTTAATCAGATCATTGCAGCGAAAGCAATCGCATTCAAGGAAGCGCGTACCCCGTCTTATCAGCAGTGGGCGCACAATGTCGTCTCCAACGCACAGGCGCTCGCAGCAGAATGCCAGAAGCTCGGAATGAGACTTCAGACAGGCGGCACGGATAACCACCTTATGCTTATAGACGTCACAACGTACGGTCTGACGGGGAAACAGGCGGAAGCAGCCATGTTCAAATGCGGCGTCACGCTCAATGCGAACGCCCTTCCCTTCGATAAAAACGGTCCGTGGTGGACGTCGGGTATCCGCGTCGGTACGCCGGGCATTACGACGCTCGGCATGGATACGGGCGACATGAAGGAAGTCGCAGCCATCATCGACTTCGTACTCAAAGGAACAAAGCCGGGACTCACAAAGGAAGGAAAACCGGCGAAAGGAAAGATTGAGCTTTCCTCTGAAGTAGAAGAGGCGGCAAAGAAACGCGTAAAAGCGCTGCTTTCCAAACACGTGCTTTATCCGGAACTCGACCTCGACTTTCTGAAAAAGGAATTCGTAAAGTAATAATCAACGCCGGTAATTATTTCAGATGCAGCAAGAGGGATAAAAAATCTGCGGGACGCAGGCAAAAAAAGCGGGGTCCGAGCCAAGCGGCTTCAGCCGCGAGAAGCGAGGGGAGCCCCTGTTTTTTTTGCCGTCGCTGGGACCCGCAGATTTTTTATCCTGCTAATAGTACCCGTGTATAATTGCCGTACGTTTTACTCCATGACGTATAATCCGTACGGATCTTCCCATACGGTTCCGTCTTCGTATTCAATTCTGCCCGCGTATAAAAAATCGGTCTGATACGGTTCATCGGGAACGGTTACCATGTATTCGTCCAGGCTCACGCAGAAATCAACTGTGTCGTACGCTTTCACTGCCTGCACGCAGTCGACTGTAATGCAGTTGTTTCCCGGAAAAGGAGGATTTCCGTCCTCGTCATATAAAAAGAAATTGAATGTGATGCGCTTTATGTCTTTACCGGTTTTATTATAAAAGGTGATGTTCATTCCCGCATATTTGAACGCGGCCGACTCTGAAGACAGTGATACATAGCCGTCAATGCTGTACGGACACATATCGCGCGCATATGAAAAGTGCCCGCGGGGAAAAAGCAGAAAACAAACAGCAACAAATGCAGCCTTGTTTTTCATCGTTTCCCTCCCGGAATGGTCTGATATTTTACATGCACTGTAAATTCCGTCCCGCTTTTCCCGAATCTGATCGCGTACCGGCGCTGTGCGCAGGACAGACGGACAGACTTCAACCGGAATAAATTGTCCGCAATCAGAAAAGGACGGCGGACGGAACCCCCTGCAGAATTACGGTATCCGTACCGTATCATTTTCTGCCGCTGTTCCGGCACGTGAGCGGAAGACGCCGGCTTCCTGCGATGTTTTTCCAACGGCGGCCGTCTCTGCTGCAGGAATTGCGAAAGTTCCGGTACACGCAGATTTTCTGCCGTACGGAGATTCTGTTCTCCCATGCTTTCTTTTCTCCTCATTTTTTCATCTCCTTACTAATTCTGTCTCCGGGGTGCGGCTTCCCGGTACATCCGGTCTGACGCTTGTCTCCGGCGGTTTATGTATACGGGACGCGGCAGACATTTTATTGACTTTAATATTTCGCTTATCACGTTCGTGCAGTGCAAAAAACAGTCGTTCAAATCGTCTGCCGTACAGCGGCGTACCGCTGCGTCACTGAGGTTTTTACGGACAGATGCAACGTCCGCAAGCAGTATCACCTCTTTGTTTCTGCGGACAAGTTTCTGCACGATTACGCCTTTTAATACCGAAGCAAGCACCGACGGCTCGACACCGAAATCGACCAGGCGCATAAAGGCGCCCGCAGTGTCGTCCGCCTGCAGCGTCGCCAGCACAAGACTTCCGGCAAGCGACGCCCGCACTGCTGTCTGCGCACTTTCCGCACCGCATATTTCCCCCGTTACGACAATCTCTGCGCCGCACTCCCGTTTTACAAGCAGTAAAAGCGCCTCGACCGTCGCGGCCTTACCTGCTTTTTTCGGGCCGCATATAACGATGAGGCCGTTCTTTTCTCCCGCCATTTCAGCTGCTATTCGTATCTGCCGCACGTTAAATCCCAGCCCGTCCATCGGAAGCGGATTTTTCATCATCGGTTATTACCTCCGTTCAGCAATATTCCACCGCTCAAATTTGTTCACTGTTTAAATAGCGTTGAAATGGCAAAAAACGGAAGTTTTTCAGGAAAAAAATGTTTTTTTGTTTTGATTTTTTACTTTGTTGCGCTTCACCGCTTTTTCTGGTACTATTTTATAAGGGCATCTGAAAAAATGATTACATACTGGCAGCAGAAAGACGGACAATTTTTACGCGTTAATAAAAATCAGATAGATTCTTCCGCAGCCGTCTGGGTCGATGCCCGTAACGTGACGAACATTGATTCGTCGCTGCTCGAAGCAAGCTGCGGTATTGATTACGACCACATAACTGATATCCTCGATCCCGACGAACTCTCCCGTATCGAAGACGGCGACACATATGTGCTCACAATCGTGCGCATCCCCATTTACGAAGCGAACGCCGATGTTCCCTATTACACTATTCCGATCGGCATCATCATTGAGGGAAACACGATTATCACAATCTGCGGCTCGAACAATGAAGTACTTGAGGATATTTCGTCGGGCCGGGTAAAGGGAATCGAGCTTGCCGATTTTCCGGCATTCATCATCAGACTGCTCAGCAGGGCGGACATTACTTTTCTCAAATACCTCAAGGAAATAAACAAACAGACTTCGGCAATTCAGCGCGACCTGCAGGGCTCCATTGAAAATAAGGAAATCATCAGGATGCTCAATCTGCAGAAATCGCTTGAATATTTCACGACATCGCTCTCGAGCAATCAGCTTCTGCTCACAAAACTGCGTAAAACAAAACTGATGACTTTCGACGACGACGACAACGACTGGTTCGACGACATCGAAATCGATAACCGGCAGGCGATGGGAATGGCGGATACGTACAGCAACATTCTTACAAGTCTTATGGATACGTTCACGTCCGTCATTTCGAACAACCTCAACGTCATCATGAAAAAACTCACCGTTATAAACCTGGTGCTTATGGTCCCCACTTTCATAACGAGCTTTTTCGGCATGAACGTTCCGCTTCCGTTCGCACACAACGGATGGATAGGCATGTTCGCGATTTCCGGCGTCTGTCTGCTGACTACAATCATCACGGCATATATGCTGCGAGACCATTCGTCCGTACAAAAACTTCCACGAAGGAGGAAAAACTGAAGATGAAAAAAATCAGTGTTTCTGCGCTGTTCGCAGTGGTGCTGCTGCCTCTCGCCGCTCAGACGGCATCAAATTCCTTTCACGACATCGATATGGTTCAGCTTGCGAGGACGTCAGGAAAAGAAAGTTCCTTCGTTATCGGCGACAACAGCCAGTCTTACACGGCGGTGCGGTATGTCGAGCCGTTCGAAATCAACAAATATGAAACGACGTACGCATTGTGGTTCCGCACACGGGTCGAAGCCGAAAAACGCGGATACGCTTTTGCAAATCCGGGACAGGAAGGTTCTGCAGGAAGACGAGGCCGCTTTCCGACCGATGCCGGCAGTCTGCAACCCGTCACGATGATAAGCTGGTATGATGCGGTCGTATGGTGCAACGCGCTCAGCGAAATCGAGGGCAGGACGCCCTGCTACACATACAAAAGGAAAGTTCTCCGCGATTCCTCCGACACGGCGGCCTGCGATCTCGCGGTCTGCGACTGGGATGCGGACGGTTACCGGCTTCCGACCGAAACGGAATGGGAATATGCCGCGCGCGTCATGAAAACGGGATTCCAGCGCGGAGATTATGCCAGCGGTCAGGAAGACGACAGCCTGAAAGGCGACGTACGAGTCAAGAGCGAACAGACTGTTGCGTGGCTCGACATAAATACAAACATGACCCGCACTGTCGGAACTGCGGGAACGGTTTTTACACCCGACGCTCCGCCGGCGGCAGGTTCCGGAAATGCAAACGGCGCCGGCCTGTACGACATGAGCGGCAACGTGCTTGAATTCTGCTGGGACTGGTTCGCGGATTATACGGAACAGGAAAAAGGGAAACGCGAGGCCGGGCCTGATTACGGTTCACAGCGGGTAAGCCGCGGAGGCAGCTGGTCGCCGTACACTGCGTTCATCTTCGCGGGCGACCGCTACTCGTACGATCCCAACGAAGTCTACAATTACATGGGATTCAGAATCTGTTCGAGCAGATAATTTCTCCGCACGAATCAATCAGCCTTCTTCAGCCCGGCACGCGTTACTTTCCAGACGCCGCCGTCTTTTTCAACTTCCATGACCGCATAGCATCCGTCCGCAAGCGGGCCGGGATTAATGACGACAGTGCCGCCGATTGTGTCTATCGCAACGGCTTCGTGGATGTGACCGGTAACGACGGCGAGCGGCGCTTTCTCTTCGATGAATCTGCGGAGCAGCGGGGAACCGACGTGCACGGTCGGACTCACGGCGTCGCACTTCGTGTCTTTCGGCGGATTGTGCATGATGAGGATAAGGTTATTCCAGCGTCCGTCCCCGCCGCCTTCTTTCGTATTTTCCACAATGTTGAAATCGGAGAGCAGTTCCTCGTCGGTCCGTTCGTTCGGCGTCGTCCCCTTAAATTCGCTGCCGCCGCCGCTTCCCGCAAAGTATAATCCGTCGTGATACACGAGTGTATCTTCGACACTGATATCCTTCTTTTCGATTTCCTCAAGGAAATCGGGTTCGTCGCAGTTTCCGATGACGGAAAAAATCGTTTCGTGTTTTTTGCACAGCGCTTCGAGCGAGGGCGTTCCGGTTTCAGGATGATTGAACTCTGCAAAGTCCCCCGCGAACAGCACCGCATCGGCTGATTTGAACTCGCCGTCGAGCTTGTCGAGCATCGGTATATTTCCGTGCAGATCCGATATAACTAAAAATTTCATACACATTCTCCTATAAAAAAAAGTTAACAAAGCTCCGCTTTGTTTCCAATACGAGACATTCATGATTGCTGCGCGACTGCCCGCAATCTTTCATTCTCCTATAAAATATGCTCCATCGCAGTGCAGAGCGTCTGCATCTGGCCGGCCGTTCCGATTGTTATGCGGAGATAATCCTCAATTCCATTTGTCGCAAAATGGCGCACGAGAATTCCATGCTCCTTTATTTTCCGGTATGCCTCTTCGCCGCCGATGCCGTTCTTTTTCACAAACACGAAATTAGTCTGCGAAGGAACGACGTCCCAGCCGAGCGCCTGAAGGAAGCTTGTAAACTTCTCCCGTTCGACGGTAATTTTCTTCGCGCAGTCCGCGTAATACGCATCGTTGGCGCAGGCCGTACTCCCTGCAACCTGAGCCACTGCGTCTATCGGAAAATGATTGAGCGAATTTTTCACCGTTGTAACAGTCCGTACAAGCTCCGGAGAAGCGACGATGTAGCCGAGACGCATGCCCGCGCTGCACAGGCTCTTGCTGAACGTGCGCACAATCAGAAGATTCGGAAACTCCGCGAGCAGCGGAATGCAGCTTTCGCCGCCGAAATCGACGTATGCTTCGTCAACTACGAACACTTTGTCTCTCCGCGTATTCAGGAGCATTTCGCGCACCTCTCTGCGGGTAAGGCCTCGTCCTGTCGGCGCGTTCGGATTTGCAAAAATGATGCCCGATCTGTTCCGTCTTTCATGCGCCGCCATTTTTGCCGTATCGAGCGTCCAGTCGCCGTTGAGCTTTACCGGATCGAGCGGAATGTTATAGAACCCGCCGTATACGGGATAAAAGCTGTACGAAAATTCCGGCACGACGAGTCTTCTGCTGCTGTCGAAAAACGCATAGAAGACGAACGAAAGAACTTCGTCGCTGCCGTTGCCGCTGTAAATCATGTCGGGCGTGACTGTAAACGGAATTTTGTCCTGTTCCGCGGGCCGGCACTGTTTTCCGTCGGATACGGCGCGGCAGAGAACGCCGCCCGTTCTGTTAATCATGCCGGCAATCGCTTCATGCAGAACAAGCGAATCAGGATCTGGATACAGTCCGAGCTTTTCCGGATAACCGGTCACAAAATCAGCAACGGCCGAAACAACTTCAGCACACGGCGGATACGGATTCTCGTTTGCGTTGAGCTTTATATATTCCCTGTCTTGAGGTTGTTCACCCGGCACATACGGATGAAGATTCTTCATGCGTTTTGAATTCATTTTAGTCCTTCTGATTTTATTCGTGAGGAGGGTTTAATACCCCGCCCCTTGGGGCGTATGAAGGGTATTAAATCCCGACTGCAATACCTTTAGAGAACAACATACCTCGACCCTTGGGTCGAGGCTGTTGATTATTTCATTTTATTCTTATACGGTCTCTCCTGCAAGTCCCGGAATGGGATCGTACCTTAAATTGAAGTTGCGGAAAGCATTTTTTACTGCTACAATGTCTACATGTCTACATCAGCAAATTTGGGAACGCTGCTTCGTTTTTATGCGACCAGACAGGGGTCGGCCTTTGTCAACTTTCGTGATTTCTGCGACTATATAAAACGATATGCGGAACATCATGTTGAAGAACAGGCTGAACTTATAAAATATCTCGGTAACACGGAAGATGCTGTTCGGGCAGAACTCGAGAAACTTGCGGAAAAACATCTTGTATATTTTCTCGACCGCGCGCCGGACAAACTGACCGTCATCGTCATCATGTACTTTACGGCCCAGTACGCACAAAGATATAAGGAAATTTCGCTCAATTCTTCCGTCCCGTTTCCGTCGATTACGGACCTGCCCAAACAGGTGCCGCTGGAAGCAATAGAAAGGGAAAATGCCGCGGATCATCTCCCCGTTTTATTTGCGAAACAGGATCTTAAGTCTCCTCTGTTGTACTGTTTACAGCTGCCGCACGACGCACCGGCAATTCTGTTTCCGGAATGCGTTCCCGTAAATGTTCTCACCGACGCGGCAATGGCAAAACTCCGGGCAATGCTCAAAAAAGAAGAATATCACGACTATTTTCTGAAAAAACTCCGCAACGCAAATCCCGGAAAAGAAATTTCGACGAAGACGTTCTTCGAACAGTTTGTGAGCAGGCCGGACAGCGCCGTGCAGTCGGTGGAATCGTCGGGCGATTCTTTCTACTTCTGGAGTCAGCTCTGCTATTTCATCCGTCAGGATTTCGAAAAAGTAAAGGATATGACTCTCGAGGATATAAATCTGCTGCAGTCCGTCGCGATTTCGGAGCTTTATCTGTTGATGCTTAAAAACAGAATTCAAAAACAGCATCAGAAACAGGATGCGCTGCGTGATCTGGAGCAGGCGCTCAATAAACCGCCGTATTTCTACTCGATGCAGGCAATTCTGAAACTGACTGATGCGAAAGGTATCCCGCTTCACGGACGGTATTCTGATGAAGATCTCAAGAATTTTCTCGAGGCTCTCACGTCGGAAAGCAGAAACAGCGAGCTGCCCCGGCTGCTTGTATTCAAGGTCGATTCCGGTACGCATTACCTTGTATATAAAACAAAAGTTTTTCCGCTCATCGTGCGGCTGTGCAATGAAGCGCATGATATAGTCGAGAAAAACCTTATAGATAAATGGTTCAGAGCGCTCGAACATTACGAAAAGCTTCCTGAAATGCATGATAAGGTGAAATTCGAAGAATGCCTCAAAAAGGAGACCGGGAGGGCATCGCCCGTTCTGTACGCGCTCCTCACTTCGAATTTTCTTCCTCTGCTCGACATCGAGATGCAGAATAACACAGAGGGGGGAGATTTCAAGTTTTTTTCCGGCGGACGTCTGCTTCCGTACAGCAAGCTGCTTATGCTCGACAATTCGTCAATTCTTTCAAATGCGAAAATAATGCTTCCGTTCTGGTATGTTATTCCTGTCATATCCCAGATTATCGGATTTTTCATGCGGCCGCCGAAATCACCGGCAGATGAAATAAAATCAGAAGATTCCGAACTGCGGAAAGAGAAAGAACCGGGAAAAAGCGGTAAAAACATGACAAGAAGGGAAGCGCTCGCGGAGGCTGCAAAAAATCTCGAAGGACATTTCGTTCCCGAGGGTTCAACAATCGACCGCGAACTCGATTCATACTGCAAACAGTGGAACAAGCTTATAGCAAAAGAATCTTACGCTCAGCTCACGGAGGATGTGAATTCGCTCATTCGTGATTATATGCGCAAGGTAATACGCACTATTTCCGCGCATACATTCACAGCCGAACGTATAGAAAGCCTTGCGGAAGCGCTCGTCAAAACACCGAATATGCAGAAGATAACAGATCAGGATGCGCTGTATATGTATGTTCAGCTGTACATTCTGCGTCTGGCAGAAAACGGTTAATCGGCAGTCCCTGCTGAATAATTTTTTTTCAAAAAATACTCCGAAACAGAACATTCAGAGCGATATATATAGCAGTGCCGCAACAACAAATTGCGGCACGCTTTTTGCCCGGCCGGACAGAAACATCATATCGTTTGTATATCAAAGGAGTATCAGTATGAATCAGTTAAACTCTCTCATTCTGGAAGGAAACATTACGCGTGAACCGGAATATAAGGAAACACCTCACGGGTACAAAGTCTGCAGAATTCCGCTTGCAGTCAATCATTATTACAAAAACAACGACGGACAAGGTGTGGAAGAGGTCTCGTATTTCGATGTGGAGGTATTCGGAAAGATGGCGGAATATTGTCAGACCCGGACGGAAAAAGGCCGCGGAATGCGCGTCGTCGGAAGGCTTAAGCAGGACCGCTGGAAGACAACCGACGGGAAAAATGCAAGCCGCATATCGATTGTCGCCGAGCATATCGAGTTTAAACCGCACCTTGAGAAAAAAGGTGAAAGCAAAGACGAACTGAACGATATAGCTGCGGCAACTGAGGCTGCCGCAGCCGAAGAAGCGACGTTCTGATATTTTCAGCGGGGATGCTTTCCGCCTCTCCGCCCGGCGTCCGTACGGCCGTTTCCTGTTTTTCCGGGAGAACGCCCGGAGCCGCTGCCTGCAATCCGTGCGGCGGCGGCCCGTTCGTTTCCTGCCTTGTATTCCTCTATCTGCTGGGGAGAATAGAAGCCCTCCTTCCAGTTGAAGCGGGACACACCGGGCAATGCGGCCTTTTTAATAATCGAATTAGTCACTTCGCGGAGCTGCCCTTTTGTCACCTTCGTTTTCGAAAAATCAAGCAGCAGCCGTTTGAAACCGGCATTGTAGAGTAAATCGGTTTTGTCGGTGATGGCAAATGCCGTTTCCGGCATGACGAACGAACCGTCGGGAGTCGAGTTTACCTTAAACGTTCCGCCTTCTTTATCGGTAAAGTAGGTAAAATCGTATTTCGCCGGCAGCTTAAAGCGCATGCGGAACAACGCCGGATATGCGAACACAGGTACGAGAACGCGGGAACGGACTGACTGCTCGAACGTCGATTCAAGATTTTTCCGGGAATTTTCATACGGCATGACGAACGTACCTATCCCCTGGTTTTCAAGCCATGAAACGGCCCATCTGTTGAACGTATACAGATACGGTCCGCCGACCATGTCGACATTTTCCTTTCCCTTAAGCATCTCTATATGCGCCACGTTGTTGACTACGAACGCGGTAAATCCTTCGGCAATCAAATCGTCAAGCGTCCCTCGCAGCGAATCCTCCGAGGCGGCAGGGCAATACGGATCAAGCGAAATCATCAGCTGCTTCTTCGATACGGGCAGTACGGTCCTGCGCTGCAGCAATCCGTCGCGCGTTTCATGATTCAGTTCGATAATAACGCGTACCGGATGCGCTGACTGCACGACGAACACGTCGGAAAGCGTCGACACCTGCACGTACAACCCCTCGGGAAAATATGAAAGCTCATTTTTTCCGACCGGAGTCAGGTCGAGCACAGGCAGTTTTTCGTCGCCAGGCTGGCGGCGGTAACGGGACAAATCGTTCGGCAATACGCGCGGATAACGCTTCGCCATCGATTTTGTCTGCAGCAGATATACGCTGTCGCCCGTGTGAAATCCGCCCGGAATGTCCACCCAGCGTTTACCGTTTTCAAGCACTTCCACGCTCCTGACTTTGTGGCTTACGCGTCCGCTGTCGTCCTTACGGTGCAGCCGGATTGAATCGCCCGGGTCGGGGTCGTATGATCCGCCGGAAAACTGCGCCATCTGTATCTGCAGCTGTTCCAGCGGTGTATCGGGAGATGCGTTCTTCTTCGCGTCCTCTATAAGTTCATCGGGAGCGGCTTTGAGAGACGCAATCGTACCAAGGAAAATTCCCGTACCGCCCGCCTGAGCCGGATTCAGTATTTCCCCGCCCGCCTTTTCAACGCCTTCTTTCTGCGTTTTGAAATTGTACCAGTAGGAAGTTTTCGTCCGCGCAAAATCGGACGACAGCATGCGCTTTCCCGCGAGCACGGCGCCTTTCCTGTCCTCCTTCCAGTGGTCCAGAACATACCGGTACGCAGAGACGACGGCACCGACATACTCCGCGCTCTTCATGCGTCCTTCGATTTTGAAAGAATCTATGCCGATTTCCGCGAGGTCGGGAATACGGTCGATGAGCTCAAGATCACACGGAGAAAAATAATATCCCTGCTCAAGTCCCTGCGGCATTTCCGCCGTGTAAAAGCGTCGGCACGCCTGCGTACACATACCGCGGTTCGCAGATTTCCCGCCGAGAAAACTGGAAAACAGGCACAATCCCGACTCGCTCACGCAGAGCGCGCCGTGCACGAACATCTCGAGCTGTGTTTCAGTCGACTCTTTTATTTTGCGGATTTCCTCGAGCCCCAGTTCGCGCGCGAGCACGACGCGCTTTAATCCTTCCCTGCCGAGCAGATTGACGCCGGCGGCACTTTCGACGTTCATCTGAGTCGAAGCGTGGAGTTCCATATCGGGGAAAAACTGCTGCGCCATACGTATAACCGCAAAATCCTGCACGATGAGCCCGTCCGGCTTCACGTTGTGCAGATACGAAAGCAGCCTGTACAACCGTTCAGTTTCACTTTCCTCGCAGACAGTATTCACCGTCACATAAATTTTCTTTCCCTGCCGGTGCACGGACTCGACCGCAGCCTCAAACTGATTCCACGCAAAGTTCGACGTTCTGAGCCGCGCATTAAAACTTTTCAGGCCGAGATATACCGCATCGGCGCCTTCGCCGATCGCAGCATCGAGAGATTCAATATTACCCGCAGGTGCTAATAATTCAGACATACAATCAGTATATCAAAAAGATGCAGTTTTTACTATACATCTGAACATCTGACACAATCTGCGGCAGGCCCTTATTCGACTGTTCCGGGTGATGCGGTTTTTGAATCCGCGGTATACCAGCTGTCTGCTGTCTGCAAAACCGGACCGGCGGCAAGCGTACCGTTCTGAGCCGCGTTATAAAGCGCAATGCACCCGCGCCGGGCAAGCGTTTTCGTCGTCGTGAGGCCGTCGGACTGCACAGCGGACGAAGGTTCCGCGCTGCTCCATATACCCGCCGAAACAACCCCGGCGGCCGTATCCCCTACACCGTCTTTCGACCATGACGCGGTTCCCGACGGGGCGTACATGACGGCATCCATAAAATCACCAGAAAAAGAGTTCGCAAGAATAATCACGTCTTCCTTTTCTCCGAGGCACGCTTTCTCGTTATCCGCCCATAAATCACGTGCGGTTGCCGAAACATAATCGTTTTTTTCACTTCCTTCCGCAAGGGAAATGTCGTCTCCTGTTTCGCTGATGCAGTTTTCGCCCTTTTGTCTCATGTGCAGAATAATCACCTCTCCCGCTTTCACCTCGACGGCCGGCAGCACAAATCCTCTGTCTTCGCCGTCGTTCGCACTGTATACTTCGAGCCCCGCAAGATTGCCGGCCGTGAGCGCATACAGCTCTATAAACTCGCACCTGTTCGAGCCGGAAACATATCCCGGATGTATCTCGCTGATGAGCACGCGGGGCACTCTGCTGTTGTATCCGGTAAACGGAATGCAGAACGTCAGCGTATTTCCCGTTTCGTCCGCAGCATCGCCGTACAATTCATAGCGGCCGCCGGCAGCTAATTCTTCCGCGGCAGTTACCGTCACCTTTTTTCCGGTTTCGTCATAGGAGATGTTCACCGTAACAGCGTTGTCCGCCCCTGATGCCGACTCAAGCGACGGAGCAGTGTCGTCGGAACCGCCGCTTTGCGATGCGGACGATTCTGAAGCGGGAATCAGTACGGCTCCCGTCAGCTGAACTTTTCTGGAAAAAAATACAGCCACGGAAAATGCGTCGGTCACGGAATACGACTCTATCACCGGCGCCGTATAGTCGCCGTGCAGAATCTGCAGTCCTTCGTCAGTCACTTTGCAGGAGACAGGGCAAATCGAAAACAGTACGGCTGCACAAATCCCCGCAACCTGCATAAACCAGATACAAAACGATTTGACATTTTTATTCATATAATCCTCCATGAAAACCTCTGTATATAATTCGATTTAAATGTGCATTTTCGGACCATTTTTTCTTATTTTTTTGAAAAAAAAACATAAATTTGATACACTACCGGTATGTCAGTGAAAAAACTTGTATTATATGAAGACATCGTCTGCGGAACAACCGACGACACAGGCAGCG
Organism: Treponema sp. UBA4873; assembly: GCA_002399405.1. Classification (GTDB taxonomy): domain Bacteria; phylum Spirochaetota; class Spirochaetia; order Treponematales; family Treponemataceae; genus Treponema_D. The sequence continues at coordinate 172,570 of DHDP01000018.1, read as the reverse complement.
GCATATTGCGCATATGCAGCGCATCCGTAACAAAGCGCAACATGTCTCCGAAACCCGAAGAATATCTGTCAAACTGCAGACAATCAGCACCCGGCGGACGACTGTCCGTTCCTGCGGGAACATATTTCTTTATACAGGGATTTTTGCAGCCGGGACGCGGGGCTTTTGCGGCCGACGGTACGCCCGATGAGGAAGTATATAAAGCGGCGGCGGAACTCTGGCTCGAATATGTCTGGCAGGAAACAGAACCTGCCGACAACACCGTTTACGTGCGCATTCTCACTCACGAAGGAGAGTATGCGGATAAAACCACGGGACAAAAAAAATCCGCCGGTCTGGTTTTCCAGCTTTTCCGGCGGAACAAATAACGGCAATGCCGCTGCACGCTCTCAGGTTACTTCCGTAACGGAATTAATGACGTTAAGCTCGTCAATAAATCCCGTCTCGTCCAACGCTTTTTCACTTTCGTTCGACAATGCCATAAGATACAGTTTATGACCGGAGTCTTCCCCGTCGTTGAATGCGGCCATAAGCACGCCGACTCCCGACGAATCAAGCTCTATAACCTTCGACAGGTCGACGACGACATTGTTCTTTTGAACCGCAGCGTACACTTTCTGCTGAAATTCCGCAAGCGTATATGCGTTGAGCGCACCGTCGAGTTCAAACAGCAGATAGTTCGCGCCGCTCTTCTCTGTAATTGTTAATTGTTCCATATGTCTCGGCTCCTATGTTTATGCAGACGGATTTTCTTCGGTCCCCGCTGTTTCCTGCTGTTCAGGTTCGGGCCGCATTTCCGGTTTTGCGGCCGTTGCGAAGTCCTGATATTTCATTACGAGAACGCTCACGTCGTCTTCCATTTCCTTCGACATGAACTTAACAAGGCTGTCGTATTCAAACTGCGCCATACGGGAAGCCGGATACATGGAGTTGGCGAGCAGGACCTGCTGAACGCGTTCCTTGCCGAACTGCTCTCCGCGCAGAGAATGAGAATTAATAAGACCGTCGGTGCATGTAAGAACTATGTCGCCCTTATTAAGCTTGATTTGTTTGACCGAAACGAACGGCGACATATCCTTCACGAATCCGAGAATATGTCCGCTTCCCTGAATTTCAATCACATTGTTGTACGCCTGAGTGTACAGGAACAATGCGGGAATGCCGCAGTTGATGTAGTACATCGTGTCGGCCTGGAAATCGACAAGCGCAAACATACCTGCAAAAACAGTTCCCTTCTGAAGGCTGTTTCTGATGAACGAATTGACTTTCACCACAAGCTGCTTGAAATCGCGGGTTTCGGCAAGATACGTGCGGATGACGGATTTCAGAATGACCATGCTCATACTCGCCGCAATGCCTTTCCCGCTCAAGTCGCCTACGACGAACAGGTGAGTCCTGTCGTTCAATCGTATCAAATCGATGAACTCGCCGCCGATGTTGTGGGCCGGGACCATAATATATCCCACATCGATTTTCGGATTCTTCACGGGATCCATGTTTTCCTGAATCGACGTAATAATCTGCGACGACATGCGGATTTCCCGGTTAACAGTGCCGATAATATCCTTATTGGAAATGTTGCGCATGTAGTATCCGAACACGAAGAAATACGAATACAGTTTCGTAAAAACGCTGATATCGTAATCCTTGTAATGGTCGCCGCTCGTTTTTATGCCGAGCACGATAAATCCGAGGATGTTGCGTCCTTCGTTCAGAATGAACAGCGCGTCCGATTTCGTGACTTTAAAAAGTTCGGCAAGTTTATCCTTTATTTCCGCAAGATCGTGTTCGTTGTCTATTTCGCTGTATACGACGACCGTTTTACCGATATTCAGAAGCTCGTCGAACACAGGATTATTGGCCGGGACCGAAAGCATTTCGTTTTTCGACGAATAGGCGGTATCAAGCTTTCCTTCTCCGTTGTTTATAAAAACCGACATGGACGAACACTCGACGTTTTTTTTGAAAATATTGAACATATTGTTCGTAATTTCATCCATCTCGCCGTTATAATCTATCGACGCAAGATCCCGTTCGAATGCGTGTTCGTAATCTGCGGAATGCAGCCGCCGTGTATTTATAAGATAGTCGGACACTTTCCGAATATAAAAAAGCATGATGAACGTTCCCGCTGCAAGAACGAATGCAAACAGGAACGGATAGTTCGTATACAGATTGAAAAAGTATGCGTACAAAAGTCCCACCACCAGGGCCGGTATCATGTAGGTAAGAAAAGCGCGGAAGACGAACATCATCGTATCGATGCCCGACGGCGCCGTTTTTTCCGACGAAGCGGCTATCATCACCAGTATCATGAACACGTAGGCAAAATGGTACAGCAGGGAAATCGCCTGATTATGATGCGAAGCGGTGCTTATAAAGAAAAGCATTCCCCACATCACAAAAAGCGCAAGCGCATCGAGATATCCGCGGTGTTTCTGCAGACGGGAAGCCGCATATTCGTTGCGCAGCAGCATGACGAGGCAGCAGAACCCCGGAAGAATAAAACGGTAAAGTGCAACGTATACCGTTACCCACGTCCACGGGAAAACCAAACCTGTTTCGCCGCCGAAAATATACGACGATCTGATTACGACTCCGTACTGGACGGTCATTCCGACTGCATCAAATTTGAAGAACGCAATGTAGAATGAGAACACATACAATATGATTTTCAGAATCGTTGCGACGGGACTTCCTTTTACGGACGCATAGTAGATAAAGCAGAATGAAATATTAACAAGGAAGCACGCTTCGAGGATAAAAAGTATGCGGGCCAGAAGAAGGAAGAATGCTTCGGGAAGAAAATTGCATATGAGAATCGAGTAAACAACGGAAATAATCGCCGCTATAAGCACGTTTATTATGAGCGGGTCGTTATAATCGATCCTGATTTTCGACGCTCTGTCGATATACACGGTGAGCCAGATAAGAAAAGCCGCAAGCGCAAAGTTAAGTATTATATACGCCATCTCAGTAACCTACCTTCGCGACCATCATCGTCACGTCGTCATGCAGTTTTTTACCGCCGCTGTATTCCTTAACAAGATTTACTATATCTTCCACAAATTCCTGCGGCTGCTTTGCGGCGCTCGACTGCAGCGTCTGCCTGAACAGTTCCGTATCGCCGAGCTCAATTCCGTTGTCGTCCATGACTTCGGACACGCCGTCCGTCGCCATAAGAATTGTGTCTCCGCGGAACAGCCGCTGTTCGGCGACCCGCACGTCACCCATATCGATAATACCGACGAGGCTCGTGTTGGAGGAAAGCGGCTTGATGCGGTATCCGTCCGGCGAACGCGACAAAACAATCGGGTCGGACATGGATGCGTTTATGTAGCGTATAGACATCTTCTGCGTGTCGACAATGCCGAGGAAAAGGACCGTGTATTTGTCCTGCAGCCGCATGTTCTTGATCGCCTTGTCGACCTCGTGAATAACGTTTACGAGGTCTTCCTTGTTCCCGATGATTTTTACGGTGTTCATCACCAAACCCATGATGAGAGCAGCGGGAAGCCCTTTGCCGGAAACGTCTCCGAGCATGAGCAGCGTCTTATGCCTGTCAATCGGCAGAACCGAATAATAATCGCCGGAAACGTTTACAAGCGGAAGGAAATACGCCGCGAGTTTGAGCCCCGGAATGCTGGGCATTGTCTGCGGCAGGAACGAACGCTGCGTGTCGGCAAGCTGCTGCCACTCCTTCGTAAGACCGGAAATCTCGGAAAGATTGGCGATTGTTTTAGCGCGCGACTGAAACCGCGTGAATTCCTCAAAAAGCTGGCTGTAAATATCAAGATCGAAAAGTTTCGTATAGCGGCAGAAAACGTAGAAATGCTGTTTGTCGGAAGAAAGAAAAAATCCGCGCGCGTCTTTGTATGAGGATACGACGCCCAGCGAATCATCAATAAAATATGTGCCGTCGTTCCATGACGCCGGAAAATTCAGTGCAAGTTTATCGCGGACTTTAGCCGACGAGGAAACGCGGTTCGGGCTGTTGTACAGAATGTAATTTTTCTCACAGTCGACAAAAAGAACGGAGCAGTCGGCGGCGGATTCCAGACTGTCCGCTATAACTTTGTAAAAATCGTCCAGAGAATAGCAGAAACGAAGCTTATTAATAAAATCAACCAGATAATGAGTCTCGCTTTTATCAAAAACCTGCCTGCGGAGGTGATTCCGTAAAGCTCTTCGTACAATATCGCCGTCTATAAGAAGTATTATGAATATAACAGCAGGAACTCCGGCCAGAATAAGCACCGACCTGTCCCTCAATGAAGCAGGCACAAGAATCATGGATAAAGCAACAAAAAGCACAAGTACAGCAGCATATACAGATATAAGTATTATCTTTTTCCGTATCTTATACATATTTACCTCAAGTATTTAGAGTAATACGACTCCAGTATACCATACTATCGGCAGATTTGGGAGAAAAAAATACGGTTATCGGCTTGCGCTACCGATTTAAAGAGGACAACGGAATAAGCTGAGGTGCCGTGGTGGCATTTTCAAGCCGCAGATATTCTTCCAGAAGCGATTTCTGCTGCGGACTAAGATGCGAGGGAATCTGAACGACAATCTTTACATACAGATCGCCCCTCCGCGTCGAACCGGTATACGGCACACCTTCGCTTTTTATGCGCAGCAGTTTGCCGTTCGAAGTTCCCGCCGGTATTTTCAGACTGATTTGTTTCCCGTCGAGCGACGGAACAGTTATATCGCATCCGAGCGCCGCCTGCGCCATGGTAACAGGCACAGCACAGTACAAATCCTGAGCGTCGCGCTCGAAGAAGCGGTCTTCCTCAACGTGAATGACGACGATAAGATCACCGGCCGGCCCTCCGTTCGTACCCGCATCTCCCTGATGCGGAATCGCAATGCGCTTGCCGTTGTCGACGCCTGCAGGAATCGTAAGCGTCATCATCTTGCTCTTTTCCTGAACGCCCGTTCCGTGGCATGCCGTACAGGGTTTGTCTATGATTGTACCGGTGCCGTGGCACGTCGGACATGTCTGCTGAACTGCAAAAAAACCCGCACTGCGGCGGATTTGACCCGTCCCCTGACACGTCGGACACGTCCTGCGGCTCGAACCGGAAGCTCCGCCCGTACCGTGGCAGGAATCGCACACCTCGTTATGTTTAAACCGGATTTCGGCCTTCGTACCGAATACCGCGTCGTGGAATGATATGTCCAGATCGTAACGGAGGCTTGCGCCTTCCGACGCACCGTCAGCATTCCGGGAAGAAGAACTTCCTCCGAAACTGCTGCCGCCGAATAAATTGTCGAATATATCGCCGAAACCGCCGCCCATTCCGCCGAACAGGTCGCTGAAATCATGGAAGGCGTGAGAATACTGCGCGCCGCCGCCCTGGTCAGCGCCTTCAACGCCTGCAAAACCGTACTGGTCGTAAAGCGGACGCTTTTTTTCGTCAGAAAGAACCTCGTATGCCTCAGTCGCTTCCCTGAATTTTTCCTCGGCAGTTTTGTCGCCGGGATTCCGGTCAGGGTGATATTTTATTGCAAGCTTGCGGTACGCTTTCTTTATCTCATCAATAGATGCACTTTTATCAACACCGAGTACTTCGTAATAATCACGCTTTTCCGCCATAATTTCTAACCTTTATCCGTCTTTTTCCAAATATGCAAAAGTATACCGTAAAAAATACCCCCGCCGCAATGGACGGGGGGAATTTTCATACCCTGTATGTACGAATACTATTTTTTGTCGTCGTCATGCACTTCGTACTCTGCATCATCTGCCTTGCCTTTGTCAAAGCCGCCTTTATTTGCAGAATCGTTCTGCGCATTATCGCCGGCCTGTCCGCCCTGAGCGCCGCCTGACGCATTGCCCTGTGCAGCCTGCTGTTTGTACACCTCCTCTGCAATTTTGTAAGAAGCCTGTTTGAGCGCTTCCGTCTTGGATTTGATTTCCTCGACATTATCGCCTTCCATAGATTTCTTAAGAGCAGCGACAGCATCGGTTATACCCTGCTTGTCTGCAGCGTTTACTTTATCGCCGAGGTCCTTGAGCGTTTTTTCCGTCGCATAGATAAGACTGTCTGCCTCATTCCGGGCGTCGATGCCTTCACGCTTCGCCTTGTCCGCAGCAGCGTTTGCCTCAGCGTCTTTGACCATGCGCTGAATCTCATCGTCGCTCAGACCGCTTGAAGACGTAATCTGTATGTGCTGCTCTTTGCCTGTACCGAGATCCTTCGCGGATACGTGCACAATGCCGTTCGCGTCGATATCGAACGTAACTTCAATCTGCGGCACGCCGCGGGGAGCCGCCGGAATACCGACAAGGTCGAAACGTCCGAGCGTCCGGTTCTGTTCCGCCATTTCGCGTTCTCCCTGGAGAACGTGAATCGAAACGGCAGTCTGTCCGTCCGCCGCAGTCGAGAAAATCTGACTCTTTTTTGTCGGAATCGTCGTGTTGCGGGGAATGAGCCGCGTGAAAACGCCGCCCATTGTTTCAATACCGAGCGAAAGCGGCGTAACATCGAGAAGCAGAACGTCCTTGACGTCTCCGCCGAGAACACCGCCCTGAATCGCAGCGCCGACGGCAACGGCTTCGTCCGGGTTGACCGAACGGTTGCCTTCTTTTCCGAATATCTCTTTAACAATCTGCTGAACCTTCGGCATGCGGCTTGAACCGCCGACGAGCAGTATTTCGTCGATCTTGTCCGCAGCGATGCCCGCATCGGCCATCGCCTTTTTGCACGGCTCTTTCGTCGCTTCAAACAAATCAGCAGTCATTGCCTCAAACTGAGCGCGGGAAAGCGTCTTCTGAAGATGCTTCGGGCCGGACGAATCGGCAGTTATGAACGGCAGATTGATATCAGCCGTTGTCTGTGCGGACAGCTGGATTTTTGCATTTTCAGCCGCTTCACGCAGACGCTGCATGGCCATCGGATCCTTCGAAAGATCTATGCCGCCGTTATCTTTCCTGAACTCGTCGACAAGCCAGCTGATGACGCGGCGGTCCCAGTCGTCTCCGCCGAGCTGAGTATTGCCGTTCGTCGATTTTACTTCAAAAACGCCGTCGCCGAGCTCAAGTATGGAAATATCGAACGTACCGCCGCCGAGATCGTAGACGGCAATCGTCTTTTCCTGTTTCTGATCCTTATTAAAACCGAATGCGAGGGAAGCAGCCGTAGGCTCGTTGATGATGCGTTTTACGTCGAGACCCGCAATCTTGCCGGCATCCTTTGTCGCCTGACGCTGAGCGTCGTTAAAATAGGCGGGAACTGTAATGACGGCGTCCGTGACGGGCTGGCCGAGATAATCCTCCGCAGTTTTCTTCATTTTCTGAAGAATAAACGCACTGATTTCCTGCGGGCTGTACTGTTTCTTTTCCCCGGTCTGGTCAATCTCGACACGGACATCCTCGCCGTGATCAAGCACTTTATACGGCAGGCGCGTCGCTTCGCCCTGAAGTTCGTTGTAACGGTGTCCTATAAGACGTTTAATGGAATAAACCGTATTCTTCGGATTCGTCACCATCTGGTTTTTTGCAGGAAGACCAACGATACGGTCTCCTTTTGAGGTAAATCCGACGATAGACGGAGTCGTTCGTCCGCCTTCCGAGTTCTGAATAACTACAGGTTCCCCGTTCTCCATAACGGCGACGCAAGAGTTTGTTGTTCCAAGGTCAATCCCAATGATCTTTCCCATAATGTATATCTCCTCGCTATGTACTATATAATCAGAAACCTTCCGGGTTTCTCTGAATCACTGTTTTTTCTCCGGTTCTGCGTCCGGCTTTTTTTCCTTATCATCCGCCTTTGCGGAACCGTCCGGCATCGTCACCATCACTTTCGCATGACGGATGACTTTATCCTTAAGCTTGTATCCTTTTAAATATACTTCCTTCAAAACAGGTTCGACAACAGGTCCCTGCACGCTTCCTATAGCCTGATGCTCATCGGGATTGAATTTGTCGCCCGCAGTTCCGTAGCTTGACAGGTTGTATTTATCTTCAAGCAGTTTCACAAGACTGCAGCTGATCATTTTAACGCCGTCTGCTATTGATTTTACGTCTTTCGCATTCGCGGCGGCGTCGACAGTGCGGTCGAAATTATCAAGACTGTCGAGCAGATCCTGCAGCAGATTCTCGTTCGCGTAATCGTACGTATCCTGTTTCTCTTTCACCATACGCTTGCGGTAATTGTCAAAATCCGCAGCACGGCGGAGCACCTGGTCTTTAAGGTCCTCGTTTTCTTTTGTAAGTTCCCCGACCTTTTTCGTAAGCTCCGCAATTCTGTCAGCCTGTTTCTCTGTTTCCGTTTTCTCTTTCGGCTGTTCATCCTTTCCGGCCGTTGCGTCAGAACCGGCAGTCTTCTGCTCCTCAGCGGGCTTATTGTCCGTTTCCTGTTCCTGTTTTTCTGTCCGGTCTTTTTCAGAATCGCTCATTTCTTTATCACCTGTAAAATTGTTTACTATGAAGATACTAATACAAAGCGGACAACGTCAAGAAAAAGGACAAAAAAAGCAGGAAACCTGAGCTTCCTGCTTTTGTTGATTTCTAATTCTCTGACCGGCCGGTGTTATTTTTTAGCACCAGAGTTATCTGCGGGTTTTGTTCCTGCAGCCGGCTTTTTGTTTCCTTTTGCCATAATCTCTACCTCCACATATCTATAGATACTTAGTGGTGGCATGTTTTATTGCGGAAACGGACTTATGATCCGTCGGGCTACATAAAGCAGCACATCGCATCAACACAACTAATATATGCACAATTAAAAAAAAAAGCAAGCGGAAACGTACGGTAAATATGCACGGGATACCAGGATTTTCAAAAACAGTTTGTTAAGTCACTTCATACAGAAAAGCAGTCCGCTTACGCAGAAAATAAGCCGCCGGTTCCGGCTCGCCGGAAGCTGTTGATTGAGTCATTTTTCCATGTCCAATATAAGCCGGATACCACTTTCTACTTCTTCTATTATTTTTTTAGAAATCTTTGCTTCTTTTTCTATTAATCGAGCTTTATCAAGAACTGTCATCTGCGAAACGACGATAACTGAATCTTTGTTTAATTCTGAATCTTTTTTCAGCAGCAGAACATTTGCCGGTGCGTCAGCCAAAACTATGTTTGTTGTCAGCGGTACAACTATTACTGTATTTATTTTACTTTCTGTAAACGAATCATTTTGTATTATAAGGACAGGCCGTCTGAAACCTGGTTCACTTCCAAACGGTATCCCAAAATCAGCCCACCAGATTTCACCACGTGTCATTTTTTGTTAATTTCCTTATTGCTTCAAGTCCTGCTTCTGAAGATTGCTGTATTTCCAGTTTTTCATAAACAGTATTTAATCGTTGGGTAACTGTATCCTGTTTATGATTATGTAAATACTCTTCTATCGCTTTTGTAAAAAGTTTACTCCGCGGAATATTCTGAGCCTCAGCTGTCCTGCTCACTTCTGCATACAAAAAGTCCGGTATTGATATTGCTGTTTTCATATCTATAGTATAACTACGGTATAACCTTCCGTCAAGTTTTTTATCCTTAGATCAAATTTTATTTTTCCTGCCCGGGAATGTAAAAAATAATCCGGGCGCGGCTTCATACAGCAGGAAAGGCTGTTCTGCAGCACGATGTAAGGCTCTCCTCCAGCACGATGTAAGTTCGTCTTCCAGCAGGAAATAAGACCGTCATCCTGCACGAAATGAGTCCATCTTCCTGCACGATGTGAGTCCGTTTCCTTGTGTTTGTAAACACCGGCAAATATTTCAGACGTAGCAGTCTTCGGAACATTTTATTCGTTCCAGCGTATACCGAAAAACAGCCTGCGGAGCAGAAAAAATCTCTTCCAAAAAGCATGTAGAATCAGCGTATATTTGCCGTACGTTTTATATGTGCTTTTTCAGTATTTCCGTTCTGCGGCAGAAATCGTTCCAGTCCATGAACGTACTCACTATGGCCTGCTGTATCTTCGGCGGAATGTTCTGGCCGGGACGGCCGTTCCGCATATCTACTGCAAAAACGTACTTCTCGTCATATGTAAGGTACGAAAACAGAATCGTGATATACGTCATGTTGTCGAGCTTCGGTGTGGAGCGGATATAATCGATAATGGCATAAATAAGCAGAAAAAACTTCACACTGCGGTTCTGTTTTTCCTGTACTTCTTTCGCCGACGGCAGCGGATTGCCGGAAATATCGCCGCTTTTTACCGTCGCGCACAGGCTGTCGTACAGCTTTTTGAGTGCCGCTGCGTCGCGCGTGTTCTGCATATTCTGTTTAAGCACTGCGTCGATGTAGCGGAAAAACAATACCTGCGCGTCGTCGCCTTCTTTCTCTTTGATTGAATTATTGAGCGCAAGAATAAGCCCGACAAAACTCGCGAATGAAAAAAACGGACCTGCAATTCCTGCAAGATACAAACCGAAATTACCCCAGTCCGCATTGTCGTGCGAAAATCCGCCACGGAAAACGAGCGCGTAGACGAGCAGAGGAATGCCGAATCCGATTACAAGCGATATAAGAATCAGCCCGACGAAAACAGAACTTGAATCCCCGAATATGCGGTACGCAAACGAATCGCGCCTGTCCCTGCCGGAAAAGTTTTTACCGGATTTTGTTTTATGATTGTCCGTCCGTTTATTCATTATGGTGTACCTGAAACCACTCTACAATAATAGAATAAAATTTACAGAACTACAACTATACTCCGAACCCGGACGGAAGAGGCGCTGTCACGTCCATTGCGGCACCTGTTACCGGATGCGGAAACGCAAGCGACTGTGCGTGCAGATACATACGGTCCGCCGCGGGACCTCCGTATAATTCATCACCCATAATCGGCATACCGAGCGACGCCAGATGCACGCGTATCTGGTGTGTGCGGCCTGTAAGAGGCCGCGCTTCTATATACAGCACATGAACGCCGTTCAGCATGCCTTCTCCGAGCAGCGTAAAATCAGTGTGGGCATGGAGACCTCCGCCGGATTCCGGCAAGGCACCCCACTTTCCTGCACGGCTTTTCGCAGTAATTCTCCCCAGAAAATTGTCAACGCTGAACTCTTTTGAACAGAAGCCCTTACTGCGGACTACCGCGCGGTATACTTTGCGCGCCGTATGCTGCTCGAACATATCGTGCACGGCGCCGTTCACCGTACGCTGTTTTGTAAAAAGCAGCACACCGCTCGTCTCGCGGTCAAGGCGGTGCATAATGCCCGCATACGGCGGATTGCGCTGTGCAGGATATTCCGACCACAGCCAGCGTACGACCGCATCGTGCATATTGTCGCGCTGCCCCGCAATCGTCGCTTCTGTCGGAAAAAATGCCGGTTTATTAACGACAAGCAGTACATCGTCCTCATACAATACGGCATCTTTTGTAACTTCAAACCTGATGTCGTCGGGCTGTTTTTCGTAAAAGAATTTTCCGCCGTCTATTGAAGCAGTCACCGAACTTCCTGCGAGCAGACGCTCAGCCGGGACTCGGCATTGGCGGCCGTCTACGCGGACTGCACCTGCAACAATAAGGCGGCGGATTTTGGAATTACTCACATCTGCCGGACCTCGTTCCGGCATAAGAGCCGGCAGCTTCTCCCGAAGCAGCATATCGAGGCGGCATGTTTTCTCCGTTTTGAAAGAATAAATCTGCATCAGGATTTGCTTTCCGTCATGTGTCCGCTTATTGAACCGACGCGGAACAAATCGCAGAGCAGCTGACCGTCTATCGAATAAAAAATATTCTTTCCGTCCCGCCGGCATTTTATAACGCTTGCGTCCCTGAGCAGTTTCAGGTGGTACGATATTGCAGGCAGAGACATAGCGAGGTCGCGGGCAATGTCGCACACGCGCTGTTCCTTTATAATAAGTTCGTGAACAATCTTGAGCCGCGTAGCGTCACTGAGCGTCTTGAAAACCGATGCCATACGCTCCCACTTTTCAGTTTCCGAATACTCGGGCGCGTGAAGCTCGTTCAAGTCAACATTAATTGCCATCGGTCACTTCTTCTTCAGCCTTTTTAAAATCTTCATTCTGACCGAGTTTATGATTGACGTTCTTGTAGTTTTCATAATACTGCGCGTGATGTTTCGGTTCCGCATCCCAGATGCGCTCTGCTTCAGGAGCCCATGCGGCGGCGTATGACTTACACTTTCCGCACAAACTTTCAGCGCTTTCGGGAGTCTGCAGATCAGTCGACTTTGCGCCCGTCCGCTTCACCATTGCCTGAAGCAGTTCCGGATTCTCAAGCATCGGACACGGGCGCAGATGGTTCTTATTGAACGGCTGCCCGTCGTGATATGCCATGAACAGCGGCTGCTGCAGACATTCAAGCAGTGTTTTTTCCTTTATGTTCGCACCGGAATAATGAATGAACACGCACGGTTCAACGTCGCCGTTCGCGTTGATATGACAGTAGTTGCGTCCCCCTGCAATGCATCCGCCCACAAATTCACCGTCGTTCTGGAAGTCCATGACGAAAATCTGCTTGTCGCATTCGGCTCCGCGGATATACCTGATGCGTTTAATCATATACTTGCGCTGCTCCACTGTCGGAATAAGATCCACATCCGCATCCGCACCGACAGGCATGTAATTAAAGTACCAGCTGTAACGGCAGCCGTTTTCAATGAGCAGGTCAAGAAATTCGTCAGACGTAACGGCCTCGCAGTTTTTGCTTGTGTAGCAGATCGATGTTCCATATAAAAGACCGTGCTTCTTCATCCGCTGGAACGCTGCGATAACTTTGTCGTAATCACCTTCTCCGCGGCGTCCGTCGTTCGTTTCTTTAAATCCTTCAAGACTGATTGAGAACACGATGTTGCCCAGCCTGCGCACTTCCTCGCAGAAGGCGTCGTCTATGAGCGTCGCATTCGAGAAAATGTTGAATTCACAGTCGTGATGTTTTTTTGCAAGCTTGAGAATGTCGGCCTTGCGGCAGAGCGGTTCGCCGCCGGTAAACATGTAAAAATAGACACCGAGCTTCTTCCCCTGCGTAATAATACTGTCGAGCTGTTCATACGTAAGGTTAAGCTGATGACCGTATTCCGCGGCCCAGCAGCCGATACAATGCATGTTGCATGCGCTTGTCGGATCGATAAGTATTGTCCACGGAACATTGCAGTTGTACTTTTCGCGGTTTCTGCGGATCTGTTTTGTACCGTACCATGCGGATTCAAAAGCAAGATCCATAAACGCCGTCTTTATTACATTCTGATCGGCTTCGTCGAGAAAGCGGTACAAATACTGATGCCACTTGTTGTCGGGATTGTTTATAACGGCACGGCCGGCATCATACGTTTTAGGCTGGAACATTTTGCCGGCAACTTTCTGCGCTGTATCAATCAGTTTAAGAAGTTCGGACGTCTTGTCTTTCCGAAGATTTTTGATAACATTGTCTGCCGTTTTTGCTGTGGCAAAACGCGCTACACCATGTGTAAATGTCATATAATACCCTCTTTTTACTCTTACGATTAAACGTCTGTTTAATTAAACACCTACTTAATGCTCAATTTACACCAACCGGCGAAAAAAAGCAAGTACGTTTAAATTTTTTGACCAATAAAAATAAACGTACGGTAAATATACACGGAATGTCATAAACGCAGAAAGAATTCCGCTTAGTCACCTCATACAGGAAAATAGTCCGCTTACGCGAAAAAAAATCCCGCTTGCTCTGGCTCGCAGTAGCGAGAGTCGCAGGCGGGATTTTTTTTCGCTCCGCTCCCTGTTTTTCTGTACATGCTAACAAATAAGCATTTCTGCAAATCATTACGTTGAAATATTTACCGGTGTTTACAGGGTGAAAAATAGCCCGAATCTTACAGAATTTTGTAATCGGGACCGGCGGGAGTGGTGAAAATCTTTACGCGGCACTCTTCCATGCAGACATTTTCGGCAAAAGAAATTATATCTGCGGCTTCAGAGCCGAGCAGATCGTCGGGATTATACGACGTCGCAACGACGGATTCTTCGTTTTCTCCGGTAAGCCGGGAAAACGCACCGTTGAGACGGACAATATCCTGCACAACCGGCATAAGGTCGCGCTTTCCCTTCTCCTCGTATTTCGACGATAGAAAAAGAAGCTGCATCTTTTCTATTTCTTTGTGATTCGCCTGTTCCGGCACGAAGCCCGAACGATAGTCGCAGCTCGATCCGCGCTGCCATTCGGCAAAATCGGAAAAGAAACTTGCACTCTGTATCTTAAGCGGACGGAGTACCGGCAGGAACCACGGAACCGCGCGCCCCGCCGTGTAAAACGTACGGCATGCAAACGATATGTCGCGCGCATACCTGATATCCTGCGCAGAAAAAAAAGCGGTCGCCTTCGCACTCCGGGCGGAAAAATCCGCACTTTCACCCGAATTCCCTGCGTTTTCCGCATTTTCAGTTTCGGGGAAACAGACATGATTAGGGTACAGCGAAAGCGCAAAGTCGAGGCGGTCGCGGAACGATTTGAGCGAATCTCCCGGTACAAACGCGTAATCCATAATGAACCCGAACACAAGTCCCGCGTCGTTCATCATCCGGGCCCTGCCGGCGTACATCTTCTTGTCGAATACACACGTCCCGCCGTTTCCGGGGGCTGCACCGAGAGGCATATCTACCGTACAGTTCAATTCGGACGCCAGCGCGCACACATCCCTGTCGAACGCAGGTGCCTCGATGCGTACCGTAAGAAGCAGATTCGGACAGTTTTTCTGCACGGCTTTCATAAGCCGCAGAATTTTTCCGCGGTCGTTCGCAAGAAGTTCGTCGTGAACCGTTAATTCCGTTATTCCGAGGGAAGCGAATTCGGGAAGTTTTGATTCGAGTTCATCTCCGCTGAATTCGTACTCTTTTTCTTTCACAAAAGTTTAATCCCCGCTTTTCCGCATTCGTCGACCATACTGTCGGGCCAGATGCTCACCTGCGTCTCACCGATGTGGGCCTTCCGAAGCAGGAACATGCACAGCCGCGACTGCCCGATTCCGCCGCCGAGCGTCTGAGTCAGCTCTCCGGCAAGAAGCCTTTTGTGAAAATCAAGCTTTTCCCGGCCGGTACAGCCGCGTTCTTTCAACTGAGCTTTGAGGGAATCGGGAGATACGCGGATTCCCATCGACGAAAGTTCGAATGACGATTTCAGTACGTCGTTCCACACGATAATGTCGCCGTTGAGTCCGCGGTGTCCGTCGCCGGTTTCCGTAATCCAGTCGTCATAGTCGGGAGCCCGTCCGTCGTGAATCGAACCGTCCGGAAGACTGCCCCCTATGCCCGTGACGAACACGGCGCCGTACTTTTTCGCGGCCGCGTTTTCCCGCTCTTTCGGCGAAAGACCGGGATACTCGCGCAGAAGGTCGTCGGTGTAGAGCAGCGTAATGGTATCGGGCAGCTCCGGCTTTATCATCGAATAACGGTCGTAAATGTAAAACTCGGTGCGCTTGAGGCAGCGGTAAATCTTCTTAACAATTTCGTGGAGATAAAACACGGTGCGGTCTTTCGGATCAATCGCCATTTCCCAGTCCCACTGGTCGACGTACAGCGAGTGAACCGCATCAAGCTCCTCGTCGGGACGAATCGCGTTCATATCAGTATAAATTCCGAATCCCGGCGTCATGCCGAGTTCGGTCACCTTCAGACGTTTCCACTTGGCAAGCGACTGCACAATTTCCATGCGTGCATCGTCCATGTTCTTTACCGGGAACGAAACGGGTCGTTCGACGCCGTTCAAATCATCGTTTATTCCCGTGCCCGAACGCACAAAGAGCGGAGCCGTAACGCGGGTAAGATTAAGTTCCGTCGAAAGCGCAAGCTGAAAAAAATCCTTAATAAGGACGATCGCGTGCTCTGTTTCTTTTTCCCCGAGAACAGGTTTATAATGTGCCGGCAGCGTATACATAAAGCCCCCGCGGGTTTATTTCCCGCCGTAATTAATAAGCGTAGTCACATGAGACGGGGCAAGGACTTTTTCGTAGCAGAGCTCCGGCAGTCCGATGATTCCGAAGAAGTCGGTCACTACAGCCCCGCCCTGTTCAATAAGATTACGCGCGGCTGCGAGCGTTCCCCCCGTCGCGATAAGATCGTCGACAAGCAGATATTTTTTACCTTTCTCAATGTCGGATTTGTGAGCCTCAATTTCCGCCGTTCCGTACTCAAGCGAATATGCACAGCGGTACGTTTCACCCGGCAGCTTGCCCTTTTTTCGGATAAGAACAAGCGGAATGCCGAGACGCTCGGCAAGCGGAGCTGCAAACAGAAAGCCGCGCGATTCGACGCCGCCGACAGCATCAATACCTGCATTTCTGTAGAGCGCGACCATGCGTTCAATGCAGTATCTAAATGCTTCCGGTTTTACGAAAACACCCGTGATATCGTAGAAAAGAATACCCGGCTTCGGAAAGTCGGGAACACGGCGGATAGCCCCGTCCAGCATCTCAAGCTCTGTCATACGGTCGATTTTAATGAGCGGTATGCCATGAGTCAAGATACCGGTGTGCCGGGACAATCCTATTTATCCTGCGTAACAAGCGTCCCCATGCTCATGCGGCGCCTTCGTACGTCGGTGAGATATTTTTCCAGACCTTCGGCGTCGCTGCGCTCTATGTATTGCTTTATATTATCGAGTTGTTTTTCAAAACCGGCAATGTGACCGAGAAGCTCTTCTTTATTCGAAAGAAACAGCTCGGTCCACAACGGCGCGTTTATCATGGCAATCCGTGTCAGGTCCTCGAAACTGCCGCCGCCGAATTCGGTGATGTTCTCGTCCTCCGCGCTCTCGACAAGTGCCGACGCTATGACGTGGCAGAGCTGGCTTGTAAACGCAATCTTGTGGTCGTGACTGCGGCAGTCGGTCTCGACGATGCGTGAAAATCCCATCGCTGCAATAAGGTCCTTCATAAGCGCAAGACTTTCTCCTTTATTCCATTTCTGCGGCATAAGAATATAATTTCGTCCTTCAAAGTACGCGCCGTTCGAATTCACGTACCCCTCCTTCGCTCCGCCTGCCATCGGATGCCCGATAATAAAATCGACGTCACTGCGGAGCACATCCTCAATATTTTCCACGAGGAGCGTCTTTACGCCGCTGATGTCGGTGACGACCGCACCGCGTCGGAACGCAGCCTTGTGCTTTTTCATGAAGTCGAGCGTCGCATGCGGATAAAGGCATACGTACACAAGGTCGCAGCGCGAAAGCATCCTGTCTGCACCGTCCGGAAGAAACGACTCGTCGATGACGCCGCCTTTTTCCGCCGTATCAAGCGTCTGCGTACTCACGTCGCAGGCAAGGATTTTTCCGGACGATCCCGGAAGTTCAAGCACGTTCGCACGTATCGACTTGGCAATGGACCCGCCCATAATGCCGAGACCCACTATCCCGTATGTCAGTTGTTTTAACTCAGTCATAAAACCACCTCTGCCGCCGCAAATATCCACGCATGTATCGGAATCCGCCCCGAATTACATCTTTCTGCCGTCGATTGCCGCAATTTTCGGCAGCACTTGCATAAGTTCGTCGAACTCCGTCGGATGCAGACTCTGCTCGCCGTCGCACAGCGCTTTTTCAGGATCGTTGTGAACTTCAATAATAAGTCCGTCGCAGCCGACTGCAACCGCAGACTTCGCGAGCGTCGGCACCATCCAGCGCAGACCGCACGCATGACTCGGATCGATGATGATAGGCAAGTGGCTCACTTTCTTGAGGTACGGCACAATGCTCACGTCGAGGCAGTTGCGTGTATACGTGTCGAACGTACGGATGCCGCGCTCGCAGAGGATCACGTTCTCGTTTCCGCTCGCCATAATATATTCCGCCGACATAAGAAATTCCTTCACGGTCGCGGCCATACCGCGCTTGAGAAGAATCGGCTTTTTCACTTTTCCCATTTCCTTAAGCAGATCGAAGTTCTGCATATTGCGCGCGCCTATCTGAATAAGGTCGACGTCGTCGAAGTATTTGAGCTGGCGCAGATCCATAAGCTCGGTGACTACGGGAAGGCCCGTTTCCTTTTTCGCCGTCACGAGAAATTCAAGCCCTTCCGCGCCGAGTCCCTGAAACGAGTACGGCGACGTGCGCGGTTTGAACGCTCCGCCGCGCAGCAGCCGCGCGCCCGATTTTTTCACGGCCTTCGCAATTTCGACAACCTGCTCTTCCGACTCTACGGAACAGGGACCGGCAATCACCGGCACGAGACCGTCGCCGAACGTAACGGCGCCGCTCCCTTCCCCGACCGTGATGACCGAATCATCGGGATGAAACGCGCGGCCCGCCATTTTATACGGTGCCGTCACGCGTTTTACCGACTCGACAATCGGATTTGCCGCGACTGTCTCCGTGTCGAGTTTCGTCGTATCGCCGAGCAGTCCGAGTACGGTCATCTCTTCGCCGCGCGAAATATGCACGCCGTATCCCCTGTCCTTCCACTGTCTGACGAAGTCCTGCGTCTGCGCGTCCGTCGCATCTTTTTTCAGAATTACTATCATTTTGTCCTCCGGGTAAATAAAAAAAGGGAACTCCGCAGAGTTCCCTATGGTTTACTAAGTTATGGTACTAGTAAAACACGAATAACCGGTCAACGACTGGTCATAACCCTGCGGGCGGAAAGAGAATAATACCAATAATAGTAGGAGTAAGCCGCCGTCGTTCCGCGGATTCCTACGAGAGATGAGGTATTAAATTTTTCTGCAACGCAGCATTCGTGATTCATAGTGATGTTACTCTAACAAGAAACAAACGGGATGTCAAGAGAAGAATAATCAGCCAAACCGCTCATTTCTATCTTTTGAGTCCGCGTTTGAACTGAGGAATACGCGCACATGCCGTCGTATCCCATCCGCTCCGGTCGCCGCGCATCAGAAAATGATATGCAACGCCCGCAATCATGGCGCCGTTGTCTCCGCAGAGCTTGAGCGGCGGAAAGATGCAGTTGAGACCGGTGCGTTCAGCCAGCAGCGCACGGAGACGGGAATTCGCCGCAACGCCGCCGCCCGCAACGACTGTCGTAAGACCCGTATCCTCCACCGCGCGGAAGAGGCGCGTCGTAAGCGTACGGCACGCGGTCTCCTGGAACGATGCGCACATATTCTCGTTCGTCGGCTCGTATCCTTTGTTCAGAAACAGGTCGCGCTGATGGATTACCGCGGTCTTGAGTCCGCTGAACGAAACGTCGTACCGGTGTTCCTCTTCGTCGAGCCTCGGTATCGGAAATGAAAACGCATCCGCGCTGCCGTTCTTCGCGAGCCTGTCGATGATGACTCCGCCCGGATATCCGAGATTGTAAAACTTCGCCACTTTGTCGAACGCCTCACCGACAGAATCGTCGACTGTCGTCCCGAGCACTTCAATGTCGTCGAATCCCTGCACGCGGCAGATAATGCTGTGTCCGCCCGAGACAAGCAGCCCCAGGTACGGATACTGTATGTCGTTCATAAGATGAGCGGCGTACAAATGACCGAGCATGTGGTTTACCGCAATAAACGGCTTCCCCGCCGCCCACGCAAGCGTCTTGCCGTACGTAAGACCGACGAGAAGCGACCCCATAAGCCCCGGTCTGTTCGTCGCCGCAACCGCGTCGATGTCGTCAATCGTAAGGTCCGCCTCTTTGAGCGCCTGCTTTACGACAGGCAGAATCCATTCGGCATGTTTCCGGCTCGCAATTTCCGGCACGACGCCTTTATATATCTGATGAAACGGTATCTGAGTCGCCACCACGTTGCTCAAGATCGTGTGTCCGTCCTCAACGACGGCGGCGGCGGTTTCATCGCAGGATGATTCTATCCCAAGTACTTTCATATAACTAAAACTCCAAAAGTAGGACTATTATAGTAAAAACACGTTTTTTATAACAGTATGCCCGTTTTTACGGCCTGATGATTGCACCCGACCTGCTCACCGTCGTAAAAACGTATCCCTTATTCTTCAGCGCAGGATACATTTCTATGAGGATTGCCGGCAGAACGTCGGCGGACCAGACATGTCCTATCATGATGACGGCGCCCTTCGTGTTCGCAATGTCCAGCCCGCGCATAATCTCCCCGACGATTTCCCCCCGGTCCTTACTGTTGTCCAGAAACACGTTGCGCTCGTAATACGGAATGCCCAGCTCCATGGACGCCTGAGGAACCCGCGTCTGGCTTGTCGTGCGCGAATCAAGGAAAAACGCGCCGCTTTCATTCACCGCCTGCATCACCGCTCCGATTTTCACTTCGTCCTCGCTGATAAGAGAACCCTCGTGATTGTTCACGCCTGCTACGGGACCTATTTCCGCAATATTCTGCCTCACAAGAGCTGCTATCCGGGACGCAGGCATATCCGGCGTGATTGCACCGGGCCCCGGATTCACGTTTCTGTTCACAGCCTGCATCGGCTGATGGAGCATCACCTCGTTGCCCGATTTCCGTACGCGGTCCGCGCACGCTTTCGAATACGCAAGCTTCGGCAGCACGGCGACCGTAATCGGGAAAGGGAGAGCCACGTATTTTTCAAGCTGCGACACATTCTGCCCCGCGTCGTCGAATACGAACACGAGCCGTGCGTTATTCACCGCAGGAGGGATTGCCGGTAATTCCGGCGTGCCCTGACCTTGCGCCTTCTCAGTCTGCACAGAGGACCTCTCCGATGCCTGAATATTTTTCTCCTGCTGAACAGGTGCGGATTTTACGCTTGCGGACTTCGGCAGTGCGGAAGATGCCGACGGTGCGTACGTGCGCTCTTCCGTTGTCCGCGGTGCAGGCTCCCGTTCTGCGGACGATGCCGCTTCATCCTCTGCTTGAGACGGCGCAGCTTTCCGCCCGGAAAACTCAGGCGTATCCTGCAGGGAGGTTTCCTCCGTATTTTTCCCGCGCACGGACTGAACGGGCGGCTGCATCCCCGTCTCTTCCTGCGTCGTCTCCGTACGGGAAACCTGCTGTCCGCGGGTATTGCCGCTGTCCGTACCGTGCTCCGTATTAATAAAAAGAAGTATAAAGCACGCCGCAACAATCACAGCGCAGAGCGCTGCCGTTTTCGCCGAAGATACTACTGTTTTGTTTTTCCGAACTCCCCTTTTTGCAGGAGTTTTACGTCTTTTTGACTGCATACCGGAACTGTTTTTTTTATTTCTGTCCATCGAATTCATCCTATCATGTATTTAAACAAAAAAAAACGGCTGCCATGGCCAGCAGCCGTCTCCATTCTTTTTCTCTCTCCCTCTATAAACTCTCTCTGCTCTCCGATGTCCGGAAGAACCGGTATAATTACGCCGTAAGGAGAATCTCCCTCTCTCTGGTTGCAGCCGCCGAGATTTTCATGCGCTGAATGGCTCGCATTTCCATCTGGCGGACTGTTTCCGCAGAAACTCCAAGCAGCTCGCCTATTTCACGTAATGTTTTAGTTTTCCTGTCGTTGTCGAAATTGTAGCGGTGGTATACGACCTTCTGCTCAATTTCCGGCAGCGTTTTCATAAGCTTCCGTACTTCCTGTTTTTTCACGCCGAGCATGGATTTTTCCTCCGGCCCTGCGTTTAAGTCGGGAATATTGTCGGATACAGTCATCTCGTCATGCTCACCGTACGTCGTGTCGAGACTGATAACGCTGTATGAGATGTTTATCCCCATCCGCACCTGCTCAACCGACATATCAAGATATAAGGCAAGCTCCTCGCATGAAGGTTCATGTCCGTGTTTCTGATATAAATACGAACGTGCACTGTTCAGGCAGCGCAGCATCTCCTTTTTTCTGTTGGGAAGATGAATGAACGATGCTTTCGTATGCATGTAGCGGAGCATATACTGCATAATCCATGAATATGCATATGTTGAAAAACGCGTGTTGAACGAATAATTATATTTGGATGCAGCGGTAATCAGCCCGATATTTCCCTCCTGAACGAGATCCATAATGGGAATGTTTGAATCTGCAAATTTCTTTGCGATACTGATAACGAGACGAAGATTTGAATTGATAAGATTTTTACGGGCAGTTTCATTACCAGCAGCGATTTTTCTGGAAAGATCAGCTTCTTCTTCAGCCGTAAGTAATTTGTACGCTTTAATCTCACTCACGTATGTATAAAAAATATCATTTTCCATAGCAACCTCTCTTTTACCTGTAATCATTACACTTTTGATATTGAGCAATTTTTATGCCAAATTTTACTTAAAAAAGAGAAAGATATGGTAGAAATATCTATTTACATATACTATAAATAATTACAAGTATAAAATTAAAGGAGCCTTTTAAAACGGGATAAAATGATTCTATTTATCAATGCAATCATTTTTTTCTATCACCAGTGTACAAAAAAATATACACCAGTCGCTTTGATATATCACACTAGTGTATTATTTTTTATACGTTTTTTGTTTTTTTCGATAAAATTATGGTATGACATGCGATAATACCATATCCTTTTTTACTTCCTACCATATCTATGGTATTGCAAAATAATAAAATGTCATTATTGCATAATCAGACTTCATTATTCATTTTGGACAGAATAGCGCATTCCTTTCTGTTCTTTTTTTATTTTGCTATAATTAGTGTCTATTTTTTCATACATACCTAAAAAATGGTATTTCAGTATGCCGTTATAGTATCTATCACAAATATTTACAAAAATGATATACTTCAAAAAATAAGCTAGAATGTAGGAGTACAATATGTTTATTACCTGTCTGGATATGGAAGGCGTCCTTGTGCCGGAAATCTGGATTGCATTCAGTGAGACAACAGGCATTCCCGAACTCCGCCGCACGACACGCGATGAACCAGACTATGACAAACTCATGAAATGGCGGCTCGGTATTCTCAGAGAACACAACCTGGGACTTACTGAAATTCAGAACACTATCGCAAAAATCGATCCGATGCCCGGCGCCCGAGAATTTCTTGATGAGCTGCGGAGTTTTACCCAGGTTATCATTCTTTCCGACACGTTCGAGCAGTTCGCCGCTCCGCTTATGGAAAAACTCAACCGGCCGACGATTTTCTGCAACACGCTCGAAACAGCACCCGGCGGCGAAATTACCGGATACAAAATGCGCTGCGAAAAAAGCAAACTCACAACAGTCAGAGCGCTTCAGTCGATCGGCTACGACACAATCGCTTCGGGCGATTCATTCAACGACCTGGGCATGATAAGAGCGTCGAAAGCGGGGTTCCTGTTCAAGTCGACGCCGAAAATAATCGCGGATAATCCCGACATTTCCGCATATGAAGAATACGGAGAGCTGCTCGCGGCGATAAAACGCACAATGGGCATATGCTGACCTGCACACGTGCTGCGAGGGGAGTTTATTACCTGATTTTCACACACGCATTGTGCGGGGTTGTATAATCATCCCGTACTGACTATACTGTCTTCATAACCGGGGTGGTTGCACAGTTTCCGAAACGTGCTTCCTGAGATTACACCCGTAGAACACCGTACGGCGTTCCAACCTGATCCGGATAATACCGGCGGAGGAAGGTATGAAAAAAATCATTTATATTTTTTTAACCCTCTTAACAATTTATGGTTCTGCCGCATGCATATCATGCAGCAGAAAAAACAGTATCTCTGCGGAACGCGCGCAGGAAGTCCTCATATATACGTATGATTCGTTCATGGGAGAATGGGGACCGGGGCCGCAGATCGCAAAGGATTTCGAAACGGCAACCGGATTCAAAGTTACATACGTAAACTGCGGCGACGGTGCGCAGATTCTTTCAAAAGCCCTTCTCGAAAAAGATTCTCCGCAGTCCGACGTGCTGCTCGGTCTGGACAACAACCTTATCGGCAAGGCGCGTACGGAAAAAGTGCTTGCGGATTATAAGCCGAAGGATGCCGATAAAATAATCCGGGAAGGGCTGCACGAAGCGTTCGGAAAAGACTGGATCCTTACTCCGTTCGACTACAGCCAGTTCGCGCTCATTTACGACACGCAGTCGAACGTACCGGCTCCCGCAAGTCTTGAGGATTTAACAAAACCTGAATACGCAAAGAAAGTGATTCTCATGGACCCGCGCACAAGCACACCCGGACTCGGCTTTCTGGCATGGACGGTTGCAGTGTTCGGAGACGGATATGCAGACTACTGGAAAGCCCTTAAGCCGTCCGTTCTCACCATGTCTCCCGGATGGAGTGCCGGATACGGACTTTTCACCGCAGGAGAGGCGCCGCTTGTTATCAGCTACATGACCAGCCCCGCATATCATGTGTATGCGGAAAATACGGAACGCTACAAGGCGCTCGTATTTGCGGAAGGCCACGTGCAGCAGGTTGAGGGAGCCGGCGTCACGAAAGGAGCACCGAATGAAAAAGGCGCCCGCGCGTTCATCGATTTCCTTATAAGCGATACAGCGCAGAACGTTATTCCGCTTACCCAGTGGATGATTCCGGCAAATAAGAACATCGTACTGCCCGACTGCTACAAAGAGATTGTGCCTGAGGACGCAAAAACTCTTTCCTACGACGAGGAAAAAGTATCAGCCGCTGTAAATCCGGTTATGGATATTCTGGGCAATTGATGGTAAACAGGATACATGCGGCCGAATATTCCGCGGCCGTCTGCGCCGGTATCATTTTCACATGCATCTGCATTGCGTTTCTTTTCCCGCTCGGAGCGGCGATTCTTCCGTTATTCGGCGGGAAAAGCAGCGTTTCTTTCTATTATAGTAAGCTTTCTCGCATAACTGCATATACATTTGAAACGGCGCTCGGTTCAACACTGATTGCGGCGGCCGTCGGCATACCGGCGGCGTTTTTTACCGCGAACAGAACTTTCCCGGGACGCCGTTTTCTTCTCTCGCTTTCCGCAGTGCCGTTCTGCATTCCGCCGCTCATCATCGCGCTCGGATTCGTCGGTACGTTCGGTATGAGCGGGGTATTAAACACGGTCCTCATGAAAGCATTTCATCTGAAAAATCAGCCGCTCACATTTCTTTACTCGTCTGCGGGCGTCATTACAGCGCAGGGATTCTACAATTTCCCGCTCGTCATGTCAGTCGTATCCGCGTCGTGGGAACAGCTCCCGACCGACGAACGGGACGCAGCCCGACTGCTCGGCGCGGGTGAAGGGCGTATATTTTTTACCGTGACGCTTCATCAGCTTTCTCCTGCAATCGCGGCCGCGTGCATCCCCGTTTTTCTGTACTGCTTTTTCAGCTTTATGATTGTGCTGCTTTTCGGCAATATAGGCGGCACGACGCTCGAAGTGGAAATATATCAGGCGGCGCGCACCACGCTCGACTTTAAAACCGCGTCCGCACTGGCGCTTATAGAAACCGCGTGCGCCATGGCCGCGGTATTCTCATACAGCAAAATCAAACCCGCGTATGCCGCAGACAGTTCTGCAGCCGATTACGGATACGACCGGACAAAAATCGGGCGCGCGCTGTATGAAAGCCGCGTTATGAAAATCGTCGAATACGGTTCCTGCATTCTGCTCGGAACGGTCATACTTGTTTTCTTCCTCTGTCCGCTGTTCAGCATTTTCGCAGGCGGTGTAACAGGAAAAGACGGAGCGTATGTTTTTGTAAAAATTATTAATTCCGGCGGATTCAGGAACGCGCTGCTCGGAACACTGGAAACGGCGCCGTTTTCCGCCCTGCTCTGCGTCGTCACTGCATTCGTCTATGCGTGGACGCTGCGTATGCGGGATCCGCTCGGACAGAACACACTGCTGCAGACGCTCCCGATGCTGCCGATGGCGGTCTCCTCCGTCGTAATGGGATACGGAATGACTCTGCTTGTAGACAGGGGAACTGTCCCCGCTCTTATTGCGGCCCAGGCGGCGCTCGCGTGGCCGCTTGCATTCCGCCAGATATACGCATCCCTCTGTGCCGTTCCGCAGGATACGCTCGACGCGGCGGTACTACTTTCGGATACACCGCTCGACACTGTATTCCGGGTCGCGCTGCCTTCATGCAGATACAGCACCGCATCGGCATTCTGCTTCTGCTTCGCGGTAAGCATGGGCGATACGACGCTGCCTCTTGTTCTTTCGGTGCCCCGGTTCGACACGCTCGCGCTGTACACGTACCGGCTCGCGTCTTCATACAGATTCGCGGCGTCATGCGCGTGCGGAACACTGCTGTGCATTCTCTGCGTTCTGATATTCGCCCTGGGGAAAAAACATGAATAGCTGCTTTTCCGCCGAAAATTTATACCGCGTATGGGACTCCGTTACAATCGACTTTTCATTCACTGCCGAAAAAGGAACGATGACAGTCATCGTGGGCAGAAGCGGAAGCGGCAAGTCTTCCGTTCTCCGTCTTATCGCGGGGCTCGAACAGTTCAGCGTCAGGTCCGACGGCAGGACGCCCGTCATCACGCTCAACGGCAGGGATATAACGCATCTTGCTCCGGGAAAACGGGGCATCGGCATGGTGTTCCAGAACCACGCACTTTTCAATCACCTGTCGGTTGCGGACAACGTCGCGTACGGGCTCCGCTGCAAAGGCGTTCACACAGCCGAAGCACGCAAAAGCGCAGAAGAATATCTGTCGCTGTTCGGTCTCGCAGGATTCGGCGACCGCCGGCCCGGCACGCTTTCCGGCGGCGAAGCGCAGCGGGTGTCGCTTGCACGGACGCTCATCATGCAGCCGTCTCTCGTGCTGTTCGACGAACCGCTTTCGGCGCTCGACGCACCGCTCCGCAAAAAACTTACGGCCGATATCCGCGGGAGTCAGAAGAGGGAAGGTTTCACAGGCATATTCGTCACGCACGATATAGCCGAAGCTAAAGCCGTTGCCGACCGCATAATTCTCATGAAGGCGGGAAAAATGCAATGGCAGGGCGGACCCGAAGATTTCAGCGAAGACATGATCGACTGAAAAATAAAAATAAAACTCTGTTATACAAAACCTGTCCATGTTACAAAACCGGCGGCTGCTTTGTTTTTTGTAAAGAAACCAGCTCATTACAGGAGAATGAATGATTGCGGGCAGTGGAGCCGCAATCATGAGTGTCCCGTATTGAAAGCAAAGCTTTATTGATTTTTTATAGGACGATGAAATGAAGCGGTCATACGTAATTTTTACTTTATTCGCATTGATATCGGGAATTACAGCATGTTCGTCGACGCCGGTTGAAGCACAACAGCCTCCTGCAGAAAATTATATTGCAACGGGCATCATCTACTCCAAACTGGCCGGACATCAGTTCTATTCCGGAATTGCACAGGTGGAAATGACGCGGATAAACGGCTGGGGAAACGAAGTTAAGACCGGAAAATACGCAACTATCGCCGTAGCTGTCCGTGTCGATTCCGAAACCGGCCTCATACAGCAGATTGTTACGATGAAACCGGAACGTTCCGAACCTGACGGGAAGCTGACGCTGAATGTGGCAGATCTGGGCAGCGGAGCGCTGCTGGCTGATTTTTCTCCGTATGACAAATGGATCGACGCCATAACAAACATGCAGGAAACATCGGCAAAGCTTCATCCGGTTGCGGACGACAGCAGTAACGAAGATTCAGCACACATATATCTGGGAGTGGGAATCGATCCCTGGTGGTGGGGAGTCTGGCCGGATTACGGACCGCGTCCGCGACCGCGTCCACGCCGGAGATAGTACAGAAATCAGGATTCTGTTTCGCTGCTGCCGTGCAGATACAACTGAGCCGAATAGGCAGCGTTGGCGCCGTCGGAAAGCGCCGTAACTATCTGATACAGCTGCTTTTTACGCAGATCCCCGGCAGCAAACACGCCGGGAACGGACGTAACGCCGCTTTCCGGTGCCTGTATAAAACCGTCGGGAGTCAGCAGCTCCCTCGGAAGCAGTTCCGAATTCGGTTTGATGCCTATTGCGACAAAAACGCCCGCAACCGGAAGCGTGTCTGATTTTCCCGTATCAAGATTTTCTATTAACAACCGGCGTACTGCAGTATCTCCCTGTATTTCCCGGACTTCGTGCCTGTACAGTATAGAAACGTTCGGCAGCGACTCCAGTTTTTCTCTGAGAGAATATTCGGCTTTCAATTCATTTCCGCGGTATATAAGCGTAACGTGCGAACAGATTCCTGCGAGCTCGACTGCATAACCAGCCGCCGAATTGCCGCCTCCGACAACAGCCACATCGCGTTTCCTGAAAAAGCTGCCGTCACATGCAGCACAATATGATACCCCGTGTCCGGAAAATTCTTCCTCCCCCGGAATTCCCAGTTTTCTCCTGTCTGAACCGCAGGCAAGAATAACAGTCCCGGCTTCGTAAGTTCCTTCCGCCGTACGTATCTGTTTTACTCTGCCATCCAGCTTCAGGTCACTTACGGCTTCCATTTTGATCACCGCGCCTGCATCCTCCGCATGCGTCCTGATTTCATCTGCGAGTTCCCGACCGGATATGTTTTTAAAACCGGGATAATTGTCGATGCGGTATGTCGTAGCCGCAGTTCCTCCCGGAGACATGCGTTCAAACAGCACCGTAGAAAGCCCCGCGTGAGCTGTATATATAGCAGCGGCAAGTCCTGCAGGGCCTCCGCCGACGATAATGACGTCGTACATACTGTACTCCTATAATATCAAAACGGGCACCGCGAAAATCCGGGTGCCCTGTTCAGAATAAATCAATTTTTCCGCACAAACAGGCGGCTCGTTGTGATACGTCTGTCAGAAGCATCTGCTTTAAATAAAATACCGAAAATGCAATCTGTCAAGGAAAAACGACGCATGATTGAGGAAAATGAGTCAGCGCCGTGAACCGATTCTGTTAAATACTGCAAGAGCTGCATTAATAAAAACGCCTGTCGTCAGCATCGATACGACGGAACCTATGCCGGCTACACCGCCCAGCAGCCAGCCGGACACGAGCAGGATAATATCCATAACAGTACGCATATATACATATTTTATTCCGAACTTCCTGCATATCGCGTACGTTATTGCATCTATCTGGTTCATACCAGTTTTGAATTTGATGAGCAGCGCATATGTTATTCCGAATAAAATCTGAGCAAAAACAATCAGACCGAATTTCACCGGCAGGCTGCCGTGCAGAACCGGCAGAGAGCCCAGAAGACCGTTATAAAAATCAATGGCAAAACCGACTGACAGTGCATAGAGTACCGTGGCCCACCCGATATCCTTTCGCGCAACTATCAGTGCGACAATCAGGACCGCAATATTATATATCCGCGATGCGCTTCCGTACGAAATTCCAAGAAGCCTGTGCAGTCCGTCTATGAAAACCGTAATCGTATCCGATCCGAGATTCACGCCGACGAATACTGCAATGGCTATACCCGATAAATTTACGGCAGCTGCCAGAACAAGAAACAGTACTCCTATGCGTTTCCTGTCAGCAAATGTCCTCTCCGTTCGATTCAATAACTTTTTTATACCAGGCATAGCTGTCCTTCTTTATCCGTTTTCCGCTTCCCTTTCCGTAATCATCAATGTCAACATAAATAAATCCGTACCGCTTGCTCATTTCACTCGAAGAACACGAAACAATATCTATGGGTCCCCATGCAAAATAGCCGCGGAGATCGACTCCGTCCATGATTGCTTCCTTCATCTGCTCAATATGAGCGCGGTAAAAATCGATTCTGTAGTCGTCATGAATCAGGCCGTCGGTCAGTTTGTCGTAGCAGCCTATACCGTTTTCAGTGATGTAAATCGGTTTCTGATAGCGGTCGTAAAATTCATTCAAAAAAATTCTCAATCCGACGGGATCTATTGTCCATCCCCACGGATTTGCAGGCAGGTCCTTATTCCGTACGGCTTCGTTTCCATGCTCATAACTTTCTTTCGATACAATGCGAGTGTAATAATAAGAAAATGAAAAGAAATCGCAGGTATTTTTTAAATCTTCTTCATCGTTCTCCCCGAACTGAACGTTGATACCGAAATCTTTAAAAAAACGGAATGCGTATCCCGGATAATAACCGCGCAGCAGGACATCCGAATAGAAGTATTCCATCTGATTGTGTTTCAGGGCTGCAAGATTATCTTCGGGACTGCTTGTGGCGGGATAGGCCGGACCGCCGCACAGCATCATGCCGGTTTCCGTATCAGGGTAATGTTCGTGAGCGTATCTTGTCAGCCGGGCACATGCCACCATTTCATTATGCACACCCTGGTATTTGGCGCTCAGGAGATCGTCCACCGCGTCTTCCGCAATTCCCAGATGATTGAAGGATTCATGTCCGATAAGATTGATCTGATTGACGAGAATCCATTTTTTTACTTTATCGTGATATCTGTCAAAAACAGTCTGTCCGTATTTTTCAAAAAAACCGATCACTTCCCGTGAGTACCAGCCTTTATATTTCAGAGTCAGATTCAACGGCATTTCATAGTGAGAAACGGTTACCACAGGTTCCATTCCGTCTCTGATTATCTCGCCGAAAAGATTGTCATAAAACCGGAGTCCCGCTTCATTCGGTTCGGCATCGTCTCCGTTCGGAAAAATGCGGGCCCAGTTTATGCTTGTTCTGAAGGCTTTCAGTCCCATGCCTGCAAGCAGAGCAAGATCATCCTTATACGTATGATAAAAATCTATTCCCCACCGTTTGGGAAATATACGGCCGGTATCCGGCTTAAGGGCTTCCCTGATATATGTGCCGGAAATTTCATTATTGTATTTTTTTGTTATATCGATGTTATCACGGAATTCATTAATATCCGCCACGCATAATCCTTTACCGTCGACATTCCATGCACCTTCCAGCTGATTAGCAGCAACAGCCCCTCCCCACAAAAATTTTTCGGGGAACGTTTCACGCACTCTGTTCATGTTTTTCTCCTGTAAAAAAAATCCACCGGCGGACCGCGGAACAGGACACTGTTGAGTCCTGTTCCGCAGGTATTCACGGATTAAATAGTATCTTCAAGCTTACTTATTCTTTTTTCATACTTTTTGAAAATATGCAGCAGCTGAGTTGCTATATTCAGTTCGCTCGTTACCGTCATGACCGTATCCTGCGCATGCGCGAAAAGAAGAGAATACTCGCTTTTTTTCCCGTCCGTTTCTTCCTGTATTGCGTCGGTCTGGATACGGTGAGCTTCGACGATTTTTTTATGAGCTTCCTTCAGTTTTTCGTCCGCCGTGTCGAAATTCCCGTCGCCGATAGCTGTGAGTGCGTCGGTACACGCGGCCCGTGCGTCGCCTGAGTTCAAAATTATAGCCATCGAAATCTTTACAGTATCTTCATCCATAATTCTATCCGTCCTTTTTCGTTCGGTACCGTTATGCTTTCGTACCGGCAGCTTTTAATGCTTCCGCATCAATTTCATTTTTTTCGTACATTTTGAAAAACGGATACCAGATGCACGTCGATACTGCCACGCAGACAAGCATCAGTATGATTCCCGTAACTGACTGTGTCGTTATCCATGTGCTGATCGGGAACGGTGTGTACCACAGGTCGAATACGACTTTAGGAACAGGAGCAAATGCAATAACTTTTGTACCAATCCACACAATAATCGGCAGAACAATTGCCTGTAGCCACATCGGGAACATCATGACGGGGTTCCATGCAACAGCGCCGAAGACGACCGGCTCATTAATATTAAAAACAGCAGGTACTATGCACGCCTTTCCAAGTGCTTTCAATTTTGAACTGCGGGAAAGCATCATCATAATAACAAGAGGAAATGTGCATCCCATACCACCGACCGCTAAATATGCACTGTAAATAGTTTCAGAAGTAACAAGATTGGCTGCGGTGCCGGCAGCATTAGCTGTTATAGCTGCGAGAAATATCGGTTTAGTAATAGGAGTCAATACCCAACCCGAAATTCCCATAGAATACAGAAAACAATCCAAAAAAATAACGACAATAAATCCCCAAAGAGTTTCCATGCTGCCGGACAATGGAGACACAACGGCAAGGACCGCATTGTAAATATCAATTTTGAGACCGTCGACAAGAATCCACATTATTACGACGCATATCCCTATTGGCAGCATCGAATCGAACCATGAACGCACAAAATCGGGGATGACTGAATCCTCCTTAAAAAAGGAGAATTTGCCGAAGAGGCCCATAACAAACGCAACAAAAATACCTGCAAGAATCGCTATGAACATTCCGCCTGCGCCGAATACACCATGACTGAATCCGATTGCCTTATCGATCGTCAGCTGTGGCGTAATAATAATTGCAAAAACGATAATACCCGTCATTCCGCCGATAAGCCGCTGCTGGCGGAAACGTTTCTTTTCCATAAGGTTGAACGGAATCAGGAAAGAAATCATCAGAGAAATCATTCCAAGGGTCCATCCGAACGGTGTCCAGAAATCAGGCCACCATGAAATTTTAAAAACATCGCCCGGAATTGTCAGACAACAGAACAGAGAGCCAAGAAATATCAAAGGTAATGTCTGCATGATAGAATCTTTCAGCGTAACAATCCATTGATTATTATTAATTTTTGTCATCCGCGGAGCAAAACTCGTTTCAAGCCAGTGTATGAATTTATTCATTAATATCTCCTTTATTCACGTGTGCCAGTAAATCTCCCAGCGCAGCTTCTCCGTCAAGTGTTGAATAATACTCCGGTTTCATCACGAACGACAGTACTCCGGTATTACCAACATATTCCTTTATATCCTTTATGATATATGCCAGATGGGGACCTATCATCAGAACATCGATACTGTCTATATAATTTTCTATTTCGCTTTCACCGCGCGCTTTTATATCAACATCGAGTCCTCTCGCAGCAGCGGCCTTTCGTATATTCGCCGCCATAAACCCCGAACTTGCCCCTGATCCGCAGACCAGTAAAACTCTCAGTTTTGACATACCATTTTTCTCCTCCTGAACTGAAGGCTGATGAAGCTTCCCCAAAATCAGTACTCTTATTTCAGTGCAAATAATATGCCAAAACACACCATCGTCTTCCGTTTGTGCATCGGAGGCGGCGGCCGGAACGGAACAGTCTTTTTACATCATAAAATATCCGACGGAACGCATCCGGCATTTTTATTTTTCTGCTGCCGGCTCACGTGTTTTGTGCCGGCACGATGTGTATTCCCGGGGACAATACACATCGTGCCGGCAGAACGGGAAAGTTTTTTACCGATGTGTATTAAAAAATAATACACATCTCTTGACGAATCGGAAATTCAGACTGATACTGAATTTCATGAAACGAATAGAAATCGTATACCGGCGTCTTGCCGAACTTACAAAAGATAAAGGAATACAAACGGCGGAACTGGCTGCCGATCTGGGGCTTGCGCGTTCAAATGTCAGCGACGATCTCAACAGACTCTGCAGTGAACAACGGGCCGTAAAAGAAGGTTCGAAACCTGTACTGTACAGGGCCGCCGTACCTGCCGCACCGCGTACGGTACTTGACCGGTTTGCCGAACGGTTTCCGAGCTTTTCACAGCCGGTGGAACAGGCAAAGGCGGCAGTGCTTTATCCTCCCGACGGCATGCCGATGCTTATTCTCGGTGAAACGGGAACAGGCAAATCACTGTTTGCAAATCTTGTCCACGAATTTGCCGCACAGATTCTCGACAGAAAAGACATGCCGTTTTTCGTATTCAACTGCGCCGACTACGCGGACAATCCGCAGTTACTTGTCAGCTGGCTTTTCGGCGCCCGCAAAGGCGCATGGACCGGCGCGGATGCGGACAGAATCGGCATTATGGAAAAAGCGGACGGCGGATTTCTTTTTCTCGACGAAGTACACCGTCTTCCTCCGGAAGGACAGGAAATGCTGTTCTCGTTTCTCGACAGGGGAACATTCAGACGGGTGGGAGACGCAGATATAGAACGGAAAGCTTCTGTAAGGATTATCGCAGCGACGACTGAAAATCCCGATTCCGTTCTGCTCAAAACGTTTACACGGCGCATTCCCATGATAATCCGTCTGCCGACGCTTGATGAACGGAGTCTGGACGAACGGCTTGAACTGGTGCAGACGTTTTATTCCGACGAGGCGAGGCGGACAGGCAAACCGATTTACGCATCCGTAAATTCCATCAGGAGTCTGCTCGGATACGATTGCCCGAACAACGTCGGCCAGCTCAAAGCTGATATTCAGCTGCTGTGCGCAAAAGCGTATTCTGATTTCGTTTCGCAGAAAAAAGAAACCGTACAGATAGTTACCGCCAGTCTTCCCGGGCATATCAGAGAAGGTCTGTTTTCAGGAACGGTGCACCGGGAAATATGGCACAAGCTGACCGACGTGGGAAGCAGATTCTGCGTGTTCAGCCCTGACAGAAAAGAAGGTGAACGTTTTTTTGAAAACGGCGACAGCAGTTCCATATACGAACTCATCGATCTGCGGATGCGCGAAATGAAGGCTGGCAGACTGACGGAAACGGAAATCAGAGAAAATCTCGACGCCTGTGTCAGAAATTACTTTTCACGCGCCCGCAATTATCAGGAAGAAACGGAATCGACAATCATCAACATTGCAGAACCGGACACGGCAGAAGCTATCAGGGAAATTATTCCGGCTGCGGAAAAACGACTGGGACGCCAGTTCCCGGAACAGCTTCGGGCAGGAATCGCGATGCACATCATGACTGCGGTAAGACGCATAAAATCGGGCAGAACGATCGTCAATCCCGATTTCAACAGAATCAGACAAACAAATCCGGAAGAATTTCAGGCGGCTGTCGAAGCGCTGAACACGGTCGACCACATCTGCGGGGTGTCGATGCCTCTGGAGGAAGCCGGATTTCTCAGTCTTTTCTTCATTATGGATACGGAGGATTTGTCGGTCACTCACGGCAGACTTGTCACTGTCGTCGTCATGGCGCACGGGGAATCGACGGCAAGCAGCATGGCAAAGGCCTGCAACGACCTGCTCAAAATCCGTGCCGCGACAGGTATCGACGTGCCTCTCAATGAACCGCCTGAAACTGCGTGGGTCAGACTGAAAACATGGATAACCGGACAAGCGGAAAAATCGGATATTCTGCTGCTTGTAGACATGGGCTCCCTCACAAATCTCGGCAAAATGGTTGAAACGGAACTTCAACTCAGGTGCAGAACAATAACGCTCGTCAGTACACTGCATGTACTTCAGGCTGCCAGAAAGGCGGCGGAAGGACTGCCGCTCGACCGGGTTTACCGGGATGTGGCCGATATTCGCGATACATTTCTCGGAGAACCGGCTGTAAATCCGCCTGTGCGCTATTCACGGCAGAATTATATCATAACGCTGTGCTCGACGGGAGAAGGATCCGCACTGCTTATCCGGGATTATCTGACTGCACATCTTAAATTCGACCGGACAAGAATTCTTGTGAGAAATCTCGGAATCAGCGGAAAAGACGATATCCGCACCCGGCTGCGGACGCTGAAGGAAAGCGGCTGCATTCTTTTTCTTGTCAGTCCATTCCGTATAGAAGAAGGTGTGCCGCTCTTTACGATTGATGAGGCGATGAGCGCGGAAGGACGCAGAGAGATGCAAACGATTATAGACAACGGCAGTCTTCTCGAAAAAATGGAAAACGCATACCGCGAATTTCTGTCACAGACGGACCCCGGTGAAGTATTCCCCGCCGCCCGCCATTTTACGGAACAAATCGAAAAAAAATCAGGATTCGAACTGCAGGAAAGCGTCAGAACCGGTATGTTCTGCCATATAGCCTGTATGGTCGACAGACTGAAAAAGGGACAGTCCGTTCAGCCTTTCAGCGGGATGCATCAGTTTATTGCGGAAAGACAGCTGCTTGTCGAAACAGTAAGACACGAAGCGGCAGAACTTGGGGAAAAATTTTCCGTCAGTATTCCCGATGACGAAATCTGCTATCTGGCGTCTTTTTTCCATCCCGACAACTGTATCGGTACCGGAGAAAATGCGGGAACAGTACTGCAGTAGAAGGTACGTGTATTGGCATGAAAATTGCTTTAATCTAAATACCACAACAGAGAGGTATACGTATGATACAACAAAATATTACCGTTAAAAACAAAATAGGAATTCATTCCCGCCCCGCAGCGCTTCTTGTCGATACGGCGAGCCGTTTCAAATCGAAGATAACAATCAGGAACGGAGAACGGTCCGCGCTCACAACGTCGATGGTAAAGCTGCTCGCGCTCAGGGTAAAGCAGGATAACGAAATAACTATAACGGCGGAAGGCGAGGACGAAGCAGAGGCGTTAAAGGCCCTCTCCGAGCTGATCGAATCGAAATTCGGAGAAGAGTGAGTATGGATATGCAGGGAATTCCGGTTTCAGCGGGCATCGCAATCGGTAAAGCGTTTCTGTACGAAAGCGTGACGCCTGCATCTTCCGGTTCAAAACGCACCGCCCTTCCGGTTGATTCCGAAACGGAAAGGAACAGGCTTGAACGGGCAGTTGCGGAAGCGGAGCGGCAGCTGACGGAACTGATCGGCAGGATTCCGGCCGCAGACGGAAAACAGGAAGCTGATATTCTGAATACGCAGAAATATCTGCTCAAGGACCCGGAAATAACAGGCGCTGCCGATAAAGCTATTAAAGAACGGTACATCAGTGCGGAACAGGCCGTAACCGAAGCCGTCAAAGAAACTGCGGCCGTATTTTCGGAAATGGACGACGATCCGTATCTTAAGGAACGTTCGGGCGACATTGAAGATATCGGAAGAAGACTGATTTCCATTCTTACAGGCAGCGGCGGAGCATGCAGTCTGGCGGAACTGCCGCCCGACAGCGTCGTTATTGCGGAAACGCTCGGCCCGTCTGATACGGCACAGCTCGACCGGACCCATGCGGCGGCAATCATAACCGAACACGGGGGGCCGACGTCGCACGCTGCGATTCTCGCACGGACGATGGAACTGCCTGCGGTTGCCGGCCTTCAGCGGATCAGTTCTCTGGCGTCCGACGGCGACACGATTATTGTCGACGGATGCACCGGGAGGGTTTTCGTAAATCCGGAAGCTTCCGTCGTAGAAGAGTACATGCGGAAAGCCGCTGCATATGCAGAGCGAAAACGGGAACTCAGGAAAAACATACACGTTCCGTGCCGGACAAAATCCGGAAAAAACATTCTCCTTGCGGCAAACATAGGCTCGCCGGCGGATATCGACCGGGCTCTGGAAAACGGCGCGGAAGGCGTCGGTTTGTTCAGAACGGAGTTTCTCTATCTTGACCGGTCCGCTCCTCCCGGCGAGGAAGAACAGTACCGCATATACCGCACGGCTGCGGAGAAAATGGGAACGCGGCCGCTTGTCGTCAGAACGCTCGATATAGGCGGCGACAAGGAAATTCCGTATCTGCATCTGCCGAAGGAAGACAATCCTTTCCTCGGAACGCGCGCAATCAGGCTCTGTTTCATTCAGCCGGAACTGTTCAAAACCCAGCTGCGTGCACTGCTCAGGGCCGCCGTATACGGCAATATTAAAATCATGTTTCCGATGGTAAGCTCTGCGGACGACATTCTGACTGCGAAACGGTTTATAGCGGAATGCGCGCAGGAACTTACAGCGGAAAACAAGCAGTACAACGCGGATGCGGAAACCGGCATCATGATTGAAATTCCCGCGGCGGCAATCATCGCTGAAGAACTTGCGCCGTTGTGCAGTTTCTTCAGCATCGGGACGAACGACCTGACGCAGTACACGCTCGCGGTGGACCGGACTAACGAATCGCTTGCGTCCCTGTATAACCCGTTTCATCCTGCCGTACTCGCACTCATCAGGCGGACGATTGAGGCTGCGCATAAAGCGGGTATTCCCTGCGCAATGTGCGGAGAATTCGCCGGAAATCCCGAAGCTGTTCCGCAGCTGCTGAAATACGGCCTCGACGAAT
The DNA here is from genome assembly GCA_002399405.1 of Treponema sp. UBA4873. Taxonomy (GTDB): domain Bacteria; phylum Spirochaetota; class Spirochaetia; order Treponematales; family Treponemataceae; genus Treponema_D. The sequence goes on along the minus strand of DHDP01000018.1, from coordinate 134,964 downwards.
TTTCCGTGAGCGTTTCCGTTCTTCCTGAAACCAGGCGGCTGATTACGGAGGCGGATTAATCACCAATCCCGACGCAAGCATTATCTGAACGGTAAAATCGGACGCAGTATGAGTTCGTATTGCGGATTCTTTTGCAGAGGGCGGACCTATTCTTTCCGCGTAGTTCCGCCTTCAACGAACTGCACCGGCAGGATAATATTTTTCTCGACAGCTTCTTTATTAATAAGGCCAAGAAGCGCCTTTATGCTCGCGGTCGCCATATTTTTAATGGGCTGGGCAATACTGGAAACGGCGTAATCGCCCACATTAAGAATTTTAAGTCCGTCGTACCCGATGACCTGCACTTCTTCAGGAATTTTTACCCCGAGCTGCTGCAGTTTTTCCGTCACCAGAACGGCATGTATGTCGGAACTCGTAAAAATACCGTCATACGCAAAGCGTCCCGTGCTGATATTCCGCTCGAGGAATTCGTATATTTTCGAAATCTGAAATTCATTCAGAGTCGTCTCTTCGCCGAAGTCGATTTCGTCCGCCCTGATTTTCGCCCGTCTGCAGGTCTTAATAAAAGACTTTCCCCGTTTCAGCGTTTCCCCGTCAAGATTCGAACCGTTGTGAAGATACGCGACGCAGGTGCATCCCGTTTTTATTAATTTTTCTGCGGCAAGTTTCCCGCCGTTTTCATTGTCGCCCGATATGCAGCACCCCGCATTTTCCAGATGCCGGTCTATCGAAACTATCGGGATAGTAATGTTCTTCAGTTCGTCTTCTATGTGATGGTAACTTATGAGAATTATGCCGTCTACTCTGTTGCGTACGACAATCGAAACATATGAAGATTCCTTTTCGGCATCTCCGTAGGTCGTACAGACAAGCAGTTTGTATCCTTCACCGACAAGCGTTTTTTCCACAAAATTGACGAACAAAGCAAAAAAGGGATTTATAAGATCCGGAACAATAATGGCGACCGTATACGTCTTGTCGATTTTAAAGCCGCGCGCATACATGTTCACCTGATATCCAAGCCTGTCGATAGCGGCCTCTACTTTCTTTCTGTTCGATTCCTTTACATTTAAATTGTTAATAACTTTGGATACGGTACCGACTGATAATCCTGATTCAGCCGCCACATCGTTTATTGTAACCATCGTCAGTCCTTCTTCTACTGTAACCGATTTATACTTCCGGCAGGCCGGAAATCTTAAAACTATACTGAATTATTATACCGGATTTTATCAGTAAAAAAAAGTCCTCCTGGTTTTACAAAAACGGGAGGATATGCACGGCAGAACTTACGAATATTCGATTATCATGGCTTCATACGGCTGCAATTCAACTGTATGCTGAATAACTGTGTCTTTTTTATAATTGCAGCACAATATCCGCAGAATTTTCTCCTTTACGTCAAGAACCGTCCGGTTGTTCTGATAATTTATGAGCACCATAACTGATTTTTTTCCGAGGATGCGTTTATAGGCCACCACATTTTCCGTATCAAGAAAGACAGGCTCCATTGTTCCGTCGGTAAAAACGTCCGCATACGCAGAATCAGTCCGCAATCTGATAATCGTCCGGTAAAAATTCAGCATCGAATCGGAGTCTCCGTCTTCTGCGGCGGCGTTTACCGTCTCATAGTTTTCATTAACCTTAAGCCATGGTACCCCTGAAGAAAATCCCGCATTCGTACGGTTATTCCACTGAAACGGAGTCCGGGCATTATCCCTGCTCTGATTCCGGACGAAAGCAAGAGCTGATTCCGGAGAAAAACCTTCCGCAAGCGCGCGCCGGTACTGATTTACCGAGGAACAGTCGTTATATTCTTCAATCGTATCACGGGAGACGTTCCTCATGCCGAGCTCCTGTCCCTGATAAATGTACGGAGTTCCCCTGAGGAAAAAATAAAGAACGGCCAGCATTGATTCGCCGTAAAAATTGCGGCCGGCGGGCTCCAGAAGCCGCTCGACGGAACGCGGTTGATCATGATTTTCGATGCACAATCCAAGCCAGCCGCCTTTATCCGCAATCTCATGCATATGGAACAAATTCTGTTTCAATTCTCCGACGGTCCATTTGCGGGGGTTGTACCAGAAATAATTCGGCGGTTCAAGATTCAGCTCCGACCAGGTAAAATCGAAGATCATCGAAAAACATCCGTCCGCGAGCGATATGTATTTCTGCAGATCGCTGTCTGCAATACCGGCAGTTTCGCCGACCGTTACCGCACCACGGGGACCGTACGTCCTGTCGTGCAGTTCTCTAAGTATTTCCGTAAGCCCCGGCCGCGCAAGGCTCCCGTACTTTACGGAGACGAGACCGTCCGCAGCGTCCGGCGGGAACGATGGAAGGCCGGGTTCTTTTTTCAAATACGTTACGGCATCCATTCTGAATCCGGCAATTCCCCTGTCGAGCCACCAGTTCATCATGCGATAGATTTCTTCCCTGAGAGCAGAATTCTCCCAGTTCAAATCAACCTGCTTTTTCGCGAACAGATGCAGATAATAATACGGCGTGCCGGAAATCGGTTCCCATGCACTGCCGCCGAAAATGGACCGCCAGTTATTAGGAGGATTCCCGCCCCTTCCCTTTCTGATAAAATAATATTTACCGTAATATCCCTCAGGATTGTTCAGCGCTTTTTTAAACCATTCGTGTTCGTCGGAAGTGTGATTAACCACCATGTCCATCATGATTTTAATGCCGCGCTTTTCCGATTCCCGTATCAGTTCGTCCATGTCGTCGTCAGTGCCGAACGAAGGATCGACATGATAATAATCAGAAATATCGTATCCGTTGTCCGCCATCGGCGATTTGTACACAGGACAGAGCCAGATGACATTCGCGCCGAGCTTCTGAATATAATCAAGATGCGCCGTAATACCGCGCAGGTCTCCTATACCGTCGCCGTTTGAATCGCTGAAACTCCGCGGATATATCTGATAAACAACCGCATTTTTCCACCAGTATTTTTCCATAAATCACCCCTTCACCGCACCGTTTGCTACACCGGCAATAATATATTTCTGCAGGAAAACATACGCAACCAGAATCGGCAGAATCGTCACCAGAACCGCGGGAAAAATAAGCTCCCACGGATTGCCGTACTGTCCGGACGTCAATTTGGCAAAATACAACTCAAGGGTCAGCGTTTTTACGCCGTCGCTGTTTCCGATAACAAGAAACGGAAGCAGATAATCATTCCATATCCACATACCGTTCAGAATCACCACTGTGACTGTCGTTCCCTTGAGTAAAGGAAAAACCACACGGAAAAACATCTGAAAAATATTTGCTCCGTCAATAGTCGCAGCCTCTTCCAAAGACTGCGGAACACTTTTAATAAATCCGTGGTATAGAAAAACCGACATGCTCATACCGAATCCGCTGTACATGATGACAAGTCCGGGCATATTCTTCAGACCGAGTGAACTGAATTCGTTCAGGAGCGGATACATAAGCGACTGAAAGGGAATGAGCATTGAAGCTGCGAACACAAGATACAAAACAGAAGAAAATCTGCTTTTAAGCCGGACCATAACCCATGCCGCAAGAGAGGATATTACGACAAGCAGGAAAAGAGAACAGCCTGTAATAATAAAAGTAACACCCATTGCCTGAAAAAAATGAATCTGAACCATTGCATTTTTCAGGTAGCTGAAATCAAGCGATTTCGGAGGAGCTACGGGTGCTGTAACAATATCGTTGTTGGATTTGAACGCATTGAAAAAAAGCAGCAGGAGAGGCGCCAGCGTATATACCGACAGCAAGCCGAGTACGGCGTGCGGAATCCACCATGCGTCTTTTCTATTTCGTCCCCGGACAATCATATTTCAACCTCTCTTTTGGTTGTAATTGAAACCTGAATCAGCGTTACGGCTGCAATCAGTATGAAGAAAATAACGGCCTGAGCCTGTGCCAGACCGTAATCCGGCGGCGCGCTGTCTCTCGTCGTCCTCAGAATCTGCGTTGCGAGCAGTCTGGTCCCGAAATTGCCGTCGGTCAGCGCAATGTTCTGGTCAAGCAGCATGAAACATTTCGAAAGCGTCAGAAACAGGACTATTGTGAATGACGGCATCAGCATGGGAAGCGTTACGTGCGCGAAAACCTGACCGTTCGAAGCTCCGTCAATCCGCGCGGCTTCAATCATATCAGAGGGAATATTGTTAAGCCCGATCGTAAAGATAATCATCATGTAACCTACCATCTGCCATGTAAACAGCAGAACAAGCGCAAACAGCGCTTTCGTATTATTCTGCGTCATGTTGCAGAGCGCAGGTATGGAAATCAGTCCGTGAGGTCCGAAAAGAATTTTCGAATATATGATTTCAAATATGAACTGCCAGATGTACCCGAGCGCCAGCCCGCCGAGCAGATTCGGAAGAAAAAAAACAGTCCGGTAAAACGAAGCCGTACCGCGTTTCAATCGGAATGCAAGCAAAGACACGAAGAGCGAAAAAAAAGTAATGACAAGAACTGCAACGATTGTAAATTTTACCGTATAAATAAGCGAATCGATGAACCTCTTCGTATGAAAAGCCCTTACATAGTTTTCGAATCCGACAAAGGACTGCCAGAAATAATCTCCTCCTGCAAAATAGGTTCCGCGCCACGAAGTAAAAGAATACACAACGCCGATTGCAAACGGAATCACAACAACGCACACGAAAAGAATCAAAGCAGGTAATGCGAGCGGAATCATCCGTTTTTTATTATACATATTCATAAATTCTCCATAAGCAAAAACAGGCAACAGCAGACGGCACATACACTGCCGTCTGCCGAAAAAAATCAATCAGTTAATATTCGCCATTTCTTCCCAGCGGGATACAGCGTAGCCTGCTATATCGTCATATGCATTGTCCGGCCAGTTTTTTTTATTCAGATAATTCTCCATCAGATAAGCGCCCATATTTTCCGTCGCCCAGCCGACAGGAGCACCCGCATACGCATTGGTAATCGTCTTTCCTGCGGCCATGTAGGATATGATAGAATCTCCGAGACTGTATCCTGCTGAAGTTTTCGCCGGATCGGCATTATACGGAATGAACGACATTTTATTAATGATGAAATCCTGTCCCTCCGCAGAAGTATTGAGCCATACGAGAAATTCCTCTGCGAGTTCCTTTTCCTTATCGGATACTTTCGTGTTTATTGCATAATAATTCGGAACGAATACCGGAATGGAAGCGTTCATATGCCCGACGGTTAGCCCCTGTACATGAATATCGCTCTGCGTAAACGGCATTTTCACCGGTAGGAATGTGAGCGTTTTAACAACGCCGGGATTTGCCTTTTCAATATTCCCGTACGCCCAGTTCCCCTGCTGCAGGAACAATGCTTTTCCTGCAGCGAATGTCGCGACAGACTGGTCATATCCGTTTATAGTGGCATTAATAAGATCCGGTCCGCGCGGAGTCGTCGCGTTCTGCGACATAAGATCAAGTGCTTTTGCATACGCTGTAAAAGACGATTTCCCCTCTTCAAGTTCCTGTTTCGTGGTATTTTTTGCAGCGGCGGAATCAGGAAAAATCGTATCTATCGCGATATTGACAAGATGATCGCCGTAGGTCCATTTCTCAGAACCGGCGACAGAAAATACGCCCGTAAGATTTTTTGCAAGCCCCATCTTTTGGGCCGCAAGGGTGAACGTGCTGCCGCTGAGCGTTACGGTTCCCGCCGTACCGCTCTTTATATACGCTTGAATGATGTGTACCGTATCCTCGAATTCTTCATACGTCGCCGTTATAAAAGCTCCGATAAACGGTTCGACGGAATCTTTTCCGAAGAGATCGGCAAGCATGTTCTTATCGACGATCAGACCGTATCCTTCGACGTTATACGACACTCCGTAGCTGATTCCGTTCTGCTGAAGTCTGAGAGACGAGGGAATACTGCCGGCCAGTTTTTTAAAATCCTGATTTTTCGCTGTTGAAAAATCCATCGCATATTTACCCTCCACCCATTCGACGAGCGCCTGTGAATTCATAACTGAAAAAATGGCGGGTTTGTTTTTGGAACTCATTTCGGTACGAAGCGTGTCGTCGCTGTTTGTGCCGGAACCGAGAGAAAAAACTTTTACCGCAATCCCCTTTTCCCTTCCGAATGCGTCTGCGGCAGCTTTCATTGCCTCGGCATTCTCACCTTTCGTGTTGAAAATATATAAATCATATCCCCGGCTGCTTTCAGCAGTCTTTTTCCCGCTGCATCCTGCAAATAATAAAACACTGCCGGCACATACAAAAAGAAACAGTTTTTGTACTAACTTCATGGAAACCTCCTGAAAAAAAAGACAATAAAAATGAAACGTTTCATTTTATGATACCATGCTTTCCCGTATTGTCAAGTTTTTTATTGTCGTTATCGCTGATATAGCAGATACGGACAAACAGTGATAGATTAAGGCATAAAGACCGCTGAAACAGGAGAAGTAAAAATGAAAGACACAAAACAGCAATGGTTTAAAGAGGCAAAGTTCGGATTATTTATTCACTGGGGACTGTATTCGGTTCCCGGAGGTGAATATAACGGAAAAAAAACTGACAGAATAGCAGAATGGATTGAAAACGACCTCGACATTCCGGCTGCCGAATATGAAAAACTTGCGTCGCAGTTCAATCCGATACAGTTTGACGCCGAAAATATTGTTAAGAGAGCAAAATCATGGGGTATGAAATACATCGTGTTCACATCAAAACATCACGAAGGGTTCGCCATGTTTCACAGCAGGTGTTCAAAGTTCAATATTGTCGATGCGACTCCGTTCGGCCGCGACGTTCTAAAGGAATTACAGATTGCCTGTGAAAAATACGATATGAAGCTCGGCTTGTATTATTCACAAGCCCAGGACTGGGACGACCCCGACGGATTTATGTACAGGAAAGACAATTCGCGCAAGAATTTTCAGAAGTATCTTGAAAACAAATGCCTGCCGCAGATTCGGGAACTGCTTACAGGTTACGGGAAAATTGCGGTTATGTGGTTCGACACGCCGATGGAAATGACCGAAGCTCAAAGCCGGCAGGTATTCGATACGGTAAAAAGTCTTCAACCCGATTGTATCGTCAGCGGAAGAATCGGAAATAATCTCGGGGAATATATGACAACCGGCGATAATTTTATCCCTGCAAATCCGTATCCCGGAGACTGGGAAGTTCCCGCAACGCTTAATAATACGTGGGGATATAATTCAAGCGACACGGACTGGAAGGATGCGCACAGCATCATAGAACTGCTTGTGAGGATAAACAGCAGGGGCGGTAATTACCTTCTGAATGTCGGGCCTGACTCAAAAGGACGTATACCCGCCGATTCCGTTCGAATTCTCGACACGGTGGGAAACTACGTAACTAAAAACGCCGACGGTATTTATGCGACAAAGGCCGTCATCGGAAATCCCTACGAACTGGATTACGGCATTATGACAACAAAGCCGCATAAAATTTTTCTGCACGTAATTTACAAAGCTAAATCCCGCCTTGAACTGTTGAACGCAGCCAATACGGTAAAGTCTGCCCGGATACTGGAAAACGGACAGACTTTACCCGTACATGCACTGAAGGCGTGTGAGGGAAATTCCATAATTGAAATCGAACTTCCCCCTGAATATCGTTCGAAGATGAATTATTGTGTCTGTCTGGATATTGAAGAAGAATTACCGGTTTTTGAACCGCTTCAACAGTAGCCCCATACAGACAGACCGTCCGGCAGGAAATATACCGTGCACATCATCCGGATACAGGGTGTTAATAATTCCAGGATAATAAAATTCTGACTGCCCCCTGCTTCGTCAGCATATCCGCCGGATAAAGCAGGCGCTGCACGGTGCCGTCAGTACGCGGTTGTTTTCCACAACGGGCTTTTCGCCGTACCTGTAAATAATTTCTCCTGCAATCGATTCCGGGATGGGGCACGATTGAACTTTACCGGACGGATTCAGGATAACAAGTATTTTTTCGTTCTCATCGTACCGCTCATATACGAGCGGACATGATTTTTTCTCCGCAAACAGAAAACGGATTCCGGCACAGTTCTGAAGCGCGGAATGTTTTTGTCTGACGGCAATCAGTGTCTTCACGGTAGTATAAAGCGAATCGTGTTGTTCCATCTGCGTTGCAGCATCAGGTCTGGAGGAATCAGGATCGAGCGCTATATAGAGTTTATCAGGCGGCGCACTGGAGAAACCGGCGTTCGTGCTTTTATCCCACTGCATCGGAGACCTGCTCCCTGTCCGTTCGTAACCGCCTTCCACAGAAGTAAGTCCTTCAACATACCGCATGCCGATTTCGTCGCCGTAGTACAAAAACGGAGCGCCCGGAAACGAATAGATGAACGCAAATGCAAGCTTCATTTGCACGGTATCAAGCGTACGGGCGAGCCGGATCATGTCGTGATTTCCCGACGGCAGGCACATCAGACCGTCCGTGCCGATTGCGTCCGCATTCTGTTCGTATGTCGCAATAAAATCCGCGGCGTTTCCGTTTCCGTCAGCGCTGAAAAACCGTTCCCCGTTTCTGAAAAGGTCCATGTAATGTGTTGTGCCGAAATGCAGGAAAAAATCCATGTGGAACCCTGCTCTGACAGCGACTTCAGGTTTTCCCCATTCGGACACTAAAACTGCTTCCGGGAATTCCGCATCCATCTCGTGCCTGATTTCCTGCCAGATTTTTACGGTCTCTGTTTTACCATCGTCTTCGTTTTTTACAAGAGAGCCGGCCATGTCGACGCGGAATCCGTCGCATCCCATGTTCAGCCAGAATTTCATGATGCGCTTCAGTTCGGCTTTAGTCGCCTGCGGACCGGGTGCGTCAACGGGCTGCTGCCATGAAGGATCATCAACACGGGCGAACCCGTAATTCAACGCAGGCTGCGTAGAAAAACAGTTGACTCCGCAGGTTCCGTCCCGCTGTGAAATTCCCCGCAGTGTACCGGCGATGCCTCTGACTGTTTCCATCTGTTTCATACAGGAATCAGTCCATACATAGCGGTCAGTGTACATATTCTTCTCCGCCTTCATAGATTCAAGAAACCACGGATGACGGACGGATGTATGTCCCGGCACCAGATCGAGCAGCACATGCATATTCATTTCATGCACCTTCCGGAACAGTTTTCGTAAATCTTCGTTCGTCCCGTACCGCGGAGCAACCTGATAATAATTCGTAATATCGTACCCTGCATCGGCAAACGGCGATTCAAAACAGGGATTAATCCAGACTGCGTTGCAGCCGAGCTCTCTGATATATGCAAGTTTTTCACTGATGCCGGGAATGTCGCCGATACCGTCTCCGTTGCTGTCGTAGAAACTCTGCGGATATATTTCGTAAAAAATTGCTTTTTTTAACCAGTCTGTCATAATAATAATACCTCTTTTTAATTACATTTTATGCGTCGGATAGTTTGCGTACTGATCCGTTCTCGGCAGCCAGTCAAGAAATTGCGGAAGTTCAAAATCCCAAAACGCCCATTCGTGTTCGTATCCGCCCACTTCGTCGAATCTGTGGACTATTTCTTTTTTTTCCAGATAGCGGTGGAACCGTACGACGGATTCGTAGAGAAAATCCTGTTTCCCCACGCACAGGAAAATCGCAGGAAATTTCTTTTTCTGTTCCAGATTGATTTCCAGCTGTGCATACAAATCCATCATTTTCGGAAAACCGTGCCCGAGCCTCAGCTCCGTATCGCTCTTCCACTCGGTAGCCGGCGAGAAAGCTCCTATCGCGCAGTAGGACTCAGGATGTCCAAATCCGTGTGCAAGCGTTCCGTACCCTCCCATGGAAAGTCCCGCCACGTACGTGTCTTCTGTCCGTGCAGAGACAGGAAAATTGGCAATAATAAATTCGGGCAGTTCCCGGGCAACGAAGTCATAATAATTTTCTCCGTACGCATCCGCGTTCATATACCCTTTATTCCCCACGGAACAGGTGACCACCGCTATCCGCCGTTCCTCTACATAGCGTTCCATAGAGGTAAATCTGCTCCAGCTCATATAATCGTTTCCGTGTCCGTGCAGTAAGTACAAAACAGGATATTTGTACGGAATCTTATGAGTCGGCGTTCCTTTCCTCATGTCGCACGGGCTGAAACTCGGGAGCACTATCAGAATGTCGACGCCGTATCCAAGAGAGTAGGAAAAGAAATTGCAATGTATTTGAGCCATTATTTGAACACTCCTCTGATTATGATTTCACTGCGCCGGCGACTATGCCGGCAACTATGTATCTCTGGAGAAACACGTACAAAATAATAATCGGCAGCACGACCATTATAAGAGACGACATGATAAGGCCCAAGTCCGTGGAATACGTTCCGTAAAAAATCTGAGTTGCAATCGGAAGCGTAAACAATTCCTTTTTCGTCAGTACCAGCGACGGAAGGAGAAAGTCGTTCCATATTCCCATAGCGTAAAGAATTATAAGCGTAATGGTCGTCGGTGTAAGGAGAGGAAACACGATTTGGAAAAATATCTGATACCTGCTGCATCCGTCGAGCTTCGCGGCTTCTTCAAGCGACAGCGGAATGCTCGTCCTGATGAAGCTGTGATACAGAAATACGGACATCGCGGTTGAAAACCCCGTGTGCATTAGAATCAGTGTGTACCGGTGATTCAACAGGGACAAGTGAGCACCGTAGATTGAGACAAGCGGAATCATCACGACCTGAAACGGAATGACCATGGATGCAACCATCATGGTAAATATAATTCTGTTTATTTTATAATTCATGCGGACGAAGAAATAGGCACACATGGAAGTCGTAATAATAATAAGGAGAACGCTGCAGCTCGTAACGGCGACAGAATTCATGAATGTCCGGGGAAATTTCATTTTAACAAATGCATTTATATAGTTTTCGAACGTAAATCCCCTGCTTCCGATTAAAGCAAGCGGTTCTTTGATAATATCACGCTTTTCCTTGAAGGAATTAATAATGACCATTATAAAAGGAAAAATATAAATAATCAGACTTATTATAAGAATGACCGTTGTAATGAAAAAAACGGTCTGCCGTTCAAGGCGTCCCTTTTGGTTTATATTCATTAAGCTTCCACCTCTTTCTGCTTACCGAGCAGCACCTGGGTCACGGCAACTATGGAGACGAACAGAAACAGAATAAGTGCCTCCGCCTGCCCGAGGCCGTAGTTCTTCGATTCGAACGCCATGTTGTAGACGTACATTGCAGCAAGTTTTGTGGAATTATACGGCTGCCCCGCAGTCAGCGAAAGATTCAAATCGTACGTTACAAAGCAGCGCGTTATCGACAGAAAAAAACAGATGGTAAAAGTTCCCGCCATCAGGGGGATCGTAACGTTTTTCATAGACTGCCAGCTGTTGCAGCCGTCTATGAGCGCGGCCGATTTCAAATCCTCCGGGATACCCGTCAGACCTGCAATATATATCAACATCAGGAAGCCGGACAGCTGCCAGACGGAAACAAGTATCAGCGCCCAGAGAGCTTTGTCGGGATCGGAAAGCCATGCGGACGAAAACAGCGGTATTCCCGTCATTTTTCCGATAGTCAGTACAGCCTTATTAAATACAAATTTCCATATGTATCCTAAAACGATTCCCCCTATCAGGTTCGGGGTGAAAAATACTGCCCTGAAAAAATTTTTTCCGATAACGTGACTCGTTACGAGATATGCGAGGAAGAATGCAACGGCGTTGGCGAGCAATACCGAAAAGAACGTATAAAAAATCGTTTTCCCCATTGAAATCCAGAAGGCTGTATCTCTGAACAGCGCAACGTAATTAGCTTTTCCTGAAAACGACATAGTGCTGGAAATACCGTTCCAATCCGTAAACGTAAGATAAATACCGAAAATAAAAGGGGCCAAGACGACTGCTGCAAATAAAAATACCGACGGTCCCGCAAAGCTTAGAAACATTGCGGTTTTATAATAAAATTTGTTCTGGTGCTGCACATTGTGCTCCTGTGTTTTGTTTTTCATCAGTACGGGAAACGCCTTTTCCCCGTCTCCCGTACTGCGCGAACAGAAGTGAAATTTATTGCGCTTTTTTCCGCCAGTATGATTCTATACCGGCTGCCAGCTGAGCCCGTGTGTATCCGCCGGCCAGGTATTTCTGCATTTCCGCTCCCAGAGCCGACCAATGGTCTCCCGGATAGTTCGGGAACCCCTGGGCAAGCATACCGGCCGCCGCATATTTCTGCACCGAATTACCGAGCGGGTCTGAAACCTTCTGACTGATGTTCGAGAATGCGGGAACAAGACCGCAGTCATCAACAAGAAACGACTGCCCGCGTGCATCGAACACAAGCCAGTTCAGGAAATCTTTTGCTGCCTGCTGCTGTTTTACCGAGTTGTACTTCGTATCAATCATGCAGAACTTCGTAGCACCTCCGCAAAGTATCTCGTCTGCCTTGTTGTCGGAAACGTTCTGAACAACCGGCATAATTCCGTATTTCGATTTTTTGTCTACGTAGTCGCTCATGTTCGGCCATGCCCAGTTCCCGTTAAACCAGAATGCGACGTCACCTTCTGCAAGCGCTACCGCGTTTTCGTCGTAATCCGCGGACAGCGGATCCGATTTGCTGCGGTTGTACTGCATGAGAACGTCAAAAGTGTCCATAAGAGAATTCCAGCGCTTGTTTTTTCCGAGCGAAGCAGAACCTTTTTCCAAACCTTCAACAAATTTTCCGGCTGTTGCAGCTGTTCCGTCCTGTTCTTCGTACACCTGAGTCAGATAATGGCCGGCAAGAGACCAGTCTTCCTTATTAAGTGCGACAGGAGTTTTCATGCCGCCCGCTGCAAGATCAGAAAGAAGCTTTTTTAAATCGTCAAGATTTTTGATTTTCGCAGGGTCAAACGGTTTTCCTGTTATTTTTTCAACAGCGGTCGCATTATATATAAGCCCTCTTGCCTCAATACAAAACGGAAAACCTATCAGCTTATTATCGACGATGCACCCGTACTTTGTGCCGCCCGAAGAAGCCCATTTTTCATGCGAAAGATCGGCAGCGTATTCGGAAAGCATAATAATGTCCTGAATGTCGCCCATGTAGATAGTCGGCACCTCTCCCGAAGCGTACCGTTTTGTTATATCCTGAGACGGCGATTCACCGACCGTGACCGATACCTCTACATCGACTCCGGTCAATTTTCTGTACTCTTTCGCAACTTCGTCCCACTTTGACTGGATTTCCGACTTTGTATTCAAAATAGTTATTTTAATATTGTCGGAAGAGACTGCAGTCTTTTTCGTTTTTGCCGGTAACAGTGATACCAGCAGACCAAAACATGCTATTGCTGTTAAAGTTTTTTTCATGTATGGAAACCTCCTGAAAAAAAAGACAATAAAAATGAAACGTTTCATTTTTATGATATCATGCTTTCCCGTATTGTCAAGTTTTTTTTCTCTTTTGAAAAACGGACGGAAAAAGCAGGAATCCGATATTCTGATACCACCGGCCGGCGGCGCCGCCGATTTTTTGACAAATCTCAAAAGCAGCCATATACTGATTGACGACGGCGTTGTATGCAAAATGTTAATATGAATAAACAGAATCATTTTTCCAGTATAAAATCAAAATTCTTTCTTTGTATAATTTCATTCGTTGTAATCATCACAATCAGTGTCGATGCCGGAATATACAAAGTATACCGGAAAGATTTGGAGGAAAAAACTTCCAAATCAAACAATGAAATACTGCATCTTTTATCGACGAATATGGATGCTTCTATTGAAGCGCTTGAGCAGAATCTTGTGTACAAGATTGAAGCCTGCGGAATATACTCCGCTTTGCGTGTGCCGGACCGGCAGACAACCTTTGTCATGAACAAAAAACTGCGCAATCTGGCGGCAGTTCTCAACGCCGTAAATCTTCCCGTTTACAGCATACTTCTGAAAAATTCAGAAAATATTTATTATTACAGCGGCAGGACCCGCGCTGATGATTTTTTAAGGATGCAGACATATGTCGCGAACGCCTTCCCTGAAGCTGGTAACGATTTGTACACGGGTATGGTTCAATGGAAAAGTTTTTCAGACGATGTTTCGTCTTTATATTTATTAAAACAGCTGATTGATCCGCAGACACTTCAGAACGAAGGCACCCTGTGCCTCAGAATAAACCGCAGTTTTTTTAAAACGCTCTATACCGTTCCCGAATGTAAAATCTGCATATACGACGATTCCGGAACGCCGGTCTATTGCGACGATGAAATATATACGGCGGCTGCGGGCTACGCGAGGCATGCTTCCGTAAAACAAACCGCCGGCACGGAATGGAACGGATATTTAATTTCCGCAGTTCCTGTCCCCCGAAAAAAATGGATACTTGCAGGATTCAACGCAAAGGCGCAAATACTGGCGAATATGAATTACCTCGTACGGAACCTGCTCATCTTCGAGTCATTTCTTTGCATCATAGCGTGTTTCACCGCGGAAGGAATATCACGAAGCATGACGTACAACATCGCAGCGCTTAAGGAAAAATTTACTAAAATCGGTTCAGGTGAGGAAATAACGGACATACAGTACCATTCGAATGACGAAACGGCCTGCCTGTGTGAGAATTTTAATCAGATGAATGCTATGCTGAAAAAAACAATCGAGGCGATGACTTACAACAGTATTCAGAAGGAAAAAGCCGAATATGCGGCGCTGCTTGCCCAGCTGAATCCTCATTTTCTGTATAATACGCTCGATTCAATCAAAGCACTGGCTGAACTTCACAATCAGTCCGACATAACATCGTCTATACAATGTCTCAGCAATCTGCTCCGCATAACCGTTTCCGGAAAGTCGCAGGAAACGAAATTGGCGGAAGAAGTTGTCTACAATCAGCAGTATCTGGATCTCCAGAAGCTGATAAGCGGCGGCAGAATCGACTGGAATATCTTTATGGACGACGACGTCGGAAACTGCTTCGTTCCCAAACTGGTGCTTCAGCCTGTCGTGGAAAACGCAATTATCCACGGGGTAGGCGAATTACTCGAAAATGCAATGATCGGTATTGTCATATACCGTAAAAATGCGGTGCTGATTCTCCAGGTCTCGGACAACGGCATCGGCATGGAACAGTCCGCGGCCGACCGCCTGCTCGATGAGCAGGATTCCGATTTCAGGAAAGACCGTTTCCGCATGGGGCTGCGGAATATACAACGCCGTATACGCATACTCTACGGAGAAGACTACGGTTTAAAGATTGCCAGTTCAGCCGGGAACGGCATGGTCGTAACAATCACGATACCGTATCACGAACAGGAAGTAACAGATGCTCCGATTATTTCTGGCTGATGACAACAGTCTTGCACGCAGCGCGCTGTGTTCGTCTTCGGTATGGAAGCGGAATTCGTGCGAAATAGTCGGAGAAGCGGCAAATGGGATAGCGGCCCTCGACGGAATACGGAAACTGAAACCCGACGTAGCCGTACTCGATATAAAAATGCCGGGAATGGACGGACTTGAAGTCATCAGGCAGCTCCGCACGGAAAATCAGTCCTGCATTTATATTATTTTAACGGGATATGATGAATTCTCGTTCGCGCAGCAAAGTGTAAAACTCGGTGTATTTGATTTTCTTCTCAAGCCGGTGAGCAGCGAAGATCTCCTGTCGGCATTGTTAAAAGTAAAGCGCTATATCCGCGGGCAAAAACACACTGAGAAAAAAATAGCGGTACTTGAAAAATACGCGGATGACTACCGGCTGAAGCTTAATAATTCGCCGGAAGAACGGCGCAGACTCTTTTCCGAAAGTCTGCGCGGCAATACGCGGGCCGCGGAAAGTTTATGCGAGGCACTTGCTCCCGGCCTGTCTGATGCCCTGTACTGCGTCATGCTCATCGTTTCGGATACCGCAGCAGAAGATTCAGAAGAATGGCAGCCGATGCATTTCTATGGTTATGAAGAAAACGCGCTCAAAAAAATTGTATCCGAAACAAAAAATACATTTGCCGGATTTCCAACGAAAGAAGGATATGCGGTTCTGCTTTTCCCCGGACAAAAACAGAATCCGGCATGTATTTCTGCTGCGGGCGGAATCGCAGCTGCGGTTCTGCTCAGAAACAGAACCGACGGACACAGTATTACGATTGGACTCAGCAATGTCGGACGGGAAGCTGAACAGCTTGAAAAACTGTTCAGACAGGCGGTCTTTGCGGCGGAAAATCATTTTTTTCTGAATGAGCAGTCTATTTTCAGATATGAGAATATATATCAGGGAACAGATACCGACGATTACGTGCTGCTTGAGAAATTAAACAGCTTGAACGAAACAATAAAAAAACAGCCGGAAAAGACGACTGCGTGCATAGATGAGTTATTATCTGCTCTGGGAAAAAATCAGGAATGTGACGAAAAATTTGTTAAGAACATATTTATCCATATCGGCATTATACTGTCCGAAACTGCAAACGAAAAAGGAATTGCCGCAAAAAGCATCCACGAAATAGTTTCCGATGTTTCCCGTATATGCTGTTTTAGTCAGCTGAAGGAATGGACTCAGGCATATGCCGGCCTGCTGCAGCCTGCTTTACAGAACAATACCTGCCGGTCACCTGCCGCCAGAAATATACTCACCTTTCTCAACAACCATTATCAGGAAAAAATTTCGCTGCAGGACGTAGCGTCATATGCGCAATTATCCGTGAGTCAGGTCAGCCGGATTCTGAAAGCGGAAACAGGTACAACATACAATGTACTGCTTAATAAAATCAGAATACAGGCGGCGATTCAACTGCTGAAAGAAGGCAGAAAAAAAGTATATGAAATTGCCGATGCTGCAGGATTCAGCAATTATGCCTATTTCTATCAGCTTTTTAAAAAAGAAACCGGAGTTCCTCCGACCGAATACAAAGCCGATTGGGTCCGTCAATAATTTTTTCCTCAGCAGGCAGCAGATTCATCCCCATGAAAAAAAATTTATAGAAAATGCTGAAATTTTATCATATCGTATAATTTTTTACCTGCATATAATAAATTATAAAAACTGATACCAATCGAAGGAGGTTGATATGAATAAAACTGCAAGAATGGCAACAAAAACGGCTCTGCTGGCGGCCGTAACCGCAGCATGCATGGTTTTCCCCGGCTTTGCAGCCGGCGGTAAAAAAATTACCGGAAATTCTTCCGATTCTGCACAAAATATTTCAGGTGATCTGAACATCATTCACTATCTTACGGAAACGGCAAAATTGAAAGCGCTCGACGACATGGTTGCCGGATTCAAAACGGAATATCCGAACGTCAAAGTCGATGTCGAATCTACGAGTATGGACAATTATCAGGACGTTATAAAATTGAAAATTTCCACGGGAGACGCGCCGGATATTATTTTCGGCAGCTGCAAGACATATTCTGATTTAATCACGTCGGGCAATATAGAGGATATTTCGAATCAGCCGTTCGTGAGCAGAATAGCTCCCGGCGTTCTCAGCAATGTTCAGCTGAACGGAAAAGTATACGGTATTCCGCTCGACGAAATGGCAAACGTCGTTTTTTACAATAAGGATATATTCGCCAGATACGGACTCAAAATACCGCACACGTACAGCGAATTTATCGCAGTATGCAGAAAACTTCAACAGAACGGCGTAACAGCCTGCGCTGCCGGTTATCAGGACAATATTTCCGTCGGCGCAAATTTCTATACAATTTTTTTCGGCGCTCCTTATCTGACGAGCGAGAATTACGCTGCCGAACTGATCGGCGGAAAGAGCTCAAGCGGATATCCGGCTCTTGCGAAATCACTGACTCAATGGCGTGAAATAATGCAGTACCAGAACACTGACCGGAAAACAATCGATACGGACAGGGCTGAACAGAAATTTGCAAACGGAGAAACCGGCATGATTATTATCGGCACATGGGGACTCGGCGCAATTATGAATTACAATCCGAAAGGAAATTTCGGAGGCTTCATGTATCCTTCCGAGGAAAAAGAAACCGACAATGCAATACCGGTCGCAACGGACGATACATGGATGCTTGTTAAAAACAGCCAGAACAGAAAGGCGGCTCTTGCCTTTTGCGAATACATGACGAGGAAAGACGTCAACGCAAAATGGTGTGCAACGACAAGTCAGCTCAGCGCCATAAGCGGCGTTACGGTCGACACGTTCCCTGTCCCGATGAAAGATATTGCGCAGATAGCTGCACAGAAAAAAGCGGCAAACTGGCTTTCCGTCGGAACATTCTCAGGACAATATGATACGACTTGGTACCGGGTATTGCAGGATTATGCCATCACGGACAGCCTAAGTGTTGCAGATTTCTGCAAACAGCTTGATAAGGAATTCGCGGCGGCAAAGAAATAAATCGATGTAACATGTATCTGATACGGGAATCCGTTTGATTCAGACTGAACGGGTCCCCGTTCTACAATTATTCCACATCAGGATGGTTTAAAATATGAAATATGACAAAATAAAGAAAACGCTGGTTGATTTCTCCTTTATTCTCCCGGCACTTGTTTTTTTTCTGTACGTTATTATTATTCCGCTTATTTCGGGAATTCAGTTTACGTTCACAGACTGGGACGGTATGTCGGCAGTGAAACATTTTGTCGGATTAAAAAATTATCGCACAGTGTTCCACGATACGGATCTTATCCAGCCGATACTCAATACCCTGCTTTTTACCGTTGTAACAGTTATTGTTATCAATATTGCGGGTCTCGCCCTTGCAATGGCGGTCTCGAAGGAGTTCCGCGGGATCAACGTCATGAAAAGTATTATTTTTATGCCGCTTGTCGTGAGCCTCGTATTGGTCTCGGAGATGTGGATGTATGTGTACAGCGACTTTTTCAGTTTGCTCGGTATTCCAAGTCCGCTGATCGACCGGAAAACCGCCATGCTCGGACTTGCGTATATGAGCATCTGGCGCGAAACAGGCCTTGCGATGATTATTTATCTGGCGGCTTTAAAAGGAGTTCCTTCATATATGTACGAAGCAGCCGTTATCGACGGCGCAGGATTTTGGCAGCGATTTAAAAATGTCACAGTTCCTTTTATCGCCCCCGCTTTTACTTATTGCATTCCGTTGTGGCTCGCCGCTGGGCTCAGACAGTACGACTATACGTACATAGCGACGTCAGGCGGTCCGGGACACGCTTCCGAATCGATGGCGTACTATATTTATAATTATTTATTTCCGTATGACAAAGTCGGATACGGACAAACCGTCGCGGTTCTGTATCTGGCCGTATGTATCGGAATTTCAAACATCGTAACGCGAATGTTACGAAAGAGGGAAATAGAATTATGATGCGGACAAACAAAAGGAATATATTAACAACAATCAGGATATGCGTTCTGTGCTTCGTGTGCGCATTGTGTCTTGCTCCGTTTTATGTAGCGCTCTGTTACGCATTCAAATCAAAATCCGATTTTGCGCATACAAAGCTGGCTTTTCCTGTTCACCTTTATCTGGGAAATTTCTCCGATGCCGTTCACTTGAAAAATTTCTTTACCTCGGTGGAAAACAGTTTCATTGTCGCATTCTTTGTCGTCGTCATTATCATATGCGTCTGTTCGGCAGGTGCGTACGTCATAACCCGCCGCAACACGAAATTCTACAATACTATTTTCTATATTTTCCAGCTTGTTATCCTGCTGCCGTTTCAGACTGTCATGTTTCCGCTTTATAAGGAATTAAGCAGAATTCACGCTTTAAATACGCTGTGGGGACTTACCGTTGCGGTCGTCGGAGTAAATGTCGGATACTACGTTTTTTTATACAGCGGTTTCATAAAAACCGTACCGCGTTCGCTTGAAGAAGCGGCTACAATCGACGGCTGTTCGCAGTATCAGACATTCTTTCATATTGTCTTTCCGCTTTTAAAACCTATTACTATGACAGTTACCGTCCTCGCATTTCTCGCGTCGTGGAACGACTTCATCATATCAATGATTATCTGTCAGAAAAGCATTAAACGAACACTGCCGCTTATGCAGTTCTATTTCTTCGGCGAATATTCATCAAACGTGAGCGTCGCATTTGCGGCGGCATTACTGGCAATGATTCCGGCAGTACTGATATATTTCTGTGCGCAAAAATATATTGTCGAAGGAATGACGGCCGGAGCAGTGAAGGCATAAGCCCGGACCGCCCGCATAAGGAGAAAACGCAAGGTACTGTATTTTCTCCCTTTATGGTTTACGTCAGAAATATTTATTTATAAATTCTGAGCCGGTCCTCGACAGGAAGGAATGTTTTTGCATCAAGACCGTGTTCGTACAGGCGTTCAATCACCTGAATTACTCCAGTTGCTGTATTGATAAAAAGACCTGCAGTAATAACACCGGTAAAGTAAACAGCCGTCACGTCCCGTACGGTCATTACATGTGTCTTATACGTTGCCGTAACGGGATTATTTTTTATAGAAACAATGCTGCAGTTTCAGGAAATTCGATAGCTACCGGCTTAAAATACCCGTTTCAGCCACCCTTCCGAGCCATTTTCCGGAAGGTTTTACCGACCGTTTAAAAGTTTTCGGATCCCACGAAATTAAACCGAACGTGGGTATATACGATCCCCACTCGTAATTATCCAGTGCAGACCAGTGGATATATCCGAGAACGTTGATTCCACTAGCCATTGCAGAGTGCAGTCCTTCCAGCGCGCCATAGGTATAGTCGATGCGACGGTTGTCATCAGCTGTTGCAATTCCGTTTTCTGTTACCAGAATGGGAGTACCGTTTGTTACTTCGGCCGTATGACGTACTGCGCTCTCCAATGCTCCCGGAAAATATTCCCAACCTGTTAATGTTTTTTCAACACCTTCCGGTACCGGCAGAGGGCCATCTTTACCAATAAAAGTACGAAGGTAGGCCTGAACTCCGATAAAATCATCCTTGCGGGCCTCTTCCAGGAAACGATCCTCCCGCGGATAACGAAATTCGTCTGTTTCTTTTTCACACCCGGACATAGGCGTATATACCTGATTTGCAACAGTCCATCCGGTTCGTGCCCCGATTTTTTCATGCAGAATTTCACAGGCTTTATGATGTGCCGTTATAAGGTTTTCGGTTATATACCGGTTGGGAACCGGCCCCCATTTTTTATTCTGATTATCGGATTGTTCGACACTGGTTAATGCCATCATGTTCGGTTCATTTATAGTACAAACCCATTCAACATCAGAAAGTATAGAACAGACCTTTTTTACGTAGTGGGAAAATATTTCCGGTGCATCTGCTCTGAACCAGCCGCCCATATCGGCAAACCAGCGCGGGTTTGTAAAATGATGTAACGTCACAACCGGGGTCATCCCGCGGTTAAGAACGGATTCAACCATTCTGCGATAATGCAACAGACCTGCTTCTGAGAAGTATCCCTGTTCCGGTTCTATGCGGGCCCATTCTATTGAAAAACGATATGTATTAAACCCCAAATCCGCAATCAGATTAATATCTTCATTGTATCGATGATAACTGTCTGCAGCGTCTCCGCTTGGTTCGAGAATTGTGGTACCGGGACGATGTTCCCGGCACCACCAGTCCGTATTATAATTATTTCCCTCCACCTGATGTGCAGCGGTAGCAGCCCCCCAGAGGAACGTCTGAGGAAAAGAAATGATTTTGTTATCCAATTTATTAATCTCCTTGATTATTTTAGCCCGGTAGAGGCAATCCCTTCGATAAAATATCGCTGCAAAAAAACGAAAAGAATCAAAATCGGAACAATTACCAGCACCGCACCTGCCATAAGTAATCCGAAATCGGTTGCATGTGCGCCTGTAGAATAAAGTGATAATGCTACCGGCAGTGTGTATCTATCCTGAGTCTGAGCTGCAACCAGCGGCCACAAAAAGTTATTCCATGATTGAAGAAAAGTCAGAATAAAAAGTGTTGCCAGCGGCGGCTTTGCCAAAGGCAGGATTATCTGGATAAAAGTCCGGAACTCTCCGGCTCCGTCAAGTTTGGCTGCTTCAATAAATTCATTGGGGATATCAACCATAAACTGCCTCATTAAGAATACTCCCAAAGGCATCGTTAAATACGGCAGAATAAGTGCAGCATAACTGTTAAGGAGTCTTAGCTTCGTCACCATAACGAATAAAGGTACGAATGTCACAACGCTTGGCACCATAAGAGTTACCATGACAGCCCCAAAAACGATTTTTTTCCCCGGATAATGTATCTTTGCCAGCGCATAGCCAACCATAGATGAACACAGAAGGTTTCCGAAGGCTGTAACAATGGCTACAATAAGCGAGTTACCAAAAAATTTATAGATATTCAGCTCTGTAAACCACCGGATGTAGTTTTGAAACGTAGCTTTTTTAGGCAGTAAAGCAGGATGAACAGCAAGAATTTCGTTTTGCGGTTTAAACGAGCCTGCAACCATCCACAGAAAAGGAAAAATCCATATAATCAGGACAATAGTAAGTATTGCATATATAATCCTGCTTCTTAATAATTCTTTTGCTTTTATGCCTGTCGTCCCATTGTTTACAGAAAGGTGTGTTGTATTATTCATCACGGTTACCCCTTCTTTTCTAATACACGGAATTGGCCAATGCCAAACAGTGCAATTATAAGGAACAGAATATATGCGGCCGCAGAAGCTGTCGCATATTGCCCCTGGCCGAATTTCGAATATGTATAATAAGAAATTGAAAGCGTTGAATCCAACGGTCCCCCCTGTGTCATGACGAACGATTCCTCAAAGAATTGAAGAAACGCTACCGATATAAGGATTGTTCCGAGCAGAATCGTTGGCCGCAATATTGGTAATTTAATGGAAAAAAAACGTCTCCACGCTCCTGCACCATCAATGGAGGACGCTTCGATAATTTCTTTAGGAATAGATTGAAGTCCTGCTATAAAAATTATCATCAACGTACCGACGTTTCTCCATATTGCGAGTAGTGTTACAGACGGGAGAGCCCAAAAAGTAGAGTGCAACCAGTTTGGGCCCGTTATCCCGATAGTCAACAGAATCCCGTTGAGCAGACCTGAAGGCTGCAGGATGTAGCGCCATACAACTGATACTGCAACGATACTTGTTACAACCGGAGCATAAAATCCGACTCTGAACAGAGTCTGACAACGACTTATTCCGTTGTTCAGGGCAACAGCAAGCACCAGCGCGGCGGCGATTGCGCATGGTATTCCAAGGAGAGCAAACAGACCTGTCACTTTCAACGATTGAAGAAAGCGGTCATCCCTGAACAAATCAGTGTATGTACGGAGCCCGACAAAATTAACTGCGAACGGATTCCGTACATCAGTCGCGCGAAAGTCCGTAAAAGACATGGCGAATGAGGCAATCAGCGGGCCGATCATGAATACGAGAAAGACTAATACGAAGGGCAGCGAAAAGAGCCACCCTGATAAAGCCTGCTGGCGGTCAGCCGGAGAATAAGGCCTCCGGGAAGCTTCCGCCAGCCCGGAAACCTTAGATTGCTTAATCATGAAGATTAACTCCTATCTGTTCTGCCTGATGCTGCAATTCGGAAAGCGCATCAGAAGATGCTATTGTGCCGCGGGCCATCTTTTCAAGCAGTACATTTCCTGCCGCGGCAACCTGTGTCCAACTTTCCAAAGACGGCGGTGCTTTTGCATTGTTCAGTTGTTTTCCGAATACGGAAAGGATCGGATCGTCTGCAAGAACAGGATCAGTCCATGCTTTCTTTGCGGCAGGTAAATCTCCCGAGATTTTCCAAAAATTAACCTGTATTTCCGGATCGGATAACCATTGAATCAATGCCCATGCAGCCGCAGAATTTTTTCCGTCCTTAAACACCACCAGATTTGCACCTCCGATAAAAGATGTATTTGTTTTCTTAGTGGGTAAAACAGCGACACTGAATTTTGACGAGAAGTCATTTCCTCCGAGCTCTTTGACTGCACCGCTGAACCACGGCCCCTCAATCAACATAGGAGTATCACCAGCTATAAAACGTGTTTGGTCTGCACCATTGGACGTATCGACATTCACATCTGCGATTCCGTCCTTAAAGAAACTCGTATAGAAATTTAAAGCTTCCAGCATTTCATTTGTATTGAGTGTCCATTCTGTAGCGTCTTTGTTAAGTACATCTCCACCTGCAGTCCAGAGCATCCAGAGAGAATTCTGGAAGGCATCGGCATCTATCGTCTGTAAACGAACACCATAGCGAACACCATCGACTTTCTGCATATCTGAAGCCATTTGTTTAAACTGTTCCCAAGTTGCCGGTGACTGTTTCCATCCCGCTTTTTCTGCAATATCAGTTCTATAATAAACGACCCTTGTATCAACATACCAGGGAACACCGACAGTTCTGCTTTGAATCTTAGCTGTGGATAGAGAAGAATCGAAAAAGTCTGATAAATCTATAAAATCAGGTACAGCGGCCAAACCATTTGCAAAATCACTCATCCAAGTTGTACCCATCATCGCTATATCGGGAGTGACGCCGCCGGCAATAGCAGTCTGAATCTTGTCGTGTGCAGAAGACCAAGGTATCGGGGTAACTTCGACTTTTATATCAGGATGAGTTTTTTCAAACGTCTTTGTAAAATCGGCCAGAAGTTCTCCTTCTGTCCCCATTGCCCACAAAGAAACTGTTCCTGACGCTTCTGCAACATCTTTTGCCGATACTTTTCCTTCCACGTTCTTCGTTTCTTTGCTTCTTCCGCAGGAATTTAAGAAAAAAGTACAAGAAATAAGGATTACACCGTACAGTAATGACCGTAATTTCATAGGTCCTCCAAATATAATGTATAAATCTAAGCGCTTAACATTGATAGTAAGAGAGACATCGTTTTTTGTCAAGTAACTATTTACAAAAGAATACTGAAGAAAATTACTTCTGCGAATTCGGAACGTTGCAGCCGCAGCTTTCACCCGTAATTAATTGAGTAGCCATACGGTAAACGGAAAATGGAGTTTCCTTCGCTTTCGAATGTTCCACGAGCAGCCGTACCGCCAGTATTCCCATCGCCTCCATTGGTTGTCGAACCGTTGTTAACTTTGGAGACGATAACCGGCCTGCAAGAATACCATCAAATCCTGTAACAATAACGTCGCCGGGGACGTGTATGCCTTTATCCTTTAGAAAGTCCAATACATGAAACGCAATCTGATCTGAGCCGCATACCAATGACTCTGGGAGGCTTCCTGTTTTGATAAGATTTTCTAATCCTGAGAACTCCGAATTCTTATTCGGATCGTAGGAATCCACGAGTTCAACAGCAGAATGTGCGTGAGTCTCTACACAATTCTTTAACGCAGTAAACCGTTCTGCGTATTCAGGAAAATCTGTATCCCCGATAAAGCCGAATGACGTGATATTATGAACATCGGTAAGGTGGTCTACGAGTATTTTCATTCCTCCCGCGTTATCGGCGACTATTCGATCCCACTCAAAACCTGCATCAAATCGGCTTAAAAGAACTACAGGAATTCGTTTTGCGATGACCGACAAGGTAGCAAGATCGATGTTTCCCGGAAAGACAGCCAACCCGTCAACCCGGCTTGCAAAATCCCGTAAATCTACTTTAGGATTACCGCTGCTTGATAAAATAAGTGCCAGCCCCTGCTTTCTGCACTCGATTTCAAATCCTCTTTGTATTTCATCAACGTAGAGAGGAAATTGTTTTGGATATGAAATTTCCTCTTCCATGCATTTAGTCATATTTGAATCGACAAAATGTTCAGTATGGCCTGATGCTGATATGGAATTTCTTATTGAAATATCCGTTTGAGTTTCTAAAAACAGGTCAAAGGAATATAAACCCAATGCCCCTGTTTTTCCGCGGGCTAAATCCCGTGCGCTTGCACGCGGCACATAACCTATCTCTCCGGCTATTTTAAGAACAAGATCACGTGTCGCCGGTTTTACACGATCCGGTTTGGAAAAGGTAAATGAGACGGTTGCTGTAGATACTTCTGCCAGACGGGCTACGTCATAAAGAGTGGGGCGCGACGAATTCATCATTACCAGTATATTTTTTCATATTTATCCAGTCAAAGTCTATTATACTGTATTATGCAACAAAACGGGACACTGTCAAGAAAACGGATAATAAAAATGAGAAAATAGCAATCTGTTCGCTTCTTTAATTGCAAATACATTCCCCCATTCATCATTTCAAACACAACTTTTGCCCTGCCTCTCTCTTAAACAAGCAAGCCGTACCGTCTGAAAAACGGCACGGCTTCGTATTTATTTATAAATTCTGAGCCGGTCCTCGACAGGAAGGAATGTTTTTGCATCGGGTTCACCAAGCGGTTTCCCGAACGGCATTTCCGCAAGAAGTTTCCAATTGGCCGGTATATTCCACGTTTTTCTGACCTGCTCGTCTATCAGCGGATTATAATGCTGCAAACTTGCACCGAAACCGGCCGATTCAAGCATCATCCAGACATTGGACTGGAGCATTCCTGACGACTCCAGCGACCAGACGGGGAAATTATCTTTATAAAGCGGATATGAATTCTGCAGTCCGGTAACAATATCCTGATCTTCAAAATAAAGTACCGTACCCGCTCCGTTTCTGAATCCGTCAATTTTTTCTTCTGTGGTAGAAAATTTATCTGCAGGAACAAACGGTCTGAGCGTTTCTTTCGTCATATCCCATAATTTATCGTGCTGAGTTCCGAACAATACGACAATCCGTGCGCCCTGTGAGTTAAAAGCCGACGGCGTGTATTTGACTGCATCGGCTATAACGGACCGAATTTCATCTTCACTAATAACAAGTTCCTTTCCTATATTGTAGAAAGACCTGCGTTCTTTTACAGCTTTATCCAATGTCTTTTCAATAATCATTATGTGCCTCCTGGCTAAAATTCTATAAATGTTACACTGTGTATGCTTTAAATCTGATACATTCTGTTCAATAAGTCAATATTTTTAAATATGTACGTTGTGGACTTTTCTTCCGCACACCGAACAGGTATACTTAATTCATGGTTAAACGCTGTTCCAAAAAACCGATAGCGACAGAAAACTGAAAAAAAGAGGGAAAACATCATGGCAAAATTTCTTTTCTATTTCGTGCTTCTTCCGGCGCTGCTCCCGGTTTTTCTTATTATAAATTACGTTTATAAACAGGATAAGGCTGAACGGGAACCTGCGGGAATGGTCCTGAAAACACTTTTTTACGGTGCGCTTTTCTCCGTTGCCGACATTCCGATCGAACGGCTGCTGCAGCGGATAATCCTGTCATATTATCCCTCTATGGATATTGAGTACCAGCTTGTTGAAAATTTCGTCGGCGTCGCGTGCGTTGAAGAATTAACAAAATGGCTTGTGCTTTACATATTCATCTGGAAATCGCGCGATTTCGATTATAAGTTCGACGGTATCGTATACGGTGTGTCGGCGTCGCTCGGTTTCGCGGGGCTTGAAAATATTATCTACGTACTCAACTACGGTACGGCTGTCTCTTTCAGCCGCGCGCTGTTTGCAATTCCGGGCCACGCGGCATTCGGAATATTTATGGGATTCTTCCTTGCCCGTGCGAAGCATTTCGAACTGAAGCAGAATAAATTTATGAGTACTGTATGCATGATTCTCTGCCTTGCGTTTCCGATCTGTATTCACGGAACATACGACTTTCTGCTCAGTCCGGCGGCGGAAGCGCAGAATTTCTCACCGTATTTTTTCGTACTTGTCGTCATTATGGACTTCATGGCATACCGCATCGTAAAGCACGAATCACGGACGGACAGACCGCTGTAATCACCTTTATTACAGATTATTAAGCCATGTTGCAAAGAGCTGCGGCCATACGGCGCATTCTCCCTGAATTCCCGTTCCGTCAGGCCATGCGGTCTCGGCGGTTGCAAGAGATAATCCGTGGACTCCTCTGCGGAATACATGCAGTTCCAGCGGAACGTGTGCTCTGCGGCAGGCGGCGGCAAAGAGCAGACTGTTCTCCAGAGGTACGCAGGTATCCTCATCAGTATGCCACATAAACACGGGAGGAACGTCCTTTGTCGCAAAAGTTTCAAGGTTCACGTCGGCTTTCGTATATTCCTTCGTGCTCCCGAGCACGTTTGCTATCGAACCCGCATGGGCAAATTCATTCGACGTTATTACCGGATAGCATAAAAGCAGCGCATCGGGTTTTACTTCTCCTGATGAATACGGCAGATATTTTTTCAGGAGCGGTCTGTTCCAGTAAACTCCCAGCGAAGCGGCAAGATGACCTCCCGCAGAGAAACCGGCAACCACTATCCTGTCGTTTCTGACATTCCATTCGTCTGCACAGCTGCGTACATAACGAACGGCTTCTGCAAGATCAAGGAGTGCCGCAGGAAAACTCATCGGTTTGAGGCTGTACCATACGATGCATGCATGATACCCGAACGAATTCATTTTAACTGCAACAGCTTCCGCCTCCCGGAAGGAAAGCATTTCATATCCTCCGCCCGGACAGATTACGACCATCGGGCGTTTGCGGCCGGCGCTGTATTCGTCGTAGTTGTCGAGAATATATGTCGTTATATACGGAGTAAAATTATTATTTTCGACACCTTTTGCTCGATACTGAACCGGAAGCATAATTTTTTCGTGAATCATTCAAATCCTCCTGCAATTTTTTTATCTTACTGCAATCGTATATTCCTTATCCCTCTCTGCATAAAAAACGAGCATCGATCCATTATACGAAAAATCAGCATTACGGGAAACAAGAACGAGCGGTTTTTCATATTTTACGGCGCACATGCCGTCGGCAGAGGCTGTCACAACGGCACGCGAAAGCACGTTGTTTTTCCAGTCCATGGAAACAGTACATCGCTGACGGGTCCGCAGTCCCGCTATATGTCCACTGTGCCAGGAATCAGGCAGAGCGGGAAGCAGTTCAATATATGACGGCGTACTCTGCAAAAGCATCTCCGCTATTGCGGCTGTTCCTCCGAAATTGCCGTCGATCTGGAAGGGCGGACAGACATTTAATAAATTCCCGTAGGTAAGTTTTTTAAACAGGACACCGAGACTGTTGTCCGCACTGCCGCTGTCCTTAAGACGGGCGTAGAGACAGGCGATCCACGAGCAGCTCCATCCCGTATGTCCTCCGCCGTTTTTCAGACGGAGTTCAAGAGATGTCCGGCACGCATTAAGCAGTTCCGCATTCCTGTTTTCCGAAATCTGATGCCCCGGATATAATCCCCACAGGTGTGAAACGTGCCGGTGCCCCGGTTCGTACTGCTCGAAATCCTTATACCATTCCTGCAGCTGCCCGTTTTTTCCCGTCCTGTACGGATAGAGTTTCCCTTCCGCCTCCGACAGACGGCGGCACAAATCAGCATCGGTATTCAGTACGGCCGCTGCCTGTCTGCACTGACCGAACAGTTCGCGTATAATAGTCATATCCATTGTGGACGCCATGGACACGGAACATTTCTTCCCCGTTTCAGGATCTATGAAATTATTTTCCGGGGAAATCGAAGGGCATGTGACAAGCGTGCCGTCCGGCCCCGCAACAAGCCAGTCGAGCAGAAATTCGACGGCGCCTTTGAGAACGGGATACATATCGGCAAGAAATGATTTGTCGCCGGTAAAGCTGTAATGCTCCCATATGTGCGTACAGAGCCATGCTCCCCCGAGAGGCCACAGCGCCCATTCGGAACTTCCGCCCGCAGGAGACGTCTTTCTCCATAAATCGCAGTTATGATGCGCGGTCCATCCTCTGCAGCCGTACCGTGTCTTTGCCGTATCGGCGCCGGTTACAGCCAAGTCCTTAATAAGATCGAACAGCGGATTCTCACACTCGCTCAAATTGCAGACGTCTGCAGGCCAGTAATTCATTTCGAGATTGATATTCGTCGTGTAATTGCAGTTCCACGCGGGACGCAGATCCTGATTCCATATTCCCTGAAGATTCGCAGCCTGACTGCCGGGACGCGAACAGGAAATAAGCAGGTAGCGCCCGTACTGGAAATACAGCGGTGCAAGCAGCGCAGTCGACGCACCGGCTTTCACAGCTTCCAGCAGTTCAGGAACGGGAGAATCACCGAGACTGCCAGCGTCAAGTGAAAATGATACACGATTATATAAAAAGGAATAATCGTGTATATGTTTTTTTTCAATGTCTTCATATGATCTGGAGAGAACTTTTTTCTCCGTTTCCGCACAGAGTCTGCGGCAGTCGCGGCCGTCTGTACCTGCTTCATTGCGGAATCCGTTGAACGATGTTGCCGCGGTGAGCACGAATTCAACGCTGTCTGCGTCTGCAACTGCGATGGTTCCCTTTGAACATGAAACGATTCCTCCGTGAGCGCGAACGGAAAGCCGCGCCGTAAAACGCATGCCTTCCGCCTCATCGTACACGACTGCGTCTTCACCGGGACCGAATTCGTTTGGGCCGGAAACGGGAGCCCTGCCGTTCATCACGAGGGAATGAAATCCGCCGAAGAAATCATCAGTGATTTCATGAGCGAGCAGGCTGTCCATCGAAGCGGTTACGCATATCATGCCTTTCTTTGAACAGTCGAGTCTGATAATTACGGCGTCGTCGGGATGCGAGACGAAAATTCTGCGTGTGAAGACGGCACCTCCGGTACGGTACGATACCTCCGCAACCGCATTGTTAAGATTGAGCGAACGGCTGTAGCCGGAATACGCCGAATGCGCAGCGCCGAAATCAAGATAGAGGTCTCCCATCGGTTCATAGAACGAGCTCCACGGTCCGAGCATACGGGCGTCGGCTTCAGCCTGAGCCTCCGTGTACTTTTCACGGAACACGAGTCCGCGGACTTTTTGCAATGTATCGGCACGACCGTCCGCCGTTTCCTTTTTTTCGGGACGACCGGACCACAACGTATCTTCATTAAACTGGATGCGTTCTTTACCGCACGAGCCGAACACCATGCAGCCGAGCCTGCCGTTCCCGAGCGGCAGCGCGTCAGTCCATTCGGATGCCGGTTCCGTATACCGTAAAATTATGTCGGAATTCATACTGTGATCCTCCTGTCATAATAAACTACAGTCAAGTCCGGCGCTGCGGCGGCTTTCGGGAGCCCCGAGATATGAGTCATCTCCTGCATCCTCCGCAGTCAGAACGATTTTCTCCACCGTTACGCCGGCGTCCATTCCGAACAACCGCAGCGTATGCATTCCCTGCATCAACTGCAGCGTCATCTTCGTCCTGCGGATATTTTCCAGAACACCGCGAGACCAATCCGTATTGAAAATATCAACCTTGAATCCTTCGGGAAGCGTATCGAGGGAAACTGGCTGCCCGGCATCTGTCGAATATGCTATCCGAAGTCTGCCGGATGGAAAAAGATTGTTTGCCGGTGTCGTGTACAGCGTAAGCGTGTACGTACCGCCGGACGAGAGATACAGGCGATACGCAAGATATGGCCCCGCTCCCGGCACGGGGAAGGACACTGTATCGGGATACATTTTTACGGCAGAAAGCGTTCTGCCGTAATTTTCCAGTGTAAACCAGTGCACGCCGTCACATTCACTGCGGGCAGACGTATGTGACGCTTCA
The DNA here is from genome assembly GCA_002399405.1 of Treponema sp. UBA4873. Taxonomy (GTDB): domain Bacteria; phylum Spirochaetota; class Spirochaetia; order Treponematales; family Treponemataceae; genus Treponema_D. Next base: position 103,571 of record DHDP01000018.1, on the reverse strand, counting down.
ATGGAAACTATTCCTCCGTCTTCAAGAAACGTTCCGGCAGGAAGACCGGCGGGTATCTCCGCGATACGGGAAACAATACGGATCTTCCTGATTACGTGCATGGCAGCAGGATATTTCCATTCTGCTGCATCCCAATGAGCATACCCTATATGGGGCGAACTCATCATTCCGTTCCATTTTCCGCCGGCAATTTTCGTGTTATAAAAGGTATTTAATTGAATATCCTTTTTTATTGCCGCATCGGTTCCCGCTGCATCACCGGCCGCCGCTGCAAGATTCATAAGTTTGACGTTTGCCGAAGCAACGGCGGGAAAATAGACAAGCTCGTAAAATGCATCTTTCCACCTGTCCGGTGTCCGCCCGTAATACGTTCCTGCTTCCTGTTCCAGATTCTCACTTATACTGCGGATGAAGCCGGCTTCCTTTTCCGTCGGAAACGTGTCGGGAAATGTTACTTCCGGTTTCCGAATCGTGTTAAGCTTTGTATATGAAGCGAGTATTTCTGCAATATGTTCCCGGTCTGAAAGAGCAGAAAATGCGGGACGGAACTGCTGTTCTACCCAATTGTTAAGATATACTCTGCACGAGTTCGGAGCATTCGTTCCGTACTTTTCGAAATCATACGCCAAATCAAGAAAATACGAAAGAGGAAGCTCCATCGGTTTCAGATCACCGACATTCAGAATCCAGACGGTACGCACGCCGTAATCGTACGCCATCGACATCTGTTCCTGAATTTTTTCCGGCTGCACCGTATTGATCCACTCATATGAATTCGGAGCACCGTGATAGTCGACGTGATAATACATCCCCCAGCCTGCACTTCTGTTCCGTTCCTCCTGACGGGGAAGTGTCCTGACGTTGCCGAAATTGTCGTCGCACAACATAATCGTCACGTCGTCCAGCTCTTTCCACGAGCAGAGACCTTCTGATGCCGCACCTTTTTCCGACACTTCCGTTCCGTACCAGAAATTCTCAACTTCCTTATAAAGCGTTAATATTTTCGGGCAATCAGACAGACCTGCTTCGTCAAGGAGCCTGCGCTGTGTCATGATACAATCCTTGAGGAGTTCTATATTGCGCTGCATGCTTCCCCCGAGCGCAGAATCCCGCTCTCCGCGCATACCAAGCGTAACAATTTTTTCGTATGCACCGTTACGCGCGACACCATCCCTCCAGAATTCAGTAACAGCGTTCCGATTATGCAAAAAATCCCAGACATTGCCCGACCCGTATTTTGCATACTCTTTCTGCCACTCTTCACCGGCACGGAACATCGGTTCATGATGAGAAGTACCCATTACGATTCCGTATTCGTCCGCCAGTTCCGCGTTCGCCTGCGGACAGCTTTCGCCGTCTTCGCTGAAAACAGCGTTCCACATCGCAGGCCATAAAAGATTTCCTTTCAGGCGGAGAATAAGTTCAAACACATGCGCGTACATTTTCTCGTTAAATCCGCCGAACCGATTTACCGTCCATTTTCCGAATGACGGCCATTCGTCGTTTATAAAAAATCCGCGGTATTTTACGGACGGTTCCTTCGACGTATAAGTCAGGTCAGATACAGGCAGCAGGATTTCGTTCCGTTCCTGAGGGAGTACATCGGCCCACCATATCCACGGGCTTATACCGATCAGCTCCGACAGGCGATAAATGCCGTATACCGTACCCCGCTTGTCGCTGCCTGCAACAACTATTGCACGTGAAATTCCGCGGGCAGGATTTTCGATTACGGCCGTCGTATACGTTTCCCATTTTCCCTGTACGGCAGTCAGGTTAAGAACACCGTCTGCCGCCAGAACGTCAATGATACGGCTGTGTCCCGCCGTTCCCGCGAGCAATGCAACCGATGAGATTTCTTGTTCCGTAGAAGATACGTCCGATATTGTGCATATCTCCGGACTCATTCCAGTCACCAGACAAACGTCGCCCGCAAAGGCTTCTGCTGCAAACCGTATTCCTTTAAAGTCGAAATCATCAAGCATAATACGTAAAGCTTTCCCTTCCTTTACGACGGGAAACAAACTGCTGTCCGAATACATCATACCTCCGCTCTATGTTATGACAAGGCAATACGATTATTGAGAAAAACTCCAGTCGCCGGGATCAATACCGGTCACAGCCATTGCACCGCAGCCGTAATACAGGCTTTTTGAATCGGCACCTGTCGTATTAATTCCTGCCATAGATGATATGAGGGCGGCGGAATGTAATTCGTACGGATCGACAGCAATATGAGGACTCCCGGCAGCGCTGCTGCCCTTAAAAAAAATGAGGTATACGGCAGTCTCATATTACTGCTCGTTGTTTTCGGAACCGGTTATAACGATCGTCGTCATACTTTTCGGCGGCAGTACAATTTTGTTTTCGTTTGCCAAGTTGACGGTTTTGTAACAGGTATCGGCAGAAAGCGCCTTGTCTCCGAATACGGATTGATATGCAGTGACTGAGGATACCGCATATTCTCCGTTCGAAGAAATCGCGTATCTCTTTACATTTTCCGACAGGTTTATGAGAATGACTGCAACTTTCGATTTATCGGGACTGATATACGCGGATGATGCAACATTCGTATCGCCGGTTATTGATTTTATTCTTACATATCCGGGCCTGACAAATTCCGAAAAATGACGCATCACATAATAATCCGCGCACAGATACCATCTACCGTTCCATTCGGCGTTTATTAATTCCCCGGTTTCAAAGGCGGAACCGTTCGTATGCCAGACACCGCTCCAGTAGAGGTATGCGTTTGCATTTTCATAAACAAGACTGTTGTTAATCAGTTTTGCCGTTTGAAGCGCATGTCCGATATAAAATTCCGTCTGCCACTTGCGCGTAGTTCCGTAAAACTGATTCAGCGTCATGAAATTAACAAGATAACTGTCCGGATCGACTTCATTTTTATCGCTGTCGCTCGTCCCGCCGACATACAGATGATGGGCTATCCCGTAAATACTGTCAGGTTCTTCCGCAAGTATGGGTTTGATATACGGAGAAATCGTTCCCCAGACACACGACATTGTTTCGGGAGCAAGCATTTTCGGAGCGGAGCTGCCGAAAGCCTGTTTGAAATGTCGGTACACGGACAAGAATGCTTTTGCATACGACGCACAGGACCCGCTTTCCTGCGGATCAAAACGGCATCCGTCATATGATGCGGTAAATTCCACTTCATTTTGTATGGATACAAAATCAATCTGAATACCGAGATTCCTGTAATATAGAACAGCGTCAGTCCACCACTGACCATATTCTTCATAACAATACGCTCCGTCTGCGTTTTTTTTCAACGTGGCACCATCTTTTCCGGGGATGCCGTTATTTGACTTCAATGAAGCCGGAGGAGACCAGCAGCACAGCAGAACTACCGGTTTTTCTCCGTAAGCGGCGCATCGTTTTACCGCTGCGGTATAATATTCTGCAATGGCCTTTCCGTTCGGGGCGGTTTTCGTTTCCTTGTATTCGTATTCGTTTTTTAATCTGAGCACACTCAATTTTGCATCCGAAAACAACGCATCGTATGCCTTTTCCGCGCCGATCTGATCATGCTGTATCCAGTCGGCATACCACGTATATGCGGCCCCGAAACCGTCTATTGTCTGATAGGAAACAGATGGCACAAAACTGTATGATGAATAATTTTTCACAGTTAGACTTGCCTCCTGTTTATTATTCCGGCCTGAAACAGAAGCACAGCCTGCTGTGAACAGAACGCATGCAAACATGGCCCCAGTCTGAAAATATTTTTTCATACACATTGCCTCCATAACAATAATTAAGGTGTCAGATACAGTCACTCAAGTGCCAATTTGAAATCCCGGAAAACGGCCGTTCCTCCCGCTTTTTCCGTCGAATACGTGAGAAACAATTTCCCAGTGTCCAAGATCATATGACCGGAACAGAACAGCACCCGGCATAAAATGCATCGTCGTGCTGACCATGTAATACGTACTGCCTGCCCGTATAACGTCGGGATCCGGAAAATCACTCCACAAGACCGGATTTGCCGCGCTCAGAATAACGGCCATTAATGCCCCTGTCATATGATGGCCTCCTGATTATCTACTTATTGGCTTCGTCGATGTATCCCTGCCATGCATTTTTAACAGCCTCAATCTGTTCCGCAGGTGTCTTTCCGCCGCTTCCGACCGAATACACAATATCACCAAGACTTATGCCGGTAACAAGCATATGATACCACGGCACTCCGTTTGTCCTCAGCCGTGCTACAGTATCGTCGACAGCCCGCGTGTCGCGGAAATTTGCATAATAACCTGTTTTCCAGTCATCTACGCTCTCATAACCCGGCGTCGGTTCGGTATAAAGGTTGAATGCAAACGCAAGTTTCTCTGCCTTGTCGGCATCATAGCAGGCGGGAATAACCCAGATGTTGTCGTTGTAGACATTCGTATAATCATTCGCTTTCGGCCCCTTCGGGAAGCAGACAAATCCGTAATCGTCCTTCATGTTCTTCATAGTACCTGAGCGGTATTCCTCTGCAACCTGCATCGCAGCCTCTCCGTTGATAAACGCTGCGTACATATAATCCCATTTTGAATCTTTCGGGTGCGGCATTTCGTATTTCTGGAGGATATTGTATCCCCAGTTCATCGCTTCGAGGAAATTATCTGTTGCCGTTGCATTATAGAACTTTCCGCTTTTGTCGCGGCCGATAAATGCCGCATTGTTTGATGCAACTACAGAGGTATAAAAATCCACAGTAAAATCGGTGAGCGCGTAGACATCTATCACACCGTCGTTATTAGTATCGCGCGTGAGTTTCGCGCAGATTTTTTCAAAGGCATCCCAAGTCCATGTTCCTTTTTCCTGCATGGTGTAAAGTGATTCAGGATCAATTCCCGCTTCCTTGAGCATACGTTTGTTAAAATAAACTCCACCTCTCGGTTCGGGAGCTTCAACGCGCATACCGTATATGTGTTTTCCGAATGTCGTGAGATCTTTAATTGACTGTTGCCATTTCGGCTGGCTGAAATCAAGACTTCTCAGCGTCGCAAGGTCATAGCACAAACCGGCTTTCATAGGAGAAGCTATCGACGACTGGTAAAGAATAAAAATATAGTTTTCATTTCCTCCGTTCGTTGCAAAATTTACGAATGTCTGAGGATGTTTTCCCCATCCGTCGATTCCTACCTGGGCGATTTTGAAATTATATTCCTTCTCCATCCAGTTGCGGAAAGCAAGCGCCGCTTCTTCCTGCGCGTTTTGAGGTGCAGCAGGAGTTGTCGGAGACCACCAGTCCGCAACGACGATTTTCATTCCTCCGAGATCCCATTTTTTGCCCGTCTTAGGATTTTTCAGATTTTCATACTTCGTATACGAAACTGCTGAAGATTTTTTTGAAGATTTCCTGCTCTTTGCAAACATACTGCCTGAAGCAAGAACCGCAATAAGTCCGATGACTACTGCTTTTTTCCATGTACATCTCATCATTATTTCCTCCTGGAAACGATTATGTTGGTATATTAAGATGCGGCATACGTCACATCTTAACTCCTGTAGTTGTAAGACTTTCAACAAACAGCCGCTGTGCAAACAAATATAAAATTATTAAGGGCAGTATCACCATCAGGATTCCCGTCGAATTTATTGCCTGCGTATATGCCTCTGTCACCATCGATTTTCCGAGCGTGAGAGTCATATACGTCTGCAGACGTTCGGCGAGAGCTGCAAGCTGTGTTGAAAGCATGTTAATTTTCCCGAGAAACAGCTCGGTGTAAAAACTGTCAGTCCACTGCCATACGAAAGAGAACAGAAAGCACGATGTAATAATCGGTTTTGCCCCGGGAAGCATAATACGGATAAACGTCGAAAATGATCCGCATCCGTCTACATATGCAGCTTCCTCAAGTTCATACGGAAAGCCGCGGAAATACTGACGTGTCATGAATATATACAATCCGTCCTTCAGCCCCATACACCCGAAGCACATGAACAGGTACGGCATCATTGAACTGCGCAGATTTATGGCACTTCCGGTAAGCATTTTAAACAAACCGAATATATCGAAATATCGAAAATGCAGATAGAGTGAAGTGGAAATCGTCTGCGGCGGAATAATAATTACGAGAATCACACAGAAAAACCAGAAATTCTTCAAAGGGAATTCAAACCTGGCAAATCCGTATCCGACGAGGGAACACATAAATACTTCAATCGAAGAAACAAGCAATGATACCCAGATTGTATTAAAAAGCGATTTCCAGTATGACATGAGACCGGATGCAATATGATAATTATCAAGCGTCGGATGCTTCGGTATTACAACGATTGTCGTATCGTACAAATCGCGTTCCGCCATAAAACTGATTGATATTTTATTAAAAATCGGCTGAAGAATAAGAAAACACATTCCGAAAAGCAGAAGCGCGCGGAATATTGCAACGATCCATTTTTTTGCCGTTTCACGAAGAAGAATACCGGCGGATGCTTCGTTTCTTTTCCAGAACGATTCCGTTTTATTACTCATAATAGTACACCACCTTCGATATGATGAATGAACTCAGCGCAATAAGCAGCATAACGACCCCGAAATAAATCCATGCAAGAGCAGAACTGAATCCGTAATCAAGCTGAATAATCATAACGGTGTTTATTTTCTCCATAATTTTGTTGTCGGTCTTCATAAAAAAATCAATTATTGTAAAAATCCAGCATACAAGAAATAACGGGCTTACCATCGGAACGGTAATTTTCCACAAACGCTCCCACCGCGTGCAGCCTTCCATGTCGGCCGCTTCATACATACTCGGTGAAATATTCTGCATGCCGGACAGGAATATAATAATCTGAATACCGGCTGCCATCGCAATGTCGTAAACCGAGTCGACTATTTTAAACAGCTGGTCGAATACTTTCGTGCTGACACCCGTAATACCGGAACTGTTCGATACCAGTATTTTTTCAAGAACCGACGTAACACTTGACGAGCTCCCTGATTCTTCTATAGTCTTCTTCAATCCGTTCAGAAGTGTATTATTATATTCCAGCCCGACCAGAACACCCGACGAAAGAATTACCGTCAGAAAGAAGACGGATCGGACAAGCGCTCTTCCTTTAAATTTTTCGTTAAGCACGAGCGCGACAAAAAAGCTGAACACAATAGTCGCAAGGGAACGGTAAATCATCTGTCCGACGGACGTCGTAAGCATACGGTTGAACTCGGGATCTATCGTAAACGCTTTGAGATAATTATGAAAATTATTCCATTCCAGAGAAAATCCTTTTGTACTGATATTAACCGCACATAAACTCATATGGAGTGACTGAACAAGCGGTTGCACCATAAATAAAAGAAAGCCGATTATAAAAGGCAGTATAAATAAATACCCGGTGAGCGCCCTGCGGCCGGACAGTCCTATTGTTCTTTTTTTCATATTATTTTCCCTCGTTTGTATTCACGACTTTATAATCCCGCTCCGGAATTCTTATCCCGTCTTCCGTGGTATAACCGGTGTACCCGAAGTTGACATACACTCTTGTTCCATCCTCATATTCTGTCAAAGAGACATCCGGCGAAAGGTTCCGGTGATTCGACATCTTCTGCTGAAAGGTATTCCCGAGTTCCCTGTTATATCTGCCGTAAATCTGCTCTGCACTGCTGCTCCATTCCCGGAAACCTGCTCCGTAATAACCGGTATATGCAGTATCCTGCAGTTTCCCCTCATCTGCGTCCATAAACACAAACATAAGGCCGGCTCCGTACTCCGCAGCTTTCAACACCGTGTCCTGGGAGTTTGCAGCCAGGTTCACCGGAGTTCCCGCATAGTTCACATATCCGTGAACTGCCATCTGATAAAAAGGTATCTGTTCGTCGATAATTGAATATGCATGTCCGGTAAAATCCATGCTCGTTATAAAATCAGCATACTGAAGTGCATAATCATTTCCGCCGTTTATCATGATTCCAAGTCCGTCGGTTTTTATTTTCTCCATACCGGCCGTATGGACCTCCCTGACTGATTCGCGGCTGCTTACATGATCCGGATCGTAATTTCCGGAAAGCATAAACCCCGTATCCCGCAACGAAACACCGTATAAACCGTATTTTTTCACAGCACTTTCAAGATTCACAGTCATCTGCTCCGAAAGGGACGAACGGAGAAGATACTGCGGTTTTTTTGTTTTTTCCCTTCCATACCATATCGCGGAGTATTCATACAGTCTGGCAAGTTCTGAACTTACAAAGCGGGCAGAATCACGGTAATTCATAAAGCCGTCGCCTAAACCGCTGTTCACGGCAAACTGGGTAATCCCGTCGAGATAAACACGCTCACCGGCTAAAGATGCTGACATTTTTACAAAATCCTTTTTTCCTCCCAATATTCGGAGGAACTTCACTTTTCTGAGCAGTTTTTGTTTTATGCCGCCGTTGAAAAACCCGGAAAGTTTTACATACATGTTCATAAAACCCGTTTTCTTCAGATTCTCAATAATTTCAGCAGTCTGTTTATACGAAGTTACAGCAAACGGACGTGATTTCGGAAATCCTGCAACCTGCTGAATCTTGTCAACAGCCCCCAGAATTTCAACAGCAACAGGAGCGGAGGTTTCCCTTTTTTCAGTCAATCCGTATTTTCTAACAAGATAATCCCGGTATACCTTTGCCATATCGTTATAGTCGGCGGAGGAAACAAAATCGTACCGCTGTTTTATTTTCTCTCCGGCAGGAAGCCTTTTCTCGTAGACAAACTCAGAGTTTGTCGATTTGCTCGAAATATCATATTCCTCAGAATGGGCCATCGTATACTTTGCATAAACGTAATTGACGTTATTATATCTGCCGCTTATATCAGCCGTAATTCCGGCATAGGAGGCTCCACTTTCCAGTATGGAAATAAAAGAACTGTCTTCGGTTGCTATGCCGAATACAGGAAATGAATTTCTTGTCTCCGTAACGACTGCTTTTCTATCGGTACAGTAATCCCAACCGTAAATATCCGAATAATAATTACTCTGTTTGAGTTTTCCATTATTGAATTTAATGATACTTCCGCCGCCTTCCGGAACAAACATATATCCCTTTTTCCCGGCAGAACCTGCCCCCATATACGGCAATACGGCGAGGTCCACGAGCGGAAAGTCTTTCTTGAAACTGATTTTATCGAACGGCACTTCCACGATAAGGCTGTCACCGTCAAGTCTGTAAACAACCGAAACATTGAACATCGGAACGCTTTTTTGCGCGGAACCCGCATACAACTCCATATCCTTTTCATAATCCGAATACGTATATCCGTTGTCGGAAAAAAGTTTTTCAATTTTTTCCTTCATATAATCCGGCATATCGTCCCTGACAACATACAGGTTCTCTTCATCAAGAATCGGATATTTTTGAAGCAGTTCATCTTCATTATCAGACGGCAGAAGATTATCGGTATCGTATAAGCGGTAATACTGAAGAATCAGGTTGATGTTCGACTTTGACATACCGTCTGTAATTTCATCCATACGGTCTTCATCAACAGCCATAGGAATAACATACTGCCGATCCATATCGCCGAGGATGTAGTTTACAGTGATTTCGTTCTCACTCTTTTCGATTGAATAAAACTTACGGTCAACGCTGTAAGTTTTGCTGTCGTATGTATTATTAACACCGTTTTCAGTACTGTACGTAAGAAGCAGCGTGGAATTCATACAGGCCTTTTCTTTCGGCAGTGCAATCGGATCGTCGTCGGTTTCTTCCGGACTCGACAGCCATATATGACCGGTGGTTTTCTGAAGTATTGTAAAGCCGGTTGTTTTAGGGTTTAGTGAAAAAAGCAGACTGTCATTTTCAAGCGTATTGTCTTCCGTATTCTCATCTTCCGTAAAAGAATAATAGGTAAACTGTGTTTTATTTTCTTCTTCTTTCGGCATAAGGCGAATCACAAAATATACGATAAATCCTATAACGGATGCGCAGACAACAGTACCGATAATAAATCCTTTTGTAATTTTTAATTTCATAATGGGCCTCGTCAGTTCAACCGGAAGAGTATTTCCCTTCCGAGCGAAACAAAATATGCAATACCGTCCGATATCATACTGAAAAACAGCAGCACAATAAAAATAAAGACAAGCATCGCAAATGCGGACACTACCATAAACCAGAGTGTTTTTCCGAAACTGTATGCGTGAATCATCATCATGGCCGCAATAATAAGAACTCCGACCCAGATAAGCGAAAAATCCGAGAAAAACCAGTAAAAGGTTCCTTCTTCGACTGTAACAATATTGCTCAGAAAAATAAGAGGAATTTGTATAAGCGGATACGGAATAAGCGCATAAGCAGTTCCCATATAAATCTGATTCAGTTTTCCTTTTCCGTCGAACAAAGTTGTAACGCCCCAGTTTGAAATACAGAATACGAAAAGAGGCACAAGGACAGATGCGAATTCCATGAAAACATTAACCCGTTCCCAATGTACCTGTATAAACTGGAAACTGGTGAACTGCAGCTTCCAGACACGAGTAAGCAGTGTAAGAAGTACAAGAATATTTGCAGCAGCTATTGAACCGCGTTTTTCATGTACGAGATCCCAGAATCCGTCCACAGGATGAACAATTACATACAATGAATATTTTAATGAAGACAAAATCCTGTTCCATGTCTGCCTCTGTCCGATTCTTTGCAACTTTGCGGTCATTACACTCATGATTGTTCAACCTCTTCCTTTATTTTTCTGATTTTTTTAATGGCCAACGGTACTATTATCAATACCAGAACCAATGCCGCCATTCGTCCGAGGTTGTGTTCAACCCATTCCCTGCGGTAAAGCACAAACGCCTTCGAATAATCTTTTGCATCCCACTTAAGTTTGAAATATTCCATAGCGGATTTGTATTGTTCGTTGCGGAGTGCTGATTTTCCGAGCCCGATATATGCAAGATCGTAATTTCCGTTCAAATGCATCACTTTTGACCACAATTCGGCCGACCTGTCATACCAGCCTGCTGCATATTCATCAAGCGCTTCATAAATCATATTGCCGAAATCCGTCGGGCTGAACACAGTCAGCGTACAGTCCATCGAATCAAGAACAAACAGATCTCTGTTTATGTGGTCAAGCGCAACCGGTTTTTTGAAAAATCCGTCGATATTGCCTCTGCCACCGAATGCGAAAAGCAGATATCCCTGACTGTTGTATCCGAACAGACGTCCGCGGGTGTCGTCAAGGACAACATATGCGTCATCATCGAATACGGTAACATCAGTAAAACGGGACGGACCTTTGTAACCTGCAGCATCCCCCCACTGAAGATCCCCTATCGGAGGATAGGTTGCATTTTTGATGAGAATGTCTTTTCCGAGAGCATTGAGCCGGCGCACCGGTTTTGCTTTGTCTGATTTCAAATCCCATTCATCAAACGTTCTTGTTGCCGCATAAATGAAACCGTCTTTATCGAGGCATGCATTTGAATACTCAGTCGGAACAAAAGATTCCATTCGTTTCTTCTGGTTCCGCGTTGCAAGTTTTTTCCATATTATATCCGCGATTTTCGGATGCACTTCGCTTGCTCCGTAAAATCCCGTAAAAGTTCCATCGCTTTCATATTTCAGAAAACCCCTGTTTACATTTTTTGCAAGCAGATAGACACGACCGGCGACATCTGCGACGATTTTGACCGGCATGAAAGAAAGTTTTTTGTCGTATGTCGGATCATCCGGTTCACGGAATTCCAGCAGAAAATTGAGATCCCTGTCCAGTTTTACAACACGTCCGTTATTCGTGTCGCAGATGAACATATCCCCGTTGCTGCCTGCGAAAATGTCGCTCGGAGAGGCGAACGTCTCTTTTACTTTTCCGCCGGCATTAAAATGTTTAATAATCCGCAGCAGCGTAAAAGTCCGGTCCGGATTATATTTCAGTTCGATAATACGGTCGTTGCCCGTATCGCAGATATACAATTCATTCCCCGCTGCGAAAGAACCTGAAGGATTTACAAGCGGAATATCAAGCCCCAGTTCCCTCCAGCCGGACACTTTATCGACACGGTACGTATCGGGCGATTCTTCAATTTCACCCCATCGGTCGTATGTATAACAGTTCGTTTCTCCCGAAACAAGAGATACAGCAAAAATCAGACATGCAGCGGCGGTAATTACAAATTTTTTCATAGCTAATCCTTCAGCCCCGATGTCGCCATCGTCTCCAATACCTGGCTCTGTGCAAGAACGAATATCAGCACCGGCAGAAGCATGATGATAACGGTAACTGCCGCGGTTTGTCCGGTACGTGCAATACCGCCGAGCTGAATCTGCTGGAGTGCATACGTAACAGGTTTCAGATTTTCCGTATAAATAAGATTCGAGGCACTGTTATTCCATAACGACTGTACGGAAAAAATAATAATCGTAAGCCACGCTGGTCTTGCATTCGGCATGACAAGCTGTATAAATGTCGTCCACTCGTTTGCTCCGTCTATTTTTGCCGCCTCAATAATCGAATCAGGTATACCTTCCATATATTGCTTCATAAGAAACAGCCCGATAGGCGCGGCGAATGCCGGCAGAATGAGCGACCAGTAAGTATCGACAATATGCAGTTTTGTCATGATAAGATAGTTCGGAATAGCGGTGACATAACCGGTGAACATAAGTGCTGTAATAACGACATTAAAAAACATTTTCCCTCCCGGGAAATTGTATTTTGCAAGAACGTACGCGGCCATCGACGCAATGATAACCTCACCTGCCGTTCCCACAAATGTTACAAACACTGTATTGAATACGTAACGGGAAAACGGAACATACGACTGGCTCATTGTTACAAACAGGTCACTGAAGTTGTCGAATGTCGGATTGCGGGCAAACAGCGTCGGCGGAAACTTAAACAACTCATCAAGAGGTTTGAGGGAACTTGTTACGGCATATACCATCGGAACAGCCATCATAATACAAAGAAATGCCAAAGACAGGTACATGCAGATATCACCGCCTACGGAGCGGTTCGGACTTCTTCTCCGGAGTTTTACATGCCTTTTATTCGCTGGTGTATTCAATTTTTTACCTCCGTCCTATTTTCCTACTCTGTTAAGCAGTGCTGTAACAGCTTTTTTGCAGAGGATCATAACCAAAAACAGCATTGTCGCTATGGCAGAGGCATACCCCATCTCAAAGCGGGTATATCCGTAGTCGAACAGATGCGTTACGACAGTGCGTGCTGCATAATCCGTACTCGGATATCCTGCAAGATTCATAGTGACATCACAAACACCGAACGCCGTTGTTATGGACATAACAGCTCCGAAAAGAAGCATCGGCTTCATGTTGGGAAGGGTAATGAACCACAGCTCCTGCCACCGGTTCCGTATACCGTCTATATATCCTGCCTCATACTGCGATCTGTCTATTCCCTGAAGACCTGCAACGAATGAGAGGAATCCCTGGCCGAGGCTCATCCACAAAATAACAATAATACAGATTGTCATGATGTATTTCGGATCGGTAAGCCATAATACCGGCGTGCTGATAATATTAAGTTTCATGAGGATCGAATTCGCTATACCGTACATATCCCCCCTGAAAATTATGGAAAATATAACATAGACATTTCCCGCAATCGATGGTGAATAAAATATAACCACTGCAATAGTCCGCATCCATTTCGGCAGCTCATTAATAAGCCATGCAATAAGAAATGAAATCATATATCCTACAGGTCCGGTAATAACCGCAATAATGAAAGTATTCTTTACCGCAATTTGATTCACATCATCCTTAAGAAACAGATTGATATAGTTTCTGAATCCGATGAATTTCGGTTTTTCCAGCATGTTAAAATTCGTAAAACTGTAAAAAATCGATGTGAACATCGGCAGGATGTAAAATGTGATGAATAGTACGGCGAACGGCAGAATGAAGAGATAGCACATTTTCATATTCTTTGCATGCTTCAGATCCACTGCAAGTTGACTTCTTTTTAATTCATGGTATCTTTTCCAAAAATCTTTCATTTTTTATTCCTCTGTCGGCAGGCCGAATTCCTGACGTTTTTTTGTCAGTTCCTCGTTTACTTTTCTTGCATAATCAATCATAGTCTCCCTCGGATCCTCTTTCTCGTTTATAATTTTGCGTACGGCATTCGTCACATGACGCGGTGTGTAATAACTGCCCGGCACTTCCGGAAGTCCTTCCGACGAATCAAGCGATGCAAGCAGAATCTCAAGCTGTCTTGAACTCCATGAAAGCTGTTTGAGTGCTTCGACGTTCGCGGTTGCATACCGTGCGGACGATCCGAGTAACGCTTCCATCTCGCGTCCGAATCTGAGCTGAGTCGGAGTCGAAACCCACCATTTCATGAACTTCCATGCGTTCTGTTTTACTGTTTCACTTTTCGGCCGTATCATAATGCAGCACGCCCCGCTCGTATTTGTTGTACGGTCTGTATACTGTTTTCCTGATGCATCGGTACGCAGCGTGCCCGGAAGGAGCGCAAAATCCCACACGCCTTTTATTTCCGGAGCCGAGACGGTAAGTGTATTGTAATTTGTATAATCGACAATTCCGACAGGCATCTCTCCTGAACGGAACCGGTTGAGAAAATCATATTCTGCAGGCAGGCCGTAATTATTAAAAAAGTTGGTATACAGTTTGAACGCGGAAATTCCGGCCTCACTGTCGAGTGCAGTTTTTGTTCCCGCAGCATTGTATACTCTGCCGCCATTCTGGAATACTAACGAATAAAAGAACGAGAGATTCGGATTCTGAATGCTCGTATAGGGAATTGCAACCGACAGATTATTACCCTGGAGGGTCGGAAACATCGCAATCAGTTCATCCCACGTATCAGGAACGGAAAGGCCGAGCTGCTGCAGAATATCCCTGCGGTAAAACAACAGATTAAATGTTTCAGTCTCGGGCAGCGCATATACACCGCCGTTGTATTTGAATGATTCATACGCACTCGGATAAAACTGTTTTATCGTATCATCAAAATCAGGAAACTGAGTAAGATCTACATCGGCATTACGCATGGCGTAATCAACCGCAGTAGTTGATCCTACGGAAAGAACAACGTCAGGACCCTTACCGGCAACGACGGCAGAAAGAATCGCGTTCGCATTGACAAGCCGTACATTCACTTTTACCCCGGATTGAGGCGTAAATGTTTCGTCGACCATGTTCTTGAGAATTGTATTCTGGTCGCGCCCGGTTACAAGCCATACAGTAACAACATCCTTATCGTGTTTACTGTAGATGTTACCGAGCGAGCTGTAATCTATAAAGAACGATGCGAAGAATGATTTTGTTTCATGCAGGAGCCTTCGGACAAAATTTGCTTTATGAAATTTTACCGGAACATCGGCACTATTAATAAGAATACAGTCGACATCAAGTTTTGTCTCGCTCAGATTCAGCAGCGACGTACCGAGGGACGTAATATTGTCTTTGAACGTCGTGAAAGCTTTTGTAATCTGATCAGGATGGTTGTAAAACTTCTCAAGCTGGATGGCAAGCGTCTGCGCAGGTGCAATCTTGTCCGATTTCTGTCCGGTATATGCAGCATATTCATCAACCATACGGTAAAGACGTTCACTTTCGAGTTTCATCGCCTTCACCTCTTCCGGATATACCTCATCGATGTTGTAATCACGGGTTGCGTCGGGTTGAGAGCCGGTAAGGACCAGAATTGTGCGGTATATGGTATTCAACCGGTAAATGCTGTCCTCTAAATTGCTTATGAGATTACCCATGTCGCCGAGAGTCGCCTCAAGTCTGATTGTATGGGTTCCTTCCGTCAGATAGAATTTATACGGCGAACCATTTTCATCGGCAAGCGTCACCATGTTCCAGTCGGCGCTGTACGGAAATCCGACTGATTTCAGCGCACTGAACGGAATTTTTCCGTCAATATATACCGTACGGCAGGATATATAGCCGCGCTGATAATTCTGCCGGCCCTTTATTGAAATCGTATACCATCCGGCCGCCGGAATTTTCATATTCCACTGTATCCACTGCCCGCACGATTTCCACATATCGCCGCCGATATAGTTCAATACGGTATGTGTTATACTGTACGGTTCAGTAACAGGCGACGAACGGTCGTACCGTGCAAACAGGGAAGGATCGGAACGCAGCGCAGCGTCCTCTCCCTGTATTTTCATTGAACAATTTTTATTCGCTCTTCCTGAATCGACTGGTTCGGACGCAGCATATTCATCATACGAAGCTGTATCATGTACGGCTCTAAGGGTTATTCCGCTTATCCCCATAGGTTCGTTATCAGCAATAAGGGAAAGCGTATTTCTCCCTTTCGCAAAATAAAACCGGTACGGCTCGACAACATATCCGTTGTTGCTGCGGCAGAGTTTTGTCTGCCAGTCAAATACTTCAGCCTGCTCCGGACGGATGGCATTACCCTGATTATCATATGAAATTTTCTTCCCGTCCGCCCAAAGCCGGCTGAAGGTAAGTGAATCGGCACCGTCAAACGGAAGCGTACCATTTATTTTTATTGTACGCTCCATGCTGCCGCCGCGGGAAGGAATCGCTATATAATCCACTTCCACATTGTAAAAACCTTCCGCCGGTACATCGACATTCCATGAAACAACCGCCCCGTCATTCTGAATGACTACATTTTCTCTCCCTTTATATTCAGCAAGAATCGTTACACCGGTATCCGTTCCACCCTCAAAAGCAGAAACAGGCACATTCACATCATCCGCAGGCAGAGCTGTATTGCTGTATCCGGCAAGGTACTGCTGATATGTGTCGGTACGCTGAATGTTTCCTGCACCAGCAGAAAAATCCGTACCGTTATATTTTTCGTGATAATCCTTGACGGGTGTAAGCCTGTTCGCCAGAACGAGCACAATAACAGTTGTAAAAAATATCAGCAGAATTTTAATTAATTTCATCATTTTCATAATCCATTACACACTCCCACTGCGTTTTCAACTTTATTATTCTATAGCGGTTTCCGAATAATGCTATCGGGTTTTTCCCCTATACTTTTTTCCTCTGACCGCTTTCCCGGTTGAATATGTGCACAGGAAAATCATTCAAGTCCGACCGCATCGAGAAAACATTTTGCGAGAATCATATGTCCGGGCAGATTCGGATGAACGCGGTCGGTCGTAAACATATACGGATGCTGATATTTCAGAACGGCATCGACACGCGACTGGCAGTCGATGAACGGCTGATCGAACTCTTCCGCCACTTTCCGTATGACGGCGTCGTATTCCCTGAGCATGACAAACATCGGTTCGTTTTTATTAATTTCAAACATGACGGGCGTCATGAGAAAAACTTTTTTTACGGAGGGAACGGTCCTATTCATTATTTCACGCAGATTTGCATGAAACTGATTCCTGTCAATGAGTTTTTCCTGACGCACGACGCTGTCAAAATGACGCCAGACGTCGTTTATACCTATCATGACGGAAACGTAATCGGGGTTCAGCGTCATGATATCCTTATCCCAGCGGACCTTCAGATCTTCCGACGTGTTTCCGCTTACTCCCTGATTAATAACCATGATGTTCCTGTCGGGAGCGAAAGCAAGAAGCGACGAATAGACGACGTGTACGTAGCCGTCGCCCCATGTGCTCCAGAAGCACGGCGGCAGCGTATAGTTTCTGTTGCAGTCTGTTACGGAATCCCCCGCCATGACAAGACGGCTGCCTTTTTCCAGCATCATATTTTTTCTGCCGGCAGTCGGCACATCCGCAGGGGGAGTCCCATGCGACCGTACGTTTCCGTCATCGGGAAACAGTTAAAATGGAAAACCGGCAGCGGTATCAGGCATTCGGGCATTCCGTCAATAAACCGCATGACTGTACTCCCGTCATACGAAGTTGTAGATGAAACCGGCAGACGCGAACAAAACGTCCATTTAGGAGGTAAAGCAGAACGCTTTGTCAATGCGGTGCAGCGTTCCGGATTTTTTTTCGTCGTTGGTCCGAAAATAATATACTGTTCCGGTGATTCTCCCGGAACAGTATATTGTACTCCGGATGCTCTTCCATCCGCAGCCTCAAATGACACAGCCACCGGATTATTAACGTAAATATCGTATTCCCTGTTTATTGAATAAAAAGGAATATTTTTATATGCCTGTCCGCCGACGGTACCACCGCCGGCATTCCATATTTCCACTAGCATGCTTTTAAACCTGAATTCCGCCATAGATTTCAAATACCCGGCAAATCTTTCTTTTTTTCCACCATTTCTTCAAGGATACTAGAGTATTAAAAAGCGGAGAACGGGACAAATTGCACATGTATTCTCCAGAAATTTGACAATTAAAAAAATATTAAACCAGAGGTTGTCCTCCTACGGGTTTTCGTTCATCCGTACCTGTGCAATTTTTATAGTTTTTTATAGCAAAAATTACGGTTTATGGATTTCGAAACATGGTCATAAACTGTTTCTATTGGCGCCAGAAAAGTATCTGAATGAAGTACCTAATTAAGGGGGATTTGTTAAAATGAAAAAATTAATTGCAGGATGTCTGTCTGTACTGATGACTGCAGGGATTGCATTTGCTGTTGATTTCAGTGCAAGCGTATACATGTTGGGAACACTAGCCAGTGGAAGCGGAGACGGTTCGACATTTAATGGTCCCACAGTGGACAATCAGCCTCAGAAAGATGCCGATATGCTTGTGTTCAATATAAGCGAAGAGAACTTCGGAGCTCACTTCGAATTGTGGACAAATCTGGCAAGTACCGTAACATATCTGACTGATACGAGCGGAAGCACCAGCTCGCTCGACAATGTCGTATATGCAAGACGTGCATATCTCTGGTTCAAACCGGTGAAACAATTAAAAGTCGCAATCGGAAACGTCGGATCATATCTTTACACGGAACAGCTTCACTGGTGGAAAGACGGACTCGGCGGAAGTGCAACAGGTACCACAAGCTGGTACCTCAGATACAGCAACTACACGGGAGTTGAAGGCGGCGGTATTAACATCACATTCAATCCTATACAGGCGTTGACAATAGATCTCGGTACCGGCGGAGGATTCGGAAATGCGCTCTGGTCGAAAGACGGAGATACGCTCACATACACGGACTGGGGTGCTACGGTAAAATATCAGATTAACAACACATTTTCCGCAGGTTTCGGATGGCGCGACATGGGATCCGACGGTTCCTCAAAACCGGACGGATATTCAATGTCGACATGGGACGACTACTACAAAGTGCTGACAGTCGGTTTTGATGTAAAGACCGACAATATATACGGATTTCTGCAGCCCAGAACGCTGTTCAATCAGTATTACGGATTTGAAGGCGTGACGTTCGACAACTATTTCCGGTATGCAACGGGCCCTGTAACATTTGAAGCACGCATACCGTATACCTACCGCCAGCAGGATTCAGGAGAAGACGATCCGTCATACCTGATTTATGAACTGCGGGTAAAGTATGCAGTCAACGACACAATTACACCGTTCCTGGATCTTTCGAACGACAATGGAGGAGACTACACGCCGTCCTGCTTCGGAACGGAAGCCAACGGGGACAGTTTCGCCGATACATTCGTCGTTCACGTATATCCCGGAGTATATTTGAAGGTCGGCAACTGCACTATGGATGTCGGTGTAAGCTTCAATTCATACAAGAAAGATTCGTCACCGTCATGGGGCTGGACAATACCGTTTGAAGCGCGTGTGACTTTCTAACCGTTTGTCTGTACGTGAGGACGGAGCCGTCCGTAAGTAAGTAAAACTTCCGGGACGGCCCCGTCTTTCCGGACAGACTGATGTTTTTTTCAATAATATCCGATGAAAATGCAGCGTTAATAAAACGTCTGCATATTTTAATAAACCAATGGAGCAGCTCTCGCGTATCTGAAACTAATGTATAAAGTTCTTATTGTCGACGATGAAGAAATTATAAGAAACGGTCTCTGTCGTTTTATTGACTGGGAAAAGTACGGCTTCACCATCTGCGGGGAAGCCGATTGCGGAGAAACAGCTCTCAGAAAAATAAAGGAATACGAACCGCATCTCGTGCTGCTCGACATCACAATGCCGGGAATTTCAGGGCTTGATATCCTTGAAAAATATCATAATTCCCCGGCTGGTGCATACAAACCGTTATTCCTAATACTTACGGGGTATTCCGATTTTGAATATGCACAAAAATCGGTAAATTACGGAGCACAAGGATATCTTTTAAAACCGGTAGACGAAGATATGCTTGAAGATAAGCTGAATGAACTCGCCGCTTTACTTTCCGCAAAAAACAAACCAATAAGTATGCCGGTTTCTGATGCAGAATACAGGAAACAATTTGAAAAGATGCTCGCAACAGGCGTAATCGATTCTGAGTTCGGGAAACAGTCCGACGATACCGAGTTTTATCAGGTGATTCTTTTTTCTTCCGTTTGCTGCGGTTTTTCGGATAAAATGCCGCAGCTGCAGAAGGTTGTCGCGGATTTTTTTCCGTTCGCGGATATCATGTTCTTTACACAGAATTCGTTTCTCACTGCCGTAGTAAGAAATACGCCGGAAAACACTGTGCTCCGTTATCTCGCCCGTTTTTGTGAAAAATACGGAAAACAAAACGGAGGTTCCGTAGCAGCTGTAGGACCTTCATCAGCCGGTCTTAAGGGAGCATTGCAATCGTATAAAACGGCACAAAAATTATTTGATATATTATTTTTTTCGGAAAATACATTATTTCTGGAGGAAAAAGATCTGATTCCCGAACAATCGGGAATTATCAAACCGAACCCGCTGCTGCCGCATGTTTCCGAACTGCTGACGTTCATAGAAACATACGACATCATCGGCGAAGATCGTTTTTTAGCACAACAGAAAGATATTTTCAGGACCGGCAGATACACTCCGCAGACCGTAAAAAAAATGTTCATGGCCTTCGTTATTGAAATATATAACCACCTGCATGAAAAATACCCGGAAAAGCAATTAAACACGCCGCAGGTGCTTGATCTCGTAAACGCTATATACGAACAGCACTACCTTTCAGGAGTTCTGGCGGCAGTTAAGAATTTTACGTCCGTTCTGACAGAATCGTTTAATAAGAATTCCTCCGAGGCCACTATCTCAAAAGTGATTCAATACATAAGGCATAATTACCGTTCTGATCTCAAACTTGAAGATCTCGGTACAATTTTCAACTGTAACAGCGCCTATCTCGGGAAAAAATTCAAAAAAATAACGGGAGTATCGTTTAATACGTATATGGATATGACCAGAATAGAAGCGGCGAAAAAAATGCTTTCTTCAACAAATCTCAAAATCTACAATATTTCGACGATAGTCGGATACACAAATCCTGATTATTTTTATCTGAAATTTCGTAAATATGTTAAAGTTACTCCCAAGCAGTTCAGGGAAAAACATTTCTACTCCGAAAAATCAGACAGTGTAATCGAACGTATGTCCCCTGAGGCGGGAAATCAGCCTCCATTTAACTTAGAACATTCCCTGCAAATCACAGTAAACAAAATAAAAAAACAAACGTCGCTTTTGGAAAATGAATAATTAACGGTAAAAACTTAAATTTGGAGAAAATATGAAACTGACTGAAAAAATTAACATTGTATTCTGCCTGTCTTTACTTGCCTCCGGTACTGCTTTTCCCCATAGTGCTGTTTCCGGTACAGACAGCACGACTGTACAGACACCGCAGACAATGCGTACCGAACTTACGGCTGTTGAGCTTACCCGGCGTATGGGAAACGGCGTAAACCTCGGCAATACGATGGAAGCGTACCGGACCGACAAAATGGGAACAGAGGAAGCTTCTGAAAAATATGAACAGCTCTGGGGACAGCCAGTCACTACGGCAGCGCAGATGAAAGCCTATAAAAAAAACGGCTTCGATTCCATCCGTATTCCCGTCGCATGGACAAACGCAATGGCATATGAAAAAGGAGACTATACCATCAACAGGGCGTATCTCGACCGCGTTGAAACAATAGTAAACTATGCGCTCGATGCCGGTCTTTACGTCGTATTCAACGATCACTGGGACGGCGGCTGGTGGGGCATGTTCGGTTCGGCCAATCCGCAGACACAAAAAGACGCCATGGAACTGTACGTCGCCATGTGGACGCAGATCTCAAACCGTTTTAAAAATTATTCCGATTACGTCATTTTTGAAGGCGGCAACGAAGAAATAGGCAGCCGTCTCAACGATGTGAATGTCTGTAAGGACAGCGGGACACTTACGGAAGACGAATGCTACAAAACGGCAAATCTTATTAATCAGACTTTTGTCGACACCGTCCGCGGTACAGGCGGTAACAACAGTCTGCGCTTTCTGCTCATTCCGGGGTACAATACGGACATCGACAAAACATGCGACGCGCGCTTCGTCATGCCGAAAGATAGAGTGACGGGCAGACTCCTCATTTCAGTTCACTATTACACGCCGTGGGCATTCTGCGGAGACAACGCAAGTGCGGAGCACTGGGGAACTGCAAGGGAATACCGCGAGCAGAACGACGCCCTTTCGAAAATGGACAGATTTGTAAAACAGGGATACGGCGTCGTTATCGGTGAGTATCAGGCATCAATAGACAAAAATAATAAAATTAATCACGACTCTCCCGCTTACTTCGACAATTTTCTTTCGAACTGCGATATGTACGGCTACTGCCCGATGCTCTGGGAATGCAGCACATGGTTCGACCGCAAAGCGGGAAAACTGCGCGACAAAAACATCGCGGAATTATTCAATTCCCGCAGCCGGCAAAAAGAAGCAAATCTCTCACAGGACGAACTGGCCGCCGATGCGCGGAAAAATATCGCCGTCAATCTGAAAAAAGCCCCTGACTCGTTCAGCGCAAATCAGTTTGCAGGAAAACAGGATAAAGTGGTCGCATGGATTATGTACAGCAGCGGCGATTATGCAAACACATACAGCGTCGGAGATGCATACAATCCTGATTCAAAGTCAAAGAACGTGACTCCGGCTGATGTCGAAATTACGGGAGAAGGGACATACACAGTCTCGCTTGCGTTTTCAAAGGATTCATTCAGTACGTCATTCTGCGCACTCGCCGTTGCAAACGGCGAACGGCTTTTTCCGGGCTGGATAATCGATATTAAAGAAATATCCGTAAACGGGCGACCGACGACATTGACGGCTGAACCGTATACGGCAAGCGACGACGGAAAATGCACGCGCGTAAACCTCTACAACGAATGGGTCACTTCCGTTCCTGCATCAGCACGCACCGCCGGCGGCAATAAAACTGATATTAAAGCGGTGATTATTAATAGAGACGACTGGAGAAAAATAACGAACCTTTCCGTTACGTTCTATTACGGGCCGCAGAAAGGCACCGGTTCTCAGAGTTGATTGTCTTTTTCAATCCTGAGAAACATACGTTTCGCCGCACCGCTTACGGTGTAGAAGAGAATCATCGGACCAACCAGTATTCCGAAAACTTCCATGAGCATATTGAACGTAAAAAGATATGTTTCGACGGCGCAGATAAGAAAAACTGCAAATGTCCGCAGCGGATATTTCATGCTTATCGAAAATGAATTGCGCAGATTGTTTTGGAGCGTATTATCGTAACGGGCCGTAAGCGGATAAGCGTAAACAAACGTACAGAAAACAGCTGCAGCCGACAGGATACTCACGACACACAGCCCAATCGACGGCTTTTCCGCCGTAAAGACAAGCTGCGCATCGATATACAGCGCATACAATGCGGCGGCGGTGAGAAGCCAGAGAAGCGTTCCCTGTTTAAAATTATTTCTGAAAGCCTGTATGAACGATTTTGTAATATAACTTTCCTCATCGTCGACCATTTTGAGCGCGACTGAATATGCGGCGACGGTTGCCGCCCCGACTGTGACGACCGGCAGAGAAAACAACAGCCACAGAATGTTAAGCCGGCAGACGTCGGTGAGTCTGCTCATGAATTTTGTGAATTTACTGTCCTGACTGAACAACGACATTATTTTACCGCTTGAATCCGTGCCGCAGAAAATGAAGCTGTCTGATAAGCATGCGGACCCGCAGTTCGTACGGCCCCGCCCGTTTCGCTTACCGGACAGCAAATCGTTTTCCGATTATTTTTTTCCCATCGCTTCATTCTCGGCGGCAGCGCGACGTGCAACCTGTTTCCGTGTGAACACGAGACAGTCTGCAAAACCGTAGGAATAGGCGTCTTTTGTCATCTGTGCGACAATCTGATCGAATTCGGCGTCAGTTTTCGCATAGATGGCCTTCCAGCTGCCGTTTTGAATTGTCGTCCGTATCTGATTCCATTTTACGGAAAGCGTATCCGGCAGCGGATCTTCCGTGAACATGCTGCCCGGTGAAAGAACATATTTACCCTTCACAAGGTAGTCGTTCGGGGAATCCGCATCCGCCCACTTCCGCCAGTCCGCATCGATGCCGTATTTCGCAGGCGTTTTCTGCGAAGCCCATGAAATTTTGTTATAGGTCTCTCCGGGAGCCAGCGGATCGGACGCATCAACGGCCCATGTCACATTATTAATCTGGAATGCGCCGTCCTTAAACGTGCCCGTGTACGGTTTTGCCATCGGCGTATTAGTGTCTTTCTGGCATGCGTCGCCCTGCTTCGTGAAGTATGTTTTCCCGTTTTTAATGTACCAGTTGCCGTCTTTCTCGCCTTCCGGTCCGTACTGGGTAATGAGATATCCTTCCGGCGTAGAAAACCAGTTGATGATTGCCATGCAGAGTTCCGGATATTCCGTATCCGCGCCGATCGACCAGATGCGGCTTGAACCGTATACGCTCTGACCGTAGCAGATGGGAGACGCGCTTTCAGGCCGCACAGGGAACATTCCTTTTCCCGCACCCATATGCGCATCCGTATTATATATGCCGCTCCCCATCCAGTTGAAAATATTAAAGAACGCCGTTCCGTTCTGGAAGTCTTCGCTCATGCCGTTGTATTTCTGAGTCTGCGAATCGGGATCAAGAAGTCCCTTTTGGTACAGCTTGTTGTAGAATTTGAGTGATGTAAGATACGGTCCGTCCTTTTCAAAACAGTCGTGGTATTTCTGCGTCGACGGATCATAGAGCCCGAAATCGAACTCGTCGTATCCGTAGTATGCGGTCGCAGTCGATTTAACAAACATGACCATGTTGCCGTCCCAATCGTTGAAAAGCGAAACGCCGTATGTCGGATTTCCGTTGTCGTCCTTCGGGCAGATTTCCTTCATCTTCGCGAGCGCGTCGGCGAGATCGTCGAGCGTCTTTATTTTGGGACTGCCGATTTTTCTGTACAGATCGTAACGGACATCCCATGTGTAGATGAAATATTGAAGGTCTCTTGAAGACGTTGAAACGTTATGCCCGAATCCGTATATTTTTCCCGTTCCGGAAATCTTTTTGTTTTTCTCAAGCGCAAACTTCATATGCGCATTGATATACGGCCCCCAATTGTCAAGAAGTTTTTCGTCGTTCCAGTCAAGGAGCATGTCCTTCTTAACTGCATTGATATAATCCTCCTGATCGTTCCCCCATATGACGAGATCGCCGAGACTACCCGACTCCATGCGCGTCTGAAGGACTCCTGAACCCGCAGGCTGATTGATGATATTCAGCTTCACATTGAATTTGTCGAGCAGAACTTTCGCAAACCATCCTGTCTGTTCTCCCGAATAGTTGGCAAGCTGATTGAATACCTGAAGTGTAACAGTTTTTTTCGGTCTGATTTTTTTGATGTTCCCTTCCATCGTTTCGGCCGGGAGCGCAGGTGCCAGCAGCAGTACCGCGGCCAGTGTCAACGAAACTAACTTGATGCGTTTCATTTTTCCTCCTGAAACTTCAATTATTTTATTAATCAACCGCAGACGGTTCGCCTGCGGACAATCAATTCCGACCATGTCAATAAATCAGCCTTTCACGGCCCCGAGCATGATGCCCTTCTCGAAGTACCGCTGCATGAACGGATAGACGAGCAGAATAGGAATAGCGGTGACCATGGAAATGGTGTACTGGATGACCTTGACGTTAAGAAGGCTGTCCCTGGTCGCTTCACTCAGCCCGGTCGTACTGTTCGACATTAGTGCCTGCAGGTTGCTTGTTGTGTTAAGGTAGATATACAGCCGGTGCTGAAGCGTATACAGTTTCGGCTGAGCCGACATGTAGATAAGTGAGTCCTGAAACGAATTCCAGTGACCGACAGCGCTCCAGATTGCGATTGTTGCGAGTATTGGTTTGCAGAGCGGCCAGATGATTTTTACAAAAATCGTCCAGTACGACGCGCCGTCGATTGAAGCGCTTTCCTCGAGTTCGGCGGGAATGGATTCAATGTATGTCTTTACCATCATGATGTTGAACACATTGACAATGCCGGGAATAATATACACAAGATAA
Organism: Treponema sp. UBA4873; assembly: GCA_002399405.1. Lineage (GTDB taxonomy): Bacteria > Spirochaetota > Spirochaetia > Treponematales > Treponemataceae > Treponema_D. Next base: position 77,261 of record DHDP01000018.1, on the reverse strand, counting down.
TTATTCGTAAGTCCGAGAAGCTGCATGTTCATAAATCCCGGAATAAGACCTGCGTTGAAGTACATCGTGACGACCATAAACCGGTACCAGAATTTCCGGTGCCACAGTTCCTGCTTCGTCATAAGATACCCGACGAGCCCCGACGCCGCGACAGTGAGCGCCGTACCGGCGAGCGTGCGGGAAAGCGTTACAAGGAACGCGTTCGAAAGATCATTAACCTGCCGCAGGTTCCAGTAGTTGTCGAAATGAATGCCCCGCGGATAAAAATTAACAAGCCCTTTTTGAACAAGTCCGTTGCTGCTGATTGTGTTTATGAACAGGTAGTAAAACGGATAGACACAGATAATTGTGAACAGAATGAAAAAAGTGTAATTGAGAAAATCAAAAACGACGTCGGTATGTCCGCCGATTGTCCGGTTTTTTGCGTAACTGTCTTCTTTTATTTTTTCTTTCTTCGCTTCATTTCTTATTTCTTTACGTGTCATTGCAGTCATCCTCCTTACACAATGCTCCGTCCGCGGACTACTTTCGATATGGCGTTTGCGCCGAAGAGAAGCGCGACGCTCACGAGCGATTTTATTAATCCGACGACTGTTGAAAGCGGGATGGAAGGGTTGCCGCTTCCGATACCGAGCAGATATACGTACAAATCAAGGACTTCGATCGAATCCGCATTCGTCGTATTTCTGAAACAGTAGTACTGTTCAAGTCCGTTGCTCAGAATGCCCGCAATGGAAAGAAGCAGGAGCACCATATACGTGGGGATGAGTTCCGGCAGCGTGACGTGCCACATTTTCTGAAACCGTCCTGCGCCGTCCACCGTGGCAGCTTCGTACAGCTGCTGGTCAATGCCGGTAATGGCCGCAATATACATGATTGCGCTCCAGCCGAGCCCTTTCCACATACCCCATCCGAGCATTTTTAACCACGTATGGCTCCCGCTCATGAGCATGTTGACTCCCCCCGACCATACGCCGGAATGAACCATGAGGCTCGAAATGAAACCGTCCGTACTGAAAATGCACACCGCTATCGCATAGACGAGAACCCACGAAATAAAGTTCGGAACGGTCGTAAGCGTCTGGATAACGCGGCGCGCCGTCGTGCTGCGGATTTCCGCCAGAAACATGGCGAACACCATCGGGCACCAGCTTGTTGCAATTCCCAGTCCGCTCATCGCGAGAGTGTTCCGCAGGACGCGGATAATATCCTTTACCGTTGCAGGATTTTTGAAAAGGAACGTGAACCAGTACCACCCGACGAAGTTGTCTTTTGAAAGCGCATCGCCCGGATGATAATTGTAGAACGCGTAGCGGAGTCCCCAGAGCGGGAGGTAGCTGAACAGCAGAATAAGGACAAGAAACGGAAGCAGCATCATAAAGAGCTGTTTCGGCGGATCGAATCTATATTTCTCATTTCTTTCCGGCGCAGGCGTGAGAAAGAAGCATACGCACGCGATTATGAAAAGGATCGTCATAACGACCACTTCAAAATAGATTGCCGAGGGAAAAAGAGGTTTTGCTTTTTCCATTGCATCGTTTGCCGCAGCTCCCGCAAGCAGCATCGTATATGATTTTCTGATGCCTGTCATGCTCAGCGCACAGGCCGCACTGCCGCACATGGTAAGAATAGTACCCGTACGGCGGCATTTGTTGTTGCCGAATGACAAAACGCCGCCCGCACAGGCAACGAGTATACCTATTACGGCGGCCATCGAGGAAAGATAATCTACGGTAAAAGCCTCTCTTGCCCAGCTTTTCCGCAGCAGCACATGAAGCGTGTTTGTAAAAACCGTATAGAAAAAACCCGAGGTAAACAGAGAAATGTTTCGGTTGATTTTTTCGGAAATGCGGGCCGGATTAACACCCGGGATAAAAAGAAGAACAAATACTGTCAGAACAGCAGCTTCGAGAATGTAGTAAAACACCTGTGCGGCGAGTTCCCTGCCGTGAAGCTCCGGTTTCTTGGGGGTAAGCAAAATATTCAGCTCCTTTTATAAAATCAGTAACTCTAACGTTGTAGAAACATGATATCACGGGTCGAACGCTTTTTTTATCGTTTTTTTTTATCAGATTACTATAATAATTATATCTCTGTGTCACAAAATAATTTCTCACCTCAGGTCCTGTCGACAGCGGATCTCCGTACGGAACCGGTCCGATTGAGCCGTTTTTTTTCATTTTCAGACCACCCGTAATAGTGGTAGTATTACCTATGCCTAACACTATGAAACATTTTTTTTCACATACGATTAACAATCTGAAGATTAAACACAAACTTATGCTTCTGTATTCAATGACTTTTCTCGTCCCGCTTATTATCATTTCAGGATTATTTATATCATGGCTGTATCGAACGCTGCTCGATTGGGAAAGCATGCATGCCGATACAATGTTCCGGCGGACAGAATCCGCATTCTGCGACATTCTCACGTCCGTAAGCGAGTTTTCCGACCGTATTTATGTTAATAAACCGATTCAGGATATAATCCTGCGGCAGTTCAAAAGCACAAATGATATCTACACTGCATATACCACTATAAGTTTTCTTGACGATTTTCTCAGAACGTACGAATACATTGCAAACTTCCGGCTGTATACTGATAATCAGACACTGCTCGACAATTCGTATATTATAAAAACCTCCGGTGCAATACGGCAGAAATCATGGTATCAGACCGCAATAACGCTGAAAGGACAGTCGTTCTGGACTTATAAACGCGACAGTATCACCAATAAAGAATATCTTTCTCTGGTGCGTTCGGTATGGCGAACGACGGATCACACGTTCATCGGCGTTTTGTCCATAAACATAAACCCTTTCTATATAAACAAAATGCTGAATAACAAAATATTCGACACGTTCATCGTTTATAACGGCAGGATTATCTACAATATAACCGGAGTTACGGATACCGGCTGCATCGAAAAGATTCTTGATATGGTAAAAGAGACAAACCGCCGGAAAATAAATATTATTTCGGTGGATGGAAAAAGAGCGGAAGCAAATATGAAACAGTTCCGTCCGTATCACGGAGCGTCGGATATGTTCACGATTATTTATTTAATTCCGATGAAACAGCTGACGGATGCTACTATCCACGTAACAAAGCTCGCCATACTGATTCTCGTGTTATGTTTCATTCTTTCTGCCGTTATGATTTTTCTGTTTTCCCTGTATTTCGGAAAACGCGTGCAGAAAGTTAAAACGGGGATTCTCTGCGTTGTATCGAATAATTTTGAAATACCGGAATCAATCGGCGGCAGAGACGAATTTGCGGAAATATACGACGCGCTGTATGAAATGTCCGTAAACATAAAACGTCTCATCAAAGAAGTATACATCAGGGATATTGAAAAGGAACAATTTCTTTCAAGACAGAACGATATACGTTTCAAAATGCTTTCATCACAGATAAATCCGCATTTCCTGTTCAATACGCTTGAGCATATCAGAATGCGGGCCCTTGCAGCGGGAGACAAGGATGTTCCCTATATGCTTAAACTTCTTGCGAAGATATTACGGTACAACCTGTCCGTAAACGGAAACAGCGTTCCGCTTATTTCCGAAATAGAAGCGGTGAATAATTATCTTGAAATACAGCACAAACGTTTCGCAAACAGAATCTCGTACGACATAATGCTTCTGTGCGATGCGCGGAAAATACAAATTCTTCCGCTGCTCATACAACCGATTGTAGAAAATTCATTTACGCACGGACTGGAATCAAAGACGGCAGGAGGATTTATCTACATTGAAATAAAGGAAGATACGGAAAATGCGAAACCGCTGCTTATTATTACCGTACGCGACAACGGATGCGGCATTTCCGCCGGGAAGCTCCGGGAAATCGACGACAGTTTAAAAAAAGACACAGCGGAGAATATCGGTTCCTCGATCGGTATGATAAACGTAAGTCAGCGGATAAAACTTTATTACGGTACGGAATACGGGATCGAAATACAAAGTACGCCCGGCGAAGGAACGTCCGTCTATTTAAAACTGCCTCTTGTAAAAAACGGAGAACAAATATGAACCTGCTGTTCAAAACGCTTACTGCAGCACTCTGTGCCTGCATGATTTTTACCGGCTGTTCAAAAAGGGAAAAGGCGGTACCATCCGACGGTCCCGTAACGCTGACGTTTTTTACGTCGGATTCAAATGAGGACATGCCGTTCACCGATCCCGTCGCTCTGGAAATTCAGAAACGGACGGGCGTGACGCTGCAGGTGGAACATCCCGTCGCAGGAGACGCTCAGGCAGTTCCGCTCATGCTTGCGGGCGGAGAATATCCCGATCTTATTTACGCAAAAGGCGAACTCACGAAACTCATCGACGCCGGAGCAGTCGTTCCGCTCGACAGCTACATCGAAAAATACGGCGGCAATATGAAAAGACTTTACGGGGATCAAATCGTAAAACTCCGCAACTCGCTCGACGATCCTCATATTTATTCGGTCGGAACATACGGTGTTAATCAGCAGATTCTTGAAACAAGCGGCACGATGCAGATACAGCATGCGGTGCTGAAAGAGTTCGGTTATCCGAAAATTGAAACGCTCGACGACTATGAGCATGCAATCCGTGCGTACATGAAAAAATATCCCGAAATAAACGGACAGAAAACAATCGGTCTCTCGCTTCTCATCGATACGTGGCAGTGGTACATAGACCTTTCGAATCCCGGAAATTACGTTATCGGATATCCCGACGACGGCCAGTGGATTGTCGATCAGAAGACGTTGCGGGCACAGTACAAGTTCCTGCATCCTGAGATGTACCGCTGGTACAAATGGCTTAACAAAATGAATGCGGAAGGACTTCTCGATCCCGAATCGTTTACCCAGAAAGAGGATGTCTGGCAGTCGAAAATTGCGGCGGGACGCGTTCTCGGCATTACGTATCCTCTGTGGGGCTATCAGGACGCGCGCAGAACCCTTATTCAGAACGACATGACGGAAAGAACGTATGCGTATCTTCCCGTCACGGCCGGCAGACAATTCAGAGATCCGTCCCGCAGAGATTACGGATATTCGGGCGGCTGGGGAATTGCGATTTCATCGTCGTGCAAGGATCCCGTCCGCGCATTTAAATTTCTTGACTGGATGTGCTCGGAGGAAGCGCAGATACTCGTCAACTGGGGCATTAAAGACGTAAATTACTACATCGATGCGGACGGAAAACGCGCTCGCACCGAAGAAGAAATAAAAGCGGCGGAAACCGATCCCGATTATGCAGGAAAAACAGGAGTCGGCCGCTGGGTATATCCGTTTCCCGAAATGGGAAACGCAGCGGTCGACTCGAACGGAGAATTCATCAACGTCGTGACACCGGAAATTATTGCGGATAATTATCTTCCCGTCGAAAGGGAAACGCTCGCGGCCTACGGTGCAAAAATGTGGATTGACCTTTTTCCGACGCCGGAAGAACTCGGCGGCAGATCGAAACACGGGCAAATCTGGCAGTATACGCTTCCGGCTGACGTAAACGAAAAGCTGGCAGCTGCCGATGAATATGTGAAAACCGCCCTGTCTCAGCTCGTGTTCGGCTCTCCTTCGGACTTTGACAAAAACTGGACCGCAATGCAGACGGCGCTCAGGAAGATGGGACTCGAGGAGGCAGGGGACGCATTAACAAATCTTATTGCAATGAAAATAAAACTGTGGAACGAAAAATAACGCCCCGCGGTTCAATATGGCTGAAATCAGTCTGAATGAACACAAAGTTTATTGACGTAACTGAAAGAGAAGTGTACAGTTTTAACAACATGGAGGAACATCATGGGTAAAGGCAAAGGAAAAAATACAAACTTCATTCCGGGCGCAGGAAACAAACAGGGCGGTGCAGTCTCCGATAACACCGGCAAAAAGAATCAGACCGCCCGCAACCAGACATCCCGGACACTGCTCACAAACCCGAGCCACATAGGCGGACGCGGGGGTAAGTAATAAAAAGATGCCCGCATAACGGGCATCTTTTTATTATGACACAGCAGCTTACACCTTGAACTGGTCTATCTGATTTCCGATCTGCACGATCGAATCTTTCATCTTCAGCGAAATATCGTGAAGCGCAGTGCCGGTCGCGTTGATTTTTTCCGCTCCTTCAGCCATCTCGTTCATGCTGTCTTTCATAACCGTCGTCGCATTCTGCAGATGCTTTACTTCTTCAAGAATCGCTTTGTTTCCCGTCGACATTTCCACCGACGCTGTCCTGACTTCTGAAGTGCTGTCGTTCATCGAACGGAGTGCCTCGCTGATTTGCCTTGATCCCTCGTTCTGCTCCGTCATCGCGGACTTTATCTGATGCACCAGTTCGTCCGTCTCTTTGATTTTATCCGACACCACTACGAACGCGGTGTTCGATTCGTCCGAAGCCGTTACGACAGTGTTTATAGAGTCCTTGATTTTCTTAAGCTGTTCGCCGATAGTCTTCGATTGAGCAGTCGACGTTTCCGAAAGCTTTCGGATTTCATCGGCGACGACGCTGAATCCTTTCCCCGACACGCCCGCATGCGCCGCTTCAATCGCCGCGTTCATCGCAAGCAGATTCGTCTGACTCGCGATGTTCGCGATCGCCTGGTTCGCTTCCTGCAGCATCTGCGACTGGTTTTCAATCTGCGTAATGCGGACGTTCACATCCTGCTGTTTGGCTGATCCTGTCCGCACATTCGTCTGCAGCTCTTCGAACGACGAAGCCATCTTTTCAACGAACTGATTGACAGAACCGATGTTTCCTATCATTTCCTCGACGGCGGCGGAAGCCTGCGTTACACCGGACGACTGATTTTGAATCATCCGCTCAAGCGAACTGATGTTCGATGCGATCTCATTGACTGCGCCTGCGGTCTCTTCAACACTCGACGACTGGCCCACAATCTGATTATGCATACTGCCGATGTTTGCAAGAATCTGCGTAATCGAACTCGCCGTATTCTCGGAACTCTGCTCCAGCGTCTCTCCTGCGGAAGCGAGCTTCTGTTTCGATTCCTTTACGTCAGAAACGATTGCCTGCAGCTTCGCGGCAAAGTCGTTGAACCCCTCGCATACCTGTCCGATTTCGTCCTGCGACTTCACTTTTATCCGCTGCGTCAGATCGGCGTTGCCGCTTGCAATTTCCTTAATAGTTTTTTTGACAACACCGAGCGGTTTTATAAGCAGGGAAATCAGAATAAGACAGATTACATTCGCAAGCACAATTGAAATCACGAGCGAGAGCAGCATCCATCTGACCATAACCTTCAGTCCGCCGAAAAAATCGTCGTAGGGCGCAGCGCTGAAAATAGACCACGTGCAGTCCGCATCGACCGGAGTATACGCGTATGCCATAAGTTGTTTTTTTCCCGGATCATAGAAAGTACCTTCGCCCGTCGCGCCCGAACAAAGCTTCTGCATCACAGCCTTCATTTCAGACGTCGGCGCATCGGAAACAGACTGCCGGTTCTTCACATCGTCAAGATTTGAAGAACCGATCGTCACTCCGTTAGTCCTGTCGATAACCGCCGGCTGAGACTTTTTCCCGACTGTAAGCCCGCTTACGATATCGGAAATCGTCTGACCGGAAACGACCGCGGCAACGACACCGATGACGTTCTTATTGTCATCATAAACCGGAACAGAATACGTCATGGTAAGTTTTCCGTCGACGTCGCTGACATACGGACTCATAATAAACTTCTGACCGGCGGACGATTTGCGAAAATATTCCCGGTCGGAAAAATCCTTTAACAAACCCGCGGCGGTATACGACATTCCTTGCGTATTATAAAACGCGACATTAAAATACGAAGAGTCCGACTCTGCAACAGCGTGCGCGACATCATATTTTTCCTTTAATGATACGGCCGTGTTTTTCATAACCGGCAGTACGGCAAGTGTAGAAAGCATTTTGAACTGCTTCTGATTGAATATCGAAATATCAGAAGCCGCATCGCTTGCAACGGCATCCATTCCCGCTTTGACAGTCCGCGTAAGCTCTGCCTTCGAAACAGTATACGCAACGAACGTAAGAACCGCATTAGATGCTACCACGATTGCAAGAATTACTATCAGCAGTTTTGACTTCAGGCTTTTCATAAAATACTCCTTAGTTTCAAACGTGATTAAGTATAGCACAGCAGTTGTACGATTGTCACTTCCTGCAGTGATGTGTGAGAAGCTTCGAATTTAAATAACCGGAGAATGCAGAAAGCTGATCGCCCGCAAATAAAACCTTACGGGACTGCCCGTGTAAACTTAATTCCCATTCGTTTTCAAAAGCTTTAACAGCTTCATTATGCAGTAAACGGAGGCTGCTGCAGCCAGTACCCCTCCGACATATCCGATATAAGAAATAGAGGCATACGTGCAGGTAATGCCTCCTATCCATGTTCCGAGGCCTATTCCAAGATTAAAAATCGCAGAATAAATGGACATTGCAACAGCCGAAGCATCCTGCGGAACACATTTTATGATTTCCGACTGAAACGCGACATTATATGCTGTTACGGCCATGCCCCAGAAAGCGCATAATAAAATCACCGTATAAGGATTGAAAGAGGCCGGCTGCAGCAAAATAAGAGAAGCCGCGATACCTACAGTAAAAAACTTTATGAAAGAATAACGGCTCTTATCATAATAGCGTGAAAATAAGAAACTACCCAATATACCCGCAGCGCCGAAAACGGTCAGCGCAAATGTAATCCGGCTCTCCTTTAAATCGGCAACTTCTTTTAAAAAAGGTTCAATATAACTGTACGCGGTATAATAAGAGGTTACAATCATAAACGTAAGCAGATAGATGCCGGCCGATAAAGGATTTTTAATAAGCTGCGGCAATTGGCGCAGTGAGAACGATTTTGCCCCCGGAACTTTCGGAAAAACAACAGCTAAATATAAAAGCACAATAAAAGCAACAGCGGCCACGCAGAGAAAAGTCATACGCCAGCCGATATGCAGTCCGATGATGCGGCCCAGCGGTAAACCGAGAATCATCGCCAGGGACGTTCCTGTAACGATCATGCTCAGCGCAAAGGAACGATGCTCTTCCGAAACTACTCGAACGGCTATCGGAGAGGCTATAGACCAAAAGACAGCATGAGCGCAGGCAACGCCGATACGGGAAATCATCAAAACCGCAAAGCCCGCCGGAACGACTGAAAAGATTTGGCATGCACAAAACAAAGTTATCGTACCGAGCAGCAGCTTACGGAGCTCCATTTTGCTGAACAGTAACATCAACGGCAGGGATAATAATGTAACAGTCCATGAATAAGCCGAAATCAGCATGCCCGCATGCGCTTCCGTTATCCTGAAATCGGCCGCGATATCGGAGAGTAATCCGATAGGCATAAATTCGGATGTGTTAAAAATGAATGCCGCAACAGTCATTCCCGCCAGAGGAAGCCATTCCTTTACCGACATATTATTTTTCATATTCTTTATCCGCCGTACCTTATTGTTATTGTTATTTTCTGTAATAAGGATATATATCCGCAGGGCGCTTCACGAGTCTGCTCCGCAAAATGCCGCAGGGAGCTGCGCTCCCTGCATGCGGATCTGCTTTATTTCAAGTTAATCATCGACTTATCATAATCGGACGGGGGGATATAACCCATGAGTTCCATAAGCGTTGCGGGCCATGAGCTGATTCCGAGACCTTCGTTAAGTTTCGTGTTGTCGTAGTCTCCCTTGTACTCGGGATCATAGATAATGCCCGGAACAGGATTCAGACTGTGGCTCGTCTTCGCCATAGGTTCTCCGCTTTCGTCCATTTTGACGGCGCCGTTCTTCTTATCGTGCTCGTACATGTCGTCGCTGTTGCCGTGGTCGGCAGTAATGCAGAGAATACCGCCCGCCTTGTCGATCGCCTTCTTCAGGCGTCCGAGCTGCAGGTCCATGCCTTCCATCGAACAGACGACAGCGTTGAACACGCCCGTATGACCGACCATGTCGCCGTTCGGATAGTTCAGACGGATATGCTGATACCTGCCGCTTTCGATCGCTTCTATCACCTTGTCGGTGATTTCAGCGCATTTCATCCACGGACGCTGCTCGAACGGAACAACGTCGCTCTTTACTTCAACGTAATCCTCGAGTTTGTCGTCGAACCTGCCGAGCTTATTGCCGTTAAAAAAGTACGTAACGTGTCCGTATTTCTGCGTCTCGCTGATGGCAAGAAGATGCACGCCGCTCTTCACAAGATACTCACCCATAACGCGGTCGATTGCCGGCGGCGTAACAAGGTACTGACGCGGAATATGTAAGTCGCCGTCATATTCCATCATACCCGCATATTCCACCTTCGGAAGGCGTTTGCGGTCAAAGCGGTCGAACTGCCCGTCGGGAGTCTCGAACGCGTTCGTGATTTCAAGCGCACGGTCGCCGCGGAAATTGTAGAAAATAACGCTGTCGCCGTCGTTGATAGTTCCGACAGGCTTTCCGTTCTCCGCAACGACGAACTCGTGCATGTCCTGATCGAGCAGTCCAGGAGTTTCCTTACGGTACGTCTCAATCGCCTCTTCCGCGGAAGCAAACTGACGTCCCTCGCCGAGTACGTGTGCTTTCCAGCCGCGCTCTACCATGCTCCAGTCGGCATTGTACCGGTCCATCGTTATGTACATTCGGCCGCCGCCGGAAGCAATTTTATAATCACAACCGAATGAAGCAAGAAATTCATCGAACGGCTTGAAATAGTTGAGCGCGCTCGTCGGTTCAACATCGCGTCCGTCAAGCAGCGCGTGCACGCGGATTTTTTTCACACCTTCCTTATTCGCTTCGGTAATCATCGCCTTCAGATGCTCGATGTGCGAGTGCACGTTTCCATCCGAGAGCAGCCCGATAAAGTGAAGCGTTGTTCCGTTTTCCTTCACGGTGTTCACGAGTTTCTTCCACGTGTCACCCTCGAACATCTTGCCGCTTGAAATCGCAGTGCTCACGAGTTTCGCGCCCTGAGCAAAGACGCGTCCGCATCCCATCGCGTTGTGTCCGACTTCGCTGTTACCCATATCCTCATCGGAAGGAAGTCCGACGGCCGTTCCGTGCGCCTTGAGCTTCGTATGCGGGCTCAGACTCGTCAGTTTATCGAGCCACTTCATGCGGCTTGCTTTTACCGCGTCGCCGTCTTCATATTTACCGTATCCCACGCCGTCCATAATGACCAAAACTACCGGTCCGCGGCGTCCCTTCCAATTCGGATTCTTCTGTAAAGGATGCATCGTATCTGCCATGAATAACTCCTTACTATGGTGTCAAAAATATTTTCTTTCCGTAATAATAGTGATTTTTCGGGGGATATTCAATGTAAGCGGGATTCCGGTGCAGACACCCCTGCGGTACAGAGTGACCTGCATCAGATGTAAAATAAGGTCAGGATCAGAACAACAGGAAATTAAAATGTTTCAATTCTCGACACCATTCACATTATAATATCTTCTATTTCTTCAGAAGCATTATGATAATACGTTTTCCATCCAAGATACTTCGTTACTGCTTCATACACTATTCCGGCAACATGCGAACGTACCATGGCGACGTGATGTTCAAAACCATTCGTACAGATTAATCTGAGTAAATGGCGAAGATCAGGTACTTTGCATACAGCTATTCCTCCATCCATCGGGAATGGATGATCTACAAATTCACCTTCTCCGACGTAAGCCTTTATACATCCATGCGTATCATCTGTACTTATACGGAAGAAAGTCATATCTCCCGGAGACACATGACCTTTTACAGCTCCGAAGCAATTCTCAGGTCCAAATGTTTCACCCAACAGATCAAGATTTGATATTTCGATATCCGTTCCCATGAAGCTCCTGGGGAAATTACTGCAATGCGTGTTTACGCACAGATCCTTTTCATGGCCGTAATTGTTATTCCAGTCGAGGAGAGCCGCCGGTTGATCACTTGCAAGAGTGAGTGCATACATGGAAATCGCTCCAGCTATGTCTGCCTCGCATGCGCATGGCATTTTCTGTTCGCTGAGCATACTCATCGTAATGCAGGCCGCACAGCCGTAATTGTCTTCAAGTGAATTCCAGCATTGTATCGCGGCCGTATCAATTTCGTTTCGTTCACACCATTTGTCTACAGCCACCGAAAACTTCGCCTGTTTCAATATCCTGTCAGTTTTTATGGATGCAGGAATTTTTCCGTAGGCATTCATTGCCGCTATTTTTGTACTTACATCAGGATCTGTGTCTGAAAGTTTGCTGTCGATACCGTGTATATCAGTCAAATCAACAGGTACAGTAGTAATACCTGCCTGCTGCAACAGTTTTTCACTGAAACGTACTGTCTGAAACGCTGTAGGACGGGTACCAATCAAGCCGACTCGTGTATGCCGCAAGCCGGTCACAACACGGCATAGTGCTGCAAACCGATTGATATCAGCTTTGAAATCCGCACCGGAAATATCTGTAGTATGTTCCGTAGTATCGGTAAACGGAATATTGTATTGATAAAGGTTATTGCAGACGGAAATTTTTCCGCAAAAGGCATCCCTTCTGGATTTCACATCAACTTTATCAATCTCATCATTAGAAGCCTGAACAAGAACCGGCACATGTAGTCCGGACCTGTTAATTGATTCAACGACAGATTGTTCGTCACCGAAATTGGGCAGAATTACAATAATACCGTCTATTTCATCAGAATGTTCTCTCAGAACACGGGCACAAACCTTCGCATCATCCAATGTGCTCACTATCCCGTGGAAAGAGCCGTCCGGTTCAGGAGCGATGTAGGAATATCCTAATATATCGAGAACCCTGAACAATTCTTTCCCGCTGTCAAGCGCAAGCTGCTCATTGAAAAAACCACGGTTACTTACAACAATTCCGAATGTAATTCTCTTTTTTGTCATATCCATAATTTATTCTCCTTCTTCTTATTCCGCTTTTTTACTCTGCATCTGCTCGAATATTACCGCAAGAATAATTACAACACCTTTAATAACAGTCTGCCAAAAAGACGACACACCGACCATAACCATACCATCGTTCAAAAAACCGATAACAAAAGCTCCTATTATTGCACCAAAAACAGATCCTTTTCCACCAGCCAGAGAAGTACCGCCCAATACAGATGCCGCAATGGCATTCATTTCAAAACTTTCTCCAGTTGCAGGATGCGAAGCTACCAGCTCAGAACTGATAATGAGACCAACCATAGCTGCACATGCGCCTGAAATAACATAAACAACGGTTTTTACTTTATTAACCTTAATACCAGAAAGGCGGGCGGCATTTTCATTTCCCCCTACGGCGTATACATAACGACCAAACGGTGTTTTTGTTGAGACATACACCGCAATTATTACCAGAACAATCATAATCCAAACCGAAATGGGAATACCGATAATGGTTCCCGACCCTAAGAAAGGAAAGCTTGTATTACCAAATTCTTTTTTTCCTACAAGGTTAGGAAAGGTTTTCCCATTGGAACGAAGCATAGCAGCACCACGGCAGATATACATAGTGCCAAGTGTTGCAATAAAAGCCGCCACCTTGAACCGAGTAACCAGTATTCCGTTCAGCCATCCGACAAGCATACCTAATGCTAAAGAAATAAGGATAATAATTGGTATTGAAAAATAAATTATGATACCAAATAAATTCAATACCAATCCTTCGTAAATCAGGCCGCCTGCAATCATACCTGAAAGACCACAGATAGCACCAACTGAAAGATCAATACCACCGGTGAGTACCACGAATGTCATTCCCACTGCGAGAATAGCTGTCTGTGCAACATGTTTTGACATAATAATAAGATTGTTCACAGTAAGGAAATTCGGACTCAGAATGGTAAAAACGATAATTACCCCTACTAGAGCGATGATTGTCTTTCCTTTATCAAGATATTCCTTTATTGCAGAAATTTTTATTGCTGTTCTTTCCATTTTTTTCTCCTTCATTCCTTTGCATTGAGATCGAGTGCCGATGTAAGCACAAGTTTTTCTTCAGTCACAGTTTCATTGGTAAATTCGCCTTTTAAGCATCCTCCGCTCAAAACAAGTACACGATCGGGAATCGCCAGAATTTCCTGCATTTCTGAAGAAACAAAAATAACACCTACACCCCGTCCAACCAGATTATTACATATACGGAATACATCCTGTTTTGCACCTATGTCGATACCGCGTGTAGGTTCATCCATGAGCAGCACTTTTGGTTCTGTCAAAAGACTTTTACCTATGACAACCTTCTGTTGATTCCCACCGGACAAAGAAGTAATAAACTCATCAGGTGAAAACAATTTTATCTGAAGCTGGTTAACAATATCTTGAACGGCAGTACGTTCTTTTCTTTTTTTTATTTCCGTCCGCTTTGTAAATCTTTTTAAACTTGAGATAGTCATATTCTTTTCTATTGAAAGATTATGAAAAATTCCCAAATTTTTACGATCTTCAGGAATAAGTGCAAAACCGTCTTTAATACGTCCGTTAATATCATGAGAAGTTACTTTTCTTCCTCCAAGATAGATTGAACCATTCATTGAAGATTGTGCACCGATCAAACATTCAAGCAACTCTGTACGTCCGGCACCGCGTAGTCCGTAGATTCCGAGAATTTCATTACGGCGAAGCGTAAATGAAACGTCTTTCAGAACATACCCACCGTTCCGTTTGGGAAGTGTAAGATGCTCCACGCGGAGAATCTCCTCACCTGCAGTTCTGTCCGTTTCGATGCGTAGAATATGATTATTACCTGTCATCTTTTCAATGATCCATTGCAGATTAATATTTTTTACACGTTCTTCTGCAATAAAGTGTCCGTCACGCAGAATTGTAATGTAATCACCTATCCGCATAATTTCTTCAAGCCTGTGTGATATATAAATAACAGTGACACCCGAAACCATAAGTTCGTTAATTATATTAAAAAGAATTGAAACTTCTGCCTGGCATAACGACGACGTCGGTTCATCCATTATAATAATGTGTGCCTTTTGAGACAGAACCTTGCATATTTCTACTATCTGCTGCTGACCGGCACGCAAATTTCTGACCAGTGTTGTCGGATCAATAAAGAGCTGTAACTTATCGAGATATTTTTTTGCCTCTTCTACTTGTTTCTTGAGGTCAATCGTGATCGGATTTTTTTTCAGTTCCCGTGTCATGAATATATTCTCAGCAATATTCAGATTAGGAAACAAATTCAATTCCTGATGGATAATACCGACTCCATGACTGATAGCTTCCGCAGGTGTCGTATAGTGGGCAATACTACCGTTTATCAGGATTTCCCCTGACGTTGCTGACTCAACGCCTGCAATAATTTTCATCAGAGTGGATTTACCTGCACCGTTTTCACCGATTAAAACGTTTACTTTTCCTCTTCGTACTTTGAAATCAACATTTTCAAGCGCTCTTGTTCCCGGGTACAGTTTTGTGATACCTTTCGCTTCCAGAATAATTTCATCTGCCATGGTTAGTTCTCCAAATAGGAAAAATTAACAGGAATGACAACTATATTGTCAGTACCGCTATTAAATGTAAATACGCCGGTAAGAGTACATTCTTTTCCAATCAATTTTGTAAAGTCTATGTTCTTTACCACTGTATCCCGTACACACATATTAAGCTCTGTTCCAAGCTTTGCAAATTCCACCTGATTTTCAAAAGTATTTATGGATATAAAATCGAGATAGTCACGGATAGTTGTACCCGTAAAAACGGGACCTATCTGTATTGTAATATCCTTTTTATCGTCATACGGTTCTATATCGGCATCCAGTATACCGTTTCGTGATTCGGTATGAACTGCAAGTATCTTTATTTTTCCTTTGACAGCAAAATTGTAATAAGAACCTTCGTCACCAACACGGTAACCGTATTCCGCACAGGTTCCATCTTTATCGGATTTCAGGCCTGAAATAAGCGTATGCATATCTACCGAATTCTGATTTATACGGTATAATACTTTTGTGTCCCAGATATCGTTAGCATATTTTTTCGCATCAAAGGCACTGTCTCCAAACGTCACCCCCTTTGATGCATCGGCTGCATTCTTCTCATCAGCAGCTGAAATCCTTACGACTTTACATGACAAAATGGCCAACAAAAACGCAGCAGAAAACAGAACCAAACAGGTTTTACTACTTTTGTTTTTATAGATATCCCCGGCAAACAAATTTTGCATTTCTTTCTCCTTATGATTATGATGCAGGTTTAATTTCACTGACAGGAATAACACCCTTTTTCAGTATAATGCAACCATATTTGACAGTTTCCCCTGAAACAACAACGGCATAGGCGTTTTTTGCACGTTCATAAAAAGAAAACCGATCTATAAATTGTATGGGAGGAGTCTTTGGCCAATAGGTATCGATAATTGCCCGATACTTTTTTTCTATTGATGGATCGGCGGTATCACCCTTTACCGCTGCCATCATGACAACAGGATCCATAACAAAATCGTCAGGGTTCATCAGATGGAGTATTCCCTCAAGAAGAGTCGTCACTTTTACCCCATCAGCGCGGATACAACGGCTACTCATAGTTGCACCCGGATAAAAAGCGTCGGCAAGTACTATTTCATCGCCATGGCCCATAAGAGCCAGAGCATACAACAAATCGGGACTGATAACAGGTGATATATGTATTAACATACTCTTCCTCTTTAAAACAGAATACTAAAAATGACAGACAGGACTGTAGTTTTTTTTCTTTAATAAACAGCCTCGGTCCCGTCTGAACCATGCCATGTGGTTATTATTTTATTGCAAATGATTCAAGTTTTTTTGCGTTTGCAGGTGTTATAAGGATACAGTCAATAAGCTGTTTTTCCGGTAATCCGGTTTTACCGGTTTTTAAATACTTATCGGCCTGTTCGACAGCCATTTCGGCCATACGGGCAGCAGGTTGAAGTCCTGTCGCTTTGATATCTCCGGTCAAAATTGAATCGCGGACATCATTTGAACCGTCAAATCCAACAACAAATACCTTGCCCTTCCCTGCAGCCTTCAGAGCAGCCATCGCTCCCATGGCCATAGTATCATTACCACAGATAACACCTTTGATATCCGCGTGAGCCTGAATAATCGACTCCATTTTGCTGAACGCTTCCGGCTGGCTCCAGTTTGCAGTCTGTTGCGCAACCATTTTCATATCAGGATACTGGTCAATAACATCATGATAGCTCTGTGATCTTACGCCCGCATTTGTATCTGATTCGACTCCTGTAAGTTCTACATAATCACCTTTCTCATCCATTAATTTTACAAATTCCTGTGCGACCAACTGAACTCCTTGATAGTTATTGGAAACAATCTGGGATACGGCAATACCGGTTTTGTTGATTTCACGGTCAATAAGGAACGTCGGAATACCAGCCTCTTTTGCTTTCTGAACGGCAGTGATTGTAGCGTCAGCACCGGCATTATCAATAACAATAGCTGCAGCTTTGTCGGAAATTGCCACATCTACATACTGGCTCTGCTTATTAGCATCATCATCATGAACATACGCTTTTGAAGTATAGCCCAGTGCCTTTGCACGTGCAGCAGCGGCATCCGCTTCCGTCTTAAAAAACGGATTGGAATAAGCCGGTGTAATAATAACGATCAGCTTTGATTTTGAGCTGTCTTTCTTTTTACCAGCGGCAAAAACCATTGATGAACACAGTAAAATACCTGCCGCTGCCAATAAAATGTTTCTCTTTATCATAGAAACCTCCTTAACTAATTTTCTTTTTTCTCTCTACAAGCGCTTTAACTTTTTCCGCAATTCCTTCGGGATCCATTTTGTAATATTTGAAGACTTCTTCGTCTGTGCCGTTCGGCACGTCTTCATCGGGAATCCCGCATATCTTCATCGGAACAGGTATGTTCTGCGTAACAAATTCGGACACCGCGCCGCCCAGTCCGCCGTAAATGCTGTGCTCTTCCAACGTCATGATACATCCGCACTCTTCCGCCACGGTTTTTATCATGTCGGTGTCCAGAGGTTTTATCGTATGCATGTCGACCACCGTTACGGCGATTCCTTCCCTTTTCAACAGAGCTGCGGCTTCAATAGTTTTGCTCACGAGCTGTCCGCACGTAATGACAGCCGCATCGCTTCCGGTAAGGAGCCTGTTTGCCCTGCCGATTCTGATCTCCGACGGATCATGGTATATGACGGGAACGGGATTTCTTCCTATCCTGATGTAAATCGGCCGTCCGTTTTCCAGAAGCTCGTCGATAACGGCGCGCATCTGCGTGGCGTCCGAAGGGATCTCAACAGTCAAATTCGGAATGGCCCGCATCAGTGCAATATCCTGCAAAGAATGATGCGTCGCACCGAGCGCTCCGTAACTGATTCCGCCGCTGATACCTATTATCGCTACATTGTTGTGCGAATAAGCGACATCGACTTTGACCTGTTCTGAAGAGCGGGTACTGTAAAAACTCGCGGGGCCGATTACAAATACCTTTTTGCCCATGTACGACATACCGGCGGAAACGGTAACGGCGTTCTGTTCCGCAATTCCCATTTCAACGAATTGGTCCGGCAGTTCGTCCGGATACGTTCCGAGTTTTGCGGAACCTCTCGAATCCGTACAAACGACGATAATATCTCTATCCGCTTTCGCCTTCTCAAGAATCATCTTTGAAAAAGCGCTGCTGCATGCTTCTTTTTCCATCACGCCAGCTCCTTTCTGTATTCGGCCATATCTTTCTTCAACTGCTCAAGCTGCTCCTTTGTCGGTGTTCTGTGATGCCACTCAGGTTTGTTCTCCGCGCAGGCGAGTCCTTTTCCCTTCACTGTGCGCGCGATAATGCAGACCGGGCGCCCTTTTTCTCTGATGTTCAGCGCAGTGAGAATCTGTTCAAAATCGTGACCGTTTATTTCAACGGTTTTAAATCCGAACGCTTCAGTTTTTTTCTTTAAATTTTCAAGCGGCATAACGTCCTCTGTCGTTCCGCTGATTTGTAAAAAATTTCTGTCGATTATCCACGTTACGTTGTCGAGTTTGTATTTTGCAGCCGTCATCATCGCTTCCCAGTTGCTGCCTTCACCGAGCTCACCGTCGCCCGTCAGCACGTACACACGGTTTTCTTTTCCGTTTTTTTTCAACGCCAGCGCAATGCCCGCCGCAAGTCCCAGCCCGTGCCCCAGAGAACCGGTGTTCGCTTCGACGCCTGCAATTTTTTTAGTCGGATGTCCGCCGAGAGGAGAACGAAATGAACCGTACGTATCAAGTTCCTTTTTTCCGATATATCCGTATTCTGCCAGCAGCGTATAATACGTTTCCGACGAGTGTCCCTTGCTCAAAATAAAATAATCTCTGCCGTCCCATTTCGGATTCTCAGGATCATGCCTCATGTAATTAAACAGAGCAACCATAATATCAACTTCCGACAAATCGCCGCCGATGTGTCCGCCGCCGCCGTTGTAGATAAGTTCCACCGTCTTTTCGCAAATTTCAGACGCCTGAATTTCCAGTTTTTTAATTTGTTGTTCACTCAACATTTTTTTCCATAACTCCTATAAAAACTCCGCGTTAGCGGTGCGTCAGGAGGACGCAGATCGCAGTTTTCGCAACGCGGAAACTGCATATGATAAAAAGTACATGGACGTACTTTTTATCATTCCTCCTTACCTGCTGATTACCATTTCTATTGCCTTATTCCATCCGGCAATTTTTTCCTTTCGTACATCGCCGTCCATGTGCGGCTCATACAGGCTGTATGAAACGGCGCGATAAATATTGTCACTGTCATACAGCCCCGCGGATATGCCGGCGAGATAGGCAGCTCCGATCACGGAAAGTTCTTCCGCATCGGGGATTCTGATGTTCATGCCGGAAATATCGCTCTGAAACTGCATCAGGTATTTGTCTCCGGCGGGTCCTCCGTCCACACACATCTGCGGAATAGCGAGCCCCGTGTCTTTCCGCATCGCGTCGATTACGTCGTTGATTTGATATGCTGCGCATTCGGATGCTGCCTTAACAATTTCCTTCCTGCCCGTCGTTCTGCTCATCCCTGTAATCAAAGCCCGCGCATCGTCCCTCCACCACGGAGCGCCTAAACCTGAAAAGGCAGGAACGATGTATGTTCTGTCGTTGGGATCCGCCTCGCCCGCAATTTCCGCTGTTTCAGAAGCGGATCGAATCAATCCGAGTTCGTTCTTCAGCCATGAAATAACGGCGCCCGTATAATTAATATTGCCCTCGAGAACGTAGGAAACTTTTCCTTTTACTTTCCAGGCAAGGGATGTGGACAATCCGTATCTGCTGAAAAAAGGTTCGGCGCCCGTATTCAGCATGACCGAAGAGCCCGTTCCGTACGTGGCCTTGATGTCGCCTTTGTTCAGACAGTTGTGGCCGAACAGCGCGCCGTGAGAATCCCCCAGAATACCGTGAATCGGTACAGGCTTTTCGAGATATCCTTCCAGGTCCGTATAGCCGAAAACCGAATCGGAATCGCAGATTTCAGGAAGCGTCTCCATCGGAACGTTGAATATGCCGCAAAGTCCGCTGTCCCACCGGCACTCCCGGATGTTGAACAGTTGCGTTCTGCTTGCATTGGAATAATCGGTTTTAAAAGAAACTCCGTGCGTAAGTTTATACAAAACCCAGCTGTCGACCGTCCCGAATGCCAAAGTATGATTTTTGATTTGTCCGCCGATTCCCGGGAAATTTTCCGTCATCCATGTCATTTTTGCCGCCGGATAATAAGGCGACAATTTCAGGCCGGTCTTTTTATAAATCTCATCACTCACGGCCGGCTCCGCACCGATTCTGCTGCACAAATCCTTCGCCCTGTTGCACTGCCAGACAACCGCATTTCCGAGCGGCCGTCCGTCCGCTTTGTTCCAGCAGACAGTTGTTTCGCGCTGATTGTCTATGCCGAGACAGACAATCTGATTCCTGTCTATTCCGGTTTTCTCAACGACCTGTCTGCAGGCAGCAACAACGTTGCGGTAAATTTCTTCGGGATCATGAGACACCCAGCTCTCCCCGCTGATGATCTGCTTATGGGAAATGTCGCATCTCCCGGCTATCTTTCCCCTGTCGTCAAAAAGAACGGCTTTTGTACCCTGCGTACTTTGATCTATGCCCAAAACATAAAATGTGCTCAAAATGTTTCTATCCTTCTTTTATTTATCACATACAGAACTTTATAATGTTCTTTTTGTGTTTTATTACGAACATTATAAGTCCATAAATTCGTGCTGTCAACAAAATTCGCACATTATTTTATATACCAGAAGTACTGATTTCTGTTTATTCTTTTATAATTTTAACAATACATTGTTATTTTTGTTGTTTTATATCATAATAGAAGAGAACAAACGATTTTTAATCTCAGGATGTTTTTAAAATCGTTTCACAGGAAATTCAAAATTGCAATTGTAAAAGGTGTGCACATTATGCGAAAAGATCGATCTGCTCAAATTATCGAAATCATGCAGACTCAGAATATCATCTCAATCGGAGAGCTGGCTAAGCTGCTCGACTGCACGGAGATGACCGTCAGAAGGAATCTCGACAAACTTCAGGAGATGAATTTTATAAAACGCGAGCACGGGTATGCAGCTTTACTGAAAAACGCGGAAGAAACTGATTACTACGTTCAGATAAACGAAAACAAAAAGGAAAAGGAAGCGATTGCAACAATAGCATTGCAGTATCTTGTCCCCTTTAAGAGTATCTGCCTCGATTCGGGAACTACGATACAACAGATGGTTACGATGATTCCGCAAAACATGCCTTTGTCGGTTATTACGTCCAGCCTCACTGCCGCGATGACTCTATCGAACAACAGCAGCATTCAGGTTCTGCTTCCGGCCGGTTTTTTAAATCACGCCAATCGTTCCATCTTATTCTCGGAACCGGAACGCATTTCGCAATATAAAGCTGATATCGCTTTCATCTCATGCCGCGCATTCCGCGTCCCGGGAGGTGCCTTCGAACATACGCAGAACCTGACGACGACCAAACAGGCGCTTGCGTCAATTGCTGCGAAGCGCATCCTTCTGCTTGACTATTCAAAATGGGACGTCAATTCGTTGTGCAATTCAATAAGCCTCGAAGACCTCGATACAATCATAACCGACGATAAAGCTCCCTCGGAATCAGTCAAAAAAGCGGCGGATTTCGGAACTGAAATTATTGTCGTGAATTCTGACACAAAATCAATCGTGGAACATTACAACGCTGAAAAGAAATCCGAAACGAACACGTCTTCCCTGCCTGTTGTTTTTCCGCACGCTTGATAGTATATTTAAATTATGGAACACAAAAGCATACTGATAAAAGACACGACGAAGGAAGAACGCGAACAGATTGTCGAAGAATCTCTCAACTGCGGGGACCTGTGTTCAAGCTGCTGCGCGTGCGGCGGACTCGAAATAGACTATCAGCAGTACATAGACGGAAAGAAAGAACTAAGCGAACTCAACGCAGAGTATCGTGCTGATTACATGCAGACCGGTCTCATGGAAGACCGGGACACTCATTCCTGTCCGATGTAACATTCGTATTATACAGCTGATCGCGGCAGCATGAAAATTATATTTCATAACATAATGATTAGATAAAAAAACGGAACAGTCGATGATTTTTTTATGCAATACGGACGGCAATTCATAAAAACTGCCGTCCGTATCAAAATGTCCGGATTACGCTACGTTCACCGGCGTATATCCCGCTTCGGTAACTGCGTCCATAAGTGCTTTGTCCGCAACGTCTTTGCTGAGCGTTACGTCCGCTTTTTTGTCCGCGAGACTCACCTGAACTTTCGACACTCCGTCTACTGCCGCAAGCGCCTTTTCAACATGCATGCGGCAGTGGTCGCATGACATCCCCTCAATACTGATTGTTTTTTTCATATCGGATTCCTCCATACTGTGTGATATATTCCGGCCGCCGGCAATATCGTCCGGCAGCTGTACTGTTTTTCTCTTGCCGTTCCGTCCCGACTTGTACATATTGAACAGGTTCAGGCGGAGTGCGTTCGTCACGACGCAGAAGCTCGACAGGCTCATCGCAGCGGCTCCGAGCATCGGATTAAGCACTATCCCGAATGCCGGTATAAGTGCGCCCGCTGCAATCGGTATGCCGATGACGTTGTAGATGAACGCCCAGAACAGGTTCTCGCGGATGTTCGTGAGTACCTGGCGCGACAGTTTTATTGCGGCAGGAACATCGGCAAGCGTGGATTTCATGAGCACGACGTCCGCCGCGTCGAGCGCGACGTCAGTTCCCGCACCGACCGCTACTCCGGTGTCGGCGCGTGTAAGAGCAGGCGCGTCGTTTATGCCGTCGCCTACCATCATTACCTTTCCGTACGCGGAAAGTTTCGCAACGACGGCATCCTTTCCGCCCGGCAGCACGTCCGACACGACGTGCGTAATGCCAACCTGCTTCGCGACAGCTTCCGCCGTGCGTCTGTTGTCGCCGGTAAGCATGACTACCTGTATGCCGAGTGCGTTAAGTTTCTGCACCGCATCAGCACTGTCTTTTTTCGCCACATCAGCCACCGCAATGATTCCGGACAGTTTCCCGCCGGCGGCAAAATAGAGCGGCGTTTTTCCTTCGCCGGCAAGCGCCATACCGCGCTGTTTCATTTCGGTGCTGAGCAGACGCTGTTCTTCCATCAGCACAGCGTTTCCGCCGAACGCCGGGATGCCGCCGCCGGCAGAAGAAGACGTTCCATTATCAGCCCCGGACGGCAGGACAGCTCCTCTTACACCGTACCCGGGCAGCGCGGTAAAATCGTCCGCAGGGCCGTATGCGATATTTTCCGCACGAACTTTTTCCAGCACTGCACGTGCGAGAGGATGTTCGCTTTTTTCTTCGAGCGCACCCGCAAGCGCAAGCAGTTCCCGTTCAGTCACACCGTCCGCGGGAATTATGTCAGTCACCGCGGGCTTTCCTTCCGTGACTGTGCCCGTCTTGTCGAGCACGACTATATCAGTTTTTCCGGCTGCCTCAAGAGCGGCGGCTGTCTTGAACAGAACGCCGTGCTTTGCACCGAGTCCGTTTCCGACCATGATCGCCACCGGCGTTGCAAGACCGAGCGCACACGGGCAGCTTATGACGAGCACGCTGACCGCACGCGCAAGCGCGAAGCCGAATTCCCTTCCGGCAACGACCCACACTATTCCGGTAATCACCGAAAGTACAATGACGATGGGGACGAATATACCCGACACTTTGTCCGCAAGTTTTGCAACAGGCGCTTTTGTCGCGGCGGCGTTTTCAACCATGGTGATTATCTGACTGAGAGTCGTGTCGCTGCCTACTTTCGTCGCCGTACAGGTAAGAAAACCGTTCTGATTGAGCGTCGCCGCGCTCACATCGCTCCCGGCCGATTTGTCGACGGGAAGACTTTCGCCGGTAAGCGCCGACTCGTTTACCGCGCTCGTTCCGCCCGTCACTTTTCCGTCTACGGGGATACGCTCGCCGGGGCGCACGATAAACGTATCGCCGGGGCGCACCTGTTCCGCGGGAATCGTCAGTTCTTTTCCGTCGCGGATAACGTGCGCCGTTTCAGGTGCAAGATCCATGAGGCTTTTGATTGCGTTCGTCGTCTTTCCTTTGCTGTACGCTTCGAGTGTTTTTCCGACAGTTATAAGCGTCAGAATCATCGCAGCCGATTCAAAATACAAGTCGTGCAGATACTCATGCGCATCATGCGACATGCCGGAAAGCATGGCACCTGTTATGAGAAAAAGAACGGCGACGCTGTATACGACCGACGCGCCGCTTCCCAGCGCGACAAGCGTGTCCATATTCGGTGCGCCGTGCACAAAGCTTTTGAATCCGCTCGTAAAAAAGCGCTGGTTTATCATCATGATTGCTATCGTTAAAAGCAGTTCGTATAATCCGATCGCAGCCGGGTTGTCGCCGAATACGGCGGGAAGCGGCCATTTCCACATCAGGTGTCCCATCGAAACATATATGAGCGGTACAAGCAGAACAACCGATGCGATAAGCCGTTTCAGAAGGCGCGGAGTCTCGTGATCCTCAAGCGCTTCCCGTTCCGAAGTACGCTTCTTTGCAGCGTCCGCCCCGGTACCAGTATCCTCCGGTGCCGCACCGTATCCTGCTTTGTCCACAGCCGCACATATCGATTCCGCCGTAGCGGGAGATGCAAACTCAACGCCCATCGAATTCGTAAGAAGACTGACGGACACACTCTTTACTCCCGGGACTGCTGCAACCGCCTTTTCGACATGAGCGCTGCACGCAGCGCACGTCATTCCGGTAACAGAAAATTTCGTCATATGTATCTCTACCATCCTTGAAAGTTATTACTTCCTATTTCAGTTTTTTAATCAGTTCAAGCGCTTCATCGAGAATCTGCGTATTGTCGTTCTTTATTTCTTCCACGACGCATGTTTCGAGGTGGTTCCGAAGAATGATATAGCCGAGACTCTGAAGCGCGCTTTCAACGGCCGCAACCTGGGTAAGCACGTCGCCGCAGTACCGGTTGTCGTCGAGCATCGTTTTTATGCCGTTGAGCTGCCCTATTATACGGTTCAGTCTGTTCTGCAGCTGTTTCACCGTATCTTCTTCACGCGGAGTATTTTTATAGCGGCAGCACGCACAGCCGCCTTCATCCTCATTCATTTTGCTGCCTCCCGTTATTTCAAATACCCCCACAGGGTATCTTTCCGTTTAGAGTGAATATAATACCCTATGGGGGTATTTGTCAAGTACAAAAAAAAACGCCCAAAAAGGCGTCTTCACCACCGGCATCACCGCTGCATTAGCGAACACTGTCGATGCATTTGCAAAAGCCGGAGTGATTCCGCAAACTGCTCACACCGGTTACTTTATGTACAGATTCAAAGAAACGTACGTGTCTCCGCCGTATAAGGCCGTATCCTCCGCTCTCAGCAGACACACCCATATCGAATCTTCTCGCACATATCCGTCGGGAACAGCGTCCGCCGTTTTTCCGGCAAGTGCCTGCCCGGCCTGATCAGCATTTTTACCGGATGCGACGGCAATCAGTATTTCCTTCCCCGCATATTCAGGACATGCCGCCCGTACGGCTGCAATACCTCCGCGGAAATACGGCCCCACCCATGCCGGCAATTCCCTGCCGAATCCTCTGTATTCCCAGTCGCCGAACAATTCGCCGGCCGGCGGCTGTTTTTCCCCTACGCCCGAAACTGTCGCGCACGATGCCGCAAAAGCTGCGGCACAGGCAAATACGGTAATTAACAAAAACTTATGCATTTTATTTCTTCAGTGTAAATCTTCCGATTTCATATGAGATTTTCTGCAGATTGTCGCGGTTCGCAGACGATGCTGTATTTACATCCTGCACCGACTTAATAATCGTCTGGGCACCCTGCGCCATTTCGTTGACGGCACCGCTGATTTCCTCCGTTACGGTGGAAAGAATCCCCATCTCCGATGCAATCTGCCTGCCCCCCGCAGTAAGCTCCTCCGAACCGCTCTGCACCGTACCGGTAGTTTCCCTGATTATCTGAATTGATTCAAGTACCTGCGCGCTGCCTTCCGACTGCTCCTGTATCGCGCTCATGACAACCTGTTCCTGATTCTTCACCGTATCGGCAAGACCGAAAATAATGTCGAACTGATTTTTTACCTGCGTTGTTCCTTCCGAAACGTTTGCGATAGCGCCCTGCAGTTCCTGCAGCTGCATGCTGATAACTTTTCCCTGCGTATTCGACTGTTCCGCGAGTTTCCGTATTTCGTCGGAGACGACTGCGAATCCCTTCCCTGCATCGCCCGCATGAGCCGCTTCGATAGCAGCGTTCATCGCGAGCAGGTTCGTCTGTTCCGCTATGCTCTGGATTATATTGCTCGCTTCAAGCAGCCCCGCAGACTTCTCAAGGATTATTTTCGCCTGTTCTACGGACTGTTCCACCTTACTGCGTCCGTTCTCGGATTCCCTGCTCAGATTGTTGACGGCTTCCGTATTCTTCCTGAGAATGTCCGTAACGGAGCGGATGTTCGCAACCATTTCCTCCACGGCCGAAGATGAAGTCGAAACACATTCCGTTTCCTTCACTATACCGGCGCCCAGATTCTCAATGCGTCCGACAATGCCGGCCGCAGCAGCCTGCGCTTCCTCCACCCCCGCCGCCTGATTGACAATCCGTGCCTTCACCGAATCGATGTTCGAAACAATCTGCGCAATGCTCGAAGACGTCTCTGTCATATTGTCCGAGAGGTCCTCCGCAGAACCGGTGGAAATTGCAACCGAGTCGGTAATGGCGCGCAGAAGAGCCTGCGTTATTCTGTAAAACTGATTCAGGTCGTTAATAAGAAGACCGAACTCGTCACGGCTGCGTACGCGGAGAAACTCCTGCGTATAATCGCGCCGGGCAAGTTTCGCCGTAAATCCGTTGATGTCTTTTACGCGGAAATTTATTCCGCGTATGAGTAAATATGCGTCCGCCACTGCCGTAACACCTGAGTAAACTGCTATGGGGATCATCTTCGTGACGAACAGCGTCCAGACGGGAACACCGGCGTTGCCTGCGGCGAACAGCGGCGCAATCGTGCTGAACAAAAGCCCCGTACAGCTGAAAAACGTGACGAGCGTGTTGCGGACTACGAGCGGGAGCGATTTGTATTCGCTGCTGAAAGGCAGTTTGTGAATATGCTCCTCGAACGTCTGCATGAAAACGATATACGGAAAAAGCGCAAACAAAAACGTGTTTCCTACTGTAGTGAAAAACAGGACGGGGAAATCGTACGCAATGCCGCGGACGCGGCATCCCAGAATAACGAACAGAAGCGCAAGTATTCCGTTGAAAAGTCCGTAGAGCATAAATAGCATTTCAAAACGCTTTGCAAGCAGATTGACGGAACGGGCAGAATCCCTTGAACCGTCGAACATGCACAGCCTTTTCGTACAAAACAAATAAAAAACCGCAGGCAGAATAACCGGAAAAACAATCAGCGCGGGAAGAACGACAGGTGCGGTAACGACTCCGATGAATTCCGAAAACGTAAACTCACCGATGAAAACAAGAACCGGTCCCAGTACAACGGCAGGCAGGAAACAGACCGCAAAATAAAAAATCATCATTTTTCCAGGAAAAGACGGAATCAGTCCGTTCTGTCCGGTACTACTATCGCTCATAGAAAACACTCCCGAAGCACGGTAACGTATGCAGCCCGGTATCCGGCGGAGCGTTACCTTTTACTTTTTATTTATAAAATTATGAACCGGCTGCAGAAAACATGCACCTCCGCAGGCCGGTCGCGGATATTCTACAGTATAACATCATTCCGTAAAAAATACATGAAATAATAAACAACAAACTCGACGCAGAGCGTCGAGTTTGTTGTTCTCAAGGGTATTGCAGCCGGGATTTTATACCCCTTCATGCGCCCCCGGGGGCGGGGTATTACCCCCTCCGTACAAATCAATTTTTAACGACAGGGGCGTTTATCACCCCAGCAGCATGCGGTCGTTCGCCGTCGCATCTCCGCTCACGGAACCGAACATTCTGAGCAGATCGTCGACCTTAAGATTATTTTTCTCTTCACCCCGCACATCGTAGATGATGCTGCCCTCGTTCATCATGATGAGCCTGTTCCCGTAACGGATAGCGTCCTTCATATTGTGCGTAACCATGAACGTCGTCAGGTGATCGGCGTTAACGAACTGCTCGGTCAGTTCAAGCACTTTTTTCGCAGTTTTCGGGTCAAGAGCCGCCGTATGCTCGTC
This sequence comes from Treponema sp. UBA4873, assembly GCA_002399405.1. GTDB lineage: Bacteria > Spirochaetota > Spirochaetia > Treponematales > Treponemataceae > Treponema_D. Next base: position 48,624 of record DHDP01000018.1, on the reverse strand, counting down.
GAGCAGAAGCAGATTCGGCTTCTGCAGCGTCGCCATGAGAAGCGTCAGCGCCTGACGCTGTCCGCCGGAAAGCAGTCCCGCCTTGCTCGTCATGCGGTTCTCAAGACCGAGATCAAGCAGCGCAAGTTTTTCCCGGTACAGCTTCCGTTCCGCAGGCTGAATGCCCCACGCAAGTCCGCGCCGTTTGCCGCGCCGCATAGCCATGGCAAGATTTTCCTCGATCTGCATATTCGCGGCCGTTCCCATCATCGGGTCCTGAAACACTCGTCCCAGATATTTCGCGCGCACGTACTCAGGCTTCCCCGTAAGGTCCATTCCGTCGAGGACAATGGAACCGGTGTCGGTATAGTGGACGCCCGCAATAAGATTTAATAGCGTCGATTTTCCCGCGCCGTTTCCGCCTATAACCGTGACGAAATCGCCGTCCTGCAGCTCAAGATTAATATTTTCCAGAGCAACTTTTTCGGTGATCGTCCCCGGGTTGAATGTCTTCGATATATTGAATAATTTCAGCATAGTTTCCCCTATCACTCTTGTGTCACGTCCGGCGTGCTGTCCCGGTCCGCGGGAGTCTCGGCGTCGGTCAGATGTACGCCGGGAATGGCCGACCGTTTGCGGCGCGCAGCCTGCTCCTTGAGCACCGGAACCGAAAGCGCTATGGCGACGATGATCGCCGTAAACAGTTTCAGATCCGTCGATTTGAGTCCGAGCTGCAGAACAATCGCGATGATGATGCGGTAGATGATTGAACCGAGCACGACTGAAATCAGCGTATACCAGAAACCGAAATGCCTGCCGAGCACGACTTCGCCGATGATAATCGACGCAAGCCCTATGACGATCGTTCCCGTTCCCATGCCGACGTCGGCGTATCCCTGGCTCTGCGCAACGAGCGCTCCGGAAAGCGCGACAAGTCCGTTGGAAATCATGAGCCCGAGAATCTTCATCGTATCCGTATTCACGCCGAGGGCGCGCACCATATGTTCGTTGTTTCCCGTAGCGCGGATCGCACTTCCGAGTTCCGTACCGAAGAACCAGTACATGAGTACGACGATTACCGCTACAAAAATTATGCCCACAAAAAGCGACGCCATCGTCGTATTCACGCTGAAACGCTCAGTAAAAAACGACATAACCGTGCTCACTCCGAGCAGCGGAGTATTCGCTTTTCCCATAATGCGGATATTGATTGAATACAGTGCAATCATCGTAAGGATGCTCGCAAGCAGCACGTGAATCCTGATTTTCGTATGCATAAGTCCCGTCGCAAGACCGGTGAGCATTCCGACTAAAAAAGCGATGAGAAGCGACAGCAGCGGATTCATTCCGTGCACGATAAGCACACCCGTAACGGCGCCGCCTGTCGCGAAGCTGCCGTCGACGGTAAGGTCGGCTATGTCAAGAATCCTGAATGTAAGATAAACGCCGAGCGTCATGATTCCCCAGAGAATTCCCTGAGAGACAGCACCCTGCATGGCAAGAAGAAGCCCCATTTTTTACTCCAACAATAGATTTGTTCAATTATATTGATTCTGCCGGAGCGTGAGAAGGTATTCCGGACAAAAAAAAGACCGGAAGGTTTTTCCGGTCTTTTCACATCAGTCCGACAACCGGCTGATTATTTCAGGTCCGAAGGAAGCGTGATGCCGAGTTTGGCAACAGTGTCCTGATTTACGCTGAGCGTGCAGTTCGCGAGGTACTGAATCGGCATGTCGGCAGGTTTCTTTCCGTTCTTGAGAATGTCTACGGCCATGGCCGCAGTCTGTTTTCCGAGCTCGTAGTAGTCTATGCCGTATGTCGCGAGCGCCCCCGATTTAACCATTCCGTCTTCGCCCACAATCGTCGGAATCTTGTTGTCGTTCGCAACCTGCGCGACCGTCGCCATACCGGCTGCAATCATGTTGTCAGTCGGGGCGTAAATCGCGTCTACTTTGCCGACGAGACTCTGTGTCACCTGCTGGATTTCATTCGAATTGGAAACCGTCGCGTCGATATATTTGAGGCCGATTTTGTCGCATTCAGCCTTTGCAAGGTTAATCTGGAAAATGCTGTTCTGTTCGCTCGAGCAGTAGAGAAGACCGACAGTCTTCGCATTCGGCACGATTTTCTTAAGCAGATCTATCTGTGCCGCACACGGCGTAAGGTCGGACGTTCCCGAAACGTTCGTTCCCGGTGCTGCGTTCGATTTCACAAGCTTTGCGCTCTCCGGATCGGTAACCGCAGTGACGAGAATCGGAATATCTTTCGTCAGATTCGCGACAGCCTGAGCCGCGGGAGTCGCAATTGCGAGAATAAGATCGTCGCGGTCGTTGACGAATTTCTGCGCAATAGTCACGCAGTTTGCCTGTTCGCCCTGTGCGTTCTGATAATCGACAGCGATGTTCTGTCCGTCGACATATCCCGCAGCTGCAAGACCGTCGACAAATCCCTTGTACGCGCCGTCAAGGGCCGGATGTTCAACAAGCTGGACAATGCCGATTTTTACTTTTTTGTCGGCCTTCTTTCCGCTGCAGCCGGTCATAACGAGTACAAGACTAAGCGCTGCAGACATCATCAGAATAATTTTTTTCATGCTTTTCTCCTGAAAAAGAACCGTACGGATAACCCCCGCGCCGTAATCACCGCGCCTTTCGTCTGATTCTTCCTATAGATACACAATAATACTAATAGGAAAACTGTTGGTCAATACGTCGGACTTGCCAGCTCTTTTTATAAACACCGGTAATTATTTCAGCGTAAGCGGACCGTTTTTCTGTATGAGGTGACTGAGCAAAATCTTTTGGGAAGGCAGGGCGCTCCGTGTATAATTAACATGCGTTTTCTCCGTAACCTTTTGCGCTGCGGTGCTGTTGTTAAAAATACAGACCGGCATTTTATAAAATACGGGACAAACGGCAGGAACGGACCTGCCGTTCTCAGCTCGCGCTGAGTCTTGTTTTTTTACCTGCCGGATTGTACACTGGAGAATATGAAAAAGAATGTATTTATCATCTCAGTTTCCGCATTGCTCGCGGCGGCCGTCGTTTTGTCCCTGTCGTCCTGCAAAACGGTAACGGAAATACCGGACGACCTTTCTGCGGCACAGCTCATTCAGCTCGGTCAGGATGCATACGGAAACGCACAGTACAAAAATGCGGAAATCTATTACCGTACGGTTATCAGCCGTTTCGGCATGGATAATTCCATTTACATCGAAGCCCGGTACGAACTCGGACATCTGTATATAAAAGAAAAGAAATATGACGCTGCGTACAAATCGCTCAAGGAAATTGTGGATTTGTATGCGTCGACAACTCCGGGAACACTGCCCGGTGCGTACAATAAACTTGCTCAGATTGAAATGGCGAAAATTCCCGCCGCTAAGCTGCCGAAAACAGAAGAGACGGCCGTGAAATCAGCAGGTCAGAGTCAGACTGAATAAATTCCTGCAGTTACTGCAGCGCTTCTAACGTCCGCGCCGGGCTTTGTCGTCCGGCAGGATGATCGCGTCGATAGCAATTCCTTTGCCGGCTGCAAGCTGCTGGACAAGGGCTTTCGTGTACTTCTTTGTCCCGCGCGGAGTCGGATGAGGGCCCGCATCGCCGATGAGGATGACCTTCCGCACTGCATCGGGACTCCAGTTGTAGAACACAAGCGCACCGTATAATCCCTCGTATACAGCTTCGGGAATATCCCCTCCCTCATTGCCGATAATCGAAAATCCGTTGAGATTATTCTTAAACTCGCTGATGTCGCTCGTGAAGTCGTAAAACTTAACGGGTATATCCTTATAATTATATCCGCTTTCGCCGTAATCGCGGTACAGCAGCAACCCGAGTCTGATGTTTCCGAACGACTTCAAATCGTCTATAAGCCGCGGTACCCATTCTTTCCGCAGCCTGGCGATATCGTCCTTCATGCTGCCCGTCGTGTCGATTACGAACACAACGTCGGCTTTCGTTTTCGGACTGATTTTGTTTATAGACGTCATTATATCGTTCACGAGCGTGTCGGGCCCTTTCGAGTAAATCATAAAATCGGAAATCTCGTGGAATTTTTCGCTCGCGTCCGGGTTGTAATCGTCGGTAAGAACGGGAACATCCTTCACGGCCGGCTCTTCCGGTGCAGACAATACTGCCGGTGCAGCTGATGCCGCCGGTTTCGGTTCGGGCTTTTTGCCGAGGTCGAACATAAACGGATTGTCGCCGAACGCGCCGCGGTAATCAGCATACTTTCTTACAAACGCCCTGATGTTGATGAACGTGCCGCGTCCGATTTTTACTGTTCCGTTTCTCGACCAGGGATAGCCGTATACGATTTCGAAAGGGATATAAATATGAAAACTTTTTCCGAATACGGGATCGTCTTCCGCAGTCGAATCGACAAGACTGAATCTTGCGCCCGGAGAATTAAGCGGCTTTCCGTCGAGGAAACGTACCTCATCTCCGTTCACTTTATTCCATTCCGCCGCACGGTAGGCGTAATTGTCCGCTTTTCCGCTCGGATCCTTCGTCGTTTCGGTAAGCAGAATCGACTCTATCCCGGCTTTTTTACGGACGTACAGGTCGAACCCCGTTCCGGTTCCGAATCCGGAACTGTCGGACTGCTCAATACGCACATCGGAAGGGAGAATGAGTAGCGGTTCGGCAGCCGGCGCGCAAACGAGAAAAAAAGCTGATAAAACTGTAACAAATAAAATTTGTCTTTCCATATCAGTATTATCGGCATTTTATCAATATAATTGAAAAATGATTACAGTATTATTGAAAAAGGTTCAATATATGATATAATGAAAGATACTGTGATTAAGGATTCTTCTGCCACGGAAACAGATTTTACTCCCATAGACATCAGCCAATTCTATGATGACGACAACGAGACAGGAAAGGAAGGTAGCGGTATTGTGATTCTTACACCGAAGCAAAAAAACCTTGTCGACGAACTGCTTGTCAGCATGCGGAAGGCTGATGCGGAACGCGTGGACATAATCACCGAACGCATGGATGACCTTGAACATCTTGCTGCAGCGGTGGCGCGCTTCCCGTCGCTCCTCGAACGCCATGACCTTGCGGGAGGCATACGTACGCCCCAGTCGCTGATTGACTCGCTCATCGATCACCAGGACGAAGGAGATACGACGCTCCAGCTTCCTTCAAAAGCGATTCTCGGCAAAGGTTTCCTCGTTGCAAAAATACACACGTTCTCTTCGCTCTCGAAACAAAGCAAGCGCATCGATGCGCCCGACTGGCTCACGCAGGATCTCCAGATGGAAACAGTCACCATGATGTTCTCACTGCTTGCGGAAGACGTATATCTGAACCTTATCCGCGACGATTCGCAGCCGATCGAGTTCCGCCGTCAGTGGGCGCTTTCGCTGCTTCTTCTGTGGGAATACCGCAACGACCAGACTATTGCAAACGTGGCTCCCGTTCTGCAGAGTGTGTGGACAGCGCGCCGCAGACTCGCGCCTGCGTTCGGTACGATGATGGGAACAAGCGAGCTGCTTCTTATCTCGATTCAGATGGACGAGCAGTGGATTCAGTTCATTAAACAAAAACTCGGCGACAACGGTGTTTCGCAGGCAATGGAGGAATTTCTGTTCGGCATTTCTTTCGAACAGATCAGGGAGCTGCGTTCCATACTCAAAACGAAAGGCATTCCGGCAATCGGGCGCGACGAAGTGTCGAATTTTCTCGGCGAGCATGTAAAAGCCGATGCAGGTCTCGACTACAGGGATTTTTACTCGCAGTATACAGTCCGGCGCGACAATGCGCGTGCACGGGAACGCATGAAACTGCCTGGTCCTCATAAAACATTGGAGGATTACTTCATCCAATACGTAACAGAACAGAATAAGGAGAAACAAGACAATGACACATTCGCAAAATCCTGAAGATAAAAAAGAAAAACGTGTGCCGTATCATTTCGGTGAAAAACTCCGCATGGTGCGTGAACATAAAGGTCTCACTCTTAAAATCGTAGCGGACAAAGCGGGTGTCAGCGAAAGCCTTGTCTCGCAGATAGAACGCAACCGTGTTTCTCCCGCCATAGACACACTGCTCGCACTCGCGGACGCGCTCGACATCAACCTGGAATTTCTGTTCGAGGAATACCGCCGCGAACGTCCCGTCCAGATTATCCGTGCGGACGAACGCCGCACCCTCGCAGAGGACGACGTAATCTACGAAGAGCTCGCGAAGCCCGACGAATCCGAAAAGGAAAATTCCTTTGAAGCATACGTCATAAAAATTCCTGCGGGATCACATACGCACCGCGGCTCATACGGCCATATCGGGCGGGAACTCGGCATCATAACAAAGGGAACCGCTCTGCTCAAGTACGAAAAGAAGGAATATATACTGAACGTCGGCGACAGCGTCTCCTTCCCCGCCGGCACTCCGCACACGCTGGAAAACAACTCCAAAGACCTCGTAGAAGCCATCTGGATAGTGACTCCTCCGCAGAGATTCAACCAATAGCAATCGCACTGATGAACTGCATGTAAGCGCACAGACGCGCGCCCCCGACGCAAATGCGTTCCGCTCCAAGTACCGACCCGAAAAGCATTTGCAGCGTCAAAAAAATACAGGATGTATTTTTTTGACGCTTGCTACTCTCCCCGCTTTTATGGTATGCTGTGGTTTCATACGGAATTCCGGCGAAAGGAGGTGAATAACGATGGCAAGCATTACAGTTGATGATTCAGAAAACCTTGAAAAAGCGATTAAACGCTTCAAGAGAATGGTTGAAAAAGAAGGTATTATCCGCGAATTCAAGAAGCGCGAATATTATGAAAAGCCGTCCACTATCCTGAACCGCAAAAACAAGACACTTCAGCGCAAACTGATGAAAAAAACTCATCAGCATCACGAAACGAAATCAGCATACTGATTTGTTCCGAAAGCGTTCAAACCCCGGAAACTATTCGTTCCGGGGCTTTTTTTCTTCTATAATACCTTGTTCACAAACATTGACGAATGACTGCTAATAAACTATTATCTACGGTATGGGAATTGCTACCAACCAGCAGATCAGCAACTATTATGATTTCTACCGTGACAAAGAAATCATATTTTCAAAGGATATACTGCGGTCACTTCGTATAGATCCGCGCCAAATATACATAAAATGCAACGGAGCCCAGTGGCCGTGCATCATCAACTCGACGTCGTTCCAGATGGCAAAAATCATTCTGGGAACGAAAGGCGGTGCGTTTGCTCAAATCACCAAAAAAGATGCTCCGCCGGCCAGTCTCCGCTTTTGTTTTATAGAACCGGATAATGAACCGCTGAGTTTTTTCATCGCCGGAAAAGTGTCGGAAGTAACGCCGTATATGAATTCGCAGGAACTTGCAATTATTACGCTTACGTATACGCAGCGGCCGCCCGACGATCTGATTCTCAAGCTCGGTACGCTCATCGAGGCGAATATCAACTCCGTTCAGCGCCGGGAAGAACGCATTGTTATAAACGAAGACTCAAAGCACAAGCTTAATATAGACCGGGAAGAATCAATCATATATATTCAGAACGTACCGCGGCGCTGTATTCTCCGCGATCTGTCGTTTTCCGGTGCAAAAGTCATTCTGCTCGGTTTGTCGAAATTCATACAGGATAAGGAAGCTGTGATCCGCTTTCAGTTCAGCGATCCGATTGAAACGATCGACATAAAGGGTACTATTGTAAGCGCGGACCTGATTGAAGGCCGGCAGGATATCGTCGCGGCAAGCATCAAATTCGATGAAAATCAGGTGCCTCTGTCGTACAAAATTCATATCAATAATTACGTCACGATGAACAGAAAGAGTTTTCTCGAAGCTCAGGCAAGGAAAGAGGAAATCGCGGCGCAGACAGCCGGAACTCAGGCGGCAGCGGCGAAAGGTACAACAGCCGCAGCGCCCGCATCAGCAGGAAATATGAAGAACGGCAGTCAGAAACAGGCGGAAAAAAAGACGGAAGATGCGATAAAAACGGACAACAGGAATACGGCACCGGCCCGCGACGCACAAAAAAAGGAAGCAGCCGTTCAGCCTGCTCAGACGCAGCGTACCGGAGAGAAAACCTCACCCCAATAAGGAAACGCAATGAACCCATCAAGCCCACTCGATACTATTTATTATATTCAGCTGCCGGAAAATTTTCAGCTGTCGCGCAGCGCCATGCATATTGATCCGACAATTCCGCTTCCCGTGCAGAAAAAAGACAGGGACGCACCGGGTTCCTTTAATCCTGAGGAGCTGACTCAGGAACAGATTCTCGCCGGCATTCTCACCGTCCTGGCATATGATCCGCAGAACGGGCATACAGGATATTACCGTTCGATTCTCAAGGAAGCCCGTCCCGAAATCAAGAAGGAACTTTCGGAAGCCGCCATACTGAAGGCGAAAAACGAAGACTATGAAATAGCAGAAGAGATATTCGCCGCGCTCCGCGGTCTTGACCCGGACGATACGGTTACCATTCTCAACACGGCGCTTTTTTTCGACGAGCGGGCGAACTCGTACCGACGATCGGGCCTTAACGACGACGCGGATGCGTACGACCACGACGCGCTTGAATACTACCGGCAGGCAATGGACGCCGAACCCGCGATTCCCGACGCATTTTTCAATGCGGGATTTTTCTATCTCAAGCAGCATAACTTCCGCGACGCGAAGGACAGCTTTGAAACGTACCTTGCGCTCACCTGCGACATGAAGGACGAGGAGTTGGGAGAAAACGGCATCTACAAGAAGGAACGGTCGCAGGAAATTCTCGACAATATCAAGAGTCAGAATATGGATGACGAGCGGTTCAAAACCGCATACGAGTACATTTCGTCCGGACAGGAAGAAAAGGGACTCGAAGAAATCAAAAAATTCATTCAGGTGAATCCGCACGTATGGAACGCATGGTTCATGCTCGGCTGGGGACTCCGCAGGCTCGAACGGTACGAGGACGCGAAACAGGCGTTCCTTGAGGCACTCAACTGTCAGGGCGGAGACCGTAATCCCGATACGTACAATGAACTTGCCATCTGCTTTATGGAGGAAAAAAACTTCAAGGAAGCAAAAAAATGCCTCGAAAACGCACTTGCGCTTGAACCTGACAGCACGAAGATTATGTCGAATCTCGGATTTCTCGCGCTCAAAGAAGGTAACCCCGAAGAGGCACAAAAGTACTTTACGTCTGTTCTCGCCTATGATCCCGACGACAAAATAGCAAAAGCAGAGCTGGAAGAACTGGAAAAACAGTCCTGACGTACGGCAATTATACGCGGAATACCCTGATTTCCAAAAAAAACTCTACTTAAGTTACCTTGTATAGAAAGACATTCCGCTTACGCAGAAAATAATCCGCGTACTCCGGCTCGCCGGAATAGGCGAGAGTCGTACGCGGATTATTTTCTGCTACGCTCCATGTCTTTCTGTATATGCTGGAACGAACAGGCATCTCTGTAAATCAGTATGTCTGAAATAATTGCCGCCGTTTATAAAGCGAAAAAGTACATCAAAATGTATAAACTGTTTTCAAGTTTTCGAAAACAGTTTGTTTAGCCATCCTGTGTAGAAAAGTGCTTTTCCTTCAGCGGTATAGAGGGCGGCAGCTTCATACAGCGGGAAAGACTGTTCTGTAACACGATGTAAGGCTCTCCTGTAACACGATGTAAGGCTCTCCTGCAGCACGATGTAAGGCTCTCCTGTAACACGATGTGAGACTATCCTCCAGCACAATGTAAAGCTCTCCTGCTGCATAATATGAGACGTAAAGTGTGCCTGTAAACGCCGGTAAATATTTCAGACGCAGCGTCTTACAAAAATAGCTTTTATTCAACGTATACAGAAAAGCAGGGAGCGGAGCGAAAAAAATTCCGCTGGTGACTCTGCGCGGGGAGCTTCGCTGCAATTCGTCCTATTCCGGCGAGCCGGAACCTGCGGGATTTTTTTTCGCGTAAACGGACTGCTTTTCTGTATGAGGTGACTTAAGCAAACCGTTTTTAAAAACAGGGAGACTCAGTGTATAATTACCGTACGCTTATTTATATGTATCGCGCAGTGTCGTTACTGTGAGTGCCTGCTTAAGCCGCTCTGCGGAAACGTCGCCGCTCTTTGCCGTAAAGGTCACCGTAACGGGCGCTCCGGGCAGCAGCGTGAACATGTTCCGGCTGAATGTACCGGGCAGCCCGTCGGTGTCGAGCGAGACAAAAAACGCCGGTACGTCCGATGCAAGCTGCACGCTGCAGACACCGGGATTTTCGTGCGATGTCCCGACCGTGATTTTCGCTTTGCGCAGGGCGCACTGTTTGTACAGCGCCGGAAAGAAGGTGTCGTCCGCCGCATATTTTTTCCCGTCCTTCGACGATGCGGTAAGTTCTGCGTAAATGAAACAATCGGAAACCGGACAGGAAAATCCATCCGCCTTAAATTCACGGATTCTTACCGCTTTGTCCGCTCCGGCAGATACACGCACGGATTCCGCTTTCTGTACGGGCTTTCCGTCGAATCCCAGAAAATGAAGTTTCACGACCGCATCGAGAATTTTCGACGTGTCGTTCATGACGAAAACTTTGTATGCGCCGTCTTTTTCATACACTGTTACGGAAACAGGCGCAAACGCTTCTTTTACCGCATAGTGAAGCAGTTTCCATTTGCCGGAATACTCAACGCTCGACCACGAGGCGTCGGGCCACACGTCGTTGAGCTGCCAGTAAATAGCGCCGGAACAGTGCGGACGCAGCGAACGCCAGTACGTGACGGCGGTCTTTATTGCAAGCGCCTGCTGTACCTGGCTCAAATAAACCATGTTTGCGAATCCTTCCGGAAATCTGAAATAACGGGAAAAACTTTCGAGGATAACGGAATTGCCGCCGACGGAACGCTGATGATATTCCATTACCGGACTTGTGAGGTTCATCTGATCTTCGTCCGCGTACGTCTTTATTTCTTCTACGGAAGGAAACGCCTCGTACCCGAATTCGGAGACAAAACGCGGCCGGACTGTAAGATATTCGCTGAAGCTTTTTTTTTCGTGCCAGACGCTCCAGAAATGCATGTCTCCCGAATTACTGCTGTGCCAGTTGTCGTTAAACATATCTTTGCCGGGACCGGCGCACGGCGACGACGGCCACCACATCCTGTCGGGATCGTACGCCCGCACCGCCTTTTCCACCACACCGTGATACAGTCTGTCGTAATCTATGAGATAGCGGTCGCGGTTTGCCTTTGTTTCGGGGAACCACGTGAGCGCGCCGATATTCTCGTTGTTGCCGCACCACAGTGCAATCGACGGATGCGTCTGCAGACGCGGAATCTGATATGCAAGCTCCGCCGACACGCTTGCGAGGAATTCGTCGGTCGCCGGATACGCCGCACATGCGAACATAAAGTCGTGCCAGATAAGCAGTCCGAATCTGTCGCAGCAGTCGTAGAAACAGTCGCTTTCGAACTGACCGCCTCCCCATATACGTATCATATTCATGTGCGCCTGCACGGCCGCCGAGAGAAGCTCCGTAATTTTTCCGTCCGTCTGGCGGGAAGGAAGCGCATCCGAAGGAATCCAGTTTGCACCCTTTGCAAAAACGGCACGTCCGTTGACGTGAAAACAGAGCGCACCGTTCTTCGTATCGACATCTATTGAACGGAAGGCGATTTTTTTCGTCACTTCATAATCGCCGTCTTCCGATGCGACGGTAAGCCCGTAGAGTTTGTTCTCTTTTCTGTCGAGTTCCGCAAGTTCATCCGATGTAAGCCAGAGTTCCGGATTTTTCACAACAAGAGAGGATGAGAGCGTATTCATGCCTTTTTCAAGCGCGAATTCCTTTTTTTCTTCCGCGAGAATCCGTTCTCCGTCGGTCACCTTGAAACAGAAATTTCCCGTACCGCCATGCAGTGAAAAATATCCGGCGCTGACGACGGCCGTCCAGTTTTTCCCGCTTTGTTCGTAACGGACGGTGACGCTGTCTATCAAGCCGTCCGCGACGGATTCAAGCCGGATGTCTCCGTAAATTCCCGAAACCATAAGACACGGGCCCCAGTCCCATCCTCCGTGACACTGCGGCTTGCGGAGAAGATTGCAGTGAGGAGACGAAACAGGATACGCTGTAAACGGAACGGGATACGGCAGTCTTTTCGCTTCGGAAGCGGCCTTTTTTACCGCAGAATCGAACCTGATTTCGAGCGTATTCGTACCGTCCGAAAGAATCTTCGTGACGTCGAATCTCCATCTGCGGAACATGTTGTTTCCGCTGCCGGCTTTCCGCCCGTTGATGAACACCGTAAAAAATGTGTCTGCGCAGGTAAGCACTAAATAGGTTCGTACGGAATTCTCTTTTTTGAACTGAAAACTTCGGCGGATAATCCAGTCGGTTTGACCGACCCACTGGACGTCCGCCTCGTTTTTTCCGTAATAAGGATCAGGGATGATTCCTGCGTTGAGCAGTGCGGAATGAAAGTCGCCCGGAATAACAGCCGTACATTTCCGGCCGGCGCCGGTAAGTTCGTAATTGCCGGAAAGGGAAAAAATAGTCATACCATTAATTTATAGCCAAATATGAATATATACAATGGGTGAACATACCCTGCAAAACTGCTTATCAGCCTATTTTTGTCCCGGTGAATTTCCTGCCGTCGAGAATACTGCGGATATTCGCAATGTCTTTGCCCGCTGCGCAGATGACCGTCAGGCCGAGCTGTTCTGCTTTTCTGCTTGCGACCGGATCAAACGGCGTGTTTTTCCCCGGTGTCCAGTCGTCGCCGACCATTTTGCGGAAATCCTTCCAGCTGATTGTGTCGAGCGGTTTCGCTTCGGGATTTTTACGCGGATCGTCGGTGTACACTTTCTCGATGTTTGAAAGATTGACGACCGTATCCGCTCCGAATTTTTCCGCGAGCAGCACCGCGTCGTTGTCCGTCGAAAAACCGGGCTTCCATCCTGCCGCAACAAGAATTCTGCCGGTGAATCTGATATCCGCAGTCGGGTCATAGACCACGTCGTCGCGGCAGAGACCGCCGCAGCATGCTTTGAGAAGCTGCGCGTTAAGCCTCGTAGCCATAATGCCGATCCAGTCGGCCGCGTCGTTTTCCGCTTCACCGCCGTTTTTTCCGTCGGCCGCAACTTCCCGGTATGCCTGCTGGTATATGCGGGCCGGAGCGCCGCCGCCCGAAACGAATATGAGACGTCTGTCGTTCCCGTCCGAAAGCCATTCGGCGGCCATTGCAACGAATCTGCCGAGAAAATCAGTATCGGGCCTGTCGGGAGCGATAATGGAACCACCCACTGACAGAATTTTTGTAATCATAATATCTCCCTGTTAATTTAATAAATTCCCAGAACGACAGGATCAGCCCAGAAAGAACTGTACCTGAGCGTATCGCGCGAAGCTTCCTCCCAGACGGACTGCAGCGCGTAGCTGCGCGGCCGCTGGACTATCTTCGAATTTCCCGCGCCGGGTTTTATTTCCTTCCAGCCGCGGGAAAACGTAATATGCTGCGAATCAAGATTGCCGAAATAATATTCCCGCGCATTTTCAGTTTCCGTCCAGCTTTTGTACGACAGCCCCGCCCCGAGCGCCGGATCGACCGGAATCCAGCCGACGCCGCAGATATAGAATTCGCTCCACCAGTGATCCTTTGTCTTTAAATCGCGGTCGACGAGCACACCGCTGTCGGGCAGAGCGGGAATGCCGGATGCGCGCAGCAGTGCAGTATACACAACGGCAAAATCGTACGCATCGCCCTCTTTCTTTTTTATAAGATCGAGAACAGGCGACGAATCCGATTTGACCGTCCGGAGCGAATAATTATCGAGCATATAATCATAGATAAGTTTCGCTTTTTTATACGGATTAGTTTCTTTTCCGATGATTTTTTTCGCCAGACCGATGATTTCCGAATTACCGGAAGGAACGCATTTGTCCGCACGGATTGCCGCCGTGTACAGCATCGTATTCATGTTTGCATACGACGTGACAAGTTCCTGTTTTACGGTAGTGTTTATCTCATAAACCGATACGACGAAATTTTCGCTGAACTGCTTTTTACTCGGTATCATCGATTTGCCTGTCTGCAGCTGATGAATCACCGTATTCTGGTAATCCGCAATCGCCGGCTCAGGAATGCACTCCGTCATGTCGACGAGCGGCTGGGACGAAAGCAGAGCCGGACGCGGAAAATACATCTTGATTGCCGCGGATTTGTCGGACGCGACGTCGGTAATGTCAGCCGCAAGCTGCAGCAGATACGTGCGTCTTGTAAGAAATTTCTTTCCGCCTGTTTTCGATTCGATTGTAATTTTCTGAAGAGACGATTTCCCTTTCGGCGTTTCCACATACATCATGCCTGAAGCCGCACCGTCGGGAATCCGCACGCGGATTTCCGTATCGCTCCAGTATTCGTAGTCAAAGTCTGTTCTGCTTGCGGATATATGATTGGCACGCAGATCGGTAAAGCTTGTGTTACTGACAGGGAGAGCCGTAGTGGCAGGATTCGACGTGTCGTCGCGGACCGCCGCAAAGTACACCCCGGCAGAATCGTGAGTGTTTCCGAAATTGCTGCCGGAAATAACAAGCAGGTCCCCCGTCCTTAACGTGTCGCCCGAAAGAGACGTAATGACGGGCAGAGACGTCTGCGGATTCGGCGGAACAGCTACGGGTATGTCGCGTTCGTTTGCAAAGAACGAAGGTTTCGAACGGGCTGTGTCAGTTCCGACAACAACAAGGCCGTCCTGAACGTTTGCAGGAAGTACAACTTTTATTTCAGTATCTTTCCACGAAATATACGAACTTGCCGTGAGCCTTGAACCGCCGAACTCGACATATCCGGGGCCGCGCGTACCGCCGAAGTTTTTGCCGGTAATGATGACAATATCGCCCGGCGAACCTATGGGCGGATTCACGTTAACTATTGAAGGAATCCGCTTGAGTTTATAGCCGATAAACCAGCTGCTCAGCAGAATGAATGTAATGGCTGCAAAAAAACAGAGCGTTCTGAAGAGCGGTGATTTTCTGAAGAAATAATTAAACTGTCCGGAAGAATTCACTTTACGGCATCCGCAGATTCTTCCGTCGGAAATTCAATCTCCCCTGAGAAAGGAGGCGTTGTGATTCCCGGCATCGCAAATCTGATAGTGATAGTCCGCTCGCTGCCGAAATCGGGACGGAACACGTCCACGTCGTTAAGCTGCGGATCTATTGTTCCGCATGACGGAGCTTCCTGCATGAAAGGACTGTTGTACCCGGCGTCCGAACCGTACGAAACAGTTTCGGCATGCTGAGTCTGTCTGCCTCCCGAAGGCCCGAGCATTTCGTGTCTGATGTTGCCGTTGATAATAATATTGTTTTTCGCGGGAGACACCATTTTCTGCCGGGAAATCGGCGTTATGAGCGCGGTCTGTACCGCAGACGGAGTTCTGCCGGCGCGTACCGGAAGTACGACAGCGAGAACAGCAGCCGCGGCGGCAGCCGGGATAATATATTTAAACTGCTCTGTACGGAACAGCGCAGCTTTCTTTGTAACTTTGCTGTAGCTCATGCGCGTCTGCAGCCGTTCCCAGCTCTGGGCAAGGTAGTGACTGTCGGGCGTAATCGACAGTGCGTCTGCGCGGAGCATATCATGCACAGCACGGAGTTTAGTAAGTTCCGCTGCACATTTCGGACACGCCTCGATGTGCGTTTCGTACTCTCCTGCATACGCTGCAGGGAGTTCGTTATCGAGATAGATTGAATGAATATCTTTACTGGGGCAAGTAGACATCATCTTCTCCTAATATCTTAGCCAGTTGTTCGCGTGCACGAAACACGCGGACCTTTACGTTTCCTTCAGTAATACCGAGCGTCTTTCCGATCTCCTTATAGTTAAGGTCGCCGTATTCGCGCAGAATAAGCACTTCACGGAGATTTTCCGGCAGCATATTGAGCGCGTCGCGGGCCTTTTTCACCGATTCGGCTTTCAGCACATCGGTCTCACCCGATGTCATCGTACGATGGTCCTCGTAAAGCGCTTTCTGATACGCTTTGCGTTCGCGGGCCTTCCGCTTGACATAGTTGAGCGATGCATTCTTTACCACACGTATAAGCCAGTATTTCGCGTCGTTAAGCGACGGAAACGCAAGACACTTTTCGTTGGCCTTGATAAGCGAATCGTGCACAAGGTCTTCTGCAGCTTCCTCGTCGTTCACAACACGGTATGAAATACGGAACAGAAGCTGCATTGTCGCATCGTATATTATTTTGAAATCAGCAGCATTACCGGCATTCAGCGGCCGGTTAATTTCAGCCTGATTTTCATCTATGGTAGTAAACACGAAAACTCCTGAAAAGTAACAACAATTTGTGGTTACGACCGCTTCCAGACAGGTCCCTGCGGAGTGTCAGTAATTAAAATACCGCGGGCAGTCAAATCGTTACGGATTTTGTCTGCTTTTGCGAAATCCTTTGATTTTTTGGCGGCGGTGCGCTCTTCGACAAGCCCGTCGATTTCGGCTGCCTCAGGATCGTCTTCGTGGGAATTGATGTTCACCGCCGCGTTCTTTTCTTTATTAATGACCGCAGCCTCTTCCTCAAGGCGCAGACCGAGCACGCTGTCCATGCTGCGCACGAGTGCAAGCGTTTCTTCCGGCTTAAGACTTCCGTCCTTTACCGCAGTCTGCAGCTGGCTCATCGCCTGCGGAGTTGAAAGGTCGTTCTCAAGAGCCGCCGTAAACGCATCGATAAATTCTCTGCCTTTCGGCGGCAGCGAAGAAATCCCGGCGGATTTTCCTCCCGCCGCGTCGAGCACCTGCGCGACGCGCTTTACGAGCGCCCTGCGCGCATTTTTCGCACCGTCCATCGCGTCCCAGCTGAAGAACACCTGACTGCGGTACTGAGCGCCGAGCAGGAAATACCGGTAGTCGAGCGCATCGTATCCTTTGTCGATGAGCGACTGAAGCGTGAGAAAGTTGCCCGCGGATTTCGACATCTTTGCGCATTCGCCGCTGTCCGCAGTCTGCCTGTCTTTTGCGATTACGAGAAATTCGTTGTGAAGCCAGTAATTAACCCATTTATGTCCCGTCGCACCTTCCGACTGCGCAATTTCGTTCGTGTGATGAATCGGAATGTGGTCGATTCCGCCGGTGTGGATGTCGAAATGTTCGCCGAGATACTTCATGCTCATCGCCGAGCACTCAATATGCCACCCCGGATATCCGCGTCCCCACGGGCTGTCCCACGTGAGCGCCTGATTCTCGAACTTCGACTTGGTGAACCAGAGCACGAAATCGTACGGATTCCGCTTGTTGGAATCAACGTCGACGCGGGCCCCGGCCTTCTGGTCGTCGAGACTGAGGTTCGCAAGTTTTCCGTAGTCGTGATAGGTTGAAACGTCGTAGTAAAGATTCCCGCCGGCCGAATAGGTGTGGCCGTTTGCCTCGATGCGCTTTATCAGCTCTATCATATCGGGGACGTGTTCCGTCGCCCGGCAGACGACGTCGGGCCGCCTGATGTTAAGACGGTCTATATCCCTGAAGAACGCGTCGGTATAAAACTGTGCAATCTCCATGACAGATTGATGTTTTTCTTTCGCCGTTTTGAGCATTTTGTCTTCTCCCGCGTCGCTGTCGCCGGAAAGATGGCCGATGTCGGTAATGTTCATGACGTGTTTTTTAGTGTAACCGAGCCAGGTGAGCGTTCTGTCGAGGGTGTCAAGGAAAACGTACGCACGGAGGTTACCGATATGGGCAAAATTATAAACGGTCGGACCGCAGCCGTAAAAACCGACGTACCCCGGTGTAATCGGCACGAAATCCTGCATTTCGCGTCCCATAGTGTTGAATAACCGTAATCCCATAATAGAGCCTCACTATCGCAATTTATACTGCGCTGTACTATAATATGCGCATGTCAAGCATACGTGAAACAGCTGAAAAATTCAATATATGCGCAAATTTCAGAGGAATCGTACGGTTTTCCGAACAGATGTCCCTTCACACGACGTTCAAAGTTGGCGGCCCCGCGCCGTTGTATATAGAGCCGGCGGACGTTTCTTCGCTTATTTTCGCACTGAAAACTTTAAGGAATGATTCCGTACCGTATTTTATTCTCGGCGGCGGCAGCAATATCGTCGTGTCGGACGCAGGATTCGACGGCGCCGTTGTTTCAACGGCGGACATCAGAGGAATCTCGGCGGACGAAGAATCAGTAACGTGCGGAGCGGGCGCTCCGATGGCATCCGTCGTTGATTTCTGTACGGAGCACGCACTTTCAGGCCTTGAGGTTTTTGCAGGCATTCCCGGTACCGCAGGCGGCGCGCTCTATATGAATGCGCGGTGTTTCAACGTATCGGTGAGCGACGTGCTTGTGTCGGCGGAATATCTTGATCAGGATTCTCTGGAGCAAATCCCGTATCAGTTTTCCTCCGCGGACTGGGAGTATAAGAAATCGCCGTTTCAGTCGACCGGCCGCATCATCACGAAAGCGGTTTTCAGAGCGACGCAGCTGCAGGAATCTGCAAAAGACGAAATTGCATCGAAATGCCGTTCGTATGTCGACGAGCGCGTAAATAAAGGACATTTCCGCTATCCGAGCGCAGGCAGCGTATTCCGGAACAACCGCGCATTCGGAAAACCGGCCGGAAAAATAATCGACGAAGCGGGACTCTGCGGCTACCGGATCGGAGGGGCCCAGGTCGCTCCGTGGCACGGAAATTTCATAATCAACAGCGGCGATGCGACGGAAGCTGATATCAGATCGCTTGTGAACTATATTATTAATGCGGTAAAAGAAAAAACGGGTTTTACGCTTGAGCCGGAAATCATTTTCTGCGGTTGTTCCGGCAGTAAAAACAAGTAAGATTGACAAAGAAAACGGCGGAACCTATACTTTTCAGAGGAATGGTGTGTCGAAGTGCTGCGGTTGTCATTCGTAAACTTCAGAAAAGGAGTGTATCTCGTGACGGAAGATAAAGGCGAAAGCGACAGGTTCTTCATTATTCGAAACGGCAGCGTACGCTGCCATAACGCGGAGTTCTTATGAAAAAAGACGTTGCAGCCGTACTGCTTTTCTGTCTGCTGATTGTCCCCTTTTTCTCCGAAGACACGAATCCGATTCCGAACGGGTACGGCGGAATTGAGCTCGGCATGCCGCTTGACGAAGTAAAAGACAGGCTTATGAAAAACAGCGAATTCGGTTACCACGGCGACCGCGACGTTTCGCTGCTGCCGGGCGAGAACCGCATTCTCATCGAGACTGATGCGGCCGCCGGGCATGTCGATTCGTTTCTCGACAGATGCTATTTTCAATTTTACGACGGCCGGCTGTACATAATAATTATTAATATCAACACCGAGCGTGTCGACCACTACAGCGTGTTCGACACGCTCTGCAAAAAGTACGGCAATCCCGCGTCGCTTTCGCCCGAAAAATCAGTATGGAAAAACAACGGCGTAACAATGAGTCTGGAGCGGCCGCTTTCGCTCAAGTATGTGGACAATAAAGTGTTCGACGAACTGAACAGCAAATCGCTCGTTCCAAAGTCGGGCACAGAGATGACCCGCGATATGTTTCTGGAAGGTTTGTGATGAATATGAAAAAGAACAGCCGCGTTATTTTCGGCGTTATTATGATTGCCGTATTAGTTCCGTTTGAGGCCTGCGCCAAAAAGCTTCAGACGCAGACGCTCACGCTCAAAAAAAACGACGGCGGCGCGGTGCAGATAACAGCGGAGATGGCGCGCACGGAAGACGAACGGAACAACGGATACATGCGCCGGAAAAACATTCCCGACGGCACGGGCATGCTCTTTCTGTTCGACCGCGACCAGATGCTTTCGTTCTGGATGAAAAACACACCTACCCCGCTTTCCATCGCATTCATAGATTCGCAGGGCCGGATCCGGGACATATTCGACATGACGCCGTACAGTCTCGCAAACGTCAACAGTACGGTAAACGTCCGCTACGCGCTCGAAGTGCCGCAGGGCTGGTTTGCGCGGGCCGGAATCAAAACCGGCGATATGCTCGTACTGAACTTCGACACAAGGGCGGAATAAGATAAAACATACGGCAAATATACACGGATATCTGCTGTTTCTAAAAGTTTTATTCGTACCAGCGTATACCGAAAACCGTCTGCGGAACAGGAGATAATTCCGCGAGCGAATCTCGCCTATTCTGGCGAGCCGGAACTCGCGGAATTATCTCCTGTGTAAGCGGACAGCTTTCGGTATGCGGTAACTAAACGAACTATTTTTTAAACTGGTATGCTCCGTGTATATTTGCCGTATGTTTTACCGCACGTTTTCCAATTTTGACAAAAGTACATCAAGTTTCTTGCCGTAGTCGGGATCGGCGGCCCATGTGCCTGACAGCTCGAATACGGTCGGGGCTTTGCCGCGCGGCTTCACCCATTTTGCACGATTGTCTATCAGAGGATTTACAAGCTCGTCGGTGTCGCCGTATGCGTTCAGATGCTGAATGTGCGCGCGCACGCCGAGCTGCTCCGTCTTAAACGACTCGCCGGGGTGTTCCGCGTCTATTGAACCGAGACCGCAGTAATTGTGCATTTCCGCGGTGACAAGTCCGCCGAAGCGCAGAAAGCCCGTCTCGAGGCACATCTGCGCGAACGCGACGTCGGAGTTGATTCCTTCGTCGTGCGCTTCGGATATATAATACCGGGCAAGACGCGCCACCTGAGTTTCATCGGCACGGGGATTATTCGTCATGAAGAACGAGACGAGCTGTTTTTCATTCATAACGCCAGTGCCCGTAAGACTCCGGGAAATCTGCAGCTGCTGAACGGGGACGGTACGGCACGAAAAGAAAACGACTGCGCAGAAAAGTCCGGGCAAAACTCTGTAAACTGATTTCATATACCGATTTTCGGCATAAAGTGTTCCGCACATACGTATTTTCGCTTTTTTCTTCCAAAAAAAACGCATGAAACGGTACTTTTTCGGAAATACATATAGTAATGAAAATAATCAACAACAAGCCCGACGTCCGTGAACAAGTGTTGAAGCACGGGTTGAATTATCCGAGCGATGAGGAACTTGTCATGCTCATTCTCGGAACAGGCACAAGGAAAACGCCCGTCAGGAAGCTTTCTCACGATGTCGTCAGAGCTTTGTATGAAGCAGACACGGATGACGTCGTACAGGTTCTTTCATCAGTACGAGGAATGGGAACGAGCAGAAGCCTTGCCGTCGCCGCTGCTCTGGAACTGGGCCGCAGACGGTCCGTGCATCTTCATTCCGTCGTGAGGCAGCCTAAGGACGTTGTTCCGTTCGTCAGGAATTACTCGGTGCTGCCGAAAGAGCATTTTATCTGCATAACGCTCAACGGCGGCCACGAAATATTAAAAATACGGGTGGCGTCGGTCGGTACTATAAACCGCACGCTCGTTCATCCGCGGGAAATATTTTCCGAAGCGCTCGTCGAAAACGCAGCGGCAATGATTGTGTGCCACAATCATCCGTCGGGTACGTGCGAACCGTCGGAAGAAGACATTGAAACGACGAAGACGCTTATTGCCGCATCCCGCATAGTCGGCATCACGCTGCTCGACCATATCATTCTTGACAGGGATTCGTACTTCAGTTTTCTTGAACACAATCTGCTGTTTTCCGAAACGGAATGAACCGCCGGGCAAATCCCGTCCGGCTTTTGCAAATACACCGAATGATATATAATTAAAACACAATGAAACAAATCCTGTCGTTTTTATTGATTATTTTATTTTTCCTCATTCCGTTTTACGCCGCTGCCGAACCGCAGGAAAAGGACATACTTCCGTCCGAAAATACGTCGTCAATCGAGGATAACAAAACGTCGATTACGATACGCGCAAATGTACAGGATGCATCGGTCTATCTCAACAGCGAATATCAGGGACGGACTCCGTGCACGATTACGAATCTCGCGCCCGGCTCGTACAGGCTTATGGTAAAGAAAACCGGTTACGGCGAGCGCTCGTATCACATCACGGTAAAAAAAGGCCAGAGCAACACTTTTTTTGTGGAACTTGAAAAAATAACAGGGTTCATTCTCATTTCCGGCATGCCCGACGGCAGTCTGATTTATTCCGACGGGAACATGATCCCCGCAGGCAGACTGCCGGTATTCGGTTCGCCGCTTGAACTTGGAGAAGGATTCCATACTATCACCATACGGAAATTCGGATACAACGACTACACGACGCAGGTGTACGTCGTCCGCCGCCTTATTATTCCCGTCCAGGTTCAGATGACGGAAGCGTCGTTCGCTCTGTCGGGATTCAGCGCGTCGCGCAGGCGTTTTAATCCGGCGTATTCGGGAGCCATCGGGTCGTGCACATTCTCGTTCAAAGTGACCGCACCGGAGACGGGAACGCTTACCGTCTCCGATTCGTCCGGCACGACAGTTTTCACCAGACAGTTCCCTGAATTCTCGACGTGGGATCAGAGCGCAGTCTGGGACGGCCGCGACGCGTACGGCAATGAACTGCCGGACGGTTCCTACTGCGCCACGATAACTGCCGGAAAATTCACGCAGACGGCATATACGCAGATCGATCATTCGCTCACGTATCATCCCGCAGACGTGACAAAATCGGGATCCGGGATAGGAACGCTGCCGGCAGCGTTCATGACGGCGGAAGGCACCTCGTTCATCAGCGTGGAAGTTTCTCCGGCATTCAGAACGGACGGAACTCCGTTCTACGAAGCGCCCGTCACCGTATTCTTCGGCATGACGCCGGTCCCGTGGTTTGAATTCTCCATAAATTTCGCGCTGCATGCCGGTATGGAGGATACGCCGCTGTCGGCCGGCGGCGCAATCAAACTCGGTTCGTCAAAACAGATAAGTTCCGGCACGAAGTTCTGCTATGCGGCCGTCGCGCGGTACGGATACACGGGCGGAACGGCTCTGTACGAACCGTACGGAGCCGATACGGGAAACGGACTCGGCGGCGGTGCCGCGCTGGGAATAGAAAGTTCCGAATATTATGCGGGAATTTCAAGCGAATACCTGTTCGGAACGACGCAGGGAAATCTTAAAATCAACGACAGCATCTGGCGGAACGGCTTCGGATTTGAATACCGCCCGTCACAGGCTGCAACGGTAAAAACGTGGTGCGCGCTCAACAGCGCGTTCGGGGAAACGACGGGAACGTCGTGGCTTCACGCGCTCGACACGGGAGCAGGCGCGAC
Organism: Treponema sp. UBA4873; assembly: GCA_002399405.1. GTDB lineage: Bacteria > Spirochaetota > Spirochaetia > Treponematales > Treponemataceae > Treponema_D. The sequence goes on along the minus strand of DHDP01000018.1, from coordinate 25,514 downwards.
GCTGCAGCTGGGCAGTTCATCAGTCATGCTGAACATCAGAGGCGGTTCCATACTGTATTTGGGCGGCACAAGCTACTTTTCGGGCACGCTCGGTTTGACGTATTTGTTTTAATTCAGTACTATACAGATATGAAACTTTATTCACGCGGACAGCTTATTATCGTATCGACGACGGCAGCGGTTGCCGCCGTAGCAGTCACGTCGTTCATATTCGTAAAATTCAGCGGAAGAGGGACGTTACCTGAACCGCAGACTGCGGTCGAACAGACTTCCGCGCAGGCAGATGGCGGACCGGAAATGCAGACAGCTTTTCTTCAGCAGAATTCAGGACAGTCTTCCGTTCGCTCCGTTTCGGACAATCAGCAGTACACTCAGGACGAACTTCAGAACATCAACGTATACGAAACGTGCGCAGAATCTGTCGTCAACATAAATACGCAGGTTACCGGCGTAAACTGGTTTCTCGAACCTGTCGTTCAGGACGGCGGTTCCGGTTCCGGCTCCATTATAGACAAGCGCGGATACATCGTTACGAACGTGCACGTCATCGAAAACGCCTCGAAAATCTACGTCTCGCTTTCGGACGGGACGCAGTACGAAGCGCAGGTCGTCGGTCAGGATGAAGAGAGCGACCTTGCCGTCATCAAATTCACGCCGCCGGCGGGGACAGTGCTCAAAACAATTTCCTTCGGCGACTCAACGCGGCTCAAGGTCGGACAGAAAGTGATCGCCATCGGAAATCCGTTCGGTCTCGACCGCACTATGACAACGGGAATCATATCGGGACTCGGACGTCCCGTAAAAAACAGCAACAACCGCATTATCCGCAATATGATTCAGACCGATGCGGCCATTAATCCGGGAAACTCCGGCGGCCCGCTGCTCGACACGTCGGGACGCATGGTCGGTATAAACACCATGATAGTCTCGTCTTCCGGCAGCTCTGCAGGCGTCGGTTTCGCGATTCCCGCAGAAACGGCTGTCCGCGTCGTCGCGGATCTGCTCAAATACGGGCACGTCAACCGCGGCGCCATGGAGCTGTCGATCGTACAGCTTAACAACGCAATAGTACAGTATGCGAATCTCGACATTACCTCCGGCGTACTTGTGTCGGAAGTGACTAAAGGCGGCGATGCTGAAAAAGCCGGAATCAAAGGCGGAACGCAGCCCGCGCGGTACGGCAACTCCACGATTTACCTCGGCGGAGACATCATCACGAAAATAGACGACATCAAAGTAACGTCTCTTGCCGACTATTTCTCCGCGCTTGAAGACAAGCGCCCGGGCGAAACGGTGAACGTTACGGTGCACCGCAACAGGAAGGACCACGTTCTGCAGGTCGTTCTTGCGTCCCAGCAGTCGGACTGAAAGGCATGCGCAGATTCCGCGTCGTCGCCCCGTACGAACCGGCGGGCGATCAGGGACAGGCAATAGACAAACTCTCGGAAGGTTTTCTCCGCGGCGACAAATATCAGACGCTCAAAGGCGTCACCGGCAGCGGAAAAACGTTCACGATGGCAAAAATCATCGAGCGGGTCCAGCGGCCCACGCTCATCATCAGCCATAACAAAACACTTTCCGCGCAGCTCTACCGCGAGTTCAAGGGCTTTTTCCCGGACAATGCAGTCGAATATTTTGTTTCGTATTACGATTATTATCAGCCGGAAGCGTATGTTCCGGCACGCGACTTATATATAGAAAAAGACGCGTCGATTAACGACGAAATCGACAGACTCCGTCTTGCCGCGACGTACAGCCTTATGGAACGGCGGGACGTCGTCGTCGTCGCAACAGTGTCGTGCATCTACGGCCTCGGCATGCCCGACCTGTATAAGGAAATGCGGATTCACCTTGAAAAAGGCGAGACGCTCGACACGCACAAGCTCGCTGAAAAACTGATTTCGCTCCAGTACAAGCGCAACGACGCGGTGCTTGAGCGCGGCAATTTCCGTATCCGCGGCGACGTAATTGAAATTTATCCGGCGTATATGGAAACGGACGAAGCGTACAAAATCGAGCTCGACTGGGACCGTATTGCCCGCATCCGCCGTTTCAACGCGATTTCAGGAAACACAATCGAGGAACTCGACGAGACAGTCATTTACCCTGCGCGCCATTTCGTCGTTCCTCAGAGCATGCTCATCGATGCGACCGGGCGGATTCAGCGCGAACTCGACGACCGTCTGGAAGAACTCCGTGCGCAGAACAAACTGCTCGAGGCGGAACGTCTGAAAACACGGGCCACATACGACATCGAAATGATGAAGGAGATGGGATACTGCCCCGGCATAGAGAACTATTCCGGCCCCATCTCGGGACGTGAACACGGACAGCCGCCCGCGACGCTCCTCCACTATTTCCCCGACGATTTTCTCTGCATGATTGACGAGGAGCACGTCACCGTCCCGCAGATAGGCGCCATGTACGAAGGAGACAGAAGCCGCAAACAGAACCTCGTCGACTTCGGCTTCCGCCTGCCGAGCGCGCTCGACAACAGGCCGCTCAAGTTCGAGGAATTCAGCAAAAAACTCAATCAGGTAATATACGTAAGCGCCACACCGCGCGCGGACGAAATAAAGCAGAGCACGCAGGTCGTCGAACAGCTTATCCGTCCGACGGGACTGCTCGATCCGGTCGTCGACGTGCGGCCGAGCGAAGGCCAGATGGAGGACATCTATAAAGAGATAAAAGCCCGGATCGCAAAAAACGAGCGGAGTCTCGTCCTTACGCTCACAAAGAAAATGGCGGAGGATTTGACCGACTACCTGACAGGTCTCTCGCTCAAAGTCAAATACATTCACTCGGAAATTGAAACGTTCGAACGCGTCGAACTGCTTAAAGGGCTGCGCGCCGGAGAATTCGACGTGCTCATCGGAATCAACCTTCTGCGCGAAGGAATAGATTTGCCCGAAGTATCGTACATCGCAATCCTCGACGCCGACAAAATCGGCTTCCTCCGTTCAGCGACGAGTCTCATCCAGATAATAGGACGGGCCGCGCGCAACGCAGGCGGCACAGTCGTCATGTACGCGGACCGCATGAGCGACGCGATGAAGGAAGCGGTAACCGAGACAAAGCGGCGCAGGGAGCTTCAGGAAGCGTACAACAAAGAACACAACATCACTCCGAAGACGATTGCGAAAGCGGTCGAGGATATTCTCGTACGCCAGGAAACTGACGCGAAAGAAGACGCGGCTGTCGAACTTGAAACGCTCAAGAAAAGCGCGAATCTGTTCGTCCCTGCTCAGCGCCATAAACTTCTTGCCGCGCTCAGGAAAGAAATGAGCGAAGCCGCCGACAGACTTGAATACGAACGTGCCGCCGCAATACGCGACCAGATTATTGAAATTGAAAAAACTCACGGAGCATAAATTTTATACAAGCTGAGGTTTCACGAATGCCGCCCACACGCGGTCCTCTTTTGCTATGTGAGTAAGCACCCAGCCGGCTACGAAGCCGTAAAACACAAGCGCGTCTTCCCTTCTGCCCGTTCCGAGCTTTCGAATCTGGCCGTTCACTTCGCTCACGAACGAATCGTGTTCTTTCTTGTGCTGAGCAACAGCCTGATATCCGTACCGTGTCATGAATTTCTCTTCTTCGCCGAAATGATATACCGTGTAGTCGGTTAAGGCTTTGAGGACTTTCGCCATCCTGAGCGTATATTTCTCGGCCGAACCCGATGCGGCATCGTACAGTTCGTTTGCAACTGAAAGCAGTTTTTTATGCTGATTATCGATTTCCGGAATTCCGAGCAGGTAGGAATCATCCCATTCAACTTTTTGCATTTTGTTCTCCTGATAAAAGAAATATACTTCAAAGGATACGATTTATCCATAAAAAAATCAGCCTGTTCCGGCGCGGATAAACAGGCTGAAGTTCCATTGACACGACCGTTTTTTTCAGCTATAGTGAACGAACTCACGCGTAACTAAGTTAGAAGGTAGGTATAGATATGTCTAGAACTTGTGATATTTGCGGAAAATCACCGATGTATGGCAATAAAGTGAGCAATTCATACAACCATACGAAACGCACATGGAGACCGAATCTGCTCAAAGTTAAGGCGATGTTCGGCGGCACTACTCGCACAATCAATGTCTGCACACGCTGCCTCCGCTCAGGCTTCGTCGATAAAAAAGTCCATGTACCGAAGACTGAAACTCCGGCTGCAGAAAACAAATAATCCGAATCCGCTTTTCATGTAAAAACCGCCCTTTATATTCCGGGCGGTTTTTTATTTGCATGGGGATTTAATACCCCGCCGCACGGTTGCTTATTACTTTTCCGTGTTCAGAATCAGTCCGTCATACGCAGGAAGCACCGAACCGCCGTTTTTCACTATTTTTACCAATTCGGGGAAATCTTTTACGTGCGCACGGCAGTATTTCGTAATATTCCTGTGATTCATGTTGTGGCAGATGTGCGTGAGCCACGTGTGACTGCCGCCGATCCGCGCCGCACACGCCATCGCTTCCAGATATGAAAAATGGGTCGAATGGGACGTTTCCCGCAGTCCGTCGATGACTACGTGGTCTATGCTGCCGCCGTTCCTGCGGAGCAGTTCGATTGAACTGCCGGGGATTTCGTTGCAGTCGGTAAGATACGCGATTGAGTGAGTCGTTCCGTTTCCGGTCGTCGTGCACAGAAGCCAGCCTGTCGTTTCCAAACGGCCGTGCCGCATGGGTATCGGGATGATGCGAACGGAACCGACAACAAGCGGATTGTTTTCGGAAAACTGCGCGCTGTCCACAAGAGAGAGCTTCGGTTTTCCGCCGCCGATCTGAGTCGCTTTAAATATGTAGTCGAACCTGTTCCGCACGTCATTGAGAGACGCCGCGTTCGAATACACTGAAAGTCCGGCACCCGGAGATTCCGCATACTTTGCCGACGGTACGCCGCACCGGGACGCACCTTCCGATTTTGTATGGCTGAAAACGCGCAGATCGTCGAGTCCGTCAAGATGGTCCGCATGACTGTGGGTAAGGAGCACTGCATCAAGTTCCGTAACGTGATAGGTAAGCGCCTGAATGCGGAACTCCGGGCCGGTATCTATGACGAGATGCGTCCCGCCGCCGTTTTTTTCCTGCTGTTCAACGTAAGCGCTGCATCTGAGCCGTTTATCCTTCCGATTATGCGACCTGCACACTTTGCAGCTGCACGCTATGACAGGAATTCCGTGGCTTGTTCCTGTTCCCATCAAAATCATACGCATGTGTCCAGTATACCGAAGCACGAGAGTGTTTGCAATGAAACACCATATGTAGTGTAAATATTGTCACGGAGACGAAAAAATGCTACTATGTGTCACGTTCTAAACACACACAAAGGGGTCTTGAATAATGCCGTATTCTGAACCTACCAACCTGGCCGTCGTAGCATGTCCGGGCGGAGAAGCGTTTGCCGACGAAGTGATTACACATCTGAAGCACATGTACAAACATCGTTTCACACTCAAAAACGATGTCATTTCCAAAAAATACGCGCTCGATAAAGACGAGCTCGTAAAAAAGATCAATCTCGAAAACGATATTGATACTTCCGAACTTTGTATCAGGGGCGATACAACAAAATATCGTCCGCCTGCATTCAAAATAAACACCAGGTTTACTTATTTTGCAAACGGAGAATTCAAGACGGAACTGCTTGATTCCATCCGCGGCAAAGACGTGTACATCTTTCAGGATGTCGAGAACCACGAGGTTCTGTCCCTCAACAACGGAGCAAACAAACTGTCGCTTTCCGTCAACGACCACGTCATGTCAATGCTCGTCACAATCGACGCAGTCCGTCAGGCAGGCTCTGCTGCAATTACACTCGTCGTTCCCGCGTATCCGTACAGCCGCCAGCACAAAAAGAAGGGCCGCGAAGGTCTCACGGCGAGCATGCTCGGTCATATTTATGAAGGACTCGGCGTAACGCGCATCATCACGCTCGACATTCATTCGAGGGAAATCATCAACGCGTTCAGCACGATCAACCTGGAAAATCTGCACGCGAGCTATCAGATTATCCGGGAACTGAGCAAAATAGTCGACCTTACAGGCCAGACTGAAAAGCTCGTCGTCGTCTCGCCCGACACGGGAGCGATTGACCGCAACAAATTCTACGCTGTCGGCCTGAAGCTGCCGCTCGCGATGATTTATAAGGAGCGCGACTATTCGATCGTCACGCAGAATGCGAAAGACACGAACATCAAATCCATAAAGCTGCTCGGCGACGTAAGCGGTAAAGTCGCGTTTCTCGCCGACGATATGCTCGGAACGGGCGGCACGCTGCTCAAAGCGATGGGCTTCCTCAAAGAACAGGGGGCGACGAAAGTGATTGCGGCGGTAAGTCTGCCGTTTTTCACCGGCAACGCCATTCAGCAGTTCGACGAGGCGTACAAACAGGGACTGTTCTACCGCATAATCGGCACGAACGCCGTTTACCACGAAGAACTTCTGAAGCGGGAATGGTATATCAGCACGAACGTCAGCGGACTTTTTGCGAACGTCATCACGCGTATTCATCACAACCAGTCCCTGAGCGATCTGCTTGAAAACCGCACGCTCATAGAAAAACTCGAGAAACAGACGCAGCAGCCTGCTCCGAATCCCGCACAGGACGAAAACAAAAACGCATAATGAAAAGCACAGTACTCTGCGCCGACATCGGAACAACTTCGCTCAAAGCCGGTCTGATAGGCGGCTGCGGCGAAGTTGCCGCTTTTTCGCAGCGGACATTCCGGAATCCCGACGATGAACACGCAGCGCTTGCATGGCTGCCGGCGCTCTGCAGTGCCGTCCGGGAAATGTCCGCAGAGGGAACGGCTGACATCCGTGCGGTCTGCATTTCGGGAAACGGTCCGACGATTGTTTCCGAAGACGGCACGACGCTGCTCTGGAACGCCGATATTCCGCCTGCGGAAATGACTGGTTCTCCGGCTGAAAAGTCGCTTTTTATTCCGCGTCTGCTCGCGTTCCGCACGCTGTTCCCGTCCCGGTGGGATTCATCCCGGTACGTATACTCGGGACCGGAATTTCTCATTCATCAGCTGTGCGGCGGCAGCGTAACAATTCTGCCGGAAAGCAGATACGCTGAATCGTACTGGACGAAGACACAGCTCCTGTCCGTCTCCCTTCCTGAGGAGAAACTCCCGCCGTTCGTCCCGGTCGCGTACAACGCGGGAAACACACTGCCGGAAATAACCGTACAACTTTCTCTCCCGCATCCCGTCCCCGTATTCTGCTGCGGCCCGGATTTTGTTGCGGCGATGGTCGGAACGAACTCGCTCGCACCGGGAAAACTGTACGACTGCGCCGGTTCGAGCGAAGGTGTGAATCTCTGCACCGCGGTACCCGTCACAGGAAAGGGACTGCTCTCTCTCCCGTCGGTCGTTCCGGACCTCTGGAATGCCGCCGTGATGCAGGCTGAAAGCGGCCGCATGTTCGTCAATTTCAAAAGAATAGTCGAAGCAATCGAAGAACGCAGTATCTCATATGAAGAACTCATATCGGGCTGCATCTCGAATCCCGGCAGCGACGGATTCGAAATCCTCGAGTTTGTGGCGAATAATCTGAAAAAATCAATCAAACTGCTTTTCGATGCGGCTGCAGAAAACGGACTACACGTTGAACTTCCCGTCGTCGTCACCGGCGGTCAGGCAAAAAGCGGGCAGTGGATGCAGATGAAATGCAACTACGCAGGCGTTCCGCTTGCCGTCTGCAACTGCCCCGACGCCGAGCTTATAGGCGACGCGGTCATAGCACAGACGGGACTCGGTACGTACCGCTCCATAAAAGATGCCGCCGATGCAATCGTGAAAATCACGAAAGTGTACACGCCGGAGTCCGCCGGATGAAAATCTACCGCATACCGGAAAATCTCAGGACAATCATTTTCGATATTGATTCGACTCTGTATACGAACGCCGCGTACGCGTTTGAACAGGTCGACGTGCAGGTGCGTCATTTTGCAGGGCTCCGCGGCATACCCGCGGCTGAGGCACGGCGGATGGTCGCCGATTACCGAAGAAAATGGGCGGCGGAACACAACGGACAAAAAATCAGTCTGGGAAACACGCTCACCGCATTCGGCGTTACGATTGAAGACAGCATCGAATGGCGTGAAAACCTGCTCGAACCGGCGCAGTTTCTGAAGCGCGACGAGCGGCTTATCCCGGTGCTTGAGACGCTCCGGCGGAAATACGCGCTGATATGCGTTACGAACAATCCCGTACTTCCTGCGCGGAAAACGCTCGAAGCAGTCGGCATCGCCGGTATTATCCCCGACATCATCGGGCTCGATACATGCCGTAAATCAAAACCCGCACGGGAACCGTTTCTGCTCGCCGCGGAGAAGACAGGCGTCGGGAGCGAAAACTGCCTGAGCGTCGGCGACCGCTACGACATGGATATTTCGCTGCCGCTGGAACTCGGCATGGGCGGTATTCTTGTAACGGGCGTAGAGGACGTGTACGAACTTCCGGCGCTCCTCCGATAATTTTTTCACCGAATTGTTTTTATGCTTCCGCGTGTTATAATCCGAAATATGGATAACCCTGTAAAAATTCTGGAATTACAAAAAAGTATAGAGTTTACCAACGACGGGAATCTTTCATTCTTTTTTGTAGGAACGGGAAGCGCTTTCTCAAAGAAAAATTTTCAGACAAACGTGCTTATCATCAAAGGCGCCGACCACATACTCATAGACTGCGGCTCGCTGTGCCCGTACGCATTCGCCACATACAACTCTTCCCTGTCATCGGTCAGGAACGTGCTTATCACACATTCACATTCGGACCATATCGGCGGCCTTGAAGAGATGGCGCTTACGGGCAGGTATATATCGCGGACCCGTCCGAAAATGGTCATAACCGACTATTACAAAAAGATATTGTGGAATCAGTCTCTGAAGGGAGGATGTTCGTACGGAGAATATTCGGACGGCAGTTACATGAAGTTCGAGGATTATTTTGAACAGATAAAACCCAGACTGCTCTGTAAAATTCCCCGGCCGCTGTACGAAACGGAGATAGGCGCTATCAACTTGAGGATTTTCCGCACAAAGCACATTCCCGACAACGCATGTTCGTGGCGCAAGTCGTTCTATTCGGAGGGCATTCTTGTGGACGACAGGATTCTCTTTACGGGCGACACCCGGTTCGATAAAGACATGCTCGACTGGATGTGCGGCACGTACGGCATCGAATATATTTTCCACGACTGCCAGTTTTACACGGGCGGCGTGCACGCATCATATGACGAACTCAGGACGCTGCCCGAAGACATGAAAAAACGCATGTTTCTCTGTCATTACGGCGATAATTATGAAAAATTCGATGCGGTAAAAGACGGATTCGCGGGATTTGCGCAGCGCGGTGTCTATTACGACTTCGGAAAAAGCTGATTCCACTCGATACGGCCCATATGCGATTCGAACGCACTACCTGCCGCTTAGGAGGCGGCCGCTCTATCCAGGTGAGCTAATGGACCATGTCTGCTATAGTACACAAAAAAGTGCTTTTGCGCAATGCGGCGCGTCTTAAAAAAGACCGGAGATTTTTCCGTCGTCGTCCACGTCGATGTTGAGCGCGGCGGGAAGCTTCGGCAGGCCGGGCATGACCATAATGTCGCCGGCAAAGGCCACAACGAAGCCCGCTCCCGCGTACAACTGCACATCGCGCACGGGAAACACGTACCCTTTCGGCGCGCCGGTAAGTTTCGGATCGTGGCTGATTGAGTTCTGCGTCTTCGCGATGCACACCGGCAGCCGGCCGTACCCCTGCTCCTCGTAGGATTTCAGCTTCTTCAGCGCAGCGCCGTCGAATTCGACTTCTCCCGCGCGGTAAATCTCTTTCGCAATCTTTTCTATTTTTTTGTCGAGCGGAAGAGCGTCGTCGTACAGCTGGTGAAACCCTGCTTTGTTTTCGCTGCAGAGCGCGTCGACGGCCTCCGCGAGCGCCTTCGCGCCCTCGCCGCCCTTCTCCCACCCTTCGCAGAGCACCACGCGGGCGCCGAAATTCGAACAGAGCGATTCAAGCAGCTCTATCTCTTCGGGCGTGTCGGTGCTGAATTTATTTACGGCGACGACCGCCGGCACGCCGAATTTTCCGATATTTTCAATGTGGGTCGCGAGGTTTGCAAATCCCGCCTCGAGCGCTTTCGTGTCAGGTTTTGCGAGGTCCGCCTTCGCGACGCCGCCGTGCATTTTAAGCGCGCGGATAGTTGCAACGATAACGACTGCGGAAGGTGCAAGTCCGAACATGCGGCATTTGATGTCCATGAATTTTTCGGCGCCGAGGTCGGCGGCAAATCCCGCTTCGGTAACGACATAGTCGCCCGTTGCAAGCGCGCAGAGCGTCGCATTGATGCTGTTGCATCCGTGCGCAATATTCGCAAACGGTCCGCCGTGCACGAACGCGGGCGTTTTTTCCAGCGTCTGTACAATATTCGGACGGATTGCATCCTTAAGCAGCGCCGCAACCGCGCCGGTACACTTGAGGTCCCCGAATTTCACCGGCTGCCGACCGTAGTTCTGTCCGATAATAATATTCGAAATCCGCTCCTTGAGTTCCGAAATCGTACGGGACAGACACACGATTGCCATGATTTCGCTCGCGACCGAAATGCAGAAATGATCTTCGCGCGGCACGCCGTTGCTCTTACCGCCAAGTCCCACGACGATATTGCGCAGCTCCCGGTCGTTGAGATCGACGCAGCGCTTCCACGTGATCGTGCGCGGATCTATGCCGAGTTCGTTTCCCTGCTGAATATGATTGTCGATAAGGGCCGCTATCAGATTGTTGGCGATGGAGACAGCGTGAATGTCGCCGGTAAAATGCAGATTTATGTCCTCCATCGGGACAATCTGTGCGTAGCCGCCGCCGCACGCGCCGCCTTTTACGCCGAAGCACGGTCCGAGGGAAGGCTCCCTGAGCGCGATGACCGACTTTTTCCCGATTTTACGGAGACCGTCTCCAAGTCCGATCGACACCGTCGATTTTCCCTCGCCTGCCGGTGTCGGCGTGATTGCCGTCACAAGAATAAGGCGGCCGCGTTTTGCGGGATCCGATGCCTTTGCCTGCAGACTGCGGAGTTCTTCCATCGTAACTTTCGCTTTGTACCTGCCGTACATGTCGAGCCCGTCTTCCGTTATGCCGATTTTTGCCGCTACGTCGGCAATCGGCGCCATTGTATTTTTCTGCGCAATTTCGATATCAGACAACATGGAGTTCCTTCCTCAACTATTTGAAAGATTTTTTATTTTACACCATGAAATGCAATTTTGCTACTGCTTCAGTCTGCCGACTTCTTCATCGGTCAGCTCGCGGTACTGGCCGGGAGCAAGCGCCGGATCAAGTTCGAGCGCACCGATCGAAAGCCGCTTCAGAAAGACGACTTCGTTTCCGAGCACCGCGAATATGCGCTTTACTTCGTGATACTTTCCTTCGTAAATGGTGAGCTCGCATTCACTTGAGCCTGATTTGCCGTCAGTGTGCCAGACAAGTTCCGCCGGTCTGCAATCAGCTTCCGCCTCGTTTCCTTCTGGTGGAATGTGTATGCCCGCGCGGCATCGGTTCACATATTCCGCCTGCAGCTGCGCGCCGACCGCGTCCCTGAGGCGCACAAAGTATGTCTTGCTGCGGTGCGTCTTCGGCGACGTAATCACGTGCGTCAATTCGCCGTCAGTCGTAAACAGCAGCAGACCTTCCGTGTCGACGTCGAGACGTCCGACGATGTGCATGTGTTCCTCAAGATACGGCGTGTGATACGAGGCGCCAAGCAGATCGAACACAGTGCCGTGCAGTCCGTCCTTATTTGCGCTTACGTAATTCTGAGGTTTGTTCATCATGAGATAGACAAACGTACGAAGGGAGAGCTCTTCTCCGTCGACGGAAATCACGTCGGCGTCGGGATCGGCCTTGGACGACGGATCTGTGACGACGGTGCCGTTTACGGTAACGACTCCCGAATGCATGAGCGACTTAACGTCCTGCCGGGAACCGAATCCTTCGTGCGAAAGTATTTTATCAAGCCGTTCCTTACTCACCTGAAACTCCTGATTTGCCGGAACGCTCTTCTATCGGAACGTATCTGCGCTCTTCGGAGACGTTTTTATACGCAGGCCGGTAAATGCGGCCGCCGGCGACTATTTCCTCTATGCGGTGCGCGGACCATCCGGCGATGCGGGCAATCGCGAAAATCGGCGTATACAGTTCGCGCGGAATGCCGAGCATCGAATAGACGAAGCCGGAATAAAAATCGACGTTCGGACAGATTCGTTTGTCGCAGCCGTGCATCTCCATAAGCACGTCGGGAGCGATGTTTTCAACAAGGTTATAGAGATGGAACTCTTCCCCGCAGCCTTTTTCCTTCGCGAGCTGCTCCGCTTTGTCGCGCAGCAAGAGTTCGCGCGGATCGCTGATTGTGTAGACTGCGTGTCCCATACCGTAGATAAGGCCGGTGTTGTCGAAAGCCTCTTTTTTCGCAATTTTCATAAGGTAATCGCGCACCTGTTTTTCGCTGCTCCAATCAGACAGATGAGCTTTTACGTCGTCCATCATTTCCATAACGCGGATATTCGCACCGCCGTGACGGCGGCCTTTCAGCGAACCGACCGCGGCCGCGATCGCCGAGTACGTATCGGTGTCGGCTGATGAAACGACGTGAACTGTCAGGCTTGAGTTGTTGCCGCCGCCGTGTTCCGCATGCAGAATAAGCGAAAGATCAAGGATTTCCGCCTCGAAACGCGTATATTTTGTGTCCGGGCGGATAAGCCGGAGGAAATTTTCGGCAGTTGAAAGCGTCGGCAGCGGATTATGGATATACATGCTTTTTCCGTCGAAATAACGGAGTTTTGCCTGATACGCGTACGCCGCAAGCGTCGAAAAGCGCGAAATCAGCTCTATGCACTGACGCAGGATATTCGCAATCTCCCGTCCCTCGGGATCGGGATCGTATGAGTAGCTTGCAAGCACGCCGCGCGCCATTTTGTTCATGATGTCGTTCGAAGGCGCTTTCATGATCATGTCTTCCGTAAAATTCGGCGGGAGCGTCCGGCGGAGTCCGAGGAACTGCGTAAATTCGTCAAGCTGATCCTGCGTCGGCAGTTCTCCGAACAGGAGAAGATAGACGCACTGCTCGAAGCCGAACTGTTTCGTCTTTTCCGCGTCTTTTACGAGGTCTTCGACATCGTACCCGCGGTACACGAGACGGCCCGGCACGGGCACTTTTTCACCGTTGACGATATCGTACCCGACAACGTCGCCGATGCGCGTAAGTCCGACAAGAACGCCCGTCCCGTTCGCATAACGGAGTCCGCGTTTAACGTCGTATTTCGTGTATAAATCAGGATTAATCGGGTCGTTGTTTTCCGCAAGAACTGAAAGCTTTTTCAGGAACGCATTTTCAAATATTTCTTCACTCATAGTAGCCCCGTTTCTTTCGGTAAATGCTGCATATTTATACGTCATTATCGAATAAGTTTTTATAATTATACGTATTCGACAGCGTCGTTTCAAGTATCCACGCATATTGAAGAAAGAATAACAAACAACTAAAATAAACAGCATGAAACCGACACTTATTAAAGATTTACTTACCTCCGCCCCTGACGGCAGCCTTGTTACTGTATGCGGCTGGGTGCGTACCGTGCGCGATTCCAAGAACCTCGTCTTCATACAGGTAAACGACGGCTCATGTTTCGCTTCAATTCAGCTTGCGTTCGACCGCAATAATCCGTCAAATAACGCTGATTCGAATCTGATAGAAGAAAATTTAAAGAAAATAAACACAGGCGCGTCGGTACGCGCCGAAGGTCTGCTTGTTGCATCCCCCGCTTCGGGGCAGGCTGTCGAAGTAACTCTTGAAAAGCTTGTCGTTCTCGGCGAATGTCCGGCAGAAAGTTATCCTCTGCAGAAAAACAAGATGTCCATGGAATATCTCCGCGACAACGCGCATCTGCGCGCACGGACTAACACGTTCGGCGCAGTATTCAGAATGCGCAGCCAGATGGCGTTCGCGGTCCACTCGTTCTTTCAGGAACGCGGCTTCCAGTACATCAACGCGCCGGAAATCACGTGCAGCGACGCGGAAGGCGCCGGCGAGATGTTCCAGGTTACGACGCTGTCACTCGAAAAAATCGCGGAGCTCGGCGTAAAAGCGGGCCAGGGCGGCATGAAAGTCGAAGATGCTGCGAAAATCGTCGACTACAGCAGGGATTTTTTCGGCAAAAAAGCGAATCTTACCGTGAGCGGCCAGCTCGAAGCGGAAACGCTTGCGACGGCGTTAAGCCGCGTCTATACGTTCGGACCGACGTTCCGCGCGGAAAATTCGAACACGCCCCGCCATCTGTCCGAATTCTGGATGGTCGAACCGGAAATGGCGTTCTTCGACCTCGACGACGACATGGACATTGAGGAGGAATTCGTAAAGTATCTGCTCAACTGGGCGCTTACGAAGTGCCGCGAGGACCTTGAATTTTTCGAAAAACGAATTCAGAACGGACTTATCGCCATGCTTCAGCACGTCGTCGACACGCCGTTCAAGCGCATCTCATACACGGAAGCGGTTGAAGAACTTTCGAAGCACGCGGACAAGTTCGAGTATAAGCCGTTCTGGGGGTGCGACCTGCAGACGGAACACGAACGGTATCTCACCGAGGAAATCTACAAAAGCCCGGTCATGGTGTACAACTATCCGAAGGAAATCAAGGCGTTCTATATGAAACTCAACGACGACGGCAGAACGGTGAAAGCCGTCGACGTTCTCGTCCCCGGTCTCGGTGAAATAATCGGCGGAAGCGAACGCGAGGAAAATTACGAAAAACTGCTCAAAGTGTGCGAAGAACGTAAAATGGATATGAGCAATTACCAGTGGTACCTCGATCTCCGCCGCTTCGGTACGGTGCCGCACGCCGGATTCGGGCTCGGATTCGAACGTCTGCTGCGCTATGTTACCGGCATGGCGAACATCCGCGACGTCATTCCGTATCCGCGGGCGCCGAAACTGGCGGATTTCTGAAAACGGTTGTATAATATGAACAATGGAATCAAGAGAGAACCCTGTTTTCGGACGTAAAGTGTTTTTCCTCAATCCCGTTTTTTCAACAAGAAATGCCGTCATCGGCAGACTGATTGAAGACGAGTTTGAGGTCTACGTAATCGACGATTACCGCGATGCGAAGAGCGTCCTCCGCGCATATCCTGATTCCATCTGCTTCATCAACATAGACGACCAGCTTCCGCATGAGCACTGGCTCAACTTCATACAGTCATGCGAAACTGATCCGTCGCTCGAGTCGATTTTTCTCGGCATTCTTTCTTCGCGCATCAACAGGGCGGACCGCG
Source organism: Treponema sp. UBA4873 (assembly GCA_002399405.1). Lineage (GTDB taxonomy): Bacteria > Spirochaetota > Spirochaetia > Treponematales > Treponemataceae > Treponema_D. The sequence goes on along the minus strand of DHDP01000018.1, from coordinate 10,186 downwards.
ATCAGTTCATGCTTAAAGTTTCTATTCCTGCCGGATTCATCATGATGAATGAAAAACCGGAAGACATTATCGAAACAATGGAAGGCATTCTCAACATCAACGGCGCAAAAGGGCGGCGGCAGTACGTACGCGCAAACTGCTCGTCCGATCAGGATGCGCTTTTGCTCATACGTTCCGGCAGCAAAGTATACAAAATGCAGCTGCTCGACATAAGCGTGGTCGGAATCTCGTGCATCCTCTCACCGCAGTACAAGGACATGTTCCAGCCGAACAGCGTCGTCAGGGATGTGTTCGTCACGCTCGGTAAAAAAAACTTCACCTGTTCCGTCGCAGTGTATGCAATTAACTCCACCCCGCAGTACTGCAAACTTATTCTGCTTTTCATGCAGGGGCTTCCGTATGAAGCAAAAAGACTGATACGCAGCTACGTCACAACGAGGCTGCAGCAGACGATTAATAATCTTATCAGGGGAAATATACGCGATATGACGGACTACTCAAAACCTGCGGATGATGCAAAAAAACCGGAAAACGACGCATTTCTTTTCGATGTTTCCGATGAAGAACTGCAGGAAGCAAAAACAGACGCAGATCCTGTTTCAGATTCTCCGCTTTCCGGTTCAGATGAAAAACCGGAAAATCTCTCCATGACGCCCCTATTCTAAGATGAAAGAAACACCGAGGAAAAAACGCCCTGAAAAATATATGGTCGCTCAGACGATTTATCTGACAACCGTCTATTATATTCAAAATAATCTGTACAGTTATGCCGCGGCATGCGCCTTCGGATTCCTCTTTTCATTCATCCCGATTATCATGATGGTGCTTGCGGTCCTTGTCCGAATACTGCACGCCTCTCCGACGTTTATTAATTCACTTCTTTCCTTCGCAGGCCGGTATAAAAATATGTTCGATGTGCAATCGTTCATCAATACGCTGCTTGAATACAAAACGTTCGGCTGGGTCGATTTTCTGCCGGTGCTTTTCATTATCTGGATGGCACGAAAATTCTTCGCAACAGTCATGCAGGGGATAAATCATATTTTCCACTACAAGGCTCCTTCCCGCCCCCTGTCTGATCAGTTTATAATTTTCGCCGGAGAGCTTGTTCTTGTCGTCCTGTCGGTAATCATCATTTTTTCCATGTTTACCATACGTCAGATTTTTACGCAGCCGGCGCTTGTCACGCTGCGAAGTCAGATTCCGCATCTGTTCGGACTGACTTCCAAAATTCTTATTAATATTTTTGCTTACTCGCTCATCTTTATATTCGTCACGCTCTCCTACCGTTTCGCGGCGGGCACAAAACCGGAAATGAAACTCTGCGTTGTCTGTTCCGCCGGCTGCACGGTGATTTTCTTCATCATTTCGAAATTCATGAACATTTTCCTCAATGTGGAAAATTACAACCTCATCTACGGGGTTCTGAGCAACGTAATGATTCTGCTTTTCGAAGTGTACATATTTTTTACGCTGTTTTTCACCTGTGCGCAGATAATCTACGTGTTCCAATTCTTCGATTCGCTGATTCTCGGCGAATTATACCTTCTGCCCGAACGGGACGATACGGCAATTCTTTCCGTCATCAAACGGGTTCTGTTCATAAAACCTGCAACGCTCATGAAAAAGGACGACGTAATCGCCGTAAAATCGGGAGACATCATCTATTCAAAAAACGATGCGACCGACGAATGCTATTACGTGCTGAGCGGAACGGTCGTTCTCTGCAGAAACGACAATTTTACCTATTACGACAAGGGCTCCTTTTTCGGCGAACAGGCATGCATACTGAACAAACCCCGCGCAGGAGAGGCGAAGGCCCAAACCGACTGCGAACTTATCAGAATACAGGCGGCCTCGTTCCGCGCGCTCCTTGAAAACGACGCGCGGGCTGCTGAAAAAGCGCTGTCGCAGGTGTCCGATTATGTCGCCCGGGTTTATGGACGAACAGGCGATTTTCCGGTATGATAGACTTTGTATTTTAAATGAAAAATCGTCGCAAGCGACAGGGATTAAGATTGATGACTAAGTACATTTTCGTAACCGGAGGAGTTGTTTCCGGTCTGGGGAAAGGCATTGCCGCCGCCTCTCTCGGCCTTATTTTAAAAAGCCGGGGATACAAAGTGGTAAATCAGAAGTTCGATCCGTACCTGAACATCGATCCGGGCACCATGAATCCGTACCAGCACGGGGAAGTTTTCGTCACCGACGACGGTGCGGAAACGGACCTTGATCTGGGACACTACGAGCGCTTCACCGACGCTTCTCTTTCGCAGTCATCAAATACAACGGCGGGCCGCGTGTATCTTGCGGTTCTCAATAAGGAACGGGAAGGAGGATTCCACGGCGGTACCGTCCAGGTTATACCGAACATCACCGAGGAAATTCTCCGCAGGATGCTTCTTTCCACCGAGGAAACGAAAGCCGACGTTATCATAACAGAAATAGGCGGTACGGTCGGCGACATTGAGTCGCTGCCTTTTATGGAAGCCATCCGCCAGATGAAATACAAGGTCGGAGAGGACAACTGCTGCTACATCCACCTGACGCTCGTTCCGTACATGAAGAAAGCCGACGAACTTAAAACGAAACCGACGCAGCATTCGGTGAAGGAACTGCAGGAACTCGGCATCCAGCCCGACATAATCATGCTGAGAACAGAGCAGCCTGTAGATACGGGAACGCGCGAAAAGCTCGCATCGTTCTGCAACGTCGACACAAGCCACGTCATTCAAAACCTCAATGCGCGGTCAATATACGAGGTTCCGCTCCAGATGGAACAGGAAGGTCTCGGAAAGGCCGTCTGCGAGACGCTCGGTCTTAAAAACACAAAATCAAACCTCGACGACTGGCAGAAGATGGTCGACCGCTTCAACAATCCGAAGCAGGCCGTCACCATCGCGCTCGTCGGTAAATACATAGAGCTGCACGACGCGTATCTTTCGGTGGTAGAATCACTTACGCACGGGGGCATCAACAACGAGGCGGCGGTAACAATCGACTGGGTCGATGCGGAGACGCTCACCGACGACAGGATGACGGCGGAACGGCTTAAAAATGCGGACGGAATCATCGTTCCCGGAGGATTCGGAGACCGGGGAATCGAGGGAATGATACGCGCCGCAAAGTTTTCGCGCATCAATAAGGTGCCGTATTTCGGAGTCTGTCTCGGAATGCAGATTGAAGTTATAGAATATGCCCGGAACGTTCTCGGCTATACAGACGCAAACTCGACTGAAATGAACAAAAGCACAAAGTATCCCGTCATCGACCTCATGCCCGACCAGAACGGCAAAATTCTCGGCGGTACGCTGCGTCTGGGAAAATACGAATGCAAAGTGACGCCGGGTACGCTCACTGAAAAAGCATACGGTTCGAAGACAATCTGGGAACGCCACCGCCACCGCTACGAATTCAACAACAAGTACCGCGAAGAGTTCAGGAAGGCGGGTCTTATCATCGCGGGAATCAATCCGGAACGCGATCTTGTTGAAATATGCGAAGTACCGGATCATCCGTGGATGCTCGGCGTCCAGTTCCATCCGGAATTCAAGAGCCGTCCGAACAAAGCCGGGCCGCTGTTCCGTGAATTCATCAAGGCAGCCTGCGATTTCACTCAAAACAGGAAAGGAACAAAAAAATGAACCGCGAGAAAATCGTCGTCCTCGATTTCGGCAGTCAGTATGCGCACCTTATTGCAAAACGGTTCCGTATGCTCGGCTACTATTCTGAAATTGCGCTCCCGTCCGCATCAGTCGACACGTTTGAAAACACAAAGGGAATTGTCCTGAGCGGCGGACCGAGTTCCGTGTATGAAAAGGATATTCCGGCATTCAACGAAAAGATATTCGGTCTCGACATTCCGATGCTCGGACTGTGCTACGGCCATCAGCTTATGGCGTCGTGCTACGGCGGCACAGTCGAGAAAGCGGCGACGGGAGAATTCGGCATCGCGCACTTTTCCGTGACGAACAAAGACTGCCCGCTGTTCAAAGGAGTAGAATCTCCGACGCAGGTGTGGATGAGCCATCAGGACGCCGTAACGAAGGCCGGCGGCGGATTTGAAATTGTCGGCAGCACGAAAGACTGCACATACGCCGCGCTCCAGAATCTTTCCGAAAAGCGCTTTTCGCTCCAGTTCCACTGCGAAGTGAAGGACACTCCCGAAGGAAACAGAATATTCGCGAATTTCGCGGCGTTCTGCGGTATGAAAAAAAACTGGGACCAGAGCACAGTCCTCAACGTCATTCTCGACGACATCAAAACGGACGCGAAAGATAAGAACGTACTGCTGTTTTTGAGCGGCGGCGTTGACAGCACCGTTACGTTCGCGCTGCTTAACAAGGCGCTCGGGCAGGACCGCGTGCTCGGTCTGCATATAGACAACGGTTTTATGCGGAAGAACGAAAGCAGGACAGTCGCGGAACAGTACCGTACGTTCGGTTTCAACAATTTTATTGTCGAGGACGCAAGTGCGAGTTTTCTCAAGGCGATAGCGGGACTTACCGATCCGCAGAAAAAACGCATGTCGGTCGGCGAAAACTTCATCACCGTGCGCAACGATGTCGTCGCAAAGCAGCACCTCGATGAAAACGAATGGATGCTCGCGCAGGGAACGCTCTATCCGGACATCATCGAATCGGGCGGAACGAAGAACTCGAAGACGATAAAAACGCATCATAACCGCGTCGCAGGAATTCAGGCGCTTATCGAAAAAGGGCTTATCATAGAACCGCTGCGCAATCTGTACAAGGACGAAGTGCGCGCCATAGGCCGGCAGCTCGGATTAAGCGACGAACTTGTCATGCGCCATCCGTTCCCGGGACCGGGACTTTCTATCAACGTGCTCTGTACTGACGGCAGGATGAGCGGAAGCGATAAGGCAGACTACGAAAAAGCCCGCGCGGAAATAGCCGCAATGAAGATTGGGCCGTTCGACGGCAGCTCCGTCCTCAAGGAACAGTACATACTTCCCGTGCGTTCGGTCGGCGTTCAAGGCGACTTCCGCACCTACCGGTTCCCGTCGGTTCTTTCGTTCGCACCGCTCGAAGACGGCTTCTACGCGCACCCCGAAGACTGGAATCTTATTGAGGAAGCGTCTTCGCACATCACGAACAACGCGCAGTACATCAACCGTACCCTGCTTCGCCTTTATCAGAAACCGGGCGTAAAGCCGGCCCTTCAGGAAGGATATTGCGACAAGCGCCGCCTTGACCAGCTGCGCGAAGCGGACAACATAGTGCTTACGAAGCTGCACGAGACCGGATGGTACAATAAAATTTTCCAGCACCTCACGATAGATCTGCCCTACGCAGGCAGTCCGGATCATGCAAGTTTCGTCCTCCGTCCGGTCTGCAGCGAGGACGTCATGACGGCCCGCTTCGCGCACCTTCCCGCCGACGTACTCGACCCGATCGTCCGGCAGATAGCGGCGTTCCCCTTCACGGACGCAGTATATTACGACGCCACGAACAAACCGCCCGCAACGTTCGGCTGGGAATGAAGTAATTTTTGCATCCATGCAAAAATTACTTGGCAGGAAAATCTTAGGGCTGAATACTTCTGCAATGATTTTCCTGCTTCACCGGGGCGCACAACAAGCTCGCCGGGATTCCCGCTTTACAAGTCCCGCCATCCCTGGCGGGTATTTTTTTTACCCTCATCAGAGCGCAGGAGGCGCGTACCTGACGCAAATGCGTTCCGCCTCATATTCTTGCTCAAAAAGCATTTTCGCTCCGTAAACGCCGGTAGATATTTCAGACATACGGATTTTCAGAAATGTCCCATTCGTTACATCGTATACAGAAAAAACGGGCAGCGGAGCTGAAAAAAAATCAGAGTGCGACTCTCGCTACTGCGAGCCGGAGCACACTGATTTTTTTTCAGCGTAAGCGGACCGTTTTTCTGTACCAAGGTAACTAAGTGTAATCTCTTCTGATAAGCAGCCAGACTCCGTGTATATCTACCGTACCATTTAATTACTTTTTCACAGTTTTTTTACCGAATTAATACAGAGCAGGAGTATAAGAAATTATCTGTACCGGGAATCCCGATATTTCCGGTAATCCGTGCATATAACACAGATATCTTCATTTAGAGGAGAAATGTTATGAAAATGGTAAAGAAAGTACTTTTTACAGTTCTCTGTGCAGCAGCGATGCTGACATCCGTAACTGCTCAGACGACCCCTGCAACTCAGCGTACTGCGGTTATCCGCGGACAGATTCCGGCGGAGCCGTACAATATTACTGCCGGCGTCGGAAGCGATACTTCAGAGGCCCGCTTCAACTGGGTTTCCGGTTCGTCTGCAACGCCTGTCGTACAGCTTGCGGAGGCAAAAAAAGTTAAAAAAGGCCAGTTCCCTAAGAATGCTGATTATACGGGAATTTCCGTTCCCGCCATTGCGACGGAGGGTGTTGAGGACAATCCGAATAACGCAGAAGCTGCCACCGGCGAATATGCCTGCAAAGTGACTGTCAAAAATCTCGCTCCGGATACAGCATATTCATACCGCGTCGGCGACGGTACGGCATGGAGCAGCGTGTACACGTTCAAAACGGGGAATGTGCACAGCATCAGCTTCGCTGTATTCGGCGATCCTCAGATAGGCGCGTCGGGAGATTTGGAACACGATCGTGCAGGATGGTCAAAGACTCTCGCAGCCGTGCAGAAGAATCATCCTGATGTGAACTTTCTATTCTCACTCGGAGATCAGGTGAACGACTACGATTCAATAGCTAAGCAGCAGGCGGAATACAAAATATTTATGAACCCGGACATTGCTCACAATTACATACAGGAGTATCAGCTCGCCGTACTTGAAGGCAATCACGATCTTCAGATGGGAAAATACTACAGTTTCCATTACAACCTTCCGAACGTTTCCGATCTGGGACAGACGTCCAACAACAAAATACTGAACAACGACGGCGATTACTGGTTTACGCAGGGGCCCGTTCTTTTCATCATCCTTGAAGGCAACAATTTCTACGATACAGCTGCTCACGAACAGGCAATGAAAGAGGCGATCGCCGCGAACAAAGATTCGAAATGGAGAATCGTCGCATTTCATCAGGCTCCCTACAGCGAAGCGAATCATGCAGCGGCAAATACTCCCGACGACGACGTGCTGTTCATGAGACAGAACTGGACTAAACTGATGGATAACAATCAGATAGATGTTGTTCTGAACGGACACGATCACTACTACACACGGACGTTCCAGATGTTCGGCGGGATGCCGGTCGACACGACAAAAACCGGCACAGTCACAAATCCGAAGGGAACTGTATACATCACGCTCGATTCGGCATCAGGCAGCAAGTATTACAAATACAATACAGGTTCCGACCATTCGTTCAGCGCTGTCGGATGGCAGAACAACGTACCGACGTATTCCTTCGTAACGGTAACGGACAAACAGTTCAAGTTCACCGTCTACGAAGCTGATACCGGCGCAGCCATTGACGCATATACAATAAATAAATAAGCAGTCGTATGCCGGCCGATACGCGGATATCAGCCGGCATTTTTCTCTGCTCCTAAGTAAACACCGGCAAATGCACGGAGCATTCCAGATGAAATTTCACATATCAGGCAGGCCGCTGATTTCAGATATCGTACTCGCGGTTCTTGTTGTTTCCTATACGGCATGCGTCATGCTGGTCAGCCGTCATACATCCTATTACGACATATACAAACTTTCCGGAAGGGACAGCGTGTCCTTTGAAAAAGCAGTCGTTACCGCAGTTTCATCCGAGAAACTGGAAAATCATTCCAGACAAAAGGGTATGGTAACAGGATTTCAGGAACTGACAGTCCGCATTCTGACGGGACAATACGCCGGAAAAATCGTTCCGGTTACAAACTATCTGAACTACGATACAAGTTACCGGTTTATGCCCGGGAAGCATCTCATAGTATCCGTGAATGCAACCGCGGACGGAAAGTCTCTTCACGTCTTCGTAAGTACACCTGACAGGCTGTTTATTCTCTGCCTCTTTGCCGTACTGATTGTACTCCTGCTCTGTGCGGCGGGCGGCAGGCAGGGATTCAGGTCCGTACTCGCAATTATCTTTACGCTTTCGAGTATACTGTTCGTTTTTGTCCCGCTCGTGTACCGCGGAATTCCGCCCGCAGGAGCCGCCGTGCTGCTTGCCGCCGTAACGGCAGGTATTACGCTGCCGCTGACAGGCGGAACAGGCAGAAAAACGGCGGCTGCAACGGCCGGTACGCTCATCTGCCTCTGTCTTGCTGCCGGCGTACAGGCGGTGTTCTGCAGGCTCACCATGATTTCAGGCTTCACGTTCGGCGACACTGATTCACTCATGCAGATAGCGGCCCATTCCGGACTCAGAATCGGCGGACTGCTTTTTGCGGCCGTACTGATTTCATCGCTCGGTGCGGTTATGGATATTGCCATGTCCATAGCGTCTGCCGTAAACGAAGTGCACCTGAACAATCCGTCTGCAGAATTCAGGGATTTGTTTACCGCCGGAATGCACATGGGACGTGATATGATGGGAACAATGGCGAATACGCTTATCCTCGCGTTTACCGGTTCCTCTCTTGTCATGCTTGTTCAGATATATACATACAACATGCAGCCGAATCAGGTTCTGAATTCAAACAGTATAGCGGTGGAAATTATTCAGGCGCTTTCCGGAAGTTTCGCCGTTATCAGCGCCGTTCCGGTTGTTTCCGCCCTGAGTGCACAGATGCTCTGCAAAGCAGGAAACAGGAAATAACGCCGGGCAAGAAGCACTGTTGGGCATTCTCTGATTTTAAGTCGTAGGTAGAAAATGCTCCGCATTTTCTGTTTATTCAGACGCAAAAAAGGAATGCCCTT
>DHDP01000018.1:452-1072 GCA_002399405.1 Treponema sp. UBA4873 | reverse complement strand
AATGCCCTTCCTGTTGGGCATTCCTTTTTTGCTCTTGACTTTTTTCTCCCGTATATTATTATATATATAGGTTTTAGCAGGATTACCAAACACAATTCTGCTTCAATAGCAACGGTAGTGATGCAGAAACACAACTTTTTGTGGTACTTGTTGTAGGAGGTATTTCTATGGCGGTATTAGTTCTGTTATTAGCGGTTGTTGCTCTTGGTATGTACCTGATCGAGCGGAATGCCGGTTCAGGGATTTAAAAATGGCGGGACCGGACCGCTTAATCCGGTAAATGGGAAAGAGCAAGTAGGCACGGCATTGCCGAAAATCTTTCCCCTCGTTTTAGAACGATCAGGCTGACTTATATTTACTATAAGCCAGCCTTTTATTTTCCGTAAAAACAAGGAAAAATACTTACAGCCCTTGAATCTCGTCTTCGGAAAGACCGGTATATTCAGTTATTTTTGCAGCAGGAAGCCCGTCTTTTTTCATATTGAGTGCAACTTCCCGCTTTGTCTGCATTGTTCCCTGCTGAACACCTTTCTGCATTCCTTGCTGCATACCCTGTCGGATACCCTGTTCCATGCCTCGTTCCAGCCCCTGTTTCAGGCCTTTTTTAAGCGCATTTTCAA
>DHDP01000018.1:0-239 GCA_002399405.1 Treponema sp. UBA4873 | reverse complement strand
TCTCTGTCAAATTCCCTCTTCCACAGCACCCAGTCAGTGCTTATCCTGTCGAGCGTCTCCTTTGCTTCCATAATGCCTCCTTCTTCCGCAGCCAGCTTTCTCACATATTCCTGCCTGTCCGGATTATCTGCATCCAGGAAAAATTTACACCATTTCTGCTCTGAATTCAAGCTTTCCGGCGGCACGTCTCCCAGTGCGTCTATTTTGGGCAGTTCTAGAAAAATGACAGTCAGTATGCC